>NZ_JCAUAX010000001.1:0-1348991 GCF_059692175.1 Paenibacillus sp. J22R67 | reverse complement strand
TCCTAGATGAAGAACGTCGGAAAGCCGTATGCGGGAAAACTGCACGTACGGTTTGATGAGGAGGGGCTGGGATCCCCAGTCCTTTACTCTACTTAGTTCCAATATGTGGTATCGTATCAGAGAGAAAGCTTCATCATTAAGAACGCGGTTTAAGTTCCTAATCCGCCGCTGTTTTATTAGGAAGTCTATCTCTTGAAATGAAATAGACAAATGAGGTTGTTTCTTAGTATGCGGATATGAGAAGTTCAAGAGGAGTTGACCATATTCCGTGGATCTGCTTAAGCATACCGAACATAGACCATACCCTCTATCTCCCGAACTATTAGTAAAAGTTACATTAGAAGCGGCAGCTGTTCCTCTATCATTAACACTTATATTCCCCAAAAAAGAACCCAGCCAAGTAAACCGGGTGTTTGATTCTTTGATAGTATTTGAGTGGGTACGTAGCAGCTTTATTTCGATTTCTTTGGTTCACCAGTTTTACCTGATGACGTGGTATGCTTTGGGTTGTTAGTTTCTTTAGTTTTGTTCCTGTTATTTCGAAGCAGAACTTCAAAATAACTTCTTTGTCGTTGCTTGCGCCACCTAAATGTATATCATTTGACCCATTCAAGCCTAGTAAGGCCTATGAATCGGTCTTTTTTCATTTAATTGCAACTATTTCCTATTTTTAGCGTCTATATTACTGGGAAAAAATGGGTTTGTTGAATGGTTTATCAAATTGTTACCTTAAAAAAGGAGAGATGAAGATTTTGAAATTGAAATGTTGGTCAAAACGCATCGTTCAGTCCGCAGCAGTGCTATCGGTTTTATCGCTTGCCGTAGTTACACCGTTGTCGGTATTCGCAACGGATGAGTTGGGGAAAAATGAACCCAGGATTGTGCAGGTAAATAACCCGAATTTTCCGGTGGCGGTGGATGATCAAGGGAATGTTTGGTGCTTCTCATGGCATGCAATCTCCGTAAAAGACGGTTTTTTTACGAATCTAATGATAAAAACCCCTGACATCAAAGAAGTGAAAAGTATTTCTCAAAATGGCGGTATGATTCTAGCCCTGAAAAAGGATGGTACCGTTTGGACAATTGAGACACTCGGAGTAAAAAGCAATCTGAATGAGCATGCTTCCGTCAAGTTGGGTGAGCAGATTCCGAATTTGAAGGACATTGTTAAAGTTGATGTTGCGGGCATGATTGGTATGGCTATTGATAAACACGGGAAGGTTTGGATGTTTGAGGCAGCACCGGGTATGTTAAAAGACGATCCTATTTATGCTTCATTAAAAACGGAGCCCATTCAAATTGAGGGCTTAGATCATGTGACAGATATGTTGATTTCCTATGACTTGACATTTTTAAAAGAGGATGGATCGGTTTGGAATTATGATGGTTATGTCTCTAGGCCAAGCGCAAACTGGTCTTTTTATGACTCCATCAGAGATGTTAAACCCGTACAGTTTAAGAATTTAAAAGACATCGTTAAGCTGGGCGGCGATCATTATGCCCTCGATAAAGATGGAAGCGTTTGGACTTGGGGTAGAACCATACTATCCAAAGATCAAGATGGTTTGGCAGAAGTGCCTGCAGCGCCGTATCGAATGGATGGGCTTACCGATGTTGTTGACTTTGCTAGCGGCAATGACCATGCTCTCTTTGTGAAAAAAGATGGTACTGTTTGGGGCTTGGGATATTTTATTGAGAAATGGGAAGCGCTTGGAGCCAAGCCTGAAAGAGTCTGGAAAGATTTATTCAAACTAGAGGATATCGAAAATGCGGCTTCTGTGAAAATCTCTATATTGAGTGGGGATTTAACGACGGAGTCTGTTATTAAAAAAGACGGAACGGTTTGGATGTGGGGCATCGATCAATTTCTAGACCTGATTAAGAAGCCACAGCAAGTAGAATTCAGAAATTAAGTAACCTAGACCGGTCCAAGCCTAACAAGAACAATGGATCGGTCTCTTTATATGCAGGAAAAACGGCACCTTCTTATTGACAGCAGCCTGTTCCAGTCTTTATGTTAAACATATGAGTGATTGTTCATAATAAACATAAATCATCGAGCAGCACTCCATTTTAATAGAGGCGGCTAATGATGGGAACTTTGTGTCATTTATGTAGGCAGATTTGTGTCATTAGACACATCCGACCAAGAACATGGTTACATTAAAAGTCCTATTTGATGCAGATTTTCTTTTTATGTCCTCAAGTTCTTGTCAAAATCGGATGACAAGAACTTGAGGACATTCCCGATTTTGACAAGAAGATTATGACATTCCCGATGGATCGCGCTAAGCTATATATCTATGTATTCTTGATCACGTCAGTTTTTGGTTGATCTAACTGGCGGGGGAGCCAAATAACAAGGCTGTAACGGAGCCGGTTACGCTAACGGGAGGAAAGTTACAATATATGGTAGAATGGGGTGAGTATATTGATTGGAAGTTTGGTGCCAAGAGGGAGAAAAGTATCAACTATCATGGGTAAAATAAATTCAAAGCATATCCTCATTGTGTATTTAATCGGCGTAGTTAACTTTGTGATTGTGAAATTCTTCGGCGATATACAAAGGGTAGTCGATAGAGTTGCTAGTAATAAAGCACAGAAAGCTATGGGTTAATGGAATTTAGAACTGATTCCCTTTAGGACGATATCTTCATCTATTGATTCTTACATCCGTGTAGGAATGGTGCCTTCATCAATCAATCTAATTGCCAATATTGCCGTATTTGTTCCATTGGGGTATTTAATTCCGCTCGTTGTACGAAGACCATCATTTATTAATACGTTTATAAACTGACAAAGGGTATCGAGGCTATCGAGGATCGATAGTTCAAAGAATATCATGAGAAGGCTGTCGATTTATTATATCGGCAGCCTTCTCAGCTAAAGAGCAACATATGGTTTCAAAAATGCTACTATTTACGATTCTTGGAAAACTCGGTATTCTGGAAAGCCATTGAGACTTTACGTATTCTTAACGATAAATCATTAGGTTAACGGCGAACGAGAGTGCAATGACTAGGAAGCAGTTCACCATACAGATGCTTCCTTTTTTGTTTAAGTACATCTTGGTTCGCAATAGAACTTTGCCATGGGCCGAAATCATATAGCATCAGCAACAACTATGTGATTTTTTACACTACAGTTGGCTAGATCTCCGCTTCCAGCTATTATTGTAATATACGAAAAGGGGATGGTTTAATGAAGCTACTTATCAAAGTGGCGCTTACCGGCGCTGTACTTGTACTGATTATGATTATCGCATTTCGCTTACATACGTTGCTCGGGTGGGGACTAATTATCGTGATGGTCGGAGGAATGGTGTATGCCTCCAGATCGAGCTACTATACCATTCGCGGCAGTTCGGCATTCATGGCCGACCGGTTCGAGCAGGCGCTTGCTTGGTACCAGAAAGCATATGCCAGCAAGCCGTGTCCGGAGAAGCATCAGATCGGCTACGCCTATTTGCTAATGAGGACAGGCGAGTCGGAGCAAGCGGAGGCTGTGCTGCAGAAGCTGCTTGGCCGCACCGCGAATCACGAGATTAGGATGCAGGCTCGCTGCAATTTGGCTACCGCATACTGGCTGCAAGGAAAGAGGAACGAAAGCGTCAAGGAACTGGATGGCGTGTTCGAACAATACAAAAACACGCTGGTATACGGCAATCTGGGCTATTTCAAGTTGATGCACGTCGACCTGAACGAATCGCTAGAGTTCAATCTCGAAGCATATGCATTTAACAACGATGACCAGACGATTCTGGATAACTGCGCATTGAACTATTACATGCTTGGCAAAATGACGGAGGCAGAGGCGATGTTCGAGAAACTGATGTCTAAATCACCGAAACGCGCCGAGCCTTACTATTACTATGCGCTGACCCTTAAAAAACTCGGGAAGAAAGAGGAGGCCGCAGAGCAAATTAAGAAAGCGCTTGGTAAGGAGTTATCTTTTCTTACAACAGTGACACGTATCGAAATTACCGAAGCAGCTAAGGAGATGAGCGCAGAAAATTCATGATCTTTTCGTTAAGCTAAAGGGAGATGTAATTGGACCGTACGGAACAATGATCAACAAACGGATACGATATTTCAAAAGGGTTCCACACATTAGTCATGCCTAATGTATGGAACCCTTTATTTTTGATCTTCAGTTTAATAGCTTGTTTTTATGACCACTTCCTTAATATCTTGTAAGAAATTCTTGAAATCACAGAAATTTATCCGATAGGGGGGTGCTATTATACAAATATAAATAAAGACGAGGTGATGATATGCAAGCGAAATTGGCAGCGGACGCCATTCCCTTCCCCAAAAAGCGAAATTCATGGATAAGAACGATACAGAAGTATAAAGTGTTGTATGCTCTCTTATTCCCGGCATTGGTTTACTTTGCCGTATTCAAATATATTCCTATGGCAGGAATTATCATTGCTTTTAAAAACTACAACCTAGCTTTGGGACTATGGGATAGCCCATGGGTGGGATTGAAAAATTTTAAAGATTTTATTCATGGCGTTTATTTCTGGGACATTATGAGAAATACGATTATCATATCGCTATATAAGCTATTGTTCGGTTTCTCCGCTCCTATCATACTTGCTTTGCTTCTCAATGAAGTTTATACCCAATGGTTCAAAAAAGTGGTACAAACGATCACGTACTTGCCTCATTTTCTTTCATGGGTCATTGTTTATGGACTGATGGTGGCATTATTAGCCCCAGGGGATGGCCTTTTTAACATGATTTTAAAGCAAAATGGTATTCAGCCGATCTCTTTTCTAACGGAACCTGCCTGGGGCAGAGTGTTGATCATCTTATCTGAAATATGGAAGGATATTGGCTGGGGAGCGATATTGTATCTCGCCGCATTAGCAGGAATTGATCCAAGCTTATATGAAGCAGCTCGAATTGATGGCGCTTCCAAGTGGAGACAGCTATGGCATGTCACATTACCCGGCATTCGAGGCGTTATTATTCTGATGCTGATCCTCAAATTAAGCCATATTCTGGATGCTGGTTTTGACCAAATATTCATGTTTGCCAACAGCTTTAACCAGGAGAAGATCGATATTATCGACACATGGGTATACCGTGAAGGGTTGGAGCGTCTTAAGATTGGCTTGGCAACGGCTGTGGGATTGTTTAAAGCGATCATCGGATTTGCTTTAGTTTTGGCGGCGAACAAGCTCGCAAAAAAATTCGATGGGCAAATTTGGTGAGGTGGTTTTCAAAATGATTAACATGACAGTCGGTGAAAAAGTATGGCAAGCAGCCGTTTATATGATTCTTATTGTACTATCCCTACTTTGCTTACTCCCTTTTTTATATGTGGTTGCTGTTTCGGTGACACCAGAATCGGAAGTGTTAAGAAGAGGAATTGTGATTATACCTGAATCCTTTACCATTCTAGCCTACAAAGAAGTATTCTTTTCTCATGGTATCGGGCAGGCGTATAAAATCACGTTGTTTCGAACGATTGTAGGTACTGCGTTAAATGTGGTTTTTACGATCATAGCGGCTTATCCGTTATCCAAAAAATATTTGCCAGGACGCAGCACATTTTTAATATTCATTGTGTTTACCATGATGTTTGGTGGAGGGTTAATTCCGACGTATTTGTTAATCCGCTCTCTGGGATTGCTAAACAGTCCGTGGGTATTAATTATCCCGCATCTCATTAGTGCATTTAATCTGGTGATTATTAAAGGCTTTTTCGAGCAATTGCCTGCTGAAATCGAGGAATCAGCAAGGGTCGATGGCGCAAGTGAACTTCAGTCGCTATGGAGAATCATTTTACCCCTGTCCTTGCCCGTCCTTGCCACGATTTCCCTATTTTATGCCGTGGGGCATTGGAACAGTTATTTTGATGCGATTGTTTACTTGAATGATTCGAACTTAATGCCGCTCCAAGTTGTCTTGCGCAACATTCTGCTTAACATCGCAACACAAAGTGCTGACTCGATGGCCAATTCCGGAACGGTTAGCAAGTTCGCCGTGCAAATGGCTGCTGTTGTTGTGACTACAGTTCCGATTTTGATCGTTTATCCATTTATGCAAAAGCATTTTACGAAGGGAGTACTCATGGGATCGATTAAAGGTTAAAAGCAATTTCTACCTAGGTTGTTACGGGGACACCGTGATAATATAGAATACAAGCAAAAGGAGAGGTCAATATGCAACGTAAAAAGATTTCATTTACCGTTCTGGCTGCTACCATAGGGCTGGGAGCGCTATTGTCAGGATGTGTGGACAAAGAAGATGTTAAGCCGGCAGCTTCGAACAGCCCTCAATCCGAGGCTAACAAGTTCGCGACCAAACTGAAAATAACAATGTTTAACCAAGGTACTTTCAACGCTGCCGCTCCGATACCTCCACGTGATGAAGATGTTCAACGCCAAATGTTGGAGAAGGCGGTAAACATCGACTTGGATATGATGGTTCCCCAAGCTGGGCAAGCAACTACCAAACTGAATACACTTATTGCTGGCGGGGATATGCCCGATTTGCTTTTCTTGAAGAGTCGGGCGGATCTCGCACAATATTATGATCAAGGTGTTCTTGCGGATCTGACGCCGTACTTGGATCAATTTCCCGAATTGAAGAAGCGTTTTGGAAATGATTCCTGGGAGGCGACGTCCTATTTGGGAAAAACCATCGGAGTTCCGGGTTATGATAATGTAAACGGTATCAGTCGAAGTTTCTTCATCCGCAACGATTGGTTAAAAAAGCTGAATATGAAAGTGCCGACAACCCCTGACGAGCTGTTCGAAGTGATGAAAGCCTTTACAGAGAAAGACCCAGATGGAAACGGCAAAAACGATACGTATGGATTCATAGGCGGTATGAATAAAGAAGGCAACCTGCAAACCTACGGTTTCGATAGCTTGATGTGGATGTTTGGCGTTAACCCGCCCTCAGCCATTGAAGTGAAAGACAATAAACCAGTGTATCTATTTATCGATCCCAAAATGAAAGAGGCGCTCGCTTACATTAATAAAATGATGACAGCGAATGTTGTGGATCCAGACTGGGTGACGATGAATACGCCAGATCTGTTGGATCAAAAGTTATTTAAAGGTAAAGTTGGCTTCATGATCAGAGATGCCCGCAGATTGGAACCGGATTATCAGCAGAAAATGAAAGAAATTGGTGGAGAAATACCGGAATGGATCGTCATTCCTCCAATGAAGGGGCCATACGGCGATCAAATCGTGGAGAGAAAATCGTTCCAAGGCAATTCATGGGCCATTTCCAAGAAAGCCGACAAGGATAAAATCATTCGAATCCTGTCCATGCTTGAGTATATGTTTACGGACAAAGAAGCCTATCCGAATTTCGCATACGGAATTAAAGGGATTCATTGGGATGTGGTAGACGGCAAGATCAAAAATAAAACCTCTGAATTATCCAAGGATATGAAAGAAAAGTACTTATGGGTCGATCATTATAGAATGCCGCGCCGAGGCGATGATGCCGAGTATTTCAGCTTCCAGAATCCGAAGACAGCAGAAGCTTTCACGAACAATCAGCAATATGTGGGGCCTACTTTGCCCGGAAATTTGTTGACGGCAGACCCGAGTGATAGCTTGGCAGCGGACCGCACTCGTTTCATTAATGAAAGCTTAGTCAAGTTTATGTCTGGCAAAGACCCTCTCACGAACTGGGACAACTTCCTCAAAACATTGGATACGAAGTTTGACATGCAGAAATATAAGGATACGGCAGTTAAACAATTTAAAGATGCTGGCCTAATCAAGTAAATAAACGAAGAGAGAGGCGATAAATAGCCCCTCTCTTTGTTGTCCTATGCTATGCTTAGTTGAATACAGATGTAAAAGGAAGATGACCGATGCGAAGAAGAATCAGCTTGCCTTTAAAACTATTTTTGATTGTGTTTGCGTTTGTATTAAGCTGCATCATCTTGATAAGCCAATTGTCCTATCGCTATGTTCAAAAGGAGATAAGAACCAACGATATTTATTACACAAACCAAATTTTGGACAAAGTTGACCAGTATTTGACTGTTAATTTTTCCTCCTTCCAGACGATCTTGTTCTCGGTCGAAACATCGGTGAAAGCAAACATTGACAATACAGAAGTAATCAAAAAGCAATTAAGAGAGTTGTATGAACTCAACAGTAATTACGTCAGCAACATCTACTTGATTAAAAATGATTTATCCATTCTAGGCGGAAGCACGGCTACGCGAATTTTCGATGAACCTTTATCCGACAGAAAACCTTTATTTGATGCGGCCGACAAGAACAGAAGGACTACGTTTGTCAGTGATCCTTATAAATCGAAGTATTCCGGCTGGACCGTTACGATGGTGCGATATCTGAATGGCTCTCCGTTTCCTATGGCTATAGCCGTAGATTTGGATCTAAATGCCATTGAAGAAACCTTGTTCAAGATTAATAAGAAAGAACAAATGAATCTGGCTCTTATTACCGCATCGGGTAAAATCATTGCCGGATTTTCGGAAAGTAGAGGACCCCTGAATATTCAAGATCATACTTTTTCAATCGGGGACACGTCAGCGGAACAAATTCTTGATACGACAGGAACAAGTCTTCAACTGCATACCAAAGAGGGGTTACCAGTCTCTATTCTGAAGAAACCGACGGAGAAATTCAATTGGTCCATCATTTCGATCAATGATGAATCTCGTTTGGAAGCTGCGTTGTCCAGATTGGAAACCTACTATATCGGGCTTCTAGTTGCAGGTCTTCTCTTAAGTTTGTTCATTTCCTTTTTTATTGCCAAATATATAAGGAATCCGCTCTATGCGCTCAAAACAAAAATGAAGCGGGTAGAGCAAGGCGATCTGACCACGACAGTTACCATTAAGCGAAACGATGAGTTCGGCGACCTTTCCCGGGCATTCGACCGTATGCTGCAGCAAATTGTGGAACTGATTCGTAGAGGAGAGCAGCATAACGAACTGGAGCGGAAGCTGGAGATCCAAGTGCTTCAATCTCAAATAAACCCTCATTTTCTATATAACACACTTGGAGCTATTAGCAATGTCATACGCCTCGGCCAAATAGAGAAAGTAGATGTGGTCATCAGGTCTCTCATTTCATCTTTGGAATATGGGATCGCCGACGCTTCTGAGAAGGTTTCACTACGTCAGGAGTTGCAAAATGTTTCGGACTATATCGCGATCCAGAACATCCGATATAACAGGCACTTCGACTTGATTGAGCATATCGAAGATGAGTTAATGGATTTTCCGGTTTTTCGAATGCTGCTGCAGCCCATTGTGGAGAATAGTATCTTCCATGGCTATAACGGAGGGGGAATCGAAGGATCGATTACGATTCATGCCTACAGGGAGGGCGGCATCGTCATCATAGAAGTCATTGATCAAGGCGAGGGAATTCCAGCGGATAAAATAAAGCATATTTTAACGGCAGAACCGACTGATCTGGAAGTAAAAAGAAAAAGAATCGGGTTAAATAATATTCATGGTCGAATAAGACTTCACTTTGGGGAGCAGTTCGGGCTCCAAATCATAAGCGTACCGAATGAAATAACCCGTGTCCGCGCCATATTCCCAGCAGGTTTGTTTAAAGGAGATGTATGAGGGTGAGAGACTACACTTGCTTCATTGTTGACGACGAAGATCTAATCATTCAACGATTGGAATTATTTTTTAGCGAGCTCTCCCATAAGGAAAGGCGATTCCAGTTAGTGGGAAAAGCGAATAATGGGCAGAAGGGGATAGAGGAGATATTAAAACGAAAACCAGATATCGTCATTTCCGATATCGTTATGCCCCGAATGGATGGGATATCCATGATTGAGCAGTTAAAGCTGGAGCTGCCTCATACCCAATACATTCTTTTGACTGCTTATTCATCATTTGAATACGCACAGCGAGCTATTCACGCCAACGTATTGGAGTACATCGTAAAGGTTCCATTAAATGAAGCAGATTTGGTCCGGGCTTTGAATAAGGCAGCTGGAATTTTGGATGAGGTTAAGAAAAAAGAAGAGGAATTTCAATCTTTAAACGTAACCGTTCTTGAAAATAAATATAGAGTTCGCAAACAATTTTTTAACGAACTGATCAGAGGCGAAATACCTTCGCATCGGGCATCGAATTTTGCCAATCGCATGCAGTTTCATTTCTTTCAAGCCAACTATTGCTGCTTCATTGTTGAAATGAATCAGTATGAAAATTTTCGAAATGAATATTCAGCGGTTGACCAAAGCATCTTGAAATATGCGATTACGAATGTCATCGAAGAAACGGTGATGAATTATGGCAGTGGTGTAGCAACGGATCTATCCGATAATCGGTTTATTGGCTTTCTTTCCTGGGAACATAATCGCAGTGAGATGGATACAGAATATGCTTGCCAGGCATTGGGGATTCAGATCGTCTCCCACCTGTATACGTATTTGAATCAAAAGGTTTCGGTAGCTTTTGGCAGTCCGCATCGAGGTTGGGAATCCATCAAACAAGCTTACACGGAAGCTCACAATGTGAGTGAGGATTTCTATTATCATGCAGAGAAAGTAGTCAAAACACCAGCGCATCGGTTCCATTACCATAATGACAGAAGAGTGGACTTTCAGCAGAAATTGGCTGATTTTCTTGTATGGGTGCACAGACAGGTTGTCAAGGAAGAACTAGAGAAAGCATTTGCGGATTTAAATCAATTTGTCACGGATCATAAAATCCACAAGTCTATCATGGGACCTATGCTTCGAGATTTCTATAGAGATATTACAGTGAAATTTAAATCGGGGAACACGCCAACCACGGACTTAGCGGAGTTTCCCATCGAATATATGGCATTTCGCGAGCAGCTAGCCTATATTGGCGACTTCACATTCGAATATATACACGCTGGCCAACTATTACATCGTGCAGAAATCATGGGAGCCATGCGGTTTATAGAGAAAAATTTGAAGCAGCGTTTAACATTGGAAGCCATAGCTGAGGATGTGAACTTAGCGCCATCTTATTTTAGCAGCCTATTTAAAAAAACAATGAACGAAGGTGTTATCAGCTACATCAACCGTAAAAAAATACAGTTGGCTCTCGAACTGTTAACTGTTCAGGATTACTCGATATTGGAATTGTGCGAGGTAGTAGGCATTGTAAATGAAGGGTATTTTTGCAAACTATTTAAAGAATATACGGGGGATACCCCTAAGCAATATCGGATAAAAATGACAAGGTATGAAACCAAATAGGGTTGCAAAAAATTGTGTGAATTTTTCTCGAAATCATGTAAAAAAACGGGGATCAAAAAGCTTACCATGATAGATGTATCTTATCATGGAGGTTATCAAAATGGAGCTTATTAAAGCGGATGTAACCGTCGTAGGCGGAGGTATTGCTGGGCTATGCGCTGCCATTGCTGCCTCTCGTCAAGGGTTGCAAGTGTCACTTATTAATGATCGGCCGGTTCTTGGTGGGAATGCCAGCAGTGAGGTTAGGGTTCATATCAACGGGTCGGCCTATCTCGGTAAAAGTCCATCCTATTATGCACGTGAGGGCGGTTTGGTGGAAGAGCTCAAATTGAAGATTTTCCGCTATAATCCGTTATATAACAAAAAGCTTATGCTTTCGCTTTCAGATACGGTTTTGTTGGATATGGTCTATGCTGAGCCTAACATTTCTCTATTTCTGAATACATGTGTGCATGAAACGGGAATGGAGAACGGCAGAATCCAATGGGTGGAGGGCCTTCAATTGGCTTCCGAAAGGAAATTCCGTTTTGAAAGCCAAACCTACATCGATTGCTCCGGAGACGGGGTTGTCGGATTTCAGGCCGGTGCTCACTTCCGATGGGGGAGAGAAGCGAAGCATGAATACCAGGAGGACTTGGCACCAGAAGTGGCCGACCATTACACCATGGGAGACACGATCCTTTTCCAAGCCCGCGATGTAGAATATTCCGTTCCGTACAGAAGACCGGGCTTTGCGTATGATATTACGAAGTTGGCCTTTTTCGATAGTATCAGAAAAGGCTTGAACCATCGGGCTTTTCCTAGAAAAATCAACGGGCTCGGCGGACTGTGGTGGCTGGAATTCGGCGGGCATATGGATGTTATAACAAACAATGAAGACATTGCCTTAGAGCTGCGGAAATTGGTTTACGGAATTTGGGACTATATCAAAAATAGCGGCGAATTTGATGATGTGGACAATCTCATCCTGGATTATGTATGCCCGATTCCTGGAAAGCGGGAATCGAGGCGCTTTATAGGGAATCACATGTTGTCTCAGAACGATCTTACAGCAAAGCCGTATTTCGAAGATGCTGTATCCGTCGGGGGATGGTATATGGATTTACATGCTGCTAAGGGCATCTATGATGAGGGACCGGCTACAGCATGGAATTTCGTGCCGGGCTTGTACAATATTCCATTCCGTAGTTTATTTTCTCGTAACATACCTAACCTCATGTTCGCTGGTCGCAATATAAGTGCTACCCATGTTGCTTTCGGATCTACAAGGGTAATGGCAACCTGCGGTTGTATGGGGCAGGCAGTTGGAACGGCCGCTTCGTTATGCTTGAAATATGAGGTAGACCCCGCAGACATCGTCGAAGCTCATATGGGAGAGCTGCAGGCGATGCTGCTTCGGGACGGGCAAACGATTGTAGGGCTTAAAGAGGAATTGGATCCTTACTTCGCTGAGGGATTACATATTCGTGCCTCATCTCAGCGCAGCTATGATAATCTTCATCCAACCGAAACGATTCCTTTGGAGCAAGGGGTATGTTTGGTCTTGCCGATTCAGACATCTGTGGCGGAGAGCGTACGGATCAAAATTAAAAATAGTTCCGAGCATTTGGAAATGCTGCAAGTGAAGCTGTTTGGCGGGCAGCGGAAGGAAAACTACATTCCCACCAGCCAGATGAAAGACTACCGCTTGGTCTTTACAGCTGGTCATGACGACTGGATTACGCTGGACTTGGGCTGCACGAAGCCAGCGGACGACAAAATATACATCGTACTGGAAGGTACGGAGAGCCTTGCCGTCTACGGGAATGAAGAGAAAATGACAGGAGCGGTCAGCTTCCATTACAGGCCGGAAGAGCCGTCGAAACTAAAGAAATTCAATAAGAGCATTTGCTTTAAGGACCTGCGGCCATCGCAGAATATGTATAACCCCGAGAATGTTGTCAACGGCTATTCCAGACCTTATGGTCTGCCGAACGGCTGGATTTCCGAACGCACGGAAGGACAGGAATGGTTGGAACTCTGTTTTGCAAGTCCTAAAAATTTGGATGAAATCCATCTTGTTTTCAATTCACAGCTGGACTTGGAGCATTTTGACGATCCGATTGAGTCCCTTATCCAAGACTATGATGTGACTTTGACGTTAGAAGACGGAACCGAGAGGGAAATCAGTATCCGTGAAAATTATCTCACGTTGAATAAGCATATCATGGATGCGAAAGGTGTAATCCGAATCCGGATTCATTTCTGCGCAACGTACGGTTCGCCTTATCATGAAGTGTTTGCTGTAAAATTGTTTGCTCCCAAAACGATAAGTGAGGTCAGGTGAAATCGTGATGCAGGAATTATTCCCTCGAAGAGGGTTACCTAATGTCATTCAGAAGTTGGAAAATGGGGAAACCGTGACAATCGTCTATTTTGGCGGCAGTAATACGCGCTCTGAAGGATACAGGGTTATGACGGCGGATTGGCTTCGGGGGCAATATCCCAAGGCGGATATCCGCTGCGTGAATGCAGGCATTGACGGTACGGGATCAGATTTGGGCTGCGCCCGTTTGGAGACGGATGTATTGCGCCATCAGCCTGATCTCGTGTTTGTTGAATTTGTCGGTAACGATGGCGGCGTTCCCGAATCAAAGGCGCGGATTGAAGGCATTGTCCGTCAAATACGGAAGCGGAGCCGATTCATAGATATCCTGTTCGTTTATACGCTGAAAGAGCGGGATGTAGGAGGATTTCAGTCTGGGGAATACCAGAAGGGAGCTCTTATGCAGGAGGATTTGGGAGACTATTACGGTATTCCTTCGATTCATCTGGGCGTAGCGGTCAGTCATTTGGTGACAGAGGGCAAGCTCGTTTTCACTTCAAGAGCCGGAGAGTCCATTCCCGGGGCAGTTATTTTTACGCATGATTCGATCCATCCGATCATTCCCGAAGGACACCAGATTTATACGGATACGATCACTCGGTCATTTGAGCGGATTCGTGAACTTCAGGTTAGTTCGGGACGTGTTGAACATAACCTGCCTCAGAACCCTCTGGTCCCGTCCAATCCTTGGGAGTACGCAACAATGCTGCCGCTGGACGTCCATGCCCATTTATCGGCAGGATGGTCTTACGTGACGCCCGATGATTTTGCGCTGGCCCGCAAGTACGATTGGTTGTTCCCCGGCCTATGGCGGGCAGTCGATCCTGGAGAGTCTATTACGGTGAAGTTCCAAGGCACGCACATCGGTCTGTTCGATATCGGGGGACCTGATTCCGGCAGATTGAAGGTGACGGTGGATGGCGGGGAGCCGTTCCTTGTCGATCGATTCACACGGTACAACGATCATAATCGGAATCAGTATGTATTCTTGCCGGAGCTTCCGAATGGGAACCATACGGTGCGTTTCGAAATCGATAACGAGAAGACAGACAAAGCGGCAGTGTTTGAGGCATCCGGCAATGAACGAAGTAGAGAGCATGTTCAGCAACATCTGGATTGGTACAATCAAACGGTAATCCAGCTTGGGAAATTGTTGTTGGTGCAGCCGCCAGTGTAACTGATGTGTTCCCTTGAAAGACCTGCAAGGCATCGGACTGCTACTCAGCAGTCTAATGCCTGTAGGTCTTTTTATTTAAAATCTTATAAGAAATTCTACAAATCAAAGAAATTTTGCAGGTATGTGAGATGCTATGATAAAAATGACGGAGGGGGATTAGGAACAGCGAAAATATCTTTCTACAAGCTTGATTGGGCGGATAAAGCAGATAGCAATGTAAAAATCGAAAGTGTTCACAGTGGGATTAAGGATGTTATGTTTATGGATCTAAGGCCATCATCAGATCCGTCAGTCGGTTGGGTTGATTTGGGGACCTATGATTTCAGTGGTGATGATACCGAATTTGTCAGACTGACACGAACTCAACCTACAACCGGAACGATCATTACGCGGGCAGATAGCGTCAAGTTCGAAGGGAACATCCGGCAGGCAGCAAGCGCCACCGTTGCCTCCGCTGCGCAGCCGCACATTGGCGAATCTCAGCTGGATTACATTCGACGGGATCCATTTCCCTGATAGCCAGGAAGGCCCAGTTTCCAGAGGGGAGATATGCGGTCTCTATTTATAAGCTCGTCCATACAACAGCAAACGATCATCATGTCAAAGTCGAAGTGAAGCATCAGTCGGTGACAGAGGTCACATATATCGATGCGACAGTTGGCTCGTCGGGTTGGGTTAATCTTGGAACGTTTGACTTTACTGGAGATGGCAGCGAGTATGTTCGTTTAACTAGGGAGACTCCCACTACGGTAGATCCGCCAACCCTTCCTGCTGATATGATTTATACGAGGGCTGATGCGGTCAAGTTCGAACGGCAATCCTTAGTGACTGTGCATCGTTAACGAAATGAGCTTAGCTGATATAAAGGTTAGACCGCAAAGAGGGCTGCTGTATAAGCAGTCCTTTCTGCCGTTGATGTAACACTCGATTCAACGGGCACTACTAATGTTCAACGCAAAGCAAGTGAATCAAACTATCAAGTTGCAATCAATAAAGACATTCCCATACATTAGGAGTAAGTTTTTGGACATCATAAGATCAAAGTTTACCTATTCGTGAAGAAATCGGAAATAGGGGTGTCTTTCTTGATACAGTTCAACAACGTCGTGAAAAAATACAAGGATGGCGCTACAGCGCTGAATGGAATCAATTTGGAAATAAAAGAAGGCGAGTTAGTCACTTTGATCGGACCGAGCGGGTGCGGGAAAACAACGACTATGAAAATGATCAATCGTCTGGTTGAACCCACTTCGGGCAATATTTTGGTCGACGGGCAAGATATTTCGAAAATAAATCCGATCGAACTCCGTAGAAATATCGGATATGTCATTCAGCATATCGGCCTATTTCCGCATATGAAAATCAAGGATAACGTAGAAATCGTACCGAGATTGAAGAAAATGGACAAACGCGACTATGAACGAAGAACCGACGAGTTGATGGATATGGTAGGTCTCGATCCAAGTTTCTACAAGAACCGTTATCCTGCCGAGTTAAGCGGGGGGCAGCAGCAAAGAATCGGCGTCATTCGCGCTATGGCAGCGGAACCTTCCATTATTTTGATGGATGAGCCGTTCAGTGCGCTTGATCCCATCAGCAGAGAACAGCTTCAAGATGAACTGCTTCGGCTGCAGGAGGAAGTTAGGAAGACGATTGTCTTCGTCTCACACGATATGGACGAGGCGTTGAAGATAGCCGACCGCATTGTACTTATGCAAAACGGGGAGATCGTCCAAGCAGATACTCCGGAACGGCTCATCAGACGCCCTCTTAACGATTTCGTCCGTACCTTTATCGGGGAAGAACGGTTAACATATTCGGAGAAACTGACAGTCGAAGATGTGATGCTGACCAATCCGGTTACGGTCTATCTCACGAGAGGATTGGCTTACGCAGCGAAGCTGATGAGAAAACACCGCGTAAACGGGCTACTTGTGATTGATAAGAATCGAGTTTTAAAAGGCATTGTCACGAAAGAGATACTGGAAGAACAGTTTCAACAAGAGGATCTTATTCTTGAGAATATTATGAGAACCAATACTCCCTCCGTTCCCCTCGGGACAGGGGTTGCGGAAGCCGTGGAGATCATGAAGCTGCACGGTATAAATAGCTTACCCATCATTAATCAACACGGGCAAATTGCAGGGTTGGTCACGAATTCAAGTTTAATTAACGCTTTGTTAAAACAACTCTAATGTGGGGGCAACTATGAATCTCTGGGAAGTATTTTTAAACCGAAAAGAAGATATCCTACGTGCCACATTGGAACACATCCAGATATCTCTGATTGCGTTGATCATTGCGATCGTAATTTCGATCCCCACAGGTCTGTTGTTAACCAGGTTGCCCAAATTGGCTTCGCCTGTCATCGGGGTAGCCTCCCTGTTCCAAACTATCCCTAGTCTGGCCTTGCTGGGTTTCATGATTCCTATCCTCGGCATCGGCTTTGCTCCGGCTATCGTGGCCTTGACGGTGTATGCCCTGCTTCCGATTCTCAGGAACACTTATACGGGAATCATGAATGTAGAAAAGCCGATCAAGGAAGCTGGTATTGGCATGGGCATGACGAGCATGCAGGTGATGTTGAAGGTGGAACTTCCGCTGGCACTAAATGTCATTATGGCGGGCATCCGGACGGCAACGGTCATGATTATTGGTGTCGCAACGCTGGCCTCGTTGATTGGGGCTGGTGGACTCGGAGATTTGATTTTCCGCGGTATTTCCACTGTCAATACGGAACTAATATTGGCCGGTACGATTCCAGCTGCACTCATGGCGTTACTGTTCGATTACTTTTTAGGACGGATGGAGAGGGCGCTTACTCCTCGCGGAGTCCGTAAAGATACGCGGAAGCCGAAGCTGATCAGAGGTTTGGAAATCGCGCTATGCTCATTGTTGGTTTTGGTATTGATAGCCAGTTTAGTAACGCGGTTAGGGCAGTCCAATGGAGCAAGTACCGTAGTCGTAGGCGGTAAAAACTTCACTGAACAGGATATCTTGGTGCATATGATGGCATCTCTGATTGAAGCAAAGACTGATTTGAAGGTCGTTCGCAAAACGTATCTGGGAGGTTCGGAGGTCACTCACAGCGCTCTTATTGGTGGGGATATCGATTTGTATCCGGAATACACCGGAACTGGATTGACAGCTGTGCTTAAGGAGCAACCGATCGGCGGAAATCCCGAGCTAACCTACCAAAAAGTAAAGAAGGCTTACGAACAACAATTCAATGTCACTTGGCTGCAGCCATTTGGTTTCAACAACACCTATACGTTGGCAATGAGAAGCGACAAGGCTCAGCAACTCGGTATTACTTCTTTTTCGGAATTGTCAAGACAAGCGCCTGGTCTGGTTCTTGGAGCCACGCACGAGTTTCTGGAAAGGCCAGATGGGTACAAAGGCCTGCAAACCACTTACCGTATAAACTTCAAGGAAACGAAAGGCTTGGATCCCGGCATTACCTATGCTGCCGTTAGAGACGGAACGGTCGACGTTAACGATGCCTTCTCCACAGATGGACGCATTCCAGCATTTCATCTGTTCGTTCTCGCAGACGACAAGCAGTATTTCCCACCCTATTACGCTGTTCCTATCATTCGCATGGATACGTTGAAGGCTCATCCGGAGCTAGAACAGACCCTAAATCTGCTAGCAGGCAAACTAGATGAAAAAGTAATGTCCGAATTGAACGCCAATGTGGATCTTGAAGGACGCCAGGCGCGCGATGTGGCAGAGAATTGGCTGAAATCTGCGGGACTGCTGCAGTAAGTTGTCACAAACATATGGTCCTGAGAGGAAACGAAGGATTAGAATATCAATGGAGCGATAGTGACGAAGATTACGATGCCATATATTGGTTACTTAATAGGTGCTCCAAGCGTTCATATTTCAGGAACAATGACCATGTTTATATACGATTGCTGCATACAAACAGGTAAACAAAGCAGGCGCAATAGCGACCTGCTTTGTTTACCTGTTTGTATGGGTACCAAGTTATCTTATGCTAAAACTTAAGGAGGCGTCTTGAAGCTGCCGAAAGCGGCACGCTATTAACTGTTGCAATTCCAACGTGGCGCTAAGCAGGCTCCTAAGCCGTTATTATGAATTGATTGCAGTTACACTCAACTTACTTAAATCAACCCTGTCCCCAGTGGGGTCACTGATATACACGGTCACTTGCTCGCCCGCGCGTAGATCGAAGAAGTTGTCGCTGAAGCGGATATTCCCCTGCGGGAGGTCCAACTTTACCATCCGCGCATGTGCACCATTAGCAGTGATATGCACAGCTTGCGTATCTGCATCGATATTTACGCTGAGTGAAGTCGCAGGGAATTGAAGGTCCTTCTGATCGCGCAGATAATGGAGATTATCAGGCGCAGCCCAGTCTGTCGTGTGCACGCGGACAACAACCTGCTCGGGAAGTGCCCCATTTAAGACGGCAGCTTCTGGCAAACGTCCTAATTGGATCGCAGTGTTTGCCCCGACAGCAGCTTCGAAAGCATGCGTGAATAATTGCTCACCAGAGAAGTTATAGACAGACACGTGAACCTGTCCTTTTAAGGCAGATAAAGTATCGTTGACGGCCCAAACCGCTAAATCCTGCCCAGGCTCATGATCGATCGAGAGCAACAGAGGGTGATAGAACTTCGTAGCATAGTAGAACGAAGCCTTCGGCAGCAATTCATAATCAATTAGCGACCAGCTTGTACCTGGCCAGCTATCGTTCAATTGCCAGATGAGTGATCCACTCGTGCGATGTTTGTTCCGACGATAATGTTCAATGCCATACTTCAGGCCTTCCGCTTGTGTCAGCATGGAGAAATTCATATACTCTTCTATGTTTGTCGGAATACCGGTATATCCCTCCATGAGCAGAATACCTTTTTGGTGATTCGTATCTTTATTACGATAAGCCATTTCAACACTGTTCCAGAAAAATTGGCCATTTGGAATGTTCTTCTCTAGCGTGTAACGATTGGCTGAAGCATGCATACCGAATTCACTACTGAAAAGAGTGAAGTCTTTTTTGTAGTTTTTGAACGTAACACCTTGAATACTGTAATCAAGCAACGGTACATCACCAAATTGACGGGGATACACGGAACCATGCCATACCTGCCAGTTATGGCGGTCACCGACATCGGGATCGTTGGCATCATTGCCGCCAAAAGGGGAAGATGGCCAGTATGCACGACTGTCATCGAGCAGTTCCAATGCATCTGGAATCAACTCGTGGTAAATGATTTCTCCGTAGAACGGACAGTTGATGTCACCGCCAGCGGATTTCATATCATACAACCAATCTATTTCATTATTCCCACACCAGAGGGCCAGGGAGGTATAATTGCGCAAGCGCTTGATGTTGTAAATAACCTCGTTACGGACATTATCCATGAAGTCACGGTTAAAATCAGGGAACAACGCGTTAGCAAAGGCAAAGTCCTGCCAAACCAGAACGCCGCGTTTATCGCACTCTTCATAGAAGACATCCTTCTCATAGATGCCGCCTGCCCACACGCGAAGCATGTTCTGATTGGAAGTAACCGATAAATCAATTAGATCTCTGTAACGTTGATCAGGGATGCTTCCGATGAAATGATCCGCGGGAATCCAGTTCGTGCCCTTTGCGAAAAGTTTCACGCCATTGAGCACAAAAGCAAAGGCATTCTGACCCTTATTATCGAGTAACTGCAGTTCGATTGTACGGATACCAATCGATTTGCGATACGAATCGACTTGTTCGCCATCCGCATGCAGAATCACTTCAAGCTCATACAAATAAGGCTTGCCTAAGTCATGTGTCCACCAAAGTTGAGGATCGGCGACCTGTAAAGTAAATGAGCCGGATGTTTGTACATTCCCTTGCGTAGCCGCAACAACTTGTCCAGCCGCATCAATTAAACGAATGTCACATGACTTCTGTACACCTTTGCGAAGGGTTGTAACATCGACATCGACTTGGATTTCAGCCTGGGTTGCGCTAATTGTACGTGTCCGAGCAAAAACGCTGTCCAGCTTCGCGCGGCGGTAACGTTCAATAAATACCTTGCCCCAGATCCCCACTGTGACCATGCGTGGACCCCAGTCCCAGCCGAAATTCATCGCTGCTTTGCGCAACCAAGGGCGCTCCTTGGTATAAGAGGACCATTGGAACAATTCTTTGTCCTTATTGTGTAGATGTAAAGGATCAAATTTAACAGCAATTGAATTTTTGCCGTCTTGAATAACGCGAGTTACATCAAAGGTATGGGCCATGAGCATGTTGCTGGTTGTCCCGATTTCCTTCCCATTCACGTAAATCGTAGTAAATGTATCAAGACCCTCGAAGGTCAGTTCGTGCTTTTCTTTCTCGTCTTTCGCATCCCCTAACGAATAATGGAAGGAGTGGCGGTACCACCATTCTTTTTGCTCGATCCATCGGCTTTTCGCATCATTATGACCGAAATAAGGATTCTCGATCAAGTCTCGCTCAATAAGTGCGGAATGGACATCCCCAGGAACCTTAGCTGTAATCCAGAAACGATCGTCTAACCATGCTGCAGCTACATCGAGGGGTCTAGCTTGACCTACTTCGAACTGCTGCAGACGCCATAATCCTGATAATTCCATCTGTCATTTCTCCTCTTACACCATGATTTTTTAAAATTTTGGAGGTTGAGCAGCAGGATGAAGCACTGCTTCCTCCCGGAACTCACTCGGTGTTTTGCCAGTGAATTTCTTGAATACTTGACTGAAATATTTGATATCTTCGAAACCGACTGAACTTGCGACATCGGCGATTTTGGCAGGCGAGACGGTTAGAATTTCCATGGCACGCTTAATCTTTTGCCGTGTCACATAGTCACCAAACGTAATCCCAGCTTCCTTTTTAAAAACTTCGCTCAAATGATTCGGATGCAGATGCACATGTTTAGCAACTTGCTGTAAGCCAACATCTTTCCCCAAATTCTCATGGATGAAGGCCATTGCTTTCTGTGTATGGGTAGCCCCCCCCTCACCTAATCGATGATGGTACAACTCCATGATTGTCAACAGATATTGAAACAACGCGTCTTTCAGCACGATATCTCGTTTGACGACGAAGGCGATATTTACATCATCGAGCGCTCCAAGACGCCCCGTTGCTGTCAACACACGTTCTAGCCAACGATGTGCGGAGAGGGCAGCAGAGCGGACCAAGGATTCAAGCGATTCGATCGTCATGTGCGGGTCGCTTAGTTCCGATTGCAAATAACGTTGAACCCAGTTCTTCAAAGCGACGGAGTCATCTTCCAGCAAAATCGAAGAGAGCTCCAGCTCTTCCTCATGAGTACAGACGGTTTTGCCGCCTTTACGTTGAACGATGTCCGAGTAAATCAGGATGGATTCCTCCAAATGATGCTTATAGCTGAAAGCATAATCAGCAGTGACATAGGATTTATATAAATCCGACTGCTGATAAACGACCTCGCCGACAGAGATACTGACTTTGCATTTGAGCAGACGCTCGATTTTTTGCTTGGCAGAATCGGGATGATCGAAGAAGTCAGATGCACTTGTTTTCGGAAGCGCCACGACAATTCGCTGTCTGTAGATCAAGGTTTCACATTGCAAGATATCATGCAGCATGTTGTCCACAGCGAACAGCAACAGGGAGGTTTCGGAGGAGGTTGCTCCCCAGCCTTCCGCGGTAACCACGTAGGTTTGAAATTTAGGTTGAACATGGTCATGTGTGATAAATAAAAGAGGGAGATAATCGGGCAGCATGTCCTCATCGACAGCCGCGGATTCGCCTTCAATAATCCAACGCTCAAACAAACGATTGCGAACTTCTTTGTTCTTATAGATATCCTGGTTGAGATATTTCCATTTATCCTCAATGCGCTGTTTTACTTGGAGGACGGTTTTCATAATTTCTTCTGGTCGGCTAGATTTCAAAAGATAGTCGCTGACACCTTGTCGAATCGCTTGCTGTGTATACATAAAATCATCGTACCCAGATAAGATAATTGTCTCGATGTCTGGTAGGAACTCTTTGGCCTTTTGAGCTAATTCTAAGCCATTCATGTGCTTCATTCGGATATCTGTCAAAAGAATATGAGGACGTTCCTCGGGTATGCGACGAATCGCCTCTTCAGCAGAAACGGCCGGTTTAAGCAATTCGATTCCGATTTCTTTCCAATTAATGACTTTGGCCAAGCCCGTCCGGATGATGACTTCATCATCAACGATCAAGATTTTCATGGTTATCCTCCAAAACTGGGATCGAAAATGACACACAGGTTCCTTCATCCAATCGGCTCTCAATCTTAATCCCCGACTCAAGCCCATAATGCAGCTGTAAGCGTTCATGCACATTACGCAATCCGTAACTGGCATCGCTTCCTATCGTTCCCTCGGCAGGGTATAAACTGTCCAAGACCTCATTCAACCGCTCTGAAGACATCCCAATACCATCATCCATCACTTTGAAATACATCATATGACCCTTCTGCTCGACATAGATGGAGATGGTGCCAGGCTGTTCTTTCATTTGTATGCCATGAATCATCGCATTTTCAACCAAGGGTTGAAGCAGCAATTTCAGCATGAAGGAATCACTTAAACGGGCATCAACCACATAATCAACCGTAAACTCATCGGGAAAACGAATCGATTGCACTTGAACATAATTACGAATATGGGCTAGCTCCTGCGAGACCGTGCAATATTCTTTGCCTTTATTCAAGCTGAAGCGTAAAAAGTCACTTAACGCGCCTACCATCTCAGCGATGCGATTTTCTTCACTGAGCAAAGCGATCCAATGGATCGACGACAATGTGTTGTATAGAAAATGCGGATTAATCTGTGCTTGCAAGGCACGCATATCGGCTTCTTTTTTGCGCGTTTCATTGTGGATGAGCTGCTTTTTTAAGACCTCGATATGGGTGCTTAACAAATTGTAGCTGCCAGCAAGGCGACCAATTTCATCGGTTGTATACACCGGGTAATACGGCAAAGGTTCATCCGGATTTATGGTCGATAGTAAGCGAGTTAAGGACCCAAGAGGCGTCGTAACCTTGCGAATAACGAAAACTGTAAGTAAAACATTCGTAAGGACGGAAAGCGCAACGGCTATGGCTGTTAATTGCAAAATATACCGATTCTGAGCGCTATACAGCTTCGATGGTATAATGCCGACGATTGTCCAGTTGAGCATAGGCTCCCGATAAAACAAAATGCTCATCTGGGATGCCCCCATTCCTGAAGTCCAAACGCCGAGAGAATGACCGTGAATGCGTTCGTTTAAGCCAGGAAACAAGGTATCTGCCTCTTGTGAGAGCCAGCCTTTGGAAGTGGAGGACATGACTTCATTTCGTTCATTCAGCAAAGCGACTTGACCATAACCATCAGCAAGCTGCGGATTGGACCAAATGCGCGACAAGACTTGTTCATCCACACTGATGGATAGCCAGCCAAGTGTCTCGTAGGTATTCAAACCACGGATGGGACGTACGAAGGAAAATACTTGTCGATCCCCCAAATAATTTTCGATGTGATATAAGCCAGTCCACAGCTTGTCCGTAATCTGTTTCATTGTGATCTCTTGATCCAAACACGATTTGTAGATCGTGGTTGTGGAAAGAGGCGTCGTGTTATTGCTTGGATATAGGGTGATATTGGAAATGTAATCCTTGGTGTACACTAGATTTGTCATGAGCCCGAGGATTTGTGCTTGCGCATCCAAGTTCTCATCGGTTCGCTTCAAATACGATTGAATATCACGCTGGCCGATGAGGAAAATGGATATATTCTCAACATCCTTCAAGATGAACTTAAATTTGGCGTCCATTTGAGCGAGCGAATTCAAGCCTGCTTGCTGGGCTTTATCTTGGGTAATATCCGAAGACGTCGTGAAAGCGAAGGTGCCCAGAAACAAGAGGGGGATTAATGTTGTTACAAGCATAATGAAGGATAGCTTGCGCTGTAAGGAATAGCCAAACCACTTGCGCAACATGTGTCATCTCCTTACTCGTTGTCTGGATGCTAGAAGTCAACTAACCTTTCACTGCTCCCGCGGTCATCCCTTTCATAACTTGCTCTTGGAAAGCCAAGTACACAGCGATTGTAGGAACAACAGCGATTGTCATAGCGGCGAGTGTTAAGCCATAATCGGTTTGGTAGCCGTCCGCGAAATTTGCAATACTTAATGGTAACGTTTTTAAGCTGCTTTTGCTAATAAAAACAAGTGCGAACGAAAAATCGTTCCAGAAATGCAGGAAGCTTAAGATGACAACCGTCGATAGTGCTGGCAAGGAGATAGGTAACATGATGCGCCAAAATACACCCCAAAGCTTAGTGCCATCAATATAGGCTGCTTCTTCTATTTCTTTTGGCACAGAAGCCAAATAAGCGGTAAGTACGAAGATAGCTGTCGGTAATGCGAAAGCGGTGTAAGGCAGTATGAGTGCCCAATACGTATTCAGAAGTCCGATTTGCTTCATGAGAATAAACAAAGGAACTAGTGTACTATGAATAGGAATCAGCATTCCAATGACGAAAAAAGCAAGGATAATACCTTTGAAACGGAATTTGAGTCGGGCGAGAACATAAGCCGCTAGGGAACTCAAAAACAACGTGAGTGCCAGTGAGACCAGCGATACAATGACCGAATTGAGAAAAGCGGTACTCATTTTGGACGCTTGCCATGCAGTTACATAGTTAGAAAACTTCCATGCTTGGGGCAAGCCGAACGGATGGTTAAAGAATTCGCTATTCGTTTTAAATGAGGAAATAACGAGCCAAAACAAGGGATACAACGTGAGGACCGCATAGAGAGTCAGGAACGTCCAGAGTGCACCTTGTTTCCATAAACGAAATGAAAACTTGCGAGTTGTCGCAGTTGATTTTACTTGAATTGGAATAGAAGACATAGTCAGCTTCCTCCTTTCACTATACTTTGGATTTACGACTTGTTGCCCATTGGCTAATACCAATGAAAATAAGACTGATCAAGACGATTGTTGTCGAAATGGCACTACCAAATCCATATCGGTACGACGAAAAGGTCGAATTATACATATACGTAGCGAGCAGCTCAGTCGCATGAGCAGGTCCGCCCTTGGTCATCACATACACGAGATCAAAAGATTTCAAGCTTCCAGAGATACATAAGATAATGGCAATTTGTACGGTGCTCCACATCATCGGCAGGGTAACTGAAAATAACTTGCGTGCGCCTTCAGCACCATCGATCTGAGTAGCATCATGGATTTCACCAGGAATATTCTGAAACGCGGAAATGAAAATAATGAGATAGAGACCGACAAAACTCCAAATGAGAGGAGGGGCTAAAGCAAAAATCGCAATCTTAGAATCAGATAACCATTGCAGCTTCCAGGATGCTAAACCAAGTTTATCAAGCAGCAGGTTCAGAATACCGATTTGTGGATGATAAATATATTGCCAGATCATCCCGATAACGACGGATGACATGACCATCGGAACGAAGACGGCAGAACGGATGAACCGTTGCAGCGCGTTGCTTTTGTGCAGCAGAATTGCCAGGATAAGTGCTACAGGAAGCTGACCGAAGACAGCGACAACTAGAAAAATAAGGTTGTTCTTTAAGGATGTCCAAAAAATAGGATCATGAATAATTTCTACATAGTTTTTCAAACCGATAAATTTGGCCGCGCCAATTCCTTTCCAGTCGAAAAAGCTATAGTATCCTGACCAGATGACAGGGACAAACACAAATAAGGCGTAAACTAAAATCGCAGGGGCAAGGCTCATAAATACGAACCTGCGTACGTAAGCTGCATTCATCATTCTCACTTCCTTCATGTATGAAATTAGCCAGCCCTGCCACAGACGTGGAGGGCTGGATGTGCTATCTTGTATTATTTACCTAGTGAAGCAGCTTGCGAGTCTTGAATTTTCTTAGCAATTGCTTCGGCGTTTCCACCCATTAGTAGCTCTTGCAGCCCGTTGTTGATGACCTCAACGGCAGCAGAGCTTAATTTAGCATCGTAGACCGGGGTGATTTTCGTGGTTTTCATCAAATCGTTGAGTTCTACGAATAACGGATTTGCTTTGGAAGGATCAAGCTCGATTTTGTAACTAACTAATGTGGAGCTGTTCAATGTTGCTTGCTGTCCTTCAGGACCAGATAGTGCGTAGAATAATTTCTGAGCTGCTTCTTTTTTCGCGCCAGTAAGTTTCTTGCTTACGCCAAGACCTGTACCAACAACACCTGAAGTGGATTGAGGATCACCTTTTCCACCAGCAACGGAAGGCATTAAAGCGATATGCGTGTTGCCAAGCACATCTTTAGGTGCGTTCTGAACTACGTCAGCCATTGCCCAGCCACCATCGATGAACATAGCTGCTTTTCCTTGATAGTACAGCTGTCTCATTTGATTTTGATCAATACTGTTGAAGCCGTCTTGGAAAGCTTTCGCGTTGCTTAGCTCTTGCAGCTTTTTCAAGGATTGAATAAATTCTGGATCTGTAAACTCCACGCCCTCTTGATTAGCCGCTTTAAGGAACCAATCGGAACCAGTCATGCGGTCAGCAAGTCCGCTGAAAATGGTGGATTGTACGGCCCAGTTTGCTTTGTTGCCCAGCGCGATTGGGATGATTTTGTTATCGTTAAACGTCTTCACAGCAGCCATAAGCTCATCCCACGTTTTTGGAACAGAGACATGGTATTGATCAAGAATGGCTTTGTTGTAGTAGATAAAGGATGTTGGAGATAGGTTCATAGGTACGGAATAGACCTTGTTATCTACGGTATATCCATCAAAAGCACCTGGAATGAAATTATTTTTCCACTCTGGCTTGCTGTCCAAGAACTCGTTGATCGGTTGAAGCAGGTTACCGCTAACGAATTCTTTCGTCATAGCGTCTGGCCACATAACGAACAAGTCTGGCATTTCATTCGCTGCTGCAACTGTTTTCAAACGAGTTTTCAAACCGTCTGTAGGCAGACCTTCAATTTCCAATTCGATATTTTTATTTTGAGCTTGGAAATCATCAAGAATTTTACGCATAGCGACAGCTTTCGCATCTTGACCAGACCAGTTGTGCCAAATGGTAAGCTTTACTTTCCCGCCAGTTGTACCGTTATCTGTAGTAGCAGCTTGTTCTCCATTCCCGCATGCGGAGACAAGCACTGTGGTTGCTAGTAATGCTGTAGAGATTAGAGTTAGTTTTTTCATGTTCGACCTCCTGATTGATTGACTCTTCCTCATTCTAAAGATTTTCTTAGGATTCGTAAGGTGAACAGGATAAGGAACTGGGTAGAAAATGATCGGATGTGATCTTCTATTCATAAGCATATCCATTGCACTGTTTTTCATTTTGGAAATGTGAATGTTATTATGTTTAATAGTGCAATACGCTAGTATGAGGGGGAATCTGACTATGTACGACAGTGAATTTGATAAAATTTTCGCGATTATGATGACTTCATTTCCGGAAAATGAACGTAGAACTTATGCTGGACAGAAGGAATTGTTATCTGATCCTCACTATCGTCTTATTACTGAAATGGATAGCAGCAACAATATGATTGCTTTTGTTGCTGTATGGGAATTTCCTTTATTTCATTTTGTCGAGCACATTGCTGTTGATCCGGCCGTACGGGGAAGCGGTCTAGGAGGAAAATTAATGAAAGCGTATATCGGTGAGTCACTAAAGCCCATTCTATTGGAAGTGGAACTCCCAGCTACGGACATAGCGCAACGGAGAGTAAGCTTTTATAAACGATTGGGTTTTCATTTCAATCATTTCGAATATGTGCAGCCTCCTCTTCAGAATGGGCAGGCTGATTTGCCGCTCAAGATTATGAGTTACCCTCAATCTCTCACAGAAGCGGAGTTTTCTCTTTTTAAAGACATTCTATATACAAAAGTGTATAAGGTTAATAAATTGTCTATATAAAAGGACCTTGGGAGGATACGAGTAGATTACGCCGGCTCTCACCATCTTGAGTAATCCTATCGCGTTTAGGGAAGGAATTGAAATAATCCTAACGAATATCTTTACTATACCTACTGCAATCAACCACCACCCGAGGATCGTTTTATCGCTCCTTGTTTTTTATTGCCTTTTTGATGAATGAAGGAGTGTACCGCCTATGTTCAAACTTATATCATCGAAGTATTGGATTCGTCTACTTTTACTAACGTTACTGATTGGAACGATTCCCGTGGTAGTTTTGGGGAGTCTATCTTATATGCGTGCAAAAGATAGCGTACAAGAAAAAGTCAATGATAGTAATATGCAGCTTCTGCAGCAAACTCAGTTGAACGTAGAGCAGGTTCTTCAATTGTTTGAGAATTTGATGACTCAGTACATCTCCACATCAACGGTGAATGAAGCTTTGCAGACGCCGTTTTCACCAAACAATTTTGTGCTGATGAACGAACTTTCTGTTGGCTTAAATAAAATGCAGCCTTATGAGCTGGGAATTCATGATGTTTATGTAGTAAACCAGCAACATGGATGGGTATTATCCAATCAAGGTTACAGCACATTAGATGAATCAACAATGAAAGATAGTATCCTAGAATATGCAAAATCAACGGAAAAATCGTTCTGGCGTACATTTACAACTGTTGCTGCTGCAGGCACACCTGCAAACGATGCCGAGGAAGCAGTGACGTCAGGCGTTCGGCTTGTCAAAAAACTTCCGATTAATAGAACAATAAGCTCTGGATTAATTATTGGAGAGCTGTCACGCAGTAAATTGGAAAAGCTGGTCTTTAATGAGTCACAGGAGCGCGAGACCGTTATCCTGGACAATAAGTTTATACCTTTGACCCAGCCTTCCGGTAGTGTTCTGAAATCAAGTGCTGAGTTGAAGCAGGCCGTGGAAATGATTCCGGATAATGCCGATCCTCACCGTGGTTATTTTACTTTAAAAGTGAATCAAAAAATGATTGGCGTAAACTTTACGAAATCTGATTATAATGACTGGTATTATATGTCTTTTTCATCATTGAATGACATCACAAAAGATTCCCGTTCGATAGGCTGGTACACCTTCTATATTTCGATGGGGACGTTTACCCTCATCTTACTAATGGCGTTAATTGGCTCCAAGCAAATGTATATGCCAGTTCGTCGTATCTTCTCTGCAGCCGCAGGCGACGACGCTGCCGATAAGCGGCAGGGCAAGGATGAGTTTCAGTTTATCGGTGAACAAATTCATCATCTGCGAACCTCACAGAATCATATGAAGGATCAACTTCGTATTCATTCCAAGCAATTGGAAGCGTTTTTTATTCGCCGGCTTTTGCAAGGAGAAGGTAGGCCAAGTGAAACACGTGAGAGGTGGATCCAGTTTGCTTATGACCCGTTGCCTGATCTTTTCGCTGTGCTTGCAGTTGAAATTGATACGCTCGAAAACACAAGATACAGTGAGCAAGATGTGGATTTGCTCCTTTTTGCGATAAACAATATGACCAGCGAGCTTATTCCTCCTAGTCGCCGGCTTGAACCTGTCGTCATGGTAGACAACCAGTTGACGATATGCCGGGGCGGCGGCCTGTCCGGGCAGGATTTCGATATGCAAATGTATGCCTATGCGGAACAGATTCAAAAGACAGTAGATGAGATTTTGGGTCTTAAGATTAGTATTGGCATCAGCAGGCCATATCCGGATATTGATAAGAGCCATCAGGCTTTTAAGGAGAGCTTGGAGGCACTTAAGTACAGGGTACGCTTCGGAGCTCAGGCCATTTTGCCATTTAATAATGTACTGCCCGATACCCAAATTGTCGCTGCCTACCCAGATTGGCTGGAGAAAGAGTTGATTGATGCTGTTAAGATGGAGGCGCGGGACAAAGCTAGAGAGCTGCTCAGGGAATTTATCCAAAAGGCAATCATGGATAATCCACGGTACGATGACCTTCAGATGGTGTTAACGCGACTTTTGATCGATCTTTTGCGGGAATGGCAAGAAGCCGGAGAAACGACGAACTCTCTGCATGGTACAAGTAAGCCTCTGCAGGAGCATCTGCTTGAACTTCGAACTGCAGAGGAGATCGAGGCTTGGTTTTATCGGGAAGTCATCGAACCGATGATGGTCTCGCTGCGCCACAAATGGGAAAGCGGGAATCAGAAAATTTCAGAGCGTATGCTGGAGATGATTCATGAGGAATTCGATTCAGCCTTGACGCTGGAACTGTGTGCGTCTCGTCTGAATTATCATCCGAATTACATTAAAACCGTTTTCCGTAAAGAAACAGGCACCAACTTCAGTGATTATCTATCCAAGTACCGCCTAACAATAGCCAAGCAGTGGCTCGTAGAAACCGATTTGAAAATAAGCGAAATTGCCGAAAAGCTCCACTACCAGAACTCGCAAAATTTCATCAGGTACTTCCGTAAAATGGAGGATATGACGCCTGGCCAATATCGAGAAAAGCATAGATAAATGATAAAAGAACCTGGTGGTGATCCCCGATCCCCATCAGGTTCTTTTATTTTCCTAATCTGCTCCGATGATTATGTCGTCTGCTCCTAGGATTATTAGTGTAAACTTTCGCTAATACCTGCCGTACCGATTATCGACAGGAATAGGTAAGGAACGTACAGTTAGACCAACGCCACTGAAATGGAAGGAAGGAAACCATGAATAAATTATCATATAACATACGCGATTTCGGTGCAGCCGGGGATGCCGTAACCAAAGATACCAAGAGTATTCAAGCAGCGATTGATACATGCTCGGAACAAGGCGGAGGAACAGTGATTGTGCCGCAGGGCAATTATTTAACAGGAACAGTCATGTTAAAACAGAACGTCAACTTGCATTTGGAGGCAACAGCAAGGATTATCTCTTCAATGGAAGAGCAAGATTTCGATCCCGATCCGCACATCGGCAGGCGAGGTCTGATCTCAGCTCGGAGTGCGAATAACATTTCTGTAACCGGTCCTGGAATTATTGACGGACAGGGTCCACGCTTTCTGGAAGAAGATGACGGGAACGGCGATCATGTGCTCCTGCCTCTGCAGGAGTTCCGTCCTAAACTCATTGATCTGGAAGGCTGCTATGATGTTCTTTTCCGTGAGGTCACCTTATTTCATGCTTCCTCATGGTGCCTTCATATGACGGGATGCCAGCGTGTGAATGTGCATGGCATCACCATCCTCGGTCAGCTCCGTGGGCCGAACAACGATGGGATTGATCCGGACAGTTGCCGTGACGTGCATATCTCCGACTGTCATATTGAAGCAGGTGATGATTGCATCGTGTTAAAAACGACAAAGCATGGTGCTGCGAATTACGGTGCTTGCGAGAATGTAACGGTAACGAACTGTACGCTGATTTCACGTTCTTGTGCGCTGAAAATTGGAACGGAAACTTTTGCTGATATCCGGAACGTTGTTTTTCAGAACTGCGTTATACGCAATTCAAATCGAGGAATGGGTGTTTGGTCTAGGAATGGCGGAACGATTGAAAATATTTTATTTTCCAATATTATCGTGGAGACTCGCCTATTCAGCGACGAATTTGAGCAGCAGCGTAAGCGTAAATGGTGGGGAAAAGGGGAGCCTATCTTTGTTTCGGCAGAGCGCCGGCGTGAACTCGATGCTGGAACACCTGGGGTCATTCGCAATATCCGTTTTGACCATATTTTGGCTGAGGGGGAAAACGCCGTTTACTTAGAGGGCTCGGAAGAATGCCGGATTGAGAATATTGCTATCCGGAATATGAAGCTAACGATGAAGCAGCGAAGTCCGTATCCAGGGGGCGTATTTGATACGAATCCTACGGCTAGAGGCGTCTTCGCCCATACGATTCCGGCAATCTTCTGCCGGTACGGTACGAATATTTCTCTGCAGGATATTGAAGTCGATTGGAATGGTACTAGAAATAGACATTGGAAGCAGGCGCTTCATGGCCAATATATTGAAAAGCTGTCGTTGCTCCAGTTCCACGGCGCACCCGCTCAGGAGGATGGAACGGCTATTGAATTAACAGATGTCCGTCATCTGTCGGTAGAGCACTGCAAAGCGCAGCCGGGAACACATACTTTTATGTCATTGGAACGTGTAGACGCACAGAGTATGTTTGTTGTAGGCAACGACTTTGCTCAAGCCGAAACCGCCATCCGCTTTACGGATGGAACCAATCCAGATTACTATGCTGCGGCAAATCGGATGCCGAAGTGATTATTCGATCTGCCCACTTGATTATTGGCAGGATTAATGGCTGCGATTCAGCATCTAAGCAGGGTTTACGCACATAATCTGCCATCAGGATTGTCGACAGGAATCCGTCACTGCTGTACGATTGGAATCAATCAGCAGGACGGATAGGGAGGGATAAACTTGGAAACGATCAAAACCGTCAAACAATCGAAAGCGTTTACAGCGGATGGTACATTTGTAAGGCGGCTCAAGCGTCAACGCTGGTTTTATTTCATGCTTTTTCCGGGACTGTTATATTTTCTAATATATAAATATATCCCCATGTGGGGAGTGTTAATTGCCTTTCAAGACTACCAGCCGTTTCAAGGATTTTTTGGTAGCAAATGGGTCGGATTCAAGCATTTCGAAACATTCTTTACGGATGATGCTTTTTGGATGCTGTTTCGAAATACGTTTGTTCTGGCTGTGTACAACATTGTATTCTTTTTCCCATTACCGATATTAATTGCCTTAATGCTGAATGAAATACGCAAAGAAATGTTCAAACGTTTCGTTCAGACGCTTATTTACATCCCGCACTTTGTTTCTTGGGTCGTTGTTGTCGGAATTAGCTTCTTGTTCTTTTCTACCGAGGGCGGCATTGTAAACACCATGTTATCTAGCGTAGGAAAGGATCCTGTTAATTTCTTGCTCAGCAAAGATTGGTTTCGAACCATCATTACCTCTCAAGTGATTTGGAAGGAAACCGGTTGGGGTACGATCATTTTTCTTGCAGCGCTGGCAGGCGTCGATCCGCAGCTGTATGAGGCTGCGCGAATCGATGGTGCCAACCGTTGGCGGCAAATGTGGCACATCACGCTACCGGCAATCCGAGGCACCATTATTATCCTACTGATCTTGCGCATAGGCAGCTTCCTTGATTCGGGGTTTGAACAAATTTTCCTCATGGTCAATCCATTGAATCGTGATGTGGGAGAAGTATTCGATACCTATGTATACAGCACTGGGATCTCCCAAGGGAAATTCAGCTATAGTACCGCAGTTGGTATGTTTAAATCGATTGTTGGACTTATTCTGGTCGTGCTTGCGAACCGGTTAGCGAAGCGGTTTGGTGAAGAAGGGATCTATTGATGAAAGGAGAGCAAACCAATGACGGGTAGAACGATTTCCGGCAGAATGGCCGACTTCATGATATATTCGATACTTATTCTAATCGCTGCTGCATGCGTGATTCCGTTTATCTATATTTTGGCGGCTTCTGTAACGGCTCCAGAGGAACTCATCAAGAAGGGCTTTATTTTGATCCCGACTAAATTTTCTCTTATTGGCTATCAATATATCTTATCAACTAGCGTAATCTTATCAAGCTTGGCCGTTTCGATTCTCGTTACGTTGATTGGAACGTTAGCGAATCTGTTCTTTACAGCACTTATGGCGTATCCGCTTGCTCAGAGAGACTTAATGGGCGTGGGTTTCTTCATGAAGTTGGTTGTATTCTCCATGCTATTCAGCGGTGGAATGATTCCGACATATCTAGTTGTTAAAGAGACTGGACTTTTGGATAGTCCAGCTGCGCTGATTGTGCCTGGACTGATAAGTGCATTTAACTTAATTATTATGCGCAGTTTTTTTCAGCAGCTTCCGGATGGGCTGGAGGAGGCGGCGCGGATTGATGGATGCAGCGACATCGGCATTTTATTCCGCATCGTACTCCCGTTATCAGCACCGGTGCTGGCTTCGCTTGCTCTATTTTACGCAGTAGGCCATTGGAACGCTTATTTTAGCGCCATTCTTTATATCAATGACAGCACGTACTGGCCTATCCAGGTGTGGTTAAGACAAATCGTAATCTTAGCACAAGGGGGGATTGGGGATTCTTCGCAATTCGGTGCGGATTTCGTTCCACCGCCAGCGGAAACCATCAAGATGGCCGTTATCGTGCTCTCTACGCTACCCATCTTAATTGTTTATCCGTTTTTGCAAAAGCATTTCGCCAAAGGTGCATTATTGGGGTCAGTGAAAGGCTAAATTAAAAACAGAAGAGGAGATTTTGTATGAAAACAAACACTTCCCGCAAATCTGTAAAAATGCTTAAAGTTGCCTGTATCACTTGTTTATCCGCTTCCATGTTGGCAGCGTGCTCAACTCAGAAAGAATCCCCTGGGCTACAGTCCTCCCAGCAGCCTTCCGGCACGCCGGTTAAGCCTCTGGAATTGAAAGTGATGATGATTCAACAGGCCCCAGAGCCGCCTAAAAAGGATAGTCCTTTTCTCAAAAAAATGGAGGAGCATACGAATACAAAGTTAGATATTACGTGGGTTCCGGGTGCCGGAACAGCCTATGACGATAAAGTAAGCGCAACAATTGCTTCAGGAAATTTACCGGACCTAATCCTCATCAGGAAAACGAAAGATTCCGCTAACTTAAATGCGCAGCTGTCAGGTGTATTCTGGGAGCTCACGCCATACTTGAAAGACTACAAAAATTTAAGCCAAATGAGTCCTGTTGCCGTTAAAAACGCGAGTATCAGCGGAAAACTGTACGGTATTCCACGGGAGCGTGTACTTTCCCGTTATGGCATGATTATTCGCAAGGATTGGTTGGATAATTTAGGATTGCAAATGCCCAAGACGGTAGATGACTTGTACAAAGTGGCAAAAGCTTTTACAGAGAATGACCCCGATAAAGACGGTAAAAAGAACACATACGGTATCCAGGAAGACGCGACTATGGAACTGCTGAAGCAATTGGTTGTTTATAACGGAGGTCCAAACGTATGGGGCTTAAAGGACGGCAAGGTGATCCCGGATTTCATGGCTCCAGAGTTCAAGCCGGCACTCGATTTGTATAAGAAAATGGTAAATGAAAAAATCATTGCGGCGGATTTCCCGATTGCCAAGAAATATGATTATTTCAATCAAGGAAAAGCGGGTATCTATTTCTCTGTTATGGATGACGGCTACGGTCGGCATATCGATATGATCAAGCAGGATCCTAAGGTTGTGGTGGATGTCACACAAAACTTCGACGGGCCGCAGGGACAGCGCGTAAGGGGAACGACCGGTTACGACTCACTGATTGCGATCCCAAAATCAAGTGTGAAGGATGAAACGAAACTGAAGCAAATTCTAGGGTTCCTAGATAAAATGGGCGATGAACCAATGTTGTCTTTGATCAATGCTGGCCTGGAAGGAGCCGACTACAAAATGGAAGGCGCAACCGCCAAAAAGGTCGCCGGTTCGAAAGGTTCAGAGGATTGGCAAAATTTTAGATGGGGCGATCCATACGCAGGTGTCAAAATTGAGAAAACACCAATTGAGCAAAAGATCGATAAATCGTTTACAGACAACACTAAAATCGGTGTAGTCGACCTCAGCTCCTCTCTGCTCTCCGATACCAACACCCAAAAAGGCGCAGATTTGAAGAAAGCTATTACCGACGCGCAAGTCAAATTCGTCTTGGGGGAATTGGACGATAAGGGCTGGGAAGCGGCTGTTGCCAAATGGCGTTCTGGCGGCGGCGACAAAATCGTCGAGGAATACACTGCTGACTATAACAAAAGTGGCGGTAAATAGTTGATGTTATTTTAAATCCGCCGAAACATCGGCGGATTTTTCATAATACAACGGAAAAGGATAGGACGCCATGGAAATGATACCTTCTACTAGTCAGCTAAGGCTATTATTTGATTATCCGCTTCGCGATACATCGATTTGTTTGGGCGGAGACGGAAATTATTACGTCACAGGAACGACCGGCTTCCCCGATTGGTGGGCAGTAACGGGAGACATTCAAATCTGGAAGTCAGCAGACTTGCAGACGTGGACACCAGTTATTACGGAACCTCGAAAGCGTTCCACGGTGTGGAACATAGATCGGGACGGCACTTGGCAGAAGCCGATCGAACTGCGCGACGGTGCACCGTTCCGCCCGCTATGGGCACCCGAGATTCATTATCTGAGAGACACCTATTGGTTGACGTACAGCATTCCACGAGTGGGCAACGGACTGTTAAAAAGCGTCAGCGGACTTGCTGAAGGCCCCTATATCGATCATATTCTTTCCGATTCGCCTCTCAGTCCGTACATCGATGCCTCCCTTTTTGAAGATGAGGACGGCAAGGTGTACTTCTTATGTGATAACGGTAAAATTGCCCGGATGAATAACGATATGACAGCCCTTGCAGAACCGTTTCGTCTACTAAGTCCAGCTAATGCCGAGCATGTTGGGTTTGAAGGGACATTCTTGTTTAAGGCGCATGGTCTTTACCATCTGGCGGGAGCGGATTTCCTTGACGGGGATTATCATTGCTATGTAGCTAGCTCCGAGCACCTATACGGACCTTATGGAGAGCGATATCTGGCGATTACGCACGGGGGGCATAATATGTTTTTTCAAGATAAGGAAGGCCAGTGGTGGAGCTCGTTCTTCGGAAATAACGCGAATGCGCCGATTAGGGAGAGACCTGGCATATTACGAGTGGAGTTCGATGACCAATTAAGAATTAGGCCTTTGGAGGAATGAAAATGACTCGCATTAATTTGGCAAACCTACAGTGGCCTGTTCTTCTACAGGGCAGTGAGCAAATCGCTTATCGCGATCCGACAGCTATTTATCATGATGGAGTATTTCGGCTCTACTATACTAGGGTAGAAACTGAAGCCGATGGCGGGACCTATATGTATACGGCAATGAGCCAAAGCGAGGATCTGGTGAACTGGAGCGAATCCAGGCTGTTAACACCTAGAGACCGCCGTTTGAACTTTTCGAGTCCAGGCAATGTAATCCGATGTCAGAATAAATGGATCATGTGTCTCCAGACATACCCTAGGCCAAATGGAGAAAAGTACGGGAATGCAAGCTCGCGGATTTGGACGATGGAAAGCTCGGATCTTGACCATTGGTCGGAGCCGGAGTTGCTTCAATTAAAAGGGGATCACGTTCCTGTGAAAGATATGGGGCGCATGATTGATCCTTATTTGATCGAAAGCAAGGATGAACCGGGAAAATGGTTTTGCTTCTATAAGCAGAATGGCGTTAGTATGTCTTATTCGTATGATCTTAAGCACTGGACTTATTATGGCAATGAACAAGCTGGTGAAAACGTCTGTATCTTGAACATGAATAATCAGTACGTCATGCTTCATTCGCCAGAAAACGGCATCGGGATCATGAATTCTCCAGACTTAAAAAATTGGACGCACGAAGGTCCTTTACTCACGCTTGGGCAGCAGCAATGGGATTGGGCGCGCGGAAGAATTACTGCAGGGTTCGTTTTGGACTGCAGAGAACTCAGTGGGGTGGGCAAATTTCTTATGTTTTTCCACGGAAGCGGACCGGAAAATGAACAGACGATTTTCGATACGCATGCTTGCATCGGAATTGCCTGGAGCGACGATCTGAAAGAATGGGATTGGCCGCAATCATGAATGGAGGAATCTCTATGTTTTTTACAATTGAGAAGCTGGAGAAGCGTTTGCTGGAGCTGGAGCCGTTCAGGTATCGGGACAAACTTCCTTTAGATGGTCTACGGATCAAAGAGGAGAGCCAGACCCAAGTCGGCCTTTATCCGGATGAAGACGGCGAGTGGAGACCGATTGCTCATCGAGAAAGCTGGCAGGGATATGATAAATATTTTTGGTTGGCAGCCGATGTCGGAATTCCAGAGGAATGGAAAGGACGTAAAGTGTTGGGCTTTTTCAACATGGGGGTAAGCGGCAGAGGGGGAATTAGCGGATTCGAATCCCTGTTGTTCGTTAACGGCACTCCTTATCAGGGACTGGATACGAACCATCAGGAGGTTTTTCTAGATCAGAGTCTCACGGGTACGACCGCCTCTTTACGCTTTCGGATGTGGACGGGATTAAACGGCTACAATCCGGCTACTACGCCGATTGACTATACAATTGATCGATTGGAGTTATGCTGGCTGGATGAACAGGCAGATGATCTATATTTTACGGCAAAAGCTATTTTGCAAGCATTAAAGGTGTTGGATGAAAACCGCTCTGAGTATCAAACCTTATTAAAATTGCTGGATCGCGCCTTTCTATGCCTGGACTGGTCGAGGCCCGGATCGGAAGCTTTCTATGAATCCGTTCAGGAGGCTGCAGACCGATTACGCGAGCAGCTGCAGCAAGAGCCGAAAACGCACGCTGTCATCGTGCAATGCATCGGCCATACACATATTGATGTCGCATGGCTGTGGAGACTGGAGCATACGAGGGAGAAAGCCGCCCGGTCCTTCTCCACGGTGCTTCGTTTAATGGAACAATACCCGGATTATGTATTTCTCCAAACCCAGCCCCAGCTCTATGAGTACATGCAGAAGGATTACCCTGAACTATATGAGCAAATTCGTCAGAGGGTTGCTGCAGGACAATGGGAAGCTGGAGGAGCAATGTGGCTGGAAGCGGATTGCAATTTGTCGTCGGGCGAATCATTGGTTCGGCATATTTTATATGGAACGCGGTTTCTGCAGAAGGAATTTGGGGTGAACTGTACCTATCTGTGGTTGCCCGACGTGTTCGGATACAGCTGGTCGCTGCCACAGATTCTAAAGAAAAGCGGTATCAGCACGTTTATGACGACCAAAATCAGTTGGAACCAATATAATCGGATGCCTAACGATACATTTATGTGGCGTGGTATTGACGGTTCTGAAATCATCACGCATTTCATCACGACACCTGATCCAGGACGGATGGAAAACGGGGCGTTCTTCTACACGTATAACGGGGGTATCACTGCGGAGTCCATTCAAGGGATATGGAACGGATACCGTGATAAAGGGATTAACCAAAAGCTGCTGCTTGCTTATGGATATGGAGATGGCGGAGGCGGCGTCAACCGCGAGATGCTGGAAATGCGCCGGAGATTGTCCGAGCTGCCAGGACTTCCGCAAGTGACGACAGGAAGAGCAGATCAGTATTTTGCCGAGCTCGAGCAAACGATTCGAGAAAGTGACCAGTATGTGCATACGTGGGACGGCGAGCTATACTTGGAGCTGCACCGAGGGACTTATACGAGTCAGGCGTACAATAAACGGATGAATCGCAAGCTCGAGTTATTGTATAGGGATACCGAATTCATGCAGGTTCTGGGCGGCGTTTGTGATCACGCCTTTATGCCGTCGCCAGACTTGGCTCAAGGCTGGAAAATCATTTTGCGTAACCAATTCCACGATATTATCCCAGGTTCTTCGATTAAAGAAGTTTACGAGGATAGCCGTGTGGAATATAACGATGCTCTTACGATTGCTGATCGAATCAGAGATGAAGCGGCGCTCTCTGTCTTAAAGCCGGAGGAAGATACTTGGACAGTATTCAACAGCGCTTCGTGGACTCGGAATGATCATGTTTTGATCCCTGCTGCGCAAGTTCCGGATCAAGGGCGATGGCTGCGAGATTCAGGAGAGATTTGCCCATCTCAGCGGACTGAGGAGGGCTGGCTCGTTTATTTGACAAATGTGCCTTCCATGGGCTTTGTAGCAATTCGCTTTGAGAAAACCTCCGCATTCGAGGTAGCGAAGGCGGAAGGTGTTCCCTTTAATCGTCTAGAGCAAGGGATTGAAACGCCTTTTTATATTGTAAAGTGGAACGATCACGGTCAGCTTACTCAAATTTACGATAAGCAGGCAGCGAGAGAAGTGCTGAAGTCTAGTGAAAATGGGAATGTGTTCGAAGTATTCGAGGATAAACCGAAAAGTCGGCATGAGGCATGGGATATCGATCTTTACTACTTAGAAAAGAGAAGAGTTATCGACGATTGCAGACAGATCCAAATAATTGAAATGGGGCCATTACGCGCAGTCGTTCAGTTCTCCTGGACGTATATGGACTCTGAATTGACCCAGAAGATGGTCCTTTACGCTGACAGCCTTCGAGTCGATTTCGACTCGAAGGTTGACTGGCATGAGCAGCGCCAGCTGCTGAAGGTTGCTTTTCCAGTTGATATTAGGGCGACAGAAGCCACTTACGATATTCAGTTCGGGAATGTAAAGAGACCTACGCATTGGAACACTAGCTGGGATTATGCGAGATTTGAAACGGTAGGGCACCAGTGGGCCGATCTATCCGAGAGAGGATATGGCATTAGTTTAATGAATGACTGCAAATATGGTTATGACATTAAAGATCACATTATGAGGCTGACTTTGATCAAGTCCGCAATGGTGCCGGATCCGACGGCAGATCAAGGGGAGCATATTTTTAGCTATTCGCTCTACCCGCACCGCGGTGATTGGTTTGCAGGCCAAACTGTGCAAGCAGCCTGGCATTTAAATAGTCCTTTGACTGCGATCCCGGGGCTGTCGGTGAAGGACTCAGGTTCGCTTTTCACCTTGGATGCGGATCATGTGTGTATAGATGCAGTTAAGCTAGCTGAGGATGGCGTGGGATTCATTGTTCGATTGCATGAATTTGGCGGTGCAAGGGGCACGATGAGACTTGCAAGCGATTGGTCCGAATTCCATTGGCAGGAGACGGATATGCTTGAATATCCTCTTTCAGGTGAAGGGATGAGTGGTCAAGGCAGCGTTCAGTGTGATATTGAGCCTTATGAGATTAGAACGTTCCGGATACAGTTTTAGGAGGGAAAATTGGATGTATCTTTTCAGCTATTTTAAGGAAGTGCAGGAGAGTCTCTTTCTTGCCATGAGTGTAGACGGTTATGCGTGGAGAGAACTAAACGGCGGTCATCCCGTATATACTTCCAGTGTCGGTACGGGTCAAATGCGTGATCCTTTCATTTGGCAGGATGGGCAAGGAGTCTTTCATCTCATTTGGACGGATGGCTGGAAGAGCCGCAGTATCGGATATGCGCGCTCGAAGGATCTCGCTCACTGGGAGGATGAAAAGCTGATCCCGGTGATGGAGCATCTGCCGGAGACCCAGAATACATGGGCTCCGGAAATCTTTTTTGACACGGTAGCCGATAGCTACAGAATCATTTGGTCTTCAACTGTTGGAGCGGGACCGCGGAATCACCGCATCTGGTCGACCACAACAAAGGATTTCAAAACATTTATGGAAGCCAAGCCATTTTTTGACCCTGGCTATAATGTCATTGATGCGAATGTGACGGATATCGGAGATCAATATGTCATGTTTTTCAAGGATGAACGGGGTACGAATGAAAGAGGGACTGATTATAAGGCTATACGTTTTTGTTATCTAACCAAGCAGGATAGCGACCGTCCTGAAGTGAAGCGGATTTCGGACTTGATCACTCCTGCGCTGACGGAAGGACCGACATTATATGCGGTCGAGCGGGATGGGAGTAGGGAGTGGATTCTGCTTGTTGACGGTTTTCAAGAACAATACTATGGCGCTTATCGATCTCGCGATTTGGAAAAGTGGGAGCCTATCGGAGATGTAATGAGGCTGCCCCGGGGCGCACGCCACGGTTCGGTTATACACTCGCGAATTCCTACTCCAACATTCCCATTCGGTACCGTCACATGGCGCTAGGCTTCTTAAGTTGTACTAAAAATAAAAAGCAACCCCATTCTCGTTTGAGGATGGGGTTATTGACCCTACGTATTCTTGTAGAAATTACTCATATAAGAAGAAGGAGATTCCCCTATTACTTTCTTAAAGACGCGGCTGAAATAGTAAGGATTCCTATATCCTAGTCTCTCGCTAATCTCAGATACATTGAGAGAAGTGTTTCGCATCCAATCGATCGCTTTGTTTATTCTTAATTTCGTATGCGCTTCAATAATGCTTAGTCCTGTTTGAGTTTTAAAGGTTGCTGATACGTAACTGTAGTTTAAATTCAGATGGCTGCTTAGTTTGGTAGAATCAAAATCCTCGTCGATATGCTGTTTAAGAAAAGTCATAACTCGCCCAGCGATAGCTTTCCCTTTGCCTAAATTTCTTGTAGATTGGCTATGTTCCTTCGTTGCTTTGTGAAGTTCCAAAAACAACTGATACACCTGAATGCTTAGTTGGACCATACCATGTTCCTTGGTATTTCCAAAATGCTCCACTAACATTTGTAATCTGTTTTCTAAGGTTCGATGAAAAGGCGAAGTTCCATGCTTTGGCATCGGGAATCGATAGGCATAGTGATCAGGATAAAAGAAGTCGATCTCGGGTAGAGGGGAGTGCTCTTTATAGGAAGAGTAGTCATGTACAGGTGAATTAAAGTGAATCCAATACCATGAAGTTCCTGGCAACGTTTCAGGGCGTCCCCAATGATGAAGTCCTTTTTTCAGAAACAAGTGTTCCTTCTCATTAATGATATATTCCGCAGTTTCCTCAACGATCTGCATGCTCCCCTGAGTCACAAATACGAATACATCAAAGTCTAATATGCGATCGTGATGCGTATACACCTCGTTAACTTGATTCCACCCAATATCCCTTATCATGGGAAACCGATCACCAGTTAAATAAACTAATGGATCTATCTTGTATGCCCCCTTACATTACTTGTATTTAGAATATACCCAAAGAAAGTATATGTAAAATATTGTTTTGTGCATTCTTATCAATATTTATTGCGGTTTAAAATATTCTTAAGATACAAAAAAATGGAGGTATCTCATTGAATATAACTAAAATGAAAGATTATCAGGCAGGAAGTGTTAAACTATCCGCGGGTCCGCTTACGGTTCGTTTCGAGCTAAATAAAAAGTATGTCTTAAGCTTAACGAATGAAAATCTACTTCGTAATTTCTATCTGGAAGCAGGATTGTGGAGTTACAGTGGAAATGGGGGGACGACAAGCGCGACTACGACGAGTATGGACGGACCCGAACATTGGCATTGGGGATGGGAATCACCGACTTGTGAGTTGAGAGGACATATGATGGGGCATTGGCTGTCTGCAGCAGCCCGCATTTATGCGCAAACCGAAGATTTGCTGGTTAAAGCAAAAGCGGATTACATCGTCCAAGAATTGGCGCGTTGTCAGGAGGCTAATGGAGGGGAATGGCTTGCTGCTTTCCCAGAGTCTTACATGAATAGAATCGCCAAAGGAACGTATGTCTGGGCACCTCATTACACGATTCATAAGCTTTTGATGGGGCTATACGACATGTATTCAATGGTTCAAAATAAAAAAGCGCTCGATTTAATGCGCGGTTTAGCTTCTTGGTTTTACCGCTGGACGGGGCAGTTTAGCCAAGAACAAATGGATGACCTCCTTGATTTAGAAACAGGTGGCATGTTAGAAGTATGGGCAGATCTATATGGTGTAACTCGTGAAGAAACACATCTCGATTTAATCCATCGTTACGATCGCCGTCGTTTTTTTGACGCATTGTTGACAGGACAAGATGTATTGACGAATAAGCATGCGAATACGCAGATTCCTGAAATTTTGGGAGCTGCTAGAGCGTGGGAAGTAACGGGAGAAGAACGTTTTCGAGAGGTCGTGGAGGCGTTCTGGGCATGCGCGGTTACGGATAGAGGATATTACTGTACGGGGGCTGGAGATGATGGTGAATTATGGGTGCCGCCCGGTCAGATGGTGGAAAGGATGGGAGTTGGACAGGAACATTGTGTGAATTACAACATGATGCGACTTGCTCATGTGCTGCTCAGATGGACAGGAGAACCACAATATGCTGACTATTGGGAGAGAAGATTCTATAACGGAGTTCTTGCTCATCAGCATGGAGAAACAGGCATGATTTCGTATTTTCTAGGTATCGGCGCAGGGAGTCATAAGAAGTGGGGCTCCCCTACACAGCACTTTTGGTGCTGCCATGGTACGCTTATTCAAGCGAATGCCTCTTATGAGCAGCAGATTTTCATGGAGTATAAGGAAGGAGTGGCTGTGTGCCAGTGGCTGCCATCTGAAGTTCATATGAAACTAGTGGATGCAGCAATTACCATTAATCTTAAGCAGGACGGGCAATATGGTGTCTATCCTTTGAATAATTGGAATGTAACGGGAATGACGGCAATAACAAAAATTGATATGCCACCAATTCCTGTACATCGACCTGATCGATTTAAGTATAGTTTGACAGTTACTTGTGACAAGGATGCTGAATTTACATTAAAACTTAGAGTCCCAAGATGGGTGAAAGATGAGCCCATTATTTACGTGAATGGCGTCCAAATGAGTGATCCAGTAAGACCTCAATCTTTCATTGGGATTCGTAAAACATGGAGCAATGGGGATATCGTACAGATTGAGTTTCCTAAGTCATTAACAACCGAGCCACTTCCTGGCGCCGAAGACATGGTAGCCTTTATGGATGGCCCGATTGTTTTGGCGGGGTTAATTGAACGTGAACATAGATTAATTGGTAACCCTACGTCGCCAGAGACCATGCTCGTAGCAGACCGCGAAAGAAATCACAGCTGGTGGAATGTGGGTTACTATCGAACGAAGGGACAAGACATTGGAATACGCTTTATTCCTCTCTATGAAATCAAGGATGAGACGTATACGGTTTATTTTCCTGTTGATCAGGTCCAAAAATAAGTGCGGCTTCTTTTGACAACGACATCCGTAAGGGTGGCGTTGTTTCTTATATCTTAAAAAAGCGCACATCCACATGAAATATCATCGCTCGTTTAGTGTGTGATTTCTGTTAGAATAGACATATTCTAAAACGAAAGCATGAGGCGGCTCACAGATGGCATCGAACCCTTTTCGGCTGCACAAAAGCATTTTTGCCAAATTTACACTCTCATTCATTTCGGTAGGTCTTATCCCGCTGCTCATTCTTAGTTATATTTCTCTGCAGACGTTCAGCGGATTCATGGAGCGTTATGCGACGAATAACTATGAGCAAATGCTACTGTTTGCGAGTCGAAATGTGGACGATATGTTCGTCAAATACAACAATATTTCCAAACTCATGTACTCCTACGGAGTTGGCGGTCTCTATGGTCAGTTGGGGCAAGCCATTGCAGCGCAAAGCAAGGAAAAAGACATCCGATTGACGATGACAATTAACGATTTCTTACAAACGGTGTTATATACAGAACGTAATTTGCAAAGTGTCTTTTTTGTTCTGCCTAACGGGACTTATGAAAGCCTGTCTAAGAACAATGTTGCTCTGGATTACCAATATGCATATCCAAAGGTCGAATGGAAAGAGCAGACGAAACTCAATCGTAACGGACTCAGCTTTTTTCCGACACACAAGCAGGATTATTTTCTTGGGGCTACGGATCCAGTGATGACGTTTGGCCGTAACCTTACTGATGTACTGGGCTCTTCCAAGGTAGAAGGTGATATTGTTGGTACCTTTTACATGGACGTAGGACTTGACGCGTTTACTGAAATCTTTAAACAAATGGTCCTGAATAAACAAGATACCGTCTATGTGGTAGATGATCAGGGGATTATCCTTTACAGTAATCAACTGGAGCTAATTGGTACTCTTTTCCATGAGAATATGTCGGATGATTTCTTGCATCTGCAACAGGCTACAGCTGAGAATAATATCAAAATTGTCGGTGAGTTTTATAAAAAAGAAATGTTTCTCAAGGTCGAACAGCTCTTACGGACGATTACGATTGTCATTGGCCTGTGTATCCTTTCGTTGATCGTGGTTGCGGTTTGGTTCTCGAATCGCTTCTCCAATCCGATTCGAAGTATTACGCGAGAAATGTCGAAGGTGGAGTCGGGTAATTTCGATACAAATGTGACCGTAAAGACAGCGGATGAGTTGGGGCTTCTTTCCCACGGCTTTAATAAAATGGTGGGACGCCTGAAGGAATACATTGACGTGGTGTATGTTGCGCAGATTAAGCAGAAGCAAACTGAGCTGAACGCATTGAAAAGCCAGATCAGGCCGCATTATTTGTACAATACGTTGGAAGTGATTCGGATGAGTGCTGTTGCGGAAGATGCGAATGAGGTAGGTGATATGATTTTGTCATTATCCCATCAGCTCAAGTATGTGCTCGATTACGGTGAAGAAACCGTTACAATCATGTCAGAGAAAACCAATGTGGAGCAATACTTTCAATTGATGGTTATCAGGTACGGCGAGCATAGGCTGGGTTTAGACTTCCGGTTCGATGCGGACTTAATGGACTGTGCGATTCCGAAGCTGTCCCTGCAGCCGATCGTAGAAAACGCCATTTATCATGGTATTATGCCAAAGTCAGGGAAGGGTACCATTCGCATTTCAATTGAAAAGCTGCCGGATAACCTACTTAGTGTCACGGTGGACGACGATGGTGTAGGGATGAGTGAAGATACACTTGAACGAGTTCGATTAAAGTTGGCTAAGGGCAGCTCGCTAGATATAGGGAGCAGTATAGGGCTAATTAATGTCCATGAACGCATCGTGGGACTGTATGGGCACGGTTTTGGTGTAGAGATCAACAGCAGCCAACATATTGGTACTACCGTCCGTCTAGTCATTCCGTTAACGAAAGAGGTGAGCGTCCGTGTTGAACGCCATTCTAGCTGATGATGAACCGATTATTATCAAAGGGTTAAAAAAGCTCATTCCATGGGAAGAGCTAGGTATTACGATCGTCGGTGAGGCGATGACGGGTAGAGGTTTGATGGAGCAGATTGAACTCAAACAGCCTGATCTCGTCATCACGGATATTAGTATGCCGGACGGATCAGGCATCGATGTCATGAAAGAAGTGCAAAGGCGGCAGTTGCATACGAAAATTATTTTCGTCAGTGCGTATCAGGAGTTTTCCTATGCCAAGGATGCGTTAGCCTTCGGTGCGGTCGATTATTTGGTGAAGCCGATTGAGAAGAGTCTGCTGCTCGAGGCAGTAGACAAAGCGATGACACAGCTGAAGGAAGCGAATGAGGATCAATCCTCCAAAGGTAAGCTGGCCGTTTATGAGCAAAAAGATAAGAAGACGCAACTCGAAGAGCTGTTTGATAGGCTTACTCAGGGGGATATTCGGTGGGAGGAAGCGCAACGTAAGCTTCAGGCCTTGAACACGCAGTTTACGGCTTCATGTTTCAGCGTGCTGTATGTGGAGCTTGCTCATGTACAGTTACAGGATGGCAGATGGGGGGAGCATGAGAAGCGTTTATTAGTGTTTGCAGTATCCAATTTGGTAGATGAGATGATCCAGCAGTATGGCAGCGGTCTCGTCATTCGAAAAGGCGAAAATTTATGCGTTATCGTGAACCACATGCGCATAGAGGATGATTTGCAGCATCTCGCGAGCGAAATGCGGGATAAGATTTCATATTTTCTTAAAATTATTGTAACGATATGTATCGGTAGGCCGGCCCGCAGCCTGCAAGAACTAAGGCAATCCTATATGTCGGCAGTTGAAACGATGAACTATAGCTATTTTGAGAATGAAGGGACGATTCTGTCCTGGTCACAGAATGCACAGCATGGAGGCTCAGAACACCTCTTGACAGATGCCAAACAGGCTGTGATTAAAGCGGTCATCGCAAAGGAAAAGCAGCAAGTGCAGGATCTGTTGGGGAGCTTCTTTGAGCATGCAGCAACCAATGCCAATGGCCGCAAAGAATCAGCTGTATTAATCGTTTATGCCTTGCTGACCGACTTAATGGAGGAGATGTCGACTGTCGGGATTGACCTTCAGATTTCGCGGGAGCTGCGCAAAGACTGGCAACAGCAGATGCATCAATTTTACCGTTTTAATGATCTCACAGATTTCATATCTGATCGCATTTTGGACATACTGGAACAAGTAAGCACCGCAGGCGGTAGCCGCGAAGCGCAGCAGATGAAGATTATTAAGGACTACATCGAGGAGCACTATAGCGAAAATATCACACTGGAAAGCATGGCTTCCCAAGTGTTTATGAATCCGTATTATTTTAGCAGCTTCTTTAAGAAGCACACGCATGAAAATTTTAAGCAGTACGTCACAAACATCCGGATGAAAAATGCCGTCCGATTACTTTTGCAAACGGATCTGCTCGTTTATGAAATTGCAGAGCAGGTAGGCTATCATAATCCAAGGCAATTCAGCGATATGTTTAAGAAAAGTTATGGCAAACTTCCGCAAGAATATAAGAGTCAAATCAAGGGTAACTAGTCAAGAATTCGACATGTTCTGGGGAACAGCTTCTGCTTAGCTTCGTTTTGAAGCGTTGGCGGAAGCTGTTTTTCATATAGATGATCTCCATAGCATTCGTTCACACCTTCTTAAATTCATGCATATCGACCTTAAAAAACTTCATTCTAAACGATTTTGTCGTATGTTAGTCTTAAATCAGGAACAGAACAGCACCTGATGAGTCGAGAAAGCATACAGCATGAGTTGTTCACAAGAAGCTAGATATTAAAGGGAGGTTACTTTTAAACATGGTCAAAACTTTTTCTAAAGTACTCGTTGGATCGACAGCATTAGCACTCATTGTAGCAGGCTGCGGTAACAACAGTGATTCCGCAACTTCAACTTCAAGCGCCACTCCGGCTGGCACAGCTGCAGCGACGACGGCTCCGAAGAAAGACGTAACATTCAGCGTCATTTATGCAACTGGCGATCCAGCGACCAAACAAGCTGTGGTTGATTCCATTGCTGCTTACACGAAAGCAAATCCGAACGTTAAAATCAAAGATTTGAGTGAAACAACAACAGCTGCTTATCTAGACTTTTTGAAAACGAAAGATGCAGTTGGCGAATTCCCGGATCTTGTCGAAATGCGTGATACACAATTGTTCGCGGACGCTGGCAAGCTGGCTGAACTTCCTAAAGATCTACAAGGTTTGTTTGAAAGCGTGCCACAAGTAAATGGCAAAGTATACAATGCGCCAATCTCGCTACCTGCACCGCAAGGGATTATCTATAGCAAGAAAGCTTACGCGGATGCAGGCATTACTGAAGAGCCTAAAACGTATGCAGATTTCATCGCGGCTCAAGAAAAACTGAAAGCAAAAGGGATTTCACCGATTGTTGTCGGCGGTAAAGATATTTTCCACTGGGGCTTCTGGGTCAATAAATTCTTGATTGATGAAGTGTTCATCAATGATGCAGATTGGAACGCTAAACGTTCTGAAGGTAAAGTGAGCTTTACAGATGCAGGTCCAGCGAAAGCGATGCAACTGATGACAGATCTGTTCACTAAAGGTTACGTAGATAAAGGGTACATGAGTACGGCGGATAATCAAACGGCTTCCATGCTCGTAACAGGCAAAGCAGCAAGCTTGTACTCCGGTCCTTGGATGTTCCCAACGATCGCACAAGCGGATCCGAAATTTGATTTCGGATGGTACCCGGTACCGGATCAAAAAGGTGCTGTAAACGTTGTGGGTCTTGCTCAACCTGCAGGTTGGTCCCTGTCAGCAAATGCAGCGAAAGATGCAGATAAAACAGCTGCAATCTCGGATTTCATCAAATTCTTCTTCAGCAAAGAGCAATACCCGAAATACCTGAAAGTAGCAAGTGCAATTCCATCAACGAAAGAAAAAATGACCTATGATGCTTCACCTCAATTGCAAGAAGTGCTAACGATGATGGCGGATCCAAATGTGAAAAAATCGCTTCAAATCAACAACTTCTGGGGAGCTAACCAAATCCCGCCGCAATTCCGTAACTGGTTCTACAAATCCGTTCAAGATTGGTTAGTAAAAGGCGATTTCAGTGCTGATTACTTGAAAAAAGCGGATGCTGAGTGGGACACTGAAGTGAAGGCAATGAAAAAATAACAAACAAAAAGGCTGCAAACGGAGAACCTCTGCGTCACTTGCGGAGGTTTTCCTGCTACTGCCTTGAACATTCAATAGGAGGCATAAGAGAATGAACACCATACAGCCTGTAAAGAGAAAAAGAAAATGGCTAACCTTTTCTGTCGTGTTTCTTATTCCTGCTCTGATCCTCTACACCTTATTCGTTATGGTACCGACAGCGAGCAGTATCTACCTTAGCTTTACTTCCTGGGACGGTGTTAGTCCTGATATTCGTTTCATTGGTTTCGATAACTTCGTAGAGATGTGGCACAGCGAGCGCGTACATAATGCGCTGAAAAATACGTTAATATTGTCAGTTGTCCTAGTTATTATAGAAAATGCCGTTGCTTTGTTACTGGCGATGCTGGTCGATCAGGTGAAATGGCTCCGTAACTTGTTTCGCAGTATTTTTTACTTTCCAACGCTACTCAGCGGGATTGTTATGGGATTTGTCTGGACGATTATTCTGAATTACAACTTTGGTGTAGTTACGCAATTACTCGATAATCTGCATCTTTCCTTCTTAAAGGTTGATTGGCTTGGAAATCCGGATTACGCATTGATCGCTATCATTTTCGCAACGGTATGGAAAGGCGCCGGCTATTATATGATTATTTATTTGGCTGGGTTGCAGGGTATTCCGCCAGAGCTATCAGAAGCGGCTAGTATTGACGGTGCGAACCGCTGGCAGCAATTCCGCCACATCACGTTTCCGCTCCTGGCAGGTGCCTTTACGGTGTGCATGATGTTATCGATGATTGCGTCCCTCAAAATATTTGATCAGATCGCCGTCATGACGGACGGAGGACCTGGTTTTGCAACAGAAACACTGACTTACATTATTTATAAAGTCGGATTTGGCGAATTGCGGCAAGGATTCGGAACCGCATTATCACTTGTTCTCTTTATTCTGATTCTAATCGTATCACTCATTCAAATTAAGCTGCTTCGCAGCAGGGAGGTGCAGTTATAAGATGAGAAGACAGAAAAGCATACTGGAGATTCTCCTCTTTGTCCTGACGCTGGTCCTTGCCATTATCTTCTTCTTCCCGATCTATTTCAGCTTGATTTCCGCCTTCAAAAGCAATGGAGCCATTCTGCGAGACGCGATCTCATTTCCAACCAGCTGGTACGTGGACAGCTTCGTGTATCTGTGGACCAAAACAGATTTCCCAAGAGCGATGGTCAACTCCATCATATTAACATTGAGCTCGATTATTGCGATGATTGCGATCATCCCCATGGCGGCGTACGCCATTGAACGGACGAATAAAAGATGGACGAATATGGTTTATGTCTACTTTCTTGCTGGTATGATGATTCCGTTCCAAGTCTATATGATTCCTTTGTTTAAAGAAATAAAAATGATGGGCTTTTACGGTAACTTGAGTGGGCCAATTCTCATCTACATCTCAGGTTCAGTCGGATTCGGCGTGCTGCTTTATACAAGTTTTCTCAAAGGGGTGCCACGTGAAATTGAGGAAGCGGCTGAGATCGACGGTTGCTCCAAATACGGCATTTTCTGGCGGATCGTATTCCCACTGCTCGGGCCGTGCACAGCGAGCTTGGTCGTGCTGAACGGTCTCGGCATTTGGAACGACTTCCTGATGCCGAGCTTAGTATTACCTTCGGATAAACCTAAGACGATGATTGTTGAAATCTTCGGCTTCGTCGGCGAATATGCTTCCCAATGGGATATGGTATTCGCAGGTACCGCGATTTCAATTATTCCTGTCTTAATTGCGTTCATCGCGCTGCAGAAATACTTTGTCAAAGGGATTGCTGCGGGTGCGACCAAAGGCTAAGCTCCTGATAACTAAAAAAGCAGTCAAGAGGAAATGCCTCTATGACTGCTTTTTTAGTGCTCACTTAAGTCTAGTTGGAAATTTGACTATAAAAAGATTATGGAATTTAGTGAGGAGGATGTACTTATGTGGTATGCGGATCATTTTCTAGCATCCGAATATGAGAAATCAAGGATGAACCACGGGCAAGATCATAATATCCAAGCGGACGACGATCGGAAAGTACGGTTAAGAGAAGTTTTAGTGCGCTCCATCGGTACTTTTGAGAAGAACGAAAATCATACGCCAGTGCTTTTAGAAGAAATAGACTGTGGTACTTATATAAGAAAGCGGGTAGAACTCTCTGCCACGCCAGGATTAACTTTTCCTGCTTATGTATTAGTGCCGAAAGGATTTGAGAAGAGAAAACTGCCAGGTGTGATGGCCGTTCACGGTCACGGATATGGAAGTAGACAAATCTTGGGCATGCATCCAGACGGCTCGTGGGATGAAGGTCAGCCTGGCATTTATCGTAACTTTGCCCTCGAATTGGTTCATCGTGGCATGGTCGTGATTGCACCAGATGTCGTCGGATTTGGAGAGAGAAGGTTACAGTCAGACTTAAAGGAAGACCCTAATGCTCCTAGCTCTTGTTATACGATGGCTGCACAATTGTTAATGGTTGGTAAGACGTTGACAGGACTTCGTGTTCAAGAGGCTTTATGTACTTTAGATTACTTTAGTGGTTTGGAGGAAGTAGATCCAGAACATATTGGAATCATGGGTTTCTCAGGAGGTAGCTTGATAGCTTTCATTGCTTCCGTCCTAGACAAACGGTTACGAGCAACTGTGCTAGCAGGCTTTCCGAACACGTTCAAGGAAAGTATTCTTGCAGTTCACCACTGTCTGTGTAACTATACCCCAGGTATTCTAAATCATGCCGAACTACCGGAACTGATTAGCTTAATTGCGCCTAGACCGCTGTTTCTGGAGTCAGGGTTGGATGATCTTATTTTTCCTAAAGAAGGATTTATAAAAGCAGTCGAAGCAATTCGAGCTGCTTATACGAGTGTTGGAAAGGCAGATAATTTGGCAACAGATCTTTTCCCTGGTGCTCATGAGATTAGCGGGAGACTGTCGTATGATTGGATGTATGACAAACTAACAGAATAGTTTAGGATATTGCTAAAAAAACCGCATATTTTGCATAAAAAACTGTACATGACCTAGTGGTATGATTAATTCATATCCAAATAAATCAATTTTAAGGGGTAGGAGAAATGAGCATGCTTGAGGCACAAGATCAAATTTGGCTGGAGAATGTGATTGGCAAAATAAAATTGAAAATGGACTGGGTTAGCGAAAAGTCTAAACATAAGATTCCGTATACGACCATTAACGGAACCCATGATAATCGCATCGTGGACAATCCAACAGGTACAGAAACAGACGAAATTAACTGGTGGACCAATGGTTTCTGGGGCGGCATGATGTGGCTCATGCATCACGAAACCGGCAACGACAAATATAAAGAAATCGCACAAATCTCCGAAAAAGAATTAGATCGTTGTTTTGAAGAATTTTACGGACTGCATCATGATGTCGGCTTTATGTGGTTGCCGACAAGTGTGGCGAATTATAAAGTGACTCAAAATCCGGAATCTCGTAAAAGAGCGCTGCATGCCGCTGTTCTGCTCGCAGGTCGCTTTAATTTGGCAGGCGGCTTTATTCGTGCTTGGAACGATTTGGAGGGCTCCGATACAAGAGGCTGGGCGATCATTGACTGCATGTTCAATATTCCACTGCTGTACTGGGCTTCGGAAGAAACCGGCGATCCGCGGTTTAAGCAAATCGCAATAAAGCATGCAGATACGTGCATGACAGCGTTTGTACGCCCGGATGGGTCTGTTAACCATATCGTGGAATTTGATCCATTTGAAGGCGGTGTTGTTCGCACATATGGGGGGCAAGGCTATGAAGAAGGCTCTTCCTGGACGAGAGGCCAGACCTGGGCGTTGTACGGGTACATGATGAGCTATATTCATACGCAAAAGGAAGAGTATTTGCAGACCGCTAAACGGATTGCCAACTATTTTATCGCGAATATTCCTACGGATGGCGTGATTCCAGTTGATTTCCGGCAGCCGAAAGAACCGATACGCGAGGATGATACGGCTGCAGCAATTGCAGCATGCGGTCTGATTGAAATTGCGAAAGTTGTAGGCGAGCATGAAAAGGATCTGTATCTGGGTGCTGCGTTGAAGATGCTCCAAACGTTGGATAGCTCCCGAATCAATTGGACAACAGACAGTGATAGCTTGGTTCAATACGGTTCAGCGGCCTATCATTCGGCAAACCATCATCACGCGATTATTTATGGCGATTATTACTTCATCGAAGCGATTTTCAAGCTAAAAGGGAACGATTTGTATCTGTGGTAGTGGTTATCGAACTAGGATAAGTAACTAAAAGGAGCATTAAACATCATGGATGCAAGCCGTTTGAGGTTTATGGCGCTGTGGGCTATTAATGACAGCTTGGATTTAGGCAAATTAAAGCAGCAGCTGGATGACATGCAAGTGACGGGGATAACGGGTGTCGTCTTTCATCCTCGCAATTATCCGGATATACCTGTCTATATGAGCAAAGCATATTTGACTATCGTCTCCGATTTGATTTTGTATGCGAAATCAATTGAGATGAGCTTCTGGATTTATGACGAAAACGGTTGGCCATCGGGAACGGCAAGTGGGCAAGTGATCGCTCGTCGTCCTGATTTGATTTGTGAATGGGTAGAATGGCGTGAGGAAGTAAGTGGCGAAGGAACGGTACACTTCCACAAGAAAAATGCCGTATCCTCGCTGGACCCGCAGGCGACATCGTTGTTTATAGAGATTACGCATGAAGGATACCGCAAAGGTCTGTCGCAAGAGGCCTGGGCGTATGTGACTGGATTTTTCACCGATGAAGTAGCCTTTCTTGATGGACATAGCGTCTCGGTGAAGCAGGGTGATGTTCCATGGGTAAGTACGCTACCAGAAATGTACCAAGCACGATTTGGCGAGGATTTGCACCCGCTTTTACCTTTGTTATTTATTGAAGGTGAACGAAGTAGAGAAGTGCGTGTACGCTATTGGGAGTTGATCACAGATGCGCTCATCGAAGGCTTTTACAAGCCGATCCAAGATTGGTGCGCAGCCCAAGGCAAGCTGTTTACGGGGCACTTGAAAGGGGAGGAAAATCCGTTCTTTCAATTGTCCTACAGTGGATCCTGCTTCCATATGTTAAAAGGTTTGACCATGCCGGCTATTGATGCGTTGGAACGCTTCCCCGGCAACGACTTCTATCCGCGTATGGTGCACTCGGTATCCGTACAGCAAGGCCGCGAAAGCAGTCTCGTAGAAGCACATGGCGGCAGTGGATGGGGCGTGACACCCGAATCGTTTTCGACTTATATCCTGTGGCTCGCTGGTCATGGTCTGGAACAATTTGTCCTACATCTTGCACAATTCCGCTTGAAGTCGGAAGCGGTCCACGATTGGCCGCCATCGATGCCGCTGCATCTAACCTGGCGGCATGCACTCCCGGCAGTGCTAGATGATATCCGCAGCAAGGTTGCAGAGCTGCCAGAGCTTCGTTCCAACCAGCCGGAACTGCTCATTGTGACACCAACACGCGGCATCATGGAGCACTTTGACCCTCGGGATGCGATGGTGATCAACGAGCATAACGGGGATGGTGTTCCAGATACAGTGAGCGGCAGCTTGAGTAATCAATTTATTGCACTTGTTCAGCAGATTCATGCATCCGGCGCACACTATGAACTGTCCGAAGAGCGTACATTAGAGGAGATAGGGGCTGTAGCCGAGGGATGGCTAACAGTCGGGCACCGAGCTTATAGCAAGGTGCTCGTCTCTAACAGCTGCAGCTGGATGCGGGATGATGCGGGTAAAACGATCGTCGATCGCATGCTGGCTTCAGGCGTCGAAGTCCTTTCCGCAGAAGCGTTTGCAGCTAGCGCCGAGCCAAGCGAGCAACCGGGTGCGCATACGCTCACCGAGGAGATACCGGTTCAAACAGCTTGGGTTGCATCCATTCCGTCTGCCAATCTCTTTGCCGTGGAGTTCACCCCGAACGAGGGAGGCAAGTTGGCAGCATCTGTCGAGATCGGAGCATTCGATGAGGATTCGGAGATGGATGTTGTCTTTCTGGATGAACCGAAGGCACTGTCATTGAACGGTCGTGTATTCGGCAATTACACCGTTAAGGATGAACGTTATCGCTACCGGGTTCCTCACAACTTGCTTGCCGGAGGCGGCAGCCTGGAGCTGCTGTTGGAACTGGCTGAAGTCGATGAACCCAATCCTGTCGTATTCATGGAAGGGAATTTTGTTGTTAGAAGCTTGTCGGCGTACCTTGATAAGGATGCCAGGCAGCAACAGACCGAAGGTCCTTTCTTGCTTACGCCAGCCTCGGAGGTGGAAGCAGCTGATCTAATCGCAGCAGGCTTACCGTTTTGCGGGGCACAAGTGAAGGTTACGAAAAGCTTTGAGATAGGACAACATGCTGAGCATGTCACTTTGCAGCTTACTGGCATCCATGCTGATGCAGCACAAATTTATGTTGATGGCGCTGAGCTCGGGTGGACATGGGGACCTAATTGGTACATGAATCTGCCAGAAGGGCTCGCAAGAGGCAAACATGAACTTGCCGTACAGCTTATTCCTAGTACCTTTAATGTGTTTGGTCCACATCGGCATGTGGATGGCGACCGCCATCTGACGAGCCCAGATCAGTACAAAGGCGTCAAGAACTTCGCGGATTCACCAGATGCACCTGATCACACTCTCGGGAAGGCATTTCATTTTGTGAAGTTTGGTATTAGCGGTGAGATCAAGCTATTACGACAAGGGAGCACGACAGCATGATTCAAAATCCAATTTTACGTGGCTTCAACCCGGATGCATCGATCATTCGGGTTGAAGATGACTATTATATTGCAACATCTACCTTTGAATGGTTTCCAGGTGTGCTCATTCATCATTCCAAAGATTTGATGAACTGGAGGCCGTTGACACGTCCACTAGATCGCTTGAGTCAACTTGATCTGCGCGGAGTGCCAAGCTCAGGCGGTATTTGGGCGCCATCCTTAAGCTACGACAACGGTACCTATTATCTATGTTTTACGAATGTGGTTGGTCGAAAAGGCGTATATAAAGATCTGCACAACTATATTGTGACAGCGCCTTCGATTGAAGGGCCATGGTCTGAGCCGATCTATCTGAATTCTAGCGGTTTTGATCACTTTTTGTTCCACGATACGGATGGCCGCAAGTATTTGTTTAACATGCAGTGGGATTTTCGCAAAAACAGAAGCAGATTCGCTGGCATCATTATGCAGGAGTTCTGCCCGGATGAAGGCAAGCTGATCGGCGAAATCAAGCTGATTACCCAAGGGACAGATTTAGGTGTTACGGAAGGTCCGATGGTGTATAAGAAGGATGGGTTCTACTACTTGCTCGTTGCCGAAGGGGGAACGGGTCCGATGCACGCAGCAACTCTCATGCGGGCGACTTCCGTCGACGGTCCTTATGAAGTTGATCCTGACTATCCGATTATCACGACAAGAAATACGCCAGAGCATCCTTTACAAAACGCAGGCCACGGCTCCTTAGTAGAAACGCAATTCGGTGACTGGTACATGGTATTTATTTGTTCTCGTCCTCTTCCGGATGGTAACAAGCTAAGTCCCTTAGGGCGAGAAACTTCGCTGCAAAAAGTAGAGTGGACACCGGACGGCTGGCTGCGACTGGCAGCAGGTGGGAAGCAGCCGCAGCTGTATATTCCGGAGACGGAGCTCACAGCGCATCCGTTTGCTCCAGACCTGATCCGGGATGATTTTGACGAACTGAAGCTCAGTGTGCATTGGCACACATTGCGTGTCCCGGCTGATGAGTCATGGTTAAGCTTAACCGAGCGTCCTGGCTTCTTGCGATTGAAGGGAAGAGAGTCACTGACCTCATTGCATAACCAAAGTCTCGTGGCAAGACGCATTCAAAGCTTCCAGTGCGAAATGGTAACATGCGTGGCGTTCGAGCCGGTAGCTTTTACCCAAATGGCAGGTCTTGTACTTTATTATGATGAGTCCGATCATTACTATCTGCGCATTTCCCACGATGACCAGCTCGGCAAGCATCTGGCGATTGTCGTAAGCGATCAGGGGCAATATGACGAGTTGGACGCTTATGTGCCGATTCCTGAAGGGGAGCGCATCTATCTAAAAGCCGCAATGAATCTCGACAAGATTCAATTCTCTTATCGCACTGACGGTCAAGCGTGGCAGACGATCGGTCCGACGTTGTACTCAGGCAATCTTGCCGACAGCTATCAGCGGAAATTATCTTTTACAGGTGGTTTCGTTGGACTTTGTACACAGGATTTGCGAGGAACTCGCCTGCATGCGGACTTCGACTTCTTTGATTACATGGAGTTGGATGCTTAATGCAAAATCCTTAAAAAAGCGCATACATTTGTTGAAAAACTGCATCCAATTTCCTTCACCTTTCTGATACAGTAAAAAGAGGCGACCTATCTAACGGCTGTCTCTTTTTTCTTTTGCCATAAACCAGAGGAGGATCGTGATGAAAAGTTTGCAAGCCTTCCTGAAAAATAAAAATATGTTGATTCGAATTATTTTGTCCTATCTGTTGGTAGGGCTCTTAGTCATTGCCATACTGACGTTTGTCATCGCGTCCAAAGTGTCCCGAAATTTAACGGAACAGATTAATCGATCAACCGATACGGCTATTGAACAGTCTTTCAATACAGCGAACATTTTATTGACATCGACATTCACTAATTTCGGAAGTCTGTTTAACGGACCTGAAATTCAGATGAGCTTTTATAATATGGACTTCAATACGAGTGAACTTGGTCGGATTGGCAACAAGCTCTATGAATTAACCAGTACGAATCCACTGATCCACTCGATCTATTTGCTAAATGATCAGAAGAAGCTGGCTTTCTCTTCACTTAGTACCGTCAAATCGTTTGAGGACTTCTATGACCCTGATGTGCTTAATCTATTGGCAAGTATTCAGCCCAATCGCTCGAACATTTTTTATCCCCGACATATCGATTATGCCATTTATGATAAGAAATATAAGATGAATGTGATTTCTCTCCTATTTCCAAATGCGGTTGGCAAGGTGGCGAATGGCGCGATGGTGCTTAATTTGGACCAGCGTACACTGCAAAGTATGGTCATGAACGGCGCGCAAAGCAGTTTGTTCGAATCCATGATTTTGAATAAACAGGGCACCGTTATTACTCACTCGATGAACGAGATGATTAATAAGAATTTAACAGATGAGTCCTATGTTCAGTCAATTAATAACTCTCCTACACCGAAAGGTTCTTTTGAATTTAAAAAAGAAGGTCGCAATTACCGAGTTTCCTATATCAAATCAGAAAGCTTGGGATGGACGTTCATTGGCTTAATCGATTATGAGAATCTCTTGCGTGAAGTCAAGGAAACACAACGGTTCATTTTAATGATGACCGGCTGTCTACTTCTGATTGTTTTGCTTATTGGCGGCTTCTTTACGAAGTGGATTTACGGTCCAATTCATCGTCTTCTTGCGAAAGTGAATCATTCCGCTGGAGGTGCCAATAAGCCGCAAGGAGAATCCGAATTGGATGTGCTTGGTAGGACATTTTTTTATTTGGATCATCAGATTCAGGATCTACAGTTGAGTGTACAGGATTATCGATCGGCCAAAAGGCACGAGGTGCTTCGCCTGCTGACATCTGGAGGCTGGTCGAATGAAGAGGAGATGGCTAGAAAACTGGCCAACGTGGGGATTGAATTTACTTATCCGAGATATGTTGTATGTTTGCTTCGACTCGATGCCTACCGTCAGCTGCTAGCTACGTATAAGGTGTCAGATATTGCCTTGCTAAGATATGCAATATCGAATATAGCCGTTGAGGTCAGTTCTAGCCGAATGCCATCTGTTTGTTTTGACTCAGGCGATGATGGAATCGCAATAATTATGAACGTGCAGGAGAATATTGAGCTAGAGCCGAAAATCACAGATATGCTGCAAGTCATTCAAGACAATGTGGCTCAATTTCTACATCTATCCGTTTCAATTGCAGTGGGATCGGAGAGTTTAGCTTTATCGGAAATCGAATCCTCAAGGGAGGCAGCTAAGCTTGCTTCCACTTATCGCATTATCTTTGGGAACGGAGCCATTATACACTCAGGCATCGAAAAGTCGAGAGAGCCGCTGCAAGACAGCCAAGTCTCTGCCTTGGAGAAACAGATCACGGATCAGTTAAAACTCGGGGATATGGCGAGCATCAGAGAAGCCTTTGCTACCTTCCTTGCCTATACCCGCCAAGCTACACCTGATGAGATGATGCTCAGCTTGACTCAGTTGCTCATTTCTACAGCGCGAACAGCTAAAGCAATGACCATGCCGATCAGCACGGATTCAATCATGGATATCGGTGGCCTCATGGCAACGCTCAATCAATGGGAGACGATAGAAGAAATCGAGGCTTGGTATTTAGAGTTATGTGAGCAAACCATTGGCTCTAGAGACTTGCAGTCGCAACAGAAGAACAAGTGGATTGTGGATAAAATAATTCTATATATTCATGAGCATTATGCAGATTCGAACTTAACCGTTGAGTCATTGGTGGAAGTAGGCGGCCTCTCTATGAATTACATGCGTAAAGTGTTTAAAGAGATTGCGGGACAATCGATTACCTCCTATTTGAGTGAATACCGTTTCGCCAAAGCCAAAGAACTGCTCGTTGAAACCGATCTTCCAGCAAATAGAATTGGCGAGATGGTAGGGATGGAAAATACGAATTATTTTTATGTATCTTTCAAAAAGCATTGCGGCAAGACACCGGATCACTATAGGAAACATCATAAGTTCAGCGTACAAGAAGCGTAATAAGGCGTATTCCAGCAACATGATACGTATTTAAAATCTGATAGCGGACCTATGAACTTTGGCATAATAAGTTCATATGTTCGCTTTTTAGATGATAAAAGCATAAATGAATGAAAGTGGTGTAATTTCACACATGGATTTCGGTGAAAACCAGTGATTTTGACTACATCTTAAACTTTCAAGAAGAAACGATCCAACGTAAAGTAGAGTCATCGAGCTGGTGAAAGGAGGAAACAACAAGATGAGCAACACAATTACATCTACACAAACAACGATGAAAGCATCGAAGGTTAAGAAACAACGTGGTGCGGTTAGTGCTTTTCTTTACGAGCTGAAGGTTAATAAATTTATGTACTTTTTGGCGCTTCCCGGAGTTATCTGGTTCTTAGTCTTTGCTTATCTACCAATGGGGGGGATTGTTGTCGCCTTCCAAGACTTCAAAGCGGTGAAGGGGATTACTGGAAGTAAATTCGTCGGATTAAAAAACTTCCAATTCTTCTTCAACTCCAGCGATTGGATTAAAATCGTGAGCAATACGGTATTTCTGAACGTACTGTTTATTACATTCGGAACGATTGCCGCTGTTGCGATCGCGATTATGGTGACGGAGATTGGAGGTAAATGGTTTAAGAAAATTTCCCAATCCGTTATGATTTTTCCGCATTTTCTCTCTTGGACGGTTGTTGCCATGTTCATGACAGCTTTCGTGGCGACAGATGGAGGATTCTTAAACCAATTCATAGGTATGTTCGGGATTGAACCCATACAATACTTGTCTTCTCCGCACTACTGGCCAGCCATTCTCGTTATGTTGAAAATTTGGCATGGGGCTGGCTTCGGTTCCATTGTCTACATGGCCACGATTTCGGGTATTAATCCGGAAATTTATGAATCTGCTGCCATGGACGGCGCGAGTCGTTTCCAGAAAATTCGTTTTATCACCCTGCCGCTCTTGAAGTCGACAGTCATTCTATTGACCATACTTGCAGTCGGGGGCATTTTTAACGGAGATTTCGGCATGATTTATGCGATTATTGGCAGAAATCCGCTTCTTTATCCATCGACAGATGTCATTGACACTTACGTTTTCCGTGCATTAATGGATCTTGGGGACATGGGGATGTCAGCAGCTGTCGGCTTCTTACAATCGATTATTGGATTCATTTTAGTGATCACAGTGAACTATGTGGCTAAGAAAACATCGCCAGACTCGGCTATCTTTTAAGAAATGGAGGCTGCATATGATTCAAGAGAGTTTATCAGACAAGTTGTTGAAATTCGTTTTTTATCTCATTCTTGTTTTGTTCTCGATTTACTGTTTGATTCCTTTTATTTCGGTTCTGGCAAGCTCGTTTGCTACAGAAGGAGAAATATTGAAGAAAGGCTATACATTTTTTCCAAAAGAATTCTCCCTACAGGCGTATAAATTGATTTTTGAAGATAATACAATCTTTCGCGCGTATGGAGTGACCACCTTCGTTACCCTCGTCGGCACGACGTTATCGATGATTTTCACCAGCGCAATGGCTTACGCCATTTCCGTTAAATCGGTCAAATATCGAAATAAAATCGCGTTTTTCGTTTATTTTACGATGCTGTTCCATGGTGGTTTGGTCGCTTCCTATTTGTTGATTTCCAAATATTTAGGAATGAAAGACTCGATTTGGGTACTCATCATCCCGAGCATGATCAGCGCTTGGAACATGTTTCTACTGCGAAATTTCTTTGCAACGATTGATGAGTCGCTTGCTGAATCCGCAAAGATGGATGGTGCGAACGATGCCTATATTTTATTTCGTATTATTCTTCCAGTTTCGCTGCCCGCGCTCGCTACAATTGGTTTGTTCTACGCTTTGAGTTATTGGAACAATTGGTTCAGCGCGCTGCTGTATATCAACGATCCACATAAGTTTCCGCTGCAATATTTAATTCAGCGTATTATGAACAATTTGGACTATATTAATCAGGTTTCTGCCGATGTAAATATCCCCAACTTTGTCCCGCCAGCGATTACAGTACGGTTGGCTACGACAATCGTTACGATCGGCCCAATCATTTTCTTGTATCCGTTTTTACAGAAATATTTTGTCAAAGGTTTAATGGTTGGTGCTGTGAAAGGCTAGTTCCGCTGTCTGCGGTTTAGTATAGATGAGGAATATTAGGGAGGATAAAGACATGAAAACGAGAACGCTTTCTACTTCGTTATTGGCAGTAGCAGTGATTACTACGGCTACGGCTTGCAGCGATTCCAAACAACTTGAAGAAAGTCCAGCAGCTTCTGCTGCTGCTTCCGCAGCACCAGCGAAACTTTCGCCTGTGACTCTAAAGGGGATGCTTTTCGGTGATCCGCCGAAAGATATGCAACTCGTTATGGATGAATTCGAAAAGCGGACCAAAGACTCGCTGAATACGAAATTAAATATTCAATGGAATCCCAGTGCTGATCATAAGCAAAAAGTGAAGTTGATGATGACTGCCGGTGAAGAGGTTGACTTCGTGTTTGACGCCGATTTTATGAATCTGAAGGAGCTTGTACCACAAGGTGCCTATGCGCAGCTGGATAAATATTTTAATAATGATGCCTATCCAGGTTTAAAGAAGGCTTTTACTCCTGAATTTGTAGAAGCGAATAAGCGTTTTGACGGACATCTGTACACGATTCCTTTCACGCAATATTTCTTTGATCTACCTGTCGTGTATATTCGTAAAGATTTACGGGAGAAATACGGTTTAGATAAGATTAACAGTTATGAAGATCTAGAGAATTTCTATAAGAAAGTACAAGAGGCTGATAAAACGCTAACTCCTCTTGCGGTAAAAGGTAATGGCGGCTTTCAGGAAATTTGGACAGGTGAAAGTAATACGAAGATTCCTAATGTTGGTACAGTTGGTATTGCTGGTATTCCAATACTTGTTCAACTATCTGATGATGGGAAGAAAGTTCAAAATATGGCTGCGCTGGGTGACGACACTGCAGCGTTTGCGAAGCTGCCTGCTCCCTTCAATACGGCTAAGACTGCTTATCCACAGTACGATAAATGGGCGGAATGGAGCAAGTTTTTAGAGAAAGACGTTGTTAGCCAAAAGGATAATAAAGCTTATTTCATGTCAGGAAAAGCAGCTTCTTATTATGGCACAATTAGCTCCTTTGCAGCAGATAGAAAGAAGCTGAAAGAAACGATCTCTACGGCAGATCTGGAGTTTTTCGTGCTGAGAAAAGATATTCGTGATATGAAACCGCAAGCCATCAGCACGAACTACAGATCAAACAATTCGATTGCAATTCCTACGACTTCTAAAAACATAGATAGAACAATGAAGTATTTCGATTGGTTGTTTAGCTCTCAAGAAAACCATGATTTAATTGAATACGGTATTCCAGGTATACACTGGGAAGCAGTAGGCAGCAATCAAATGAAATTATTGGATGAGTCCAAAAATTATGTGTTTAATGCTTTTGAAATGTCTTGGAATCCAACGATGATCCGACTCAGTCAAGATTTGGATGACACATCACGCAAATATTTTGAATACTCGGCGAAAGCGGATACGTATTATTCAGCGCCGTTAGCCATGTTTACATTTGACAGTACAAATGTGAAAGCGGAAGTTGCAAGTATTACCTCCAAAACGGATCCATTTATTCAACTGCTAAAAGCTGGTCAAATCAAAGACTGGGAAGCTCAGACTGCAAAGTTGAGCGGTGAGTTGAAAGCGCTTGGCATGGATAAAGTCCGCACAGAGCTGCAGAAGCAAATCCAAGCTTATTTGGATAAAGGCGGCAAATAATAATACGGGCGACAGTTGAGTGTGATTGTGCTCAAATGTCGCTTTCTTTTGTCAAACTTTTAAAAGTAGAAAGGAGTGAATCAAATGACAAATCGAATAAATATGTTGGAAGAGTGGCATCATTCAGGCGCCAAAGGCGGCTATGGGTATCAACTGAAAGAGGGCTTGAAATTGGAATTTCCAACTCCAGAGGGGGCCGTTGGTTGGTATCCGATTGGGTTCGAAAGAGGGAATGATGCAGCGCTGGATGTCATGGGCTGGCATGGTTTGGAACTTGCCATTTATTCAGCAGATGAAGAAACGGAAGTAAACGTAATAGCTAGGTTCATCGATGGGCGGTCAGTGACTGCAGTGATCTGGCTGGCAGGAGCGGGAGAGCATAGAGTCAGACTGAAGTTGTCTGATTTTGATATGGAAACGAGCAAAGGAAATATTTGGAGATTTCTCAAAGGTTTTGAGCTGCACGGAGAAGCTGAACTCATTCGGGCGGAACTTCGAAGAGGTCAGAAAATCTATGTGGAAAGCGATGTACGGGGCAAATCCGGTGAGATTGGTGATGATGTTGTTTATACGATGACAATTCATAATTGCACGGAGGATAAGCAAAGCGTTACTGTCAAGCAGGTGTTTGAAGGCTGGGAGTCATTACTGCCGATCGTTACACCTTCGCGATTTATTTTAGAGTCAAATGGGGAGCAGAAGGTTACAGCGAGGGTTAACGTACATGAACGAATGGTGCCTGGGGGGCATGAAACGACGACTCTTCGTTTTATCGCAGGCGGAGACAGTGAAAATGCCGTTCAAGTCGCATTAAAAACGATGCGCAGCTTACAGCATCCTTATATTTATCATAATGAAGAACAATGGGAAGCGGTTAAAAAGAAGATTGATACCCATGCCGTCTTTAAATCAGGGTATGACAATATCATCACAGTTGCCGATCAGTGGGAGGTGACTCCGCCGCTACCTGTTAATGAGAGAGACTACTGCTATAACACAAGTGAAGAATATGGGATTATGTCGGCTGCATATGCCTATGCATTGACCAAGGAGTTGAAGTATGCAGAAAAAGTAGCGGAATTCTTACGTTATTTCATTGATGAAGACAACGGATATCCGAAAAAGAAGAAGGGTTGCAGCCAAAGCTATGTGCAGGAGGGGCACTTTTTTCAGCATTTAGCGATTCCTTACGATATCATTCACGATGCTAATGTGCTAACCGAGGAAGATCATCGTGGTATTGAACAATCGTTCCGGATCTACATGGACATCCTGGATCACCATCTTCAGAGAGGTCATATTTCCAATTGGCTCTTATCCGAAATCACAGGTGCCTTGTATTGTGCACTAGCGATTCAAGATATGGAAAGAGCACTTCGCTTTGTATACGGCGCTGGAGGCTCGATCGAGCAATTGAAATACGGTTTGTTTAACGATGGATGGTGGCATGAATGTTCTGTAGGATACAACACGTGGGTTTCGTCCATGTATATCCATACTGCGCATGCGCTACTTCCGTTCGGATACAATTTGCTGCACACGCATTTCAGGATTCCATTTAATGACGAAGTTAACAGTACATATGACGGCCAAGAAGCGGAAGTAAGATTCGGGATGTACAACAAGAAGTGGGGCGGCAATCGTAAAAGCTACGTTTGTATCAAAGATTTGTTCGATGCGGTCATTCCGTTCCTCGATGATCGTGGTGTGCTGTTCGGCATCAGTGATTCCGATGAGAAGAAATTGGATGGCGTTCATTTCGGTTCTACATTTGATTTGGCCTATCAATATTATAAGGATCCAGAATACATCGCGGTTATTCAGAGGTTTGAACAAGTAGATCCTATTTTCGGGCATGCCGAGCTACCAGAGTATGTCTCTACCTATACGAAGAAAAACGCATTTTCAGATAATGTAGGTATCGCCATGTTAAGAAGTCAGACGGAGAACCGCGAACAAAAAGATCAAATTCAAGCTGTCCTGCGATATGGTTCACATGGGTATGCACATGGTCATTTCGATCGCACAGAAGTGCTATCCATCATGCGTCATGGACGCAGCTTCTTTAATCCTGAGCATGTCTGGTGGGGCTACGGGCATTTTATGTATAAGTTTTATGTGCAGAATTCGATGACCAAAAACATGGTGGTTGTCGACGGGAAAATGCAGGTGCCAAGCGACTCCAAACGCCTGATGTTTTATAGCGGGCAAGTCATTCAGGCTACAGCAATCGAAACTGTGTCACGTTGGTCTTATCCGCCTTATGGCGGCATGATTTATAACGACAATGAAACATTGGCAGATCGGTGTCTAATGAACGCAAGTTGGCTGCCAGAAGTGAAGGATGCACCACCATATGGCGCTTTATCGGATTTCACGGAACCGATCGTACAGCGAAGAGTGATGGCCGTTACGGATGATTATTTGGTTTTGTTTGATTATGTGAAAGGAGAAAAGGAGCATCAGTACGACAGCCTATTTCAAATTAAAGGGTTTAAAGGGATCCAAGGGGAGGATGTGAGTTTAACTAAACATACGAGTCAATGGACGGATAATCCTTTGTCGGACGCCCAGTTTATAACGGACTGCCATTGGTATGAAGTCTCTGGAGCAAGCATCGCCAGCTTCGAGACGGTGTTCGGCGATGGGGAAGATATGCGCGGGAATCGAACTGCACATAATATCCCTGGCGTACTGAAGATGGACGTTCATACCGCTTGGCCACGTCAATCAGTTCAAATCACTGGCAGAGCAGCAGAACATCATGGTATTACAATCCCATTCACTTATCAGGTAGAGGTTGATGGTGAGGTTCAAGCGGAAGGAGAGTTTGGGGCATGGCTGCTTGGTGAAGGTAAATGTGATGTTTCGCTGCAAGGAGCGAAGATGATGAAGTTAAAAGTGAACAATCATCCTGTCTATAATGAGCAGCGGTATCCACAACGAACCAAACAAGGGCTGTTCTGGGGAGATGCTTATTTAGTCCTGGCAGACGGAAGCAGAAAACCTTTATCCGAGCTAACCTTCATGTATGAGAATATCGATCGTGGCTTCGGTATTGGCAAAGATTACGAAGGTGGACGAGTAACGATTGTTGGCAATGAATATTCGAATGCGATTCCGACGAGTCCTATCGATCATGACAAGGAAGGCACCATAAATGTGGATGTGTCAGGGATGGGAGCTGTGCGTTTCGTAGGGCTTATAGGAGCTGACGCGTTTCCTGGCGACGAGACTCAACGTCGAATCACATATGCAGTCCGAACAGAAGGGCAGATTGGTCGGTTTATTACGGTTATTGAGCCATTTGAATCCCAAGCGATGGTTGTATCGGTGCAGGCTATTGATGACAGTACAGTGGAAGTACGGCTGAAGGACGGCAGAACACAGATACTCACAGTTGACCATATCGAGGCTGAAGATGTATCCGTCCGAATTGTGGAGTCCAAAGAAGGTCGAATCGTTCGTGAAGAACTCGCTTTCGGCAGATAGAGCAGAGCAATAAGTCATATTTATAGACAGGAGATGATAATGGACAATGGGAGAAAAAACAGAACATTGGACTCAATTACAAACGCTCGTCGATAATGCTGAAAACCTATTGAAAACGAAAGGTGAGTATTTTACCGAGGGTGCTAAACTGGCGTTAACAGCCATGGTGAATGATGCAGTTCTAGCTTTGAATGGGAAATACCGTGTTCCTTTCATTAGAAATCGTGAATTCTACAAACCTAGAGAAGAGGAAGCTGTTTTATTTGCGACAAAACGTTTTACGATGGCACCTACCTACAATATGGACGGGAAAGTTTATCATGAATATGGGCTGGAGCCTGCTCTAACGTGGTTCAAAGAGCAAGACATGTTAAATAAAGATCTAGAAACGCTGCAGAACTTGGCTGACTTTGCCATTAGCAAAGCGGAAGAGTTGTTAGCCTCTTCGACGATTGGCACAGATATTGGACAATTCGAAGCCGTTACAGTAGCTAAACTCCAAGCTTCAATCCAGGAATTGATCGCAGTCAATGAGGGAAATGCTAGCTCAGTTGAGCATGTAGCAAAGGCCGTTGTGCAGGTTTTTAATACGAGTAGAGAGGTCAGGTTCTCACGAGTATTGCGCACGGAAGTTGATACGGCTTCCACACTATACCTGACGCCAGATGGTTTGCAGAAAGTAAAGGAAATGGCCCAATCCGATATCCTGATAAAAAAACAATATGAGCAAATCGTTAACATCGCAAACACATACAGTTTGGATTACATCGAAAAGGCACTTGATTTAGTCGTGAAGGATAAAAACGATTATGAGGAAATAAATAAGCACTTTTATGTATGGAGCTCCACGGATAAAATCGTCAATTTCCGAGCGCCGGAGGGAGCGGTCAAAGCGGCGCTCTCATTCATTCTTCCGTCTCAAGAGAATGAACAGGAGGGACTTGGCCATGTCTGGATCGACAATGTGAACATCCTTTCAGCGCAAGGCGGTACCCTGGCGATTGAGAATGGCGGATTCGACGAAGGCGATGACATGCCGTTTCACTGGCAGAGTGAAATACTTCGTGGCACCCCGATACTCAAGTGGGAAGGCGAGTATCCATTCTGCGGCGGAGGAGCCAAAGGAGAAGTAGTTACGGTTAACCCATCTTCGCAAACGCAATTCTCCTATAAAGCGGATACTTCTAAGCATTCCATTTATATTTGTAATCCTACAGCTGAGGATGAAGGAGGATGGTCGTACGTCAAGGATATTTCCATAATTGGCGGCTTGGCGTACACGTTGACCTTCGCTGCCAAGATTGATGGGAAGCTGAAACAAGGGTTGAAAACGGTTATTACGTTTAAAGACGAGATGGATCAGGTCCTCGACGTGTTTGATTATGATTTTAATCGAAAATCTTCGTTACCTAATTCTTGTTTTCTGTTAACGATGCAGTGCGATGCTATTCAGTACGCATTTACACAAGATATGACATATGCCTTCAAAGCAAAAAATGAAATCTTGTATATCTTGAATGACTTCTGTCAAGGGGCAGAGCATTGGTTAGCTTGTAATTCTCGTCCTGATGGCAGTGATTCTTATGGTGCAGTTCAAGGTGGAAGAGTCCTATGCAGTGTGGCAGTAACGTACTCTTTCATTAAAGAAGCGGATGTCTTTACCCGTGAGGAGAAGGAGCGCTTCTATGCAATGATTGAATATTTGCTGCCTTATATGCTTGATTTGAGGGATCGTACTGAGCTTTCTCCCCTAGAAGCCCAACATGGCAGCGGCAATTGGCAAACGGATATGTGTGCGGGGACAGCTTATATGATGATGGTGCTGGACGACTTCCCGAATCGAAAAGCATGGTTCTATAATGCTTATATGGTGTTGAAATCTCAACTGGAGCTAAACGTCAATCCGGATTCTTCTTGGCCGGAGTCAATCCGTTACCATCATGCGGCGTTGGAGCGCTTTGCCGGTTTTGCCAGAGTGCTGAATCATGCCATCGGAGAAAATTGGTTCGAGACAACATCGCTTGCCCACATGTTTGATTTCAGCATCGATGTACAGACACCGGGATACTCATTTTTTGATGGACGCATTGGAACGCCGCCATTCGGAGATCATGCCTTGAGCGGAGGGGCCGAATTCGGGAGCTACGGAACCTATTTAGTAGACATCGAAAAGGTTGATAAAACATTAGCGGATCGCATGTATCATTCGTGGCGCATGGCAGGTAAGCCGTTTAAGAAGTTTTGGGGCGAAGGTATAGCTCTCGATAATATTCTCGGTAAAGGTGATACTTATCAGGTTTCTGGATCCATTTCCTTAGATTCAACCCTGCATTATAAGAATGCAGGAATTTATGTATTCAGGAAAAACTACGGAACCATCAGCCAGAGTTATTTTGCTATTATGTCCAGTCCTGAGCCGATCGCTCACGGACATTTGGATCAAGGCTCGTTTATTTTATATAAAAATAGTATCCCGCTCGTTATGGATTCCGGTATTGAAGGGTATTTCGACAGTAGCACCAGTTGGCATATTAGTTCATATTCGCATGCTTGCATGCAGTTTGCTACACAGAAGACATTACAGGAGAAGTCCGGTAACGGTACGATTAATCTTTCTGCAGGAACGTATAGCTTGGAGCGTGGGTGGGTTGATGTTCCCAAGACAAGCACGGTGGTGAGTGCTAACATTGGCAACTATCTAGATTCGATTACCATTCAGATAGCGAATCCTGAAGGAACAGGTATTCACACTCGAAAGGTTATCTATGTAAAGGAATATGATCTCTATGTCATTCGTGATACCGTTCAGGATTTTGAAGGGGAGTTGTTATTTAATTTACCAGTGGCAGCAAACCATTCTTTCATAGATGGTAATCGCGTTTATTCCGAAGGGATTTACAATGTGGACTTGGAGACGGTTTTTGTCAGTAACGTGAAACGAATAGATTTAGAAAAGGGGCGCTCCACGGCATTTTTTGAGAGTGAGCAAAAACACGTATGTTTGATGGATTATGTTCGAGCCATCTCTGATGCCAATGAAGGCTTTCTAACAATTCTGCATCCAAAAGAGAGGGGGCAGAAGAGTTTGAATGTAACAAAACTCGATGAAGATACGCTTCTCATTTCTACAGGGGATATAGAGTTAGAAATTGATGTGCAACATGAGCATGTATCGGTGACAAATAAATAATGTTATTTTCATAGTTTCTTCAATGCATAACGGTCTTAAAAAACAGCAGATATACCTTAAATAAGTTCATGTCTATGTATGCTAATCTTTCGTTAAACAGTAACACAAATCAATGCGAGCGTAGTTAGAGGGGATTATTCGCTATACCTGCAACCGATTACATGATTAACTATAACAAATTATTTTGGAGGTGCTCCTCATGGTCGTGAAATTATGGAAGACAAGAGTTTCAAGTATTTTGGTATTTTGTATGTTCTTCAGTTTATTTTATGGAACAGTATCCCCGGCATTGGCTGCAGATGATTCTGGGATGAGCGTTGTTGTGGTGAAGAAGGGCCCGACGGACGATGCTACGATTCACTCAGGGAGTACCACTACCAACTATGGAACTGCTACGTCACTAGTCATTGGGAGCAGCAGATCCGGCTTAATGAAATTCGATTTATCCGATATCACCGATCCCATTCAAAGCGCTACTTTAAAACTATATAAAGATAATACGAATGCGACAAATTTTACTGTTTATCGAAGTGTTTATGATAACTGGTCAGAGAACACAATTACATGGGATAAGTGGTACCCTAAAGTGGGGGGTGTACCAGATCTGACTCAAGCAGGCGAATCCTTGATCAGTACGGCATGTGCAACCAATCCTTGTGCAGCTAGCGGTGCAGCTGGAACGTTGGTTTCTATTAATTTGACCGATGCTGTCATTCAAGAAATACAGGGAGATAAGAAACTCTCACTCGTGTTCAAACGAACGGACGCTAGTGGAGTGGACAGCATTGCACTGACTTCAGCCGATATAGCTTCTAAAGAGTCTATTAAAGTAACAAATACTTACAGACCTGTACTCGAGATTTCAACCCTCAAGGCTTTGACTGAAGCTGATCGCATTGCCAATGATAAGGCTAAGCTCCTTGAGCAGCTCAACAACAAGTCCGTATCGGCTAATCTGGTATTACCATTAGAAGGGGCGACCAATACCGTTATTACTTGGTCTTCAAGTCAACCGAGTGTTCTTTCAAATGCGGGGGTAGTTACGCGCCCCGAATATACGCAATCGGACGTTCCTGTTACCTTAACTGCGACCCTCACATATGGAGGTATAACGGATACGGCAACGATGAACGTCACAGTCCTTCGTATGCCAACTCCGACGGATGCTGAGAGGGTCATGAAAGACAAGGAGCTTCTCATAGCAAAGTATAATAACATGACGGTTTTCGGTAACGTAAACTTGCAGCCATTAGGCTCATATGGATTTTCAACAATGACCTGGAAATCTGATCAACCGGCAATGGTTTCGGATGCGGGGGTTGTGCAACGACCGCTTGCTGATCAAACGGATGCTAAAGTGAAAATGGAAGTTAACATTCATTTCGGAACGGTTACTGAAGTTACCTATGTTAATTTTCTCGTACCGAAATTGACAATACGTACCGCAACTAAGCTACAAGCCTTACAGACTATGATCTTAGAGGCAGGAAAGTTGCAGGATCAATTTACCGTTGGAACTGGTCCTGGACAAGTTACACAGGCAGCTAAAGATGAATTTGCAACAGTGATTGCGTATGCCCAAACGGTAGTGAATGATCCTGATGGGGATCTCGAGCTCGGAATGGATCGTCTAAGGACGGCAGGAAAGACCTTCATAAGCACTGCCGTTATTTCTAATACTGTTATTGACGTCAAAGAAAACAAGCTGGCGTATTCCACTTACCGCCAAGAGTTGACTAAGTTAGTTTGGGAAGCAAAAGGCTTGTTGCAGATTGATCCAGACATGTACACGCAAGCCTCCAAAGATGCTGTTCAGGAACAAATCGATCATGCAGAAGCTGTTTTGAAAGGAACTTATAAAGTACCTTTTATACGCAACAGAGAATTTAATAAACCCAGACCGGATGAAGACATTCAGTTCGCAATCGATCACTATTCCAAGGCTTCACTTCCGTTTGCAGAGAAATATGGCCTTAAGGAATTAATTTCGTGGTATGCGAGCAATCATATTTTGGCAGGCACTTATAATACGATTCAGCTATCTCCAACAGGTGATGCCTTCGTCTGGGTAACGGAGAAAACGAAGCCGCATAATGGAAATACGCTTATTTACAGTGAAGGTCGGACTGCTTACATGAAGTTCGATTTGTCTTCCATTACTGCTAATGTGATGAAAGCGGATTTGCATGTATCGAACTTCAAAACGGATCGAAATAACACACAAGTACATGTTGAAAGCAACGATGCTTGGCAAGAAGATACGCTTGTGTATCCAACATCCGGCGATCCAATTCTCGGGCCTATCGTTAATACATTTATTCTTGGTACAAAAGACGCGATTGGTGCCGGTTCCGTTGATTTGACGAGCTCGGTGAAAGTTGAATTGCTAGGCGACAAAAAGCTAACCCTTAGCTTTGATAATACGCCGGGGACGACTTACGCTTCTGAAATATATTCAAATAACACAGCTGATCCGGCTAAACGTCCATATTTAGAACTCTCTTTGAACCAAATCGTGGATGCGAAGCTGCAGCAAAAGTACGACCGAATCATGGCAGATGCTAATGCTCTTGTTCAACAAGCTGTTGTCGGCTCTGACGCATGGCAATATCCGCAAAGTGTTGTAGATGGCGTGAACTCAACTGTGACAGCAGCTATTCAAGCAAAACAAGATGGTAATACCGAAGCGCTTGGTGCTGCACTTGTTCGTGTATATAATGCAATGAACGTCATGCGAGCTGCTCAGGTATTGAGAACAGAAGTCGAGCCAAATTCTAATCTCTATTTCACGGAAGCAGGTTTGCAAGAGCTGCGCGACAAGATTAATCAAGATCCTGCACTGAGGGCAAAGTACGAAGAAGCGAAACAAATTTCCGATCAACAAACACTTGCAGAGCTGGAAAACTATCGACTTTTCCTGAACGATCAAGTGGACTACAATGCGATGAACTCGCAGTATAAGCTGTGGAGTAACTCTGCTACACTTAATTTCAATCCACCTGCTGGAACAGCTACGGCAACATTGCAGTTTACATTAGACTCAGCTGACAATGAAGCTGCTGGTTTGGGGCATGCATGGATTGATAGTGTCAAAATTTCCCCTCCTGACGCGGCTGATTTGGATATTTTAAACCCTGGGTTTGATGCAGGAACGAATAGTCCAGATTATTGGCAGCCAAGCATTGTCAAAGGAAGCCCTATTATGCGATGGGAAAATAGAACCAACTACATGAATGATGGAACTCGTTCCATTTATATCGAGAATCCAACCGCAAATGATCAAGGGATTTGGACATCGCAGCAGAATATCCCTGTAACTCCAGGTTTGAATCATACGCTTACTTTTGCAGCTAAAATCGATGGGAAGTTAATTAATGGTGTCAAAGCGATTATTACCTATAAAAACCAAGCTGGTGTCGCAATCGGTTCTATTGAACTAGTAAACAACAAGAAATCAACCATGGGCCCGAACTCTAATTTGAGTATCCAAGCAGATGCCCTTGTGTACGCGATTACTGGTGATATCACGTATGCTAAAAAAGCAAAAGAACGGATCTTTTTCAATCTTAATGATTTTCTTCAAGGAGCAGAATATTGGCAGCTCACTAATGCAAGACCTGATAATATCGATGCCTACGGTAAAGTGCAGGGTGGAAGGGTTGCGTCAGTTATTGCTTCTGCCTACACATTTATCAAGAATGCTGGTGTTTACACGGAAGAAGAGCATCGTGATCTGATCGATAAGCTTACCTATTTCAATCTTTTCTTGAACGACAGACGTGATCGTAACGAGTTGGATGATTACGCTGTTCAGCTTGGAGCTAGTAACTGGGAGTCCGATGCAGTGACGGGAGCCAGCATGCTTGGTATGGTCTTTCCAGAACTTCCAGCTAGCAAACTGCTAATTGCCAACGCGAATAAGCTTCTGAAAGCTCAGTTAAATTATCAAGTCGGAGCAGAAGGGGAGTGGCCGGAATCCGTTCGTTACCATTTTGCAGTGCTCCAACGGTTGGCAGCCTATGCGAAATCTCTTCGTAACGAGACAGGGGAAGATTGGTTCGCCAATCCGAAGTTGGTTAAAATGTTTGAGTACAATCTTGAAGTTCAGACGCCGCCTTATGTATATACCGATAATATGATCAACTCGCCAATTTTTGGTGACGACATTATGACGAGTGGCAACGAGTTTTCATTGCTTGGTGTTTATTATGATGAAATTGGTCGTACCAATGAAGCGCTAGCTTCTAAGATGTTTCAGACTTGGTTGAAGGCCGGAAGTAGATTGCCAGCAAATGGTGTAGAGACGATTTTGCTTGAAAGCTTCTTCACACCACTTCATTACACGCCGGCTTTTACGCCTTTGGATTTAAAATCGACAGATAAATATCAGGGAGTCGGGCTTGTTATGTTCCGCAACCGTTTCGGTAATCCGAATGAGACGTTTATGTCGATCATGGCGAACACAAAAGCTCTTGGTCATGGACATTTTGATCAGGGATCCTTTGTCCTTTATGCGGGCGGAACGCCATTAGTATTGGATTCAGGGGTTGAAAGTTATTTTGCTGGGACTAAAGCTTGGTATACGGGTTCATCATCTCATTCCACTGTTCAATTTAAGAAAACGGATAACACGTCTTACTTGAACACACCAGCAATCAGTGATAATCATAGCTTTTCGACGAATGCGCACTTGGATACGACATCGCTGCGCGTTGCTGATCCGAATGCCAGCTCAACGGGTTCACAGACACGGAAGATTGCCTATGTGAAAGACGGCATGGAGGCTTTCGTCATTTGGGATCAAATTAAGGGTTCCAGCTCCAGTACAATTTGGAATTTGCCAGTTGCTGCTTCGCAATTATCTGACATTCAAGGTAATAAAGTTACCTCCACAGGCCATTACAATATGGACTTGGAAACAACTGTGCTTCAGCCGGCTAATCCAAACATCACCCAGGAGTGGGGACGTACAACTAATATGGTTCCGAAAATAGACGGTGATAATAAGCTGAATTACATTCGGATTACGAATCAGCCAAATCAGAATTACTTGACAGTTCTCTATCCGAAAGGCAAAGGAGCACAAGGACTGGTTACGGAACAAGTACCTGTCAGCAGTGTTCAAGTTAATGTATATCGCCTACAAACAGCGGAAAATAATTGGGCATATGTAGCACTTAACAAAGGAGTTACGGATGCAAGTGTTTCCGTTCCAGCTGACTCAGATTTGATGGACTTGAAGTCTGAAAAGGTTTATCCGGTTACTAATGGAAATGCCGTGATTCAAGTAGAGGCAGGTGACATGGTTGTTCTGAAAAGTACGACGGCCGATGGTCCTTCGACTCCAATTTCAGTAACAGGTATTTCGTTGGATAGTAGCTCTACTAGTATTAAAACCGGTGCTAGTCAACAATTACAAGCGGTCGTGGCACCTTCGAATGCAACCAATAAAGGCGTTAGCTGGTCTTCTAGTAACACAGCGGTAGCATTGGTTGATCAAACCGGTAAAGTTACTGGTATTGCGGCTGGAACAGCTACGATTACCGTTACTACAGAGGATGGTGGATTAACGGCAAATTCGACTGTAACGGTTACAACTGCAACAAGTGAAAATCCATCATCAGGTGGAGGCAGTACAGTTCCTCCTGCAGAACAACCTTCTTCACAGGTTGACCATAATAAGATAACTGTTGCGCTTAAATTGGATGAGCAGGGGATAGCTTCAGCCGTAATGACAGAAAAGGATTTGGCAGAAGCCATCCAAAACTCAACTGACAGCACAGTTATTATTTCTGCGAAAGCGACAGGAGAGGCGAAGGAAGTAAAGGTGGATGTCCCTGTACAGGAATTCCTTGCTGCTGGTAAAAAGCAAGTTGATGTCCTTAAGGTCGATACCGGATTCGCCATGGTTTCGTTGTCTTCGAAGTTGCTCGAAAAAGAAGGAGCTACCCACATTCAGCTTCAAGTCGCAAAGGTAGATACCTCCTCGTTATCTGCGGAGGCACGGCAACAGATTGGCTCCTCTGCGTCGATTTATGATTTTAGCTTAATGGTGAATGGCAAGAAAGTAACGAATTTCAATGGCAATGAGGTCAAAGTGGAATTACCTTATAGCTTAACGCCAGGCGAGAATCCCAATAAAATTGTCGTTTACTATTTGACAGACGACGGCAAGTTGGAGGCCATCAAGAATGGTAAATATGATTCTGTAACAGGCATGGTGGCATTTAAGGCAAAGCACTTCAGTAGATATTTAGCAGCGTATACAGAAGTGAGTTTCCATGATCTTGCGAGTGTAAAATGGGCGAGCGACGCAATTGAAGCGCTGGCGGCAAGAGGCGTTGTACAGGGAGTAGGGGATTCCCAGTTTAATCCAGAGAGTCAGGTGACGAGGGCGGAGTTTATTACGATGTTGGTTAACGCTTTCGATCTGAATGATCCTAATGCGGCTACAACTCTGGCAGATGTTCAACCCAATTCCTGGTATTACAGTTCAATTGCAAGCGCGCAGAAGCTAGGAATCGTAAATGGTAAATCAGCTACCTTATTTGGTGTTAACGACAGAATCAGTCGTCAGGATATGGCTGTCATGGTTTATAGGACGATGCAGGTAAGGAATGTTCATTCAGCGACGAATAACACTGCTATCACATTTACGGATCAGGCATCAATTAGCAGCTATGCTCTGGAAGGAGTAACAAGTATGCAGCAAGCAGGCATCATTGAGGGGATGAACAATGGTGATTTTGCACCTAGTTCTTTGGCGACAAGAGCTCAAGCAGCCGTTGTTATTATTAGATTATTTGAGTAGGTATTGCAAGTAGCGAACTGGTAGAAGTAAGAGGTCTCCTTATTTATAAGGGGACTTTTTTCATCTTAATAATGAACAAGCAATACTGGACTGGACATCAAAAGAAACTTATATTGCACTGGGAAAAATAGATGCTCTCCTAGGTCAAGTTGTTCATCCACAACACGATTACTTTAATTTATTTATAAATTCATTTTGTCGGCTAGATGACTGTTTTATCCTTTTTTAATTTATTATAATACCTATAGGTTAAGTAAGAATTATTACATTTTCTTGTATTGGGGTGACGATAGTATGTCAGAAAAACAAGCTTCTTCTTTAAAGGACCCAATGAAGGAAAAAGGTAATCATGAGCAGGTTTTATTAGCTGAGTTATTTGAAGAATACGGGGTTTCGCAGCATTATAAAAAAAATGAATCTATCTTCAGAGAAGATGAGGAAAGTAAGCATATTTATTTTCTCAGGTCTGGACTTGTTAAAATCTCGCAATCGGCAGAGGAAGGCCATGGTATTACTTTGTTTTTACGCAGTATGGGTGAAGTATTCGGTGCAGCTGAGGTGTTGACCGGCCAGCATAGACAAAGATTCGGGCGATGTATACTGAACAGCGAAGTGCTACTCGTACCTGCAGATCATTTTAAAAGCTTGGTACTAAGCCGACCGGATGTCCTTTATGCACTAACTGTTTCTAATGCAAGGCGTTTGCTATCTACCCAAAGGTATGTAGAAACACTCATCTCCCGACCCGTCGCTTGGAGGCTCGCCTATTTCCTGAGTCAGATCGGAGAGTGGAAGCAGAGCGAAATTCATGTCAGGCTACCGCTGAGTCATGAAGAGATGTCCTACATTATCGGGTGCAGCAGACAGACGATAACGGAAACATTGAACAAATGGAAGGAGCAGGGTCTTATTCATTACGAAAAGAAACGGGTGATTATTTACGATTATGAAGATCTCATGTCTAAGCTATGACTCGGCATATGGATCAAGGGGGAACAAGACATGATCGAAATTCAAGGGGTTAGCAAAACGTTCAAGGAGCGGGATGGTGGTGCCTTTATAGCAATTGAGAACGTCTCTTTCTCTGTCCGGAAAGGAGAGTTTGTTTCGATCCTAGGGCCATCGGGCTGTGGAAAATCAACATTGCTTAATTTGGTCGCTGGGCTGGAACAGACGGAAACAGGGAGGATTGAAGTACTTGGGCAAGCAATTCAGGGACCGGGTACGGACCGAATTGTGGTTTTTCAAGAGCATACCTTATTTCCGTGGCTGACGGTACTTGAGAATGTCTCCTTTGGACTGAAGCAGCGAGGGATGAAGAAAAAGGAGCGCTATGAGCTGGCTATGGAGCAGATGAAGCTCGTCCACCTTAGCAAATTCGCAGATCGCTACCCGCATGAGCTTTCCGGAGGCATGAAGCAGAGAGTAGCAATTGCCAGGGCACTTGTTATGGATCCAGACATTTTGTTGATGGATGAGCCGTTTGCAGCGCTCGATGAGCAGACCAGGCTGCTCTTGCACAAAGAACTCGAGGAAATTTGGATGAAAACTCGCAAAACCATACTTTTCATTACACATAATATTCGGGAAGCTGTCCTGCTGTCCGATAGGGTGCTTGTCATGTCAACTCGGCCGGGCAGGATTAAGAAAGAGTATGAGATTCAGGCAGCAAGGCCGCGAAATGCAACTGATTCGGTGCTTCATCATATTGAAGGACGCATCATGGATACATTGGCCGATGAGCTGGAAAAAGTGGCAAGAGAGGAGCATGGCGATGACTACCAGATTCAGAGGAGCAATCTTTCTCATCCTTCTGGTCATTTTATGGGAGATAGCATATAGGGTATTCAATTGGGGCTGGATGTTTCCCTCTGCTCTGCAGACTGCTCGAACCCTTTACGATGGCATCATTCATGGGCATCTGCTCGAAGCAATTGGCGGTAGTCTTCGCCGTATTCTCATAGCGTTTGGACTCTCTTGCGTCATTGGAATGACAGTAGGAGTGATTTTTGCCCGAAACCGGTTGGTGGATGAGACCTTTGGCTTTCTGGTGGTCGCTTTGCAAACAATTCCAAGCATCGCCTGGTTGCCGTTCGCCATTATCTGGTTCGGTCTGAATGATTTTTCTGTCATCTTTATTACTACCATTGGAGCAACATGGACGATGACGATCGCTACAAGGACCGGAATCAAGAACATTCCGCCTTTGTACATCAAAGCGGCTCAAATGTACGGAACCGGCCGGGGATTTAAGCTTTTCTATCAAGTGATGATTCCTGCTTCAGTTCCTCATCTTATCATGGGAATGAGAATGGCATGGGCGTTCGCTTGGCGAGCACTCGTATCTGGAGAATTGATTGCGCGTGGCATTGGACTCGGACAAATGCTGCAGGAAGGCCGTAATATCGGCGATACATCACTTATGCTGTGCATTGTGATTGTTATTGCCGTCATCGGAACCATATCTGACCGCTTTTTCTTCAAGCGTATGGAGGATCGGGTATTAATCAAATACGGCTTGAATGGCATTAAAGCTTAATTCTATGTATAAGAAAAGGAGATTTAATATGAAGAAATCTCAATCATTTTTACTCCTGGCGTTTCTGCTGACTACTTCTCTCTTATCTGCCTGTGGCACAGGAGCTTCAGGCGGCAACAAGGAGCAGACATCAGCATCAAGTCAACTGGCAGAACTTTCGACAGTGAAAATCGGTTTGCTCAAAAATGTGACCCACGCCCCAGCCTTCATCGCGATCAAAAAAGGTTATTTCCAGAAGCAATTTGGCAATAACGTCAAGGTTGAGGTTGTGGGCTTCGATAACGGCTCCGATTTCTCCACAGCTATGGCCACCAATCAGATTGATATTGGCTTTGTGGGACCTAGTCCTGTGACCAACCAGTACGTTCGAAGCAAAAATATCAAAATTATTTCTGGCTCCAATAATGGAGGAGCGGTATTGGTTGCCAGAAACGACTCTGGCATTTCCAACGTCAAGGATTTGGCAGGAAAAACAGCGGTCATCCCGACGAAAGGCAGCACGAATGAGATTTCCCTGCGTTTGCTGCTTGAACAAGAGGGACTGAAAGTAACAACTGATACTTCAGGAGTACAATTAATTACGATGGCGCCGGCTGATACGCTCGTGGCGATGAAGCAGAAGCAAGTAGATGTTGCACTGCTGCCGGAACCGTGGGGAACGCAAATTGTAAGCGAAGGCATCGGAAAGATCGTTGTTGATTGGAATAAGGTACCGCCGAATGACGGCGATTATCCACTAACCATATTGGTGGCGAACGATAAATTCCTGAAGGAGCATCGCAATGAGGCGAAAGCGGCAATTCAAGCCAATATGGAGGCAATTGAGTTTATCCAGAAAAATCCTGAAGAAGCCTATAAATTAGTTAGCGACGAGTTAAAGGAATTGACAGGTAAGGGCTTGGCACTGGAACTAATCAAGGCTGCATTAGATCATCTAAGACTGACAACGGATGTGGATAAAGCTTCGCTGGAGACAATGGCCAAGGTTGCTATTGATGCAGGCTATATGAAGGGAATCGAGAAGAACTCGCTGGATTTGAGCGATATGTTGGATTTGTCTTTGCTTCAGGAAGTAAAAAGTGAGAAATAATAGACCTTTAACGCAGGAGGAATTAAATATGCACATACAGCCACAGGAAAATCTTCAGCCCGAGTTTCATGAGGACATTAAAGTGATTTTACTCGGAACAGGCTCTCCAAGAGCATTTTATGGGAGAGCTAAGCCCGCTGTGGCCGTACTTGCGGGTCATAAGGTGTTTTTGGTAGATTGTGGAGGCGGTGTCGTGGATCAGCTAATTAAAGCAGGGGTCATGCCTCAGAGGGTATCCGATGTGCTGTTTACACATCATCATTACGATCACAACGGCGGTTTTTTCGATGTGTTTATTACCAGCTGGCGAACACACATTACCCCCGAGCATGTATTTGAGGGACGATCAACGCCGTTGCAAGTTTACGGTCCCGAGACAACCAAAGAAATTATCGGTAAAATGCGGGAATCTTTCGAGTTCGATGTCAAGCTTCGCGTCAGTTACAATTTGTCGGATGAAGCGGGTGCACGTATCGAATATACTGAACGAAACGAGGGAGTTGTCTACGAGAAGGATGGAATCAAGATTACTGCTTTCGAAGTAGATCACCGCCCAGTCTATCCTGCGGTCGCATATAAATTTGAGTACAATGGGAAGTCGGTTGTTATTTCCGGGGATACGATTCCTGTAGCAAATATGTTGAAGTACAGTCAAGAAGTCGATCTTTTGCTACACGAGGCGTATAACAAAGAATGGCTGGATATGCTGATTCAGCAATATCCGGCCTATGACAAAGCACTATCCAATCCAGCTAAATATCACACGACGACATTGGAAGCAGCCGAAATCGCAAAGCAAGCAGGTGTGAAGCATCTGGTGCTTACTCATCATATTCCCGCTCCGGCGGCAAATGAGGATGCAGAGGAAGAGTATATCCTTGGGATGCGGGATATCTATCAAGGACCGATTACGGTAGGATGCGACCTGATGTCCTTTCAGTTAGGCTAGAGTATCGGCTGCCGTTTCCAAGATAACGAAGACATTATTCCTATTATGAGGAAATACCGTGGAGACCACAATATGCATTCTACTTATCGTTTATTAAATATCGAGTTTACGAGTACCAAGCCACTTCACCTTTTCAGGATCGCGATGCGAAAAGAACAGGCTCTGTTTCGTATCTAACGTAGTAATAGACTCCATATCCTCTTGCTTTAATTCAAAATCAAAAATATGGAAGTTTTCAATAATTCTTTCTTTACGAACCGACTTTGGAATCACAACGACTTCTCTTTGTGTCAACCAACGTAAAACGACCTGAGCAACGGATTTTTTATATTTTTCAGCTATATTTACCAATATCTCATTCTGGAACAAGTCATTTTTCCCTTCAGCAAAAGGCGCCCAGGATTCGATCTGAACATGATTCTCTTTCATGAATTGTGCATTTTCTATTTGTTGGTTAAAAGGATGTGTTTCAACCTGATTGACGGCAGGAACGACTTCATTATGAATGATCAGATCGATCAGACGATCCTCATGGAAGTTACTAACGCCAATTGCACGGACCTTTCCTTCACGATACAATTCCTCCATAGCTCGCCATGAACCATGCACATCGCCGAATGGCTGATGAATTAAGTACAAATCCAAATAATCCAATTGCAATCTTTGCAGAGATTTTTCAAATGCTTTTTTTGTGCGCTCATAACCAGTATCCTGAACCCAAAGTTTAGTAGTTATAAATAACTCTTCTCGACCCACGCCACTACGTTTAATCGCTCTGCCAACTGCTTCTTCATTGAGATAAGAGGCAGCGGTATCGATCAAACGATATCCAGCCGTAATAGCGTCATAAACGCTTTGTTCACATTCATTTGCATCTTGAATCTGAAAAACACCAAAGCCGAGTATCGGCATCTCAATACCATTGTTCAAGATTACTTTTTGCATATAAAATCCTCCAGTTTTTTATGATTGTGTGCAAGTCAAGTCAAATCAATCCTATCCATAACAGCCACCTTGTTCTCATTCTTATTATGCATCAGATGATAAAGCAATCGTTATCCCATTCGTCTCAAATGTTTGCCTAAATCTCTCGCTGCCGCATGAATAACGTTAAGAGGCTCTCCCTCGGTCATTTGATGACCTTTGGGGCAGCCTCTATGCTTGCTTTACGCGTGGACTCTTTGGTCGTAGCCTGCTTTCAACCGCTTTATATCTTCTCTAGGTGGAAGGCCAAACATACGAGAATATTCACGGCTGAACTGCGATGCACTCTCATAGCCTACTCGGAAAGCTACATCGGCGGCATCTGTTGATTCGGACATTAATAAGCGCCGGGCTTCCTGTAATCGCAGCTGTTTCTGAAACTGAAGCGGACTCATGGCAGTTACCTCTTTGAAGTGCCTATGAAACGTAGAAATCCCCATATTGGCTAATTCCGCAAGCTCCTCGATTCGTAAAGGCTTATCCATGTTATTGATAATTTGATCAATAGCCTCCCGGATTTGGTAGGTGCTGCTACCTTCCATCGCGATTTGCGCCAGCGTAATACCGTACTGCCCTTGAAGGAGTCTGTATAAAATTTCTTTCGTGTAGTAGGGAGCCAGAAACGGAATGTCTTTCGGTCTGTCTAGTAAACAAGACAATCTCATGATCGCATCCAATATGGCTAACTCGATCTCGCCGACAAACATCGCCCGTTTGGTACCTTCTTGCGGGGCGAATTCAATGTTTCCCTCATTTAATACATCTAATATTTGATTCTGTGTAAATTCTAGTTTTAAGCTAAGATAAGGCTCATCGGGAGAAGCTTTGATAACGTGACCGATCACGGGCAAGTTCATGGATGAAACCAGATAGTCGGCAGGCCCATACTCAAAGCGCTCCTGGGACAGTAGTACGTCTTTATAACCTTGAGCGATGAAACATAAGCAAGGTTTGTATACTCTGTAAACGGGCTGAGACACTTGCAAGGCACGAACAATAAATAAAGATGGAATCCCCGTCTCGTGAACACCGTCTTGACCCGCATGTCGCTCAATCAGTTCGGCGAGTTCATTCTGTAGGTTATCAATACGTCCTGACATACAGTCCTCCTTGCGAATTGACTTTTGATGATCTCATTATAATATAACAATCGTCAATTGCAAAAGTAGCGACGAGAGGATTAGGCAATCATTTGAGACGAATGAGATAACGTTCTCTTTTGAAATTGTAGCATAATAAGATTGTGCTTAAATTTGCAGGCCGAGTTTTAACAACCGTTGACATAATAAGAGTGAAAGGGAGCGAGATAAAATGTCAGATTCCAAAGAACTTACTATTGCTCAGAAAGCGATCGGAGATTTCGCGCCTAAGTTGGTTGAACTAACCGACGAAGTATTATTTGGGGATGTATGGAAGCGTGAGGAACTTTCTCCGCGCGACCGCAGTTTGATTACCGTAGCGAGCTTAATCACCGGCGGAAATACACAACAGCTGAAAAACCATTTAAATTTGGCAAAACAAAACGGTTTGTCAGAAAAAGAGCTAATCGAAGCGATGACCCATCTTGCCTTCTATGCAGGTTGGCCGAAAACAATGTCAGCCATTATGGTTGCCAAAGAAGTATTCACTTCTGAAAAATAAGTGGGCAAGCGAGGTGATCAATTGGAAATTCGTTCGCTAGGAAATACGGGATTAAAAGTAACCAGCTTGTGCTTGGGAACAATGACTTTTGGCAACCAAGCGGACAAAAAGGCTTCCTTCGAAATGTTGGACAAAGCCTATGAGGCAGGTATAAATTTCATTGACACGGCCGATGTGTACCCGATCGGAAGGCAATCGCATGCCGTCGCAGGTGCGACCGAGTCGATCGTCGGGGAGTGGCAGCAAGGTAAACGAGACAACCTGGTGCTTGCGACAAAGTGTGCTGGCGCGATGGGACCTGGCCCCAACGAAAAGGGCTTGAGCAGGAAGCATATCTTCACTGCGGTTGAGGATAGTTTACGCCGCTTAAAGACGGATTATCTCGACCTTTACCAAGCAGCAGTTGGCATGGCTTGACGGGCTGTGGTTTTCACTGCCCCGCCGCCGCGAATTTAGTTAGCATAGAGGAGGCAATGAAATGGAGTATGTGAAACTAGGAAATACCGGCATGGACGTATCAAGGTTGTGTATTGGCTGTATGAGTTTTGGTGTTGCGGATCGGTGGAGTCATCCGTGGGTACTAGACGAGGAACGGAGCCGGCCGATCATCAAAAGAGCCCTCGAGCTTGGCATCAATTTTTTCGATACGGCAAATATGTACGCAGTAGGAACGAGCGAGGAAATTGTCGGGCGTGCGCTGAAGGATTACGCCAATCGGGATGAAGTTGTTCTTGCGACGAAGGTTCGATTTCCAATGCGCCAAGGTCCGAACGCGGCAGGTCTATCCCGGAAGGCCATCATGACAGAAATCGATCATAGCCTCAAACGTCTGGGTACGGATTATGTGGATTTGTATCAAATTCATCGCTGGGATTATGAAACGCCGATCGAAGAAACGATGGAAGCGCTTCATGATGTGGTGAAGGCGGGCAAAGCGAGATATATTGGTGCTTCCGCCATGTACGCGTGGCAGTTCCTGAAGGCGCAGCATATCGCAGAGAAAAATGGATGGACCCGATTCGTATCGATGCAGAATCATTACAATCTTATCTATCGGGAAGAGGAGAGGGAGATGCTCCCGCTATGCAAGGACCAGAAGATCGCCGTTATTCCGTATAGCCCGCTTGCCAAAGGAAGATTGACGCGGGACTGGGAAGAATCAACTCATCGTTCCGAAACGGACCAAGTGCAGAAATCCCAATATGGCCCGCATGAGGCTGCGGATCGGGTCATTGTGGAACGAGTTGCGGCACTGGCGGAGCAGCGCGGAGTTCCGCGTTCCCATATCGCGCTTGCTTGGGTTTTGCAGAAGGAGCCCATTACGTCACCGATTATCGGAGTAACTAAAATAGCCCATCTAGAGGATGGAGTAGCAGCTCTATCAATCAAGTTAACGCCTGAGGAGATTACTTTTCTAGAAGAACCGTATATTCCTCATCCGTATATCGGCTTTCAGTAAAACTAAACTACAGCTGTACAAAGCGAGGAGCAGGTCTGCCGCCGTGGCAAACTGCTCCTTTGGTATGTAAATGTTTATTTACGCATCGATTGTGTTTATAAGATAGTAGGGCAACTTTAACCCCCGAACAATACGATCGTTTCACAAGGAAAGGAAAAGGTAGGATTATGACTAATCTAAGCAAAAGGATGAAAGTCACGACGATCTTAGGGCTATCCTTATCTATTGTGATGGCTTCATGCTCGACAAAGGAAGTGGCAGCCGGGCAAACGCCGGTTACCTCGAATACCGGTTTAAGCAGTTCAAGATCAGAAGTGGGTAATGAATCCACATATGTTGACGGCATCCACTCTGCGATCGGTGACTACGGGAGCAACGACTCGTCCATCGGAGTGACGATTACCCTAGTTGACGACGTCATCACCGGCATCCAAATTACTCCTCAGGCAACGGATCCGAAATCCCTTGACTTGCAGCAACGTTTCGCCGATGCGATACCGGCGGTTGTCGTAGGGAAGAGGATCGACGAAGTAAACATAGATAGACTCGCCGTACCCAGCCCTACCCCGGGCGGGTTCGAGACGGCGATTGAGCAGATTAAGGAGCAGAATCGGATCGGACCGACACCCACAGGAAATGAATGAACGCAGAGTGCCGTTCAAGGAGGATAAAAGATAAAAGAGCCGCATTAGGGACTTTGAATCCTGCGGCTCTTTTTCATTTTAGAAGTAAAGTGAGAGGATTAGACAATGATCCGAGACGAATAGGATATCAGTCTCTTTTTCATTTATTGCATAATAAGAATAAGCTTAATGTGGAAACCAGCGGTAATCATCATGTTTTAAGGAGGCAAAAGTTGTTTACTCGAATAAATAAATTGTTTGCAATCAAGGGATATAGTTTGTTTGTCATTTGTGTTCTATTGGTAGGTACAGGTATTTCAATTTCACTGCCGTACTTAGCGCTCTATTGTACAGAGAAATTGGGAATGAGTGCGGCAACCTTCGGTATTTTCACAGCAGTGAGTTCGTTAAGTGGCGTGGTGGCCAACTCTTTCATAGGTAAACATTCTGATCGCAGGATGGACCGGAGATTTATTATTATTATAGCAACGGTTTCATCTGCACTAGGCTATACCTCCTATTTAGTGTTTGATAACTACTTAATTTTGCTTATTATCGTCAGTTTTTTTAGTGGTTTAGGGGCTGCCGCTATGCCGCAAATTTATGCTTACGCTCAGGAATCGGCAAATGAAAGCAATCCGATGACAAGACATTTGCCATGTCCACTTTACGTTCACTCGTATCTCTCGGTTTCCTGGTAGGACCCTTAATCGGAACAATAATCTTAGGAACTGTTGGATATAAGGGTCTCTTTCTGGGTACTTCTGCTATTTTTATTACAATAGAATCTCTTGTTTATACATTTTTACCTAAAAAAGGAAAAATTCAAAAAAAGAGAATGGGTACTGGTACAACTGCACTCAAACGCAGTCAGATCTACTATCCGTTAATTGCCTTCATCTTTCTATTTGCGGTCAATGCCATTAACGGGATTGTTACGCCATTATTTATTGTCAACGAGCTCCATGGTACATATTCCGATGTTGGAATGGTTGTTAGTATTTGTGCTGGTTTAGAGATTCCCATTATGTTCGTGTTAGGTGCTGTAAGTAGAAAAATATCCAACCATTCTTTGATGATCAGCGCATGTTTTATTGCCATACTTTACAATATTATTTTAAGTGTTTCTACCGATTCCTGGCATCTGATCGTAGCCCAGCTTTTGCAGGCAGCTTTTGTGGCTATTGTTATGGGCAATGGATTAAGCTATTTCACGGAATTGCTTCCAAATTCACCAGGGCTGTCCACATCGATTTATTACAACGGGTCTATTATTGGAAGGTTAGTAGGAAATTTAGGCGGAGGTATCATAGCTCAGTATGCTGGGTTTCGAGATGTTTATTGGGTGTGTCTGGCAATTGTAATTGTCTCATTCTTTATCTTATGGCGCATAAGACCCCATAAGGATATTGAAGTAGCTGCTTGATTACTGTTGGTTGATGAGAACCTGATGTCATAAATCACAAGAAAAGTATATCGTTCCCGGCAAAAAACCATCGTCAGATTGAAATTTGACGATGGTTTTTTGGGAGTTAAATGATGGCGTACGCTGGTTCATAACGGGGATTCGTATAGTAGGGCGGTCTGATTGAGATGACAGGCATTGGCCACGAGTGATTCAAATATTCCATCGTAAGTTTTTCATTTGAATGATGAATGAGTAAGATCTTTACTTGGGGACTGAAAATAAACCTCATTGACGTACTCCTCCTTGTTCTAGAGATGTGTGATACATTCTATTTCATTTTGGCATTAATGATTCATCTATTCAATAAATGGCGAGAGGTATTGTTTTTACCAAGGCAGCATAGATTATTGTGAAATTGAAGGCTGAGGAGGGCTGTCAGCTATGAGTAATGACAATGTTGAGAACGAAATGAGAGAGTTGCAAAAATGGTTTGAACAGAATAAAAAAAATGATCCGTACCCCCTTTATCCAAGCTATGGGAAAATAACGAGATATGAAGAGATTCCGATATCATTTCCAGAGCAACAACAGCTTCGCCAACCAGGATTAGAAAGGCTCATGGTTCCCAGCCCTATCCTTGAAAATCCCCATTACAAGGGTAGTGAAAAATTAAAAGGGAAAGTGGCATTGATTACTGGCGGAGATAGCGGGATGGGAGCTGCTATAGCGATTATTTTTGCTAAAGAAGGTGCTGACGTAGCGATCTCCTATTTGGATGAGCATGAGGATGCGCATCGTACAAAAACTCGCGTAGAACAATTAGGACAGCGTTGTCTTCTTCTTCCAGGTGATTTGCGAAGTAAGCAGCAATGCATCGATATTGTGGAAAAAACAATAGCCTTTTTTGGAAAGTTAGACACTCTTGTGAATCATGTAGGCGTCCAATTTCAGCAAAATTCGTTGACCGATATTACAGATGAACAATTTAACGAAATCTTTACGGTAAATGTATATTCTCATTTCTATACAACAAGAGCAGCTCTTCCTCACTTGAAAGCAGGGAGTACGATTATTAATACAACTTCAATAGTTGCTTATATTGGTCAGAAGCTATTGCTGGACTATACAGCAAGTAAATCTGCTATAGTAGGTTTCACCAGGGCACTTGCAAGCAGTGTAAGCAGTCAAGGTATCCGGGTTAATGCAGTCGCACCGGGACGAATTTGGACGCCTTTAATCCCGGCAAGTATGACGAGTGATGAAATAGCCCTGTGGGGTACGAACAACCCAATGAAGAGAGCTGGACAGCCCTTTGAGTTAGCTCCTACTTGGGTTTACTTAGCATCGGATGATTCCAGTTTTGTTACCGGTCAGGTGTTGCATGTCGACGGCGGGGAATGTACGAGTTCCTGATCACGGCTGGTATTACATACTTTGAAAAAAAAGCCCCTTCATCGGGAGTAATCCCGAAACGAAGGGGCTTCTTCTGTTAATTTATTCGCTTCGCAGCTAGAAGCAATTCATGAAGTACCTTGGCTGCCGCTTCACGTGTAGTTGACAGCGTTGGACGGAAGAACAGGCTTCCTGCTTCTTCAATACCATCCATTAAACCGGTGTCTGTTACTGTTTGAATACTGTCTTGGGCGTAATCACTGAATTGAGTAGAGTCAGTGTATGGCTTCACATTGCCAACTGATTGTTTCGTGATGCTCAAAAGTTTGATCGCTCTGGAGAGCATAACCGTCAAATCTTGTCTGCTAATTTCCGAGTTAGGATTGAAAATGCCGTCATAACCGGAGATCAGTCCTGCTTGATAAGCGACCGCAACATCTTGTGCGAACCAATCCTTGCTTGTGACATCACTGAATGGCGCAGGTGCTGCGCTCATATGCAGGCCAAGTGCTCTTACCAGCATCGAAGCGAACTGAGCACGTGTTACATTAATCTTCGGTGAAAATGCTGTTGACGATGTCCCATTTAGAATAAATTTATGGGCAAGTGTTTCGATCTGATCTTTCGCCCATGACGAATCGATATCGGTAAATGCAACCGAGTGACTCGCAACCGCATAGGTAGATAACCCTGGACGGCCGATCGTTACAATCGTTTTGCCATCAGCTGTTTTCTTGAATTGAGCCGGGACAGGATAACCCTCTGTTCCTTCTGTATAGAGAGCACCTGTACGACTAGCATCCACAGCTTGATCGACGATAAATGATCTGTAGACCACTTGATCTGGTTTCAACGTAACCGGTGTTCTCACACCATCTACGACAGACGATACTTCAAAGGTGTATGGCGTGCCGATGACCGCTGCACCTTCATAGCTTTCCGTGAAGTGCGATGCTTCCTCGGCAGCCGGCGTAATGTCGATCACCAAACCAGCTGTCGTCTCCAAGCCTTCTAAAGCGGATAGCGGGAGCGATACGGAGGCATCCTTCCAAGTAAAGACAATCGCACTTTGCTTGGAGGCCGCCTGCAGCATTTTTACTTGCGAAGCTGTAAGGCTTAGACTTGCGGACTGATCAGCTCCATTGGAAGAAGATATGGATACACTGAAGGCTGTCGAAGACTGCTTAGCCGAATCCAGTGCTTTCTGTAGATCAGAATCTGTTACCGTCACAACGCTATGATCTCCTTGCTTGGCAACACTTCCTGCCAAAGCAGCAATTGTTTGATTGCTTTGTACGACGGATGATGCAACTTCCTGATTACCGGCAGCTGGCGGTGCTATGTAGCCACCACCGCCGCCGCCACCTCCCCCTCCACCTGAAGGTGGCGGTGTTGGAGTTGTCGGAGGCTGAGGTTGTTCCGTACCTGCCGAGCTTTTTTGCACATAAACGGTCTGAGAGATAGAGGTCACTTTCTCAGGTTTCAGACTTTTATCGTAGTGCACGGCAACCACGACAAACTTGTACGGCCCCTCGGGAAGCTGTTTTACCACGAGTCTGCCATATTCATCTACTTCCTCCCCTACATAACTACCGTCTATATTTTCAAATGTAAACTTGCCTGCAGGAATCGGCTTTAAGCTTGCGTCAAGGAGATTGATATCGAACCATGAAGACAGCATACCTGAAGTTTCATCATCCACGCCAGTATAGTAGAGCTCCATGTAGTTCATTTCGTCGCTTAACAAGTTAGCAGAGACTTCGATTGGGGCATCATACGATACCTTCACATTGGATACTTTCATGTCCTGCAATTCAAAATCGTTATCAGAAGCATCCTTGCCTACATGAATGACAAACGGGAGATGCAGGTTCGGTAGTCCAGTACTTTGCAATAAGACTTCGCCTTCGTAAACACCGTGAACAGCTCCATTCTTAGCTTTGGCTGAAAGCGTAAAGGAATGACTCGTATTTCCAGCCACGGTAATGGTGCTGGACTGTGAATTCACAAGTCCTCCGAGCTTCACTTCGACGTTATCGCTGCTCGGTGTTTCGATAGGATCGCTTGGATCCGAAGTTACATGGTTATGCATGACGACAGAAACGGAGTAGGTCAATTCGCTTTCCGATGTATTTTTCAATCGGAGTGGTTTGACGACAGCGTCAGCACCAGGCTCAATCGCTCCGAAGCTGAGACTGCTGGCTTCGCTTTGCAGTACTTTTGGATTCATTTTCTCATCATAAATGGTAATCGGATCCATGGCTTCCACAAGTGCTGGCGTTGCAAGCGCACTAAACACATCGGCGCGCCCTGCACCCTGGGAGTAGGCATCATACTGTGTACCTTTCTCATCAAAAAGGGTGTCTGCCGTATTGGCAAGCGCAGCACGCACATCGCGAGGAGTCCAGTCTGGATGTTTTTGCAGTACCAGCAGCGCAAGGCCCGCAATATGCGGCGATGCCATGCTCGTACCACTAATTCGGTTGTACGCTCTTTCGTAATCGGCATCCGGATTTATTTTCCCGAAAGCAGGCCATGTAGAGCGAATATTCACGCCTGGCCCACTGATGTCCGGTTTAATACTGTAGTTGCCGTCGGAATTCGGTCCACGTGAGCTGAAATCGGCAATGCGATCCCCAGGTACAATCTCCGATTTGAACGAATCACCAAATGTAAACTTCAACACCTTATTGCTGTACTCAGCTGAAATTATCTTTCTTGCGAGTGCTCGACCCTCATAACCGCCCATATCGAAGGTAGGGAGGAAATCATAATTTTCGCCAAGGAAACCGGCAACGCCGATCTTGCCATCTCGTCCGCCGATATGTTCGGAGAGATCCACTTCCGTGCCTTGCCCATTCTTGGCATTTCCATTAAAAATAATGAGTGCTTTTGCATGGTGGTTTTTGGCGTTTTTCACTTTTACATCAAAAGAGAGCACACCACGTGAAGCAAAGACCACTTTTCCATCGTAATTGACATCGCTCGAATAATCCGAATCCGCTCCTAGGCCTACATAGGCGGCTTCCAACGGATCGGTGCCCAGCACTTGTGCCAGATCTTCTTGACCGACGCCCCAAGCCATAACATCCAGAGCGTATACCGCTTCATTGACCGTAACAGCCCCATAAACTGCATTGTTTACTGAGACGCGTGGTTGGGGGACTGGCGCATCAGAAAAGGCGGGTGCAACAGTGCCGCTGATGTGCTTGCTCGTACTCGTCGCAGCTGCAACCGTGATGCCCAGCTGCGAGCTGGCAGGCGATCCCATACTGTAATAATAGTAACCATCGCTTCCAGAGTTACCACTGGCAACGACAGCAGTGACACCCGAAAGAACAGCGTTATTAATGGCAATGGAATCCGGTGAGTCAGGACTTTTCTCCATATCCGAGCCCAAAGAAAGGTTGATAACGTCCATCCCATCCTTAATCGCATGCTCAATCCCGTCAATGACTTGAGCGGAGCTTCCTGTGACTTGAACTACGGGCCAACCTTTCTCATCTAAAACAATATTTTTCCCTAATACTTTATAGGAGTAAAGATCTGCTTCATAAGCAACCCCTTTTTGAACCCATTCTGAAGTTTGATTCACCGCCCGTCCAACAATGGTTCCCGAAACGTGGGTGCCGTGATCGCTACCTTCAAAACCATAATTATCATCGGGTAAGTCCTCATATGGGTCATCATCCTTATTGAAGGAGTCATATCCACCCTTGTAGGCACTTGCTAAATCCGGATGCAGGTAATCGACGCCGGTATCGATGACGCCAACCTTCAGTCCTTTGCCGGTATAGCCTAAGTTCCAAGCTTCTGTAGCCCCAATTTGTTGAAGCGGATCAATATCGTAGTTAATCGGATCATTTGTTTCAGAACTCAAAATCGGTGTTGCCGGAAGCGGAGCTGCATAATAAGTGATGTTCGGACTGATGGCTTTCACACCTGGAACTTTGGCCAGTTGAGGAATTTGATTCGCATCGATGGTGACTTCCAACCCGTTAAGGACGGTATTGTACTCAAAATTAACTTTCATCCCAATGCCTTTTGTACTGGCAGCGCTCAAGAACGATTTCTGTTCTGCTTTAACCGTTTGCTCAGCAGACTGAGCAGAGAATGACTTCTTGGCAAGCCCTGCAGCATGTTTGGCTACAGTGACTGGCTGTCCGCTTAGCTGAACAATTACATTCACTTTTTTAGATGAAGTGGTGTCGATGTCAGGATCTATGATGGCAGCGCCTGTATCAGCAGATTTCAGCAAGCTGCCGCCTTTCAGCGAATCCATCAACGAGGCGTGCAATTTGGACTGGAGTTGTTGTAGATCGGTAGAATTCGATGATGTCCCAGCTGCCTCGACTTGGTAACTGTAGGGAGCAGCAAGCATAAGAGAAGCCATTAAGAGAGCAACCGATTGTTTAATCAGCAATTTAGCCAAGTTCTATTTCCCCATTTCTTCAAATATGATTCTTGCTTCTTACTGAATGATGGAAATTGCATCAAATGAGACGAACGTACCGCTGGATGCCGCATTCTTTTGTCCTGTATTGACGATCTTGATCGTATGAACGCCAGGTGATAAAAGAGCCGACTCGAAAACAACTGCACGGTATTTCGTTGTTGCACTGTACATATCAACAGGTACAGGTGTCACAAGATTATCGTCAATGTAGATATTGGCTTTACCGCGATTCGGACCGGTATATGCGATGAGTTGAACCTTTTTGCCCTCAAATTGATATTGAGCGGTGCTGTCTGCAAGCTCTGAGTATCTGGCCATTCCACCCAAATGCTTCGAGCTGATATTCGTGAACCACGGGACGTTGAAGCTGCCTGAATAATCGTCATCCTCCACGAAGTTAGCAACCATAAAGGCATCCACGTTGAGGAAGGCAGTTCCTGATTTTTTGGCTTCAGGGTCGAGTTTGCCTGTCCATTCTATGCTGATGGTATGCTGTCCATAAGGGAACAGTTTCTCGAAGATCACTTGTTTGCTTAGTGCAGTAGGGCTGTACAAGGATGGGGAGGCTACTTTCACACCATCAAAGAACACATCGGCAATACCCTGATTTTCATTTTTCAAGCCTATCCAAGAGAAATAATTACCTTGGAATGAAAATTCAACCTTGCCTTTTTCATTGATTTGTTTCGCGCTTTTGCCTGAAAATGCACTATTGTTGAGTGTTGACCATGGGCCAATAAATACCAATGAAGGGCTTGATTCTTCATAGCCACCGATCTGGTTGTCAGTTTTGACTGTAAGCGTATAGCTGCCGCTGCCCTTATAGGCATATACATTCACATAATAAGTACCGCTCGTTGTTACCTTGTAAGTGATAGTTTCTGTGGAGGTGTCTTGATTTTCTGAATAGGCAAGCAAGTTGCCGCTTGTATAGATGGTCTTGGCATCAGGCGGATATAAGAGAAGATCAAAATCAGTGCCATTGTCGCCTGTCAATGAAATGTTGACATTGTCCCCCGCATTCAATTCCAACGAGTAAACGTCATTCGCGTCGCTCTTGTCATTCAGTTGGTTAGTAACACTTTCGCCGAAGAACGGCGTTCCTGGGATATCGTCGTCTGTTAGTGCCTTATAGGCGTTAATCATTCTGCCACTAGCCACGAATCCTGTTAAGGAGCTAAGGCGCGTACCGCTATTAATAATTCGCTGCTTAATCGCGACAGCACTTAGAGAAGGATCCTGACTAAGCACGAGTGCTGCAACGCCTGAAGCGTGAGCAGCCGCAATCGAGGTACCACTCAGAATCTCGTAATTACTTTCATAAAAGTCAGAATTCGTGTAGTTCAAATTAATTTTCGTGATCGAAGGATCTCTGGACAAAATGACATTGTAACTGTCCCTATCCTCTTCGAGCGGATACTTCATATTCGCATAAATCGTATCCGGCATGCCTTCGGCATAACTGTAATCGTGTTGTTCCACCCATTGAAAGTGAAGAACGTTTTTCACAAAATCGCTCTCGACGATACTAGATTCTCCATTAGTGCCACCTCTCTCGTCAAAACCATTGAGCACATTGTTACCTGAAAACAGGATATGACCGCTATCCTTCGTGAGGTATTCCGTTAATTGCTTCTGGTCTTCTGCCGTCAAGTTCGAAACGGACAATCGGTCAGCCATACCCGTAAACCAGATGACTGCATCGTAATTTTTCATCACTTCAGCTGTCGGACCGTCTCCTCCGTTAACAGCTGCCTGAACATGCGTGATCGTACCTGCATAATCCTTGAGTAGCTCTTCATAGATCGGAAGCCTATTCACGCTTGCTATCGGAGACATATTGGAGAGATCATCCTGAACCAGAAGGATTTTTGAGTCAGCATTGAACTTGGAAACACCCAGATACTCCATCGCTCTGTCGAATACATCTTGACGGTAGTTGAAGGAATCCTTAGATGCAGCGAAGCCCTCGTCCTCCTCATCATCTTCCTGACCATTCGGGATATACTCAAAGCCAATCCCGTTAAAAACGACTTTGTCATTCAAAACAGGATCATAGATCTCAGCGCCAAGCCCGGGATTATTCGTCGGAATTGTCGTTACGATCGCGTCACCAGGAGCCGCAACGTCAACAGACTTGAATCCATAATTTCCGATCGCGGAAAGCTGTCCTTCGTTGGTGACGGATGTCACGGAAACAATATTGGGGCTGTCATAGGAAGATGGATAAGCAGGATAACCATCATTATTGTATCCACCATTGCCCGCAGCGGTAATAAACAACATAGAAGAGGCATCAATCGCATCTTTCAGCGCTTGGCTATATTCTTCCATTTCGATACTTAAATTGGCGATCTTCACGCCTTTGTTCTCCGCATAGGCAATTGCCTTAATGATATCGGATACTGCCCCCGTTTCGGGTCCAATGAATTTGAGCGGCATCAGTTTGACATTCGGTGCGATGCCGGAAATGCCTGTCTCGTTATTGTTCGATGCAGCAATAATTCCGCCTATCACCGTACCGTGCAAATCGCCGTCAAGCTCACTGTATATCTGATTGTTATTTCCAAAGAAATTCCATCCGGAGACATCATCGATATAACCATTACCATCATCATCTTTCTGATTGCCTGGAATTTCCTTGGAATTGGTCCATAGACTGTCCTTCAAATCCAGATGGTTGCTTGCAATCCCTGTATCAATCACTGCGATGACAACATCGCTGCTGCCCTTCGTAATCTCCCAAGCTTCAGGTGCCTTGATGTCAAGGCCCACCAGACCCTCGCGCCCTTCTAGATAAGGGTTGTTGTAGTTATAAGGCACGATCTGGCCGGTGTTGTGAAGTCCCCATTGCTTCGGGAAGTACGGATCGTTTGGCAGGCTGGCCGGACGAACCTTGTGGTCAGGCTCTGCATACTGAACATTCGAATCTTTGTTTAATTCTGCGAGTAGCTGTTCAATATCTGTAGATGGGGTAAGCTGCATGACCTCTGCGTCAATGCTGCCGAGCGTCACTCTATTCTGAATGCGGCTAGCAGCAATTGCCGCTGAGGATAGAGAGCTAAAGCCTTTTTTATATTTCACAATGATACGATCGTTGACATAATCGTTTTTTGCATGGGTGACTGGAGGTTTTTGTGCTTTCTCGGATGACTGATTTTGTGCAGAGATTTGAAGAACCTCTTCTTTTGGAGCGGTTTCTTCAGTCCATGCGCTTTTCCGGGGGTTCATATCATTTGCATAAGTCAACGGAGGACTCAAGGTGCCGATTAGGAACGATGAGAACGCCATAACAATGATCGACTTCATTAACAATTTTCTCTTCAAGTGGATAGCCTCCTACGATCATATGATAGATTCGTTGCTCCTTAACCGCTGCACTTGTTGTTGGTTATGTAGTTGATCACCCTCTTAATAAGGACGGAAATGTCTGATATTGACGAATTCTGCGTTAATTAATCTTACACATAAAATGAAAATACTGGATTACACAACAAAATTTCTTATTTTTTTATATGTGATCACCACTTTCTCTTGCTGTTCATGTCATGTAATCTGACTTGACATAATGATAGTATCATATTCTTTGGAAAAATAAAGATATTTTTGTGTTTCGATTGCCAAGCGCATCCAAGAATATGTACGAATTACCGAGACTCACATTTTTGGATGATTTAGCATGGATTCTCTTAAAGTTGTTGAGTAATTAATCATAATGAATTAACATACAGAAGTAGTTCATCCAAGTGATAGGAAAGCACAGGAGTTGACCGAAGGATCATGATGAAAAAAGAAATCGCGCATATTCGCAAGCAATTTAAGTTGGATCACGAGATGCTTAAACTTTTCGATATTTTTAACGTGTATATCATGAAGGAAAGCAATGAGATCTACCATTATGAGCGCCAGCCGTTCGCCCTATTGGACAGGGAGAAGCAGGAATTATATATGGCCAATTTCAAAAAACTGCTGACCGGCGAATTAGATCAGAAGATGTTCGAGTTAAAATTTCAGGAGGAAGCGGAAGAGCCTACGCAGGTGCTTCTCCATCAAGGTTTGATAACCGGCAATGCGCAAGAATGGCAGGATTTAATGCTCTTGTTGGTGGACAAAATGTTGGTGGATACCGTATACGAACAGGATACGGTGATTACTTTCGTCCGCGGGCAATATTCTAGACCGACCAAGGCGAGAAACGATGAAGCCGAACAGAGCGAGAAGGACGAAATGTTCGCGAATTTGTTCATTTTGTGCAGCGTGAATTCCACAGAGCAACAGCGGAAAACGCTCATGTTTGATTATGTCGAGAGGGAATTTAAGTATAATGTCTTCGTAGATCCGATCATCAAATTAAACACGCCAGAGCAAGGTTTTTTCTACCCTAGCGTGACGGACAACTATTCTGACGTAAATCGCATTCTATATTGCTCAGGGAGAGCGAATGAACCCAATGTGGCCTTCATCGAGCAAGTCTTAAATGCCGAGATGACCGTGACGGCGTTAGAAGAGAGAGCCATTTTTGAGGATATCGTGAAGGAAGTAGCGGGAGAACAACTGGATGCGGCAACGATCGCTCAAGTGTACGAGGAAATTCATCGGGTCATCGAATCCAACGAGGAGGAAGAGCCTCCGAAGCTGGATTATAAAGATGTGGAACGCATGCTGATGGTGAGCGGTGTGGAGGACGTGACGAGGGAAAAGGTGGAACGAGCATTCCAGAATGTCATCGACGACAAAAACTACGAAATCAAAGCGAGCAGCGTCATTCCGAAGTTCACTTCGAAATCAATTAAGATTGATACGAAGGTAGCCACGATTACGATCAGTCCGCAAGATTTAAAGTACGTGAAACAGGTGAATTATCAAGGGAAACGATGTATCTTGATCGAGGTTGACGAAGACGCCGTGATCGAAGGATTCACACTTAATACGGAGACGTTGTAGAACGCGAGCAAAATCAAGTTTAAGAAGACACGGACCTAAATGGTACAGTGTCTTCTGTGTTTAAGTAAGGGCATTAGTTAACATCTCTGTTTTTTGAACAAACAGGTATGATTTTTAACCTACCCCTTGACTGACACGTAGTGTAAGGTGGGATTACCTGGATATCGCAGCGATTCTGGTGGTTTACTGGCGAAATGAAATAAAAGGGGGGGTGAGTCGATTGGTTGCAAATCTATAGAGTATGAATGGCTATCCAAATGAGGCAGATAATGCTGCGAGCCCACCTACTCCGAGTAATGACGCCGAATTTTCATTTACTACTTTCCATCATGATCTACGTAAAGTACCCGTATGTTGGAATAGTTTCACATGATATAAAACATTTATGGTAAGCGCTTCCAAATAAACTTTTTTTGGCACTCTACAACGGATCAACCCGTTGACACATCAACATTTGTTAAAGGAGGAAAACAAATCATGCAAAAGACAATGCAAAAACTCGTATCTCTGTCCCTGGCGCTGGCCATGTGCCTGTCCCTGCTGACCTTCAGCGTCCCGGCATCGGCTGATGACGCAGGGCGCAGTCTGCGACCAATGGAGTATCTGACACGCGGCTTGGTCGCTGCCCAGGTCACAGGCGGCATATTCCTGAGCTGGCGCTTCCTGGGAGACGAGCCCGATGGCCTCTCTTGGAACGTCTACCGGAAAGACGGTGAAGCAGATTTTGTGAAGATTACCACGATCACACCCCGGAATGTACAGCCCGAGAGTAACTACGAGACAAACCCCGGCATTGTAAAAGAAAACGTCACACCATCTAACTACACCGACCCAAATGGCCTCTTAACTTCCATCTATGAGGTAGCACCTGTCAGTAGCGGCGTTGAAGGTTTGAGACAGGGGATGTCCGTACCCATGTTGTCGGCCTTGGCAGGAAGCGCGGGGCAGGCTGGCAGAGGCGCCGTGCAATATATCCCGATGAAGCCAGCCCCTGCCCCAGTGCCGCTCGCGCACTTCATGTACCGAGGCAATAGGTTCGGCCCGGGCACCAATCTGAACACGGCTAACATGGTTATCCCCGGAACGGGCGGCCAGCACTGGTATGTTGTCGACATGGATTTGCTCAAGGCTTTCCGCGAGCCGCATGACAACAAGACCCCGGTCAGCGTGACAGATCTGAGCGGATGGGTCGACAAGCTGAACGGGTACAACCATGAAACGTGGCAGCCTACCAATTCCCTTGGGACCGATGGCATCGTCAGCGATGCCTTGTACACTGAGCTGGAGGCCAAGTTCATAAAGTACGTCGAGGAACTAGACAATGGCGCCAAGCTGGCCTACGCGAAAACCAGTACTGGCGCGATATACACATCCCAGAGCTCCGCTTACTCCACCCATGACATGACAGTGGGCGATTTTGACGGCGACGGCGAATACGAGATCGTCGTTAAATGGCGCAGTACCCAGCAAGACCCCATGTATTCTGAACCGATCTTCAGCGGCAGTAACAACTTAACCGCTCCTGAGTACATAGACGTGTACAAGTTGGATGGAACCCTGCTGTTCCGTGTCGACATGGGCTATAACGTTAGAGCGGCCAATGACCACGAGACTACGATGTTCAGCGAAGACTTTGATGGTGACGGCAAGGCCGAGCTAATGCTCAAGACTGCCTTAGGCACACGTATTGGTAACTGGGACGATGAGTCGCAGTCCGTCATATATCCGGACACTCTGAGCACCGTCGTTGGAGGCGAGAATGGCCTTAACGCGACCACGGACAAGTTCAAGGAGTACTTCGCCACGGGCAACGAACAGGCCCTTGACAACTATTGGTCTCTCCTTAACAGCTTCACCATCTCTTACCGCAGCCCGATAGCCGGAGGCGGCAACGACGGAGTCAATGATCCGACAATCAAACGGTGGATTAAGACCTATCACGTTGGCCCGATCGGCCCCGCCAAAGACGACCAAGAGTTTTTCTCGGCCTATAAGTGGGACGATGATGCTGGTAAAGGCGTGCTCGTGGACAGCGCCAAATATCCGTTCCCTTACGAGGGCAGTGTCGACGGCGAGAACTGGGCCATGACGCCTGAATCCCAGCGCGGCAATTTCTCTTATCTGGCCTTCCCCGGCCCTGGCGCTGGTAGTTCGGCAAGTGATTATAAAGCACAGATAATGGCCGAGAAAGAAGCCTACTGGCTTGAGCATCCTTGGAAGGCCGCCGTTTGGGGCGACGCGCAGGGCAATCGCGCCAACCGCTACCTCGGCATCGTAGCCGCTCTTGACGGCGTTAACAAATACGCAGTCTCCCAGCGTGGCTACTACGCAAGGACGACATTTGCCGCCTTCAATATCGTGAACGGCAAAGTCAGACTCCAGGCCAGCTTCGACTCGGCTGACCCGCGGTACTGGGCTCTGGGTGGCACCGCCTACGACTACCAGAACCGTGGTAACCATCAAACCCAAACCGCCGACCTCGACGGCGACGGTCGGGATGAGATCGTGATGAAAGCCATGGTCCTCGGTCTGAATTCCGACAAGACCATGATCCTGCCCAAGGTACTTAATGGCGATATCATGCCCACAATCGAGGGGCAGAACAGCATCCCTCCGGTAGCTGACAGCTTTGAATTCGGCACCGACGCGGTGCGCAGCAACCCGCTGAACCTGTGGGCACCTCTCCGCCACGGTGACCGCAGCGCGCTGCTCCCGGTCGACAAGGACAACAGCATCAGAATGTGGTCAGGTAGCGAGGAGCACCTTTTGGACGACATCCGAAACGGCAAGCATTACGGCTGGATGCCCGGCCCGGAGGCCCACGACCCGATGAAGGGCAAACGGCTTAACGAGCAGGGCGAGGTTATCAATGAAAACTCGCTTATCTTCGGTGTATACGCTGGCAGCGACGCCGAGGGCGCAGTGGCGGGCAACTTCTCTAACCGCTGGCCAGGCGCGCAAGGATATTCGGAGAATGGCGCCAGGAGTATGATCACCGGCGAGCTCCTGAACGGCAGCAGAAACCTGGGCAGCGGCCAGAACGCCATCTGGTTCGGTGGCGGCTTGACGGCCATGGCTGTCAGCAGCGCAACTATCAGTACGGTCAACGACCTGACTTTCGCGACCTCACCCTATCTCGCGACAGGCCTCACGTCGACCGGCAATAAAAGCACACCAACACTCAAGGCCGACATGTTCGGTGATTGGCGCGAGGAGCTCATTCTCCGAGGCAGCAACAACCGTCTGGCCATCGTCACAACCCTATCACCGACGGAGTACGGTATCCGCACGCTGATGCACGACCCGATGTACCGCAGCGGAGTGGCGAACAAGAACACCGGCTACGATCAGATGGGCTTCGCCAGTTTCTATCTAGGCGACGAGGCTAGGCTGCCGTCCAAGAGGACCGACATTGCGGTCCCGACGATGGCGCCTAATACCCAGAGTAAAATCAAGCTAACGGGTCCGGCCACGGTCCGGCCTGGTGAAACGTTCGAGCTGATTTACAGCGGGAAGGATCTAGAGTCAGGAGTCATAGCGCAGGATCTGACCTTCGAGTTCGATCCGACGGTCGTGGAGCAGGTATACGACCCTATCACGATGGCCGACGAGCAATTCGTCATCGTTAATCAGAAGCTGGTGGACGGCAAGCTGCGCGTGCTGGGTGTTCATCTTGGCGCCAAGCAGACAGATCCGAACGGGGATCTGTTGAAGCTGAGGCTAAGGGCGAAGCCGGAATCGGAGGGGAATACGTCGATCCTGCTAAGCAAGGTGGTTACGGCGGATGCAAGCGGCGTTGAGACGTCGCTCACAGGCGTGAGCCACAGCCTGAGCATTCAGCAGCAGGCGGTAGTAGATAAGTCGGCTCTGAATGCGTTGATTTCGGATGCCCAGGCTAAGCATGACCAAGCGTCGGAAGGTAGCGGAGTCGGCGATTATCCGGCAGGCTCGAAGGCTACGCTGCAGGCGGCGATCGATCAAGCCAAGGCAGTTGCGAATAACCCAGCAGCCGATCAGGCGGCGGTGGATCAGGCGACTGCACAACTACAGACGGCGCTGCAAACGTTCCTGAATTCGGTCATTAAGCCAATTGGCGGCGACTATAACAATGACAATAGGGTTAGTGTCGGCGATCTGGCATTGGCGGCTCAAGCCTATGGCAAGTCGTCCAAAGATTCCGATTGGAGCTCATGGCAGAAATTTGACCTGAGCGGCGATAGCAAGGTAGACATTCAGGATCTGTCCATGCTTGCTAGCCAAATTCTGAATTAGCAAACAACAAAAACGGAGTACCGCGGGTTCGCGGGCTCCGTTTTCTATTTATCGTGCTTTTCGATAAAAAATCATGTTTTATGTCAAAGACGCTCCAAGTAAAAACATTTATATTGAAAATGAGATCAATAGGAAGGAGTGTTTCGATGCGATGAACAACAAAAAAGTAATTTTTCTAAATCCGTGGCAGGTTGAAACGGTGGAAGAGAACTTCTCAGGACCTATTGGCGGAGAGGAAGTTCTGGTCAAAAAGCTTTATACATTAATCAGTCCAGGGACTGAACTGGCTATGCTGTCTGGAAAAGAAGCCTGGTTCCAAATGCCTGACATTCCAGGTTATGCGGCGGTAAGTGAGATTATGGAAGTGGGGGCGGGAGTGACGGGGTATGAACCCGGCGATGTTGTATTTCATTATGGGAGCCACTCCAAGTATGAAGTTGTTTCGGTTAGGGGGAACTTTCTTAAAGTTCCGGAGAGTCTGGATTTGAAATGGGTGCCGTTTACTCGCATGGCAACGGTCGCAACAACGGCGATTCGTGTTTCGAATATTGAATTTGGGGATTATGTTAGCGTAACTGGGCTTGGACTAATAGGGAATATGGCCGCTCAACTGGCTCAGACTCAGGGCGCAACTGTGATTGGTATAGATTTATCGGAGGAACGACTTCGAATTGCTGAGCACTGTGGTATGATCTATGGCGTGAATGGCGGACAAGACATTGTGAAGGAACGGATTGCTGAAATCACTCATGGGAAGGGAGTTTCTACACATATAGAGGCTACGGGTGTCCCCTATGTAGCGGTCCAGAGTCTCTCCTATATCGCGAAATTAGGAGAAATCATTTTCTTAGGCAGTCCTCGCGGTGAATATAACACAGATGTGACGGAAGTTTTGAATTACTGCCATTTATATGGCAAAGGCTGCATTACGTTCAAGGGGGCGCATGAGTGGCGTTATCCGATTGAGCCTAATGAGTTTGTCAAACATTCTTTGGTCAGAAACTCGAGCATCGTATTCGAGATGATGAAGCAGAAACGGTTGCAGATTGAACCTTTAATCAGCCATGTGCTGAAGCCGGAGGAAGCCAAGAATGCTTACGAGGGTCTCCGATTGAATAAGGATCAGTACAGCGGTGTTTTATTTGACTGGAGTGAGACATGAGTTTTAAAAGAGAAGCTCGCCGCCATTGCGGCTCTGGTCAATAGGAATCCCCATCAGTTATACTTGGAAAATGATGGGCACTCATTCATTATCACTCTGCAGGAGGGAAGTACATGGAGACATGGATGAATAACTTGACGCCTTTCGTTAGAGTGGTCAAAATTCATAAATCCTTCTCTCTGGCGGGCGAATGGATGGATTATGACCATGTGTTTACTTATATCGAGCAAGGAGAAGCTGAATTCTTTTTGGACGGGGTCAAATATCAGGTGAAGGAAGGGGACATTCTCCTAATGCCTCCCTTCATGGCGCATATTATTCGCTCTACGTCAGAGGTGCCATTGATTCAATATATCGTTCATTTTGATTTGTATTATGACGAAGAAAGAAGCTCTTGGAAAGACCAAACAATTACGGAAGAGCGTAGATCAGTGGTAGAGAAGGAGATGCAGCTAGCATCTACAATCCCCATTTCCCGTCTAACGCTTCCCGACCGGTTGGAGCTTAAGAAAAGATTCCTGATCATGCAGAAGGAGTTTTTGGCTAAGAGATCGGGTTATTCGTTGGTCCTTAAAGGGATTTGTTTGGAATTATTAGTTCTTTTTATGAAGGGCCAAGTGAGTAGCAACGATAAAGAGGGGAAGATGACGAAGGGCTGGGTGTTCATTGAAAACACCATCAAATTCATTAATGAAAGATTTTGGGACCCGGAACTGGACAATCATACGATAAGTGAGCATGTCGGAATATCGACCAATCATTTATCGTTTTTATTTAAAGATCAGCTTGGCATTACAATCCATAAATATTTGACACATATTCGAATCGAGCAATCGAAAATACATATGATTGAAGGGAGCCAAACATTAACCGCAATTGCTGAACGGGTGGGTTTCTCGAGCATTTATTTATTCAGCCGGTCTTTCAAGGCGATGGTCGGAGTTATGCCCAGCCAGTTTATGGCGATGAATTCCGATATTGAGCTATAAAGATCGTTAATTATCGTTATATTTCTGAAAATAATCGTGTAGAGATCTCTCTAACTTCATTCCTATAATGGATATGAAAGGGTTTGCACACCTTGAAAAGGAGAGATTTTATGCGAAATAGGATTGCAAAATGGCTCGCGTTGCTCATGCTTTTGTTGGTTGCCGTTCCTGTCAACGCCGGAATCGGTATTCAGACGGCTTATGCGGACAGCCAAACGTACGAAGCGGAAGCACCGGGAAATGCTATAAGCGGCAACTCAGCGGTCGCCGATTGTGGTGAATGCTCGGGCGGCAAGAAGGTTGGTGGCCTATACCAAGGCAGTACGCTGCAATTTAACGAAATTACAGTGAGTGAGAAGGGAAGTTATAAAGTAACGGTATCGTATATTTCTGGTGATCCACGCTCAGTAAACATCCGTGCAAACAGTGGTAGCGCAGAGAACTACGATTTTCCGAAAACGGCTGACTGGAACACAGTCGGCAGCTTCGATATCATGCTGCAACTGAATGCCGGTAAGAATACGATCCTGTTCGCCGACGGCAACTGGTATTCGCCGGATATCGACAAGATCGAGGTCGCTCCGTCGACAGATCCAAATCCCGGAGACGGTGATGGAGATGGTTCGGAGCCGATATTTGCCCAAATGTATGAGGCGGAGTCAGCCGTGAACACACTCGCTGGTAAAGCGACCGTGTTGAGCTGCGGTTCTTGCTCAGGAGGCAAAAAAGTCGGCGATTTATATCAGGGCAGCTCGCTGCAATTTAATCAGATCCAAACGAATGCCCCGGGTATATATACGGTCAAATTGTACTATATTTCCGGCGATCCGAGGTCCATTCAGGTCAGTGTAAACGGTGGAGCGTCCGAACTGTATGACCTTCCGAAAACGACGGATTGGAATACGGTCGGTACTTTTGACGTCGATGTCACTTTAATGGCCGGAAGCAACATAATCCTGTTGTCGGACGGTAATTCTTACTCTCCAGATATGGATAAGATTGCAGTTTCGACGAAAATCATATCCTACGAAGCGGAATCTTCAGCCAACCTGTTAGCGGGCAAGGCAAGCATAGCAGATTGTACCAATTGTTCCGGAGGCAAGAAGGTCGGAAATTTATACCAAGGAAGCTCTCTGAAATTTAATGGCGTAGAAGTCGGAGCAGCTGGAAAATATCAAGTAACGGTTTCTTATCTATCCGGTGATCCTCGTTCCTCACAAGTCAGTGTAAACGGGGGAGAAATCGAAACGTTCGATTTTCCGAAAACAGCCGATTGGGATACGGTCGGTAAGTATGTGATGAATTTATCTTTAACGGCGGGCAGCAACACCATTTTGTTCGCTGACGGAAACGGGTATTCCCCGGATATCGACAAAATTGAGGTTGGTCCTAAGACGGTTCTGATTCCCGGAGATGACGATAACGTCGACGCCAGCCTCGGCGAGCCGGGCGAGTCGAAACAGTACGGCTCTATTACCGTAACACATTATACGTATGGCGCTACGTTTTCGAATGGTGAGACTTCAATTGCGTACCATACGGACACTGGTCTGGCGGATTATTCCTGGAAAAACGTCAAAATTGTAAAAGGGGTATACGGCAGCTTGCAACTGGAACAACCCCAACCTCTCACTAGTAAGAGTTATACCCATCATACGCTATCGGATGCTGCGATCGTCCCGGTTCATGACGGTTTCGGCACCGGCATCAGGTTCACAGTCATCAATGAATCGTCCGGTAAGCCTGAACTACATCAAAGTTATACCTTATATGAAGAGAAAAGCTTTTTCCTGGCTCAGTTAAAAGCGGTGAATACTTCTCCCATGACGACGAACAACATGGCTCCTGTCGTGGTGAACAATAGCAGCGGTGTGGATATCGGGAGTAGTGTAGACAACCGGGTTCTTTTCGTCCCTTTTGATAACGATAATTGGATCCGGTATAAGGCGCAATCGATCAACACGGCGAATACGGGGTATGAAGTAACTGCAATTTACGATAATACGAATCGCAGTGGCCTCGTAATCGGTTCGGTGACTCATGATACCTGGAAAACGGGCATTGCCTGGACCGGTTATAATAACAAATTGAACAACTTGACGGTATACGGGGGAGCGTCTTCTAACATTACACATGACGTTGAACCTCATGGCCGTATATCCGGCACACAAATCAATTCACCCACCGTGTTTGTTGGCTATTTTGCAGATTACCGTGCTGGTCTTGAAGAATACGGCCATGCGAATGCCGTCATTACACCGCCCTTAAGTTTCCATAGTCCAGTAGCCAATAAAGTGCCGGTTGGTTGGAATAGTTGGGGGGCCTTCGGCAGCAATCTAACCTACCAAGATGTCATTGAGACGTCGAATTATTTTAAAACAAATCTTCAAGATAATTATTTTAATAACGGCGGAGCACTATACATTAATTTGGATTCTTATTGGGATAATTTAACGGATACCGAGTTGCAAAATGCCGTGAAGACGATTCGGGGAAATGGCCAGGAAGCCGGCATTTATTGGGCGCCATTCGTCTACTGGGGCAACGATATGAGTCAGGCCGTCGAAGGGACGAATAGTACATATACGTATGGCGACATTGTATTAAAAGACAGTACAGGAAAAGTACTTCCTACTTTGGATGGCGCCTATGCGCTTGATCCGACACACCCGGGAACGAAGGCGCGTATTGACTACTTCCTAGGCAAGTTCAAGTCCTTAGGCTTTACATTTATCAAACTGGATTTCTTAACTCACGGTTCATTAGAAGGAAGACATGCGGATCCATCCGTGACGACTGGCATTCAGGCATACAATCAAGGGATGGCTTACGTGAATAGCGTTATTGACGGCAGCATGTTCATCAGCGAATCGATTGCGCCGATATTCCCGAGCCAATATGCACACAGCCGTCGAATCTCATGCGATGTATACGGCAAAATCAGTGAAACGGAATATGAGCTGAACTCGCTTACGTATGGCTGGTGGCAGAACGGCACGATATATCCATATACGGATCCTGATCACATGGTGTTGTCCAAAGCAAACTCCTTGAACGAAGCGCGCAGCAGAGTGAATTCCTCCGTTATTTCCGGCACGGTCTTTTTGAATTCTGATGACGTTCATAATACGACCGCTCAAGCTTATATGAACGAGCTGCTCACGAACAAAGAGGTCAACCAAGTCGCTTTGCTGGGCAAAGCATTCCAAGCGATTGAAGGGAATACCGGTGCAGGTGCGGCTGACACCTTCGTGTTGAATCACAATGGCACTTATTATTTGGCCGTCTTCAACTACAATGCTGCTTCCTCAGCAGTGAAGACCATCCATTTGGACCGTGCAGGCATAACGGGAGTTGGTTCTTATCTTCGGACGGATTTATGGACAAGGTCTCAAGATAGGGTGAGTGATACCCTTGACATATCTTTGCAGCCAGCCGAGTCAAAGCTTTTCAAGCTTCAGCTGGACCTTGCGCCTCCTGTGACGAGCGTTGCTTTAGACGGAATCAGTGGTTCAGGATCTTTTACGAACAAGAACGTTACGATGACATTTAGTGCAGAGGATCAACTGGGAGGCACCGTCCTTAAGACTGAGTATAGGCTTGGTGAAGGAGACTGGGTGACGGTTAAAGGGCCTGTGACGTTATCCGCAGAGGGCGAGTACAGCATCGACTATCGTTCGACAGGCAGATACGGCAATGTGGAGCAAACCAAGCATATAACAGTCGGCATCGACCGGACAGCGCCAGTGATCCAGATGACGGAGCCACTAACGATTTGGCAAACGGATACGTTGAATCTTCCAGTTCAAATCACAGATTCGTTAAGTGGCATTAGCGGTAGCACCATTCAAATGGATAACAAAACCGCTGGCAATCCGATAAAAGCCGATCCTGCAACATTAACTGTCGGGAACCACCTTATCGATATAACCGCAACGGATTTGGCCGGGAATGTGACATCGAATACGTATGCGCTGCAGGTGAAGATCGATACCAATCATTTCATGGATCTAATTAACATCGGCGTTGCGAACGGTTCGATCACGATTTCGGACAGAGGGAAGGAACTGCTGGCCAAAGTGGAAGCAATTGTGCGAAGCAGCAATAAAGAAGCGACGGTTCGCCAGTTAAAGGCACTACGCATCTTCGTCGAAGCTTTAACGGGCAAAAAGATCAGCAAACCGTTTTCCACGATCCTCATCGGCGACATTGATTACTTCATCCAACATGCAAACAAATAAATGAGAATCAAAAATCCCCTATTTGACGAACATGGTTCGTGAAATAGGGGATTTTGATTCTATTATTGATGAAGTTTGCGCAATAACATCTCTATGAGCTAGTACCGTGCAGCGGTATGCGAATCTGTGCTTTCGTGCCGACACCGAACTTACTGTACAGTGTAACGCCGTATTCGTCGCCAAATGCCAGTTTAATCCGCTGATCTACATTGGTAATCCCATATCCAGATACATTGTCGGTTTTATTCAAAGCTCGTTCCAGCGTTTCAGGTCGCATACCCATCCCGTCGTCGATTACTTCCAAATAAATATCCCGATCATCTCTATAGGCTTTAATAATGATATTAATGCCCAGTTCGTCGTCCCAGATCGCATGATTAATGGCGTTCTCGACAAAAGGCTGTAGCGCCAGCTTGACCGTCTGGTACACAAGCACCGACTCGTCAATCACATAATGAAGCCGAAGCAGTCCTTCGAACCGGTTCTGCTGGATGGCAATGTAATACTTGGTCAGCTTGATCTCTTCGCTGATTGGCAAAATCATTTTGCCTTTGTTCAAGGAAATACGGTAAAACTTGGCGAGATGCGAGACCATTTCGTTAATGGTATTGTCTTGGTGTTTGATGGCCAGCGCTGATATCGAGGCCAGCGTATTGTACAAAAAGTGCGGATTAATCTGGGCTTGCAGCATGTTCATTTCGGCTTCTTTTTTTGAAATTTCTTTCTTATAGACCTCGTTGATCAGTTCTTTCAGGCGGCTAGTCATTTTTTGAAACGCGAAGGACAGCTGACCAATCTCGTCATGCCCCATAAATCTCATTTTGACATTAAAATCTTCCCGTTCTATCCGCCTGATGACATGGAGCAGCGACTCGATCCGCTTGGTGAAAAACCGCGCCGTGATGTAAATCAACAGTATAGAAATGGCCATGCTGCCCAGTGCGATGAACAGAATTCGCTTGGAGGCGTTTTGCGCGTTCGTAATGAAGCTCTTGTACGGGATGACGGAGATCGTCTTCCAGCCGTTTTGAATCGTATTGTAGACGACGAAGGATTTCTCGCCGTTGTACACGCTGTCGAAGCTGCCGGACTTGCTTACCCCGAACGTGCCGGGAATTAGCTGGGTTATATTTTGATTCAAAAGCGACTTATTCTGATTAGACAAGATCGTCCCGTTCTCGTCAACGATATAAATATCTTTTTGTTTGTCTTCCTTTGCCATGAGTCTATAAATTTCGGCTTCGGCAATATTGAACGTAAGAATACCGTAAGGATAGTTAAGGCTGTTGTTATTGAGCAGACGCGCCAGAGTGAAGATCGGTTCTGGATTCGTCGTATTCGAAGATACACTGTATGTCACATTCCCGTACGTATGGCTGATCGCCTCGTACCACCTTGTTGCTTTGGCTGCATCGTCAATCCGTTTAATAAACACGCTGTCAGCTGGAAATGTCGTGTTGTTCGTGTAGATGGAGACTGTACGAATGTCGGGATTCGTGGCCAGTACGTTGTTAATGACATTATTAAAATAAGTATATGAGTCCAGGTAGTCCGTACTGTCGGTATAATCTTTGGTAAGCAGCAACCGAAGCGTGCTGTCCAAATAGATGGAGGCGGATATTTTTGAATAGGAATCAAGTTTGGTTTCCAAGTTAGCGTTAATTTGATCTGTCGTTGCGATCATATTCGTGTAAACTTGCGCCGTTAGCTCCCGTTTGGTCGTGTCGTACGAATATTTAACGAAAAATAACAACGGAAGAATCGAGACGATGCAAAAGACCGTAAACAGCTTGCTATGCAGGCTGAGATTGAGAAATGTTTTGGCTATAAACCGGAATGGCATTGGCAATCGTCCTTGTATCATAAAAGTTTTTTGCGATATTCGTTAGGGGTCGTCCCTTTGAATTTCTGAAACACAGAGCAAAAGTAAGAGACATTCTCGTAGCCTACTGCTGCAGAAATCTCATGAATTTTTTTGGATTTGTCCTTGAGCAGCTCAGCCGCATGTTGAATTCGCATACGCGTCAAATATTCAAGAATCGTTTCCCCGGTTTTTTCCTTAAAAAGGGTTCGTACGTAATTGGGGGAGAGATACACCTTCTTGGCAATGTCCTCAATGGTCAACTGCATGCTGAAGCTTCGGTCAATCAGATTTGTAATTTCATGAACGATATGCAGGTTTTTGTCCTTATCTTTGTCCTTCATCAAGGCAAGTATTGAAAGGCATACGTCCGTTATGTGCACTTCGATTTCGTAGATCGTTGCATATCTCGCAATCCGCTTCCAATCATCGACATACATGGAATGGACGGACCCCCCTCCAATGATATTGGCAAAGTGCTGCTCAATGGCCGTAACTAAACGCAGAGAGGTGGAGCCTACCAGATCCTGATCGATCCTTGAATTGCGCATTGTTGCAAAAAAGCTTTGAATCGCAGCGATAGCCGTTGATTCTTGCAGGTGAGCAATGGCGTGGCAAATCGAAGTAATGGCCGCTTCAGGATTCACTTCTTCGTACACCGGAACGACCGTTTGATCGGCCATTATGCATGTACCTAAGCCGAGATAGAATTTGCTCGCATTCGCTTGCTTGGCGGCTGCGCACAAATCGTACAGACTTTCTATCCCCATACCGACGTTGGAAACGCCGATGGAGAGCGTGGCTCCGCTGCTGCTGTCGCTTGCATGCTCAAGCAACTGCTCCGCCAAATCGTAGAGTTCTTTGGATGATGCATCCAGCTTACGGCAATAGAGAATGGCGAAGGTGCCTTCCTTGATTTGACAGAGAAAGGCACCGGACATCTCCGTCTTTACGAATCGGCGAATCGGCATCACAGCTTCCATGCCAGGTTGGCTGAAAGTATCAGCCGTTATATATAAAATTTGAAAGAAACTGCTCGCCGGTATTGGAGACGGCAGGAGCTGTAATTTCTCAATCCAATGCGCTCTAATCTTAGGATTGTTTTCCAAGAAAAGCTCTCGCAAATACGTTTCCTTGAGTACGCCTGAGGTTTGCGAAGAAATGCTAATTTCTTCGCATTTCTGTTTGACTCTATCCATCAGATTATGGAGCTCCTCCATATCGAGTGGCTTTAGCAAATAGCCGATCGCTTCCACAGACAAAGCCGCTTTAATGTAGTGAAACTCATCATGCCCGCTTAGAAAAGCGATTTGAACGTTGCGGTCGATCTGCTTGGCCCGTCTGCTGAATTCCAATCCGTCCATAATCGGCATACGTACGTCCGTCAAAATAATGTCAGGGCGAAGCTCTTCCATGCGCTGAAGGGCTTCTCGCCCGTTTTTCGCGGTTCCAGCAACACGAATCCCCATATCTTCCCAACGAATATAATGGGCTAGCATCTCGAGTTCCATTTTTTCATCGTCTACCAGCAGGATACTAAACATTGAAAGCGTTACCACCTCTCTAGACGCATGTTTTCTCATTTATTGTAGAACGTATAACACAAATAAACAATGACTTCCCGTCAGATGTGTTATTTTGGAATATGATTCTGAAAATGCTTGTATAGAATTGTTCCTGGCCCATTCCTATAATGAAATCATACCAAAGATTATGGAGCTGATGAGCGGCTCGGCCGCCGCAGCACCTGGAAAAGGCGGGTTGTACATATGGAAGCGTCACTCAAAAGGATGAAAGGACAGAAATATTTATATTTGATGATGCTGCCTGCTTTCATCACCACCTTGTTATTTTCGTATGGGCCGATGTTCGGGTTGTACATGGCATTTATCAATTACTCGCCTGGCGGGGGGTCCTTTTTCCAACAGTTCTTTACAAGCAAGTTCGTCGGCTTCGAATGGTTTCAGTACTTTTTTACAAGCGGAGACTTTTATATCATTATGCGTAATACGATTGCGCAAAGTTTCTTGTCACTATTGGTCGGTTTCCCTGCACCCATTCTGTTAGCCTTGATGATCAACGAAGTGAAGACGGGTTTGTTCAAAAAAGTGGTGCAAACGGTATCCTACTTGCCTCATTTCATTTCTTGGGTTATTGCAGCGAACATCATCATCACACTGCTTTCATCGCAGGGACTTATCAACAAGCTCTTGGTGGTACTGCATATCACGGATGAACCGGTGCAATTCTTTCAAAATGGCCATTATTTCTGGGGAATCATTGCCGTATCCAACATGTGGAAAGATATGGGGTTTAATGCGATCATGTATTTGGCTGCCATATCCGCGATTAATCCCGAACTATATGAAGCTGCGAGGGTTGACGGAGCAAGCAGGATGCGCCAAATGTTCCATGTTACACTGCCGTCCTTGCGTCCGACGATTGTGATTTTGGCCATTCTGGCGATTGGGGGCATTTTGAACGCCGGGTTCGACCAGCAGTATTTGCTACAAAATAATACGATCTTGAAATATTCCGACGTCATCGATACGTATACGTACCGTTACGGGCTGCAAAATGGCATGTTCTCTTACGGGGCTGCTGTCGGGCTGTTCAAATCACTCGTCGCCTTCATCTTGGTCGTCAGCGTTAATTCGCTCTCCAAGCGGATGAATCAGCAATCATTATTTTAGCCAGAGTAGACTGGAAAGGGTGGGTCTGGATGAGAACTAAATCCAGTGGTGATATCGCTTTCGCCGGATTCGTATATGCATTTCTCATAGTGGTGTTCATTGTGACGTTCTATCCATTCTGGAACATCCTTGTACTGTCTTTGAACAGTGCGGAGGATACGATTCGGGGCGGCATTTATTTCTGGCCGAGGGTATTTTCCTTATCAAGTTACCAGCAGATTTTAACCGATCAGGAAATTTTGAATGGGGTCAAAGTGACCGTTGCACGTACGCTGATCGGTACGCCACTCGCTGTGCTCGTGATAAGCCTGCTGTCTTATCCACTCAGCAAACGCGATTTGGTCGGAGGAAAGTTCTTTACGCTTTTCTTCATATTTACGATGTACTTCGGCGGCGGCTTAATTCCCTACTATATGATTTTGAAAAGTTTACACCTCATTGATACGTTCTGGGTATATATTGCTCCAGGTCTAATGAATGTGTTTTTCATGATACTGGTGCGCACGTTTATCCAGCAGTTGCCTGGGGAATTGGATGAATCTGCGAAAATGGATGGTGCGAACGATTTGCAAATCTTCCTCAAAATCGTGCTCCCATTGACGCTTCCGGTGCTGGCTACGATAGGGATGTTTACTGCAATCGGCCATTGGAATTCATGGTTTGATTCCTACGTGTTCACCTATAAACCGGAGCTGAAGACGCTGCAGGCTGTTCTTGTCAAAATTTTGAACCAATATCAGACGTCAACGATGGTGTCGGATGCGCAGCAGATGGCCGATTCAGCGAAACGTCTTGCTGTATCGTCGGATTCGATCCGGATGGCAGCAACGATTGTCGCGACGCTGCCCATTGTCGTCGTATATCCGTTCCTGCAGAAGTATTTTGTCAAAGGCATGACCGTAGGAGCGGTGAAAGCGTAATTGAGTTGAGCATTTTATTTATGAAAGGCGGTGGTTTGGAGCGGATCTTGCATGAAGCCATGCATTTGCAGTAAACAATCATGATGAGTCAAGGGGGAAATAGTTCTATGTTCAAAACAAGGAAAACGTTCAACGTGCTGCTTTCAACGGTACTAATGGGTTCTGTCATCGCAGGCTGCTCCACGAAGGAAAACACGGCTTCGTCCAGCGAGAATCCAGCTGTTACAGCGGATAGCAAAGCAAACGATACAACGCCGATTAAATTGACGTTTTTTGATAAAAATACAGGCGATGTCTTTACGAATGAGGTTGCCAAGGAAATTACGAAACGCACGGGGGTTACGATCGAAATTCAGCAGCCGACGGGAAATCCTGCGGAGAAACTGAATCTAATGCTCGCCAGCAGCGATCTGCCGGATGTCGTCCTGATGGATCGTGGAGGCGATATCGTCAGCAAATATATTGCTGCTGGGGCGATCATTCCACTGGATGATCTGATTACGAAATACGGTCCCAATGTGAAAAAAATGTACGGTGACACCTTGAAGAAGACACGGTTCACCGACGGAAAGAATTACTATCTTTCCAACTGGTACGGTCCAGAGAACGAACCGGTATTCGGCATGAGCATGCGAATGGATTGGCTTAAGCAAATCGCTCCTGACAAGGCTGAGGGTGGGAAGCCGTTCACGGCGGACGAATTCGAAACGCTGTTAAAAGATTTTAAATCAAAGCTTGGTAAAGTCGACGGCAAAGACGTCTTCCCGATGTCGTTTAACGGTGAGAATATGAGTGCCGTGCTTGGAACGTTTAAAGGCATGTGGGGGATGAAGGCCTTTTATGAGAATAACGGGACGCTGAAGTACGATGTGAAAGATCCAAAGTATAAGGATATGCTGCTGTATTTGAACAAACTGTACCGCGAAGGCTTAATCGATCCGGAATGGCCAGTCAACAAGAAGCAGACATGGGAGCAAAAAATTTCTAACGGACTCGTCTTTGCAACACCAGGCGCTTATTGGGATTTCGGTACGCCTAATGGCGTGCTTAAGAAATCAGGCGGACCCGAAAAGCAGATGTATCCTTACAAACTTGTAGGACCTGGCGTCGACCCGTCTAAGACTACATTAGGGCCTAAGAGCACGCTCGGCTGGGATGCAATCGCGATTACGAAGACGAACAAAAATCCTGAAAGAACGATGAAGCTCATCGACTTCCTGGCAAGCGAAGAAGGCCAGTACCTGCTCATGTGGGGTATCGAGGGTGTGCACTGGGATATGAAGGATGGCAAACATACGCCGCGTCCGGAAGTGCTCCAAGGATTTAAAGACGATTGGGATAACTATGCGAAGAAAACCGGTATCCGTAAATGGACTTGGTTCGTCAAGAACGGCAAAGGCTCCGATGGGACGCCATTCGATTTGCCAGGCCGTTACCAACGCGGTGAGATTGACCAGATGGCGCTCAAGAATTTGTCCGATACGGTGTGGGATACATCTGTATACGACAACTTGGGCCCAGCCGGCGGCACACCTGATGCGCTAGTCAGCCAAAAGGTTACGGATATTATGAACCAAACGATTACCAAAATCATTATTTCTAAGAGCGAAGCCGATGCAGCTGCTCTGTTCGATAAAATGCTTGCTGACATGAAGGCAGCCGGCGACGAGAAAGTGGAGAAAATTTTGAGCGACAACTATAAGAAACGCACGGATCTTTGGAAATAAGGATGCGATTCAGGGAGGCCGGGGCATGATCCGGCCTCCCTTGTTTCTTCTATCAGCTATTCATATTGAAGGGAGCGGGTTTATCGATGGCATCCGAAATCAGGATTCAAACGCCCAATGGGCAAGTGATTGGGGAAAATGGAGCGTGCCGAATTACAATCGATTTGACGAGTGGTTTGGCTGATTATGTATGGTCTTCCGGCAGCGGACTGACTGGCGCTTACAGCACAGCGAAGCTCGGAGAGAAGCTAGTTCGATCAACCGAATACACGGAGCACAGATTGGACGATGGAGGTGTTCGAACGCTCCACGATGGTTTCGGTTCTGGCTGCCAATTTTCCGTCATTCATACCGCTGAGGCGCTTCCGGTCATGCGACAAACATTTTGGATGTATGAAACAACGCCCTATTTTTTCGTTCAAGTCGAGTTGGAGGGGGGAACTGAAGCACTGGAGACGAACTATATGTCGCCGTTGACGGTCGATGCAGCGCTAGGATCATCGGCGATTACATTGGGGACAGGCGCAGCGGAGCTAAGGGCGCTGCTCGTTCCATTCGATAACGACAAGTGGGTACGTTACGAATCAGTCGTCATGCCCAGTCAGCTGGAAAGCTACGAAGTTACGGCCGTTCTTGAGCCGGACTCCAGAAGAGGCTTAATCGTTGGTTCTGTGACGCATGATATGTGGAAAACCGGAGTGAAAATCGCCGGCGAAGAAAGAGCAGCGATTCAGCGACTGGAAGTATACGGAGGAGCGGCAGACGAGTATACGCGCGATACGATTCCTCACGGCACGCTAATCGGCCAAACGATTGCTTCACCTCGAATCTTTGTAGGCATGTATGACGATTATAGAGTTGGACTGGAACAATACGGGATGGCGAATGCCAAAGTCGCTCCTCCACTTCAATGGGAGAATGGTGTTCCTTTCGGATGGAATAGTTGGTCGGCCGCTGGTGCGGACCTTGACTACGAACTTTATGTCCACACGTCGGATTTCTTGAAAAGCTTATACGACGGAGGATTTCATCAAAATGGCACCGTCTATATCAACTTTGACACGTTCTGGACCAACTTAAGCGAGGTGCAGCTTGAGGATGCCGTGCGTCACGTTCGCGGCAACGGTCAGAAAGCAGGCATTTATTGGACGCCTTTTGCCTTCTGGGGGAACGATTTTGACCGGAATGTGGAAGGAACGGACGGCAAATATACCTATCGAGATCTCCTGCTTCGAGATGATCAAGGTCACATTTTGCCTGAATTAGACGGTGGATTAGCGATTGATTCTACGCACCCGGGGAGTCTGCTGCGGATGGAATGGTACCTGGAGCGTTTTATCCAAGCGGGTTTCGAATATATGAAGCTTGATTTCCTCGGTCATGGGGCTCTGGAAGGCAGGCACTTCGATCCAGAGATTCGTACAGGAATTCAAGCATACAACTTCGGCATGGCGTTGATCAAGAGAAGGCTCGATCCCGATGTGATCGGACGCCCGTTCTTTATTAATTTGTCTATTGCGCCAATGTTTCCACATCAATATGCTCATAGCCGCCGCATCTCCTGTGATGCTTAAGGTACTTTGAAAGATACGGAATATATGTTGAATTCACTTACTTATGGCTGGTGGATGAGTGGGACCCTGTATCCTTACAACGATCCGGATCATACCGTGCTGTACAAAAGCTTTAACCAAGAACCTACTATACCGCAGGAAGGTCGTAGCCGTTTTAATGCTTCCATTATAGCTGGGACGGTGCTCTTGATGGGGGACGATTTCCGCCAGGAGGAAGCGAGAAACAGAGCGAGCGCCTGGTTGACCCGCCCGGAGCTTCTAGCAATTGGGCGGGCAGGAAAGAGCTTTATGCCGCTTGAGGGAAATACCGATGACTCTGCTGCTGATGTTTTTTTCAAAATGGTAGGAAATAAAGAAGTTTATATCGCGGTATTTAACTATAATAAAGATGAAGCGGTTGAGAAAACCATATCTGTAGAGCGTTTGGGTCTGTCCAAAGAGGATTCTTATAAGCTTTATGATCTTTGGGAGCAAACTGCCTATCCGTCGTCAGGCGATATCCATGTTCGCTTGGAACCGGCCATGTCGAAAATTTTCAAGCTGTTATTCTAACGTCCATTTAGACTTATTTTTCGTAAACGTCCCTAGTACTTGGAAGTTGTGATCGACAACAACAATCTTATCCAAGTAAGCAACTCTTCCTTCTATTGAGCTAGGGTTGCTATTTAATGTTCTCAATAGCTCTTTTAGTACGGCATCTACCGACGTTGTAGTGGCAACTCCTTTTGTCATTGCGACAGTGCCGCCAATCGTATACTTTTTATACGATTCTTTGTCTTCTCTTAAGACCTTTTCGGCAATGTGCCTGACACCAGGATGCAAATCTGCTGACGATTGAACAAGCTTCTCAACATGTGTAACCTCGTGTTTAGATACGTTTTCCTGCAGAGGCATGTTTAGACCGGGATATTGTTTATCACGGGTCACTTTATAGTCGAAGCTCTTTGCGGTGGATTGCTTATCGTTATCCAAATGATAGACAAGATCAGGTTTCTGATTCGTATTTATTTCTCTTTGGACATCTAGCAATTCGTAAAGCATGTCTTTAACCATACTTTCATCATCAGCACGTTGCATCATGTCTGAGTACCATGTTTTAAAACCCACGATCATCGGGGATGTGCTGGCCCATTGCAGCAATTCCATAATTTCGCTAGATTTATCTGGGAACAGGCTGCTGACGATTGGCTTGATTTGTTGAAATGAAAAACCTGTTTGATTCCCGACAATTGTTGAATTGCTTTGATGCTGCTGCTGATTATACGAGTCGTATCCAGATTGCGGTTGTTGCCCGTAATAAGCGTTGTGTTGGTAACCGGTTTGAGGCTGCTGTGAAGCATAGTTGTATCCAGATTGCGGTTGTTGCCCGTAATAAGCGTTGTGTTGGTAACCGGTTTGATACTGCTGTGAAGCATAGTTGTATCCATATTGAGCTTGTTGTCCATAATAAGCGTTGTGTTGGTAGCCGGTTTGAGGCTGCTGTGTCGCATAGTTGTATCCAGATTGCGCTTGTTGCCCGTAATAATCGCTGTATGGATGATTTGTTTGATTTCCCGAAAGCGGCTGTTGAGAATAGCCTACGCTAGGGTAATTACTTTGCGGATACGAGCCACTTTGTTTCGGAGATTGCTGTTCGGAATGAGAAATGCCATTATGGTTGGAAGCAGCTATTGTTGGTGTGTTTCCTGGTGTTTGCGGATGAGGCTTTGGGACCTGAGTAGAGACATCTGTCGCCTGCTTATTGCTTGAATCATCTAGATCCATGTCGATCTCTTCGACGGACGTCCCTTTTATCTGATCGATGGCTTCTCCAAAAGCATTGTCGATATCTTGTATGGCTTCGGCAACGGAGTTATGCCGCTTCTGCAATATACTGAGCGTGCGATCCACAATGGCCTTAGAATAACCAATTGCCAAGGCAAATCTATTTACTGTATATTCTAATTCATCCATTTGATCAGCGCTTAGCTGTCTTTGAATCGTTTCATGACTCGCATTTGTGATATGCTGAGTAATCATCCTTTGTACCATTCGGTTTCCAACCGAACGATGAGCGGTATGCCATGCATTTATAGATGACGGAAGTCCCCGATGGACATCGGCTTGCATGCCCGAATCATCCTTACTTTTGGTTTGATGGATGAATACCATACGTCCCCCTAATGAACGGCTATCTACGCAGGTAAGACTCCTTATGTCAACCGTCACTTCCCATTATTTTCCTTAAGTATAACAAGGATGCTCTGAAGCGTCATTACATTTGCAAAAGCGGCTGCTATGTAGTCTCCTGCCACTAAGAGGTTTGCAAAGATTTCAATAATCACCTATAATACTGAATGAATGTTCAGTATTATAGATGATTTTCATTTTTGCAGCTCTTTCGGCTAGAAAGTGGTGAAGCATGTGTGAATAAAAAGAAACAGCAAACCGAGCAAACGAAGAAAAAGATCGCGGATGCGGCAAGAGTTTTATTTGCTCAAAAGGGCTACAAAGCAACCGCTATTGAAGACATTGTCAAAGCAGTAGGGTGCAGCGCTGGTAACATTTATTATCATTTTAAGAACAAGGAAGGGCTTTTTCTGCACTTACTTGAGGAGTGGAACACAGAGTGGGATCGGAATTGGTTGGTCAAGGAAAAGTTGTACCTGACTACAACCGATAAATTATACGGCATGGTCGAATATTTAGCACATGATCAATTGAATCATCCACTTACGAGGGCTGCTGATGAGTTTTTTAATAACGCGGAGAAAGCGCCAGATGTGGAGGAGCGAATAAACGTTATGGTCAAAGGGTATATTGACTTTAATCGACAGCTTCTTCAGAAGGGTATCGATAGCAATGAATTTGAAATTACGAATGTCTCCGGTCATGCAATTATTCTGGACAGTCTGTTGCTTGGGCTAAGCCAGCATTGCCGGAGAATGGAACGTGATGAAGCGCTAGCGGCATATCGGTTGGCTATGGATGTGTTTCTGCAGGGCATTGCCAAGCCGAAGCACTAGTGCTTTTTTTTGCAATAATACTGAATATATATTCAGTATTATTCGATGATAGGAGGAATAATAAATGACATTATTAACAAGACATCAAGGAGCTTTATTAGTACTCATGTTTAATCTTTTTCTAGTCTTTTCGGGAATAGGACTTGTTATCCCGATTATGCCTAAATTCATGGACAGTCTAGGCATCACAGGAGGGACTATCGGCTTGTTGATCGCCTCTTTTTCGCTGACGCAGCTGCTTTGTTCGCCATTAGCCGGCCGTTTGGCCGATTCCATAGGCAGAAAAAGAATGATTGTCTCCGGAATGATTGTGTTCGCCGTCTCTGAGGCAATCTTTGGATTAGCAAGTTCGACTGCCCTGCTCTTTGCTTCGAGGATGCTAGGCGGTATCAGTGCAGCAATGATAATGCCGGCCGTTATGGCTTACGCAGCAGATATTACGACAAAGGAAGAACGTGCAGCAGGGATGGGGTATATTACAGCAGCAATTACAACGGGCTTTATTATTGGACCGGGTATAGGCGGTTATATTGCTGAATTTGGTATCCGTGTACCCTTTTATTCTGCTGCGGCTGCGGGGCTTTTCGCGGCATGTATCACACTATTTATCCTTCGGGAGTCGCGTCCTACAAAAGAAATTATATCAGATACTCCATCTAGCACTGTTGAACGAAGAGGGCTTGTTTCACAATTAAGGTACGCATACAGAGAGCCCTATTTTTTAAGTTTAGTCATCGTTTTTGTTATGTCATTCGGACTTGCTAATTATGAAACAATTTATGGACTATTTGTGGATCGGAAATTTGGTTTTCAGCCAAAGGATATCGCCTTTATCATAACGTTCGGTTCCATAGCTGGCGCCGTAGTTCAAGTTACAGCCTTTAGCTGGATATTGAATCGTTTTGGGGAGCAACGCGTCATTTCTCTTTGTCTTTTCTTTGCTGGATTGTTTATTCTGCTGACGCTTTTCGTTCACCAATTCTGGATGATATTTGCTGTTACCTTTGTTGTATTTTTGGCGATTGATATTTTACGGCCAGCAATCAGTACCCAATTGTCCATGGTCGCTAAGGATCAGCAAGGCTATGTTGCCGGCTTGAATTCTGCCTTTACTAGTCTTGGCAATATTGCTGGGCCAATTGCCGCTGGCTTTTTATTAGACTTGGATGTCAATTATCCGTATACGCTGGCGAGCTTAGTCTTGTTTGTTAGTTGCGTATTATCGGTTAAAGCTAGAAAGCGCAGGATGCAGGGCAGCCCTGCATCCTCCTAATGAGGAGTTAAGTTGAAGGAAAACGTGCGGTAATCTTTTTGCGAAACTTAGCTATGATCCATAAAAACAAAGGAATTCCTATCATGTTGACTGGTAAAGCAATAGGAAGCCAATATTTCATGACATACCCCACATTGGAAACTGTTACATCTGGATACAATAATGACTGAATCAATGCGATTGGTGCAATGAACCAAATGAGTGTTTTCCATTTTTTCATATTTAACCACTGTGCTGTTCCATAGCAGCTCATAAAAAAATAGAGTGACATTTTAATAAAAACGCTGATAATCCAAATTAATTCGATGACCAAATCGATATTTTGAAGAAAACCTCCAATGGAAATGAATCGAATCATATCAAAAAACGGATGAGTCATTTTTTCTGATAATCCTGGACCAAATGTCATGATGACTAAGAGACTGGATACAACCAGTAGGAAACATACGATACCAAGTCCTACAATGGCTCGAATGGGTGCGCCCAGGGGCTGTTTCATAAAGGAAACAAGCATGGTTACCATACAGACTTCTCCAAAAAATGATAAGGGTGTTAATGCCCCTTTGGTAATATGTACGACCCCTGTATCCCTAAATATGGGTAGTATTCTAGTCCAGTCTATTACAGGGAGGATTAATGGAAGTGTAAAAAATATCATAATAACAATAATGGGGCCGAACAATTCACTGGTTCGTCCGATGCTTTCTATCCCACCCACATAATTAATATAAATGAGCAAAATAATCAATGTAACAATAATAATCCATGTCGGGGTCTTAGGAAGGAAAGTTGAATTAACGAAATCGCCAACTTCCCTCAGAATAACGCCAAGAACGGAATACCATTGAATAAAGTAAGGAATCATAATTAGCCTTCCCAACCATTTTCCTAAAATGACTTGACTGTATTGCACAATGGATTGCCTTGGGAAAAGTAAACTTAGCTTCGTGGATACATAGGCAATAAGGAGTCCTAAGACTCCAGCAAGAATGCTTGCTATCCATGCATCCTGTTGAGCCTCTTTAATATTGGGGGATAGGGTAAGTAAAAGCATATTTCCGGTTTGAAAAGAAATGAGAACCCAAAAAAATTGTCTGCCCGTCAAGTTCATTTAATAAATTCACCTTTTTTCAAATGTAAAGATGGGCCTGTTGTCCCTATTCGTTTCACGACCAATTTTACTTTAACGTCAACTTCTGCATCAGCAAAAGTGGGATCCCAGTCATTTTTTAGGGATTTCCAAGTTTGCGGGTATTTTTTATGAATGGATTCACCAAAACCAAAAATATCAGTCCCGTAAACATGCTGGACTTTTTTAACCATCTTTATTACGTTTTTTTGGGTTTCTTGATTAAGAGTATCTTCAAATTCACTTAAATTTTTAGTTTGGTTTAGATCAATAGGGATAGAATTTTCCAAAATAGCACCGGATCCTTCCAGAGTTAAATGGAATTTGATGCGATCCCCGTTTATGTCTGGTCGAATTTTACTTTGTAAATGAGAACAAATGAAACTAAATCTCCCCATATTCGGCTTAGTAATCGTGATCGTTTGGCTTTTCAACTCCTGCTTAATCCAGTTGAAAATTTTACTCTCTTCCAGATTTAAAAAACCGACCAATTTTAATTCTTTGTTAAAAATGGCAGAACCGGTAAGTCGAAATCCAACTTTCTCTTCCTTCAACTCTACATATTGACTCTGGGCATCATTTGAAATGATTTGTAATGCTTCTAAAGTCGGACTGCTTCCAACGGTTGAAGCGGAAACGAGAAAATCCCTTAGTGAGGTGTTTCCTTCCATCCCAAAAGCCATTTTTTCTTTTAATGCAGCGATAGCAGAAACGGGTTCTAGTGGATATTTTCGTTTGAGTACCTGTTCGGCTGTCCCTCCCTGAACGACCATAACATCAATTCGCAGCTTGGACTCCGGATTCCGGCTTGTAGAATCTAATAAATCGAAAAGGCCTTTTCTAGCTAAATCTTCACCAACAAAAACAATTTGTCTTTGTCCTCGAATAATTCGTCTAGAGATCTCTGCTTGCATGTTTTTCATGGCATCAGTAACATTTTTTCCTGTAGCATGTGCCGAAAAATAGTTCTGACCAATTTCCCCCTGTGTACTTCTTACCGGCTGTTTAAACTGAGCCGTTACCGAAATTTCATTATCTTTGGCAAGATCGACCCCCGAGCCTACGACGATAGCCGCATCGTTTACCTCTAAGCGGTCCCAACATCCCGTTGTGAGAACCAAGCAAGCAGACACGATGAAGAAGCATCTTGTTTTTTTGATCATTTTGGTCTTACTCCGAATCTCTTGTTTTTTTGGTTTTTAGTAAACTTGCCCTCTTAAAACTCCATCGAGGGGCGCGAATCAGAGTATCCTTTAGACCGTATACGGCGCCTGACGTACCCGTGCTAAGGTAGGGAACTCCAAAAGATTGAAGGGAAACTAAATGAATGACAAGAGTCAAGACCCCCAAAATAACACCATAAAGACCAAAGATGCCTCCTAAAATTAATATGGGGAAACGAAGTAGTCTAAAAGCAAACCCCATGCTATATCTGGGAATGGTAAACGAAGCAATACCCGTAGTAGCCACAACGATGACCATCGGTGCAGATACAATACCAGCTTGAACGGCTGCTTGTCCGATGACGAGAGCACCGACTATACTTACAGCAGAACCCACTTGTTTGGGGAGCCTGTTGCTCGCTTCACGCAATACTTCGAACATAAATTCCATGATCAATGCTTCACCTACAGCGGAAAATGGAATTCCTTCTCTGGCGTTGATGATATTAAACAACAAATTAGTTGGGATTAATTGAGAATGGTAAGTGGAAACGGCAACGTAAATGGCGGGCAAGAACAGCGAAATTAAAACCATCATAAAACGAAGTAATCGAACAACGCTTGTATAGATATACCTTTCATAGTAATCATCTGGCGTCTGTAATCCCGACCAAATTGTCATTGGCATGATTAATACAGTAGGGGTTCCATCCTCAATAATGGCGACTTTACCTTCCAACAAGCTTGATGCAACGATATCCGGGCGTTCCGTATTCTGTATGAGAGGAAACGGTGAAAAAGGTGAATCTTCAATAAGTTCTTGGATGTAGTTTGTATCCAATATGGCATCAGTCCGAATTCGTTCGACTCGCGCAAGTACTTCATTGATAATTACATCCTGGGCAAGACCTTCGACATAAGCGATTAATACTTCCGTTCTTGTCAGCTCTCCAATCGTGAGTGTTCGTAATTTCAGCTTCGGACTCCGAATCTTTCTGCGTAATAAACTAGTATTAATGATTAATGATTCCGTGAAACTTTCTTTCGGCCCGCGAATCGAATACTCGATGTTTGGTTCTTCGACAGCTCGTGACTTGAATCCCTTTAACACTGCAAGAAGCGCATGGGCTTCACCGTTGATTACAATCGCAATGTTTGCGTTCAAAACGCCATTAACTATGGCTTGCATATTTGTTGCAAAGGTTGTTTCCGCAACAGCCATAATTTGCTGGGTTAAGATTTTTCCGAATGTTTCCAAGTCTCCGAATCCATGTGGAGTGCCTTCAAAACCTAGTTTTAGAAAAGCGTTGTCAAGAAGATCGGTTTGTACGAGGCCATTTATGTAGATTAAAATGATGGCATTCTCACTGTTTATTTGGATATTGCGGAAAATAACATCGGAACAATGCATGAAAATCTTCTTTAAGTTTTCTTCATTTGTATGAATGTCTGTACTAAATTGAATAGAACTCACAGTTATCTCTCCGATGCAAGCTATGTAATCTTTCTACAGAGCCAAGGGGATTTCTATGTCAGTAATATGCACAAATTACCATTAGATCATTCATTAAGTGGCGGTTGTATAAAACTTTCTATACAAAATGTGAAAAAAATCATATGATTCCCAGAACTTGTTATTTTACTGGTAGAAACTTCATAGTTGGTTTAATATATTAAGTATGCGCTATTGAGCCATAGAATTTTAACACAAGTGAGGGCGTTATGATTTTATTTGATTTTATAGTCAATATTGCTATATTTTCGCTGCTTGTCAGTACGCCTCTGGTCATCCGTTCGTTTATTCACCATACGCCGATTAGATATTTTAATTTGTGGGCGAGCATTTATGCTGGGTTTGTTTCAGTCATTCTCGTCATGCTTTCTGTCAAGCAACAAGGATACGCCTACGATATTCGATATGCACCCGTTATTCTAGTTCTTGCTTATTTTGGACCGATCCCTGGTGTAATAACCGGGTTATTCTCGTTGTTTACAAGACTTTTTTCTGGTGGAAATTGGCCCCCGGCAATCGTTGGCTGGATAATCAATATGCTTATTTTGTGCGTAGCACATAAGTATATGTCTCGCAGCTCACAACCCAGAAAAATTGGCGCGCTTTTTTTAGCTTATGTTGCGGGATATTTGGTAACGATCCTATCTTTTCATATCTTATTGAACAAGCCGTTATTTCATCTGCAATATGTCCTGTTTGTCATGTTAGGCGTCATTTTAGGCGGCTTGCTGATCGAATCGAATGATCGACTTTTAAGAATTATTAAAGAAAACAAATATATGGAAGCGACGTTGGAGAAGAGCGAATCGAAGTACGCGCTGATCGCTAATAATACTTCTGACTTGATCATGGTTATGGATCAAAAGCATACCGTGAGTTATTTTTCTCCCTCCCATGAGGTTGTGTTAGGGTATGAACACCATGAATTGGAAGCAAATCTATTATGCATGTTGGTGCATCCGAAGGACTTGGAAATCTTTAATCATACGATTTCGACGATGTTTAGGGAGCAGGAAGGCTATTCATTGGAAGTTCGCCTTAAACATAAAGCAGGACATTGGAAAGAATTTGAATCACGTTGTGAGCCCGTCAAAGGTAGTGAATATGTCGTCGTCATCAGCCGCGATATCTCCGACCGCAAAAAAGCAGAAGAAATTTTATTGCAGTCCGAAAAGCTTTCTATTGTTGGAGAGCTTGCAGCAGGGATTGCTCATGAAATTCGAAATCCTTTAACGACAATAAAGGGTTTTCTTCAAGTATACAAAGAAGGAAATTATTCCAGGAAACATAATGACTTGCTGCTTTCTGAACTGGAACGTATTGAAGCCATCACTAGCGAGTTTCTTTCATTAGCCAAACCTCAGTTGACACAACTTACAGTCACAGACCTACGTGATATAGTGGCATACACGGCAGAGATTTTATCCCCCGAAGCACTTCTAAATAATATTGAATTCCAAATGAAATATGAAGCTACACACTTCCCGATCACAGGGGATAAGAATCAGTTAAAACAGATGTTTCTTAATATCATCAAGAACGCAATGGAGTCTATGCCTAAAGGCGGAGAGATTCAAATTTGCTTGAGAAAAGACGGAGAGCGTAATTGTGTGATTTCCATCAAAGATCACGGTTGTGGGATTCCGAAGGAGCTATTACCAAAGTTAGGGGAGCCTTTTTATAGTTTAAAGGAGAAGGGAACTGGACTTGGTTTAATGATTTGCAAGAAGATTATTAAACAGCATGAAGGAGAGATTACCTATTCAAGCAAAATGAATGAAGGGACTTTGGTAGAAATTCGGTTGCCGTTACTTCAAACATGACTTAACAGATACTAGCCATAGCATATTGAGGCGTTTCGACAGGTCATCTACCCCACTCCGTTGCCGAGGGGCGTAGATATGGACGATAAAATAGCAAAGGACAACCAAACAAAGAGCTTTCTCGATCGAGAGAGCTCTTTGTTTGGTTGTGGGATAATCCCGCTCCAGATCCTTAGTATCAGTAAACGCAATTCCATTACCCTATATAAAAATCGATGGTGACTTCTTCGCTGAATCCGAGTGCTCGGTACACGCTAACTCCCATCTCGCTTGACTGCAGTACGGCTTGCTTACTGCCAGCGGCTTGTCCTTCACGAATGGCATGTGCTGTCAAAGCACTTCCGATGCCTCTCCGCCGATATTGTTCAGATGTAGCTACATTGTAAATACCAATCGTTTCTCCATCTTGAAAGGCAGTAACAACTCCTGCAGGACTTCCGTCCAGGAACCCAACATAATGGCGAAATGTGGCTTGTTCACCGATTCCTAGCGCTTCGTTAACTTGCATAAATACATCGCCCGGGTCTCCTTGTAGGCCGAAAGCGGGAAGCGCAATCTCTTTGAACCATGAGAATTCCGAATGAGTTCGGATAAGCTTGATGTCGAAGCTCGGGATCGCTGGAGCATGATACGTCCAATCCGCAAGGGAAAGTGCCATACCAGGTGAGTGACCGGACTTTCTAAGTCCTTGTTCCTCTAGCACCCTTGCCAGCACAGCGGCGTCACTGTCATGCGACCAGTTCAACCAAGAGAAAGGGAGCTTCGATGACTGATAACGTTCGGCAATCAATGCGACCTCGCTCAAAGCTCCTTCGGATTGCAAGCCTTCATAGGTGATAATGCGATTGAATAGCGAATGAGAGAGATCGCTTTCGTAACGAACCACTTGCGGTGTCTTCACGTATGTCATACGAGGACAGGAGTCACTCATTTGCTTCATAATATGAATCATGTTTTGTTTAATCAATTCTGGGGTGCTTATCATGGTTTGACCTCACTTGGTAAGAGATTAACCGCCATCGATCCGTGGAGGTTTGCATGCTGAAATTGCACTTCATTATTGTAAAACGTAGAATTTCATCAAACAAATAACGAAATCTTACTAATGGTATAAGCATTTTTATTCATAGATGGTTGTCCTTTCTACACGCATGTCATTCCATCATAACCTTTTTTTATGCCTCCCCCAACATACCTGTAGTACAATCCTCAGTGCATGAGTGTTAAAGTATGTTTACCGCCAAGACAAAAGGCGAATGTAGCTGCTGTGATATAAAAAAATATAGCCGCATTCAGCTTTAAAGATGTGTAATAACCGTCTTAGAGGCAATAATATCAATCGTAAGTCAACTTAGATTAAGGGGGAAATTACAATGACAAAACGTGTTCTAGTCGTAGTTACGACTGCCGATAAAATAAATGAAATTGAACGCACAGGCTTATGGTTGTCAGAATTTGTAGAGCCGTATAATGCATTTACCAATAAAGGATATGAGGTTACCATTGCAAGCCCATTGGGTGGAAAAGTTCCTCTAGATCATAGAAGCCTGGAAGGCGCGTCTCAAGAAATGTTAGATATGGGCAAATATTTGCAAGATACCATTAAGCTCGAAAGCGTGGATGATATTCATTCTTATGATGCCATCTTCATCCCTGGTGGACATGGAACTATGTTTGATATGCCTGATAACGAGATCCTTCAGTCGATGATCCGTACGTTATATGAATCAGGCAAAGTCGTTGCTGCCGTGTGCCACGGTCCTGCAGCCCTTGTAGGGGTGAAGCTGTCGGATGGTACGCCACTAGTAGCAGGGAAAACGATCGCGACTTTTACAGATGAAGAAGAGAGAGAAACGACTTTAGATAAATACATGCCATTCTTGCTAGAAACACGTCTTCGCGAATTGGGAGCTAATATCGTATTGGCACCGAACTGGACAGATAATGTTCAAGTAGATGGGAATCTCATTACGAGTCAAAATCCACAATCGGCGGAAAGTGCCGCACAAGCCGTTATTCGTCAACTAAACTAATTAGGGGGTACAACGAATATGGAAAACTTTCAGTTTCATAATCCAACTAAGATTTTATTTGGAAAAGGTCAAATAAGCAGTTTGAAAGAAGAAATCCCTGCTTATGGCAAACGTATTTTGCTATTGTTCGGTGGCGGCAGCATTAAAAAGAGTGGGCTTTACGATAAGGTTATCAGTGAATTGAAAGAAATCGACGCCTTTGTTGTTGAGCTAGGCGGTGTTGAGCCGAATCCGCGACTAACGACCGTGAAAAAAGGGATAAACTTAATAAGAGAGAATCAGCTTGACTTTATTCTTGCTGTCGGCGGCGGCAGTGTTATTGATTGTGCGAAAGCAATTGCCGCTGGCGTGCCATATGACGGTGACGTATGGGATATCGTGCACAAGAAGGAAAAAGTACTGCCTAGTTCTGTTCCGATTGGCACTGTTCTAACTTTAGCGGCAACAGGCTCCGAAATGAACGGAAATTCCGTCATAACGAATTGGGAAGAAAATGCGAAAGAATCGTTCAATTCCATTCACGTTTATCCAAGATTCAGTATTCTAGATCCAGAGCTTACCTTCTCTGTACCTCGGGATCAAACGGTATACGGCATTGTTGATATTATGTCCCATGTCTTCGAACAGTATTTCCATGCTTCAAGCAATGCGCCTCTTCAAGAAAGAATCGGTGAAGCGATTCTGCACACCGTCATCGAAACGGCACCAAAGCTCGTAAACGATTTGAACAATTACGATTATCGCGAAGTTATGTTATTGAATGGAACACTCGCGTTGAACGGATTAACAGCAATGGGCGTTAAAACGGATTGGGCGACGCATTATATCGAACATGCTGTGTCGGCTGTCCATGATATCCCGCATGGCGGAGGGCTCGCGATTCTCTTCCCGCGCTGGATGGAACATGTCGCAACCGTGCGTCCCGAGAAAGTGGCACAGTTGGGGGTTCGTGTATTCGATCTGGACCCTACAGGGAAAACGGATGCCCAATTGGCAGCTGAAGCGATCGAGTCGCTCGTGAAATTTTGGACATCTATCGGAGCGCCTACTAAGCTCTCAGACTACGGAATCGATGATAAAGAAATTGAACTGATGACGGAAAGGGCGATGATCGCCAATAAAATCGGTAAATATGTGCCACTTTCCAACGATGACGTCAGGAAAATTTTGAGAAATTCTTTGTAATACACGCATCCTATAAATTGGTAGATTAAAATGGGGCTGTCTCAATGGATCATTCATGCCATAGAGATTGTCCTATTTTTCTTGGAATGATTCCTCGTTATCCTTTTGAAAATAAGTCTTTAAGCATAAATATTTTTATAAGTAATCAATAGATATATGATTTGTTCTATGAATTCAATTTAACATAAAATACTACTTAGTTATGAAAATGAAAAAGGAGATTCCGATGAAAAATACCATTGATCATACAGTAAGTACTCTTATTGAGATCGTTGAACGCGAAGCCTGGTTGGATCTAGTTGTTGCTGCTCCGGAGGATTATGTTAAAAGCTCAAAGGTTTCATATACTCGCTTGGGTGCGATCGTTGGAATTGCAGATTTAGGGGTACCTATCACGGAATTCAACCGCCTTCTTGGCTTGGGGATTGAGAAACCTGTTAATGAGGCTGAGTTGGATCAGGCAATCTCATGGATGAATGAACATGCAGCTCCATCTTTTGCTTTGCAAGTTGCTCCTACATCTCTTCCTGAAACCAAACTTAATGAGTGGATTAACACAAGAGGCTTTAAAAACGTTGGAAATGGCTGGGCGAAATTTTATAGAGATTCTATGCCTGTGGAGGATCATGTTACTCCTACTACGCTTGATGTACGACTTGTTGAGACACATGATGCTGAAGAATTTGGTAGAGTTGCGCAAGCTGGATTTGGTCTGCCGCTAACTATGATCCCTTTCTTATCGGCAATTGTTGGCCGACCCAATTGGAAAGCATATATCGCGTATGATGGAGATATTCCTGTTGCTTCCGGGGCTATGTTTATCGATAACAACTGGGCTTGGCTCGGCATCGATGCAACGTTACCCGACTATCGTGGCCGAGGGGCACAAAATGCGCTAATCAAACAGCGGTTGTCAGACGGGATAGCTGCTGGAGTCATTGGCTATACAGCTGAAACCGGACAGCCTCCTGAAGGTCAGGAAAGCACGAATAAGTCTTACAGTAACTATCACCGTGCAGGTTTTACTCGAGCCTATGTTCGTCAGAATTATAAACAACTTTAAAAAAATCATTTAGCCGAACTTACATGAAGCTTACATGTAAGTTCTTTTTTTTTACTTACTCTCCTCCGTAAGCTTGCTTCCGTCATAACGTTTAGTTATGCCGATTCTAACATAATGGTAGTACAAAACTCGAATTCGCAGTGTTACTCTAGGGCAACAGGGATAACAATAATTAACCCGTGTATAAATAATTTTATTTATGTCTCTTTATTTCTTAATTTGTTGTGTGTGTGAGAAAATCTTACAATGATAAAAAAAGGAAGGAGTGGCTATGGTAGACTTTGAATGGTACAGAAGCTTTATTGCCATTTTTAAGCACAATTCAGTTTCGGAGGCTGCTAAGACACGGATTATGACCCAGCCCGCGATGAGTCAGCACCTTGCTTGCCTTGAATCTGAAGTAGGTGAACCGCTGTTCATTCGAACTTCACGGAAAATGGTACCAACCGAACGAGGAAAGCAGCTGTATTCGCATCTAGCACCTCTAATTGAGTCGTTAGAGGAAAAGACGATGGGCTTAAAATTACATTTATCACCAACAATGAATACGATCAAAATTGGTGCAGCACCGGAATTGTTCAACGAGAACATATTGCCTCTTTTGTCGGGATTGGAATTGAATACGACAACGTACTTTGGAGATGCGGAACAATCGCTCGAGCTTCTGAAAGAGGATCGTGTAGATATTATTTTAACCAATCAGAAATTATTGACGCCAGGTATCGAATATGTACGGCTTATGGTTGAGAGTTTTGTCATCGTTGCACCAATTGAAACGGACGTACCGGATTTCCCGCTTTTGAAGGATAGGGAGGGTTGGCTTTCTGAGCAGAGGTGGATAAGCTACGGCCTTGAACTTCCGATTATTAGAAGGTTCTGGAAAGAGTTTTTCAAATCGGGACCCCTAATTAATCCAGCTCATGTTATCCCTAGTTTGGATTTAATTCTCAAAGCAATTGAGGAAGGGGCAGGGATGAGTATGCTCCCAACCCATATCCTTAAGCAACAGAACGTTACAAAGCCTAGATGGAAAATAGTTTTCGAAGATATGATGGTTCATAACGAAATACGAATTGGGTTTAAGTGCAAGCATAAGCACGTACTTGTCATCAATGAATTTATTAAGAATTTGTGTGAGCAAAATGAAGAGCGAACCGAGATTTAATAGGTTCATAGGCTAGAATTCGGATTAAATAAAGTTAACAACTGTTTACTTGTTGATTCTTCGCGAGTAATAACTGAGATTTGACGGGTTAATCCAAAATCAGTAATGGGAATTGCTTTAATCGTAGCTTTGGCTTGGATAATGAAAATTTCAGGCAAAATGGTGATGCCGAGGTTGGCGTGAACAAAACCAAGGATGCTCTGTCCCAGCTCAATTTCTAACGCAATATGTAACGTTTCATCTCTAGTTGAAAACTCCTTCTCAACCAACATCCTAACATCACATCCCTCGGGCAACATGACAAAGAGGTCTTCCTTTATCTCATCAAATGTTACTTTTTCTTTGTTTCCGTATACGGGATGATTGAGATTAGCAAATAAGAAGAATTTTTCCTTAAAGACAGGTGTCGTGTGAAAGTTATGCTGTACGTCTCTATCATCAAATAAGGCGGCATCTATGGTGCCGTTTTCTATATTTTTTAGCAAGTCAAAAAAACTGTAAAAGACCCTGATTTTGAACGCCCTTTTGGCCTGTTGATTAGCTGCCATACGGTCAGGTAAAAAAATAGTCGCTATGCTTGGCCAAGATCCAATCATAAGTTCATCTTTGCCCTCATCTTGACTTAACGTAATCTCTTTTCTCATCTCATTCAGATCATTCATAATTTTCTTGCTTCGTTCAAGTAAAATCAGGCCAGGTTGCGTAAGAGTCACGCCGGTGGATGAGCGCATCAATAATTGTGTTCCGAGTTCATCCTCCAAATTACGAATTTGTTTGCTTAAGGCGGGCTGACTAATATGCAAGATTTCACTAGCTTTCGTTAAACTTTTCGTTTCAGCCGTCTGCCGGAAGGCTTCTAACCATTCGATTTTCACGTCCATCCCCCATAACCTTTTGTTATTCCTCACCTAACTTATCGGTAGTTCGATTCGCAGCTCTGTGATGTTACAGTATGGATACAGCCAACACAACGCATTGCTAAGATGATCTTTTGCATTTTGCGAACAAATTATTTACGCAAGCGAAGGTAATTTTATGGCTGCTGTTTTAGAAAGCCGAGAAATATACCGTTTAAATAAACTCTCTATCTAACATTCTATATATATGGGATATTGCAATGTCTGATGGTAATGCTACTAGTAACGAGGAGGAAGAAAAAAAATGAATCATTTATTTACACCATATAAGTTAAAAGGTCTTGAACTCAAAAACCGCGTCGTTATGCCGCCGATGTGCCAATATGCAGTCAGGAATAATGACGGAATCGTAAACGATTGGCATTATAATCACTATCTTAGCCGCGCAATTGGTGGTGCAGGACTTATTATCATTGAGATGACCGATATTGAGCCGGATGGCCGGATTACCGATTTTGACCTTGGGTTATGGTCGGACGAGCATATCGCGCCTTTGAAGCGAATTGTGGATGCTGTCCACCAATACGGGGCTAAAGTAGGTATTCAGATTGCTCATGCTGGACGTAAAGCGGAACACGCTGAGACTCCGGTTGCGCCTTCCGCCATTCCATTCGATGAGACCGAGACGTACAAAACCCCGCGCGCGCTGACAACGGACGAAATTAAGCAATTGGTAGAAAAATATCGTTTGGCTGCTGAACGTGCTATCAAAGCTGGCGTAGATACGATTGAAATTCACGGAGCTCATGGCTATTTGATTCATCAGTTCCAGTCTGCGTATACAAACAAACGCACGGATGAATACGGCAAGGATCTGCCATTGTTCGGCCAGCAAGTGATTCGGGCCGTCAAAAGTGTGATGCCTGAAGACATGCCACTTTTCATGCGTGTTTCGGCAAGAGAATATGTGGATGGCGGATATGGTCTTGAGGAAAGTATTGCCTTTTCCAAAGTATACAAGGAAGCGGGAGTAGACCTGTTTCATATCAGCTCGGGCGGGGAAGGGCCAATTCTTGCTCATGGAAGACCCGGCACCCACGTGGCGTATCAGGTTCCAATGGCAAGAGAAATTAAAAATGCGCTCAACGTACCTGTTATAGCTGTAGGACGACTAGATGATCCAGCCTTAGCAAATGCCGTGATCGGCAACGAAGAAGCGGATCTCGTGGCTGTGGGCCGCGGGATGTTAAGAAATCCTTATTGGACACTGGAAGCAGCCAAGAAACTTGGGAAAGAAATTGAGTTTCCTGGTGTATATGGCATGGGATTTGGACTTAAGTAAATACATCATTTTGATGAGGCAGCTGGTAATCAACCAGCTGTCTTTTGCACGCTAACGGGAGGTTCTACAGCGGTAGGTTTAAATCATGTCAACATCATTCATGACGAAAAGGGATTTTGATTTGATTGATCGTGAAAGCGTTTTTGCATTACGATAAGAACATGAAACAGACAAAGGGAGGTTATTCTAATGAGTGAGATTGCTGCACAAAAGCAAGCATCGTCCGGTGGATTCCGGGTGAAAGTGCAAAGTTTCGGTCGTTTCTTAAGCGGCATGGTGATGCCTAATATTGGGGCGTTTATCGCTTGGGGATTGATTACGGCATTATTTATTCCGACAGGCTGGATTCCAAATGAATATTTGGCTAAGCTTGTAGGTCCAATGATAACATATCTGCTTCCGCTCTTGATTGGGTATACGGGAGGTACGATGATTCATGGTACACGGGGTGGTGTCATCGGGGCAGTAACCACGATGGGGGTCGTCATTGGAACCGATATTCCGATGTTTATGGGGGCAATGATTGTAGGTCCCTTCGCCGCGTGGGTGCTCAAGCAGTTCGATAAATTGATTGAGGGTAAAATTAAATCCGGTTTCGAAATGCTGGTTAACAATTTCTCTTCAGGGATCATAGGTGCCATTTTAGCGGTTCTGGCCTATACAGTTGTCGGTCCTGCCGTACAGGTAGTGAGCAAAGCACTTGCTTCCGGAGTTCAAGCGCTAGTCAACGCAGGCTTGCTTCCGCTGGCGAATGTTCTCATCGAACCAGGTAAGGTGCTGTTCTTGAACAATGCGATTAACCACGGTGTTCTGAGCCCAATCGCGCTTGATCAAGCATCCAAAACAGGGAAGTCCATCTTATTCATGTTAGAGTCTAATCCTGGTCCAGGACTTGGTATTCTACTAGCTTATTGGATTGTTGGTCGCGGTGCCGCTAAGCTCTCGGCTCCAGGTTCAGCTATTATCCACTTTTTCGGTGGTATCCATGAAATCTATTTCCCATATATCCTAATGAATCCACGCCTTATTCTAGCAGTGATCGCAGGTGGTGTGACAGGTACGTTCACGTTCTCCCTTTTCAATGCAGGTCTGGTTGCTCCTCCTTCACCGGGAAGTATTTTTGCTTACATCGCTATGGCTCCAAAAGGCGGTATGCTGCCGATTTTCAGCGGGGTAATCACCTCTACGATCGTCTCTTTCGGGGTAGGTGCTCTGCTGCTAAAAACAACGAAGCAAACGGAAAGTGAAGATTTGGAACAGGCTACAGCAAGAATGAAAGAAATGAAGCAAGCCCCTGCTGCAGCGGCGGCAGAACGCTTGGATGTTCCTGTAACGAAGCCTGTAAACCATGTACAGAAAATCGTTTTCTCCTGCGATGCCGGGATGGGATCAAGCGCAATGGGAGCTTCTATTTTAAGAAAAAAAATGAAAGAAGCCGCCATTCATATTACTGTGGTCAATACCGCAATTAATGATATCCCATCCGATGCTGATATCGTGATTACGCACAAATCCTTAACGGATCGTGCACGAAATAAAGCACCGCAGGCTGAACATATTTCCATTGAGAATTTCATGAAAAGCCCGGAATATGATGAGCTTGTGAAACGATTGGGCTAAATATAGGTATCTAACGCTGGCATCTTGCCGGCGTTATCTCCATTTTGTTCGTGAGGAGAATAATCATGAGCCTCTCAAACAGGCATCGGCAAATCCTTGAGCTGTTAATGAATCAGAGGGATGACATTACAGCGGGAGAGATTGCTGCTGAGATCAATGTAAGTACTCGAACGGTTCATAGAGAATTGTCTGAGTTAGAGACTATTTTAGAAACTTACGGTATAAGGCTGCGCAAGAAATCGGGAAAAGGCATTCAACTCCTAGCAGAACCGCAGAAACTAGAGATTCTAAGGAGTCTGTTAGATGGCAGGGTGGATGTGGAGTATTCAGCGGAAGAACGCAGGATGCTGCTTCTGTGCTTACTGCTTCAGGAGGAGGAACCTGTTAAGCTTTTTACGTTGTCGCATGATTTAGCTGTAACGATTCCAACCATCACTAATGATTTGGATGAGTTAGATAACTGGGTCAGAAGGTCTAATCTCACCCTCGTTCGCAAAAGAGGCTATGGCGTTGAGTTGAGCGGCACAGAGTCTAACAAGCGCAGGATGATCTTACGACTGGCGAAGAACGGGCTTGATGAGTCTGATCTCTTCGGAAAAAGTGAGAACCAGCACTCGCCATTGGCACAAAAGCTATTGAAGCTTATTGGAAAAGAGAATTTCACAAAGGTGGAAGAAGCGCTTTGGCTAGCTGAGGATGAAGGCTTAAGCGAAATATCGGAGGAGGAGTATACCAATTTACTGATTTCCCTCTCCATTACGATTGCCAGAGTTGAGCTCGGCAGACAGATCGAGGTAAATAGTGATCATCACTCGATTCTTCCAAGCAAATTGCTTACCCATACGATTGATCACCTGACCAAAGTGATCCCAATTCAGTTAACAGCAGCGGAAATAGCGTATATTGCTGAGCTGCTGGAGCCAACGGCTGCGCCACATGCCAATTTGCTGCTTCCGATTGACGAGTTAAGTTACATGGAAATGGTATGGAAGCTGGTCCGCAGGATGGAGAGAAGTCTAGGAGTTCCGTTCAGCGACGATCGTTCCTTGAAAGAAGGACTGCTGAGTCATCTAGAGTCCGCCATTAAGCGGCTATTGGCAGGAGCCACAATACGCAATCCGCTTTTGACACAAATTAAGAAAGATTATGAAGTTCTGTTCGAAGCCATTCGGGAAGCTGTCGATATGACCATCAGTGAAATTGCTATACCGGACGAAGAAATCGGGTTCCTGGTCATGCATTTCGGTGCTTCGATCGAGAGGCAGAAACAGTTTAAGCGAAATGTGAGAGCCATTCTGGTCTGCACAAGTGGGATAGGAACCTCCAAAATGCTGGCTGTACGCCTAACGAAGGAGCTCCCGCAAATCAATATTATTGGCAATGCTTCCTGGTTTGAAGCTGCACGTATTCCTGAGAAGGACTACGATTTGATTATATCAACGGTAGACCTTCCGCTCCCTTCAGACCAATACATGAAGCTCAGTCCGTTATTGACGAAAGATGAGGCAGAGCGTTTAAGGCTTTTTATTCAAAATGTGACTTTGCAAAAAGAGTCTGTTGAACCTATCCCTGTGCAGCATGAGGCAGGTGGATCTAGAGACCGATTGCATCGTATCCAGTACTATATTAATGAAATTGTAAGCATCATTGATCAGTTTATGGTTTATCAAATTGAGCAAAGTTATGAAAACTTGAAAGACACCTTGCATGAGATATGCAGTTATGTCAGTAGAACTGGTGTCATTGATGATGTCAAACCAATCGTTGACCTACTGTTTGCGAGGGAAAAGTTAAGCAGCCAGGTAATACCTGACACGGGTCTTGCGCTTTTTCATATTCGAAGTGAACAGGTTAAAAAACCTTCCTTCACCTTGTTTCGATTAACGAATGACTTGCCGTTAGAAAACGGGAAAAAATCTGGTGTCAGGCAATTGCTGCTAATGCTCGGTCCGCAGGAGCTTTCGAAGGAGAGTTTGGAAGTGCTTAGTGAAATAAGCTCTTTCCTGCTCATCCCAGAAATGATCGAACTGCTCAAATTTGGCAGCCAATCAGAGATTAAGCACTTTTTATCCCAAGAGTTAGCTGCTTTTCTAGAGAATAAAAAATAAATCGGATATGGGGAGAGATCTACGATGAGTATCTTATCAACCAATAAAGTAAAGCTGAATGCTAAACCCAAAGATAAATTCGAGGCCATTCGAATGGCGGGCCAATTGCTAGTAGATGCAGGTCATGCTTCAGCAGGTTATATCGATAAAATGATCGAGAGAGAGCAAACGTTATCTACTTTCATGGGCAATGGTTTGGCGATTCCACACGGCACACAGGACTCCAAATCATTGATACTCTCAACGGGACTATCCATTGTTCAAATTCCAGAGGGTGTGGACTTCGGAGATGGAGAGACGGCCAACTTGGTGATTGGGATTGCTGCCGCGGGGAATGAGCATCTGGACATTTTGACCAATGTCGCGATGATCTGCTCGGAGGATGAGAACATCGAGCAGATTATGCAAGCTTCCACACCTGAAGAGATGGTGAAGATTTTCGAAAGCGGGATGGAATGATGAAGGCTGTACATTTTGGAGCTGGTAACATTGGAAGAGGCTTCATTGGTTTGCTTTTGTCACAAGCCGGATATGAAGTTATCTTCTCAGATGTTAATGATACCTTAGTCGATTTGCTGCAGGAAAGAAAATCATACACGGTGCGTTTGGCGAATGAAGCGCAGGAGACCTTCACGGTTACAGGTGTTACAGCCATTAACGGCAAGAATTTAGAAGCAGTGGCTGAAATTGTGGCAGAGGCCGATCTAGTGACAACAGCGGTAGGGGTCAATATCTTGAAGCATATCGCGGGCGGAATTGCCAAAGGGATCGAGCTAAGGATCGCGAGGGGAGCCGCACCGCTGCACATCATCGCGTGTGAGAATGCGATTGGCGGAAGCTCGCAGCTCAAAGAACATGTCTATGCTTTGTTAAGTGAAGAGCAACGTACGAAAGCAGATGCTGCCGTTGCATTTCCCGATGCTGCTGTGGATCGAATTGTTCCTATTCAGCATAATGAGGACCCGCTTCAAGTAACTGTGGAGCCTTTCTACGAATGGGTTGTTGATGAATCGCAAATGCTGGAGGGCTTCTCGCGTATTGCCGGCGTTCATTATGTCAAGACGTTAGAGCCTTACATTGAGCGTAAGCTGTTTACCGTTAATACAGGACATTGCAGCGCTGCCTATCTTGGATATCTTCAAGGCTACGCGACAATTCAAGAGACGATGGCTAATCCGCAAATTGCCTCATTAGTAAGGCATGTTATGCATGAGACGGGTTCTATACTGATTAAGAAACATGATTTCGAACTTGCACAGCATGAGGTCTATATAGATAAAATAGTGCAAAGATTCACGAACCCTTACTTGATTGATGATGTAGCACGTGTAGGAAGATCGCCGATTCGTAAGTTATCGGTTAATGACCGGCTGGTCAGACCCGCGTTGCAAGGGTATGATTTAGGGATGACCCCTACTTATCTGGCTATGGTCATGGCTGCTGCCTTCTTATTTCAAGATTCTGCAGATCCCGAAGTTGTCCAAATTCAAGCTAGTTTGCAAGAGATTGGGCTTGCTCAAACGATTACCAAGTATACGACCATTGGTGAAGAGCATCCCATTCATCAGCTAATTCTAACGCATTACGAACAATTCAAACAAACCGTTGTTTCTTAAAGAAAGGGGAGTTTCCTCATGGCGAATAGGATGACCAAACGTCTTACTGGCATAGCTGCTTCCCCCGGCATTGCGCTGGCCAAAGCTTTTCGTTTGAACAAGGAGCATTACGAGCCCGTGGCTGAGGAAGTGGCCGACAAGGATCAGGAGATCCTTCGTTTTAGCAAAGCTGTGGAAGAAACCAAACAAGAACTGGAAGAGATTAAAGATTTGACTGAGCAGCGAATGGGTGCGGCCAAAGCGGAAATCTTCGAAGCGCATTTGATGCTGCTTGAAGATCCTGATTATATAGATGCCATCATAGAAAGTATACAAGATGAAAGCATGAATGCTGAATTCAAGCTACATGAAGTTGCAAGCAGCTTTATTGAAGTGCTCAGCGCGATGGATAATGAGCTGCTTCGGGAGCGCGCGGCAGATGTTCGTGACGTCACAGGACGTATTATGAGTAAGCTTCGCGGTGTATCTTATGCAGCGATTTCGGCTATTAATGAGCCGTGCATTCTGATCGCAGATGATTTGACACCTTCGGATACTGCGCAATTAAATCTTGACTATGTGCTTGGCTTTGTGACTGAGGTTGGGAGTCGTACTTCCCATTCCGCAATCATGGCTCGTTCCCTGGAGGTGCCAGCCGTTGTTGGTGCTGGTGAAGGAGCACAAGAGATCGTAACAGGTACGCTGCTTATCTTAGATGCGGTTGAGGGTGTTGTTCTCGTCGCGCCAAGTGATCAGGAAGTTGAGACGTATCAAACACGCAAAGACTCCTATGACGAGAGAAGAGCGCAGATGCGCAAGCTCATCAATGAGCCGACTCTTTCTTCGGATGGGCATCGTGTAGAGCTAGCTGCCAACATTGGCAGTGTGGAAGATCTGCAAAAAGTTCTTGCCAATGGAGCGGAAGGGATCGGATTATTCCGAACCGAATTCCTCTATATGGGGCGCAGCGCGCTGCCCAGTGAAGAAGAGCAGTTTCAGATATATAAACATGTGTTGGAGCGAATGAATAACAAACCTGTCGTCATACGCACGCTTGATATTGGCGGGGACAAAGAACTGCCTTATATGAAGCTTCCGATAGAAAGCAATCCATTTCTTGGTTTACGTGCGGTACGTTTATGTTTAAGCCAAAAAGACCTATTTCGTACGCAGCTAAGAGCTCTTCTGAGAGCAAGCAGTTATGGGCAGTTAAAAATCATGTTCCCTATGATTGCTGTCCTGGATGAACTGCTTGCCGCCAAACAATTGCTGCAGGAAGAGAAAGAGAAGCTTATTCAAGAAGGAATCCCAGTGTCGGGGAACATTGAAGTTGGGATTATGATAGAAGTGCCTGCTGCAGCAATAGCAGCTGATTTCTTGGCGAAAGAGGCAGATTTCTTCAGCATTGGAACCAATGATCTCATTCAATATACAATGGCTGCGGATCGGATGAATGAAAATGTTTCTTACCTCTATCAACCTTGTCATCCATCGATTCTTCGCTTAATCCAGATGGTCATCCAAGCTGCGAGCAAGGAAGGCAAATGGGTGGGCATGTGTGGAGAAATGGCTGGAGATGAGCACGCGATTCCGATTCTACTCGGCATGGGGCTTCATGAATTCAGCATGAGTGCCAGCTCGATTTTACCTGCCAGAGCTTTAATTAAAAAGACCTCTCACAAAGAATGGGCCGGCTATACACAGCAAATTCTGGCGATGGGCAGAGAGGCCCAAATCAAACAGTTTGTAGAACAGAAGACAAGGAGTGAGTTAACATGATATCTCAAACTTTTACGGTTTTGAATCCATCTGGCTTTCATGCCCGTCCGACCAAAGTATTCGTTCAAAAGGTGGGTACGTTTCCCTGCAAGGTAAGTGTCATTAAAGGGGAGAAGAAGGTCAACGGCAAAAGCTCGCTTAGTATGCTGACACTTGGCATTCAACAGAATGACGAAGTGACGTTGGAAGTGGATGGCGAGCAAGAGGAGCAAGCGATGCAAGAGCTTGGAGCTTTGCTGACGCGTATATTTGAGGAGTAGGTAGAACTCGTCTGAGCCGGAACTTCAGCCTCCGCGTTACTTGATCGTCGGTGCAAAATATAGGAACCTGAGGGCGCTATTTGTGCCCTCACGGTTCCTTTTGCAATTCTAGGGGAACTACAGGGCGTTATTTCCATGTATTGGGCGGAATATTCGCTCAATGGCATAGAAATAACGGACCGTAGTTCCCATTCTGCAGATTAATGGGCACATTTCGCAGAAATAGCGCCTTGTAGTTCCCCCTCCGAGCTAAAAACTCGGACCTGTCTTCGAGCCGGAACTTCAACCTCTGCTGAGTCCGTAAGAAAAAGTGGCTACTTGGAAGGGCTTGTCGGGTGAGCGGCTATTGGTGGGATTCGTGGTTTTTTAACTAGTTAGCGACTATAGGCAGTGTTCTTACTTTGACCGCCAGCTTAGTTGTTGTGACTTGGAGCATAAGCCGTCGGTTAACGGACGCAGATAGTTCTATTTGCTGCTTTTGGGCTAGTTTTAGTATCTAATGGACTCACGAGCCGCTATCGGCCATGAAATTACGTAGAACAGCGATAAAATCCATAAATAGAGCCTCCTCAGTCCGATAGTCCCTCAAATTCAGCCGAATTTGGCGGAATAACGTCTACTGAGTCCGTAAGAAAAAAATGGCTACTTGCGAGAATCACTTGGTTCGTTGGATTTCGTCCAACGAACCAGTCCGATAGCGCTGCCCGGCAACTCAACCCTCCACCTGTTAATCCAACAAAAACATGTATATTGAGCCAAATGCGCTGTTCTGTTTATGCTAGGAGCACAACGGATGGGAGTGAAAACATGAAGACAACAGAGCAATGGATACAAGAGGCATGGAACACGGGGATCAGCAAGGTGATGAGCACAAGCCAGCGAATCGGAGCTGCATTCCCGCACGGCTCGCACGATGGACGGTTCCAATTCATGTCGCCGCACTATTGGACGGCTGGCTTCTGGCCTGGATTGTTATGGCTTGCCTATAGAGAAGGGCAGTCTGAGGAATTACGCCAACTGGCTGAGAGCTGTGAAGAGCAGCTGGATGAGGTGCTGCACGGCTATGAGCAGCTGGATCACGATATGGGTTTCATGTGGACACTAACCTCGATCGCCAATTGGCAGTTGACTGGGAACGAGAAATCAAAACGTAGAGCATTGATGGTCGCCAGTCATCTGGCAGGCCGTTTTAACTTGCAGGGCAGCTTTATCAGGGCTTGGAATCATCCCGAACGTGTCGGATGGGTGATTATTGACTGCATGATGAACCTCCCTCTGCTGCACTGGGCATCGAACCAATCCGGTGATCCCCGGTTCAAGCACATTGCCATCGCACACGCGAAGATGGCTGTGGAACATTTTATACGCGAAGACGGCTCGGCTTATCATGTCGTATGCTTCGATCCGGAAACCGGGGAACGGACGGGAGCACTGGGCGGTCAAGGCTACGCGGAGCATTCCGCTTGGGCGCGAGGCACAGCGTGGGCCATTCATGGCTCGATTCTGAGCTACCAGCACACGGGAGATAAGGAGTTTTTGGAAGCGGCCGAGCGTGCGGCCAACTATTTCCTGACACATCTTCCTGCGGATAAGGTGCCGTATTGGGATTTCCGCTTACCTTCTTTCGAGGGGGCGCCGAGGGATTCAAGCGCAGCCGCCATTGCGGCAAGCGGGCTGCTAAATCTGGCAGCTTCTTGCCAGAGTGAGCGGGTTTCCTTTTACAAAGATCAGGCCTATGCCATTCTTCAATCGTTATCCCGGAACTACGTGGCAGGTGATTCGGAAGAGGCGATCCTAGTAGCGGGCACCGGCAATTTACCTGGTAATCAGAACATCAATAAGCCCTTAATCTATGGCGATTACTTCTATATGGAGGCCCTGTCCAAGCTGCGAGGTCATTCCTCCTTCTGGGAGCCGGATACACAATTCGCACAAAAATGATAATTTTTTACAGGTGTATGAATAGAAAAAGTGTATATTGCAGGTCAACTATCCGCACAGCAAGCGCCTGTTAACCCATCGAAATCATGTATATTGTGCGTGCGAACTAAAGCCAGGTAAGATGGGCTCAATCACAAGACGAGGAAGTGACAGCAATGAATAAGACGCTCCCACCGCCCTCGCCAGCCATCACAAGTCAGCCGAAAGCTTCTGCCAAGGCCAAACCGAACTGGTTGGTAAGGAAGTATGGAAAGCGGGTATTGAAACAGAACATTCCCTTATATATCATGTTTCTGCCTATCATAATTTTCTTTCTGGTCTTTAAGTATTATCCAATGACAGGCCTGGTGATCGCTTTTAAGAAGTACAGCTTTATTAAAGGGATATGGGGCAGCCCTTGGGCAGGACTGAGCTCGTTTAAGCTGATTTTCAGCAACGATCAAATGGTTGATATCATTTGGAATACGCTGCTTCTCAGTGGACTTTCGATTGTGATCGGTTTTCCGGTCCCCATCATTCTTGCCCTACTGCTGAATGAAGTTAGGAAAATGGCGTTCAAACGAATGGTTCAAACGTTCGTCTACCTTCCTCATTTTCTCAATTGGGTCATCGTCGGGGGCATTGTTATTACTGTGTTCTCCCAAAATACAGGCACAATTAATCATGTGATCGAGCGGATTTTTGGAACGACCATTCCGTTTTTATATAACGAATCAACATGGATAGGGATCTATATTGGATCGGGGATATGGAAGGATGCCGGCTGGGGAGCCATCATTTATTTGGCGGCGCTGACGTCCATCGATCAAAGTTTATATGAGGCGGCCAGTATAGACGGGGCTAATAAGTGGCAGCAGATGCTCCGAATTACGCTGCCGGGCATTTTGCCAACAATCATTATTATGTTGATTCTGAAAATAGGTCACCTGATGGAAGTCGGCTTCGATCAAGTGTATGTCTTGCAAAATGATGCGGTCTCCCAAGTTTCGGAAGTCATTAGTACGTTTATGTACAAAATTGGGGTTCAGCAGGCGAACTTCAGTTTAGCTACCGCGATGGGGCTGTTCGAATCTCTTGTTGGATTGGTGCTGGTCGTTCTAGCGAACCGGATCGCGCGTCATTTTGGTCAAGGTTTATGGTAGGAGGAGGAACTCATGAGCAGCACTAGCGGAGAGAAACTGTTTTATGGAGTCAACTATGTCATTTTGTTTATGATCGGTATGAGCTGCCTGCTTCCGCTCGTTCATATTTTGGCGATGTCCTTAAGCGATAAACATGCCTTGATGTCCGGCGTCGTGAGCCTCTGGCCAGTGAATTTGGACTTCAGCGGTTATGAAGCCTTGTTTAAGGAAACGCCGATTTTGAGATCGCTTGCAAACAGTTTGATTATTACAATTGTAGGTACCGTTCTTAATATTAGTTTTACAGTGCTTGCTGCGTATCCATTGTCGAAGCGCTATTTTATCGGACGTAAGGTGTATGTGTTCGCGATCATTTTTACGATGATTTTCTCGGCGGGATTAATTCCAACCTATTTGCTCCTCAAAAGCTTGGGCCTGTTGAATAACTATGGCGCCTTATGGCTGCCTGGCTTAGTGAGCGTCTGGAACCTGATGGTGTTAAGAAGCTTTTTTGAAGCGATTCCTGAGGAATTGGAAGAGGCATCGCGAATCGACGGCTGCTCCGAGTGGAGGCTGATCTTGCAAATCGTATTGCCGTTATCCATACCGGTTATAGCAGCATTATCGCTCTTTTACGGCGTTAGTCACTGGAACGCCTTCATGAACGTGTTGATTTATATCAATGATGCAAGCAAGTTAAACTTAACGGTACTCGTTCAGCAACTGATTCAGAATCAAAGTCTTATGCAGGAGATGGCGAATACGCAGCCTGAAATGGCCATGAAGCTGACGCCAGAAGGAATGAAGGCGGCAGGGGTCATTGTCATGACACTTCCGATGCTAATTGTGTATCCCTTTTTGCAAAAGTATTTTGTTAAGGGTGTCATGATCGGAGCGGTAAAAGGGTGATGTCTGTTAAATCGATTACCAAATGAAGGAGGTGATCCTGCCCTTTAAAACGTGGTAGATTTGGACAATAACGAAAAAGCGAAATAGGATAGCGGCGGTTAATTCACTAAGGGGTGACAACTGAACATGAAGACAAATAATTGGATGAAAACGGCATCAGTGACATTAGCTATGGTTGTATCGAGCGCAGCTTTACTTACAGCTTGCACGGCAGGTAAAGAAGCGGCGAATATGGCGGCTTCTACGCCTGGCAGCGGGGCAGCTGCAACAGCAAGCACGAAACCGGCTGGACCAAAACCGAAAATTACCGTTTCCATCTACGACCGGAATGCGGTTCCGGAGGGAGAAGGCACGATTACGAATAATCGCTGGACGAAGTGGATTAACGAGAATGCACCCGTTCAAGTTGAATTTATTCCCGTTCCTCGTACAGGCTCGATTGAGAAATTTAACGTTTTGTTTGCTTCTGGCGGGGCGCCTGACTTGATTATGGAGTTTTCGAATCCGTACATGAAAGATCTGGCATCCAAAGGACAGATTATTCCGCTCGAAGATGCGATTTCCAAATATTCAACGAATTACAAAAAGCTGTACCAGGAAAATCAGAACATTCAAAAGCTTACCAAATTTAATGGCAAAACATACTTCTTCGGAAGAACGATACCGTTTACGTCGAACCACTTCCTGATGATCCGCAAAGATTGGCTTGATAAGCTCAAACTTCCAATGCCTACGACGACAGAGGAATATCTGAAGGTTGCTAAAGCCTTTACTGAGCAAGATCCGGATGGAAACGGTAAAAAGGATACGCTCGGAACAACCTTCTGGGATGTCGATTATTTCTTCCAGTTAGGTCAAGCGAGCGATGAGTTGATGCCGATGTCGTCTATTACTTCGTATCATTTGTTGAACGATCAATATACGCGGACTTGGGACAGACCGAAGGCCGATCTAGCGTTCAAGAAAAGCTTATATGACGCAGGTGCCGTAGACAAGGACATTTTTGCCGACAAAACCGGTGCGAAGGCACAGCAAGACTGGGTCAACGGCAAGCTCGGTATTTGGGGGTCTGGCGGTCTAGAAGGAGCGACAATCTTCACAACGTATGAGACGTTCAAGAAAAACAATCCATCGGCTGAAGTAGCGATCCTTCCGCTTCCGAAGTCGGAATTCGGCCAGTTTTCACCAGCAACCAACCCCAACATGCAGTTTGTGGCGGGAATTAATGCGACAGCCAAGAATGTAGAAGCCGTCGTGAAATATGTAGATTGGCTGATGACACCAGACGTACAGAAGACGCTCCTGTTCGGAATGGAAGGCGTACACTACAAGGTTGGCAGCGACGGTTGTCCGAAACCGATCGATGTGGAGAAAAACAAAAAAGAGCTGAGCTGGAACGGCGACTTCCAAATGATGACCCAAACCGGCACTATGGGCAAATGCGTTGAGTACTCGAATCAGCTTGATCCGAATAAACCTCTGGACAAGGAGTATTTGAATTTGATTTCACAAGCTCGCGCAGCTTATATTACGCCTGATCGTCCAAATACAACCGAAGCTATTCTCCCGGTTAGCTTACCAGATGATATGACGGTTATTAAAAATACGCTCAAGACGACATTAACGAATACGTATACGAAAGCAATTGTAAGCGGGGCAAGCTATTCTGTTGACCAAGCCATGAAGGACGCGCAAGATACTTGGGAAAAGGGCGGCGGCAAAGGCGTCGACGAGTTCTTGAAGAAAGCTTATACGGATAACAAAAACGATGTTATTTTCACCAAAGATTACTATAAGTATTTGAACAAATAAAACGAACCAACGTGTGCATACGAAACATACATGGATTGCCCCTATTCAAAAGGCCCCTCTAGCGCAAACCAGGCGCGGAGCGGCCTTTTTGCCACGTGTGTCTATGGAGCGAAATTATGTATATTGCCCACCCATTGGGGCTGTATGATAAGATAGTTGTACTAATCATGCTAAGGAGAGAATTTCATCATGAGAAGAAATTGGTTTCATCGCTTGCTTCTTTCCTATTTACCGGTCCTCATCATGATTGTTTGCTTATTTGTTTTTATTGGGATTGTGCAGCTGAATGACCTCTCCAGAAAAGAAGCGATGAAATCAAGTCAAGTCTATGTTCAAAATATCCAAAACAGCATCGACATGTCCCTGAGATCTATCGAGATAATGATGCTGGAGACGATCACGAGGAATGTGAAACTCACGACCTTTGCCGGTATGGAAAGCGATTCTTCCTTTATCATTGAGCTTTCTCAACTGCTTCAAAGCATGACAACTTCGAATGCGTGGATCGATTCCGTTTATATTTATCGATCAGGTGATGGAACGATTGTTAGTGATAAAACGATTTTAAAAATCGAGCAGTTTGGGGACAGCGCTTACATAGAAAGTAACTTAAATAACACGCAAAAAGTTCGGTGGAGCACGCCACGCGTCTTCCGCACCATTCAGAATGGGAATCCCGAAGAGCAAGTGATCTCGATCAGCAGCGGTGTGCCCATCCATAGTAAAGGTATTGCACTGCTCGTTGTGAATATCAAGATGTCAGCGATTCAAGAGTTTCTGGAGACATACGGGAATTCGGAAGTTAATAAAATTGCGGTTATCGATAACGAAGGCAATAAACTGTTCGGAGCTGCCGGCATTGAAACCAAAACGGGTGATACGTCGCTTGTGTCGGCATATACGGGTTGGAAGTATTCGAACAGTATCAAGACGGAAGGGCTTGGCAATATTTATTTTTATATGACGAGCGGTTGGTTCATTATTGGATTCCTTGGCATGCTGATCGGAATTGGTTGGGTCATTTATATTACGCGCCAAAACTACAAGCCGATTGAAACGATTATGTCGCGTATCCAGAAATATAATCAGGTGCACAAACATAATCCAATTCAAGGGCTGTCAGTTGATGAGCTTAGTTATATCGATTACACGCTGAGCAACATGATCGAGGTTAGTGAGGAGTACGAAACTCAGTCCAAGGTTAATGAAAAATACAGGCAGCTTATGTTGTTTAAGGAACTCGTAGAAGGGAGCAATCCGATTGACCGGGCGGAATGGGAAGCGGAGCTTCGCCATATGGGCATTACTTCCTTCGGCAGCGCTTCAGTGAGTATTGGCGAGATCGACAAGTATATCGACTTTCTGAGTCAGCATTCCAGGAAGGATCAGGGGCTTTTCAAGTATATTTTAAAAAAGGTAGTGGAAGAGACTGCTGAAGCGAAAGGTCTTCGCATTTGGCAGGAATGGATCACGAATCACCGGTTGTGCATCATCTTTTTTGAAGAGCAGCAACAGCCTGCGGAATCACTCATGCTGGAAGTATCCGAGCAGGCGCGCAAGTGGATGCAGGATAACTTGAATTTAACCGTAACATTCGGGTTAGGGAACACCGTATCGGAAGCGAATGCCATCGTTCAGTCCTATGAGGCGGCTGCCAGGGCGCTCGATTATAAATCAGCGCTTGGCAGCAATCGCGTCATCGGACACTGGGAGATCGAGCTGCTGTCGCACGATGATCTCTATGTGTATTTACAATATGTGCGCACGATTGCTCAAGCATTCCGGGTAGGCAATGATGGCTGGGAGGAACAGTTGCGCCTCCTGTTCGATGGATTGCGCAGACTTATGCTGCCAAAAGAAGAAATTAGCGGTATTTTAAGCTATATGAACTATTATTTTTACCGGGAAATGATGGAGCTGCCTCCGGATTATCAAGAGCTGTGGAATCGCGAGTTTCGAACCCCTTGGGATGAGAAGATGGATGCGCTCGAAACGTTGGAGGAGCTGGAGTTCTTCTACTCGAAGACACTTACTTCCTGCGCTAGGAAAATAGAAGCGATCCGCGAGAGCAAAGGGAATCATGGCGTCGTTCAGAAAGTGAAGGAATATATTGAGGGGAACTTCAGCAATCCCGATCTGTCACTCTCCAGTCTAAGCGATCAGTTCCATATGAATGCCTCCAGCTTAAGCACACTGTTCAAAGAGGACTTCGGCGAGAAATTCGTCGTCTACTTATGCCAGATTCGGATGGAGCATGCGAAGGAGCTGCTGCGAGGCACTAACCTTCCGATTCAAGAAATATCGGAGCGGGTCGGCTATATGCATCAAATGTCCTTCATTCGGGCTTTTAAGAAGATGATTGGGACTACGCCTGGTGACTATAGGAAGGTTCATCAGTGAGTATTGGGATAAAATATAAATAAGCTGGAACATTTTTCTAATTTAATGAGAAATGGAACTTAAAAGATAATAAAGGCAATATAGTTCCGCCTGAGACATATACAATAAAAGTTGAAGTCATGATAGATTTATATTCTAAAGGGCCTCCTCGAATTCATTCTGATGATCTTACTGCAAGAACAATATTTAAAGTTAATTAATAAGAACTAGCTGCCGGATAAACAATTCAAGGAGGAACAAAATGATTGATATCCAAATTGACGATGTTATGTTCAAACTGCAAGAGGAACACGACTTCGGCTGGCTCACGAGGTTAGGCCGTGTATTTGAGGTTTTTGCTCAGCAGGATTCTGGCAATATAAGCTTTGGTGTCAAGAGAAATGGCGAAAGACTGTTCATCAAGTATGCCGGTGCTAAATGCCTAACATTTTCCGGTGACCCGCAAGACGCAATAAATAACTTGAAAAATGCCATACCACTTTATAAAGAATTAAGTCACCCATCCCTTATTAAACTCGTAGATCATTTTGAAGTTGGCTCAGGATATGCGGCTGTGTTCGAGTGGTTTGCCGGGGAATCTCTTCACCCGCATTGGTCTTTTCCGCCACCGGCGAAATATAACGATCCAAATTCCCCGTTCTATAGATATAAACACTTATCAATGGCACAAAGGTTGGCCTCTTTGGAACAAATCTTTAGTTTCCATGAGTTTGTCGAGAAAAATAATTATGTTGCCATTGATTTTTATGACGGGAGTTTACTATACAATTTCTCTGAAAATGAGACGAAAATATGCGATATCGATCTTTATCAAAGAAGACCTTATTCCAATACGATGGGAAGATTATGGGGATCCTCTCGATTTATGTCCCCTGAAGAGTTTACTCTCGGTGCTGAGATTGATGGCTGTACTAATGTATTTACCATGGGAGCCACAGCATTTGCTTTGCTAGGGGGAGAGCGTGATTGTTCGTTTGAGCTTTGGGAGGCAGGAAAAGAGCTCTATGAAATAGCTCTCAAGGCAGTGGAACCAAGCAGAGAAAATAGGTATGGAAGTGTGTCGGAATTCAAATTAGCATGGGATTCGGCAGTTAAATCGTATTTAAAAAGCTACCGAGCTTGCTGAGCATATCAATACTTTCGTGATCCTCATCGGCAAACAAAAGCCGCTTGAGCCTAACGGCTGGACAGCGACAGCGTCTTCCACAGCAGGGGGGCGAAAACGCTCAGGCTATGCTAGACGGGAACCTGGATACGAGCTGGTCAACAGGCAGTGAGCAGAAGAACGGTGACTTCATCGTTCTTGACTTGGGGGTGGAGCTATCCTTTGACCAGGTCGTCATGGATAGTGGACTCGCATTGGTGGTCCATTTCTGAGCTGCGTCTCCTTGTGGCGGATAATGCCGCAATACGGTAAATAAAAAACAGTTGGTCGGGATTCCGATCAACTGTTTTTATTTTTATTTAAAGTCGCCTAGTAAATAATTGTAGAAGGGTTCGTCCACCCAGAATTTATAGGAGTCGACGTTCAAGCTGGCATCGAGTTTCTTGAGACCATCAACAACTTCGCCAGACTTATCGCTGAGGGAGAAAGACTGCGCATAATAATGACCCTTAGTGACTTTATTGTTAGCAATCACTTTGTAGTCTTTCAATTCGGATAAGGAATAGTAGAGTGGTTGCCACCAAGAAGAGTAGATAAGTCCAGTCTGGTCTTCACTGTTCTTTTTCGCATATTGGAGAACGATCTGTTGGAATTTGTTCTTTTGTTCAGCGTTATCAAATTCGAACTCAATGTCGTATTCCTTGGCATAAGCTATGAAATTTCCGTTCTCAATCTGGACGACTTGATAATCCTCGGTTTGTGTCGGCTCGCCCCACTCTTTTAAGTAGATGAAAGCAGAGGTTTTGGGCTCGAGCTGTACTTTCGCCTGGAGGTTCTCGCTGCGCAGTAACCCGATTAACTGAATCGCATGCGTAATGTCAGAGTGTCCGTAGGTGAGAGATTGTTTGGGATCAAAGTTTGCATCGAAACGAGAATCTTTCAAGTTGTACCCCGTAATGAGATTCTTCTTCAAAGCTTCATCGAAGACAGAACGCAAATCAGTGGATGAAATGAGATCTTCCGTATGCCAGGCATCGTTAATTTTACGGAATATATCGTCATCAGAAGTCGTTCCAATATAGTGTTTGTATTGGCCATTAAAAGTAAGGATTTTACCAAGCAGGTCGTTAGCAAAGGTTTGGCTAGCAGCAGTATCCGCTTGGAAATCGGAGGAGACAAGACCCGTATCAATGGCAGCGGCCAGCTCTTGGGCAGCTTGAAGTGTTAGTTGATTGTTTTGATCGTAGTCAATATGTACTTTCGCCAGAGCGGTTTTGATTTTATCTTTGGAATAAGTATAGGCGAGTTCCTTCAAGCCGGAGGCTTTCAGAGCAATGAATGTAGCCTGCAATTGAGTAAGTGGTTGATCCCCTTGCAGTTTACCTTCGGATAAAATACCTTTTTCGTGTAAAGCAAGGGCTGCTTTGAAATAAGGACTGTCCTTTTGTAAATCTGTAAACACATTGGTCTGATCTTTGGCTTCAGCTTTCAAAATGTTGTTCACCGCGATAACGAAATCACCTTTGGATAAAGCGTCTGACAAGGTGATAGCATACTTGTCACTCAAAAACTGTTTGTATTGGACTGATGAATCACTTGCTGTAGCAGCATGGCTTAATGGGCTTACTGAGGTTAGGAGGACAGCTGTTAAGAGTGCTATTTGCAAGGGCTTGTGCGACTTCAATGGTTTCATAGGCATGGAAATGACCTCCGTTATTAATTCATATAGGAATAGTATGTATTATTGGAATATATCAGTTAAGATAATACGTGTCAACGGGATAAAGGAATTTGACTGGAGAGTTAGAAGTACTTTAACAATAAATTCTAAGATTGGGGAAGTATGATGGGCTATGTAGAAGACTTAAGAAAAATTGTAGGCACTATTCCACTCATTCTTGTTGGCGCGGTGGTTATTATTACAGATAATGAAAATAGAATCTTATTGCAAAAACGAATGCATCATCCTGTAGGGCGTTACGGGTTACCTGGCGGGTTAATGGAATTGGGGGAGTCTACTATGGAGACTGCTCAGAGAGAAGTGTATGAAGAAACAGGGCTAGAGGTTAGAAATCTTCATTTAATTGATGTGTTCTCTGGCAAAGAAAATTTTATCAAAACTCCCAATGGTGATGAATTCTATGTTGTTGTTACAGCTTATTGGACGAAGGACTTTAGTGGTACTTTAGAAATAAATGATGAAGAATCAATGAGTTTAGACTTTTATCATATGGATGATCTGCCTGAGAATATACCAAAAAGTCACAAAGAAATGATAACTAAGTACAGAACTTTGTTTGTCGAACCTCTTTAGCAGCAACGCAGTGACATGATGAAAAATACCGAAAACCATCGTCGAATTAGAAACGATGGTTTGGGGATGATAAGAATGAGGCAATTCCGAATTCATACCTTTTCAAGGGACGGACTTTTTGCTTGTGTACCCAGGTGACGCCGCGACAACAGCAACGCATAAGCTAGATATACAATCATGATCAAACCAAACAATAGGACATAGCCGCCGACATGGTAAAATAGACTGCCAAGGATCGGGCTAAAGGCCATTCCCATATAACGGGAAAAGTTGTACGCTCCGACGGCGGTTGCACGGTTTTTCGTGAAAGCACCGGTCAGTAAAGTCGTCTGCACCGGCAGCGAGAACCCGAGCGATAAGCCGAATAAGATAATTCCAGCTAGCAGCCAAGGTAAGGAAATCGAGTAGAAGATAAGGAAAAACAATACCGAAATTGCATTTAAATATGTTGTTAGCACGAGAAGCTTTTCTCCTTCTGCGCGTGCTTGGATTTTCCCGCCTAAGTAACTGCCAACCACGATACCCAGCGACATCGGCAGAAATACCAGTCCCTTTTGCTCGGCTGACAAGCCGTAACGATCGGTTAAAATGTTCGGCAGGAAGACAAGAAAATAGTAAAATACATAATACTGAATAAACCCAAGATAAATAATGGACGATCCGATCCGATTCTGAAGAATCGCTGCAAAATCCTGCAGTTGAAAGCGACCTGCCTCGATGTTATCCGGCTTTGTCTCCTTCAAATACAGGTAGTTGAAAACCAGCACAAGCATACCTGTTGCCGCTAGAGCGAGAAACACGGAGTGAAAATTGAACAACCCGCTCAGGAAGCCGCCGATGACCGGCCCGAGCACAGGTCCTAACGAAACTAACATTTGAAAGGTTCCCATCGCTTGGCCACGTTCTTTCCCTTCGAACAAATCGCTGATGACCGTAACAGCCACGACTGATCCTGCAGCGATACCGATGGCTTGCAGCGCTCGGAAGACCAGTAGAAGCGTTATCGTTTCGGAGAAAAAACATCCAACCGAAGCGATCACATACAGTGTTATTCCAAAAAGCATGACTTTGCGGCGGCCCTTAACATCCGTGAGCGGACCATAGATCACCTGCATGATGGCAAGAAATAAGGTAAACACCGAAATCGTCATGTTTACGATAAATGAAGTGGAATGGAGCTGACTCGCTACCTCAGGTAATATAGGGGTATAAATAGTTTGAGTGAATGGCCCAAGAAATGCGGCAAAAGCGACAATGTAAAGAACGAATTTACGATTCATGAGATTCATGATAGTCATTCCTTTCTCTGAAATGTTATTGTCATCGTACTTGAAATCTATTATTTATTCCAACGCATTTCATGCTATAATCTCATTTACTAGAAGGAATGAATGGGGTGTGCGAAATTGGAACTTCTTCAACTGCAATATTTTCTAGCGGTAGCTCGTTCGGAACATGTGACTGAAGCAGCCCGGGGTTTGCACGTTACGCAATCTTCATTAAGCAAAACCATTCAACGACTTGAGGAAGATTTAGGGGTCTCGCTTTTTGATCGCATAGGCAGGAAGCTGCAATTGAATGAATTCGGAAGAACATTTCTTCGGCGTGCAGAAAGGGCTTTGTTCGAATTGGAACAGGGAAAGCAGGAGCTTAGCGATTTAACAAGTCCCGATAATGGCACACTTGAATTAGGGGTGACTAGTGCAAGCGTATTACCCGACATTCTTCGGCAATATCGCAAAAAGCGGCCCAATATTCAATTTCATGTGCAGATGCTGACCACACAGGAAATGATTTTGCTTTTAGAGAGAGGTGAGGTAGATTACTGTTTATCTTCGCCTCCTGTCGAACGAGATGACATCGAATGTCAAATCGTTTTCATCGACCCCATCCTTGTCGCCGTTCCCATGGGGCATCGGCTGGCGAATAGAAGCAGCGTTTCCTTGGCCGAACTGAGGGATGAATGGTTTGTCGGGCTAAAGATCGGCTACGGTACGCGTGACTTAATGGACCCGCTCTGCAGATCAGTTGGATTTGCACCTCATTATGTCTACGAGGGGGATGAACCGGCAAGGTTGGTCAATTTGGTGGAAGCCGAAATTGGCATAGCCTTTTTACCGAGCACGGCTAGGAATGAACGAGCACAAATCAAATATCTCCAGGTAGAGAATCATGAAGTGGTGCGGAAAATCGCCTTATTGTGGCACAAGAGTCGATATATATCGGCGGCGGCTCTAGAATTTCGTGAAATTGTTGTAGAGTATTTCGATACCCTGTCCAAACAGACCATTTAATCGCATAATATTCAATTTCATTTCTACTTTCCGCGATTCAATATGTAACGGGAAATCCTCCGGTAGCATTTCCCGTTCAATTGAGAAGGCTGCCCCTCGGTCATTAATGACTTTAGGGACAGCCTCTTCGTATTTTTGGGGATCAAATTCTTACCCCCACCTTATAAGCGGCCTGAGCTTCTATATAATAAGAAGGAGATCAATGATAAATCTATGGAGGGAAGTTATGGAAGATTACAGACAGTACATTCCACTGCTAGCAACGAAAGATGGTTGGCAAACAGCATACCCCATTTTAGATAATGCGGGGAAATTAGCAATGGATGCTATTCTGGAGGGCCTTGAACATCAAAATTGGAGAATCAGGAAATGGTGTACTGCTTTGTTAGACCACAATGCAGATCAACGCTGCATAGAACCACTGGTCTGCCGATTAACTGATTCCTATGCGGATGTTAGAAGGCATGCGGTCCATAGCATTGGTTGTCAATCTTGCAAAGATGAATCGTTATGCATGGACATTATCGCTTTATTAATCGAACGTGCGATGAATGATACAAGCATTCTTGTTAAACGCAGTGCTGTTCATATGCTGGGCAATCAACCATACGATATTAGAGCATCAGAAGCGCTTGAGATTATTATCGAGAAAGAAAAAGATAGGAAGTTATTATTCAACGCAAGGTGGTCATTGAAACAACAAAATCATTTTTTAAACATACAGAAATGAATTTTGCTCGAAAATCAGCTTCTTAAAGCCAGCGCTTCTTGAGCCAGACGCGGTAAACGACGTAGACGGATGCCAAAAAGAGGACATACACGCCGAGTGCCAATACGAGCTTGCTGGTGCCAGCAAACAGACTGCTGCCGATGAACGCAAATAGGAGCATAGCAGGAATTTTGCCCAATGCGGATGCAACGGCGAATGTAATGATCGGAATGGAAGTAATGGCAGGAATGACATTAACGACAGCCTGAGGGATAACCGGAATCAGTCGAGCCAATAAAATAGTCAGGAACGGACTTTTTTCAATTGCGGCTTGGAGCTTTTCCAGCTTCTTGTACTTGGACAAGTAAGCACGACCCTGCTTTTGAAACAAGTAGCGTGCCAGCCAAAAAACAATGACAGACGCGACCGAAGCAGCAGTCCAACTGATCAAAGCGCCAATCAATGGACCGTACATAAACCCGAGCATGCCGATAACTATTTTGTAGGGGATGACCGGTACGATAATAAAACCAAGCGCAGCTGCAAAAATAAGCAGAACGGGCGCATCCCCATATTGCATCCAATGCAAAATTTCATCCTTGAATGTATAAACAATGCCTATGAGCACGAGATACAGGCAGATGGTGTACCATTTCTTCATTTGATAAGGTGTCTCCCTTACTCTGAGTCTTTCTTCTGGTGTTGATCATACTTAGTGTAACACACAACCATTCTACATTGGAGTACGTTGTCTGCTTGACGAGCTCCATCGATTGGATGGAAACCCATTGACATAGTTATAACATGAATAGTAATATTATAACTATGAAAAACAAAACGAATAAACCCCAACGATCACCACTTGCTTTAGCCATTCTCGCCCAACTTGCCGAAGAACCTATGCACCCCTACAGAATGCAGCAGCTAATCAAAGAAAGAGGAAAGGATCAGGTCATTAACGTCCGTCAGCGCACAAGTATTTATCAGACCATTGAGCGACTGTTACGGGAGGGACTCATTTCGGTCCAAGGAACCTTAAGTGAAGGAGGGCGCCCTGATCGAACGGTTTACGAATTGACCCAGGAAGGAAGCGAAGCGGCGAAGGGATGGCTTAGGGAGATGCTTTCGGGCCGATCTCAGGAATATCCGGATTTTCCCGCAGCCATCTCATTTCTCACCCTTCTGACGCCCGAAGACGTTCAGCGGCAATTCGAGAAAAGAGAAGGAGCTCTTCAGGAAGCAATCGAGCGCTTGGATTCGCAGCTACTACAGTACAAGGAGACTGTTCCCCGATTGTTCATGCTGGAGGTTGAACATAGCCGTGCCCTATTGAGGGCCGAAATTGAATGGATTCGAGCTGTCATCGAAGATTTCCGCACGGGTGAACTCTTATGGAGCGAGGAATGGATACGTGAACTATCGGATCGGCTGAGTAGTCCACAATAGCATCGTAGGGATAAGCATACGAATTTATGCAGTTCAAATGAAGGGCAACTTCTGAGGAGGAGTTTGAAATGATGAATTCAACCGCTATTCAATACGGTGCAAAGACGATGGAGTCGCCCGATGTAGTCGGCTCTGTCATATCCAGAGACGGCACCACAATCGGTTATCGGCAATTTGGTCAAGGGCCTGGCATGGTAGTGGTGCATGGCGCCAATTTATCTTCACAAAACTTCATGCAGCTCGCGAAGCAGCTAGCCGACGCATTCACGGTCTACGTGCCTGACCGCCGAGGCCGTGGTCTTAGCGGACCCTTCGGTGAAGATTACAGTATAAAGAAGGAAGTTGAAGATTTGGAGGCTCTCCTTACTCAAACAGGCGCCTGCCATGTCTTTGGGATCAGCTCAGGAGGGCTCATTGCGCTCGAAGCAGCACTTGTCTTGCCTGCTATTCGCAAGCTGGCTCTCTACGAACCCGCACTGCTGATGAATGCTGAGAGGACGGAGTGGCTAGCTCGTTATGACCAAGAGATTGGTCAAGGCAAGACAGCCGCTGCTCTCGTCACGTGTTTGAAAGGATTGCAGCTGGGCGGAGCGGTGCTTAATGCCCTCCCTCGATGGCTGCTTGAGTTCATGACGAACAAGATGATGGAGAACGAGTGCAAGAAGGCGAAGAAAGGCGACGTAACGATGAGAATGCTAGCTCCGACCTTGCATTATGACGGGCACCTACTCGTTGAGATGACCGGAAAGCTGGAGCGATTTAAGTCCTTGAACGTCGATGTATTGTTACTAGGAGGCAGCAAAGGCTTGTCATACTTGAAGCCTGCCCTCGATGCATTAGAGAAAGTGCTGCCTCAGGCCAAACGGATGGAAGTGCCCGGACTTGATCACGGCGGTGCGTGCGATGTCAGCAATACCAATCGTGGCGGTAAGCCGGAATTGGTGGCGCTGGAGCTAAGGAGATTTTTTGACTAAGTGCAAATGTTTGACACGAAGTCGTTCATATAAGAAAACAAGGGAGCAGTTCGCCACGGTTGGCAACTGTTCCCTTGTTTTATTCCACACGAACGGAAAAATGTTCGCAGCCTTTGGCTTAACCATTCTCTTCTCTATTCTCGTAATCGCATACAGTTCATATTATAGCTCAGCGAGAGTGATAGAACGAAACGCAACTACCTACATTTCAGACCGGATTCAGGGGGCTAATACCAACCTTCAATCCATGGTGGAAGAGACGGACAATATTGCCAAATCGATTGTCATACGTGATTTAACTCACCAAAGTTTGCTCAGCCATGCCGAAGCGCCGTCGCTGGAATGGTTCCAACAGAAGAAAGTGGTGGGAGACTTTCTTGCGTCGATGCCTGCATTTAAAAATTATGTGCGCTGCCTTTGAATACAACGGTCCATTTATCTATGCAATCCATGAAGGAAAAGTATGCGTAAGATATGAGAGCCGGGACTCCAATGGGGTTCCGGTTTTTTGGTGCATCAAACAATATGCGAATAAAATTATTACCAAATTCATTTAATAAATTACATTTTATTAAAAAATCTCGAAAGTATAATGATTACATGAGATATCCTAATAAGATTCGTAAGGAGAGGGATGATGGAAAGTGAAAGCGGTTTTAAGCAACCATAGAGAGGACATTAAGATAAAAAGGAATAACAGTTTCCTACGTAGCATAAAAAGAGATTCTCTCTTATATTTGCTTTTACTGCTGCCCATGGCGTATATTTTCATTTTTAAATATGCTCCCATATACGGTGTATTGATGGCTTTCCAGGATTATAACATTTTCGAGGGAATTAGCGGGAGCGAGTGGGTTGGGCTTGACGTCTTCAAATTCATTTTTGAACAGAACAGTTTTTACCGTGCTCTTGCAAATACACTTGTTCTAAACTTACTGGATTTGATAGCTGGATTCCCGGCGCCAATCATACTAGCTATTTTATTGAATGAGCTCCGACATGTCAGATTTAAAAAAGTAACTCAAACGATTCTATATTTACCTCACTTCTTATCTTGGGTCATTATCGGAGGTATGGTGTACCTGATGTTTTCTACTGGCGGCATGGCGAATAGTGTCTTGTCTAGCCTAGGTTTGGGTCATATTGAGTTTCTTTCTCAAAAAACGAATTGGCTGATCATGTATGTAGCCGTTGGGGTATGGCACAGTGTAGGATGGGGGACAATCATCTATTTAGCATCAATTATCGGAATCAATAAGGAGTTATATGAGGCTTCAGATATGGATGGATGCAGCAGGCTTCGTAAAATTTGGCATATTACTTTGCCAGGAATTAAGCCGACAATTATTATTTTGCTTATTCTGCAAATAGGAAAGATGATCTCGATTGGATTCGATCGTCCGTTTGTTATGGGGAATTCCCTGGTAAGTGAATACTCCGATGTTATCAGCACTTACGTGTACAGGATAGGAATTGGGTCCGGGGACTTCTCGCAGGCCACAGCAGTTGGACTCTTTCAATCTGTTGTAGGGTTGATACTTTTAGTGGCAGCAAATTTTATTGCCAAAAAAATCGGTGAGCAGGGAATATGGTAAGGAGTGTGAGTTGATTGATTAGAAAGCAAAAAATGAATGTAGTAGATATATGTATTATGTTATTCATAACGGCTGTAGCGATCACTTGTCTTGTTCCATTCTTATATATGATTGCGCTTTCTCTGAGTTCAAATAATGCCATTATTTCTCAGAAGGTTTCTCTTTGGCCGGTAGAGTTCACGATTGAAACCTATAAAACGATCTTAAGTGATGTAGATATGATTTATACACTTGGTTATACGATCGTGCTGACTATTATTTATACAATTATTTGTATGTTTTTAACAATTTGTGCTGCGTATCCGCTTACAAAGAAGAGATTAAAGGGAAGAAACTTTGCATTAACCGTATTAGTCGTTACCATGTATTTTAGTGGAGGCCTTATACCTAGCTATATTTTGGTGAAAAACCTGGATTTGATAAATTCGATGTGGAGCTTAATATTGCCTGGCGCTATGAGTGTTTTCAATATGATTATACTTAAAACATTCTTTGCATCCCTTCCAGAAAGCTTGGAAGAGTCCGCATCTATTGATGGCTGCAATGAATTGGGAATCCTATTTCGGATTATTCTTCCACTATCCATGCCTTCTATCGCAACTTTAAGCCTCTTTTACGCGGTTGACAGATGGAATGGCTTTCAAGATGCACTTTTTTATATAACAGACAAGAACTTGTACCCGATGCAATTAAAACTGTATCAGATCATTACGGCAAATCAACAGTTAGACACCCAGCAAGGTGAAGGCAGTGTTGGTGCCTTTATTGTTCCTGAGTCATTGAAAGCAGCGAGTGTCATGTTTGCAACGGTTCCAATCTTAGTTGTTTATCCGAAACTACAAAAGTATTTTGTTGAAGGTGTAATGACAGGTGCGATTAAGGGTTGATCTTAGGGATGGGCAATACGACAAAACGATAAAAGGTGAGGTTAAAATGAAAATCAAAAAAATGTTGGCTTTAGTACCGGCTTTAACGCTAGTAACCAGTGTGTTGGCAGGATGTGGAAGCGATCAGGCGAAAGAAGGTCAAGCAACATCAACAGCTGCTGCAAAAGCTTCAGGAACGCCGGTTACACTGACGGTTGAGGTTTTTGACAGAGGCATTCAGGGTCAGCCGGATTTGAACAATAATACTTGGTCACGGTATATCAATGATAATTTTGGAAAAGCGAACAATGCGGTTGTGAAGTTCGTTCCGGTACCCAGGTCACAGGAGATTGATAAGCTCAATGTATTGATGGCGTCTGGCGAGGCACCAGATATCTCATTTACCTATGACGGTGCAACCGTTTCCAGATATGCCAAAATCAATGGTATTCAACCCTTAGATGAGTTATTGGCTAAGCATGGCAAGGAGTTAACGAATTATCTGGGTAAGACTGTTCTTTCTTATGGACTTTATAATGGGAAACAGATGGCGATACCTGCGAAAAGGACTTCACTCGCATGGGGCGGCATGTTCATTAGAAAGGATTGGCTGGATAAGTTGGGCATGCCCACTCCTACGACTAGAGATGAACTATATAATACGTTAATTGCCTTCAGAGATAAAAATCCCGGAGGCGTGAATGGCGTCATTCCATGGGGATTGGCAGCAACGGGTATGAATTATGGCTTTGGAAATTTAAGCGAATCCTTCTGGGGGAAACAGTCGGAGGAAGAATTCGTCACGATGCCAGGCTGGCTAAGACCCGGAAACAAAGATACATTAAAGTTCCTCAATAAGCTCTATAACGAGAAACTAATCAGCCCTGATTTTGCTTTAGACAAAACAGCGAAGCAAGCGGATGCCGATGTTACGAACGGTAAAGTCGGATTCTTTAGTGCAAACTGGGATTATCCGCTAAGACAAAATATCAGTGAGCCACTGAAAATAAATGTGCCTACTGCGAACTTTGTTCCCATTGACACCTTTAAAAACTATGAAGGGAAATATAAGAAAATCGCGTACAATGAAAATGGTGTGAATGTCTTTATCCCGAAAAGCAGTAAAAATGCGGAGCTGGCAATTAAGTATCTGAACTGGATGGCCGACCCTAAAGTATTATTCTTCCTGCAATACGGTCAGGAAGGCGTTAATCACAAGATGGTTAATGATATTCCACAGGTTATTACTCAAACAGGTGATAGTATGCAAACCAGTTATCTGAATCTTGATTATACACTAGTAGTAAATGGTGTGGAGCTTGGCGATCAACAGAAGAATATTAAGGCCTTAGCTGCATCTGCTCCGGGATACGAAGCTGTTGCAGAGAAATCATACCAGATCAATACGACAGATACGTACACAGGCTTCTACTATGATACGCCGAATGAGTCCAATATTAAGTTTGGCAAAACACTCGGGGATTTGAACAAACAAATGACGGATAAGCTTATTGTCTGTAAGCCTGCAGAGTTCGACGCTTTGTATGACAAATTGGTTTCAGAGTATATGGCAGCAGGCGGGCAGGCTGTCATGGATGAAAATATTAAAATTTACAAAGCCATGCAAGCAAATAAAAAATAGTTAGCCATTCATTCACATACGTTGAGCAAAAGCCTATGGACATAACAGAGCTATGTCCATAGGCCTTTCTAATGGAACGCTTAAAGCCTTGTTATCCTGCCGTTAAAAAGATAGAATTTTAAAGATTAGGGTAGATCAGTTATCTAGGGGGTACTTATGTACAGTGTTATTATTATAGATGATGAACCGTGGGCGATTAAAGGAATAAGGAATGTATTTAACTGGGATAAATACGGTTTTGAAATCACAGGCCAATTCACAAGCGTCCATAAAGCAATCGAGTTTATCAACGAGGAGTGCCCTGATCTTGTTTTTACAGATATAAGAATGCCCGAAATTTCCGGCCTTGAGCTCATGAGGATGACCAAAGAGAAGGAATTGGATGTTGAGTTTGTAGTTGTAAGCGGTTTCGCTGAGTTTGCATATGCGCAGGAAGCCTTAAGATATGGGGCACTGGACTATTTCCTAAAGCCCATAGATATAGATATGGCCGACCCATTGATCGAGAAGCTGGCCTTGCATTTTTCTAAGAAGCGCAGTATTCGAAATAACCTGATCCTAGAGGCTTTAACTTCAATGGATAAAAGTGAATTAAATCGTTTAACACCCTTTTTTGATCGTTCGTCGGACGATTACTTTCGTGTGCTTGTTATTTATTCAAATAGTGAGAACAAGGATTATAGGCACCTAAAGTTTTTCGATCGTAAACAGACATTGGAAATTGATTTTGGTTCAAGAAAGACGCTATATATTCTCAAAAGCAGTGAAAAATCTGATTTGGATACGCAGTTAGATTGCACGGTTTTCACGGGATTAGAAATAAAGGCGATAGGAATTAGCAGCATTTCAACGAATTATGATAGTATTGCAAAACTGATGAAGGAATCTGATCTCGCAGCATCACAAATATTTTTGAATGAAGAAAAAGGTGTATTTGAATATGAGCCAAGGCTTACTGTTGTTAAGCCCTTTATAGATGAAATTTCTACAATCATTCATGAGAATAAATTCGATGAAATGGATTACATCATGGAGAAGGGTGTACATTTCTTCAGACAAAATCACTTGGGTATGGGAGAGGTAGTCTACTTATGGAATCAAGTGGTTAGTGTGTTGGTTGGAACCTACTATGACGAGTTGAAAGATATGGAGCTTGATTTCCTGAATTACTCTGAACTGAAGGAGCGCTTTGAGAACTTTGAGTCCTTATGCAGTTTTTTATATGATATTCTGATCTACATCAAGCAACTGAACGGTCAGACTGTTAATGAAGGTGATATCAACACGTATTTTAGCCAGATGGTTAAATACATCGATAATCACTTTCAGTCCAGACTATACCTGAAAGATTTGTCTGCCCAATTTTTCATTAACCAGGTCTATTGCTGCCAGTTTTTCAAGAAAAATTTGGGCAAAACCTTCTCGGAATACGTCACTGAATTGAGAGTGAAAAAAGCCTGCGAGCTTTTGAAACATACAGAATTGTCCATTGAAGAAGTTGCAACCAAAGTAGGGTACGTAGATTACTATTATTTCAATAAAGTGTTCAAAAAACAATGCGGGATCACACCTACGAAATTCAGAAAAAGTTGATGGTTAGCGATCGGAGTGGGGATTGTGCAGATTAGTAGACTGAAGCTAAAACATCAGATCTTACTCATATTTACATTTTCAATCATCATATTTACGACCATGGAATTGTATTTCTACTACAGTTTCTATGATCTTACGCAAAAAAGGGCATCCAATTATGGTAATAAAATCATTGAGCAAACACGGCAAAAAATAGATACCGTATTTAACGATCTAGAAGTAAGTACAAACATTGTTGTTAGTAATAAAAAGATTCAAGAATTTACCATTGCGGATGATGATTATAAGAGGGCTTTTGATATCGGGGCTTACGTTATTGATCTCATGGAGTATATGAGGTCTTTTAATTCATATGTGAATGGTATTGTTATTAATGATAATGAGGGAAGACGCATATACAGTTTAGCTACAGCAAACGGTGATATATTTTTTTCGAATCAATACGATGAATTTATTAAGCCATATAAAATGGATAGGAAGTCAGTTAACAAAGGAACGTATACAGATATTCTAAAAGACGAAAAAACAGGAAGCGAATATTTCTTTTATATAGCACCTATTATTGAAGCTATTGGCGGGGTTCATTTTTCACAACTAACCGGCTATTGCTCCGTTATGGTGAATACCGAAAGGCTGCAAGAACTTGTTAAAAATACGGATTTGACGCCTAACTCTACTTTGTATCTATTAAACAGCCGTAATGAAGTCATTGCGTCAAATAATGCAAATTTCCGCGGCATTTTATTCAAAGATATACTTTCAGTAGATCGCGATAGCCTAACTAGTGGCGTCAAAACCCATATAAACGGGGAAGACGTCATCGTTCAGGAAAAAGATTTGGAGCAAGCAGACGGGTGGCGGATCGTAAGTATTATTCCGGTGCACGAATTGACGACCGACATGAACGCTATCAAAAATGTTAGTATTATTGCTGGCATTGGTATCATTCTAAGCTTGATTATTTTAGGGTATTTTTTCCTGAATAATTTGACACGACCTGTCATGGGGCTAGTAGCCGATATGAAAAGAATCGGTAAAAGAGACATGAGCTTTCGGATCAAGGTACGCTCAACGAATGAAGTTGGTGTGCTGGCCTACGATATCAACAGCATGATCGACCAAATGGAAGAGATGGCAAGCAATATCTTGAATACACAGGCAAGATTATATGAGTCGGAAATTAGCAAAAAGCAAGTTGAATTTTCGGCGTTACAAAGCCAAATCAACCCGCATTTCCTTTATAATACACTAAATTGCATAAGCAGTATCGGGCTTGAATATGGCAGCAAGGAAATTGCCCAGATTACTTCCTCTATGTCAAAAATATTTCGTTACAGCATTAAAGAAGATGAGCTTGTTCGGATAAGCGAAGAAATTCAGTGTGTTCAGGCGTACATGAATATTATTTCAATACGGTATGAAAACAAGTTTTCAATGGAAGTAGATATAGAAGAAAAGCTATTGGACATGAAAACACCTAAAATGATTTTACAGCCTATCATTGAAAATTCTATTTATCATGGCCTTGAACGTAGGGACGCAGGAGGGGATCTACTTGTAAAAGGTCATATCGATGCGAATGGAGATGTCTGTTTCCAAGTGAAGGATTCTGGCATAGGGATCGGTCATGATGAGCTCGAAAGTATAAAATCGAATCTGAACATGGACGATTCGGAGAGAGTGAAGAACAGCCCGGATGGGAAAAGCATTGGACTTTCCAATATAAATAACAGGATCAAGCTGATGTTCGGAGAAGGTTATGGGGTAGAAATAGAAAGCCAGATTGGCCAGGGAACTACAGTGATCGTTAAGATTCCATCTATTTAATGGATACCGAGGTCTTGCAGCATAGATAGTAAGACGATGTCTAGAAACATCTGCCAGTTTTTGTTGGACTCAATACGACCAACCCAGCCTATGCGAATCTCATGATCTTCATTGGTCACAAAAATGGAACGACTATTCATTTGAAAATTCTGCAATCCGCTGCCGTCTACTAGATATAACAGATGGCAGTTCACGCCATGAGGTTGAAGTGACTTACAACGCTCGCGATTGAGCGTTTCCATCCCGCTACTAGGCACAATGTATATAAATAGGATTTTCAAACGTTTCGCCTCACTTCGTATACGATAGATTAAGATATGCAATAGGCGTTATCTATGTATGTTCATTTACCTGCTTTAAATGTAAAAATTAGCCAAGTTTTGGTTTTGTGATAGTAAGCTAATTTATGGTATAAAGATCAGACTTACTTGATATGGACATCAATTGCTGGAGTCGTAATACCAATAGTTAGCAGGTAACGTGGATTCCATGTCAAGGTATGCTAAAATGATGTCATATCGGACAAGCTTATACGAGTCCGATAGAATTAACGCGATTGGAGGAAAGTAAATGCAGCTTATCGACATAACGAAAGTCCAGGAGTTTATCGATACCCTTATCGATCTGGATTTATATATCCATCTTGAGATGACAACGGGAGCTTACGCCGCGCATCTGGATCGTACGAAGCATCCGGCCGCGACCTTTATTTCGAACGCCGTTATTCGTTATTCCCACGGCTCAATTTCCGGGAATGGACCTTATCGCGTCGGCTTGAAAACGGAGCAAGGTTGGGTTTACTCCGAGGGGCTTACCCATTATGAAGAGACGGATTCCGAAAGGCTTATCCTTGCGGGCCATGATACGGCAGGGAAACTCGTCGTGGCGTTGCAATTGAGCCGGGATCCGTTCTAAGGGAAAGGAGAATGAGAACACATATGGAACGACACATCCTAGTTGTACTTCCGCATCCGGACGACGAAGCCTTCAGCGCGTCAGGGACGCTTGCCATGCATCTTAGCCAAGGATCGGAAGTTACTTACGCTTGTTTGACTTTAGGAGAAATGGGCCGCAACATGGGCATACCGCCTTTCGCTAACCGGGTTACTTTACCTGTCATACGCAAGCAGGAATTGGAAGCCTCTTGCCGTGCCATCGGCATCCGGGATATTAGAATGCTCGGATTTCACGATAAAATGATCGAATTCGAGGATAAGGTGAAGTTGGACGGAAGCATCGAAGCGCTCATTAAAGAGCTCAATCCTTCGTTGGTCCTTACATTCCACCCGACGTTAAGCGTTCATCCTGATCACAACGCATGCGGGGCGGCGGTCATCCGAACAATTGGCAGTATGCCTGCCGATCGAAGACCGACCGTACATTGCATGGCATTTGCCAATAATCTTGAACAAGAGATCGGCAAACCTGATATCATGAATGACGTCAGAGGTTACTTGAAACAGAAGATGGCGTCAATTCAATCACATAGATCCCAATTTCAAGCCGCCGAATTGTTAGGTAACAAGAAATTATCGGATTCGGAAATCCAGGCGCGCTTCGGTACGGAACGATTCTGGACGTATCGATTCGTTTAAAACACAATACATGAACAGCCATCCCCTTTGCGGGATGGCATTTTTAGCATTTTCGTTTGGATCCAACGAGTGTTGACTCTGCGGTAATTTAAGCTTCAATTACATCCAAATACATGTTGAAATTGCTAACCGTTTATCCTATAATCAACTTTAAGTATTACTAGTAATACTAGTTATATTATTGATCGAGGCTATGACTGATGATTATAGGGGGAAGGAGCCCTGTGTGAGGGAAGTGTTGATCGTATCCAAATGCCAAAAGTATTTTTGGGGAGTGATTCGTGGTGCTAAAAGCAAGCCTTAAAGGAGTCCTATGTTTCAGCCTATGTCTTTCTTTGGTTTTAGGATGGCTGCCTATACCTGAGGTCAAAGCGGCAACATCCACTAGTGTGGTTGATTGGAATAACGAGAAGCAGGTCATGGATGGACTTGGAGGTGCTTTCGCTTTTAATAAAGCTGCCGGCATCAAACAAATTTATGATAAAGACCCGGTTGCCGGCCGTGAGCTGTTGGATCTCATATTTAGCCATGATAAAGGAATAGGTCTTAACATTGTCCGTACGAATCTTGGAGATGGCGGAATTGTAAACGCTGCCACGAAAGCGGAGTGGGGGAATCGCTTCTACGATGGCCCAACGGATACGATTTGGCCAGAGAAAAATGAAGGTTTCGTCTGGGATCAACCGGACTGGGCTTCGCGCAAGGCACACTTTGATGAGGCGCAAGTCTGGATTATGAAGGAAGCGATGTCTTACGGTGTGAAGACTTTCTATGCCGATGCATGGTCTCCTCCGTATTGGATGAAGACGAATAGCAGTGTTTTGGGTCAAAATGGTGCCAAATTAAAAGCAGATAGCTATCAGGATTACGCAGATTACCTTGTTCAGTATGCTATTGGGTATAAGCGTGAGTTCGGTATTCCGATTACCCATATCGGACCAGCAAATGAGTCGGAAGCGGCGCATGGCTCCTACTCGGGATTTGTGATAACAGCAGCGGAGTATAAAGATTTTATGCAAAATTATTTAGGTCCAACGCTTCAAAAGGCCATCGATGAAGGGAAATTTGCCGAGCTGGGCATGAACCCTCCCCTAATCGTAGCTCCCGAAGGCACGAACTTGAACGCTTCGTTGAATCTCGGACGCCCAATGCTCGAAGATCCTGCATCTAGTACATACATCGATGTATTCTCGACGCACTTGTATGGGACATCAAGTTTCAATAATGGTCCTTTAACGTCTACAGGAACAACAGGTGCTTATCCTGATTTCTTGCGTAACTTCAAGTTATGGCAAACAGAGTTCATGACGCAGAATACAGCGAACTCTTCTGCTGCTGCAAATACGCAGCTTTATGCGAATCAGACGATTACGGATGGCGTCAAGTGGGCAAACCTGCTGACGAATATGTTTACGAGCGATCCTGGCTTCAACAGTTTTTTGTGGTGGTGGCCGATTGGGAATAATGGCGCTGATGGTTCTGACCTGATCCGATTAGCGACGACGGGTTCACCTCAAGGGAATGGCTCTACAGTTACTGGCTTATATCGAACATTTAAACGATTATATACATTTGGAAATTTCTCTCGTTTTATTAACCCAGGTGATATTCGGATTGATGCTACTCGTGTCCCTGTTGAAGGCGTAAATATATCAGCTTATAAAAATCCTGCAAATAACGAATTTAGTATCATAGCTGTCAACAGCGGAGCAGCGAATCAAGTGGTCAACTTCAAATTGAATCATTTTCCGGCTGGTGCGGCTTCGGTTGTCGGTTATCGCACGTCAGCCAGTGAAAATCAAAAGCTGATTGAACCGGTAGTCATGACTGACGGATCTTTTGAGGTAAACATTCCGGCAAACTCAGTCATTACTTTTGTACCCCAAACGGATCACAATCTTCCCGGATTGACTACGAAGCGCGACATTTTTTCTACACTTGAAGCTGAAGACAATGACGGGGCGTCCGGCCAATTTAACATCATTCCAGGTGGTGCCAATGGAGCTTTGTCCGATGTATCGAACGGCAGCTATATTAAATTTGCTAACGTAAACTTCGGCGATGGCTCAGCCAACGGCGGCATTGTCAGACGGCATATACTAAGCATGAACGCGATAGCGGCTGCTATACAAGGCGGATTCATAGAGGTGCGAATCGATGATCCTGCAACTGGCAGAGTGGTCGGCACGTTCAACATTCCAGGCAAAGGCAGCGGAGATGCCTATTCGTCCTATCCCATCCAGATCGATACGGGAGACAAGGCGGCTAATGGTTACCATGATATATATATGGTGTTTCACGGTAATGGAAATGCGTTATTTCATATCGACCGCTTTGAGTTCGATCAATCGGTTCTTCCTTCCGGAAGTATCTTGACGAATGGAAGTTTTGAAGATTCAACGGCAGCTGCATGGGAAAGAGCGTATGGTACAACAGGCACGACATTTGATCGTACCACAGGTCAGAATTATTCCGCTCCTCCGACAGCAGTCAGCTCGACAACGGCCTATTCGGCGATGATCTCGAATCGGGAAGAAGCTGCGAACGGCATAGCCCAAGTGATTACGGATAAAGTCACGACTAACAAGAAGTACAAGGTCAATGGCTTCTTTATGCCTTCCGATGAAGGGACAACAGGGAAAATCAACTTGGTTGCTCTGGATACAGTTGGAAAGGTTGTTTATACTAAGACCCTTGCGGAAAGAAGCAATCTTGAGGCAAGGGTTTGGTCACAAATCGATTCCATCTTTACGTACGAATCCCCAAATATGGATTATGAGACGCTAAAGATCGTATTTACGAATACGGGGACGGATACTTTATATGTAGACGAAGTTACTTTGGTTCCTTATACAGAAAATGTTTGGTCTATCCGGCCTGTACAAGTATCTACCAATGTTGGAGCGGCACCTGTTCTGCCTAACGTTGTAACAGCCGTTTACAGTTCGGGTTCTGAGTCGCAGTTACCAGTTACCTGGGAACTCATCGATCCTTCCAGTTACGCGAAAGAAGGGAGTTTTACCGTAACAGGTACAGTAGAGGGAGTTTCACTGACAGCAACTGCTGCTGTGACCGTTCTAACTCCATCAGGTAATCTTGACCCAAGCTATCTGACTGGACCTGAAAAGGTGTCAACAGGCGAAGTGTTTGATTTAACCTTTGGATTAAACGGGTACAGCCATGAAGCACTTGCTCAAGATATGACCGTGACCTTCAATACGTATAAGTTGGATTTTATTGCACCAGTGTCGCTCAGTAACGATTTTAAAGTAGTTGATTATAAAAGGATAGAACCTGGCAAAATCCGGTTTCTTAACGTGTTTTTCGGTGATTTGCAAACAGATCCGAATAGAGCCCTGATGAAGCTGCAATTCAAAGCAAAACCGGAAGCAGAACCGGGGGATGTCGATGTTGCAGTTTTGGGTGTAGTGATGGCAGACCAAGATGACGTTGAACATGAAATTGCAGGGTCTTCGCATCGCATTCACATTGCTGCTGTTGAGAAGCAGGATTTAACCGAGCTGATTGCGGAAGCAGAAGGCGTATATGCGAATGCAACCGAAGGAAAGCTTGTCGGACAATACCCTATCGGGTCGAAAGAAGCACTGAATAAGGCTATTAGTGCAGCGGTTCAAATTGCAAATGATGCCTCGGCAACGCAAAGTGATGTAGATCAATCAACAACTGCATTAACCCAGGCGCTGCAATTGTTCCGAAGCTTGGTAATTGTAGCTATACCTGGCGATATCAACCACGATAATCGAATAAGTGTAGGAGATTTGTCGAAAATGGTAAAAGCCTATGGCAAGACGTCATATGATCCAGACTGGAATTCTGTGATGAGCTTAGATCTTAATCAAGACGGATTCATTGATATCGAAGATTTAGCCCGAATGGCTAAATTGATTCTCAATTGGTAAGAGATCTCGTATTAATGGTATAAACTTAAGGAGCCGCATGGCAAATAGCCTAATGCGACTCCTTATTTGTATGCCTATTTTTGAGAATCAGGAAGAGATAATAGAGTGGGTTCGCTGGGAAATTTAAGGAAAATTTAATAAATACCCCACTTTTTATTAAACAGTTTATCTTATATTTATATGTAGATTTCTTAACATATCCAGAAATAGGTGATTCATTATTGAGAATATCCTTGGAGGAACGCAATTAGCTTTCATGTTGAAAAGAATAATTAAAGGGCTGGATGTCATTATTTTGTTGCTGCTGTTCATCTTAATGATCACTAGTATATTCTGCATCTACAGCGCAACACGGACTGAACCAGATTATTCCCAATCATATATTAAAATGATGTATTATTACGGGTTTGGGTTTATTGTCTTATTTATAATGCTATTTTTTAACTATAAACTCTTATTGCGCTTTTCACCGATGTACTATTTCATAGGGGTGGGACTGCTAGTCTTATTATTTTTTAAAGGGGATACGATCAACAATGCCCAGGGGTGGTTCATTCTTCCTGGTGGGATTGGCTTTCAACCAGCAGAGCTTTGTAAGCTCATTTTAATCTTGTTTTTATCGTATTTTCTATCTAAAAGAGAAGTCGAGACGCTTAGCGTGTTCAAGGAAATACTGCCAATGGGTTTTATAACATTAGTTCCTTTTCTCTTGGTTCTAATGCAACCAGACCTCGGTAATTCCATTGCGTATTTGGTTATTTTTATTGTGGTCTGTTGGTTCGGACACATGAACTACAAGCATGTTTGGATAGGTCTAGTAATTATGATAATCTTAAGCGGAAGCTCCCTCTGGAGCTATATCAAATATCATGTGGAAATAAAGAATTTTATGGCATCCAAACATAAAGAGTACTGGTTGGATAGGGTGGATGCCGTCCTTTTGCCAGAGCAAGCTTCTGAAAAAGCAACGTATCACATGAAACAATCGATCAAAGCAATCGGATCAGGCTCGTTAGAAGGAGATGGCTATCTTCATGGAACTTCAGTCCAGAGTGGTCAGGTTCCATATACCTATGCAGATTCCATATTCGTTGTAGTAGGAGAAGAATTTGGATTTATAGGAGCATCGGTGTTACTCTTCCTTTATTTTCTTCTCATTTATCGAATGATCACTATCGCACTTAACATTCGCAGCCAAACAGGCATTTACATCATTGGTGGAATTTCCGCTATGTTTTTGTTTCAAGTTTTCGAAAACATCGGGATGCTGATTGGTATCATGCCGATTACGGGAATCACCCTTCCTTTTATCAGCTATGGAGGCACCTCGTTGTTGATTAACATGGTATCGATAGGTTTTGTTCTAAGTATAAAAATCTATGATGACATAGATGTTGAAGATATTATTATGCGTTAATGTTCGATCCAATAGCGAATATTCGGAGGAATATTTCGATAATGATGTAACGAAGCAATCTACATAGGAGGTTTTTCGTGGATAACCGATATGACGAACTCTATAAAAAGGCTCAAGCCTACGGCCAGGAGCATTTACTAAGGCATTACCCGTCGCTTTCCAATGATTCGAAGAACAAGCTGCTCGATGAGATGGAACAGCTGAATTTTGCCGCGCTTGGTGAGCTTTTTCAACGTACGAAGCAGCCAGTGGCAAACACCGACTTTATTTCGCCAATGGAAGCCTATGATTCGGAAGATTATAGCGAGGAGGAGCGGGAGAAACTGATCGAGTCTGGTTGGGACTTACTCCGTCAAGGCAAGGTCGCGGCGCTTGTCGTCGCTGGAGGGCACGGAAGCCGCCTAGAGCATGAAGGGCCTAAGGGGACCTATAACATCGGGCTGCCGTCAGGAAAGTCGCTGTTCCAGCTGCAGGCCGAGCGCTTGCTCAACTTGTCACGGAAAGCTGGTCGGTTCATCCCCTGGTACATTATGACCAGCCCTGAGAACCATCAGGATACAGTGCGATACTTCCAGGCATCAGAGTATTTCGGCTATGCCCCTGACGACATTTTCTTCTTTCGGCAAAATGTCCTGCCAGCACTGGATTCCTTAGGACACATCCTGCTCTCCGCCAAGGACGAAATCGGTCTTACCCCTAGCGGAAACGGCGACTGCTTTGCTTCCATGAAGCGGTCAGGAGCCTTGGACGACCTGAAACGTCGGGGAGTGGAGTGGCTTTTCTATTACAATGTAGATAATGCTTTGATCCGAGTCGCCGATCCGTTTTTTATAGGGGCTGCTGCACATCATAACTATCCGATTGCCACCAAAGTCGCAGAAAAATCCTACCCTGAGGAGAAAGTCGGCATTCTTTGCATGAAGGACGGCAGACCCGCAGTCATTGAATACATGGACGTGCCTAAAGAGCTAATGTACGAAAGAGATAGCTCGGGCCACTTGACCTACGGGCTGGCCAACCTTTCGATTCATTTGTTTCGTACCGATTTTATCGAACAGCATGCGGATACGAATATTCCTTATCACGCCGCCAATAAAGCGGTCAAATTCATAGACGATCAGGGACATCCGGTCCATCCAGAGTCGCCTAATGCTTTTAAATTTGAAAAATTTATATTTGATTTCTTTCCGCTCGCCGAACGCATGATGGTTTTGAAAATACGAAAAGAGGAAGAGTTCGCCCCTGTCAAAAACAAGGAGGGCAAGGACAGTCCGGCGACAGCTCGCTCACTTGTGCAGGAATTATATAAGAAGTGGCTCTTGGAAGCAGGTGTGGATTCCTCTGCGCTTGTAGGACGGGATATCGAAATTTCCCCATTGGTTTCTTACGCGGGGGAGGGGCTGACACCGGAAGTTTTGAAAGCTCTTTTAGACGTACAGTCTAACTGATGCTACTAAAGATAGTTCCAAAGACAGGACGGCTGCCGTCCTGTCTTTGCTTTTAAACGGATGGTGTAGCGCGGTGATTGTCTCGTCTCAATATTCTCAGTTCCATCGAACTTTTTAATTAAACTGACTTTTACGATACTGAATGGGAGTAAAGCCCGTTATCTTTTTAAAAATACGGCAAAAGTAAGGGAAATTAGGTATTCCAACCAATGAACCGATCTGTTCAATAGATTTTGATTCTGTTTTTAACAACCAGCAAGCTTGTCTTATTCTTCGCGCGATCACATATTCGGAAATGCTTCCCCCTGTTTCGGTCCGAAATAACCGAGATACATGACTCTTGGAAAGATGGAGTTCCTTTGCTAATTCAATTAAGTCAAATGGTTCCGTAAAATGCTCTTCGACCCAATTCATTATTTTTTCAGCATGGCTATCCGGACGTGAGACTCCTCCAAATTCTCCAATATGTAGCGAGATAAGATAGTCTAAAATGTTGAGGATCAACATGGACGCAGTCTCGTGGTCTTCAGCCTTTTCTTTCCACCCCATTACCAAGTCATTGAATCGTTCAAGAACACCTATCATATAAGTTGAGTCGCGCTCCTCACGGAACACCTGATTGGACATTTGTTCCTTCCATATCTGATCAAAAAAACGAGACAGTACAGAAAAGTGTTTTAAATGAGGTGCAACAATGGAGGGCTCAAAGGTTAAAACCGTTCGTACATATGGATTTTGAGCATTGGCATCAAATTGAATACGGTGAAGCTGGAAGGGTTGCAAAATCACTACACATCCTGCCTCTAATTTGTAAATCTTGCGGTTAAGGGTCAGGGTTCCACTTCCTTGATGGACAAATAAGACCTCGATCCCTTTATGATAATGGTAAGTAATAGGGGGACACTCGTAGGACACGTCCCTATATTTAAGTCGTATCCCCCTGTTGTTCAGAACATGAAATACTTGTGCACGTTCATCCATTTGTTGTGTGTGTTTCAACGATGTTCACCATCCAACCATCTTTTCAAAAATATCAATTGAGTGATATTTTGTGACTGATCGATATAACTTTTTTGGCCAAATAGTAAGCTATAATAATAATGTCGATACCATCTAATTATACGTTGTAGTATTTATTTGTGGCAATGCTGCTTACAGAGAAAAAGGGGCGCAGACCTTCGGAGGTGGGCATAAAATGATTTTCCCTTTAGCGATTCTAGAAGAGGACGAACAGACTGAGTTATGGGATGGAATTAAAGATATTCTGAAAGAATGCTATCAGATAACAGAAGACGAGGCGATGTTAGTTATTCATGAAAGTAGTGAAAAAGCACAAGAGTTGTTAAGCGATTATCTCCCCTACATAGACACCATCCATGAAATTATTGGTGGAATTAGAGACACGCTAGACAATCATATGAATCTAGTGTTTCAGAAAGAAGAATTGCCAAATCAATTGATTTATGAAGCAGCTGCGTGGCACGCGTTTGAATATGTAAGATGTTACTATAAAAGAGCGGCAAATTTCGTATAACGGCATATCCAACTGAAATAGGAGAAAAATCAGATGGCAGGAAGATCAACGTACGTGTACATGTCTATGTATTACTCACTGGTATTTATGGCTTTAGGCGCTTTCAGTAACTATATTCCCATCTATTACAACGACATGCGGCTTGATCATTTTCAGATTGGTCTGCTCTCGACTGCGGGAGCGATTACCGCAATGATCGCTCAACCACGCTGGGGACTGGCCGCCGATAGAGCTGCATCGAAAAACAACTTGCTCCTTATAGCCCTGCTGCTGACCTCTATTCTCGTCTGGACGCTTCCGGCGGCAGGCAATCAATTCTGGTTGCTATTCGTGTGCACAATTGTGTTCGGGGCCGTCCAATGTGTGATCAACCCACTCGGCGACACGATCACGTTGGAGATTTCCCGCAAGTTGGGAATGAACTTCTCACGGATCCGCACAGCAGGATCCGTCGGTTATGCCTTGATGGCGGTTATTGCCGGCTGGCTGCTGGACCGAAACCTGCATTATATGTTTCCGTTGTTCTCTGGACTAGTGTTCATCGCCTTCCTGCTGGCTTGGGGTATTCCTAAGGTGGAAGGTCATCAGCACAAAGCGAAGGTGGAACTCAAACAGCTGTTCACTAGTAGAAAGCTAGTTCTGATCTACTTGTACACGCTGGTTGTAAACTGTACGTTGGGCTTTTTTACTACGTTTCAAGCCGTCTATAGTAAGGAAGAGGGACTGAGCACGGCGCTGATCGGCCTTGGGGTCAGTTTAGGTTCGATCAGTCAGTTTCCGTTCATGCTCTTTTTTCAACCACTTTACCGGAGGTTCGGGATCTTTAAGATCTTGCTCTGTTCCGGGATTATCCTTGCCGTTCGGTGGTTACTGTTCAGCGGCTCGCTAAACCCAGCCGTTTATTTGGCGACATGGGTACTGCACGGCGGGACGTTCATGCTATTTTACTTATGTCTCGCCGAGTATGTGAACACACATGTGCCCAAAGAGTTGAAAGCAAGCGGCCAAATGATGAATTCTTTGACAATGAACGCCATCAGCAAGACAGTAGGTTCGCTGTTAGGCGGACTTTACGCCGGCTGGTTCGGCATCCGATCAGGATTTTTGGTCAGTTCTTTCATCTGTGTTGTTGCAGTGGCTTTGTTCTGGTATTACTATAGGTCAAACGATGAGGAAAAAGTGGAAATTGAAGGGACGGCGCAATAGGTGAGGCTGCCAGTTGATCAACTTCTTAAGGAAGAACTGGAATGAAGCAAGATCTGTCACAAGTGGAAAATACCAAAGATTAAAACCTCCCAGTTCTAGCAAAGCTAGAGTAACTTAAACCGGGGAGGTTTTTTTATTATGATTTTACAAGATTTAGCATAGGATCTATTTATCCACATTGAAGCACAACCTTCCAGTTATTGGAGCGTAAAATGAACAGGAGGGGAATAATGGAAAAGTTGAAATTAAGGATTGCATGTGGAATTGTATTGATATTTCTATTTTTTTATTTAGGCGAATACAAATTAGATGCATTAAGTGCTGCCACAGCGAACACATTTGTACCGGAGGATTCCGTATTATTAGATGAGGTTGAATATCCATGGGGAAAAGTAATGATCTTCAACTCACTTGAAAAGCCGATGACAGTCATTTGCTTCAAATCATTTGGCTTTCTATGGGTTTCAGGATCGTCCACGTATTATTATCATAACGATGACCCCATTAAAACTATAGGCGGAGTCTCATACTCGGATGACAAAGGCAGGGCTGCGACCGTTTTCAGTGTTATGTTGAATGACCCACAGATATCTTATTTAGAGATCGGACCAGAAGGAAACAGATTAAGTAAGAAAGCAACATTAAATGTACCGATTACTTTCAAATGGGATAAATCATATCCATGGAATGTTTTTAATGCTAAAGCGTTTAATGAAGATGGGAAAGTTCTCTATGAATATCGCTACGCTCAATCAAACTATATTAGATCCGAGGATTTAAAATGGTATCCAATTTCGGCAAAAATCCCATGATCTACATAGGAGGAATAATTAAATGAAAGTTATCAGTATTGAAGGTGCAAGTGCAGCTGGTAAAACTACCACATCAAGCTCCCTTACCTCAAAATATAATGGTTTTCATATTCCAGAAGTTAATACATGGTGGAAGCGCCCTGACAATGAGTATCCTGAGTGGTTTTTCGAACGGCAGGTTAATCGTTGGGAAATAGCACAAGAAAAAATAAAAGACTATGATTTTATAGTCATTGATATCGACCTATTCCAACCCTTCTGGTATAACTGGGCTTTCAATTTCTCGCTTTTTGGAGGTCAATCCCTTGATTTTGTTGCAGATTTCTATCGAAAGCAATTACTTGCGAAAAAAATCGGATTTCCAGATAAATACTACATTTTGAGCACCAACGAAGCGGAGTTACGAAGACGCAAAGCAAATGACATAACAAGAAGACGTGGAGGATTCGAACTGAATTTAGGATTTATTGAACCTCAGAAGCATTACTTTCAAGCTTTACATGCATTCGAACCAAATTTAGTTTGTTTTATCGAATCTGTTTCAATTGATGAGAATGTGAAGCAAATTCACGAGTCTCTTCCTTCTCAGGTACAAGAATATACATACTCAATTGAGCTTTTTGAATTTATGATAGATTGGCTAAGGAAAAATAAAGTATCTGATTTCGTATTGATGGAACATATAAGGGGAGTTGAATGAGAACATTGACAGCATCATTTTCACATAAACCCGAAGGATACGAATGTCCATTTTGTCGTATTGTTTCGGGAATTCAGCGACCTAATCAGGGTACAAGACAAAGCGACATCGTCTATCAGAATCAATATGTAACGGCATTTATAGCGAGTAAATGGTGGCCAAACAATAAAGGACATGTTCTTATTGTTCCTAATCAACATTTTGAGAACATCTTTGAACTCCCTGCGGATTACGCTGCTGAAATTCACCGTGCTGCTCAGCTTACAGCGTATGCAATGAAAAGTACATATGGGTGTGACGGGATTTCTACACGGCAACATAATGAGCCTGCTGGCAATCAAGACGTTTGGCATTATCACCTGCATGTTTACCCTAGATATACAAACGATCAACTTTATCTGACAAAGGGCTCTCAGTCCGACCCAGATGAACGCTCATTCTTTGCTGAAAAGCTACGTTCTTGGATAAATGAAAACGTTTAAGTTCTAGGAGAATTTAATGATAACACTAAGATCTAAGCGTCTGATTAGACGAGGTGATAGGAATGAAGAAAATAAATAGCTTAAACATAATGTTAGTTTTAGTAGTATGCTTGATTTTTCCAGGCTGTACGAAGTCAAATACTGAGTCAGAACCAATACACACTGAACCTTCAGCGACGAATACATCTACCAATTTAGTCGGTTCCGTTAAGGTAGAAAACTTAGGTATCGATACTAAAATAACTTATACTTTCAAAAATCAAAGTGAAAAAAAAGTGACTGTTATTGGTGGAGCAAGATATAAATTGTTAAAAGACAACAAAGAAGTAGACGAAGGTGGAGTTCCAATAAAAGACTACCTTGATTTGGAGCCTGGTCAGCACTATACAGATATAAAGACATTCTCGAAACTGGAGCCTGGCTCATACACAATACATGTGGAATGGAATAAAACCATTGTATCTGCTGAATTTGTTCAAAACTAAAATTAATATCTGATTGTATTTGCTTGAAATACTCGAAGGATCAGATGACTCTTCAATAAATTAACGAGCAGGAGGCTTATCATGCAACGAATCTCTGAAGAAGAAGCACGTTCTTTTTTCGGAATTGAGAATAAATATGACCTTATGGAAAATGGTGAGCGTAGATTTAGATTAAATTGTTCAGTGGATGGAAGTTCGTACTGTAGAACCGTAGCAGCAGAGAATGGTGCATGGCAAAATAGCCATTTCCATAAGATGGTATCAGAGTTTTATGTTGTTCAATCAGGATGGATCGTGTATGCAGAAAAAATAGATAGTAAATTGCATATGTGCTTATTAACGGAAGGAGAAAGTGTGACGTTTAAACCATTAGTTCATCATAACATCTTTTTGTCTTCGAATTCTGTTATACATACTATAAAATACGGCCTCGCTTTAGATAATGATTGGTTCCCTTCCTCAGAGCTGGACAAGATAACTAAACATTTGGATCCATATGAACTTTTTGCATTAAACGCTAAGGGGAAATGAGAGATGAATAAAGACAGCACGGAAAAGGCAGTTCAGACGATAGGCTGCCTTTTCCGAGCTAATGGGCCGGAATGCTTAATTATCATGTGGAATAAAATGTAAATACATAGGTTATAGGAGTTGATATTAACGGGAGAACGATAGCCTAAAGATTTTTCGAATACTCCGTGGAGTTTGGAGGCCTAAATAATGTCTGTTAGTGTGTTTAGAATGAATCAAGAGGATAATTCATTTGAACTAGGTTTTGAAATACCAATATCTAGCGAAGAATTCTTTATAAAGTTTTGGCAACCAGCTATTGAGGAGTTAAAAATCTATGGTATTCAGAATGGAGTAGAATTAAGAAAAGAACAGTTGGAATCTACACTTCTGGAACTTAAAAAAATGAGAATATGGGCACATGTTAATCTGGAGAATAATGTTTTGGAATATATGGTGACAAGGATTGATTTACTTATTAAAAAGTTACCATTAGCTTTTAGAGATGAAAACACCATTGTGTGGATTGGGTAACTTTATTCTTTACAAAGATTCGTTACGCTCCCTCGGTGAAAATAATTAAATGGGTGGGCAGCCCCAGGTACTACTATAAATTTATATGAATGGGTGATAGTTATGAAAGTATACATAAGAAAAGGTTTTGATAATGAAATAGCGAACCACAATTTTTACGCAGCTTATGATGGATTTAAACAGATGGGTTTTGAAATCCAATATTTTAATGATATCAAGGATATATCCGATCATCAAAGAGAAGATATTATTATTAGCTATGTTGATGATGTTAGAACGGTATTTTCACAATATGAGATAGTTCCTCCTGAAATCGATTACCCTGATGAAATAGCAACATTTTTGGGTAGGAAGGTTTGGAAGTCTAAACTCAGTGTAATTGCAAACAACCCCGAAAATTGGAATGTATTTATTAAGCCAGTTGAGGATAAGAAGTTTACCGGAGTTGTGGTTAGAAGTACCAAGGATCTTATCGGTTGTGGTGCATATGGCGAAGATCCGGATATTTTATGTTCGGAAGTTGTCAATTTTGCAGCTGAATGGAGATGTTTTGTTTGGTACGGAAAGATTCTGGATATTCGCAGGTATCGGGGAAATTGGCGACTACACTTTGATTATAAAGTTGTCGAGAATATTGTCTCACAATTCACTTCCGCTCCTAAAGGGTATGCTGTGGATTTGGGATTAACGGATAGAGGAGAAACCTTATTAATTGAAGTCAATGACGGTTATTCGCTAGGCCACTATGGTTTGTTTTCGCTTGATTATGCTAAATTATTATCAGCAAGATGGGCTGAATTAACCAATACACTAGATGAATGTAAATTTTAATGGGTCTCATTTTAAGAAATAATGAAAGGACTCTATAATCGTTAAGCCTAACGGAAAACTTTAGTTAAATAGTTCATAATCCGTTCTTTCAGTAATATAATGAAACGGGGTGATGAAATGGATAAAAATGGTGATATCACAATTCTTGCTCCTATGTGCGAAAAAGATATGGAATGGCTGAAAGAACAGTGGTTGCAGTGGGGTGACGATACCGTAATATCAAAAGGTAAGAAGCATCATATTCCGGAGTTGGGAGCATTCATCGCCTGGGCCGATGGTACACGAGTCGGGGGGGCTACTTACCGTCTTGGTATAAATGATTGCGAGTTAGTGAGTATTAATTCGCTAGTACAAGGCATAGGTGTCGGGAGTAATTTGATTTTTACAGTAGAACAGAAGATAAAGCAATCGGGAAGGAACCGCATTTGGCTTGTCACAACAAACGATAATGTGGATGCGTTAAGATTTTATCAACGACGTGGGTATCGAATAACGGCCATAAATCAAAACGCAGTTGATGAGGCTAGGAAGCTGAAGCCAACAATCCCTAAAGTGGGTTATTACGATATACCTATTCATGACGAAATTGAACTCGAAAAAATACTATAATTATTAAGTTCCCCAGAAGAATATTGATGCTATAATATATAATCAACCTTCGTAAATAGGTGGAGTATACATGATTGTTGCATATCTAGGTCTAGTTGGAATTTTATTGCTAGTCGGGAATAGCACAATAATACAGCGACAGTCTAGGACTATATTTACTAGTCCATGGCTCTCGCTGTTTTAATTTCCCTCGGTAGAACTGCTCCTCCTTAATAATATAATTAGGATAATATTTGGAAGGTGCTGATGTGGGTGTCAAAAAAATGGAACAAGGTCGAAGAAACCGAGGTTAGCGTAGTTCCTTTTGACCCAAATTGGTTCGTTTTATATACAGAAGAGGCACGTAGATTAAGAAATACAATTTATGATATCGCTATTTCAATTGAACACTTCGGTAGCACTTCCGTACCTGGGCTGGACGCTAAACCAATTGTCGATATACTGGTTGGCACACAATCTGATGTTAGTCTGACGGAAGTTCATATCAAAGCTCTTGCGAAGTTAAATTATGAATTTTTAGGAGAAGACGGACGAAGACCTGGTCGATTTTTCTTCCGAAAAAGAGGGTTGAATAATTTTAACGTAAGCTTTGTACCATTCGATGGTGACTTATGGAGAGATAATGTAGTATTGCGTGATTATTTACGTACACATCCCGATGAAGTTCGTCGCTATGCGGCAATTAAGAAAGCTGCGGCACACACATCACCCAATAGCTTGTTAGGCTATCAGAACCATAAGCGCCCTTTTGTAGAGGAAATGAAAGAATGTGCGCGAGTTTGGCACAATAATTCTGGACCATAGAACTGTATTTAAATAATTGGAAAAAACGAAAAGCTTTTCGCGGAATGGTCGGATTCGAGCGGAAAAGCAAAGGATTATGTTATAATCATAGGAGGGCTAAATACCCTCACTCACTTTGTTTAGGAGAATGCATATCATGATTATCAAGTTCATTCGGTTACGTTAATTTTAAGGTTCAATTTATGTAAACCCATTAAATTTTCCGGGAAATAACTGGGTTTATTTCATTGTGCCTTTTTATAATTAACAAATTCGAATGAAATGAGGAGATAATCAATGAATGAAAAGATAAATATAATCAACGGAAATGATATATGTACGGAGTGCTTCGGAAATCCAACCCATCCGGCGGTCTTACTAATTATGGGAGCTATGTGTTCCATGGTGTATTGGGATGAAGAGTTCTGTCAACATTTAGCCAACACGGGGCGTTATGTTATTCGGTATGATAACCGAGATGTCGGACGTTCTATCAACTATGAAGTGGGGACTTCTGGATATACGGTGGTAGACATGGCTGATGATGCTGTTGGGGTACTTGATGCACACGGTATTGATCAATCGCACATCGTCGGAATGTCGTTGGGGGGTATGATCGCTCAAATTGTTGCAATAAGATCTCCTCAAAGAGTCCTGACCATTACTTTAATTGCTTCAAGTATTTTCGGTTCGGATGAGAACGTTCGTGGCTTGCCTCCAATGGACCAGAAAATACTTGCTTATCATGCCGGTGGAGCAACGCTGAATTGGTCGGACGAAGAAACGGTTGCAAACTATTTGGTCGAAGGGTCACGTTTGCTATGTGGGTCAAAGCATGTATTTGACGAGAAGAGGGTCTATAAGCAAGTAACCTCAGAAATAAAGCGTGCCAATAATTTGCTCAGCATGTTCAATCATGCACTTCTTAAAGGAGACGATTTCTACGAGGGGAAATTAACGGAAATCACTGTACCCACATTGGTGATCCACGGCACTGAAGACACTGTGCTTCCATATGAACATGGTTTAGCGCTTACTAAAGAAATTTCCAATGCAAGGTTACTTACCCTTTCAGGTTCAGGTCACGAAATTCACTTTGACGATTGGGATCATATCATTAACGCTATTTCGAATCATACTTCAATCGGGTAAGCATTACTTGATTCAAATAGTAAATAAAGTTATACCAATAAGGGCTACAATTCGGTTGTGCCGATTGTAGCCCTTATTTATCACATTTATGGCGTTTAACCGTCATTGCGTTAACGGCGAGCTTTAGTTAAATATGCAACATGCGAAAACCTTAAATAAACTAATGAAAATCCAAGCTGTTCTAAATATTGTTCGATGTCATTTTCTCCCACATTTCAGATACAGACGTAAGGAAATGATGGTGCTATAATTAAATTTACTCAATCTGAAAGCCGTCAAGTTGAAGCTGCCTATATTCAAGCAAAGAGTGGGCAGATGGATGGCGCGGTACTACGGATTGGAAAAGGCATTGCTTCTATGTGAGGAGCGATTACGAACGGGAAGTTATGGCAAAGATTTTCACATTTTGTTCTGAGTTAATAAATTAAATCTGCGGAGGTGTCTATTCTGCAAGAATTTTTATGCGGTCAATGCGCTCAATCTAATAATTTAAGTCTTGAAATGCGAATTGCTATAGCAATCTCATTAAAGAGGGGTTATCAATACATCTGTAGTGAATGTTCTCAAAGTTATATGTTACCACTAAATAGTGCCGGAGTTGAAGATGGTGATGAGAATGAGGTAGTCGACGATATTAATATTCCGCTTTCCTCACCTATAATCGATATAAACCGGAATGAAGCTAAACGAGAAACGAATAACGTAGAACAACTTGATCTCTTTCTTCTTTAATTATCGTCGTACACAGAGTTTTGTTCAAAAAATATCAGGTGCACATAACCGCCGCTGCTAATAATAAACAGTGGCGGTTATTTTGTTTCAAATTTTTAGTGATGCTATACGCTGAGTTACTTCTTTGGGACTAAAAAAAATATATCATGAAGTGATTAGGTAAATAGGTATTAATCGATGGAGGGAAACCATATGAGTGAAAACGAAAATGTTGAAATTCTTCTAATAACAAATGCGATAATAAAAGATAATCAACTTTCACTTAAAGCCAAGGGACTCTATTTCAATATAATTTTCTTAAAAGAAGAACGGGAACTAACCATGGACGTGATTAAGAAAATGAGTCCAATCGATAGTGATCGTTCTATTAAGATGGGTCTCACCGAGCTTGAAAAGGGAGGTTATATCAAACGAAAAATGCTTCAAAATGGAGAAGCTAGTTGGGATTTAAATAGTACAATGAATATAAAAAACAAAAAAGAAGCAGCAGTGAAAACCGTAGAAGAAAAGAAACAAAATCAAATGAATAAGACGATAAGAAAAAAGGCGCTACCAAAGAAGAGTACGCGAACACAGAAAACAACAAAAAAATCCGGCTTGAATCGTGCTTTGAGCGATTTCATTAAGGAATTCTTTTGAAATATATATAAATGGGGAATCCTCTATAATAATTCTTTCCTTTGACTTTTACGAGCGCGATTATGTAATATTGTACCAGTAAACATAAATTAGGCACTGACCAAAGACATGATTTCCTTCACGAACTGTCCAGAGAGAGAAGTTTAGGCTGAAAGCTTCTCCTGTCACCGGTTGCGAAATTACCCCTTTGTAGCCGTGTCGCTGAACCCGTCGATCTATTTTTCGCGGCAGTAAGCGTCACCGCCTTATCCCCGATACCGGATACCAATAAGGATCTTGCATCTGCTACTTTGGTGAACAGCCAAAGAATGACACGTTGAAGGTCAAATTAGGGTGGAACCACGAGCTGAACGCACTCGTCCCTTTGTGGGAGAGATGCGTTTTTTTGCGTTCAAAAATATTGAAAAATTAGAAATGGAGGTAAACAATCATGGAGATCGATGTAACATTGCCAGATGGAACAATTAGGAGGTATCTCTCAGGTACGACTATCGAACAAGTGGCGGAATCTATTCGTACAGGTTTGAAGAAAAATGCTGTAGCTGGAATGATCAATGGCAAACTCGTTGATCTTAATCAACCGATCGAGCCTAATAGTCTTGTCGAAATCGTTACTCTTGACAGTAAAGAGGGCCTAGAGATATACAGGCACAGTACGGCACATGTAATGGCCCAATCCATTAAACGTATATATGGAGATAAGGCAGTCAAGCTCGGAATTGGACCGGTCATCGAAGATGGATTTTATTATGATATAGATATAGAAAAACCGCTGTCTATTGATGATCTTGCTGCTATTGAAAAAGAGATGGAAAAAGTTGTCCAAGAGAACTTACCTATTATCCGTCGGGTCGTCAGCCGTACAGAAGCAATTAAGACATTCGAAAATCTTGGAGAACCGTTAAAATTGGAGCTCATCCGCGATCTACCAGATGATGCCGTCATTACCATTTATGATCAGGGTGAGTTCTTTGATCTATGTCGGGGACCGCACCTTCCCTCTACAGGTCGCATAAAGGCGTTTAAGCTGATGAACGTGGCGGGAGCCTACTGGCGTGGAGACTCCAATAATAAGGTGCTGCAGCGTATTTATGGGACTGCATTTCCGAAGAAGGCACAGCTTGAAGAACATCTGCATGTTCTTGAAGAAGCCAAAAAGCGTGACCACCGCAAACTCGGCAAAGAGCTTGAACTGTTTATGTTCTCTGAAGAAGCACCAGGAATGCCTTTCTTTCTTCCGAAAGGGATGACCATTCGTACTGAGCTTGAAAACTTCGCGCGTGATTTACAGAGACAGCGCGACTATGATGAAGTACGTACACCGCTTATGATGAATAATCGGGTTTGGGAGCAATCGGGACATTGGGATCATTATAAGGATAACATGTACTTCACCAACGTGGACGAAACCAAATTTGCGCTTAAACCGATGAACTGTCCAGGACACATGCTCATTTTTAAAAACAGTTTACATTCCTACCGGGAATTACCTATCCGTCTATCCGAGTTTGGCCAAGTGCACCGCCATGAGCTTTCAGGGGCGCTTAATGGAATGATGCGGGTTCGTACATTCTGCCAGGATGACGCACACCTTTTCGTACTACCTGAACAAATTGAGGATGAAATTAGCCGTGTTATTTCCCTAATTGACCACGTTTATCAAGTGCTAGGCTTTGAATACAAGGTCGAACTATCCACCCGCCCGGAAGATTCTATGGGTTCAGAAGAGCTATGGAACCAGGCTGAACAATCATTAAAAAATGTCTTGGACAAACTCGGCATTGATTATCATGTTAATGAAGGCGATGGGGCATTCTATGGACCCAAGATAGATTTTCACATTTTAGATGCACTTAAACGGAGCTGGCAGTGTGGAACGATTCAACTGGATTTTCAGATGCCCGAAAAATTCGATCTGTCTTTCATCGGTGAAGACAATCAGAAGCACCGGCCTGTCGTCATACATCGTGCGCTTTATGGATCAATTGAGCGATTTATCGGCATGCTAACCGAGCATTTTTCCGGAGCGTTTCCGTTATGGCTTTCGCCAGTCCACGCGAAATTATTGCCGATTTCGGAGAACTATATCGACTATGCCTTTCAAGTGAAGAAAGCACTTGAAAATGACGGGATTCGTGTTGAAGTAGATGTGAGGAACGAAAAACTCGGCTATAAAATTCGTGAAGCTGGGCTCGAAAAAATACCGTACATGCTTGTTCTCGGTGAGAATGAGAAGAATTCCGATAGTGTGTCTGTGAGAAAACGGGGTGAAGGAGACCTCGGATCAAAAAGTATCTTAGAGATTATTGGGCAAATAAATGAAGAGATTCGTGCCAAAAAATAAGTGGATATCGGTATTTGGGGCTGTTCTATAATTGGAACAGCCTCACTTTAATTTTCGTCTTTTGTCCGTCGTGTTATTCGTTGGCCGATGAGAGATTATGGCACCATATGTAATGACACATGCTAGGATAATAGTTAGCCTCATGATGTAATAAAATTCGCACTTCTCTGGTAAGATTCATACTAGACAAAGTAGGGATCCTGTCATATTGTTTTTGTGGGATAATTGAGAAAGAAGGGTATGCCATGTGGAGCCGGTTAAAGCCGAAGAAAATGTATTTGAACATATTTTTGTATTCATGCATTGTCGTGACCTTGCTCACCTTAGTGTTCACGATGTTCCTCAGTCAGCAGTTTGCTCGAAACGCAATTGATGAAATGGATAAATCTAATCAAGAGAAAATGAAGCAAGTTGTTAGAACCTCGGAATTTACCCTGCAGAAATTACGTCAGTTTGCTTTGAAAGTCTATTCAGATGAAAGTATTGCACTCTGGATGAATATGGAGAAGAACGATTATTCCCCATTGTTATTGAGTAAAGCGGCGACAAGTGTAAGGGAATTTATGAGCAGCGAACCCTTCATTCACGGTATTTATTTAATCAACTTCAATGTTGACCAAATCTACACATCAGATTCAAGCATCTATACGACGCAGGACTTTTATGACCAAAGGATGTTGAACTACATTAAGGGTCAAAAAACCCCGTATCTGCAGTATGTTAACCATGAGGTGGAAGGTGAAACGTATCTGGCTCTTGTTGTACCAGCAGCCGGGCCTAATCAGAACTATCAGGGATTTGTCGCGATTCTGTTCAGTAAACCATTGTTAAATGAGAACATGCTGCAGATCTCGCAGGACGATCAGAACAAAATTTATATTGAAGGTAAGAATAAGGAGTTTATTCTAGGTAATTTGGAACCTGCGTTAACGAAAGAACTCATGGAAATGGATAAATCGGCAGCGGTACAAAACTGGAAATGGAAATCCGATAATGAGACTTGGTCCATTCAGACAGAACGGCTGCCTATTGAAGGATGGGATGTTTATCACTTGTCGCCAATCTCTTTATGGCAAGCAAAGGTAGCCAAGATTCGGATTGAAATTATCGGTTCTTCGATCTTACTGCTGTTAGCCTTGTTGTTATTCTTGTTCTGGCAATCGTATCGCAGCTTGAAGCCTCTTAGTGATTTGGCCCATCAAATAAAAAGCAAGCTAGGGATAGAGCATCCTATCATGCAGACAAAGAATGCCAATGAGATGGCTTGGATTCATTCCGGTTTCCATTCACTTGTTGAGAAAATCGAACAATTGGATATATCGATCAAAAGCAGCAAAGCTTTGGTGAAAGATGATTTCTTACGCCAATGGATTCTTAATTCGAAGTCTCTCAAACCGATTGAAGAGTTTATTAGAAGCCAGACTCGTATTCTCAGCACGGAATGCTTCCGCATGGCTATCATTCGTCTAGAATCGTATGGACGCTTCGAAGAGCAGTATGATTTCGCTTCGCGAAAATTATTGCGCTTTGCCATGGGGAACATTATGGTTGAAGTCCTGACGAACCACGGGTATGCATCGGAAACGGTCGATTTCGGATCCGATCACATCGTGGCGCTCATTTCCACACCTCTTTCAGAGGATGAGTTGGCACAAGCCATCAGAGCTCTGGAGGACGTACGGGTTCAGATAAGGCAATGGCTTAAGCTAGAAGTGCAAACAGCTGTCAGCTCCGTACTTGATGTAGAGGAGAATCTGTCAATTATTTATACTCAGCTTTACGAATTAACGTTAATGAGATTCTTAAATAATGAGGACAGGGTGTTTACCTCCGAAGATCTGGAGCGGTATGAACGAGGTAAAGACAGTGATCTTGACGAAGCTTTGCTAAAGCAGGTTATTCACTCCATCCAACTCAAAAATGAAAAGGCGCTTGAAGGCTATTTCGACCAACTCACCTTTCATATGCAGGAACTAAACTATGAAGAATGCAAGCTGCAGCTTACCCACATCATTTATTCGATCATGAAGAGCTTCAAGAATCATACAACATTTCATGGGATGAAGAATATCCATCTCTTCTTGGAGCAATTTGCAACCCTCGAGGAAGTGAAATCGTGGATGTATAAGGAGATGCTGCAGATCATAGAGCGGCACAGGAAGAAAAGTGTTTCTCGTCGAAAGGAAGAGGTTGCTGCGGAGATGATTGAATATGTGCGTAACCATCTTCACAATCCGATGCTCTCCGTGGATGACATCGCTGACCATATATCCATGTCGGTGAACTATACCAGACAAATATTCAAGGACCATTTCGAGTGTTCATTGTCCGATTTTATTACAAACCAACGGATAGAGCATGCCGTTAAGCTGCTAACAACGACCGATTGGACCGTAGCAGATATAACGGAACAATCCGGATTTCAAACCAAAAGCACCTTCTTCCAGACGTTCAAACGAGCAACGGGCATGACGCCGAATCAATATCGTATAGAAAAAACATAGACAAAGGCATAAAATTCGTACTCTGTTTGTTGGAAATTATGTACTCTCCTGATTTGTGACAATTCGTACTGATTGATAGATAACGGACTATACGGAGCATGAACAATCTGATTATGATACAAACACGAGGCCGAGCGCGGAATACAGGATGCACAAAGTTGGGAAGCAAAAGCACTGGTAAGGCGCTATACTCGGTTTGTTATTTAATTAGGAGGGTTACAACGATGAAATTAAGAAGTAAAGGTTCCATGTTATTGGCTGTGTCGCTTATACTAGCGGGAACATTGACTGGCTGCAGTTCGAAACAGGCAGAGTCACCCGAAACTGGCAGCCCGGCAGCCTCCGTCGCTGCAAAACTGAGTCCAGTTACATTGAAAATCATGTTTCCTGGAGACCCTCCGGCTAACTGGAATGAAGTCAAGGGGGAGATGGAGAGCCGTCTGGCAGATTCACTCAATGTGAAGCTCAATGTGGTTTTTATTCCATGGGCAGATGTTCTTCAGAAACGACAAGTCGCATTATCCTCCGCGGAAGACTATGATCTGATTTGGGACAATAATCCGTATCAGAACATTGCAGCTGGACTTTACGAACCATTAGACGTACTGATTGACAAGTATGGACCTGAGATAAAGAGTAACCGCTCTGCTGAGCTGCTGGAAGCCAACAAGGTAAACAGCAAACTTTACGCGGTTCCGCTTGAAGTGAACTTCATTCGTCCGTGGACGTTTGTTATACGTAAGGACATCCGGGAGAAACTGGGCATTGCTCCGATCAAAAGCTATGATGATTTGGTCAAATTCATGTATACGGTCAAAGAAAAGACTCCGGATATTACCCCGTACATCCCTAACGGTTCTGAACATGTTGGCTTAAGGATGGCAGGTATGCTTGATCCGAAAGCTAATCTTGCAGCAGTATCGAATTATCCAGGTCTGTATACCAAAGGCAATGATGGAAAGGTCTATAATATCTTTGATAATATGGACCCTATGATCATGAAAAATTTTGAACAAAATTACAAGCTCTATCAGGATGGGATTCTTGCGAAAGATGCCCTTCTGCTCAAAAATGCGGAATTCGCTAAAGGAAAAGCGGCTGTAACAACCTTCTTTGATTTCGGTGTATCTCTTAGTACCCGAACTTCTCTAGAGAAATCAGTTCCGGGAGCCACTGCAGAAGCATTCAGCTTGTTTGACCCCAGCATGAAGCTGTCCTCAACGTTCAAAGCAGGAAACTTCATTGCCGTCCCTGTGATCAGTAAAAACAAAGAACGCGCCATTCAATTCATTAATTGGCTGAACCAGAAGGATAATTACGACTTGCTTGCCTACGGAGTAAAAGGTAAGAACTGGGAAGATGCGGGCGAAGGTCTGTATAAACCCATCAAAGAAAGCCCTTATGCCGGCATTCCTTTCGCTTGGGGGTGGAATCCCAAGTTGGACCGTATCGATGCCAGCTTGCCTGAAGATGATATCAAGTTGAATAAGTGGCAGAGGGATCCTAATCATTTTACAACGGATATTCTCGCGGGATTCACCTTCGATCCAAGCCCGGTATCCAACGAAGTCGCACAATTGAGCAATGCGGGCAAAGAACTTTATGATCCGATTGTATTGGGTCTGGTTGAACCAAACGAGGGGTTAGCGAAGCTTAAGGATAAAGCATATGCCAATGTCAAGAAAATCCAAGTGGAATATCAAAAGCAGCTGGATGCCTATCTGGCCGCCAAAAAGAAGTAAGCGGACCTATAAGCCGGAGACCTTGAATCGAGGTCTCCGGCTTTTTTGTATTGGTAAACGCCATACTCTGTGAGTGATAAAATTCAAACCTCTATAGAGTGTTACAGTTCAAACTCATTGTTAAAAGTAAGACTATACGCGCAGCTTTAGGAATGCGTAATATTCAAGTAGATACGAAAGGAAAGGTGAGCATTATGATTGTGGAACTCAGGAAGAACAAATGGCTGTATGCTATGGCGCTTCCGGTGATTGTGTACGTATTTATTTTTTCTTATTTACCAATGTCCGCGCATCTACTGGCCTTTAAGCAATTTATACCTGCTAAGGGAATATGGGGAAGCAGATGGGTGGGACTCGACAATCTTGTGTTTTTTTTTACAGGTCAGGATTGGTTGGCGGTTACGTTAAATACTGTATTTTTGAATCTTCTATTCATTACGGCAGGTACCGTATGCTCTTTATTAATCGCCTTGTTACTGAATGAAATTAGACATGTGTTCTTCAAGAAGGTAGCCCAATCACTTGTGATTTTGCCGCATTTTATTTCCATTATCGTTGTTAACCTGATGGTCATGAATTTCTTTAATGGACAGGATGGGATGATTAATCGGGTGTTGAAGGATGCCGGCTTCCAGACGGTCGATTGGTTTCAGACGCCATCCGTCTGGCCAATGCTTTTGACATTTATATTCGTCTGGAAGGGAGCCGGGTGGGGTTCGATTATTTATTTGGCGACGATAACCGGGTTTTCTGAAGAGTTTTATGAAAGTGCAAGAATCGATGGTGCCAAACGTTGGCAGCAGATCTGGCATATCACACTGCCACTGCTCCGGCCGACCATTATCGTGTTAACACTTTTAGCGCTTGGACGTATTTTCTACGGTGATTTTGGGTTGATTTACGGAATAATAGGAGACAATTCGTTGCTCTTCAAGGCTACGGATGTCATCGATACATACACGTACCGATCTTTGAGGGATGTCGGCAACATGAACAGCTACAGCAATGCGGCGGCAATAGCCTTATTCCAGTCGGTAATGGGTTTTATAACTATTCTATTCTTCAATTGTGTTGTCCGCCGGGTTGACAATGACTCGAAATTATTCTAGAGAGGAGCTTTCGTATGTTAGTGAAACAGCGGGATACATCCCAATGGGCTGTATCCATCGCAGCATATGTATTCATCGGATTTTTTGCCCTGATGTGCCTTATTCCCTTCTGGCTTGTGTATATCGGGTCGTTCACAGCGGAGCACCTGATTGTCAAAGGTTTTCAAATGCTCCCTACCGAATTCACACTTGATTCCTATCGCTTCTTATTCAAAGGCAGACAGGTGTACCGAAGCGGGTTTGTTTCCATATTTGTTACGGTAATCGGTACCGCCGGTGCCTTGCTCTTGACTTCTATGTTCGCCTATGTTGCAGCTCATCCGAAGGTGAAATACAGGAATTTCCTTTCCTTTTATATTTATTTCACGATGCTGTTTGCACCTGGTCTGGTCGGCTATTATTTGCTCATCTCCAACTGGTTGAATTTGCGGGACTCCTTATTGGCTTTGATCTTGCCGCACTTGTTCTCCGCATTCAATGCATTCTTGATGACCTCCTACTTTCGTACGCTTCCGTTTGAGTTAAATGAAGCGGCTACCGTGGATGGCGCGCATGAGCTCTACATCTTCTTCCGTGTTATCTGGCCGCTCTCCATGCCAGTCATTGCAACCATCACCTTGTTCTATGCGCTTACCTATTGGAATGACTGGTTCAATGCGCTGATGTTTATTGATAATCCAGACAATCATCCCCTGCAGATGATGTTAAGAAGAATTATTTCTAATGCGCAAAATCTGGATTATTTAAATACGAGTGTGAATATTCCAGTTTCAGCTTCAGGCGTGCAGCTTTCAACGGTAGTTATCACGATTGGACCCATCATTTTCTTATATCCGTTCCTGCAGCGTTATTTCATTAAGGGGATGACAATTGGGGCGGTCAAGGGGTAGATGTACGGGTTCAGTTACACGCAATCTTTCCTGATTGTACGAGGAGTAATGTAGACGAACCCATATTAAATCGGTGCAAGGAATCGAAAATTTTCGATGAATGGCCGATTTAACCCCATGAATGTAAGCGCTTATATTTTATGGAGGACTTGATGAAATTGAAAGTAGGTGGTTTATATGTAACAGTAAATCGAACGTTTCCATACATGCAGAAGAATAGCCCTATGCTTTTTAAGCAAAAGCCTTTTTAGAAGAAAAGAGGAGGGATATTTAAATGGAAAAAATGTGTAAATGGTATCTAACTCGTATTTGGGCACTATTTATGGGACTTATTATGGTAGCAACGTTCATCCCTATTGGAGAAGTTCAAGGGGCAGGGACTCTGCTTAAAACTGGAAACTACAATTACAGCGTCTCCCCAAATGGGGGCAACTCTCCGGACAAGGGAGTAACCGGTTTGGTATCCTCAGCAAGTGGCGTGTTGCTTGACGGATCAACCACAACGTATGCCGGATTCATGGGGAGCGGTACGGGTACCCCAGGAAGCGTGCAGGTCGTTTTTGACCTGTTGAAGGATTACCCTTTAGAGAGCATAAACGTCGTGCTGAACTCACCGAATTCGTTTTGGGGATTTAAAGAGTTTACCGTCAAATACCGCCCGGAGGCTGCGGAGTATTACTATATGGCTGGCAAACACACCAGAACGCCAGTAATAACCTCAACGAGCCCAAGCTCAACCTGGAACTATTCGGTCAACATACCGATGTCGAACAAGACGGCCAGATTTATTATCATCGATATTAAGCGACCTCATGACTTTCAGCATATCCCTCTCACCGAAGTTCAAATTTATAAAGGAACCGGACAGGAAGGCGTGAATCCCGGACCTGCGCTTACTGCGGAGCAAATGGCTCTCGAACTTAACAAAGAAGTCTTAACGGCAGAAAATTTGCTGAAAACCGGTAATTATTTTTACAGCCACGCTCCGAATGGAGGCAGTACTCCTGATAAAGGCATGACTGGGTTGGTATCCTCAAGCAATGGAGTGTTGCTTGACGGGTCAACTGCAACCTATGCCGGATTTATGGGGAGCGCGACTTCCCCAGGGACGATACAAGTGGTATTTGACCTGTTGAAGGACTATCCGCTGGACAGGATAAACCTCGTTCTGAATTCACCCAATTCTGCTTGGGGATTTAAAGAATTTACGGTAAAATACCGCCCTGAGGCTGTAGAGGATTATTACTACATTGCTGCCAAGCACATCAGAACACCAGGAATAACTTCAACGAGCCCAAGCTCAACCTGGAACTATTCGGTCAATATACCGATGTCAAACAAGACGGCCAGATTTATTGTCATCGATATTAAGCGTCCTCATGCCTTTCAACATATTCCTCTTACCGAAGTTCAAATTTATAAAGGGACCGGACAGGAAGGTGTGAATCCCGGACCTGCGCTTACTGCGGAGCAAATGGATCTCGAACTGAATAAAGACGGCTTAATGGCAGACAAGTATGGGCAGTGGGTTTATGAAACCTGGCCGGGAAAAGTAACATCCGACGAGCAACTACAGCAGGAATATACGAGTGAGGCGGATGCGCTGTCCGATGTTTCACTGGATCTTACCAAATACGATCCATACGGCGGGATTAAAAGTGGAGGCGGTTACACCGGCAGCGGTTATTTCAGACTTCAGCAAATAGATAACAAATGGTGGTTTATTACCCCGGATGGGAATAAATTTATTCTGAAGGGTGTGGATGCTACAAGTATTTGGGAGTGGGGATACGGGACGCCGCTTAAAAAAGCTGACGGTACTCCAAGAGGGGTGTTCGAGGAACTTCCTGATTCTACGGCTTATGCTCCTGCCTATATAAATGATTCCAATGGTGAAAGAGTAAGCTTCGTCATTGCCAATATGATGCGAAAATATGGCAGCAACTTCGAGTCGAAATGGGAGGATATCACAAAGAAACGTTTAATCGATTGGGGATTTAACGCCTTTAGCAAATGGACCAAACCAACTAATATTACGTTTCCATATATTAATGTTCTGCAAGACCCCGGCAATTTAAAAAGGATTCAATGGACTTACGATGTTTTTGACCCGCAGAGTGAAGCGATCATCGAAGCCGCATTAACCCCACAGCTTGATAAAGCCAAGAATGACCCATGGCTAATCGGTTATACTTACGACAATGAGGCCGGATGGACAACCGATATCGTAAAAGAGGTATTGACATATCATTCGTCGTCTGCGGCTAAAAGCGCTTTCGTGAATTTTCTTGCACCAAGGTACAACCATGATCTTACTGCCGTTAACCAGCTCTTGGGTACGAGCGAGGCATCGTTTGACGAGTTAAAGAATACTCCGATAAATATGGCCAATGTGCCTGCTGCGGATGTATCGGAATTTATCAAACTGGCATCCAGGACGTATTTCTCAACCGTCAAAAATATCATCAAAAGACATGATACGAATCATCTGTTCCTCGGTTCGTCCGTAGTTCCCACCTGGCGTACCAGTCTGGAATGGGATTCGGCGGCCATGGAGTTTGTAGATGCATTTTCAGTGGACAATTACACGAACGATCCAAGTTGGATTTCCAGATATGAAGCTTTCGGAAAACCGTTATTGAATCTGGAATATACATTTAGTACTACCCAGCGTGGGTTGTCACCCGTGAATGGAGCTACAAGTGTGGCTAATATAGCGGATAGAGGTATAGCCTACAAATCTTTCGTGGAAAGTGAAACTTCACATCCGTTGTTTGTTGGGTCAGGCTGGTTTTCTTACTTCGATCAAGCGGTTACATGGCGTAAAGACGGCGAGAACTTCAATATAGGCTTAGTAAACCAACAGGATCAGCCCTACACGGATATGGTCAATATCATGAAGACCGTCAATGCCGGTTTGGAAAATGTACATGATTATGGGATAAACCTGGCATTGGATAAGCCTGTCACGGTCAGCTCATCCATGTCTGCTTCTTTAGACGCCGAGAATGCATTTGATGGGAAGACAACTACGAGATGGGGATCGAACTATACCGACAATGAATGGATCTATACGGATCTTGGCTCAATGCAGACTGTAAGCAGGGTTAGACTTAACTGGGAGACAGCATATGGTAAAGAATATAAAATTCAGGTGTCGGACAATGCTGTAGACTGGACCGATGTATATAGCACCAATACAGGCAACGGAGGTATAGACGATATCTCTTTTTCCGCAACTAGCGCAAGGTTTGTCAGAATGCTGGGTATAAAGAGAGGTACCGGCTACGGATATTCTCTGTGGGAGTTGGAGGTATATGAACAGCCTGGAGCAACACAAGATGATATTCCGCCGGTCACTACAGTTGAATTACCTCCGGCTAACGACAACGGATGGTATTCTTCGGATGTAAGGATGACCTTAATTGCTTCTGATCCGTTATCCGGTATCCATCATGTTCAATATCGGATCAATGGCGGCCAATGGCAAAACTATGATAACGCTATCGACGTTACGGATGAAGGAACAAATACGATAGATTATCAAAGTAAGGACAAAGCAGGAAACACCGAAGACCTAAAGAGTGTAATCGTGAAACTGGATAAAACAGCACCGGAGATACAAATGAATCTGGATAAAAACGAGCTGTGGCCAGCTAATCATAAAATGGTAACCGTAACAGCAGGAACGTACAGCCCAGTAGACCCGATATCTGGCATTCAGACTATTATTTTAGAATCCATCACCTCCAGCGAACTGGATGATGGTGTCGGAGATGGAAACACTTCGCAGGATGTTCTAAATGCGGAGTTTGGTAAGCCGGATTTTACGTTTGATTTGAGGGCTGAGCGATCCGGGAGCGGAGGAGGACGTGTATACACGATTACTTATATCGTTACGGATTATGCAGGTAACGTGAGAAATGTAATATTGAAGGTAAACGTTCCAAAGAACCGAGAACAAGGATGATATGATAATAGTTGATTACCCTAAAGAGAAATTTTAGTTGGAAAAGACACCGCGGCAGCCGGTCAAGTTGATCGGCTGCCTTTCCTCATAACGTTGACGATACGGACAGAGTCTTGGGCAAATAACTAAAAGATAAAGCTTTTTATATGGATTCTTTTTTTGCAAATAACAGGAATTTTATTCCTTTTAAGTAACCTATTGATGCATCATTATTATTTTTAACCATTTCTTTAACTATTGAATAGACAATAGTCCATAATAGTGCCCCGTAATTCAAAATCCCAGCTTGTTTTATTTTAAGGAAATAGTAATGATTTACGACTTTGGCCTTAGAAACATTTTCAGCTTTATCCCTGGATTGAGGCGATTCGTGATGTATTATTTTTAAATCCGGATCTATAACCAATCTACCATATTTGCTTGCATAGTAGCACATATATAGATCATCGCCGACAGCATAACTTTCCATCCAGCTTAGAGGCTTCATGTCTTTAAGTGAACTCTTTTTAAATGACATATTACACCCATGAAAAAATTCTGTTTCAAAATTTGAACGGGCTTTATTCCAATTTGCTATAGACCCTGCTAAACCACTTTTGGACAATTTCCCCAATGAACGGGACATTTGAAACGTAGCCACTCCGAGCGCATTTGCTATTTTACTAGAATATAAACCCTTGGCTATTCCTCCTACTCCTACCAAACTTGAATCATCTTCATAATTTTGTAGTAATTTTCTTATATAGTAAGGATCATCTAATTCAACATCATCATCTAGATAAAGGATAATTTCATGTACGGCGATTTTTACACATTCAACCCTTGAAAGCCAAACTCCAGCTTTTAATTTCTTAAAGTATGAAAGCTTCATGCATTTTATTTTGGATATGATAGCCTCAAATAAACGTAATTGTTCCTTTTTGATATCTCCATCATCCACAATTAAAATCTCAACCTCACAATAAAGTTCAACCTGCCTACTGATGGATTCGATGCATTTGGTGATATCTGCAATTCGATTTCTAGTACAGATTGCAATTGTAATATTTTTCAATTTTAACGCCTCCGATTGGTTCACCTGTTCTGTGTTTGTTATCTGAGTGTCTTCGATCAACTTGTCTTGCTCGGTTTGACTCTTTTACATAAAAGTAAAATAGGCGTATAACTTCGGATGAGTTATACACTATTTATTGGATTACCCACTTTTTCCAATACTGAAGCAAGCCAGAATGTTGTGCTGCAATTCGGTTTTTACTTTCAGTATTGTCGGCCGATACTAAGCTATACGAGAGCTATAATTATTTTCAGGGGGCATGTGGATTTAAGAACGCGGGATCGCTAAGTTTATGGTTTTCTTTTTTTAATTCAAGTGTATACCCTCACAAAGTCCGAAAGAAATTCCGAATATACTTAGTGTTACTTATAAGAGGAGGAATAAAAGATGAAAAAAAGATGGATGGTTATCGCGTCATGTGTACTGGCAACAAGTCTTATGGCAGGTTCGGCATTGGCAAAATCTGAAACAAACCAATCGAATGAGGGTAAGTCTGATGCTGTAAAGGTTAACGTTGATCTCAAGGTGAAAGCTGATGGGGATGCGACTGTTACATCCGATACGTATGGCAATCAAGGCCATAATGGATATAAAGGGCTGCTCAACGCGATCGACAATGTGAAGGACAAGCCAGCAGGGGCTGTTATTGCAGATCTTCTTTTAAGCAAATATGGGACCCAACTGACGGCTGAAAAGAAAGCAGAGCTTGAGGTAATCAAAGAGAAGGACGCAGCTTTGTCGTTAGTTGCAGATCTTTTGGATGAGAACGGCAGCGTAACTGACGCCGTGTACGTTCAAAAGGAAGCTATTTTAGCAAACGTGACTAATCTTGACTCTTACAAAAAACTTGGCAAATTGTATGAGAAGCTAGGGAACAAAGGCGTGAAATTGTACGTTAACGGTGATGAGCCTACCTTCGAAGTAGCTCCGTTTATTCGCGAAGGTAACACACTAGTTCCATTCCGTGCAATTTCTGAGGCTTTAAAAGCCACGGTTACTTGGAATGCAGAAGAACGCTCGGTTACTGTTACACGCGATGGTATTACTGTGAAACTCTTTATTGATAGCAAGACGGCTACGGTCAACGGGAAAGAAGTGACACTTGAGGTACCCGCAGCAATTGAGCAGGGCAGCACGGTTGTGCCGGTTCGTTTTGTGAGCGAAGCCCTGAAAGCAGTAGTTAAATGGGAAGCAGATACTCAATCTGTTGTCATTTATGAAGAATAATCCGAAATAATTATAGAGCCATCCGGTAACGGACGGTTCTTTTCTTTGTGAGACATCCCCTGTGTTTCTAATCTGGTCGCGAAGTCAAATTAATTGAAAACAGGATATTGACAGTTATCTTAAAATCGTGTATCTTTAAATTAAGATAATTGAATTTGAGACATTATCCAAATGACTTCAAGGAGGTAATGGGAATGATTCCAATTTTGAACCGTATTAATGAACTGAGCAGATTTGAGCGAAGATCAGGTCTATCTGATACTGAGAAAGCGGAACAAGCAGCGCTTCGGACGCAGTATTTGCAGATTATACGCGGGCAGCTATTAACAACGCTTCTGAACGTGTCTGTTATGGATGAAGTCGGGAACGATGTTACGCCCAAAAAGCTTATTGATAAAAAAAGCAGTTAATGATCAATAATTTTTGTCATATATCTTAATATTAAGAATGTGTAAATTAAGATAATTGTTCGATTGATAACGAGCCAGGTTAATAGCCGTGGCACCCAAACTAAAGTTACCCCACATAAATATGGAGAGTATTGTATGATTATATGAGAATGAATTCAGGAGGTTGCTGATGTCAAAACGAATAGGGATTATTGTAGGAAGTTTGAGGGAAAATTCGTATAATCAAATGATTGCCAATACGATCCCAGAACTAGTAGATTCCGCAGAATATGAATTCATATCGATTGCTAATCTCCCCTTGTATAACGCGGATTTTGATAAAGGAGTAGGGCCAGATCCAGTTATACATTTTCGAGAGGCGATTCAAAAAACGGATGGCATTCTCATTGTTAGTCCGGAGTACAACTCAGGTATACCGGGAGTACTGAAAAATGCATTGGACTGGGCATCGACACCGACCAAAACAGCCGTCTTAATTCGTAAGCCTGCAGGTGTGATAGGCGCAACACCTGGCGCAAAAGGGACGATTCTTTCGCAGCAGCAAATCAGGCAAACATTGGATGCCACTCAGTCCTATGTGATGCCGGCTCAAAAAATGTATATTTCTCAAATTACGGACAAGATTGATTCAAATACTCGTAAGCTCACGGATGAGGCAACTCGCAAATATTTGCAGCGTTATGTTCAATCATTTTTGCAATGGACTAATCAGGTACAACGGTTGAATGACTAGTAAAGAAAATAACTAATCTAATATATATGGAGGCTATTATGGGTAAAATTGCGCTTTTTGGTTTTGGACGTATCGGAAGACAGCTCCTTCGGGCAGCGTTGCAACAAAATTTGTTTGTCCCCTTTTCTATCTCGGATATTAAAGACGAAGCTACGCTTGCCGCACTTTTTGAAGTGGATACAAATTACAAGCGTTGGCATGAGAAAGTATCTGCTCAAGAAGGCGCAATCGTAATCGGCGACAGGGAGATTCGTTATTTGAATTCAGCCACTGAATTGCCGAATTGGGGTGAGTTAGGTGTTGAATTGGTCATTGATTGTACCGGGCGAGCAGTTACGCGATCAGTAGCTGAACTGCACTTGGAACGAGGCGCCAAAAGGGTGCTTGTCAGCGGCCCGAGCAAAACCTTAGAAGATTGTGACGCAGTACTTCTTAAAGGAATTAACTTAGAAAGCTTCGATCCGGAAAAGCATAAAATCATTAGCATGGCGAGTTGCACGACCAATGCGCTTGCACCGGTAGTTAAATTGGTCAGAGAAAACTATGGTATTCAATACGGATTATTTTCCACGGTACACTCTTATACGAACACGCAATCGTTAACGGATCAGCCGATGAAGGATCGACGGGATTCATGGGCAGCAGCGGAGAACATCATTCCATCATCCTCAGGTGCAGCCAAAGCTCTGAAATTCATTTGGAATGATCTACAAATCACCGGCAAAGCTTATCGGATTCCAACTCGTACCGGGAGCATCGCAGAACTTAATTTGATAACGGAAAAACGATGCACTGTTCAAGAGATTAACGATATGTTTCGAGAGGCTGCGAGAGAAGGAGAATTAAAGGGTGTTCTGGATGTTTTGGAAGGCGAATGGGCCTCTTCCCGTATCGTAGCTGATCCCCATTCTTCGATTATTGACTTGCCTTTAACCCAAGTACAAGGTGAGTTATTGTCTGTCGCTACTTGGTACGATAACGAATGGGGTTATGCTTCACGGTTGGCTGAAGTAGCCTCTTATCTTGTTTCAAAATCATAACCTAGACGATTGATGATGAATTGGATGCATCTTAGGACGTTTGAGCAGAGCCTAAGGCGACGGCCAATACATCTAAACAGGGAGCAGTTGGCCGCGGCAACTGCTCCCTGTTTTCGTTCAAGTAATGGGCAGGATAATGGAAATAATTCAAAGAAATTAATAGAATAAAATCGGCTGATTTTCTCGATAAGAATGAAGGGGGAGAGCCTAATTAAAATTGCTCCAGAGAGGTTTGAGTTTGGGATCGAGAAGGAATATGCATTAGTTTATAAAGAACATGACTTCATAAGTTATTTATTAGCCTCACAAGAGATTATAAATAAAATAAATTCCATGTCGAATATTCATGAAAATTTAGTGAAAAAAGTTCTTTATTTGTTTGAAAAGGGCTGGCAGATACATCCTGAATACTCCAATGCTTTAATAGAAGTCGTATCTCCTCCTTATACCTTGGATAGTTTTAACGAAATAATAGATGGTTTTCAAGTTTTCGAAGAAGTTGTATGTAATTTGTTAATAGACTTTAAAGAAAAAAACACAAATCTAACAGGAGAGATTTTATTATCAGATAAATTTAGTTCTTCGACAGATGCATTCATTAATTATAAAAAAGAAAAAATCACTGATATTAAGCAAATTATACTTACGGATGAGGTTGTAACTTTTCTGGGAAGTGATGATCTAATTCCCAGTTCCTTCAAGGGAATTGAAGATTTAAATTTACTTTATGCGGGGTTTATTTCTACACATGTTACACTACATCCAAAATATTGTTCAAGTTGGGACATTAATCGTGAGGCCGAATACTTTTGGAGCTTATTAAATCTTCTGTTTTTATCTGAATATGATATAAATGACACTACCTTTTATTATAATGGTAAAGATGAAATCAAGTGTTCAGTAACACCCCGAAGTGAATTAATATCATGGGCAGATAGGACAAGCACCTTCTTTGAAAGAAGTATTAAGCAAATAATGGAAGGCGATGTTCAAGTGAAAGTTGATGCGTATAATCTTTTTTTAAATGAACAATGCAAAGGAAACAGAACTTATTTAGCAAAAATAAAACATGTTGAAGAGTGGACTTTATTTGAAATTAGAAGGTTTCATAGTGGAATATCAATTAACAGTATGAAAGATTTTTTATTAAATGCAAGTAAGATTCTAATTAACCCATAATACCAATCCCCATTTACTCCATACATTCAAATGTCTTAATAGCGTGGAGGTTTCATATGTTTAAGAAAATCCAAGGGAACGCTAGAGGCTGCTTAATATATGAACCTATGTTTATTTTACCGTACAGTATGCTTACTACGTATGCAACCGTATATATGTTCCAGTTGGGAGTCAGCGAGAGACAAATCGGTTTTATTACTTCGGTGGGACTGATTATGCAGATCTTTACCTCTTTCATCAGTGGATACCTTACGGATCGGATGGGCAGGCGCCGGGCGCTTCTCTATTTTGATCTTATAAGTTGGAGTGCCGTCGCACTCATCTGGGCTGTATCGCAAAATTTCTGGTATTTTCTGATTGCTGCCGTATTCAACAGTTTCCTTAGGGTGCCTAATACAGCATGGTACTGTTTATTGGTCGAAGATACCGCTCAAAATGATCGGTCTACTGTATTTAGAATTCTGCAACTCATCGGGGTGATCGGGGGATTGTTCGCTCCGCTCGGTGGACTTCTAGTTAACCACTTCACGCTTATTCCTGCAATGCGCATTATGTACGGCATTTTTTTCGTTAGCTTAACGGTGATGTTTTTGGCCCGAAACTTCGCCACTTATGAGACGGAGATTGGCGTACGAAAAAGAAAAGAGAGCGCAACCTTTAACCTGAAGGACAATTTTCAAGCATATATCAATACGGTTAAGACCATCCTTTCAAATCGGGCGTTGATGATTGTCTTTGGCGTGTACATTTGCTTTAATTTTCAAGTGACTTTGCAAAATACATATCTCTCAATTTATCTTGTTGAAGCTCTGAAAATTAGCGAAGCACTTATTTCAATATTTCCAGCGGTATCCTCCTTAGCCATGCTCGCATTGATGTTCCTCGTTGTCCCACGATTACAGGAGAATAAGGCACAAGTTTACATGATTTGGGGATTTTCACTTGCAATCGTGTCAAAAATTATTTTAATTGCCGCTACACCAGGCCAATTTACACTGGTGATAGTCAGTACAATGCTTGCCGCTGCAGGCAGTATTATTTCCAGTCCCTATCTGGAGGCGATCGTAGCAAATTCCATCGATGATGAACAACGCGCAAAAATGTTTTCGATTCTGCAAGTTCTTGTCTTACTATGTATCTCTCCATCAGGCGTAATCGGCGGATGGACATATTCCATCGATCCTAGGCTGCCTTTCATCTTAATCATTTTATCTTCTATTGTAAGCATTGTTTTGATGATCATGTTGCGTAGGGAGGCCAATGATCTTTAATTGGTGACATTAACGCCGGCTCATCGAATCAAAAGTCATGTGTACCAGCTAGAGGATCATACCTTAAATCAGGACTTTTTATGAAAGGATGATCCTCCTTGTTGTATTCATCTCATTTGATTACACGAAAGATCATACCTGAAAATCAGGAGTTCCCGATGATATCTTTATGTAATCGAGTTACCCCGGAAAATCTATTTTATATCCGAAATCACTTTACATATCCAACCGTGGATGTGACTAAGTGGAGATTACAAATTGATGGTTTTGTAAGTAGACCAATATTATTGAGCTACCGAGATCTTTTACAAATGCAAAAGGTTTCGATCCCTGTAACGCTTGAATGCGCTGGGGAAAAGAGAGCTTTATTTGATCCAAAAGTCCCTGATGTACAGTGGGAATTAGGTGCATGCAGTCACGCTGTTTGGACAGGAGTGCGTCTTGTAGATATTTTAAAAATTGTTGGTATTCAAATGAATGGGATAGAAGTAACTTTTGAAGGAATGGATAAAGGAACTAGAACGGATATGCCAGGAGTATTTGCCTTTATCAGAAGTTTACCAATGAAAGCTGCTCTTAATCCAGATATTCTGATTGCTCTATACATGAATGGGAAGCCCCTACCTTTCCGCCATGGTTATCCCGCAAGACTCATTGTTCCAGGGTGGTATGGCATGGCATCTGTTAAGTGGCTGCACCGTATAAAGGTGATTGAGCAGCCATTTAATGGCCCTTTTCAAACGACTGATTATATATATGCAAGTAAATTATTTTCTGGTTCTTATGCAGAGCCAGTAACAACAATCCGGCTTAATTCAACGATTGCACGACCTACCGATCAGGAAGTATTGGCTAAAGGTGAGCACTGGCTAGTAGGCACAACAATCTCTGGTGAATATCCGGTTGCCCTTGTTGAAATCAGCACGGATAACGGAATGACATGGCAGCTTGCGTCTTTCTTAGATGCATATGAGTCCTATTCTTGGAGGCGCTGGCACTTCAAATGGGCTGCAACGAATTCGGGGACTTATGACATTTGTATACGAGCTACGGATGTTGCAGGGAATATCCAACCAGAAACCGCCGATTGGAATGTAAAGGGATATGGTTATAATGCGATTCAAAAAATACGTGTTTATGTGGATTGATCCTTGTTTCACCGCCTTTCCTAAAGGGTAATAAGTACAAACAAGCATCACATCCTGCAGGAGGTGTTCCACTATGGAAGCAAACAACACGTTTCACGAAGCTGAGGAGGAAATTGTTTTGCAAAAGCAAGGCAACGCCTACATTCTGAGTACGTTGTCAGGTAAGGTAGGCGAGATTACTTACAGGCTTGTCGATACCGGAACCTGGGTGATCGATCATACCTATGTGGACCCGCGCTACCGTGGTCGTCAACTTGGTAAACAGCTGCTGGATTTGGTCGTCCGCGAAGCCCGCGACAACGGGCGTAAAATCATTCCTTCCTGCTCATTCGCGTTGGAGGAATTCAAAAAAAGCGCCACGTATGCCGATGTTTGGGAAAAAGGTGAATCGTCAAGCGAGCTCTCCGACCCGTATAGAAAAGGCAGTGCCTTAATGGGACGATAAGGGTTCGATACAAACAGAGAAGAATGAAATAGCCAGTCGCCGATGGGTTTTCGACGACTGGCTGCTCAATCTCTCTCAGACTGAATCGAACCGAGCTTTGCGATTTATTTTCTTAACAGCTCAAAATCATCGAACGCTGCCCAGTTGCCCGCATTAGCGTCGCTCCAGACTCCGATCTCGATTCGGCCATTAGTTACATTGATGTTGTCGATTGAGTATTTCGTATAATTGACGACGGGATTGCTTCCAATAACTGCTTGAACTTCTGCTGCACCATAATTTTTCGCGTATAGATGAAGTGCTTTATGTCCGCCGCCCGATCTAGCCCATACGCTGACGGAATAAACGCCGTTTGGCACGGTCAGTGATTGAGACGTAAGCTGTTGATAAGCTCCAGCTAGCCAATGCGTTAGCTTATAGCTGCCAGTGTGCGGTTTGTCAGCATCCGCTTTACACGCCAATTCAGCCCCGCTATGCCACTCCGTCCACCCCTCTAAATTACCCGTTTCAAATCCCGGATTCTTTATCAGATTTGCTGGTTTTTGCGGAGTAGGCTGCTGATTTGCCGGCTGTTGATTCGTAAATTGCATCCAATTCAAGTTAAACCCCGGCCCTGCAGCGTATAGGCGTAACGTCTTCTGACCTGCACTGAGGCTCACTTCGCCACTCACGGTCTTCCATTCTTGCCATCCGCCAGTATTAGGCACGGAAATAGTGCTTAACACGGTATCGCCTAATTTCAGCTGGAGAGATCCAGTGTCAACTTGACTCGCTACACCTAGCTCTACTTTATAAGTCCCTGCAGCAGCTACATTCACAGCGTAATCCATCCAATCACCTGCGTCGATCCATCCGACATTCAACCCACCGCCGACAGCCTTGGTGTTCTCTAGCTGCACACCGCTCATTGCACTGTATTGTTCAGCTTCAATCTTGCCAGGAATCGGCGTATAGATAACGACGGTCACTCCACCGCTTCTCTTTTGCTTTTGATCCAAATATAGAGACTGCGGAGCCAGATCTCCTCCTGTTCCAACGCCCTCGACAAAGTCCTGTGGCGCTGAACGCTCAGTAGACGGTACATTGTACTCTACACCGCTGGCTGCACCACGGGTGCCAATCACATAGCCACGACCGAATTGTCTTGATTTAACAATCGCCGATTGCCCAGGGGCATAAGCGACTCCGTTGGTATTCCAAATGACCGATTGCGATGTGGTCCAACCATGCTCCACGGTTCCATAAGGCCGGTAGATTGCTTCAATAAAATCGCTGTTCATGGTCATATTGTCGAGTAGATTCGCCATGCTTAAATACATATGAAAATCTGTTGCTAGACGCGGTTGGTTCGACGTACTATTGTGAATGACATTGCCGCTTGTCCACATGTATTGGAACGTAAAGCTATGTCTTCCTAGGGAAGCCGTAGCATGCTGTACCAAATTATCTTCGCCTTGCATTAAGTAGAGATACCCGTTTCCGCCTTCTCCCCTATACTGCGGTTTCTGCAAATGTGTGTTCTGAACCGTTATCGTACGGGACTGATACAATACAATCCCATGAGATAGCAAATGCAAATCACTTGTGTTGGACGAAGGCTTGAAGCTATCCACCTGATCAATCCAACTATTTTTGACATTTGAAAAACCAATCGCTTTCGAGGCATGTACTTCATAGGCGGCAGTTCCAGGCTTCTTGTAATCGAGATCTCCCCAGCTAGAGCCTGTATGCTGCTTCATGCCGATGGACAATTGCTCAATCCCAATCTCCGACAGCGTTTCTCCCACTTTATATACCCTTGCCTTGTCTCTTGCCTTCAACGAATATCGGATTGGAATATCTACCGTCAGCGTATTGGCTGCTGTGTCGATTGCCGTGATTTTACGGTAAAAAGTCGGCCCTTTTACAGCTCCTGTGTTCCATTTTCCGGACATCTCATGTTCAGCAATAAAAGCATCTGTAGCATCGGAATGCAGTACGATAAAATCATTCGCGCTGTATCCACTGACACTACTTACAGGAATAACGGTTGCCAAAGGGTTTACGTCTCCTCGGATAGACGTGGGCGCATTTGTCGGCGTATGCCAGTCAGCGGAATGGGCTGGTGCAACGCGAATGACCGATTTCTCCCGCATATTTGGTGTGTCATTGTAAATGAATGTTGCGCTTTTGCCGGCTCCCCGCAGAACAACATTGTTATTATTAATCCACAGTGCGCTTGAACTCGTTCCTTGCGGGTGAACACGGTATGTACCTGCGGGCAAGTAAACGACACCGCCTCCTGCAGCACCGGCCGCATTAATCGCATTCTGGATGGCCGCCGTCGAATCTGCTTTACCACTGGCGTCTGCTCCATATTGCGTAACGACATTATAGACGGAGCCGGGCGGCGTTGATGGAATCTGCTTTTCTCCTCTCCAATAACCTGCATAAGAAAAATCTTGAAGAAAGTTTCCTTGAGTATCTTTATACCCTAATGTCCAATTATCTGGATATAGTGAGCTGCGCCATGTTTGAGCCATTGTAGTACCGCTTTCTCTTGCCTTTGAGGCAAGATTTAATAGTATACCGTTAATAGGAGTTCAAACTATCAAACGTTTTTAGCAAGAAAGATGGTTGCCTGGATTAACACCGAGAATGGTGCAAATTTTCTTGTATTGCTCAACTCGGTTAGGCACTGCACCGCCGCCACCACGGTTACACTCTAGTGCACCGTTAATGGTACGGATGGTTTCCCCGAATCCTTTTGATTGAACCATTGCGTTATGACAGGTCATAGTGCCAGCACCCGTCTGTGTGTTCCAGAACCATAGGGCTGTTTTCATCGCGACGGCAGGGTCTTGTGCAACTAAATCTGGATTTGAAAGTAGTGGAAGTCCAAGTGCCTCACCAGCAGCTCCGTAATTATAGTTCCAGCTGAGTTGCAGTGGACCACGACCATAGTATTGCTTGCCAGGAACAACTTTATATTTGCTGTTATAGTCAAAATAGTGGTTATAGTTAGCCTTGTTTGCCTCAATGATGTGATACAGACCGCCTGTCTCGTGATGGATGTTGGCAAGGAAAGCAGCGGCTTCTTGACGTTCAATCGTATGGCCACCTGTTTTGGAGAAAGCAGGGTAAGCGCTAGTAGCAGCAACTAATCCGGCATATGTGTAGAAATGATTTCGACCAGCGAAAATTTGGTTGAATTGCTGCTCAGTTACTACGAATCCGTTAGAAGGCTGCGGGGCAGGTGTTACTGGATTCTGGGTTTGTTGAGCGGAAATAATGAATTCTTCCCAGCCTGATGCAGATGGTCTATTCGCATAAAGAACGCCATCCAGGTTCATATCAGCGCATACGTATAGATTGTTAGCCACTGCTTGCAAGGCGATCTTTCCATTGCCTCGATCAACTCTTTTGAACTTCTCCCAAGCTTGAATCGTTGTTGCTCTTGCAATCAATTTCGTATTTTCGTTCAAATCAGCAGTAACGTATTTGTTGTTGGCAGAGGATAAGAAAGAGATCGTACCATCCGAGTTGTTAATGACATCAAAGGTTTCCCATCCCTTAGCCGTCGTTCGATTGGCAATGAGTGGACTAGTTCCTTGATCTTCAGCTGATACATAGCTGTTGTTAGATGCGGATTTAATGACAGATAACATTTATAGAACCTCCTATATATTGAATGATAGAGTTGCAGCATCGAATAATGCTGTAAAGCAGTAGTACTTCAATCTTCACCACCTTCTGCTTATGGTAAAGCTATTGTAGGTTCTGAATTCTTTTTATACAAATAATAAAATATGAAATAATTCATCAATAAATTTATGCTAATCAAAATTTTTATTTCATCTAAGTCGATTTTCCTAAATGAAAATATGATTATACTAGCAAAAGTGATCTTAAAGTCTCTATTAAAAGTAAGCCAATAGGTATGAAGGGCTTCACAATCCAACAGCGTCTTAACAAAACCTTAAAAATATAGTGAGTAACTTTTTAGATGTTCGGTCGTCTATTTTTAAAAAGGAAAAATTTGGGTAGGGGTGGTTGCGAATGAGAAGAGGTTATTGGTATGCCGTGCTGCACTTGGCGATTATGTTGGCTTCGATTGTATGCGCTTCACCAGCGAGCGCCAATTTGCCAGTTTCCACCCTGGTGGTGCTTAAGGAAGTGCCAATCTATGACGATAAACACGACACAGAACATCAGGTTGGGGCCATTTCCGCGACACAGGAGGTTAAAGTTAAGGAAACGGTGCCGAAATGGGATGAGAATGAGGAAATTAAGTGGTTTCTAGTTGAGACGTGGCTTGGCGACAAGTGGATTCAAGCTAGCGACAAGGTGGCAACAGGCGGTTATCGCCAATTGGATCGCGTTATCACATTGGTGCAAGACACAGAGCTCTTCGATCTGCAAAATGACGAGATAAAAACCGGTTTGACGATCAAGCCGCAAAAGGTTAAGGTGGTCGGACATTATAACACGTTCAATTATCGGGTATCCAACGCGACCTCGGTCGGTTTGAGCACGCTAAACTGGTATCAGATTGAAACGGAGTTCGGCATCAAATGGATACTAGAACCATTTATTTGGGAAGATGTGAAGACAGCGGACGTTTCGTTCGATGTCATTCTTTCGAAAGCTGCAAGCGTGTATCCGTATCCACTGGCTGTTAAGGAGCAGGAGGAAACGGTTGATCCCGGCAAATTCTCTGCGAAAGCCGTATGGATGAAGAATGGCAGGCCATTCGAGAACACCATTTGGTTGAAGGTAGATCTGCCACACAACGAAAGATGGTTACTGCTGGATACTGACATCAGCATGCAGGTTACGCTGGATTCGGAGACACGAAAGTTCAGCGCACCGTATGAGCAGTTTGAACAATCTGACTTGCTGCAACCCGGTACCTATACGATTATTGCTAATTCGGGAGAATGGTCTTGTGTTGAGATGGATTCTGGAAATTTTTGGATTCGTACGTTGACGGAGGAGGTCCAACATGGTGCGGACATTTTCAATGATTAGGAAGCCCTCTCATTTTATTTATTATCATTGATTGTTCTTAGCAACTTTATTGTTGTCTTATATAATTGTCGTATTGCTCTTTTGTACCAATAAATAATCTAGCAACGGTTAGATTATCTTCGCCTCCACCATGCGAAGACACCCCATGAAATTGTTCATTGCTTACTTTCTTACGCTCCCCCTGATTATCAACATAATATACCTCAACAGCTCCACTCACCATGGTATCTGAGGTTTTCAATTTACCTGACTTAGGTATGTTATAAAAAAATGTATTTCTTTCTTTTGGAAGTTGTGGGTAATCTGATTGGTCAAAGGTAACTTCTACTTCTCCAACAAAATTTTCTGGTATGAGATAAATATGGAGAGGATTTTTATTTATTGTAGCTATTAGAAAGGTTATGCATAGAATCATGATTGTTAAGGCTACAAATAGATACTTTTTCAATAAAACTCCTCCTTTATAGGGATGTTACATTGTTATTGACACACAATAAATCTCGCGTGACTGAATACGATCTAGAGGGCATATTTCCAAATAAACCAACAGATAAGAGCAGATAGCCAAGAAATAAAACCAAATATCATGACGATTTTATTCTCGCTCCAGCCATATTTCAAACTGAAATGATAATGAATTGGTGCCATTTTAAATAGTCGTAATTTCGTTCGTTTATAGTACCAGACTTGCAAGATAACTGAGAATTGTTCAGCCAGATAAACTGAAAACAGGATGGGAATTAATATCTCTACCTTCTCAATTATCGCTAAGATGGAGAGTGAACCTCCAATGGCAAGCGATCCGGTATCTCCCATAAATGCTTTGGCAGGGTAAATGTTATAGAAAAATAATCCGAGTAGGCAGCTAATCATTACGAGGGAAAATATTTGTACTTCCTGCTTGTTGGAGATTAGAAAAAAGAAAAAGTAAGTGGGAATTGCAACATTAATCAATAACCCGTCTAGACCGTCTGTAAAATTGATTGCATTAGCCGATCCAACCACAAAAAATAACATGATAATTATGTACGCGTATACAGGCAAGTGAAGCTGATAACCACTGAACAAAGAGATATCGCTCGTTAGTTGAAATGAATGGAACAAAACGATTAGCAGAGTTCCTGCAAATGCGAATTGAAATACTAATTTTGTCCGTCCCGAAATGCCTGATGGATCTTGGTGTGCTGCCTTTTTGAAATCATCCATAAAGCCAACTGAACTGAATAAGAGAAATGAAACGCACAAAAAAAGCATCAATGGTGCAGGATGAAATTGCAATGACGTTGCCACACCGATAAGCAATATGAGGCCAGCCATCAGCGGTGTCCCGCGCTTAGCTTGATGGTCGGGGGGGAGCTGGGTGCGAATGGGTTGAGTAAGTTTCAGGGTGCGCAGCACCCAAATGAGTAGTGGAGTAAATAACGCCACAAGCAAAAAAGAAAGACCAGATATTCCGAATATCCCAAGCATGCTGATAGCCCCTTTCCCTTGTCCAAAATGAAAAAACCTTAAACATTCAGTTAATCTTTAAAGCAACTTTACATAAAGTTTTAAAGCTAATAAAGAGAAGGTTTGGATGGAATTTTTTCATATTTTTAGTACGAGTCGTTGAGCCCCAAGGAGGAATGTGTCTTTTTGGATTGTCCCATTGATTAAGCTTATGTTCTGATGTTCATATTTTTACATTAATTTTCATGAGAGTAAGCATTTAATAGATAATGGCTGGAAAAACAAAGAGACCTGATTTCAGGTCTCTTTGTGGTTTCTATGAAATTATTAAAAGTAGTCGAAAAAACTGTTACCCGATGACGGTTAGTTCCTTCGGGAACGACGTCAGCACCTCGACGCCGCTATCCGTGACGAGCACATCATCCTCGATCCGCACGCCGCCGACGCCCGGTACATAGATGCCCGGCTCGATCGTGAAGACCATGCCGCTGCGCAGCAGCTCCTGGTTATGACCATGCACGGACGGATATTCGTGCACATCCATGCCAAGGCCGTGCCCAAGCCGGTGCATGAAATACGTCCCGTAGCCGGCGTTAGTGATGTGCTCGCGCGCTGCGTGGTCCAGGCTGGCCAGCGTAGCGCCGGGGCGAGTCGCTTCAATGGCCAACAGGTTCGCCTGCAGCACCGTCTGATAGATTTTTGTCTGCTCTTCCGAAATATCGCCTACCGCGAACGTTCGCGTAATATCCGATGCATATCCGTCCGCATAGACGCCGAGGTCGAATAAGAGCAGTTCTCCTTCGCGGACGGCTCTTGAGTCAGGAACGCCATGCGGCAGCGCAGATTTCTCACCAGCCAGCACCATCGTCGAGAAGGAAGGTCCGCTCGCGCCGAGCTTCTTCATCTGGTACTCCAGCTCCGCCACAAGCTCAATCTCCGTAACGCCAGGCTTCACTTGAGCGATGCCGGCACGCAGCACATCCTCGATGATCCGCACCGCATGTTTCATGCGCATCACTTCGTCCGGAGTCTTAATGACGCGCATCTCGCGCAGCGGCTCGTCGATATCCGCATAGACAGCTGCACCAACCGCTTGGCTAATGGCCTCAAACCGGCTAACAGTCATATAGTCTTTCTCCAGTCCAAGCGTCCGGATGCCCGCAGGCATAAGTTTGTTGAGAACTTCGTATGGGTTATCGGTGTCCGTATGAGTGTAGATCTCTTTCACGGACGATGCGGCTTGTGCCGCTTCAAGGTCCAGAGCCGGCACGATTAGCAATGGTTCGGCTCCACGTGGAATAAGCAGACCAAGAAAACGCTCATGCGGGTCGCTCGCAAACCCGGTCAAATAATACACATGCTTCGGCATCGTAATCAGTACGGCATCAATTGATCGTCGTTCCATGTAGGCAACTAGTTGTTCAATACGCATATTCATTCAATCAATCAACCATCCTTTCGCCGTTTACGGATACTAAAAATCACAATATAACCATTATCGGTAAATTACATTAAAGTAGTCCGATTCAATAAAACTCATTAAAATGAAAGCCGTTTCGACCCATTATAATGTCAATAAGTGTCGGGTGACAAGAACCTTTTCTCATTCTCGACGGATTGCAACGAACTCACTTAAATTGTTTTGAATACTATCATTTATTATCTGTAATGTTTCAGCGGCGGCTTCATCAAATGCAGCATGCAATAAGCTTATTGAGGCAAATAAATCCTTGTCACGCATAAGGTCTTCACGAATAACCTTAAATTCATTCAGACTAATTGGATGATTAGTTTCTTTGAGAGCAACTTCAACATTTTCGAGTATATTGAGCATTCTATTGCCCTCAAAATACTTTAATCCAGATTTGATTGCTAACCATATTTTTGGCTGAGCCATAAAGTACGCACTCCACCAATAAAACTCAACTAGAGATTTAATTGCATGATTATAATAAACTTGGAAGGAGAATAATGCTTTTTGACCATTAGTTAACTCGTTATAGAATTGTTCCATGTTTATGGAGCTATTCTCGACGGATTGCTCTGCGACTCGTTCTTTATAAGTTTGAATCAGCGGTTTGAAACAAACATCACATAGTGCGTCTTTTGTTAATAAGCCAAATTCTTGCTTGGTCATCTTTACTATCAAAAATAATCACTCTCCTTACCATAATTATACAGTGGTTGAGTGAAAAAAACCTTTGAATAGCTTGAAATATTGTTTGCAAAATATGCTAATGTAGGAATTAAAATGAGGTCTTCGCGAATAATGAATATTCCCTTAAGGAAGGAGGTCTGTTTGTGAAAAGTGAACTGTTATTAAAGCTCCTGCATGATAAGGAATTGCATAGTAACCGACCATTTAATGGGTGTAGCGAGACAGAAATAAGTTTACTAGAACAAGAAATGGGAATCAGATTACCTGAGTCTTATCGCCAATACTTACTTGCTGTAGGGCATCATTCGGGAAGATTATTTCAAGGTACAGATATGGATTTTTCACAACTAAGGGAGCTTCAGGATGAGGCAAAGGAATTATTACGAGAGAATCATAATCCGGTAATGTTGCCTGAGAGAGCTTTTGTGTTCTCAATGCATCAGGGTTATGAAATTAGATTCTTTAATTTAAACGAAGGAGATAATCCTCCAATTATGGAGTGGCACGAGGGAAGCAACAATGGGATAATTAAACTCTATGATTCATTTGAAGAGTTTCTTTTTGATTCAATTTATCAGCATACAGCCTTAAAGAGGTTTGATTAATTTACAGAGAAAAATAGCTCAATAAAAATACGAAGGCAGTCGGTCAATGATGAACGGCTGCTTTTTTGATTGAATAAGCAGGCAGCATACTTTCAGTTACTCCCTGTATTTCATTAAATTAAGCGACATAGTTATCCAAATTATAGTAAAATTAATTGACTCATGAACTAATCTTTTAGCAACGGAAGGAACATAAAACAATGGAAATTGAATTGAAATCAGTGCAAATAGAGGTTGCTCAAAAATGAAATGTAGGTTCCCAAGATGATTAGTTTGGATAACAGCACGATTCACCGCTTTAAAGAATTTACAGAATGGACAGATACCTTACATGATGTGCGCAATAGCATTTGGTTACAACCAATAGTCGAAGGAAAAGCAGTGGTAGGAGAAATAATTTCACATCTTAAAAATTGGGATTCTTACCTCATCTCAACGATTATCCCAGCGATTAAAACTGGCGAAGGAATGGTATTTCCGGAGTTCAATTCGTTCAACGAAATTGCCTATGAGTACGCCAGATCGGGCATTTCTAAGGATTTTCTGCTCGATGAATTTAAGCAAACCCGTCTTAATCTAATTGAAATGCTGTTAGCCGAGCCGGATGTTGCTGCCAAACATGTTACCGTGAATGGAGTAGAAACATGCCCGCACACTGGCACATCCTATTCACTCCTTTACATCATTCATGAATTTATTGATCACGACAACCATCATAAAAATCAAATTTTATCGGTAGTTTGAGTAATACCAGGTTCTACCTAGATCAGTTAGGAAAGGAAATCAAAGTGAGGATTATAGCTGCCACCGAAAGGGATATTGATTTTATAAAAAGCAGGGATCACCATCTCAAGGAGAAATTAATAGTATCTAAAATCAGAGATAGAGAAATTTTCTTGCTCCAAGAGGAAAGTGAAGGAAACATCGGTTGGATGCGTTATAGCTATTTTTGGGATAACACTCCTTTTATGAATATGATCTGGATCGAGGAGCCTTACCGGAGTAAAGGGTTTGGGAAACAAGTAGTCGATTTTTGGGAAAATCAAATGCATGAACAAGGCTTTAAACTGGTCATGACGTCTACTCAGGCAGATGAAGCAGCTCAGCATTTTTATAGAAAATTAGGTTATAAGGATGCAGGGTGTTTATTACTGGAAGATCAACCAATGGAGATTATGTTTACTAAAAAACTCAGCTAGAGATGTATTGTCTCGGTAGCCTGTTGTGTGTAAGAGCAGGAAAATCTATCTATTTCACGAATAAAAAATTACAAATAATTTATCGTTGGTCAATAACAGCCAAGGAGGGTACATCGTAGACATTTGACCAAATGAAGGAGGATCTTTAGATGTTTACTGAAATTCCCGAATGGCAAATCTCGAAGCCCAAGCAATCAGTTATAGACTGGCTGCTTGGCGGGGACCCAGCGATCCGATGGCAAGTGATGCGTGACCTAACCCAAGAGCCCAATGACCGCGTTGCCGCAGAACGATCGCGGGTCGCATCCGAAGGTTGGGGCGCCCGCGTCCTCAGTCTGCAATCTGCCAAGGGCAACTGGGGCGGAGAAGCCGACGCACGGAACTGGCTATGTACAAGCTACACGTTACTGCTTTTGAAGGACCTAGGCCTAGATCCGTCGGGCGAGGAAGCCCGCAGAGCCATCAGTCTAGTGCGTGAGAACATCACTTGGCCGCAACAAATGGGAGGCCAGCCTTACTTTGACGGCGAGACTGAACCTTGTGTCAATGGGTGGATACTTGGAACGGGTTCTCACTTCGGAGAGGGCAGCGCGCGGCTAGTCGATCGGCTTCTCGGTGAGCAGCTTGAGGACGGAGGCTGGAATTGCAACGCTCCTACAAGTCGGCGATCCTCGTTCCACAGCACCATCTGTGTCCTGGAAGGATTGCTAGCGTATGAGAAGGCTGAGGGTGAAACTGCTGCCGTGACCGAAGCTCGCGTCCGGGCACAGGAGTACCTGTTGGAGCGCCACATGCTAAGGTCCCTAACATCGGGTGAGGTGATTGATTCCACTTGGGCGCGATTCTCGTTCCCGACGACATGGCATTATGACATACTGCGTGGTCTGGATTACTTGCGCAGTGCAGGTGTTGAACCCGACGAAAGAGTCACAGAGGCCGTTAGTTTGGTAGCGAGGAAACAAGACCAAAACGGGATGTGGCCGCTAGAGAACTCACACTCCGATCGAGTTCACTTCGATATGGAAGGTGCGGATGGCGAGCCTAGTCGTTGGAACACGCTTCGGGCTTTACGAGTGCTGGATTGGTACTCAACACATCGGAGGTAACTATGAACGGAAAGCCTCACGTAATATCCATAGCTGCTGTCTCAGGCGGTGGGAAGACCACCAGGGATGCTTACTTAGAAATGCAAAGAACAGTTAAGCCGAATTCAGATATTATAATTGAGGGGTCTTTGCCAACTTCAGTAATTGTAAATCAAATATTAAATGAGTTAAAAAACAGGACGGAGATGCGGCATGACAGATCCTAAGATTTTTTTGGCTGTGGATAATTGTGTCTTTTCCAAGAGATGGACGCGTCCAGCAGAGTGGATGAATTTACTCAGTGCCATGGGTGTTTATTACGTTGAGGCTAGTGCCGATAACGAATGCGATCCTCTGTATATGGGTATGGATTACATGCAAAGATGGGTGCAAGAAGTGAAGACCGCGAGTGAGCATACGGGTGTAAAGGTAGCAAATATCTATTCCGGGCATGGCACATATGCAACGTTGGGATTAGCTCACCACGACATTGCTGTACGTGAGCGCATTCAGAATGAGTGGATTAAGCCATTGGCCGATATCGCGGCAAACGTAGGGGCTGGAATCGGATTTTATTGTCATGCCTTCTCTGATAATGTCCTGCAAAATCCTGCGGTTTACCGTGAAACGGAAGAAGATTTATATACCAGACTTGCAGATATAGCAGTATATTGCCAAGCGAAAGGTATTCACACCCCAAGTGTCGAGCAAATGTATACTCCGCATCAAATACCATGGACGATTGAAGGTTCAAAACGTCTGCTTAAGGAAGTATTCCGCTTTTCTCAAGCGCCGTTTTATTTAACATTGGACACCGGACATCAAAGCGGTCAGCGTAAGTTTCTTCGCCCGGATTCCCCAATCATTAAGGAGATGGTGAACCGTTTTAGAATAAAAGGGTATCAGGATTCTTTATGGATGGGCCCAAAATCCGCTTATGATCTATTTCAACAAATGATACATACAACAGAAGACCAAGCAATCGCTATGATGGAGCAAATCTTACAAGAAATAGATCGTTATCCCTATTTATTCGCTGCTGAATCGGATGGTGATACATATCGTTGGCTTGAAGAGCTGGGCTGTTATTCTCCAATCGTACATTTACAACAAACAACGGGGACATCCTCATCCCATCAGCCTTTTACGGAGGCTTGCAATCGGAACGGCATCATTTTTGGGGAGCTTGTGTTAAGGGCGCTAGAGAAAGCCTATCAAACTCCTGACGAAGAGGGGTTCCCTCCCAAATGCAAGGAGATCTATCTAACACTCGAGATTTTCTCTGGCACTAGTGAGATGAACATCGGTATTAGGAAGAAGTTGCAGGACTCGATTGATTACTGGAGGCAGTTCATACCTGAAGACGGTTTGTCATTGAATGAAATATTGAAACTTTTGAATCGGTAACAAGCGTAAAGAGATTGTAACAGAATTGAAATTTTAAATTCATGTGCCATTAATAAAGTAAGCCTATAATAAATCTCGACCCCCCTTTAAAATATAAACTTTAGACCCTCAGCCCGTTGCTGTGGGTCTCTTTTTTACTAATTTATGATTGACTAATCAATAACTGGATGTTAAGATAAATCCAAGTTAGTGATTGACCAATCACAAAAAAGAATGGGGCTAATCAAATGAAAAAAGCGATTGTAATAGGAGCAACGGGCGGCACGGGAGCAGCAATCACACAGGAACTTGTCAAAAGAGGTGTAGAAACCATTGCATTTGGACGTTCTCGCCAGAAATTAGAACAGTTAGCCAGAAAGCTTGGCAATCCGATGCACTTGACTCTTTCTGTAGGAGATGCAATGCGTCCTGAGGATATAGTGGCCCAAGCTGGAGATGCTGACGTAATGTTCCACTGCGCGAACGTAGCTTATCACGAGATGGTAAGCAAACTGATTCCACTGGGCGAATCTGTGATGGAGGCCGCGGAGCGGCTTGCGATAAAAGTCGTAGCCATCGATGGGATCTATCCTTATGGGAGAAGACAGACGGTGCTTGTCACTGAGGAGCATCCCAAACAACCTCATACCATTAAAGGAAAAGTCAGACTGGACTATGAAAGGATGCTGTTTAGCAAACGGTGGAGCCATGTACAAGTCATGATTGTTCGCTTGCCAGATTATTATGGACCTACGGCCAATGAAGCCTCGTATTTAGGCTCAACGCTGGAAGCGATCGCTGCTGGTAAAATGGCTTTTTTCATCGGCAACATGAAAGTCCCCCGTGAATATGTCTATTTGCCGGACGCAGCTGCGATGGTTGCTGAACTGGCAGGCAAGGACTGCGCTTATGGACAGAATTGGAATATACCAGGCAGTGGTCTTATTTCAGGGCGCGAGATCGTGCGGATTGCCCAATCGGCAAGTGGCTTCGCTAAACCGGTCATTCCGTTGAAAAAATTAGGATTATCGTTGATTGGCATGGGAGTCCCTGTGATGAAAGAAATTGTCGAGATGCTTTATTTAACCGAGGAGCCACTGGAGTTAAGCGGTGAAAAATACAAACGGTACATCGGATCTATCGTAGCGACGCCGTTCAAACAAGGTATAACTTCCACTATAGTGGCATTACAGGAGAGCAAGGTTTCTCAGGCACATTAGTAATTGGTTTATCAATAATTTCATGGGGGGAAAGACGGTGGGGTTCGCTAAGAGGATTTCCAATTGGCTGAATAGAAGTATAAAGTCAACCTATTTTTGGAAATTCTCAGGCATAAATTAATCCCAGCAGCTTGAAGAAGGGGGACTGTATGACCCGTCCATTGGTGCACGCGAATGAATCTCGTGGATCGCGCAAAGAATCAACGAGGCCAACAGAGACTCAGACACAACAGCAGCAATCTGAAGCTTTTGCTCCTATGATGGGAGGTATTCGGGGCATTATGGGCTTGCAGTCCACGATTGGTAATCGTGCAGTCACCCAGCTTGTTCGAAATCAAGTACGTCCCCAGTCTTCGCAGGGTGTTCAGACGAACCCAGGAACTATGCATGTTCAATTGATGCCTAAGTTCAAAAGCGAGGAAGAAGCAATCATTTATTTCGAGGATTGGGAAGAAGGTACTGTTTTTAGTGAACATGCTCGTGAAGTGAAGCAATTATTGCAGATAGCTATCCAGAATGGCTGGGAGGATTTGCAGGAACGAATCGAATATGCACAAAGCGAAAGTGAAATGGCTGCCATTGAACAATTCAAATCTTGGGACTTATCGAATAGCTCCTTATTTGCAGCAGCTAAGAGGCTGCTGGAGAAGGCGCAGGACAAAGGCTGGGAGCAACTGGAGGATCTTGTTATCGACTATGTGCGTAAGGTGGAGGATGAGCGCGATGAGCCCCTCACACCATCGGACGGTTTGCTGCAAATACAGCGCGATTTCCTCAAACGTTGGGCCAGTAATTCACCAATCCCTATGGATATTTTGAAAAAACTCATGTTTCATGCCGGCGAGACGGAAAAAGAACTGGCATGGCTGACGATACTGCTTGAGCTGCCGATTCCGCCTTTGACCCTCTCTCAGTTTGACTTTATCACTCGATACCACAAAGATTTGGAGGGAAATAAAGAGGCATTAAGCTGGGTAGTAAAAGTAGTAGATGAGTCACCTACACTAAGTGAAGCGCAAGGAATTATCGAATTAGCGAAGGAATTTGATTATAAAATCGAATTTGCATTGGAAGCCGTTGTAGGTTCCGAGACGTATGCCGAAAGCGTCAGAGAGAAAGAATTTCAAAAGGTTCAGGATAGTTCTAAACGTCAGAAGGAAAAAGTTTCGAAAATCGGTCGCGAGAAGGCGATGAACAATTTAACAAGAAACCAGAAGAAGGATTTAGAGAAACCTTCCAAAAAATCCGAGATTGAAGATCATCTAGAAAAAGATGAGAATAAATTCACGCAAGGAATATTCGAGCTGATTGATCATAGGGCGCAAGAAGCGGAAGAGCACGTTATTAAGGTGATCGGCCCTGAGGCCTATGAGAAGCGGCGAAATGAATACTTAGCTTTTTTCCAACTGACGAATTATGACCCTGCAGCTCTTGCTGCGTTAGATTTATGCGATCATAACTTCAAGACGGCTGAGAAAATCGTTCAAATGGTACAGCAAGCTCCTAATCTGCTGAACTTTATCGCTCATGATGGCGTGAAATTGCAGCATTTGAATCTCTGTACGAGTGAGCTTCCGCTAGCCACCCTGAACATCCTGCTTACGCAAATAACGTGTGACGAGCTGATTAGCTTCGCGGCCAACGATTTTTGCTTGCAGTTGCTGGGGATGCTTCACACGGATAATGTACCTGTGCTTCATATGAAGCAGCTTGCCTTTAGGCCGGATCGGCTTGTCTATTGTGATCCGCAATTTGCTGCGGATTATTCGCACCTGTTGGTTCACTATACACCAGTTCAGATTAGCCAGTTGATTACTGTGACACCCGACGGTGCGAACACGAAATGTCACGTTCTTCGCACGCTGCGTCCTAAAGCTGCTTCCGCAGCTGACCTGCAAACCTGTTTAACGTTGACGGCTCGCATGCGCTGGAATCAAGATATATTAATTCATGAAATAGGCACCTTGGCAAATGGCAGAACAGCATTGCAGTTTACGAACTTTATCTATGGGAAAAGGCTCTCTATCTTCAATCGCGATACGAAATTCAATCATTGGGTAAATACGCTTTGCGTGTTGATGACGGATCAGGGATATACGGTGACTGTTAGTGCTTCCTATCTTCTCCCCGGTAACAATACCTACGAACGTGAATGTAAAATCTATGATAATGTAGGTACAGAGCGAGGGGAGTTTGTGGTTCATTATCACCCAGGTGCTGTACAAAGTGTGGAACATCCATACGGCTCTGGGGCGCATATTAAGCCTCACAGCGGGAATTTAACAACGCCAAGAATCGGAAGGGATTACTTGGAGGATGTTTTGAGAACGGTGATTCCGACTAAGAAGTAACAGATACTGCGAAGGAGGAGATGAAAGATGGCCGAGGTTCTTATATTTCATCATGCGCTAGGACTGACCCAAGGTATTCACATCTTTGCTGAGGAGCTTAGAAAAGAGGGGCACACTGTACATGTTCCTGACCTTTTCGAAGGTCGTTTGTTCCCCACAATCCAGGACGGTTTGGCCTATGTCAAAGAGATGGGGTTCGAAGAGATGATGGAGCGGGGCGAACGTGTGGCAAATGAGCTACCAAAAGACATCGTCTATGCCGGATTTTCGTTAGGCGTACTCTCTGCCCAGAAGCTCGCCCAGACTCGGGAAGGAGCTATTGGCGCTTTGATGTTTTACTCCTGTGTTCCAACCTCCATGTTCGGATCACCCTGGCCAGCGGATCTACCGGCACAGATTCATAGCATGGATGCTGATCCGTATTTCGTTGACGACGGCGACATGGAAGCCGCTCGTGAGCTTGTGGCTTCGGTCAATCATGTCGAACTCTTTCTGTACCCAGGCGATGGGCACTGCTTCGCTGACAGCAGTTTGCCTTCTTATGACCCTGACGCGGCGGCGTTGCTAATGCAACGTGTACTCGAATTTCTCCGTCAGTTGAGCGTTTGAGGGGGAACGACAAAAAGACAGGGAAGCAAATGACTCAAGGCCTTTGAATGGAATAGAGATTAGCGTGTGACCACAAAAAATACATAAAAAAAGCAAGCTATAAGGATTTGATTCCTTATAGCTTTTCTTTTTTACCAGACACTATGGATATAGCAGACAATTATGAATAATATTACTCATAAGGCTATAAATTAAACAATGGTGAAATGATAGTATATTAGATGAAAAGCCTTTCAAGTGGAGGTTATAGGATGGGGAATGGAACTAGAAAAGTTGCTATTGTCGGTGCTGGCATGGTTGGTTCCGGCTGCGCCTACTCCATGATTAATCAGTCGATATGTGATGAAATTATGATTATAGACCGCACTTATGATAAAGCCTTAGCTCATGCGCTCGATTTGTCACACTGTATGGAATTTACTACGACGAGAACGAAGGTATCCGCGGGTCATCTGAAAGACTGCTCCGATCGGGATGTCATTATTTTAACAGCAGGAAGTTACCCGAAATCATCTCTATCTAGGCTAGAGCTGTTAGCAGATGCCAAAGCTACAACTGAAAATATTGTGAAACAGATTATGAACAGCGGGTTTAACGGTATTTTTGTAGTCGTAGCTAATCCAGTAGATATCATCACTTATTACGTTCGGGAAGTATCTGGGTTGCCGCGAGAGCGTGTTATCGGAACAGGAACATCTATTGACACCTCACGAATGAAGACATTAGTGTCTGAAGTATTTGCAATTGATCCGCGGAGTGTTCAAGGTTACACATTGGGCGAACATGGAGATTCTCAGTTTGTAGCCTGGTCTCATGTAACAGTCGGTGGAAAACCGATTCTGCAAATTTTGCATGATCATAGCGAACGCTTCAAAGATGTTAATCTGCAAAGGCTAGAGGATAATACCAAAAATTCAGGTTGGGAAATACTTAGCCGCAAAGGGAATACTCAATTCGGAATCAGCAATGCACTAGCTTACATCACACGCTCGATATTGAATGATGAGCATAAAATAATAGCCGTTTCAGCAATATTAAATGGCGAGTACCAGCAGAAAGATATCTGCATCGGGGTTCCTGCGGTTATTGGGAAAGGGGGCATTCAGGAAATCGTGGAGTTGAATCTGGCAGCGGATGAGAAAGAGAAGTTTCTGGTATCATGCGGAATCATAAAGGAAAATATTTTGAAATTATTCGATTAAAATAGGGGAAGATACGCGAGAATAAATAAATAAAGGAGGAGTTAACTTCATGACACTGATATCCGCGAATAATAACATTCTTACTTTTATTAATGTGTTCACAGTGGAACCGAAAAATCAAGAACGTCTAATCGACTTACTCACTAGTGCAACAGATGTCTCTGTTCGCTATGCGCCAGGATTTATTTCTTGCAGCCTCCATCGGGGAACAGAAGGCACTAAAGTTACGATGTATGCGCAGTGGCAAAGTGCGGAGCATTACCAAGCAATGAGAAATGACCCGAAACCTCTTCCCTATTTACAGGAAGCAATGAAGATAGCTACGTTTGAACCGGGCAGCTATGAAGTCGTCAAAACTTTTGAGCCCTCTACGGAATAAGGTCGTGTATACTTGACATCAACCTCGGGATCGTACTAATGTTAGTGCCAAGAGGTGGATCACATGAGCAAGAAAAAGGACATTATGGCTGCGACGCTCGACTTAATTGATGAAGAGGGACTTCAGTCAGTTACCTTCTCCAAAATATTTAAGCGAGCAAACGTAGGGTCTGGCACGATGTATAACTATTTTGCAAATAAAGAAGAACTGGTTAATGCGGTGTATAAAGAAGCACGGATGCTGATGGGGGAATACCTGCTAAAGGACTATAATCCTGAAGCGAGCTTGTATGAGCGTTTTAGGTGCCTTCAGTTAAATAGACTGCAGTTCGGCATTCATTGTCCAAAGGAATTCATGTTTATCGACAGTTTTTCCTATTCGCCGTATATCTCACCTGAGTTGCGCGCGATGGACGATGCCCAGAACTCCCGAGATGTCATTATTTCATTGATTGTCGAGGGTCAAAAGATGGGGATCATCAAAGAAATGGATTCTCATTTATGTCACCAGCTCATCCATGGGATGATAGCTTCTATTCTGAAAGGATATTATGTACGGAAATATCCGATGAATGAGCTCCAGATTCAACAAATTCTGGAGAGTTGTTGGAAGGCAATACTCGTTTGAAAAACAGTCTTTGGGACTTTAGGGTCTCGCGGGCTGTTTTTTTGTTTTATTCACTTATTAGAATTAAAATTCCAATTTATATTAGAATGATTAATGTCTGGTTTGTAAATTGGAATTATAATTCCAACATAAAGAACGTTTTGTAGGCTGAAAATGTGTGTATTAACCTTGATTAGATGCATATTTCATAGATACTGAGCTTAAAATGCATACTTCCATATTTTATTTGGAATAAAAATTCCGAAATATCTTGACCTGCGATTGTCGAGGGAGTATATTAACTATGGAACAAACATTCCACGCACAAATCGAGGAGGCAAAATTATATGTCTAAAGTTTGGTTGATTACAGGAAGTTCACGCGGTTTTGGTCGCAGTCTTGCAGAAGCGGTATTGGCTAAAGGAGATCAACTAGTCGCTACAGCTCGCAACACGGAGCAGATTGCCGATCTTGCAGCACGTTATGGCAATCAAGTTCGCATCGTACAGTTAGATGTAAATCGATACGAGCAGGCTGAAGCAGCTATACTGGCCGCATTCGAAGCGTTCGGACGGCTGGACGTCCTTGTTAATAATGCAGGCTACGGAAATGTTTCTTCTATTGAAGAAACGTCGATGGAAGATTTCCGTGCTCAAGTCGAAACGAATCTCTGGGGTGTCATCAACGTAACGAAAGCCGCTCTACCGCTGTTGAGAGAACAAGGCCATGGCCATATTGTCCAATTTTCTTCGATTGGCGGACGTACAGGTGCACCAGGTCTTGCACCGTATCAAACGGCAAAGTGGGCAGTAGAAGGTTTCTCCGAAGTGTTGTCCAAAGAGGTAGGGCCGCTTGGACTGAAGGTCACATTGATCGAACCGGGCGGTTTCCGTACCGATTGGGCAGGCTCTTCCATGCAGCATATCTCGCCTCGTGATGAATACCAAGCCACAGTCGGCGGCCTGCTTGCACATCTTCGTGATACAACAGGGAAAGAGAACGGCGATCCGGATAAAGCAGCACAAGCAATCATTGCGATCGTGAATGAGGAAAATCCGCCGCTTCGATTGTTACTGGGAAGCGATGCAGTAGCTATCGCAAACGCCGTGGACCAAGGCAAGTTAGCGGAAACGAAACGCTGGCAGAAGCTTAGCCAGTCTACTGATTTTGAATCCAAAGAGCTAGATCCAGAAGTATCGCGCATGTATGACGAGTTTGAAGAGCAATAAGTTTGCCCATAGACTGATTGGTCACATAAAGTCAGAAAGAGGGTACATCAATGAAGCTAAGCGCAAGAATTGCTTTATTATCGATGGCAGTTACTACGACCTTCGGAACGATGATGGCCGCGCCAGCAGTTAAACCACTGGCGGTGGCTTTCCCCGGTACCAACGCGCTGTTAGTGCAATGGGTTGTCACCATTTCATCGCTATTTATTTTGCCAACCTTATTCATGGCTGGGAATCTCGGCAGACGTTTTTCCCGGAAAAATATCTTAATTGCAGGTTTGTTGCTGTATATCATAGGCGGCGTTGGCCCAGCTTTCATGAACTCATTTGAAATGATATTAGTATGTAGGGCGATCTTGGGTCTCAGTATCGGGCTCATCTCGCCAACGTTCAACGCTTTGATTGCGGAGAACTTCCAGGGCAAAGAACGATCGCGAATGAACGGTATACAGACTTCAATCAATGGCATCGGTGGGGCAATTTTCCTATCTTTTGGTGGAATTATCGCATCATTTGGTTGGAGAGACGTATTTTTAACCTATCTGTATGCCGCTTTGTTATTTATCTTGGTGATCGCATTTCTTCCCAAGTTTCCACCGATCCAGGTGGAACAAATGGCGAAAGGAACCGTAAAGCTGCCGAAGTTTTTCTTTGCGGTTGCTGCCGCGGCTGGGCTTCATTCGATGATGTTTACTTTGATTCCGACGAACCTTTCGTTATTTCTGTCTAATAACGGCATTGGCAGTATAGCTTCGGTAGGTTATTTGACCGCTTTCGCTCTAGTTGGCGTTTTCGTCGGAGGGCTTGCGGTGACCCGTTTAAGCAGCATGTTAAAAAAACTGCTTGTCCCGCTGGATCTAGCCCTGATGGCCGGAGGTTTCTTGCTTCTCGGTTCGGCGCACACGGTATGGACGGTAGCACTTTCAGTGTTCATGATTGGCTTGGCAGAAGGCATGTTGTTCCCACTGTCATTCATTAAAACAGCGGAAGTTGTACCTAAACTTAGCTTAACAACCGCAATTTCACTGATGCTTGCTTGTGTCTATGCCTGCCAATTCCTCAGTCCTTTATTCGTAAAAGGAGTAGAACTGCTGCTTCATACGGATTCAACTCGTGATGTGTTTATGGCGATAGCTGCAGCTTTGGCTGTTACGGCTGTCACCTACTGGCCGCTTGCTCGAAACCGGAAAAACGCAGCTGTGCAATCCGTTTCTTAAAGCAACAAAAACTACACAAAGAAGGTGTCTGTTATGAGAAATATGGATAACATTTATATAAACGGAAAGTTCATAGCTCCGAATGGTACGGATATGCTGGATCTGGTCGACCCCTCTACAAGAAAAGTTTTTGGTCGTGTAACGCTAGGAAATGAAGAGGATACTAAACTTGCAATTGCGGCAGCCAAAGCAGCATTCTCTTCCTTCTCTAGAACTTCTGTGCAGGAAAGATCCGCGATGCTGCAGCGTTTGAACGACGCAATCTTGGATCGGATTGACGAGCTGGCGGAAGCTAACATCCTGGAATACGGTGCTCCTAGAATGGCAGCAACCGGTCGGGTAAAACTGGCTGCGGCAAACTTGATGGATAGCAAAGAGGCGCTGGAACAGTTCGAGTTTGTCCACATGATAGGCAAAGCCAAAGTTGTTGCCGAGCCTGTAGGCGTAATCGGAATTATCACACCTTGGAATGCAAGTTATTCGCAGATTACGGCAAAACTAGGTGCAGCGATAGCGGCGGGATGCACGGTTGTGATTAAGCCTAGTGAATTAAGCGCGCTACAAACTCAACTGCTAACTGAATGCTTCCATGCAGCGGACATTCCAGCTGGTGTGATCAACGTCGTGAATGGCCTTGGTGCAACGGTAGGCGCCGAGTTGACGCGCAATCCGGATGTGGCAATGATTAATTTTACCGGCTCAACACGGGTAGGAAAAGAAATTCGCAGAGCTACAGTAGACTCCATGAAGCGCGTCACTTTAGAGCTTGGTGGCAAATCTCCCAATATCGTACTCGACGATGCGGATTTTACCAAAGCAATCCCTGCCGCTGTCAGATCATGCTACACGAATAATGGGCAAGCTTGCGTGGCCGGCACAAGATTATTTGTTCCAGAGCACCGATTGGAAGAAGTTAAGAAACTTGCACGTGAAGCTGTAGAGTCGATGAAAGTTGGTCTTCCATCCGAAGCCGATACGCTGCTTGGGCCGCTCGTCACAGAGAAACAATACAATCAAGTTCAGCATTACATTTTCACGGGTATTCATGAAGGCGCGGAGTTGGTGATTGGTGGTGAAGGTCAGCCACAGGGGCTAGAACAGGGGAACTTTGTCAAACCGACGGTGTTTGCTAACGTAACAGAAGAAATGACGATCGCGAAGGAAGAGATTTTCGGACCGGTACTTTCAATTCTGACGTTTAAAACCGAGGAAGAAGCTGTTACTATGGCCAATAACACGGATTACGGTTTAGGTGCTTATATCAGCACTGCGAATCTGGAGAAAGCTAGCGAGTTGGCGTCCCGTATCCAAGCAGGTGTGGTGCTTATCAACGGGGCAGGCTTCGAAATGAAAGCTCCTTTCGGCGGATTCAAGCATTCCGGTATCGGTCGTGAATACGGTGTTTATGGTTTGGAAGATTGTCTGGAAACCAAAACGATTACCGGTTTCAATCTACCGATGTAATATATGTATAGTTTCTACATTAATATAGGGATCAAGGTTCTGTCTGCTGACAGAACCTTGGTCCTATTTAGCTATGGATTAAGGCTAACGTACAAGCATTAGCTAGGAGGGATGCATTTACTAGTAATAGAGTTGTTCTGTCTATATGTAAAATGCAATTGGCATAAAGAGAGGGGCTGCTAGAGATGTCATATAGCTGCTCGAGATGTAAGAAGGCATTCGTAGAATCCTCCTATTCCACTTGTTCAAGTTGCTCAAGTTCTGGCACGTTGAGCTGCGATGGAATTTCGAAGAAGAAAGGAGTGACTGGTCCGACTGGGGCTACTGGGTCTACTGGCGAGACGGGAGCGACGGGTGCAACGGGAGCAACGGGTGCAACAGGAGCCGCGGGAGCCACGGGAGCCACGGGAACCGCGGGAGCCACGGGAGCAACGGGAGCAACAGGAGCGACAGGAGCAACGGGAGCCACGGGAGCGACGGGAGTGACGGGAGCAACGGGAGCGACGGGTGCAACGGGAGCAACGGGTGCAACAGGAGCCGCGGGAGCCACGGGAGCCACGGGAACCGCGGGAGCAACGGGAGCAACAGGAGCGACAGGAGCCGCGGGAGCCACGGGAGCAACGGGGCCAACGGGAGCCACGGGAGTGACGGGAGCAACGGGAGCGGCGGGAGCAACGGGGCCAACGGGAGCCACGGGAGCCACGGGAGTGACGGGAGCGACAGGAGCCACGGGAGCCACGGGAGCGACGGGAGTGACGGGAGCCACGGGAGCCACGGGAGCCACGGGAACCGCGGGAGCCACGGGAGCCACGGGAACCGCGGGAGCAACGGGAGCAACAGGAGCGACAGGAGCAACGGGAGCCACGGGAGTGACAGGAGCGGCGGGAGCGACGGGAGCAACGGGAGCAACAGGAGCAACGGGAGCAACAGGAGCAACAGGAGCCACGGGAGAGACAGGGCCAAACTTCGCGGCTGTTGGGTTCTCGGCGTTTTTGTCCACAGTTTCTGTGTCTGCGAGCTCACAGCTTACGAACTGGTCGACAGCGAATCCTTATTATGGTCACGCTAATTTTAATGCAGTTACAGGAAATTTTACGATTCCGGTTACGGGGAGATATACAATACTGGCGACAATCAATTACACTACTACAGCTGCTGTTGCCGTAAGTCTTGGCGCAGGCATCAATCCTTTTTTTGTCGTTCAACGTACGTCGCCAACAGTAACGAATTTGGTGAGCGGGCTTTTACCCGTATTAAATGTGAACGTGGTCTTAGTCTTAAGTTTGAGGGTTGTTTTGGGAAATGGAAATATCACATTAGCGGGCGAGGTTTTACTTTCAGCAGGAGATGTTATTGGACTTTTCTATAATGCGAACGGTTTGACGATCAATTTAAACGTTGGAAATGGTGGTTCGAATGGTGTAGTTTGGTCTGTTCATGAGATTACCTAATTTTTGGAAAAATTTCTTTTTTAATGAAGGACCATGTGCGGATTAACTACATCTAATATCAAGTATGCATCTGAAATAAAACATCTGAAGGGAGGGGGGATGATGCTGAAAAGGGGAAAGGGCAACAAGAAGAAAATTATCATATCTTTGAAAATTGCGTTTAGGGTTAAATACACATGCCGTTTGAAAAACAAACGAAAACGAACCTACAAACTGCGTACACGATGTGGTAAAAATAAAATGCCCAAAAGGAGACCTTCGCTCATTTTTCGCTGCCCTCCGAAACATTGCAAAGGCCAAAAAACAATTCCTTGGGCATATCCAATTAAAGTGCCAACTATAGATCCACCAACGAAAGGCGCCTCCAATTTGGTTGTTGATAAAGAGTGCTGTGGAAATATATTAATACAAGGACAGCAGTCTGGATTCTATATATGGGAAACGGATGTTGACTCCAATATCACGATTGCCCAGATCAGTATATTTTCGAGTTCAAGCAGCACACAAGCAATAGAGGTGAAGGTTGATGGTACAGAAAGTAAAATACTGTCTGTACCACCAGGCAGTACAATCAATTTTATAGGACAGGGAACCAAATCCATATTTATATCTGTGCAAGCTACGGAGATGACGTATGTGGAAGGGAAATATGTCATTTCAACAACGCTGCAGGTTCCCGCGGAATCCGATTGCCATAGCGAGGAATAAGTAGGTTTTATAGGTTATAACGTACGGTTATACAAAATTCGCCTTGCGCAGCTCCAGCAGATGTGAACGAAATACTATCAAATCGCCCAACAGTGAAAGCTGCACTTCCTCCTACAGGAATGAGAAGCGTTTGAATGGGAGCGACGATTCCTATTTTGAAAAAGTTAACGGTAAGTACGGTAGCAGCGGTGCCCGTTTCAAATTTCACATACCCTGTTCCATTAATGATACTGGAGATATTATCTGAAAAAATGGTTTGTGTATCTGCGGCAGTAAACAGCCAATTCGTGCATACTTTATCCTGCACAAATATTTTATCCGTGCAACAACTAAGTGCTGTATCACACATATACAGGTGTCCCTCCTTTTGTACCTTTTATTGGACTGGATAACGAGTTGTTATGCAAAACTCTCCTTGATAGGTGCCAAGGGTTGCGCCAGGCAAAGTTAAACGGATAGAACCGAAACGTCGATAAGTAAAAGATAGACTCGATCCAGGAGAAATTGTGATTGGAGTAATCATGGCAACTCCTGCACTATTCAGCAGATCAAACGTAATATCAGCAGGTCCAACGTCATATTGCAAATAGCCCGTTCCGACAATATTTTGATTAATGTTATTTGTAAATACCGTAAGTAGCACATCAGTGGCTACAACGGTGCCACTCCATGGTGTACATACCTTATCCTGAACAAAGGTTTTATCCGAACAGCAAGTTAAAGCAGTTGCAGATGCATTGGTATTACAGGCCATAGCTAAATACCTCCCATATTTATATTCTCAACTAGTTAATGCAGGCAATAACCTGCTTGCTTGGACAAACGACTTATATTGTTAAAATAAGGAAAAAAAAGGCCTTGCACAAATAAATAAAATCCCACGATATCGTTGGGATTTTATTTGTGATGAATATTTAGTTATCTTCTAGCGGGTTCCACCGGAATATCTCTCGTAAGCTGCTTTATAGATGGACATATATTGGGCTACGCCCATTTTATCTACACTAGCCACATACTTGTCCCAGTCGTCGAAGGAAGCTGTGCCGTTAATTAGATTAGCTTCGGTTTCGGTAATGAATTTCTGGATGTCAGCACCTTTGGAACTCATAAATGCCGTTTCCTCTTCTGTAAAGTTAAAGCTGTACCACATTTCTTTGATGAGGTTTTTGGAGGCTTTTTTACCCGCCTCGACGGATTCCGGCAGACTTTCAGAACCTTTGAAATATTTCTCCTGGACATATCCCGGATAACTGCCTCCAGGCCATGTTGTAAATTTGGCAACCGCCTGATCTAGGGTCAGTCCGTTTGGATTATTTTTCACTTCGTCTGTAAATTCGAGCTTACCGTCTGATTTTTGGGTATAAGTGGCATCTTTTTGTCCCATGAAATAGAAGGTAGCTCCTTCATCGCCATAGAAGTAATCCATCCAGCGGAGCGTGGCTTCCGGATTCTTGTTTTTATCAGTCATGACGAAGGCTCCTGGCCATGCGATAGGATTTTTCACGGATACATACAACTGATCCCCATGAGGACCTTTAAACGCACCAAGACCTACATACCCCTTCTGATTCATAACGGCTTGGGGATGAGGGACGAATGCCGATCCTAGTAGACCTTTCTCGCCTTTGGCATAAAGCGCCGTGTCCTTCAACGTGAAGATTTCCTTATCAATTAGTCCCTCGGAATATAGCTTGTTCATATACTGCAGCACTTCTTTGTATTGTGGAGCGGTCCGGTAGAACCTTAAATTGTTGGAAGCTGGATCTACGTCCACGTAAGGGTGAGCAACTGCGCCGCGATTTCCGAAGCCCCATCCGCCGCCGATGTAGCGTTGTATCGTTTGGATACCGAACATTCCGCTTAAAGGGACTTCGTCCTTTTGACCATTACCATTCATATCTGAATCTTTGACAGCCTTCAAATACGTATAAAATTCCTCTGTCGTTTCAGGTTCCTTCATATTAAGCTTATCCAACCAGTTCTTGTTTATCCAAAGCGGTGTGCCGATAAGCATAGGCAGGAATTCGGGACTATAGAAGGATGGCAAGGAATAGATACCGCCGTCCGGCATGGTCAATCCCTTTTTCAGATCAGGATACTTGTCCAAAAGCTTCTTGAAGTTAGGCGCATTCTTCTCGATCAAATCATTCAACTTGAGAAAGACGCCTTGGTTGCCGTATTTCATCAGGTCAGAGACAGGCACCCTCGCGGAATAGAAAGCATCGGGATAATCGCCGCTCGCCAGCGCCAGATTTCGTTTCTCTGTCAGACTTTCAAAAGGAATCAGCTGGAACTCAGCATCGATGTTAGACATCTTGGCATACTCTTTCCAAACGGTCGTATCTTCAAATTTATTGCCATTCTGCGGGGATTTGCCCGTAAACAATTTGAGTTGAAGCTTCTCATTCACAATCGGAAAACCGGTGGCATTCAGATTCTGTGCTGGTTTTTCATCCGATTTGGCTGTATTTCCTTTATTTTCTGCGTCTCCGCAGCCACTAATAACTCCAAAAGTAAGTATGGCGGATATGGCTAAGGCTGTCGTTTTGGTTGCTTTCATAATGAAACTACCTCCGATATCATATTATCCTTTGAGGGCGCCGACCATCACGCCTTTATTAAAATATTTTTGCAGGAACGGATATAAAATGAGAATGGGCAAATTCGCTACAATTACAATAGCATACTTGATGGATTCTACATCTAGCACGGAACTCGACAGGGATCCTTCAGATACGTCAACCATATCCTTGGTCTCTCCCTGTACGAGAATCTCTCGTAAAATAAGCTGGAGCGGGTACTTATCCCGATCTGACAAATAGATCAACGCATTGAAGTAAGCGTTCCAGTGCCCGACACTATAAAAGAGTACCATAACAGCCAAAATAGGCGCTGATAGAGGAAGCACAATACGCCATAAAATTCGTAGATTCGAGCAACCGTCAATGGCTGCGGCTTCCTGCAGCTCAAAGGGCAGTCCGTTCTGAAAAAAAGTACGCATCAGCATAATGTTCCATACGGAAACTGCGCCTGGAAGAACCATGACCCAGTAACTATTCAGCAGCCCGAGCTGCTTCATTAATAGATAAGTCGGGATCAGTCCACCGCTGAAGAACATGGTGAACACCATGAAACCCGAGATCCAATGTCTGCCGATCAAATTACGCCGAGATAGAGGGAAAGCCGCTGCTACGGTAAGCGCAACATTGATAGCTGTCCCGCTAACTGTATACAGAATCGTATTGCCGTAGCCTTGCATGATCTCCTTGTTTTGAAACAACTTCTCATAACCTCTCCAAGATAGATCCTTCGGCCAAATCCAGATATCTCCATTCAGGACCAGCTGTGGGCTGCTGAAGGAGGCAATCAGCACAAAATACAAAGGGTAGAGCACGATTAGCACCACAAATAACAAAAAACAATATACCAATATGATAAAAATTCGGTCCATCCAGCTTTGATTCATCGATTGTCTCCTTACCATAGGCTGGTCTCACTTACTTTGCGGGCGATGGCGTTCACCACAACCAGCATCACGAAATTGATCAACGAGTTAAACAGGCCGACTGCCGCAGAGAAACCATACTCCGCTCCGAGTATTCCGCTTCGGTACACATGCGTGGAGATGACGTCGGAAGCCTGCATATTCAGAGCGTTTTGCAGTAAGTAAATTTTCTCGAATCCGACGCCGAGTACCGTACCCATATTCAGAATGAGTAAAATAATGATGGTCGGTCTTAGACCTGGCAAATTAATATGCCAGATACGCCGAAGTCGGCCAGCGCCGTCCATTTGTGCGGACTCATGCAGATGGGGATCGATGCCAGCCAAGGCAGCGAGATAGATGATGGAATTCCAGCCCATTTGCTGCCAGATGCCGGAAGTCACGTACATGCTTTTGAACCAGCCTGGATTCGTCAAAAAGGCAATCGGTTTAAAGCCCATCCAAACAAGAACATGATTGACGAGGCCGTTTTCGTGCGATAGGAAGATCATCATTAACCCAACTACGATTACAGTAGAGAGAAAATGAGGGGCGTACAGAATGGTCTGAATCCATTTCTGATATTTTTTTCGCCTGATCTCATTGACCATCAGCGCCAATACTATGGGGACAGGAAAGCCTGCGACGATCTGATAAACCCCGATGGACAACGTATTGGTTAGAATTCTCCCGAAATAGAAGCTTTCAAAAAAGCGCTTGAAATGATCGAAGCCGATCCAGGGGCTCCCCCAAATTCCTTTGGTCACGAAGTACTGTTTGAAAGCAATCTGCAATCCGTACATAGGCACATATTCAAAAAGGATGAAGAAAGCAACCACTGGAAAGAGCAACATATATAAATCCCAATTTCGCCTAACTTCCTTCCAATGTTTTCCCCAGCTCTGTCCAGTAGTTTTTTTCTTCGGATACGCCTTACCGCCCGGTATTGTTTGCTCCAAGAGTCACACCTCCTTTCTTCATTTTCAAGGTTGATCATAGACGGTGAGCGGTAGAAATGAAATTGACTCTTTTTTAGGCAATTGACAGATTCTTTGATTCTTCAGGGAGAGAAATAGGCTAACTCCTTACGGATACGTGGTTTTGGTGACTTTAAGATGAGGATGATAAGGTTTTGTAAAGGTGTTGCTTGTTGCTTTTACGACCTGCTAGCATTGAACATATGAGATTTAGTGGGTAAGGAGGGGCATCATGGAACTCTTGAATCAGAAAAGCAAATCGTTTCTCGTTCGGATATTTATCAGCTTTTTGACAATTATTACGCTGTTATCCGTTTTTAATTTTGTGTTATTTTCATTTTTTCAGCAGAATATCAAGCAGGAGATCATTCGGTATAACGAGCGTATGCTGACTCAGGCTGCGGAAAATTACAACAGCCATTTAAACCGTCTGAGAACCGTACTTTTCCAGATGTATCATGATAATTCAATTACCAAATTTAATGCGCAGCTGCTTGCCAACGAAAACGGAGACGCCAATTATTATTTGGTAGTCGATATGGTGCGAAAGCTGCGGGAAACGGCTGGGAATCCTTTATTTTACTTAGACAACCTTATGGTGTTATATCGCTCGAATCTATTCATGGCGGACAAGGAAGGCAGCAGTACGGAAGTCGCTCTGGATGTCGAGCCGAACTTTCATCCACCGTATGATTTGGCTTACTGGGAGAAGGAATTTGAGCGCCCAAGGAACTATTTCTTGCACCCAGCGAAGGATTATCCATTAGATAACTTCAGTAAGGAGCAGAAAACTTACATTCCGTTCTCGTTTAAGCTGCCCGGTGCGAATTATGAATTAATCGCTATGTTAGATGCAGACAAGTTGAATCAGACGCTGATGGGAGATGTCCCGTTTATCATTCAAACCGAGGAAGGCGAGAATCTCTATCGTTCCCATTCATCGGCATCTATTGAAGCAATGCCAGTTTTTGCACCCGGCGACTCCTATAAGCTATTCGATAACAACTATTTCTTTGTCCATGAGGACTTGGAAAACCATCTTCGTTACGTAACCGTAGTTCCGTATGCGAACATTGCAGCACAGATCTCGAAGCTTAGGGTGACTCAGATTATCGTTTTGTTGATTTCCATAGCCATTGCTATGGTCATGTCTTACTGGTTCAGTCGACGTCTCCAGTCACCAGTGAAACGGATTATCGCCTCTTTGCAGCATCCGGAAGATCAACATCTACGGATGGACTCCACCATTTATGAGTTTGAAACGATTAGCCATCATATCGACAAACTGTCGGAAGAGCGGACAAGAATTCATGACGAGTTGAAAAATAGTAATTCCCTGCTGACTAATTATGGCTATATCGCTAAGCTAAAATCTCTGCATGTGGGCATCACGGAGCTGCGCGAATTTGCCCAGGCGGAAGGGCCGTTCACGCTGGTTCTGTATCAGTTAAATGCAAGAAGTATGGAAAGACTCGGCGAGGATATCAAACGTTATATCGGCGAATACATTGAAATTGTCCTTTCCGAGTATGGGCTGAATGCCTATACGTTCCAGATTGAGAACGATCAGATTATCTCAGTTGTTTTCGGGCAGGATCAAACGGACCGGTTGACGGAAGCGCTTCAGCAGGTCAAGGAGACACTGGATAAAGACCGTCAAACCTGTCTGATGATGATGGCAGTCAGCTCTGTTTTCGAACGGAGCGTCGAGCTGAACATGGCCTATGAGCAGGTATCGGGCATGCTCAAGCAGGCACGTCCGCTGGATGAAACACAAATTATCTTCAAGCAGGAGTCGGTTGCCTTCTTATTTGTTTTTACAACGGAACAGGAGCAGGAGATGCACGCTCACCTGCAAGCAGGCAACGAAAAGATGTGCCTGCTTGCCATCCATCGGATGCTTGATGCGATGGAGCGAAGTCAGGCGACATTGGCGCAGTTTCGCCATTTCAGTGAGGGATGGGCTTCCCGTATCGTGAAATCAGTGGAGCAAAATGAAGCGGATAGCGCGGTCAGGAACCAGGTCTTAAGTCTGCGAAAGCAATTGGAGTTCAGCTTTACCTTGATGGAGTTTCAGCAAATCTTCGACTCGCTGATTCCTATTTATGCGGAGTGGGTACGTAGGAAGAAGGAGGAGAAAGACGAAGTTATCGCTTTTGTGATGAAAACGATGGAGACCCAATATTCAGAGGACATTTCATTAGATTTCATCGCGGAGTCACTGGATATGTCCAGTGCTTACTTGTCCGTCTACATTAAAGAGAAGACGGGGGCAAATTTCAGTGACCATATGAATCGAGTGCGGATTCAGAAGGCCAAGGAGCTGCTTGTCGGCTCTAATCTCAGCATTCAGAATATCGGGGAACAGATCGGCTACCGCAACGGCACCTCATTCATAAGGATGTTCAAGAAAATAACCGGAGAAACACCTGGCGAGTTTCGCCGCTGTCAGACGGTGTAATGATAGGCATGGAAGTGAGCGGAGCTGCGCGAGTTTGCGGGCTCCTTTTGCTTTCTGCCCAAATGTTGTAGAATTTCAGGGAATGGAGATGCTTAGATGTATAAGATTATGATCGTTGAAGATGACTCGAAAATTGCAGAGATGCTTCAATTCCATATTCAAAAATATGGCGACACGGGCATTGTTGTCCGTGATTTTGAACATGTGCTAGAGCAGTTTAAGGAAATTGGCCCTCATATTGTCGTTCTTGATATCAATTTACCCAGTTACGATGGGTACTACTGGTGTCGTCAAATCCGCTCCATCTCCATATGCCCGATCATTTTCCTATCCGCACGAAGCGATAAAATGGATCAGGTGATGGCGCTTGAGCATGGAGCCGATGATTATATGACAAAACCGTTCCATCATGAGGTCTTCATGGCCAAGATCCGCAGCCATCTGCGACGTGTATATGGCGATTATGCGCCTAAGATGGAAGAACGAGTGGTTGCACAGGATGGGTTAGTGCTGTATCCGGAGCGGATGGAGCTGCATTTAACCGACCAGAAGGTGACGTTGACCAAGAAAGAGGTCATCTTAATGGAAGTTTTGCTTGAACGCAGTCCGCGGCTGGTCAGTCGAGAGACGATTCTGGACAAGCTTTGGGATAATGTTACGTTCGTAGATGAGAATACGCTTAGTGTAAATATGACGAGAATCCGTAAGAAGTTAACCGAACTTGGTATCCCGGATGCACTGGAAACGGTTCGAGGATCAGGGTATCGGCTTAATCCAATCTGGAAGGAAGAAAGAGGATTATGAAGCTGTTTCTCCGTGAACATGTCATGTTCGTATGTTTCACGCTTGTCCAGTTGTTCGTGGTCCTGTTTGTTGATTGGTTGGATGGCTATCAACATCCCGCAACGGCCTTGTATGCGGGATTTTTGGGCATCGTTTTTATGCTTGTGTATATGTTACTTCAATATATTCGTCATCGCCGCATGTATGAACGCTTATCTCAGTCTAATGAAGAGAGTTATCCTTCTTTCCCAATCGCAGATTCGTCTGCCATTTCCCAGGCTTTGAAGCAGCTGATGGATAACCAATACGGGCATTACCAGCTGGACATGAAAAACTGGGAACGCAAGCAAGAGAAACATGTCTCTTTCATGAACCAGTGGGTTCATCAGATGAAAACGCCACTTTCGGTGATTGAACTAATTACCCAAGATGAGGATGATGAGCGTCTAGATAGTATATCGGAAGAGTCCGAACGGCTGCGCCAGGGATTAGAGATGGTGCTCTACATGTCAAGGCTGGAAACATTTGCGCAAGACTTCAGCGTGGATGTCGTTACGTTATCGGATGTCATTAACGAGGTTATTACGGACTACAAAAGGCTTTTCATCCGCAGTCAGGTATACCCCGAAATGCTGGTAGATCCCAATCTGACTGTTCAAACAGATGCCAAGTGGCTGCGTTTTATTATCCAGCAAGTGTTATCCAATGCGATCAAGTACTCAGCAGGCAGCCACAAGAAAGTGACGATTTCGACTTCCGCAGCTGATCGTACGGTGCATTTGGAGATTCAGGATCGTGGAGTAGGTATTCCACAATCGGATATTAACCGCGTGTTTCGGCCTTTTTTCACGGGAGAGAATGGTCGAAGATTCAAGGAGTCTACGGGTATGGGCTTATATGTCGTAAAGGAAGTTATCGATAAGTTGAATCACAAGATAGAGATACAATCTGAAGAGGGAAAAGGAACGACCGTAACGATTGCGTTTCCTTATGCGATTCGGAAGGGATGACGGGGCGATGCTTTTCATCCTTTTTTTGAACCTTACAAAGCTGTTAGGTAACTGAAAGGATAGTCGATAGGAGAAAGGGGAACGCTGGATTACACTACTACTAGAGAAAAGGAGATGAGTGCACATGGAAATTCTAAAAGTGACGGATCTGAATAAAACATACATGGGAAAAGTCTCCTATGAAGCGCTGAAAAGTATTGATTTGACCATAAACAAAGGCGAGTTTGTTGGCATTATGGGACCTTCGGGAAGCGGGAAAACAACGCTGTTGAATGTTATTTCCACGATAGATGCCCCTACTTCGGGACAAGTGCTTATTCATGGACAACAGCCGCATCTGCTATCCCCTAATCAGCTGGCCTTGTTCAGGCGGCGTGAGCTTGGCTTTATTTTTCAGTTCTTTAATCTGCTTCCTACCTTGACGGTCAAGGAAAACATGGTGCTTCCCCTAGCACTGGACGGGATTGGCCACCTGGAAATTAACGAGCGAGTTGAGCGCATGGCCGCAAGGCTGGGGATCGAGCATATTTTGAACAAACGCACGTACGAGATTTCGGGAGGCCAGGCACAACGCACTGCCATTGGCCGAGCGCTGCTCCATCAGCCCAAATTAATTCTTGCTGATGAGCCGACGGGGAATCTGGATTCCAAAGCTGCCCGCGATGTCATGGGTGTGCTGACAACGTTAAATCGGGAACAAGAAGCAACGATGATGCTTGTCACGCATGATGCCGTGGCTGCGAGCTATTGCAATCGCGTCGTTTTTATTAAAGATGGCATGTTGTATCATGAGATCCATTGTGGAGATAGCCGGGAAGCCTTTTATCAGAAAATCGTGAATGTCCTTTCACTGTTAGGAGGGCATGGGCATGACATTTCGGCAAATCGCTTTTCATAACATTTTACGGAATAAAAGAATATATGTGGCCCATTTTTTGAGCGGCGCATTTGCCGTGATGATCTTTTTTATCTATGCGATGCTGTTGTTCCATCCGGACCTGCAAGGGGAACTCGCATCAACGAGTGAAACGATCGGACATTTGAGTACAATTGGATTGAAAGTATCCCAGTATTTAATCTTTATTTTCTCCTTTCTGTTCCTGCTGTACTCCGTCAGCTCGTACTTAAAGACAAGGAAGAAGGAATTCGGCATCCTGATGATTCACGGCATGTCGCCGCGGCAGCAAAATGGCCTTATTTTTACCGAAAATATGATGATTGGACTAGCTTCTATCGTTGCTGGAATTGCTAGCGGACTCGTCTTTACGAAGCTCATCTTGTTGCTAAGTGCCCATATTTTGGCGATTAAAAAGGGACTATCCTTTTATTTCCCGGACAAAGCCATGTGGACCACAGCCGGAGCGTTCTTGCTCCTGTTCCTGCTGGTTTCATTAGTCACAACTCGGTTGGTGCGAACAGGTCAACTAGTTGATTTGTTTCAATCCGAAGAGAAACCAAAAGAGGAGCCCAAGGCGTCCACAGGCTTGTCGCTGTTAGCAATCGTGTTGATCGGTATTGGATATAGTCTGGTTTTTTACTTCGTAATCGAGCGAATCTTTTCCTTAGTGCTCTTATCCTTAGGGGTATTATTTACGATAGCGGGGACATATTTCTTATTCACACAGCTTAGTGTGTTCCTCATTCAGGCTTACAAGAAGCAGGAACGGCTATTTTATAAAAAAGTAAACCTGATTACGATCTCCGAATTAGCCTACCGTGTCCGTGATAATGCGAGCATGTTCTTTATGGTGACCATTGTGTCTGCTGTAGCTTTCACCGGCATTGGAGTGTGCTTAGCGCTTGGCAATCCGGGCTTGTCGCAAATGACCAATCCCTTTGCCTTTACGTATGTGACTCAGGCGGGACACAGCAAGGAGACCTCGAATGTTGCCGCTATCGAGAAAGCATTGAAAGAAGGACAATTCCCTTATGATAGAATCTTGATTACGCCGAAGTACTCAGAAGGAATGACGCTTCTCAAACTTAGTGATTATAATCAGCTGGCCAAAGCGCTGGGTTATCCGTCAGAAACATTGGAGAATGACCAAAAGGCGCTGGGCGTACCCTCCACAATCGAGGAAAAAAATGACATTGCCAAGCATAAAGACATGCCCCGAACGAAAGAAGTTTTATTAAGGGAAAACAGCTACGTTTTGGATATGAAAAAGTATGTGCCGTATCTCGTAACACCTACAATCTTAAGGGGAAATCTCACGGTGGTTACCGATTCCTTCTATAATAAAGTGCCATTTGATGAGCTTGGAGAACGGAGGTATTATACGTTTGCTTTGAATAATTGGGAAGAGAGCAAGGAGATCTCCAAACAATTGGTTCAATCGGTTGGGGAGGATCGTGAGGAAGGCAAGTACTTTCTGACACAGCCTCTTGTTCTAGAGTGGCTTGAAGCGAAGCAGAAGAACGGCATTTTGCTGATTATTAGTGTTCTGGTAGGCGTCGTCTTCTTCACGTTTGCGGCTAGCTTCCTGTACTTGCGGCTTTATTCAGATTTAGACCGGGATCAGAAACAGTTTCAGTTAATGGCAAATCTAGGATTAAGCCGTTCGGAGCTGAAGACGATTGTAACCCGTCAATTCAGGGTTATGTTCTTTATTCCGCTGCTGATGGCTATCCTGCACAGCACAGTCGCGTTCACTGCTCTGCAGCAGCTAGTAGATTTTAGTGTTGTAAAAGGGGCGATTACGATATTTGCGGCTTTCGCTATCATCCAAGTGGTGTATTACTATACAGCACGTTGGCGTTATATGGATCATTTGTATCAAAAATTAACGTGACCCATCTTCATGGGTTGAAGCGATTAAGGAGCATATCATCAGGATATGTTCCTTATTTGTATGACATGATTCGACAATTGCGGAAGAGCGGTTCGGGGACTAGATCTAGTATAGTATTATTTATACATATATAGTAAAAACGTTATTAATAGCCTAGTATTTGTATTCCTTTTTATATGCTAGTATAGAAATTATAGAGGAATAGGAAAAATGCCGTCCTGTCCGCTGTCCATTATTAAATTGGAGGGCACAAATGATGAATAAAGTTGAATGGTGGGAAAAGGCCAAGGAGGCCAGCAAGCAAACAGGCTGGTTACCTACGGTTATATTAGCTCAGTGGCAGCATGAGACAGGAAACTTTACGAGCGCTAATCTGATGAATAATAACAATATAGCCGGTCAGACCTGGCAGCCTTACATGAGCGAAGCGCTTAAAGGTAGTACCAGGCCAAAAGTAGAAGGCGGTTATTATATCAAATATGCCGACCCAGTTATTGGCTATGTTGACTTTATACAGACTAACGGAAGGTATAAAGATATTAAGCTGCAGACGACCGAAGCGGGACAGATAGAAGCTATTGCGGCAGCAGGATGGGCAGCGGATAAAAGGTATGCCGAGCTCCTCATGAATTGCTTAGCAGGTAACAGAAATCAAGGCTTTACGCTTGAGCGATGGGAGGACGAGACCTTGAAACTTGATGAGAATGTCGTTCATACAATTATCAATACCTGGATTAAACCAGCTTGGGGACAAGCTTACGAATCAAAGGACACCAAAGAGATGGATTACATGAACTGGTTAGCCAATCAGCTTAGACAGGCGGCAGGCTTGCCGCTGGAATAGTAAAAAGCCTCCCTTAGCAGGGAGGTCTTTTTGCTATATAGGGAATTATATGTTTCGGGGCTTTCTGTAGTTCCTTTGAGGTTGTTTAGGCTGATTACAATTTACGACTCCTACGCGGCTTTATCCAATTTCGGCGCCATATTCATACAAAAGGGGCGCATTTGGAATAAGAATAAGGCGTTTCTCCCGTATGTTTTCGACAACAAGAAATAAATCAAAGAGTAAAGCGCTAACACGGCTTAACTCTTTTGTCTTTTAAAAAAAATTTACAGGAATTTTATGGTACAAAAGGATGAATTTTAATTTGGTCATTCCAATCTGGTTTGCATTTTTTTCCGACAAAGGGTTAGGTCTAAATGATCAAACGTATAGATCGTAACTCCTGAAATTAGTAGTTTTAGGTTTCATAGAGACAGAAAACTACAAAAATAGCGAATAGTATAGTCATGTAGTGCTCTTTTGACTGTAAGATTTTAACTGTTATGATTATGGTAAACATGGGTATTGTTGAAGGAGCCACTTACAAATATCGGTTAAAGGATGATTACACAGATGAGAAAGATGTTCTCAGGTGAGAGTAGGGTCTTTTACTTGTACCGGTTTATTTCGCTTGCTGGGACTTCGCTAGTGTACGCTATTGAGGATCGCGGCCCCCCACTAGGTGTGAAAATTGGTATCATCCTCGTGTTGTTCATCTTTGCTACGTGGATCACAGACATGTATACCCAAAGCGGCAAAGCCTCTCGCACAATTAAAATAACCGTAGGCTTGGAAATGACGGGGATGATGGTCCTCCATCTTCTAAGCGGCGGTATGGACAGTCCGTTCCTGTGGTGTGTTTTCAATCCCGCTTGGATGGCTGCCAGCTATCTATCCTCTGCCTACTGCTGGTTCATGATGCTCAGTTACTTTTTATTTATTACAGCTTTTTCTTATTTTTTTACGAACGGGCAGATGGAGACACTTGGCAGTATTTTACTGAGTGAGAATCGGTTTTACCTCATGCTGCTGTTTATGACGCTCACTATTCAATTATTGGCCGGCGTTAAAAAACGTCTTGAGATTGCGAACGCACGAACCACGGAAACTATGGAGCATATGAAGTCGCTGTATCAAATCGTGGAAGCAGCAACCCATAGTGATTCTGAGAACTTGAAGGTTATTTTTGCTGAGTTCGCTTTAAAGTTGACCAAGCTACGAATGTCTTTTTTCTGGGATGTCAATGGGCAAGCCAAACCTGATCAACTGATTACCCAAGGTGTCTTACCGATTGGCATTGAAACTTCCCTTTCTGAGGCTTTTGAAATGCATGAAGCTGAGCTAAGACAGCTCGATTCCAGCAGGCTGATGAGTCTAGCGGAATATGGTGACTTTCTTGTGATGCCGATCAAATCGTCAACCCGATTCTGGGGAGTCATGGGCGTTAAGATTGAGCATGCCAGCTACGAAGAAGGCAGACAGGGGTATATTAAACAGCTTGGCTTTCTATCGGAGCTTTGCTCCGTCATTCTGGAGAGGCACCAGCTGGAACGAATCGAGAATCAGTTAATGATTATCGAGGAACAGAATCGGATTGCCGATGAAATGCATGACAGTGTTTCACAGTACATATTCGGAATTGTCTATGCCGTGCATTCACTGAGTCGCAAATGGAAAGAGATTTCCAGAGATCAGATCAAAGAGCAGCTGCAACTCATTCAAGAGTCTTCCGTAGCAGCTTCTCAAGAACTTCGTTCCACCATTTATAGCCTGAGTTCTAGGAAAAATGGCGGTGACTTTTGGATTACGACCGTCAAATCACATCTGGACAGCGTGTCTAAGCTGCATGCTGTGAAAGTGAATTTGCATGTAACTGGCGATGATCATCGTCTGCATGTTAATTATCAAAAGGCTTTGTTTCGAATTATTTCAGAATCCACTGGAAATGCCATTCGTCATGGGCGCAGTACACTCATCAAGGTCGAGCTTCGTATTAAGTCCGATGAGGTGAGCCTTTCTGTTTTGGATAACGGAAGTGGCTTCAGTGTGAAAGAACGATTGTCAGACCCTAAAGCTGTTGGATTAGGTGTAAACAATATGGAACTACTTGTCCAGTCACTTGGTGGAACGATTAGTATTCAGAGCACAGAAGGAAAAGGTACACATATTCAACTGACCATCCCATTCCAACCACAAGACAACAAGGAACTAAATGAACTTCAGATGATGGGCTAAACAAGGTCAAGTAGGCTATTCCCATTCAAACGAAAGCAGGTGGAACTTTGAAAGTTGTTATCGTAGATGATCATCCGTTGGTGCGTAGAGGATTGTCAGCTGTGCTAAAGCTTGAAGCAAACATCGAAATTTCTGGTGAATCGGAGACGGTGGAGCAAGCATTGGAGCTAATCAAGGAAACAAAACCGGATTTGGCTATTGTGGATCTAAAGTTAGGGAATCGTTCTGGTCTTGAAGTGGTAGAGAATATTAAAGATACATCATGCCGAAGCATCATTTTGACGTCATCGACGTTGGAGCAAGATGTAAGAAAGGCAGAAGCTGTGGGTGCGGATGGTTATGTACTCAAAGAAGCGCTTCCAGAAGAATTGCTTTTGGCTATCAAATTGATTTTCAAAGGGAAAAAGTATTTTGACCCAGGCCTCATGGAAATGTTGTTTAAGAAAGAGGAAGAGGACAGTTTCAGTAAGTTAACGCCGAAAGAGCGTGAAGTGTTGATTGGTCTAGGAGAAGGTTTATCCAATCAAGGAATGGCGAAGAAATTAATGGTGACGGAGTTTACAGTCAAGAAGCATGTTAGCCAAATTCTAAATAAGCTGTGTGTCAACGATCGTACACAAGCAGCGTTGTTAGCACAGTCCAAAGGATTAGTTAGTGGGTTTCAGTGAGTCACTACGGCCATATGGTCCAAAAGTATACCATCGTTTTATTACATATAGGTACGAGTGGATAGACGAAATAGACCCAAAAATTATAATTTAGAGTAATATCATAATTTTGGGAATTCATTTAGTATTTGACTATAACCAATTAAATGACAAAAAGCGGCATTCTTCATTCCATTTGGTAGAGTGCTTCAACTAGCTTACAAGCTAGTTATCACCGTCGAATAGTGATTGTAGAATGCTCTGTATAAAAGGAGTGATTGAATGTCGTTTCGATAGGTGGGGATGAGAAGAATAAAACGCTTTCATTACAAACATCTTAACTGAAAATTTTCGGAAAAGCAATACAGTATTTCTTGATTTATTAACTATTTTTTCGGGAGGGAATCATGGAGAAATCGATCTTAGATTACTTTGTACTCATTCGCAAAAAGCTGTGGATGATTGCGCTGTTCGTTCTTCTCTCGTGCCTGACAACCTTCTATGTCAGCAAAACTTTTGTTGTGCCTGTTTACAAGGCAAACACACAAGTACTGGTAAGCAGTACGTTTAAGAGTGAAGAAACGATAGACCTGAATGATGTTTCGATGAATATGAATTTAGTTGAGAGCTACAAGGAAATCATTAAGTCAGACCAAATCATTCAGAAGCTACTGCAGAATCATCCGGAATTCGGAATGACGCAGAAAGAACTGCTGACGAACTTGAAGGTGAGCTCCACCGATAAAACGCAAATTATCAAAATTGAGTTGGAAGATCCTAGTTATGAGAAAGCCGTCGCGATGACGAAAACACTTGCGGATACATTCATGAGTGAAGTGCCGACATTGATGAACATGAACAATGTCAAAATACTTTCTAGCTCTGATGTAGCTGTGAAGCCTTTGCCAGCGAATGGCAGTATCGTAATCAACTTGGCTTTGAGCTTTATTTTATCGGCGATGGCAGCTATTGGTGTGTTTTTCTTTTTTGAGAATATCAACGATACAATTCGCTCTGAGAAAGAAGCTGAGCACTTCGTGGGCCTTCCCGTTCTTGCTTCCATCGGAACGATAAAGAAGGGCAATGCAACGAAGACGTCCAAGTCGCTGAGCAGAGAGGTAGGGGAACAAACGTATGTTACAGCTAAGTAATGTGCTTGTGACTGAATTAGATCCCATTGCGCCAGTTTCCGAATCCTATCGCTCTTTACGTACGGCGGTACGCTTCAAAAAGGTTGTGTCCGCTGATCAAGGGCTGGGCATGGTATTGATGGTTGCATCACCCAAGTCGCAAGAAGGCAAGACAACGACGCTTGCCAATCTTGCGATAACGTATGCGCAGGAAGGCAAGTCTGTCGTGATCGTTGATAGTAACTTGCGTCAGCCATCGCTGCATAAATTATTTGGTAAGAATAATACAAAAGGCTTGCTTCATTTTTTTCAAAAGGGGCTTTCTGTAGATGATGTCATCATACCGACAGGAATCATTGGACTTGATCTCATCGTTGCTGGCGGTCAACCAGTCAATCCGTCAGAATTGGTAGGCTCCTCCCAAATGATGGACCTGATGAACCAACTGAAACAACGATATGAGGTTATACTTATCGATTCACCGTCAACGCTTGACTATACAGATGCAAGTTTGCTCACGGAATACAGTGATGGCGTACTGCTAGTCGCTAGGAACGGTAAAACAAAGCGGGAATGGGCGAAACAAGCAAGAACTCAGCTCGAACAATCAGGAGCCCGCATGCTAGGTATGGTTTTCAACCAATAATTGAATATGTACTCTCTTAGGAGGATGAGAAGGATGAAGACGGTCAAGAAAGCAATAATTCCGGCTGCGGGGTTAGGAACGAGATTTCTACCCGCCACGAAAGCGATGCCCAAAGAGATGCTCCCAATCATCAACAAACCAACTATTCAATACATCGTGGAAGAAGCCATCGAATCCGGAATCGAAGATATTATTATTGTAACCGGTAAAGGAAAGAGAGCGATCGAAGACCACTTCGATAATGCTTTCGAGCTTGAGAACAAGCTGATGGAAACGGGGAAGCTGGAGCTGTTGAAAGAAGTTCAGCGTTCATCCAAGGTAGAAATTCATTATATTCGTCAAAAAGAACCCAAGGGACTTGGGCATGCCGTCTGGTGTGCAAGGAGGTTCATTGGCAATGAACCATTCGCTGTACTGCTGGGCGATGATATTGTCACAGGGAAGGTCCCCTGCTTGAAACAGCTGATTGAGCAATATGAATTATCAGAAAATTCCGTCATCGGCGTCCAAAAAGTCCCGCCAGAACTTACAAATCGTTACGGTATCATTGATCCTGGTGAGCAAAATGATCGCCTATATCAAGTAAAAGACTTTATTGAAAAACCTAAATTAGGTACGGCCCCTTCCAATCTTGCCATTATGGGGAGATATGTGTTCTCTCCTAAAATCTTTGAATTTTTGGAGCTTCAGGAGAAAGGCGCTGGCGGCGAAATTCAGTTGACAGACGCGATTCAGAAGCTTAATCAGATAGAACGTGTTCTTGCTTATCATTTTGACGGCATTCGTTATGATGTTGGTGAACGGCTTGGGTATATTCTTACCACGATGGCTTTCGCACTAGAGAGTAAAGATCTTCGGTTAGATGTACTTGATGCGATGGCTTCGCTCCTTATTAAGGAGAAATATGCACCTATTTTAGAACATTTGGGAGGTGAAGATTATGAGCTTGCGAGAACTGCAGGAGGAATATGAGTACTACTATCCGGCTGCTACAAGATTGCAGGGAAGAAAGAGCATAACTTCCTATTCCTTTATGAAGCGTACGTTAGATATTATTCTCTCCTTAGCCGGTCTTATTTTCTTGATGCCTTTGTTTATCGTAGTTGCCGTTTGGATCAAGCTGGAAGATCCAGACGGTTCCGTTTTCTTCAAACAAAATAGGGTGGGTAAAGATGAAACTTTGTTCCCTATGTTTAAATTTCGCTCGATGGTATCTAATGCCGAAGCATTGAAGCAGCAATTAATGAGCCAAAATGAAGTCGAGGGCGCGATGTTCAAAATGAAGAATGATCCTCGTGTGACTCGCGTTGGCAGAGTGTTGCGCAAAACGAGCATTGACGAGTTGCCGCAACTGTGGAATGTACTCATCGGTGATATGAGCTTGGTTGGTCCTAGACCGGCTTTACCAAGTGAAGTTAAAGAGTACACCAACTATGACAAGAAGCGTTTGGCTGTAACGCCTGGTTGCACGGGTTTATGGCAAGTTAGCGGAAGAAGCAATCTAAGCTTTGAGCAAATGGTTGAGCTTGATTTGACTTATATCCGTGAGCGCAGCGTTTTCTATGATTTGAAAATTATGATGAAAACCGTTTCGGTCCTTCTCGGTTCCAAAGACGCCTTTTAAAAAAAAGTAGAAAAGGAGTACCGCAATGGTGCATGATCAGCCAAAACCAAGGGTGTCAATTGTCATCTGTACCTATAATCGCGCAGATTTGCTTCAGATTACGTTGGATTCACTGCCTGAATTAGCTGCAATAGATATGGCTGAGATTCTTATTGTGGATAACAATTCCACGGATCATACGCGTGAGATCTCCGAGTCATTTGCCCTTCGTCAAGCTGGGGTCTTACGTGTTCAATATGTATTTGAACCAACCCAAGGACTGTCGGCTGCGCGAAATAGGGGAATACAAGAAGCAAAAGGTGATATTATCGCCTATCTCGATGATGATGCGGTTCCTTGTTTGGGGTGGATTCGCACGATTGTGGACACCTTTGATCATCGGCATGATGTCTATGCGATAGGTGGCATGATTCGTCCGAAGTTCGAAAGCGAGAGACCAGCCTGGTTGATCAAATCGCTTGAACTTCCTTATACGATTGTAGATCGGGGAGAAGATGTACATGAATATCCGATGAATAAGCATCCCTTCGGTGCGAATATGGCTATTCGCAAATCATTTCATGAGACATATTTGTTTCCAACAGACCTTGGAAGGAAGGGAACGCTCCTGCTGTCTGGCGAAGAGTCTTGGATTTTCGAGCAAATGCAACAGGAAAGAAAGACGATTCTTTATCACCCTTCCATGGTCGTGGATCACTTCATCCCCGACAATCGCTTAACGAAAGATTGGATTAAGCAGCGCTATTATTATCAAGGTATTACGAATGGTTCCATGCACAAAGGTTTTATGGGTAAAACGGCTTTGCTCGTTAATGTTGCCTGCAGGGTGCTCTACATAGCTGTAAATGCCTTGTTCGCACATTCGGAAGGCGAAAAATTACTCATTGCATGTCGGATGCAAAGTATAAAAGGCACATTACTCACGATGCGTAGTCGTGTGAAAATGCGTTTAACAGGGTGAGGATACGGATGACGCCTGTGTTTCCAATACAGCTCAAGAAACCGATGTACTATGCTCCGCTCTATGTGCTGCTTGCAGTGATTATGGGCGTAGCGGCTACTTATCAGCCTATTATCAGTATGTTGGGGCTGGTCGTACTTTTCATGTGCGTGTATGCCATTTACCAACCGGAAAAAATGAGTTATATGGTTCTGCTTTCAACCGCTATATCTGTTAACTACATTGTTGAAGCGAATTTCCCAGGGCTGGAGATCCTTTCCCTCTATAAGCTTGGGATTCTCATTTTATTAGTTCCAAGTATGCTGCAGAATGGACTTCGGTTGAAGTTCATTTACCCAATAATAGCTATTGCTGGCATGTTGTTCATTACCTTGTTTTTCTCAGAATGGCATCCGAGACTAACGCTTTCCATCACCGTGAAAGCATTTATCGGACTCGCGCTCCCTTTCTTTTTTCTCATGATCAAATGGAAAAAGGAAACAGCGCAAAAGCACATCCGGATCATCTGCCTACTTCCATTGGTAAGTGTGGTGACCGGGGCAATCCTGCAGCTGGCTCATCTGTATTCGTTTCTCAACGTTGAGTTCACGGGGGCGATCCGAGTACAAGGGGCGAATATCGCGCCTCATTTGGCGATGTTAGCTTTTATCGGAATTACTGTTGCTTTGATTGAAACCAAACGCAATCCACTGCATGCCAAATTCTTATATTGTACATTGGCCGCCAACTTTGCGATCCTGATCGCTACGGGAACTAGAGGGCCAATACTCGCCATGCTGGCTATGGCTGCGTACTATTTCTACGATATGGTTAAGCAGTATATCAAAGGGAAGCTCATCTTATTAATCCCGTTGGTCTGCTCCTTGGCCTTGATTGGCGGAGCCGTATATGTACAGTGGGACAATATGACCAAGCGCTCTTTCGAGCGCCAAACGGGCACGGGGATCGATTTATCCGGTAGGACAGAAGCATGGAACTACTTTCTTAAGGGAGTGGAAGATTCCCCGCTGACAGGTAGAGGCCTTGGTGCAGTTACAGTCGCGAATGACGGCAGTTTATATGTCGGCTTCGTGGTTCCGCACAACGAATATATCCGCTTTTATTATGATTCGGGTTATATCGGTTGCATTCTGTTGTTCCTATCGTTACTTGTCTTATTTCGAATGATTTATCGCGTCATTCCACAACGAATTAAAATTTATTATGCAGCATTCATTTTGGCATTCCTGCTATATTCCTTGTCGGATAATACATTATCGACAATTCAATTCATCATTCCTTTTTGCTGGTATTTGAATGGTTTGTATATTCTCTCGACGACAAATTCGAAAAAAGAAGAGTTGATCTGATGAGTAGAGTGACTATGTTTGATGTTCATTTTGATAATTATGACTTTCTGGACTTGCTTGCTTATATGGATGAGGTCATTCGCCAGAATAATCATTCTTACATTTTAACCTGCAATGTCGATCATCTAATTAAGCTCAGAAAAGATGCTGAGTTTCAAAAGGTATATTCAGATGCGGGTGCGATTGTGGCGGATGGCATGCCAATTATCTGGGCATCGAAGATGCTGCGCAAGCCGCTCAAGCAAAAGGTGTCCGGGTCTGATTTGTTCGCAAAATTAGGTGAAGCTTTCGCGGAACGCCAATATAAGCTTTTCTTCTTAGGGTCAGCGGCCGGGATTCCAGAACAAGCGGTTAAGAATCTGAAACTCGTATTTCCAAATTTGAACATCGTGGGCTGCTACTCACCTTCTTATGGTTTCGAGAAGAAAAAGGATGAGAATGAACAGATTATTCAAATGCTGATTGATACGCAGCCAGATATCGTCTTTGTTGGCGTCGGCGCACCGAAACAAGAAAAATGGATTTATCAAAACTATCTTCAATATAAAGTGCCGATTTCAATTGGTGTTGGAGCAACCTTCGATTTCCTTTCGGGCACAGTAAAGCGAGCCCCGAACATTATGCAGAGAACAGGGTTCGAGTGGTTTTGGCGACTTGTGCAAGAACCACGGCGGCTCTGGAAGCGGTACTTGGTTCACGATGCGATGTTTGCGGTTTTGCTATGGCGCGAGGTTGTTAAGCAGTTCAAGCTGAAACGGGAGGGGACGGGAATCAATAGTGGATGATTTCAGCAAAATGAGTAAACCCCCTTTGATTATGACGCAGACGGGTCGCATGACAATGCTATTCGCTGCAATGGCTCTTGCCGTCTCTGTCATCATTGGTTATTCAAGTGCAACTCTAGATCCTGATCTTAGTATGCAAATTGCAATCTTGTCTATGCTGCTATTTCCTGCCTTTGTATTGGCTTTATTCGATTCACGCCGATTGATTCCATATATCCTGCTGGTCTGGGTCATCTGCCCGGAGATCCGTCGAATACAGGATTGGATGGAAGGAACCTATCATTCGGTTTCGCTATTAAGTATTGCACCTTTGTTAACAAGTGCTGTGCTTATTATTCCAATTTTGGCTAAGTTTCACCAGATGGAGTCTAGAGTCTACAAGTTGCTTATTTATATGGCAATCGTACTGCTCTATGGCTGTCTAATCGGTGTAACGAAGAATGGGAGCGGGACCTTTTACGATCTGGCGAATTATGTGATTCCGTTGTTGTTAATCCCTTATGCCGCTTTAAGTGAATTCGACAATAAAGCGCTAGACCGTTTAATTGTTGCTTTCTCTAATACCGCCATCCTGGTTGCTGTCTATGGCATTATTCAATACATCATGGTGCCTCCATGGGACGCATTCTGGATGAATCATGTGGAAATGACGTCGATTGGCCACCCTTTTCCCTTGGAGATCAGAGTTTTCTCTACACTGAATTCCCCTGGACCTGCGGGTATGTATATGGGAACTGCGCTTGCACCGATGATTCTGGAAAAAAGATGGCGAGGACCGTTAGGCTGGATCGGTATTATCCTTGTAACGGTTGGACTTCTGGTCACGTTAGTCCGTTCTGCCTGGGTTATGCTTTTCATCGATATCGCTATCTATACAGCTGTATCAGCCGGCAGACAAAAGTGGAAACTGATTGCTCAATTAACAGCTGTTATTGGAGCTATGTATGTCATCATCCCGAAGCTGCCTGGTGCACAAGGTCTTATCGCTCGATTGGATACGATGACGGCCATTCAGGATGATCACTCTTACAATGAAAGACTCGATTTCTTTCATACGGTTTTCCCGATGATGTTTTCGAAACCGCAAGGATTAGGGCTTGGGAGTATTGGTGTCGGCACGAAGTTGAGCAACGGTGGGGCATTAGGGGAATATGGCATTTTCGATAATGGATTTGTTGCTATTTTTCTAACGTTCGGCATACTTGGGGGCTTGTTGTTCTTATGGGCTCTGTGGCTTGTGACGCGATATCTGTTATCTCAGAAAAGCCAACCGGGCGGTATAACGGCGTACGGTAAGCTGGGACTCTCCGCTTTGCAAGGAAGTATCGTTTGTCTCGTTTTTGAAAATGGGTACACAGGTTTGAAAGGTTTTCTATTATGGATGGTCGTAGGCATTGGAATTATGGCGCATCGAACGATCGTTCAAGAGAGGAGGCAAATTTCGGATGCAGCAGCCAGTCAACTTGAAATTAGTCCGCATAAAGCCTCTGTTCGGCTTCATTAAAGCTTTCTTTTCAAGCAAAAGTCATTTGTCATCTTCGGTTAAAACGATGTTTTTCAGTGTACTTATCCTAGTCATCAATATGTTAACCGGTATATTAACAGCGCGATTTCTTGGGCCATCCGGCCGAGGAGAGCAGGCAGCTATGGTTTTATGGTCACAATTCTTAGCCTTTAGCTTCACCTTTGGTATGCCTTCCGCCATTATTTACAATGTGAAAAAGAACATGAAGGATTCCGCCAAGCTTTATTCGACCGCTGTTATCATGGGTTTGACAGCAGGCATGCTTGCGATGTGCTTAGGGATATTGGTTTTACCCTATTGGCTCCGTTCGTATTCCGACAGTGTGGTCCTATTCTCGCAATGGTCCATGGCTATCGTACCTCTTATTGTATTGTCGCAGATTAATAATGCGATGATGCAGGTAAGAGGCGAGTACAAACTATTCAATCGTCTGCGATTTCTTATTCCGCTGAGCACGCTCATCGGCCTTGCTCTGCTAATCCTGACAAAAACCATGACTCCTTACACGTCAGCTGTAGCTTATCTCGCTCCGGCGGTTCCCTTTTACATATGGACCACTGTTCGATTGCTTAGACAGTATCAATGGGTGATCAAGGATATTTTCCGTTCCTTTCAGACACTAATCAAATATGGTATTGGATCCTACGGCAACGATTTAATGGGCAATGTTTCCTACTACATTGATCAGATCGTTATTATCGGGCTGCTGAATCCCTCTGAACTTGGACTCTATGCGGTAGCAGTAAGCCTTTCTCGTGTGGTTAATATTTTCTCAACATCCATTATCGTGGTGCTGTTCCCCAAAGCATCCGGTTTGCCCAAGGATAAAGTGGTTGATATGACGTTCCGTGTATATAGGATCAGCACATGCGTGGCCTTGTTATGCTCCTTGATCATCATGCTGGTTGCTCCTTTCGTCATGCCTCTCTTGTATGGTCCTGATTTCAAAGAAGCCATTAGTGTATTTCGAATGCTGCTTCTTGAAGTATCTATTTCAGGTGGAACAATGGTATTAGCGCAAGCGTTCATGGCCTTAGGCAAACCCAAGATTGTTACGATTCTGCAAGGAATCGGGCTGCTAATTGTCATTCCATTGCTGACAGTACTTATTCCCAAGTTTGGCCTCGCCGGTGCGGGAATGGCTATTTTGTCATCGGGTATACTGCGATTTATCTTTATTTTAATCAATGTCAAATTCACCTTGAAAACCAAACTTCCTAGATTACTGTTGAATAAAGAGGATATCCGTTGGTTACTTTCAGCAATAACAGCATATAAGGCCAAATAATTGGACATTGGGGGAGGGGCGAACGAAATGAGTCGCTATCGTGACGCTGTAGGAGTGAATCGAATTTCTGTTGTCATCATTGCGCAAGACGATGAATCGAGAATAGCTAATGCGATCGCCTCCTGCAAGCCTTTTGCAGACGAAATTGTTGTAGTCGATGGCGGGAGCAAGGACGGAACCGTTCGAGTCTCCGAGCAATTAGGCTGCAAAGTCTATGTGAACGCATGGCCTGGTTATGCGAAACAGCGTATCTATGGCAGTGATCGCGCAGCCTATGACTGGATTTTCGTAATCGACACGGATGAGGTTGTTAATGAGCAGCTAGCTTCTTCCATTCTGAAACTGAAAAGTGAGTTATCTGATCCAAGCAAAGCCTATTCCGTTCTGCGGATTGGAGACTTCCTAGGGCGCTGGATGGGGAAAGGTGAGCGGTTAGTCCGCTTGTATAACCGTTCACAAATTCAGTATAGGGACAGTCTCGTGCACGAAACACCGGATGTGGCGAGTGAGGATGTCATCTTCGTGCCAGGTGTCTTATGGCACTATGGTTTCCGCAGCATTCATGATCACATTCAGCGGTTTAATAAATATACCGATCTGGAGGCAGAAGGCGCAGTGGCGATGGGAAAAAGATTCAGCCTACTGCGGATGCTCGTTAGACCTCCCTTGCGTTTCATACAGAAATATATCGTTCATGGTTTGTATAAAAAGGGAATCCCGGGACTTGCCGTGGCATTTTTCTGGAGCATCTATGAGTTCCTGATCTGCATGAAACAGTATGAGCTTGGATTAGCTCACAAACGTGTGAAGCAGTCCAAAGATGGGCCAATCAAGGAGGGTAAAGCTTATGCAACGATACAATGATTTACGGATCTTGTGCACGGGAATGGGCTGGCCCTCTGCTCAGCCAGGTGGATTAAACACCTATTTCAAGCATATATGCGAAAGCTTAGCTCCGCATCATGATCTTGAAGCTTTGGTATGCAGCGCAAATAAACCAGAAGTGAAAAGTGGTCTTCGTGTCATTAATGTGTCCGGTACTGATTTGAAATTGAGCAAACGGCGCGATGCTTTTCGTGACCAAGCCGCAGAGATGATGAACGGGCAGCATGTAGATATCGTATATTCTCACTTTGCTCCTTACAGTTTAGGCGTGGCCATGGAGGCAAAAGCTCGAAATATTCCGGTTGTTATGACATTTCACGGTCCATGGAGTGAAGAAATAAGACTTGAGGGCAAGGGTTTAAAGCATCGCTTTAAAACAATGATCGCTAGAAACTGGGAAATGAAAGCTTACCAGCTGGCGGATGCCTTCATCGTGTTAAGTGAAACTTTCCGTGATATTCTACATCGCCAGTATCGCGTCCCGCTTGCCAAGATTCACATCATACCAGGCGGGGCGGACGTAGCTCGGTTCAAGCCAGCAGCGAATCGCTCATTAATAAGAAAGAAGCTGGATCTGCCGGAAGAGAAGACCGTCGTGTTGACTTTGAGAAGGCTGGTCAATCGAATGGGTTTGCTTCAATTACTCGAGGCTTGGAAAGATGTTGTACGTTCAAAGCCAGATGCTGTGCTTTTAATAGGCGGCAGGGGTCCGCTGCAAGCTGAACTGGAGAGCCGTATTGTTGAATACGGGCTCCAGTCTAGTGTTAGAATGCTGGGTTACATCCCCGATAGTGATCTTGCTGATTACTACCAAGCTGCCGATCTGTTCGTTGTACCATCACAAGCGTTAGAGGGATTCGGATTAATAACCGTAGAAGCAATGGCAGCCGGGGTTCCGGTCATGGCAACTCCGATTGGAGGAAACCGTGAGATTCTTGAGAAATACCGACCTGACATGCTTTTCGCAGGAACTAGCAGTAGTGATATAGCTTCAGGATTAACTCGGATATTGAAGCATCCTGAGTTGTGGCCTACAAGTGAGCAGTGTAGGAATCATGTACTAGAGCATTATACGTGGAAGAGAGTTTCCGAGCAGGTAAACGATGTATTTAATTCCGTTATTGATCTTGATACTCATGCTTACGTCAAGAATCAATCGATTGCAGCCAGGAAGAGAGGAGGACGTGAACAAGATGAGAGTAGCTTATCTGGATCATACCGCTAGATGGAGTGGGGGAGAAGTAGCACTTTATAATCTCATTACGAATTTCGGCAACGAGATTGATCCGTTAGTCATTGTGGCTGAAGAAGGAGCGCTTGTTGATCGGTTAAGAGCTAAAGGGATTGATGTTCGCGTTTTACCTTTAAGTGATAAGGTACGTAATCGCAATCGGAATGCCGTGAACTTTCAAGCGGTATCGGCTGCATTCGAGCTTCTGAGCTACGGGAAAAGGGTAGCCAAACTACTGAAGGCTGAGAAAGTGGCCTGTGTACATACGAATTCATTGAAATCAGCTTTTTATGGAGCTGTAGCTGCCAAATGGGCTGGGGTTCCACTCATCTGGCATATCCGGGATCATATTGGCGTTCCGTATCTGAAACCAATCGTTGCTCAAGCGATTCGCCTAATGTCCCGATTGCTGCCTAATGGCGTTATAGCTAATTCAAATTCTACGTTGAATGCTTTGAACTTACCGAAGTCCAAGAAAACATTAGTCGTGTACTCGGCGTTCGCGAATTCTAAAACTAAAGGCCTATCGATCGTCGAGAAAGCATGGCGAAAGCCTTATGTCGTTTTACTTGTTGGCCGATTGGCAGAGTGGAAGGGCCAGCATATTTTACTCGAAGCGGCTAAATCTTTTCTGCCGGATGAGCAGGTTCATTTCTGGTTAGCCGGAGATGCCCTGTTTGGCGAAGATGCCTATAAGAAGCAGCTGCTGCAGCAAATCGCCGATAATCAACTGAACAATGTTACCTTACTAGGTCATGTTGAAGATATTCAGGGTTTAATGCAGAAAGCAGACCTTTTGGTGCATACTTCCATCACACCTGAACCTTTCGGTCAAGTTATTGTTGAGGGCATGGCAGCCGGTTTGCCGGTTATTGCTTCTAACGAAGGCGGTCCGACTGAAACCGTTGTACATGGTGAAACAGGACTTCTCATTACACCAGGGAAGCCAGCTGTACTTGCTGATTCGATTCGTTATCTGCTCGAGCATCCTGAGGAGCGACGCCGAATGAGTGAGAATGGCATTAAGCGTGTGGAGCAACACTTTGTTATCGAACGAACCGTTACCCAAATCACTCATTACTATGCAGGTTTCATCGCTAATTCGTGATGACCGCTTAGAGAGTAAAGGATGGATCAAATGAAAATAGCAATTGCGCATGATTATTTGGTTCAAATGGGCGGAGCCGAAAGAGTTGTTGAAGTCTTTCACCAAATGTACCCGAGTGCTCCCATTTATACGACCATGTTTAGCAACAATCGTCTGCTCGATGAACTGAGGGATGCGGATATACGAGCCTCTTGGTTACAAAAAATGCCTGGAGGAAAAAGTCATTTTAAAGAAATGCTTCCTCTTTATCCGTTTGCGATTAAGGATTTTGACTTTCGAGAATTTGATATTGTGCTCAGCTCAAGCAGCGCGTTCATGAAGAGCATTCAGGTGCCGAAGAACACCTTCCATCTCTGTTATTGCCATACCCCGATGCGTTTCGCATGGGATTATGACACTTACATGGAGCGGCAAACCAAATCGAGTGTGATGAAGCGACTTTTGAAAATTTATATCGATCAGCTCAAGCAATGGGATCAAAAAACGTCAGCGAATGTGAATCAGTTTATTGCGAATTCCTCGGTCGTCAAGAATCGCATCCGAAATTATTATCACCGCGATTCCGATGTCATTTTTCCACCGATTAATACGACTCGCTTTCATAGCTCGACGAACATTGATGATTATTACTTGATTGTATCGAGACTTGTGTCTTATAAACGTATTGATTTGGCTGTAGAAGCCTTTAATCGAAATGGTCTGCCTTTGTATATCGTTGGAGAAGGACCCGATCTGATGAGACTTAAGGGAATGGCCAAAGGGAATGTCCGTTTTCTGGGAAGGTTGGATGACGGTTCCGTAACTAAAATGATGGCGGAGTGTCGAGCATTAATCTTTCCCGGCGAGGAAGATTTCGGCATCACACCATTGGAAGCCAATGCAGCTGGAAGACCCGTTGTTGCCTATCAGGCCGGTGGCGCGTTAGATACAATTGTGCCTCAAGTGAATGGTGTCTTTTTCAAGCGGCAAGAGGTAGAGGATCTGCTGATGGCTATTCAGGAAGTGGAAAACCATGCCTGGGACGTGAGCCGAATTATTGGGCACGCCCAGAAATTCGATGAGAAAACTTTTATGGAGAAATTAAAAATCTACATGGCTAAAGCCTATCAACAATTCAGAGAGGGGAATTAATCGTATGGATATTGCAGTAATTGGAACAGGCTATGTGGGATTAGTTTCCGGGGTTTGCTTCGCTGAGGTGGGTAATCATGTTATCTGTGTGGATCAGGATATTCAGAAAATCGAAAAGCTGCAAAATATGATTTCACCCATCTATGAGCCTGGCATTGAACAACTTATGGAAAAGAATATTCATGCTGGCCGGTTAGCTTTTACAACGGATTTGGCTCACGCCATTAACCAATCTGAACTTATTATCATTGCCGTAGGGACACCATCCTTGCCTAATGGCGAAGCTAACTTGTCCTATATTGAGCAAGCAGCCATGGAAATTGGCAAGGCGATGAACGGCTATAAAATCATTGCCACGAAAAGCACAGTACCTGTAGGTACGAATGAGCATATTCAAATGATTATTGCGATGAATACGCAGCAGGCTTTCGATATCGTATCCATTCCTGAGTTTCTGCGTGAAGGTTCGGCTATCGATGATACCCTTCATCCGGACCGAATTGTGCTTGGACTGGATAATCAGAGTTTGGCTGAACCCCTCACAGAGCTGCACCGTGCCTTTACTGATCAAATCTTCATCACAAGTATTCGGAGTGCGGAGATGATCAAATACGCTTCGAATGCCTTCCTAGCGACGAAAATTTCATTTATCAATGAAATCTCTAATATTTGCGAGAAGGTGGGCGCCGATGTCACGGAGGTTGCCAAAGGGATGGGGAAAGATAAGCGAATTGGTTCGTCCTTCCTGAGTGCCGGAATCGGCTACGGAGGCTCTTGCTTTCCGAAGGACACAGACGCTTTGATTCAAATTGCTGGCAATGTTGATTATGAGTTTCAACTGCTCAAATCCGTAGTTGAAGTGAATAAATCGCAGCGCTACAAGGTGATTTCTAAGCTGGAAGCTTCGCTTGGCGAGCTTAGTGGCAAAGTTGTGGGCATTTGGGGACTATCTTTCAAGCCCAATACGGACGATATTCGTTATGCGCCATCGATTGAAATTGTCGAAACACTGATCCGAGCAGGAGCAACACTGAAGCTGTACGATCCTATTGCCATGGATAAATTCAGAGAGCGTATCGATCATCCGTCCATTCAGTGGTGTGAGAATGCCATGGAAGCCGCAGTAGGCTCTGATGCGGTCTGCTTGCTAACAGACTGGGAGGAATTCAAAACAGTCTCCTTGTCACAGCTTATTTTTATCATGGAACAGCCTATTCTCATAGATGGCCGCAATGTGTACAGCCAAGAACAAATTCAAGGAACTGGGCTCAAGTATTATTCCGTTGGGCGACCTGATTTGCTTGGTGTATCCAGGCCTAAAGCGCTGGTTAGATAATTTGCTTGTATCACAAATAAATCAAATGGAGCGTGGTTTTCATGAAATTGGTTCTTCTTTCAGGCGGTTCCGGTAAACGACTTTGGCCATTGTCCAATGATTCTAGATCCAAGCAATTCTTAAAGGTACTTGAGGATGATAAAGGCAAAGATGAATCCATGGTACAACGCGTATGGAGGCAGTTGCAGAATACAGGCCTTGGTGGAGATGCGTACTTAGCAACGAACCGCTCACAGGTCGAAATGATTGTTAGCCAGCTGGGTGGAGAGGCTCCTCTTATTATTGAGCCTGAGCGCAGAGACACTTTCCCTGCCATCGCACTAGCTGCTGCTTATATGTATGATGTGGAAAGCTTACCCCTTAACACCGTGATTACGGTATTACCAGTAGACCCGTATGTCGATGAGGCATTTTTTCAGAAAATTAAACAATTAGAGGATGTTCTACACGAAACAGACGCTAATTTGGCGCTAATGGGTGTTGTTCCGACGGTTCCGTCTGAGAAATATGGTTACATTGTTCCATCGGATGAACGCCGAGAAGGGACAGAAGCACTAGCGGTTCAGTACTTCTTCGAAAAACCTAGTCGTGAACAGGCAGCTGTTCTGATAGATCAAAAGGCGCTTTGGAATTGTGGTGTCTTTGCTTTCCGACTTGGTTATCTCATTGAGGTCATGATGGACAAAGGGATTCCGATTCAATACGAGGAAATGCTCAGAAATTATCATAAATTAACGAAAATCAGCTTTGACTATGAAGTTGTTGAGAAAGAAGCAAGTTGTGTCGTTGTTCCTTATGATGGTTTCTGGAAAGATTTAGGAACTTGGAATACGTTGACCGAGGAAATGGGACGTTCCCAAATCGGAACGGGTATCGTAACGACAGATTGCGAGAATACGCATTTGATTAACGAACTCGACATCCCTGTCACCGTAATCGGCATCCATGACGCTGTTATTGCCGTGAGCCCGGATGGCATTCTAGTGACGAACAAGTCGGAGAGTCCTCGCATCAAGGAAGTGATGAATTCAATCGAGCATCGTCCGATGTACGAGGAGCGCAGATGGGGACGTTATCGTGTTATCGATTATGTCAAATATGCCGAAGATAATGAGGTACTCACGAAACGTATTCTCGTTCATGCCGGTAAAAATATCAGCTATCAGCTGCATTATAAACGTTCTGAAGTATGGACAGTCGTGAGCGGCGTAGCGGATATTATCATTAATGATAAGCTCTATCAGGTGAAACCGGGTGATGTTGTGCGAATTCCAGAAGGGACTAGACATAGCATACGGGCAATCACGGATGTTGAATTTATCGAGGTGCAAAGCGGATCCGACTTAGTGGAAGAGGATATCGTTCGTATTTGTATGGACTGGAAAGACATTCCGCTTCACCAATTTATTTAAGTTTTGTTTTGAAACAAAGAACCGCCTTCTATTCGATTTTGGGGAATGGAAGGCGATTCCTTGTTTGAAGGCATAGCGGAAAATAACAAATATATACATTTTGTGCTCTAACAGCATTTAACTTACAAAGAAGATGGTGATTCCAATTTTAGGAGAGGCAGGTGTACGTAAGAAAGTGGTTTCCTTATTGTTCTTACTCTCTTTAGTAGCTCCGAATTTCTTGTTTCAACCGCAAGTTACAGCGTCTGCGATTTCGGTTCCAGTCAACTCGCAAGCGACGATTGAAGCAAAGCTCGTACTGCAGAAATTAAATGCCGTTTCAGGTGTTAGCACGATCAGCGGGCAGCATGATTACCTTGAAAGTCCAGATGAGTGGACGAATCAAGTGAAAGGCTGGACAGGTAAATTTCCTGGACTTCACGGCTATGAGTTCGGTGCTATTTTGGCTCAAAACGAAGGTCAATTGGCGCAACAAAGGCAGAAGGTAGTCAATAGCGCGATCGCTTGGAATCAAGCTGGCGGCTTAGTCACCATCTCCTATCATCAAAGCATTCCTGGAACCTGCCTATGCTGGTCGAATGTGGAGAAGAAAATGAGCCAAGCGGAATTTGATAAATACGTGACTCCTGGCACTCCCCAGTATGCGAAATTGATTGCGGATTTGGATAAAACGGCAGTTTATCTGGGGAAACTGAAGGATGCGGGAGTTCCTGTCTTGTGGCGGCCCTATCATGAAATGAATGGGGACTGGTTCTGGTGGGGCAAGAAGAACAACTTCGCAGCGCTCTGGAATATTATGTACGATCGCTTCGTGCATGTACACAAGCTGAATAATTTGCTTTGGGTGTGGAGTCCTAATGCACCGAATGCGAATGCCGACCCTTACACAGCCACATACCCAGGTGCAAGTAAGGTGGATGTTCTCGCAGTAGATATCTATGATAATGATTACAATCCAGATTATTACAAGAATATTGTCCAATTAGCAGGCGGCAAGCCTGTGGCGATTGGGGAGAATGGCGAACTGCCAAGTGCTGCTGTCTTAAAAGATCAACCTCGATGGGCTTATTTCATGACATGGGGCAAGATGCTGACTGAAAATAATAAAAAAGAAGAGATTAAATCTTTCTACTCGCACTCGAAAATACTGAGCAGAGAATCCTTTCTGCCCGTTAAACAGCCGCAGATACAGCCGATTTCGCCGCCGGATAAGAAAAATGGCTTGCGAGCGGAATATTATGACAATAAGGATTTGACCGAGCTAAAAGAAACAAAAGTGGATGCCAAGATTGATTTCAATTGGTCGACATCGGCTCCTTTACCCTCTGTGCAAGCAGACACGTTTTCAGTGAGATGGACAGGTAAGCTCCTGCCAGCCTATACGGAAAAATATCAAATATCCACACTAAGCGATGATGGCATTCGAGTTTGGGTGAACGGCAAGTTGGTTATTGATAGTTGGTTTAATCAAAGTTGGGTGGAACGAACGGGATCTATTGCCCTTACCGCTGGCGTACCCGTTGATTTGAAAGTGGAATATTATGATAATCAGAATGGTGCCGCTGCTAAACTCATGTGGAAGAGTCCTTCCCAAACAAAAGAAATTATACCCGCAAGTGTTCTATTACTACCTTAGAGGTTTGAGAGGTATCTAACATGATGAGATATGTGATTGTGCCATCGGCCTTGTTGATCTTACTGATCCTGATCTCGGCTTCGACGAATTACGGTGCATCTGCAAGAACAGAGTTGGTAAAGGTGATGACAGAATCCAATCAGATTGGCAATCAGATCTGGACGTTAGGCAAACACGATGATTCTGATATGGAATTTGGAAAAGATAGCGCAGCTCCAGTTAGTTATACCGTATTTTCGGGCGAACAGCAGCCAGAGACTTGGAACTCGGTGCCGCAAGGTCTCAATAAATCGTTGAATTCTACCTTCTCGATCAACTATTCCTTAGCTGAAATACCCGAATATGGTGTTCATTTCCGAGTGAAAATTCTAGATGCGCATAAGTCCGTTCCTCAGATGGCGGTATTTTCCAATAACATGCTTTCGGGCATCATCCAGGTCGCCGGTGTCGGAGGGACGTCGAGTACTTATGAGTATAAGAAATTATATGAGCTATATATTCCTAAGGAGCAGCTGCAGCTGGGAAATAACGTATTGAAGCTGTCGGCCGAAGGTTGCTTGTCTTGCAGGGCAGATGAGAATAAATTTCTTTGGTGGAAATGGGATTATCTCTCGCTTGATGCACTAGCTGCACCTGCCGAAGAACCTATCCATGGGCGATATGTAGAGTCCGGCACCAAAGTTAGTAATTTGTCATTTTACTATGACCAAGGAGCTGTTAAGCACCTTCCCTATGTCTTAAAGTGGCTGGGAATTGCCTATAGCGGCAATGTGATGAGAGTCGATTGCGCAACCGATGTAAAAGAGGGATGTACGGAAATTAAGTCTTATTATGAAACTCTGCGTGATTACAATACACAAGCGGTAGCTCTTCATTTGCATACAGGAAACATTAAGCTGAAAGACGATGGAACTCTGCCAGCAGATGCTGAAAATAAGTTATCGGACTATGTGAAGCAGTATGGCTCCATGTTCCAATATTATGAGATTGATAATGAACCAGGCTTATTTAATCGATCCAAAAGTGTGAATCTAGCCATAGCCAAATGGCTCAAAACCAACCTGCCTGAGATCGCTCCTCATGTGAAAACGGTCGCTCCAGGATGGGCATATGCCCCGGAATACAGCATGAGGACTTGTCGCAATCAAACGACATCGGGCGTGCTCAGTTGCGGAGATCCTGACGGATGGGAAGGCGATCCGAATCAGCGTATGGAGCTTGAAGAGATGACAGATTTAACGAATGGACATGCGTATGGGACCTCTTATGTGAACAATAATAATGGAAGCTTTGTGGAGAACATGCGTACCTTCGGCGGAGCTGAGGATGGTTTACAGAAGCTGATGCTGAATACGGAGTATGGCACTTCGGATAGCCATACAGATCCAACCGAATATGGCGCGGCAGAACCTCATGCGGCCGTCTTTGATCGGATTATGAGAGCCCATATCGGATATGCCGATATGTTCATGCAGCATGCGGCTTTTTATCCGGAATATGCTTTGTTCGAACCGGGGATTGATTTGAATACACAGAACCCCGCACAAATGCAGATTCATAAGAATTCGTTGGAAAATGATACGCGAGTCGGGGTGATGCGGCGCTTAAATTTAGCGTATGCGACACATGGCAAGCCGCTGGTTTACGAAGTAACCAATAAGCCGGAGCTATCCGATAAGCTGGTTTATTTCCGGGGTGTTGATACATCAACATTACCTGCACTTCCTGGATCAGGCGGGAAATCGGATAAGATTTTACTCAACTTTGTGAATTTCGAATCGAGTCCACAAACGATAGAGGTCAAAGTAACGATGCCGGAGTCAGCGATATACGAAGGTGAGAGGTTCGGAGCGGGTGATACCTATGAGTCGGCTCGATCCTATCTGAGCGGCTTGCAAGCAGCTCCTGAGTTAGCATTTAAGGAAACATTAGGCCCAGGTGAAGCCGTACAGTATATCCTATCACGAGCAGATGTTGTGAAGGCAACTGCACCATCGTGGATTCAAGCTAAGCCAGCGCAACAGCACGCGATTGAGCTTAGCTGGAACGAGTCTGAAGTAGCACAAAGTTACGATGTTTTGCGCAAATCAGGCTTAGGTGAGGACAATTACGAAGTGATTGCTGAGCAAGTGGAAGGTACCGAGTTTGTAGATACGAGTACATTGATAGGGAACCAATACTTGTATCAAATTAGACTTTCTGGTACCAACGAAGTCTCACAACCAGCAGCCGCAATCGCAACAGATAGTGTGGCTCTGGATCGAACGGACTGGGAGGTTACCAGCAGTTCTGGTAAACCTCAAGGGGCGATCGATGGTAACATCTATAGCCGTTGGGACACAGGTGTCGCTCAAGCTCCTGGCCAGTTCTATCAGGTGGATATGAAAACACCGACTAGGATCAACCGAATACGGCTTCGGACCGAGGGTTCCCCGAATGACTATCCAAGGAAATATGAGGTATATGTTTCTGCGGATGGAAACTACTGGTCTCAACCGGTTGCATCCGGTAGCGGCACAAGCGTACTAGACATCAATTTCAGTCCAACGAATGCACGATTCGTCAAGATCATCCAGACAATGAGGGCAGGGAATTTCTGGTCCATTCATGATCTGCAGATTTATGGCTAGCAATTGAAGGATTCGTCGTTTAACTTTTACGGGTTGAAGCTACGATTAGGAACAGAATTAATATGAGCAACCAGATGACTTGAACCATATGATCATCGCCTTTTGATATAATAAGTCAAGTCTAACAAGAATCTTTGAAATATTCTGTCTTAAAACAAACAAAAATGTTGGATTTATGCTAAATATTACTAAAGTAATCATTTGAAAGTCATAATTTCATGTCACTTCTTGATGAAAGTCCTCACTTTGTGGGGATTTTTTATTTTTTTGAATTTTGCAGGGAACTGGAGTCCGCTATTTTTCTGAAAAGCCACAATTTCCACGTTCAAGGGGAACTGCGTTCCGCTATTTTGCCAATTTCACCTGAAAAACGCAGTATTGAGGACAAATAAGACCCTGTAGTTCCGCACAGAGAGGAAATAGCCTGTTTTTCTTCAAATAGAGTACTCCAGTTCCTTGAGCAAACCCTTAGCGGGATTACCGCAAGGTTTAGGAATTTATTGGAAGTTGTACGGAACTCGAATGATTGGTTCAAGGTGATCCCATAGTTCTCAGGTGAAAATTGTGGTGGATCTATGCGGAAGTGTTATACTAGACATTGTACAAAGGAGGTTGAATATGGCTAGAAACAAAGAGTTCGAAGTGAATACCGTGCTGCGAAAAGCCATGCACCTATTTTGGGAGCAAGGCTACGAGAAAACTTCCATGCAGGACTTAGTGACTCATATGGGGATACATCGAAGAAGTATATACGATACTTTCGGAGATAAACATCGTTTATATATGAAGGCAGTAGAGAAATATGGTGAATTGTTGGAAAGTTCCGTTCATAAGAAAGTGGATGAACCCACCTCGATTAAACAAGCCATCAGGCGAATGTTTGAATTCGCCATCACGGCAGAGGAACGACCTAAAGGGTGCTTAATGGTTAATACGGCTGTTGAGTTGGCCATTTGTGATACCGAAGCCGCTGCGAAAGTGAATCAAAGTTTTATTAAAACAGAGGACAAGCTGTACGAACTGGTTTTGCGTGGCAAGGAAACGGGAGAGATTGAAAGTCATCATGATGCATTTAAGATTTCGCAGTTTCTAAACAATGCCTTCATTGGTTTATGCGTGTTGGTTAAAACGACAGATGATAAAGAAAAACTAGCAGGTATTATTGATACGTCACTAGCTATATTGGATTAATAGAAGACGGAGCCACGCGGCAAGCGGGCTCCGTTTGTGCTGATTATAACATTCGTGCCAAACCCTCGAATCTTACGACCCAAGATCCATCTTGTGGAAAACCTGGTGCATGAGTATCAGGTCCGTTTTCCCAACCTGCCGCCATCATGGCAACTGCACTTAGCAGCCCGCCGTTTCCAGGGAGATACACCGTTAATGGTTTCCGCTGGTAGTTGTGGCCATTGGGGAGGAAGGTGTTCGTGACCTTGTCGATCAAGAGAGTGTCTACGGCCAATTGCCCTTCCCCGAGTCTTGCTGATGTCATGGCCACCAATGGATAGTCCCATCCCCATGTCGCATCCCAGTCCCATACCTTGATGACTTCGTGCAGTGTCCGAAGCATCGTCTCACGATCCACCATGTTGCCGGGGAGGATACCAAGCGGCGCTAGCATGGTAGGATGATCTTTGGTGCTGCTGCCACTTGAAAATGTATCGGGAGCTGTCTCCGCAGCGACATATAGACCATCCACCTCAGGAAGCTTGGACAAATGGTTCAGGACATGCTCCCACTTCTCATTACGTGAAAGTCCGAGTCTATCCTGCCATGCAAGGGCTGTTGATAAGCCGAAAGCCCAGTAAGACAATTCAAAAGTTGGATTCATTGTCGTTGCATGATCATAAATTTCTTGTGCAGGGGCAACTGGCGGACCTAGCACATACCGCTGCTGCTCGGTATCCCATTCTGCGAATGAAGCCATGAATGCCGCACTTTCGAAGACGAGATCCGCATACTTCTTGAGCGTATCTCTTGTGCCCTTGATTTGATAGATTAACTCAGCGTAATAAATAGGATGTGGCTGCTGCCAGATGAGGAACGGTTCGATGTAACAGGGACCGTTAATACCATCCGGAGCGACACATTTCGGCCATCTGGCCCCCTCGTATCCTTGAGAAGCGGCAAGCATTCGGGCTTGATCCAGGATGCTGATGTACCATTCCAGACTGTTGGTCAGGCCATCCGTCCGATTCCAGAGTGCAAAGTGAACGGCATGCCACCAGTGCATTTCTAGATGAAATTTACCAGCCCAGCTGTTATGGGTAAGTCCTGATTCCGCCGGTGGCAAGGTTCCGGATGATTGAATAGCGGTCAAATACTGGGACAGCACAATTCTGCGCTCAAGCTCAAGCGCGCGTGAATCTTTGCTGCCAGCAAGCTCAATTGCGCCACCGGAGGTCCAAAAGTTTCGCCAATGCTGCTCAGAGCTGGCTCGTGCAGCTTCAAACGTTGGCAGATCGGCATCCATTGTTTCAGGAGCAAACCTGAACCGGAACTCGAACTCATCCTGATCAGGTGATGGTGTTAGAAGGAGCAAATGGGTGTCTTGCTCGTCTTGACCTAAGCTTCCGCTTGACCAAGCCGCCGCAAACGCATAGGAGTCTTGATCTAACTTTCGCTCAATTTGGACGGAATGGCTGCTGCTGTTAGCGATTTCGGTTTCGTGCTGACCGCCTTTTCCCCAATCCACACCTGCGAACTTCCATGTCCCATAAGGGAAATGAAAGGCAATCTGGAGACGTCCTTGGCGGATCAAATGAGATTGAACGCGAACTGCGATCAGATCCTGTGTGGGGTGACAGCAGGTGGTTACCATGGTTTTCGTTCCGCTGATTGAGAATTGGCTTTCAATGACCCCACCCCATAGATGGAGCACTTGTTCAATATCTTTCAAGTCGTCAGCGGAGGCTTCTTCGCCTGAAGGAAGCGTGAAACGGAAGCTAACTTTTCCCAGATGCAATTTGTGCGGATTAAACTTAAGCCATTTGTATTCATCGGTTATTTGCCCAGGTGCCATATAGGGAAACCCGATATCTCTTCCACCAAAGGTAGAGAAATAGGTTCTTGGGAACTTATCCACATGGTACTGCTCTGGATTTGGGTGCGTATGCCACGCCCAATTGGAGAAGTTGCCAAGCGGCACACCACCGTCAGCATATAGGCTTGGGAAGGTCTGCAAACCGGTTGCGTCAACCGTAAAGGCATAGTTCCCATTGCCGACGGAGAGGGAAGAGAATTTATCAAAGCTGGTAATCAGCGGATTATGACGCCCAACTAAAGCTTTTCGATCGATCATAGCAGCACCCCACCCGAGAATAAGTAGATAATTTCTTTTCATTTTAAAACGTACATTCAAACAGATAGATGCCTGAGCCCACGCGTATGACGGCATGACTATTATCAATGAGCACTTCTTGTATAGACGCTGCATCCGCAATCGGAACACCGCCTTCAAGGAGAGTATCCAAGGAAACAGAAGGAAGGTAGACATCCGCCAAACAATTTGCCGGAATGGTGATCTCAAGCCGGAGTCGACGGTCATCCGTATCCTGCTGCCATGCGACTCGCAGCTTACCGCATGGCAGCAGATAATCTGCCGTTATTTCATTCAAGCCGTCCAGTATAGCTGGCCTTATAGACAGCTTGTAGCTTTCGAAATCGGGGCAATACCGATAATGGATGCCTGCCAAGCCGCTATAGAGCCATTCTTCCAAATGTCCGAGCATAAAATGGTTCTGCGATTTGCCCACGGTGGGTCCGTCCCAAGCTTCCGTCAACGATGTTGCGCCGTTTTCAATCTGATAACCGTAACTGGGGTGATCGGTATTTTGACTCATCCGATAGATCAAATCTGAACGCCCGTTCTGGGAAAGGGCTAGCAGCACATAACGGTGGCCTACATCGCCTGCTGTCGTATGATACCCGCGCGAGGTGATGTCACGTATTAAGTGGGAAAAAACGGTTTCCTTGTATGGCTCGTCGACAAGACCTAGAACAAGCGGCATAGCGTTCGCGCTTTGACTGCCAGTGGCATATTGCTGCGTTTGGTCATCAAAAAAAGCATGATTAAACGCAGATTTAATGTCTTCACGCAGCTGTGCATACTGGAGAGCGTCATCGTTGCGGTCCAGAAGCTTTGCAATTTGTGCAAACACATCGACGATATGGTAGAACATAGCGGTTTCGGTATGCGCAACAGGCGTATTTTGAACAAATCCAGGCGGATTGTCGCCAACATCGTACCAATCTCCAAGGCCGCTGTGGATAATCAGCTGATCAGAGTTTGCTTTTAGATAGTCGATATAGGCTTTCATACCTTCATAATGTTCAGTTAAAATACGGTGGTTCCCATAAAATTGCAGCAAATTCCAGCCTGCGAGTATATAGGCGGCGCCCCATGAGACAGAATCACGGAAGCAGCGCCATTGATCAGAGAAAACAACATATTCCGGCGCAGTTGTCGGCACCATCCCGCTTGGCAGCTGGGCGTCCCGGATGTCCTCCATGGTCTTGATGAACAATCGCTCGACATCGTAATTAAAGGCTACGGAAGGGCCCATCAAATGAATTTGCTCGAGCCAACCTAGCTTTTCCCGATGCGGACAATCTGTGAAAATGCTTTTCATATTGCTTAGAATCGCTTGGTTAATGATCTCATGCGTGCGGTTTAGCAGCTTATTCGAGCTGACGAAGTTTCCACAAACTCTCACGTCTGGGTATATCATCTGTCCTTGAATTTGTAGAAGTACGGGAATATCGGAATCGCCTACCGCTAATTCCGCCGCATCCGCTGGAACGATACCTTCGAGCTGCACATAACGAAAACCGCTGTAGCTGAATCGCGGCGACCAAATTTCCTCGTCCGCATCTCCGCTCATGGTATAAGTGAACCTGTTTGGGGAACCCGTCCATTTCTGATTCATGGTGCCGTTCTCCTTCAATAATTCGGCAGGGGCCATCGTAATTTTTGCGCCTTGAGGGCCTTTTGCACGAATGCTGATCCAACCCGAAAAGTTTGTGCCGAAATCAGCCACATACACACCGGGAAGCGGCTGAGTCATCTGTACAGGCTGAAAGGTTTCCATCACTTTCAAAGGGGAAATCGCTTGTGACTTTAGTTTTCCTTCAGGTGCTGGTACTTCTACCGCTGGTTTCCAGACACCATTCGGAATTAGACCAGGCAGATCCCAATCCGCATGGAGGTGGTTAGCATCGTAATCTTCGCCTCCGTACATACACGAGAAGAGGATAGGTCCCGGAGCGGAATTCCAATTCCGATCACTAAGAATCTGAGTTTGGGTACCATCCGTAAACGTGATTTCCAGCTGAACGAGGCATCTTGGGCTGCCAAATGATTGCTTGAACTTGCTGTAACGACCGCCTGTCACATTAAAGAAGCCGTTCCCCAGCATCACCCCGATCGCATTACCGCCTTCATGAAGTTGGTCAGTCACATCGTAGACGCAATAAAGACAAGTTTTGTCATAGTTGGTCCAGCCCGGCTCAAGGACGTTGTCGCCGACTTTCTCCCCGTTTAAACGCAGCTCAAACTGACCTAGCCCGCAGATGTAGGCACGTGCTTGTGCCACTGGTTTGCCCAGATGGAATTCTCGCCTCATGAGAGGAAGGGCGGGTCTTTCAGCGGGTTCCTTCTCAAATTGAGCGATCCAAGCCGCAGACCAATCCTTGTCATGGAGAAGACCCATTTCCCACCAGGTGACTGGGCTTTCCGTCATTTGGCCTTTCTCATCCCAGACCTGTACCTTCCAATAGTAACGATGCCTGGACGCAAGCGGCGGACCTTCGTACAAGATATGAACGTTTTTCTTGCTGTTACGTTGACCGCTGTCCCACACAATGTCACTTTGAAAGTTATCTTCGTTAGCAGAAACAATGATTCTATAGGCTGTTTGCATTTGCAAACGTACTGGTGAATCAGCAAAACTCCAGCCGAATGCCGGCTGGAGAACATCAATCCCGAGTGGGCGAAGCGTGCTTTCTACTAACAATTCATTCAGTTGCATCTGATTTCACCCCCGTAGTCATCGTGTTTGGGTATCCATCGGTTGTGAGGTTGCGACGCTAATTGTTCGGAACTCTTTACCGTAATTTTTGGTTGGATCGCCTTCTCGATATGGCCTGCAGGAGCAGTAGAAGTGATAGAGTACATTTTCATACTTAATGACTGAGGGTTTATGGGCAAAAATAGAGTCAATGCTGCCTTCATCACCGACACGAATGATCGGCTCAGGATACTTTTCCCAATGTAAAAGATCACGGGAAAGAGCAATTCCTTCCTGCGCTTGCTTGTAATTGTAGCCAAAGTAATACATGACCCACTGGTCGCGGTCAGGATCGTGCAGCACACACGGATCGCTAACAAATCCTGAATCCCATCCATCCGGAGTAACCTCCAGGACAGGATTCTGTTCGTATCGGTGCCACTCTTTCAAATCCGTGGAGAAGGCAACGCCTGTTTGTTCGATCCATCGCCCTTTATTTGTATTTTTGGCATTGTAGTACAGATAGAACTTACCTTCATGTTCGACCAGGCACTCTTTGTAGAGCCCGCCTTTTTCCCAATCTGCGCCTTCCTCTGGGGTGAGGATTGGATCTGGACATCGATGCCAATCGAGCAGCTGTTCATCCTCGGTCCAAGCGATGCCAATTTTGGCGGAGCCTTCTTCATAACCTGCGTTTGGATAAGCGTGATAGACTAACCAATATTTGTTGTTCCATTTTTTCAGCACGGGCGGAGCATCAAGGCGATTTTCTTTCAAAATCCATGTACCGGCAACATTAATGGAATCCCAGGCCGAGTCTTCATTTCTTTGCAGGATGACACTTAGATGCTCCCAGTTTATAAGATCGTAGCTAACGGCTAATGCCGTCTGGTAACCGATCCCGTCAAACCCCACATACATCATGTAGAACATGCCGCCATGTTGAAAGACAAACGGACAATCGACGGCTCGCTCGTCGAAATTACCAGGCAACCCTGATCCCACAAGGACAGGACTACCCCATTTATATGGCGTGAGATAAGGCTGTATATGCAACGTGACACGCTCCTCATTATAAAAAAATCCAATGACCAACTCCCTATTCAGATTACAATTAAGCGCTTACTTGTTGTGTGGGGTATTGTACCTGATATATAGGTCAAAGCGATCGTCAGCGCCTAGCAGCATTGACATCACGAATAGCCGAGCGTAGGATGAGGGGGGAATTTAGGCAAAACAGCTCGAAAGGAGGGGCCCTAAGTGAAGGACAATCACGGTTTCAATCCGTTTATGTTAGAAACAGCAGGCAGTATTGTTGCCGGACAACAGGCGATAGCCGATCTAGTTCCAAGGATAAAAAGGTACGGAGATTTCAAGCACGTGGTGATCGTAACGCAACCTTCGATAAAGGCGATGGGGGTCATTGATCGAATAGAGACCGAACTGTCGCAAGCGGGAATAACCAGCAAATGCCTAATCGATGTGAAACCAGAACCAACGGTGGCTAACATTCAACAAGTGTTCAGCGGCATCGCCTCCGAACCTGTCGATTTGTTCATCGGCATTGGCGGTGGGAGCGTGCTTGACGCAACGAAATTGTTGTCCGTCTTAATGACCGATCCCGTGGACGTGATGAGCCTAATTGGCATTGACCGTGTATCGAAGCCAGGGATACCTACGGTGCTAATCCCAACTACTTCAGGAACGGGTTCAGAAGTGACACCGAACGCAATTGTGACTATTCCAGAACAGGAATTAAAAGTAGGCATCATCAGCAGGTACTTGCTTCCTATGATGGTTATTATCGATCCCGTGCTGACCGTTAGCCTGCCGCCAAACATCACGGCGGCAACCGGTATGGACGCGTTTACTCATGCATTGGAATCCTATATCTCCACGAAAGCTAACCCTATAAGCGATATGTTTGCCCTTGAATCAATCCGTTTAATTGCTGGCAATTTGCTGCAAGCCTACCATCACGGATCAGATCTTCAAGCGAGAGAGAGCGTGCTCCTAGGATCGATGTACGGCGGTATGGCATTAAGTTCGGCTGGAACAGCAGCTGTGCATGCTCTAGCTTATCCGCTAGGGGGGAAATTTAACATTACACACGGTGTCGCGAATTCGATGCTGCTGCCGCATGTCATGAGGTTCAATATGGATGCCATACAGGAGAGGCTCGGACATGTTGCGTGCGCGATGGGGCTGCAGGTTGGAACTGAGGGCGGGAAGGCAGTTTCGGAAGCGGTTAATCGGCGCATATTCGCGTGGACTGTGGAGATGCGCATTCCACAAAATTTGCGCACTTTCGGCGTAACTGATGACGATATCGGCGAGTTGGCTGTGGCTGCTTCCAAGGTAACAAGGCTTCTGCATAATAATCCGAAACCGATGAACATAGATGATATTCAAGCTGTATACCAGAAATTGCTTCCATGACAACTATAGTAAGAATGAGAGAAGTGGTTGGTGTCTTCGAAGTGTGCCAGCCGTGTTCTTAAAGAAGGAGAGAGGATATGGAACATTTACTACAACCATCAGGGATCATTCCTGCTATGGTGACACCTTTCAATGCTGATCAGCAGATTGACGAAGCCGCATTGCGGCAATTAACTCGTAGATTGATTAAAGCGGATGTACACGGATTGTTTTGTCTCGGTACGAATGGGGAGTTCTTCTCCCTGTCCTTCGAGGAAAAACTGCGAGTCGCCGAAATCGTCCTTGAGGAAACACAGGGGCGGTTACCTGTGTATGTGGGTGCGGGTTGCACAAGTACGAAGGAATCTATTGAACTCGCCGTACGTTTGGAGCGTATGGGTGCAGATGCTTTGTCCGTCATTACCCCGTATTTTTTGACGTATACCCAGCAGGAGCTGCTGAGTCATTTCCGCATGATTGCGGAAGCGACGGAGCTTCCCGTGCTCTTGTATAACATTCCCGCAAGGACCGGGAACTCCCTTCAGCCTCAGACCGTGAAGGAACTAAGCAAAGTGCCTAACATTGTTGGTATCAAAGACAGCAGCGGCAGTTTTGATACCATTTTGCAATACATAGAGGTAGTTGGACAGAACTTTTCCGTACTCGCAGGAACGGATTCACTGATATTGCCAACATTGATGGCTGGCGGACATGGAGCTATAGCAGCAACCGCCAACGTGTTTCCAGAAGTTGTGAAGAGTATTTATGACTTGTGGAAGCAGGGGGAGCTGGAGCAAGCAGAATTACAGCAGCGGAAGTTGCGAGCTTTGCGCAGCGCGTTTGCTATGGGGACGCTCCCTTCCGTTCTGAAGGAAGCGATGTGCATGATCGGATTGCCTGCGGGACAACCTCGACTGCCTGTACAATCGTTGAGTCCATCAGCGAAAGAGGAGCTTGGGCGGGTCATGGACACTTATCTGGCAGAAGTCGTGTTGTCGACAAAGGATCAAGAAAGGAGCTAAGGCAATGGCTATGAACATACCAAGAGGTGTTTGGCCCACTATGGTAACACCTTTCACGGATACCGGCAAAGTGGACTATGGCGCATTGGAGCAACTGATTGAATGGTATATTGACCAAGGCGTGCATGGCCTATTTGCGGTGTGTCAATCGAGTGAGATGTTTTATTTGACATTGGAGGAGAGAGTGAGCATTGCTCGATTCGTCACGAACCAAGCTGCTGGCCGGGTTCCGGTCATCGCTTCGGGTCATACCTCCGACCTGTTCGAGGAGCAGGTAGAAGAATTGCAGCGGATAGCAGAGACAGGGGTTCAGGCAGTTGTGCTAGTCAGCAATCGTCTGGCAAGCTCGGATGAATCTGACGAGATATGGTTCGAGCGTGTTTTGCAGCTGATTGATCGAGTCCCGGATGTGCCAATGGGCATATATGAATGTCCGTATCCTTACAAAAGACTGCTGAGTCCGCAGCTGCTCAAACAATGTGCAGATACGGGGAGATTCGCTTTTCTCAAGGACACCAGCTGCGATTTGCAGCAAATTGCCGCAAAAATTGAAGCGGTGAAAGGCAGCTCACTTCAACTATTTAATGCCAATTCCGCAACGCTGCTGGCCTCCCTAAGGATGGGAGCTTCTGGCTTCAGCGGTGTTATGGCTAATTTTCATCCTGATATTTATGTGCGCTTGACCGAAAATTGGAACAAGGAGTCGGTCATAGCGGATAGGCTGCAGTCATTTGTTGGAGCCGCATCTCTAATTGAGCTGCAGATGTACCCTGTTAATGCGAAGTATCATCTGAGCCAAAGGGGACTGCCCATTTCTTTGCATTGCCGTTCCAAGGATGCGAGTGCTTTCAAGGGAAATCATAAGCTTGAAGTGGAGCAACTGGATGCCGTGTATCAGATGCTGCAAGGCAGCTTGTCTAGCTGATTTTAAAAAGGAGGTATGGCAGTGCCGTTTAAAAAGAAAGATCGCATTGTGTTTATCGGGGATAGCATTACAGATAAAGGGCGAAAAAAAGACCCGTTGAAGCTTGGTTCGGGTTATGTGCGGATCATTCACGATTACCTGACAGCGGTTTATCCGCAGCTTAGTCTGAAAATTATTAATGAGGGCGTATCCGGTAATCGTGTGATCGATTTGGAGAAAAGATGGACGCTGGATGTGATGGATCATCAACCCCAGTGGGTGTCCATTTCCATCGGGATTAATGATGTCTGGCGGCAATTAGACGCACCTATGGGCGAGCAGGTATACCCTGACAAATTCGAAGACATCTACCGTAACTTGCTAGATCAAACGAAGCAAATACCAGATTGCAGAGCGATCCTGATGCAGCCTACGGTTATCAAGGAGTATCCGGATGCCACAGGAAACCGGCTGCTGAAGCCGTATGTGGACATTGTGAATCGACTGGCGGATCAGTACGATGCCATTCTGGTTCCGACGCATCTTGCTTTTGTTGATTTTATAAAGCTGGAAACCGGTCAGGATTTAACAACGGATGGTGTGCATATGAACTCCTTGGGGGATATGCTGATGGCCACGACGTGGTTGAAGGCTGTTGAGGGGCGTTGAACGGAGGGCGGTGGCGAGAAGGCCCCCAACGGTGTGAAACATCGTTGTAGGGAAGAGGGCGCCCCGAGGGTTGGCGCTGAAGGGAATGCAACGATGAGAAACATCGTTGCAGCGCTCGTGTGCCTCGGCGAGAAGGCTACAACGATGAAAAACATCGTTGTAGGCAGGAGAGCGCCCCGAGGGCTGGCTCTAAAGGGAATGCAACGATGAAAAACATCGTTGCAGCGCGTTACCGCCTCGGCGAGAAGGCTACAACGATGAAAAACATCGTTGTAGGCAGGAGAGCGCCCCGAGGGTTGGCTCTAAAGGGAATGCAACGATGAAAAACATCGTTGCAGCACGTTACAGCCTCGGCGAGAAGGCTACAACGATGAAAAACATCGTTGTAGGCAGGAGAGCGCCCCGAGGGGTGGCTCTAAAGGGAATGCAACGATGAAAAACATCGTTGTAGGCAGGAGGGCGCCCCGAGGGTTGGCGCTGAAGGGAATGCAACGATGAAAAACATCGTTGCAGCGCTCGTGTGCCTCGGCGAGAAGGCTGCAACGATGAAAAACATCGTTGTAGGCAGGAGAGCGCCCCGAGGGTTGGCGCTGAAGGGAATGCAACGATGAAAAACAACGCTAGAGGAGCGCCAACGTGAAGAGGCGAGTTTCTAACGTTGTTTTTCATTGAAGCATGTGAAGCGCGCCACCTATATATGTGATGAATTCAGCCTATAATGGGCCGCTTGCTTTCTTGTAAACTGATCATGAGGTCATATTCATGCAAGCGGAAAGTAGCGCCTGATCAGGTGCTAGCCGTGGACAGGGCAGGTCGGTTCCACAGACTTTCCAATCCTATTACGGAAGTACAAGGGGGTAAATGCAATGACATACGAAATAGAACCAACAACCGGAGACAGCGGATGGTTTACGCACGACAGGTTCGGCTTGTTCATTCATTGGGGGCTATATTCGCTAGCTGCCAGACATGAATGGCTGCAATCGAGAGAGAGATTGAGCGGGGAGAAATACCGCAACAAATATTTCAATAAGTTCGATCCGGATCTTTACGATCCAGAACTGTGGGCGCAGCTCTCTTACGATGCTGGAATGAAGTACGCAGTAGTAACGACCAAGCATCATGAAGGGTTCTGCTTATGGGACAGCAAGCTGACTGATTATAAGGCGTCTAATACCCCAGCAGGCAGGGATTTAATCAGACCTATGACGGAGGCGTTCCGTGAGCGTGGCATGAAGGTAGGCTTTTACCATTCCCTGATCGATTGGCATCATCCGCATTACACGATCGACACGAAGCATCCGTTACGATTTGATGAAGAGGCTATCTCTGAAAGCGCTAAGAAGGATTTTGCGCAATATCGTGACTACTTGTTTGGCCAAACGAAGGAATTGTTAACCGAATACGGCGATGTAGATCTGTTGTTTTACGACTTTTCTTTTCCAGAGGAGAACGGATTACCGGGCAAAGGCAAGGAAGATTGGAAGAGCAGGGAGCTCATCAAGCTTATTCGCGAGCTGCAGCCGAACATTTTATTGAACGATCGCTTACAAATAGGCGGAGATATTACGACACCTGAGCAGTATTTGCCGACCAAATGGGTACAGATTGATGGTAAACGCGTAGTTTGGGAGACGCCGCATACGTTTAGTGGTTCCTGGGGATATCATCGGGATGAAGAGTCATGGAAAAGCGTAGATATGCTGGTCAAAATGCTGATTGATGTGGTCAGCAAAGGAGGCAATTTGCTCCTGAATGTAGGTCCGACTGGAAGAGGCGAATTTGATGAGCGCTCTATTGATCGTTTAAAAGGCATCGGCGACTGGATGAAGCGTCACAGCCGTTCGGTTTATGGTTGCACACAGGCGCCAGAGACGATTACGTGTCCGCAGGATTGCCGACTGACCTATAACCCCGAGACCAATCGTTTATATGTGCATGTGTATAGTTGGCCGTTTAAAAGCATTCACTTGCATGGGTTGGCTGGGCAAGTCGAATACGCGCAGCTGCTTAACGATGCATCAGAGATCCGATTTAAGCAAGGCGTTGTCCATAGCGGAATCGACAACGGAGCTTATAAAGAGGGTAGAGATGAGAAGACGCTAGTCTTGTCACTCCCTGTAAGAAAGCCCGATGTAGCGGTGCCGGTCATTGAATTATTTTTGAAAGGGGGGGCTTAGACGACTATGGAAACAACTACGAAAGCCGTTACACTTGGTTATGAACGTAACGCTGCCCCTCGTGTGGAATATGGTATTCAACGACTAAGAGAAGCGTTGCAAAACTCCGGCTATACGGTGCTTGAGGCAGAAGTACCATGGTCGTTGGAAAACTACCGATCCGTGCAGGGACTAAAAATTTACATTGGGAACCGCCAAGAATCGGCATTTGTGCAGCAACTGGAAGAACGAGACGTTTTGTTATATCACACAGAAGCTCCAGAGGGAGAAGGTTTTTATTTAGCTTCTTGCCCTGGCGGTATCACGGTGATTTCCGGGGGAAGCGATTCAGGTGTTCTGTACGGCTGCTTGGAGCTTGCAAGCCGAATTGGTGAAGCCCAAAAGCTGCCAAGCGACATCGCATATGGGGATAAACCACGTTTCTCATTGCGTGGACCTGCCATCGGATTGCAAAAAACGACGGTAGAACCTCCACGTCAGACGTATGAGTACCCGATTACGACAGATCGCTTTCCGTGGTTTTACGACCGGGCGTTATGGCAGGACTTCCTCCACATGATGGTTGAGCAGCGCTGCAACGTGGTTTACTTGTGGTCCGGCCATCCGTTTTCTTCCCTAGTACAGTTGGAAGATTATCCTGAAGCGCTGGAAGTGACGGAAGAGGAGTTAGCCTTTAATCGGGAGACGTTCCGCTGGATCACCGAGGAAGCTGACCGCCGAGGCATATGGGTCGTGTTAAAGTTTTACAACATCCATATTCCGCTGCCTTTTGCACAAAAACATGATCTGAAGCTTCATCAACCGAAGCCGCTGCCTATAACGAGTGATTACTACAAGAAATCGATTGCTGCATTCGTTCAATCATTCCCCAATGCGGGGCTGATGGTCTGCCTTGGCGAAGCGCTTCAAGGGCAAATCTATGGCGTGGAATGGTTTAATGAAACGATTCTTGCCGGTTTGTTGGAAGGGCTGAAACATTCGAACGTGAAGGAAAAGCCGCCAATTATTCTGCGATCACATGCCATTGAGCCGCAAAAAGTCATTGAAGCTGCGCTGCCGTTGTATCCAAACTTGTATACGGAAGCCAAATATAACGGTGAGTCATTGACGACTTATACACCTCGAGGCAGATGGCAAGAAACGCACAACCGTCTAGGTTCCTTGCAGACGATTCACATTGTTAATGTTCATATATTGGCGAACTTGGAGCCATTCCGATATGGAGCTCCTTCGTTTATTCAGAAATGTATGCAGGCAGCCAAGTATCGCCTGAAAGCAAACGGTCTGCATCTGTATCCGTTGTTCTTCTGGGATTGGCCGTATGCGCCGGATAAGACGGAGAAGCGACTGCGTCAGTTGGAACGCGATTGGATCTGGTTTGCGGCTTGGTTCCGGTATGCGTGGAATCCAGATCGTGATCCGAGTGCGGAGAGGAACTACTGGATCGATACGCTTGGGAAGCGCTTCGGAAGCCGTGATGCAGGTAAAGCAATTCTGGATGCTTATGAAGCCTCTGGTGAATGCGCGCCGAAATTGTTGCGCAGGTTCGGCATTACGGAAGGCAATCGCCAAACGATGAGCCTCGGCATGACGATGAGTCAGCTCACTAATCCAGAGCGGCACATGCCTTGGCCGGATCTTTGGGAGTCCCAATCACCGCAAGGAGAACGGCTGGAGGAATTCGTCGTTAAAGAACTCAGTGGTGAAACTCACATTGGAGAAACGCCGACAGATATCATTGCCGATGCACAGAGACATTCGGAGGAAGCACTACTGGCAATTAAACAAGCGAGCACTTTCGTGACGCATAATAGGGAAGAATACGAAAGATTGGCGAGCGATATGGCTGCAATCCATCATATGGTGCAAGCCTATGTACATAAGGTCAAGGCTGCGATTAGCATTTTAACCTATAAGCATTCGGTCAAAGGGGAGTATTTTAACCGAGTCGAATTGCTGGAAGCAGCAGCGGTAGAATTGGCACATGGTTTGGACAGCTATCGCGAACTGACAACGCTTACAGAGAAAACCTATTTGTTTGCTAACTCCATGCAGACTCCACAGCGGAAAGTGCCGATTCGAGGAGGACTTGATTATAGGCATTGGAGCGCATGTTTGCCTCTTTATGAGGCGGAACTAAATGCCTTCCGTCTCCATGTGCAAGAGCTGAAGTCAGGGACGCTGCCTGAAGCTCTAAAAAATCTAAAAGCTCCGATCGTTCCCTATGCAGAGGCACCGTTTAGCTTATTGTCTGAACATGCAGAGTCGTACCTCGTGGAAAAAGGAGTTGAGGTTTTCACGGACGGGGATATTCACATCGTTGGCTGCGCTGAGGAGCTCAGTGGGCTCACAGGTATCCGTTTTAGTCAAAGGCAGGCAGGCCTGCACGGCTTAGCAATTGATATAGAACTAAATCAGCCATCGAAAGTGCTAGTCGGTTATTTTAATTCAAAAGATGATCAATGGCTGCAAGTCCCAAGTCTTGAAGAAAACACACATGCGGACGATAGAGGCGGTTATGCGCCAATATTGCGCAAAGGGCTGCGCTTATACGCGTATCCTTCTGTGAATATTCACGCTTTCCAATATGAAGCTGGGCGGCAAACGCTTGATTTTGGTAAAGGAGCTTTTCTAATTCTGGGTGTGATTCCTTTGGATCAGGATATACGTGCACGTGATGTTGAACACAAAAACGATGGGATAGATACATTGGATTGGTTGTACGAATAGAAACAGGTGGGGGAGATCAGGTGTCAGACAAAAGTACGGCATTATGGTATGCACAGCCAGCGAAATCTTGGTTCCAAGCACTCCCCGTAGGGAACGGCCGTTTCGGCGGAATGATGTATGGCGGTGTGGACCGGGAACGCATACAGATGAATGAGGATACGTTATGGTCCGGGGAACCCAGAGAGACAGTTAACAGAGAAGCAGCCGAGTATTTGGATATTGTGCGTGAAATGATCTTCGCAGGCAAGTACGCCGAGGCTGAGGAGATGATCGAACGGCACATGCAAGGGCCGGAGATCGAATCGTACGTGCCGCTTGGTGATTTGGATCTTATTCTCGAAGAGACCGGCGAAATTTCGAATTACCGCAGGGAATTGGATCTAGCGGAAGGAATCGCCCGTGTGCGGTATTTGCAAAATAACGCAGTCCATACCAGAGAGCTGTTCGTCTCTGCGGTTGACCAAGTTATGGCCATTCGCTTGCATAGCGAGCGTAACATCAGCGTTAGCGCAGTACTGAGCAGTCCACTGCAATATGAAGTCAAGAAAGTAGCATGGAATCAATTGATTCTTACGGGGCGCAGCCCGATTCATATTCTGCCTAATACGGTGAAGTCACCCGACCCTGTCCATTATGCGGAAGGGAAAGGTATCGGGTTTCACATTCGAGTGACTGTCATTACAGACAAAGGCAGGCTGGAGGTTAGTGGTGGACGGATTCGTGTCAGCGGTACAGGAACGGTCACTTTCCTGCTGGCAGCTGAAACCAGCTTCCAAGGTTTCGATAAGGACCCAGCCCTGTCAGATAGACCGCCTTTGGAGTTAGGAGAAGCAAGACTTGCAAAAGCGGCATCACTCGGATACGAGCTCTTGAAGGAGAGGCATATCCATGATCATGCCGCACGCTTTTGCAAAGTTTCTCTTGATCTTGGGGGCCAGGAAAGAAACAGCCTGCCAACGGATGTCCGAATTGAAGCCATTAAAAACGGTGTAGAAGATCCCGGGCTTGCTGCTTTATTTTTTCAATATGGCCGATACTTGCTGTTGTCCAGCTCTAGAGTCGGCACACAACCGGCTAATTTACAAGGCATTTGGAACGACAGCATTCGCCCGCCATGGTGCAGCAGTTGGACGACCAACATCAACGTAGAAATGAACTATTGGCCTGCAGAGGTGGGAAATCTTGCGGAATGCCACTTGCCGTTGTTCGACCTGATAGAGGACCTGCAGCACACAGGTCGTAAAGCAGCAAATGTTAACTATCGCTGCGAGGGTTGGACTGCCCATCACAACATCGATGTATGGCGGACAGCGACTCCCGTTGGGGGATCGCCAAGCTGGGCCTTTTGGCCAATGGCTGGGGCTTGGTTATGCCAACATATCTGGGAACATTATGCATATAGTCAGGATGAAATGTTCCTCAAGCGAGCGTATCCTGTGATGAAAGAGGCGGCACTATTTGGCTTGGATTGGTTAGTTGAGGCCAAGGATGGCAGCCTGGTTACTTGCCCTTCAACGTCTCCGGAAAACTTCTTTATCGCGCCTGATGGGCAGAAAAGCAGTGTGACGCAAGGCGTGACGATGGATGTGGCGCTCCTCCGTAATTTATTTGACCATTGTTTGGAAGCGAGTGGCATTATAGCGGATACAGATCAACCGTTTATAGGCCGATTGGAGCATGCGTTATTGCGGCTGCCCCCGTACCGTATAGGCAAATATGGCCAGCTCCAAGAGTGGAACGAGGATTTTGAAGAGTTTGAGCCGGGACATCGTCATGTCGCACATCTGGTCTCTCTGCATCCTTTGGACCAGATTACCTTACATCAGGAACCTGAACTTGCGGCTGCTTGCAAAGTCACACTTGAACGACGTTTGAATCATGGCGGAGCCCATACGGGCTGGAGCTGCGCGTGGATGATCAATCTATGGGCACGGCTTGGAGAGTCGGAGCATGCGCAGCGCTTTGTGAATGAACTGCTTGCCGGTTTACATCCGAACATGATGAACGCGCATCGGCATCCAAAGGTGAAACAGGATATTTTCCAAATTGATGGAAATCTCGGAGGTGTTTCGGGAATTGCCGAAATGTTGCTGCAAAGCCATGGTAACAACGTCCAATTTCTGCCTTCTCTACCACAGAAATGGATGAAGGGTTGTGTAAAGGGACTGCGAGCACGCGGAGGGTTCGAAGTCGATATCGCCTGGGAGAATGGCAAGCTGCTGCGAGCCGTTATCCTCTCAACAGCTGGTAAAGGTTTCCTGCTGCGTACAGCAGAGCCGGTATGCGTCCTGCAAAACGGGTATGAAATCCGAATAGAAGACATTGAACCGAATGTCATCGTGTTTGGAACCAAAAAGGGACAGAGCTACGAAATTGTTCCAAGGAGTGATAGGAGATGAGCGAAATCCAGCAACTGAAGGAGTTTATTTTTGAAGATGACAGACCTTTTCTGAGCTGTCACGCATCTACGCTAGAACTGCTGCCGAGTGGAGACATCCTGGCTGCGTGGTTTGGCGGCACGAAAGAGAAGGCCGGGGACGTTGCGATCTGGACGTCACGCCGAGTGGACGGCCAATGGACACCACCAGTCAAAGCAGCGGATGAGGAGGACGTACCGCATTGGAATCCCGTCCTGTTTCGCAGGGCAGATGGCGTTCTGTTCCTGTATTACAAAATTGGCACCTCGATTGCCGAATGGGTAACGATGGTCATGCGCTCATCGGATGACGGGTTCACTTGGTCGACTCCGGTACCGTTAGTTGAAGGTGACAAAGGGGGCCGGGGGCCGGTTAAGAACAAGCCAATTGTGCTGCATGATGGAACACTTGTCGCCCCAGCATCGATCGAACCCGCTTGGGATGCGTTCGTTGATCTATCCTTTGACGGCGGCGAGACATGGACTCGCAGCGAAACGGTGCCTTTAGACCGCATCGGCCTACTGGGGAAAGGTATCATTCAGCCTACTTTATGGGAGTCTGAACCAGGAATCGTGCATATGCTCACGCGCAGTACAGAAGGGGCTATTTATCGCAGTGATTCGGTAGACGGGGGAAGAACTTGGTGCCAAGCTTATGCAACGGAGCTTCCGAATAATAATAGCGGGATTGATTTGGTCAAGTTGGAAAATGGCATTCTCGCACTTGTTTATAATCCGACTCGTCCAGAACCTGGGAAGATCAAAGGACCCCGATCACCACTCGTTCTAAGCTTTTCCAAAGATAATGGTCTTACTTGGGAACATGAGCAGCTGCTGGATGAAGGAGATAAACAATACTCATATCCAGCAATCATTGCTAACGGTCTAGAGTTATATATCACATACACGTGGAAAAGGGAACGGATAGCCTTCCAAAAAATTTCTTTGGATATGAGCAGGAATGACCTATATTCTGGGAATAATTACACTACTATTCTACTATGAGTTTGTTATATATTTAGAAAGGTTAAAATTGGCAAAACTTTAACCTTGATAGGGGAGGATTCATTCTGACTGCTTATCAATTGAACGAGCAACTACATGCAGGAAGGAAAACGCTTCGCACGCATCCCGGCGCTCTACTGCTGGGTTCGACAGGAGCGAGGCTGTGGGCGGATTATTTGGATCCGGTGCCTGGCTTTTCCGGCAGATTCGATTTTATTCACAAAGTTAACATTCCCATGCTCTATCGGGTAGAAAATAGTTTAATTAAGAGTTTTGAGCCGTGCCGAACCGAGTGGTATCCCAGCTATTTGCTTATGTCCTACACAGATCATCGCCTTTCTTTGGTGGAGAAAAAGTTTATTTCATGGAATGACTGTGCCGTGTCTTGTCAAACCTGGACGAACCACAGCAGCGAAGAGCTTGTGCTTCGATTAACCACGTACGGCGACGCGTTTCAGATGCGCAGTGGAAATTATTTGCAAGGAGAGTATCTGATACCGCATTATAGTTTCGATGTAGCTGGTGCGATTGCTGTAAGCGATCCTGCCTTGTATGAAGAAGTGCGTTTGCAGCCAGGACAGTCAGGTACGTACATCATCGCGGCTTCGTTCGGTATATCGGGGCAAGATGCCACCCACTTGCTGCAAGCCAGGGCAGCGGCTTATACGGATGGCGGATGGACGGCCGATCAAATTATTGAAAAACAGTGCGAGGAGTATGAGGAGTGGTTTGAAAATACCCCTGTGTTTACAAGCAATGATGCACTGCTCAACAAAACCTGGATCTATCGCTGGTTTCTGCTTCGGCATAATTTGTCTGATCCGCAATACGGCAATTTGACCCATCCCTTGTTTTATGAAGGAAGATCGCATAAAAAAAGCAAAGAGCCTTTTAGTAAAGGCGGATGGGAATTCAGTAAACTGATTAACTTGTCGGTACCGCTTCATTTGATGGATGCTAGATGGCACCATGAAGGGCGATATAGTGAAGGCCCCCTGCGCAACATGGCGGAATCCCCGGGAGAGGGCGGGCAATTCAGCTGCCTTACCGTCGACACGGTTATGCATGCATTCGCTAACTTTACATGTTGGGCAGCTTACCAGCTCTACCTGGTGCAGCGCAATCGGGATATGATCGTCGAGATGCTTCCTGCTTTTAAAAGCCAAATTTCAGAAGCCATTCGCATTAACGGGACCGATCAAGATCAATTAATGATCGAATACAAGCATACGCGAACGGGAAAAGAATATCAGCCGAGTTACTGGTATTTTCATAATTTCCCTAAGAATCCAAAGGATAAAGAAACATATACCCACCTAAAAAGAGTAGATCGCACCGTATATCATTATTTGAACACGCTTGCAGTAGCCCATATGTGTGAAATCGCTGGCGATTCGGAAGCGGAGCGCTACCATCAGCTGGCAGATGGGATCAAGCAAGATATCCTTGAGAAGATGTGGGATGAAGAGACGGAGTTTTTCTACGATCTCCATTATCAGACTGACCAAAAAGCACTCGTGAAAAATATTGTTGGCTTCTATCCAGCTTGGGCGCAAATCATCGATGATTCCTACAAGGGAATGATCGGGCATTTAATGAACGAACGTGAATTTAATTCGAAGTGCCCCTTTCCTTCTGTTTCCATGGATTGTCCGGCCTATTCCAAAGATGGGGGCTGGATGGGCCATTTTGTGAAAGGGCGGAACGGCTGTGTATGGGATGGTCCTACCTGGCCGTATACGAACTCAATCGCCCTAGACGCGCTCGCGAAAGAGAGCAAACGCAGCGGTTATCAGTACGATGCATTTTTCGCGGAATCGCTGCGAGAGTACGCATTTCTACATTTTATGAAAAGAGATCTCAATCAACCCGGTCTTGTTGAGCACTACAACAGTGCGACAGGCGAACCGCTAAGTGATGAGCAGGAATATAATCATTCGTTTTTTATTGATCTGATGATTACGCATGTAGCTGGTTTCATGGTGGAAGCGGATCGCATCATTTTGGATCCACTCGATATCGGTTTAGATTTCTTCTCTCTGGATCGTGTGAAAGTGGCTGGAACTGAATATCGGATTACGTACAAGAAACCTAACGTGCATGCTAATGTTTCTGATCTTGAGGAAGGCTATCGGCTATATGTGGATGGCAAGCTTGTTTTCTCGAACCACACACTTTGCAGAGTTGAGATTCCCTTACAGGAATTAGAGACGATTAAGGGGGCGATCCTATCATGAGTAGATTTAACGGTGCTGTACTCGATGGCGGGACAGATTCAACCATTCAAGAGGCTTACCTGCCTGTTTTCCATACGAATGATAATCATGCGGCTAATTTGCTGGAATTAGATAATGGAGATTTATTATGTGTTTGGTTTTCAGGCAGCGGGGAAGGGAATCCGGATACGAATATCGTCATGTCGAGACTAGCAGCAGGTTCCAATAACTGGTCAGCTCCGGTCAAGCTCTCCGATGACCTTGAGCGATCCGAGCAAAATCCCGTTCTGTTTCAAGCGCCAAATGGCAAGCTTTGGTTGTTTCATACGTCGAATGAACCTCACAATCAAAAAACGTCACGGATCGTGTACAGAATCTCGGAGGATCGCGGTGAAACATGGAGCGCTGTAGAGGTTCTCTCGGATGGACTAGGCATTTTCTTGCGGCATCCACCCCTTGCGATGAAGAACGGGGACTGGCTGTTACCGGCCTATTACTGCCGACTAGAAGGTCATTATAGCGTTGTTTTGATAAGTTCTGATGCGGGTGCGACATGGACCGAATACGAGGTGCCAGGCAGCATACATCGTGTTCAAATGAACGTGGTAGAACTTGATGAAGGCAAGCTTTATGCCATGTTTCGCAGTCGTCAAGCCGACCGCATTTATACAAGTGTTTCTCAGGACTATGGGAAAAGCTGGTCGGTTCCAGTGAAAAGTGAACTGCCGAATAATAATTCCTCCACACAGCTCGTTAAGCTGCATAATGGACAATTGGCATTAATCTATAACAATTCAACGATGGAGCGAGATCAGTTCCGTTGGGTCCAGCGCAAAGGCGAATTCCGCAAAAAACCACTTCGTACACCGCTTACACTTGCTGTATCGGAGGACGAAGGCAACACTTGGCCGTATGTCAGAAACGTGCAGATGGCTGATCTCGAATACAAAGAATCGGAAGTCGGATATTCCTACCCATCGATTATCACGACACGCGACAATCACATTCATCTTGCTTTCTCTTATCTGCGTAAAGGAATTAAGCACATCCGTATGCCATTAGATTGGGTCAAAGAGGGACAATAACCATGTTGTCAAGACGGAGCAGGGAGCACCTATAATGGGCTCCCGCTTTCCTCGACTTGCTGCAGATTCACATACATGAATACGTAGATCACAAATACTTGTAAGAGAAGGTGACAACTATGAATGGAAGAATCGATCATTTAAGCGGGGATTTATTTTTTGAAAATGAGATGGATATTTTTCTAAATCGAGAATTGGAATCGTTTACAACACTGCAGCATACGCACGATTTCGTAGAAATAAGTTTCGTTGGCGAAGGTTGTGGCTACCACTACATTGACGAAGAAGTTATCTATGTGAAGCAGGGGGATTTGTTTGTCATCCCGATTGGCACGTCCCATGTGTTCCGGCCTTCCTCTCCCAAACAGGACAAAATGCTGGTCATCTACAATTGCATTTTCCGTGTTGAACTGCTCGATAAATGGAAATATCTGCTACAGCAAGATTCCGTAACTTACGATGCCATTAATAACCCAAGTCAATGTTCGGCACGTTGGTTGCATTTTCAGGATAAACACGACACCTTCTCTTTGATCGTACAAAACATGTATAGGGAATATTTGAAAAAGAGTGCTGGCTTTGAAACGGTTTTGATAGCGCTTTTAATCCAAATGTTGGTATTGCTTCAACGTTTTGAGATGGTCAATGAAACGGAAACCGCTTCATTTCGGATGTTCGATGAAGTCGTGCATTTCATCAAATCCCGTTATACGCATAATCTTACGGTGCAGGATGTGGCGGATTATTTCTTCCTTAGCGCAAGCCATTTTCAACGATTATTTAAAAAATCGACAGGCCTATCGTTTACTCAGTATTTGCAAAATGTTCGCATTCAAAAATGTTGTGAACTGTTGAAATCGACCGATATCCCGATCTACCAGATTGCCAATCAAGTTGGCTATCAGGATATGAAGTTTTTCCATGCGCTTTTCCGTAAAAAAACAGGGGTAACACCAAGACAATATCGTCAAAACTTTCAAGAACTCGACGAATCCGATATTTCTTGTTAATTTATGGAGCTGGCCATTGATATGGAGCAGCTTTTTTTGTTTTATTTTACACAAAAGAAAAGAACTGAAAGCAGGATTCCCCCTATAACTAAGTAATCATCACCTATAATGCGTTCAAAAGTGGGGTGTATAATAAAAAACAAGCGTATTGAAACCGTTATCAACAAATTGTTGATATGACCTATAGGAGGTACAGTAATGGGGCGAATTCTATTAAATCACGTGGAAAAACGTTTTGGTAAAGAGAGAGCGTATGCGGTCAGAGATTTTAATTTGGAAATTCAAGATGGCGAATTTATTGTCATGGTCGGGCCTTCCGGTTGTGGGAAATCGACGACACTCAGGATGATCGCAGGCCTAGAAGACATCACTTCAGGCGAGCTTTACATTGGAGACAAACTAGTCAATCATTTGCCGCCAAAAGACAGAGATATCGCGATGGTTTTTCAAAACTATGCGTTGTACCCGAACATGAGTGTATATGAGAACATTGCGTTCGGATTGCGGCTACGGAAAATGGCCAAGAACGAGATCGATCAATCCGTCAAAAGTACATCAAGAGTACTGGAAATCGAACCATTCCTGGATCGTAAGCCGAGACAACTCTCCGGTGGTCAGCGGCAGCGGGTAGCCTTAGGAAGGGCGATTGTCCGCAATCCGCAAGTCTTCTTGATGGATGAGCCTCTATCGAATTTGGATGCGAAGTTAAGAGTTCAGATGCGTACGGAGATTATCGCGCTTCAGAAGCAGCTTGGTGTAACCATGGTTTACGTTACACATGACCAGGTGGAAGCCATGACGATGGGGCATCGCATCGTGGTCATGAAAGACGGCGTGATTCAGCAAGTGGATACCCCTAAGCTGATCTACAACAATCCGCGCAACATGTTTGTTGCTGGGTTCATCGGTACGCCTCCGATCAACTTTATCGAGGGTAAAGTGCAAGAAGGCAGCGAAGGTTCACTCGAATTTCACACCAACCGCTATTACCTCAGAATTCCCAAGGTTCAAGCCGATATGCTGAGGAAGCACAAGAAGGTCGACAGAAACGTCATCATGGGTATACGCTGCGAGAATATCCATTTGGATGCAGCCATTCGGGAGGCAAATCCCCATTCGCAAATTACTGGCATTCAGAAATTGAATGAACTAATGGGCGCGGACATGTATTTGTATTTGGACATCGGGGTGCCTAAACTGCTCATCGCCAGGGCACAGGCAGATCATGACTTTGAAGACAATGAGAAGCTGGTTTTAACTATAGATATGCAGAAAGCACTGTTTTTCGATAAAGAAACCACTGAGAATTTGTGGTACTAGAGCGGTGCAGCGGGAGGGATGGAGTTGAAAGCGTTATTAAGAACACGGACAGTGATGTCCGTCATGTTAGCCCTCATATGCGTGCTGGGTCCTACACTATCAGCACTGGCTGACACCAACGGCGCATTGCCTAAAGCAAGTTCCACGTCTGGAGGCGCGGAGGCAACATCGAATTCACCGAAAAATCTGATACCTACCTATGCGGAAGTACTTGAAGGTTGGAAAAAGGAAGGCGCCAAAGACAATCATACCGGCAGCATGACGTTATCAGCTGCGGATATGACAGGAAAGTCGCCTAATGCGAATGTTGCAGTAGAGTCGTATGATGGCAAGAATAACGTACTGGTCTGGAAGGCCAAAGGGGACGAATGGGTTGAGTATGATTTGGACGTCGCTCAAGGCGGACTGTATACGATTGAGATGTCGTATCATCCATTTGTAGATTCGAGAGATCGTAAACCGATCGCACTCAGCCTAAGCGTTGACGGAGTTGCTCCCTACCTCGAATCCAAGTCGCTTGAACTATATCGCCACTGGAAGGATAAAATGCCGATTGTCAAAGATGACAATGGGGATGAAATTCGTCCGGCAGCAAACGATATCTCAAGTTGGCAGACCTGGGAATTACGTGATATGTCCGGTGCTTATTTAGATCCTCTCCTTTGGAATTTGACACCTGGCAAGCATAAGATCCGCTTGGCGGGTAGTGATCCAATGGCCTTAGAGTCTCTTTCTTTCAAAGCTCCTGTGCCTGTTGCAGATTATGAAGTCGTGAAAAAAGAGCAGCCTAAGAATATCGCTCCTGTAGAAGCCGATCCCATTGTAATCGAAGCGGAGCAGGTCGGGTGGAAAAATGATTCCTCGATAACGCTCGCTTTTGATAATGATATTGCCAATAGTCCCTATGTGCGGGGGAAAATTAGCTACAATACACTGGATGGAAGTCACTGGTCGTCGAAAAATCAAGAAATCAGCTGGAGCTTTGATGTTCCAGCAGCTGGTTTCTACAAAATAGCGTTGCGCCAGCAGCAATCACTAGTTTCAAATCGCTCATCGTTCAGGACGATTATGATTAACGGGAAAGTACCGTTTTCCGAGCTAAAAGCCTATCGATTCCCTTATGCAACAGGTTGGAAAGGGCGGGAGTTAGCGAATGATGAAGGCGAGCCTTACCAGTTTTATTTGGAAAAAGGAAGCAATACCATCTCGATGCGTGTCACGCAAGCTCCTGTTGTTTCGGCTGGCGCAGAAATGGATAAAGCCATTGCCACATTGGTTAAGCTGTCCACGGATCTACGCACCCTGACTGGCGGGGTAGATGACAAAAACCGGACATGGGATCTCAAAAAGGATTTACCCGGATTCGTTGAGCAGTTACAGGAACTAAATGATAATCTTGCGACAACAAGAGAACAGTTGATAACAATTAATGGCCGCTCTGATGCATTGTCCCAAGGGCTAGTGACGGTAAGCAAAGATATTGAAACGCTTTTAAAGTACCCGGATGAAATTCCTTATGATGCAGGCAGGATGAATAAAATGCAAGGCAAGCTCGCTGACTTGGTCAAACAGCTTAGCTCCCAGCCGCTGCAGATTGATCGAATTTTTATCGTGCCGGTTCAAAACTCTTTTCCCAAAATGGAATCGACGTTTACCGAGAAAATCCAAGGTTCGATTATCAATTTCTTCAACTCGTTTAGAAGCAAAGAGGTTTCTGAAAAAACAGATGATCAAGTGCTGAATGTGTGGATGAACCGTGGACGGGATTACGTAAATTTGCTGCAAAGCATGGCGAATGAATCGTTTACACCGCAAACGGGCATTAAAGTAAAAATTAATTTGCTTAAGGATGATAAGCTGCTCTTATTGATGAATGCGGCCGGGATGGCACCGGACGTCGGTATCGGTTTGCCGCATGATACGCCGTTCGATTATGCCATTCGTAATGGGGTTTATGATTTAAAGCAATTCCCTGATTTCGATGAAGTGTATAAGCAGTTCGCTCCGGGGGCGTGGATGCCGTATTTCTATGATGGAGGTTATTATGGCGTTCCGGAAACGCAAACGTTCTCTGTAATGTTTTACCGGAAAGATATTCTGCAAAATCTAGGGCTTAGTGTCCCGGACACATGGGATGATATGTACCGAATGCTGCCGGTGCTTCAACAAAATGGCATGAATTTCACGCCGGTTGAACACAGCATATTTATGCAAATGCATGGTCTGGAGTACATCAAGCAGGACGGTTCTCGAACAGGTCTCAATACGGACAAAGGCTTCGAAGCTTTCAAAGAGTGGACGGATTTGCAAAATAAATACGGAATCGATCAGCGAAGCGATAACTTCGTACAGCATTTCCGTGATGGTTCCTATCCGATCGGTATCGCTGACTTAAATGGTTATCTCCAATTGACTGTTGCTGCACCTGAACTCAATGGCGTATGGGGCGTGGCACCGATTCCTGGCGTCAAGCAAGCGGATGGAACGGTTGCTAGGTGGACAGGTGGCAACGGCGGCGATCAATTCGCATCCTCCATCTTCAAGCACACGAAGAAGCCGCAAGAAAGCTGGGAGTTCCTGAAATGGTGGATGTCTGAAGAGGTGCAGGAGAAATACGGCCTCGACTTGGAAACGCTCAATGGGGTTACATTCCGTTGGTACACATCCAACGTAGATTCTTTTGTTAAACTTCCTTGGAAGGAAGAAGATCTTCAAGCGATTTTGGAGCAGTGGAAATGGTTCCGTGAAGTTGGGAAAGTACCAGGCAGCTATTATATGGAGCGCGAGCTTACGAACGCTTGGACTCGAACCGTCATCGGCGGGGAGAATTATCGGACTTCGCTCGAAACCGCAATTAAAGAAGTAGACAGGGAAATCCAGAGGAAAATGCAGGAGTTTCATTTCGTTGATGCCAATGGACAATTAGTACGATCTTTGAATTTACCCGTGATTACCAAGCCATGGGAAGGAGTGGATAAGTATGTTAAAAAGTGAAGTGCAAGCGCAAGTGCTTCCAAGAGCGCTTCAACCGGTCAAAATCCGAAAAAATAAGCTGATATCGGGGCTGCAAACGCTTTGGGAATATCGGGTCTCGTATTTATTCATCGCCCCATTCCTGATCTGTTTCATCATTTTTATTTTGCTGCCGGTTTTGTCCGCCTTAGCGCTTAGCTTTACTTATTTCAACGCGATCGAAGCACCTCGATTTATTGGGTGGGATAATTTCCGTTATATGCTTTCTCAAGATCTCATTCTGATTAAATATGCGCTTCCCAATACGCTTTCATTTGCTCTAATTGTGGGTTCAGGCGGCTATGTGTGCGCCTTCATGCTTGCTTGGCTGATTTCGATTCTGCCCGGGGTGTACCGTAAATGGTTCACGCTTGCCATGTATACCCCGTCGCTTGCAAGTCTTGTTGCGATGAGTATCATTTGGACACCTATGCTATCCAGCGACAGAATTGGTTACTTGAATAGCTTTTTATTAAAAATGAGCTTGATTAGCGAACCAGTCCAGTGGGTAACAAGTAAAGAGCATCTAATGACATCTATGGTCGTTGTCTCCCTGTGGAAGAGCATGGGGATCGGGTTCCTCGGCATGTTAGCGGGTATTCTCAACGTGAATCCCGAATTGTATGAGGCAGGCAGATTGGATGGCATTCGAAGCCGTCTAGAAGAAGTCTGGTACATTACGATTCCTTCCACGAAGCCGCAAATGTTGTTCGGAGCCGTCATGGCCATCGTTGGAGCCATTCAGCTATCATCCATCGGGACAGCGTTGTCTGGTATGAATCCGACACCGGAGTATGCGGGCCATATGATTACAACACATATTGATGACTATGGACTAAAACGGTTTGAACTCGGCTATGCGACGGCTTTGACCGTGTGTCTGCTAACCATCGTTTATTTCGCCCAAAAGCTGAGCTGGAAGCTGTTCGGAACGAAGGGAGAAGAATAAATGAAAATTGCAGGGACAATGCGTCAATTGGACGCGTGGCGCAGGCGCGTGGGGATTCGGCGACTCAGCCCATTCGAGATGTTTGCGGCCGTGCTTCTCGTCGCGCTGAGCATCTTCATGCTGCTGCCGATCGTCTACATCATTAACCATGCTTTCAAGCCTTATCAGGAGTTGTTTATCTATCCGCCAAATATCTTTGTAAGGGAACCGTCGCTGCAGAACTTTGCAGAGCTGCTTGCTACGACCAAAGGGACGGCGGTTCCCGTCTCCCGCTATTTATTTAATAGCGTAATCGTCACAGGAATGGCTGTATTTTTGATCACGATGACAAGCGCAATGTGTGCTTACGCGATTTCCAAACATAAGTTTCCGGGGCATAAACTGGTGTTTGCAACGATTTTGCTAACGCTGGTATTCGTACCGGAAACCGTTGAAATCCCTAAATATTTGATCATTAGCAAGCTGCATATCTTCGATACGTATTGGGGGCACGTGTTGCCGCTCGTCGCTGTACCAACCGGCGTGTTTCTTATGAAGCAGTTTATTGACCAACTGCCAGATGAGCTGCTTGATTCTGCACGGATAGATGGTGCGAAGGAACTCAGACTTTTTATCAGTATCGTAATTCCAATGCTGATGCCGGCTGTTGCGACTATTGCGATTATCGCCTTTGACTCCGCCTGGAAGGATGCAGGCACGTCGACCTTCTATATGCAGGATGAGACGATGAAGACGTTCCCGTTCTATGTGGAAACATTAACGAGCGGTATGGCGAACAGTGTGGCTAGGCAAGGTGCTGCAGCTGCAGCTGCGCTCCTGTTATTCTTGCCGAACCTGATCATGTTTCTTGTTTTTCAAAGTAAGGTCATTGCCACAATGGCTCATTCCGGGATTAAGTAACGGATAGTTCTGGCGATAAGGAGAGGATTGCGAACCTATGGCAATTGAGCAGAGCATGCGGGAAGTGGAGCAGTGGGCACAATTTGAGCTGACATTGAAAGGTCCAGTTGAAGGGAATCCTTTTCTGGACGTTAAGCTCTCCGCACGATTTCAATATAAAAACTATATGTGTGAACCAGACGGCTTTTATGACGGTGACGGCACGTACCGCGTTCGATTCATGCCTGATAGACCTGGCATTTGGCGATATGTGACCCGTAGTATTCATGAAGAGCTTGATGGGCTAAGCGGTGAGTTTCTATGTACACCGCCATCTGCCGGTAACCATGGCACTGTGCGGGTAAAAGACGAGTATTTATTCGCCTATGAGGATGGAACTCCGTATATGCCGTTCGGCACAACCTGCTACCACTGGACACACCATGGCAGCAATGAGTTGGAAGAACTCACCCTGCAGACACTGAAGAACTCGCCTTTTAACAAAGTGAGAATGTGTCTTTTGCCAACACGGGATATGCAGCCGCCGCTAAGGTTAGCCTTTGCTGGCACTTGCCCTGAGGATCTGGACAAAAAGCAATTTAATCCGTCATTTTTCGCCCATTTGGAAGATCGTATCCGTGATCTCATGCAGCTTGGTATAGAAGCTGATCTCGTTTTATTCCATCCCTATGATAAAGGGTATTGGGGCGTTGATAATATGGACGCGGATACGGATGCCTTTTATCTGCGTTATGTGATCGCCCGCCTTGCCTCGTTTCGGAATGTGTGGTGGTCGCTCTGCAACGAATATGATTTCAATAAATACAAATCAATTCCAGAGTGGGACCGTCTGCTTCAGCTAACTCAGCGATACGATCCGTACCAGCATTTGCGGTCCATTCATAACGGCACGAAGATGTACAAATCTTCAAGTTTATATGATTTTAGCAAGCCCTGGATTACGCATCAAAGCATTCAGCATTGGGAGGCCGAGCTAACGACGTCTTGGCGTGAAGCCGTTGCCAAACCGATTGTCATCGACGAGATATCCTATGAAGGCAACAGCTCTAGGCGTTGGGGCAATATATCCGGCGAGGAATTGACTCACCGTTTTTGGGAGGGCTTATCAAGGGGCGGATTTGTCGGGCATGGAGAGTCCTTCATCAACCGAGAAACGAGAGCCTGGATTTCCTCCGGAGGCAAGTTGTATGGCGAGAGCACAGAGCGAATTGCTTTTTTGCGAAAAGTGATGGAAGAAGGGCCAGCGGATTGGATGAAAACAGCGGAGGAAGGCACGTACAAACTGCTGTACTTCGGACGTCATCAGCATGCGTTCAAAGACTTAGAACTTAGGCAGGATGACTCCTACCGAATAGAACTTATCGATACTTGGCAGATGACTATTAGACCTTTGCCAGGCACGTTCAGTGGGAGCTGTAGGGTAGACCTGCCAGGAAAACCTTACATGGCGCTTCGTATACAAAAGATTGGATAGGCAGCCTACGTGGAAGGAGGAGATGAAGCTGATCTATACAAGGGAAGTAGAGCGCTGGGGCATGTTCGAGTTAACGCTGGACGGCCCCTCACAGGGGAACCCGTTAACGGACATTCAGCTTAGCGCCCGGTTCATGAAGGGACTGAATGAGGCTTATGCCGAAGGCTTCTATGATGGTAACGGCAAGTACCGTATCCGGTTTATGCCAGAGGAAGAAGGTCAATGGCGCTTCGAGACTTCATGTTCGTCCACGGAAATGGATCAACTGAAGGGGGAGTTTAGCTGCGTCACTGCTGCGCAGTCGAACAACCACGGCCCAGTGAGAGTAACGGACTCTGCCTATTTCGGGTATGCGGACGGAACACGGTATACGCCAGTCGGTACGACGAGTTATGTGTGGCATCTGCAAAACAGAGACGTACAGGAGCAAACTTTGCGAACGCTAAGTAATGCGCCTTTTAATAAAGTTAGAATGTTGGTTTTCCCGAAGTCGTACATGCTGAATGATCGGGAACCTGATCGTTATCCATTTGAAGGATCGCCTGAATCCGGTTTTGATTATACAAGGATCGTTCCCGACTATTTCGCGCATCTGGAGAAGCGGGTCAGCGATTTGGCCGAACTGGGCATTCAGGCGGAACTCGTCTTGTTTCATCCCTATGATGAAGGACGCTGGGGATTTGACCGGATGCCGCAAGAAGCGGATGACCGCTATGTGCGTTATGTCGTCGCTCGTTTCGCAGCATACAGCCATGTTTGGTGGTCACTTGCGAACGAATACGATTTAATGACCCATAAAAAATTGGATGATTGGAGCCGATTATTTCGGATTATTCAGGATTGTGATTATGGAAATCATTTACGGTCTATTCATAATTGCAAAACATGGTATGATTTTGGCACACCATGGACGACACATGCCAGCATCCATCATGCCGATGTGAAAGTTATTTCGGAATGTACCAAACAATACGGCAAGCCGGTCATTATTGACGAATGCGGTTATGAAGGCAATTTGGATACAAGATGGGGCAGCTTAACACCCGAAGAATTGCTTTGCCGGATCTGGGAGGGGACATGCCGAGGCGGGTATGTGACGCATGGGGAAACGTACTGGAATGCCGAGAACATATTATGGTGGTCGCATGGTGGAGAACTGCAAGGAAAAAGCATGCGGAGAATCGAATTTTTAAAAGGAATCATTGAAGAAGCTCCCACTCATTTGGCTTATACGAGCGATAGCTATGATGCAGCGACATTATCAGTTCGGGGTGAATATTACTTGCAATATTTTGGCCCACACCGCTTTGCGTATCGCGAATTTTCATTACCAGAGGGTGCTTACCGAGTGGATTTAATTGATACATGGCATATGGACATTACCCCGATAGAGGGCAAACATGAAGGACGTTTTCGAATCGATTTGCCAGGAAAACTCTATTACGCGTTACGCATTCAAAAAATTTAGGGAGTGATGCTGATGAAACAAATACGAAATTCAGCCAACGGAACAAAATTGTGGTACGAAAAACCGGCAAGATCTTGGAACGATGCGCTTCCAATCGGCAATGGACGTCTAGGCGCCATGATATTCGGCAAAGTGAACAACGAGAGACTGCAGCTAAATGAGGACTCCGTATGGTATGGAGGACCTGTTAACGGTGATAACCCAGAGGGGCAGAAATACTTTCCAATGGTCCGCCAGTTATTGATGAAAGGGAAACAAATCGAGGCTGAAGAGCTCGCGCAAATGGGCATGATGTCGATTCCCAAATCGCTGCATCCTTATCAGCCGCTTGGAGATTTTCAAATTTACCACGATGGTGAAAAGAAGATGATTTCCAACTACTACCGGGAGCTGGACATCGAGCAAGGTGTCGCGCAAGTGGGGTATTGCCTGAATGATATTCAGCATTCCAGGGAAATGTTCAGCAGTGCGATTGACCAAGTCATCGTCATTCGCATCAAGTGCGATCGGCCAGCCAAGTTAAATCTGCGCATGCATTTGAGCCGCAGACCTTTTGATGAAGGCACCCAAAAAATTGCCAACGACACACTGGTGATGAGCGGTGAAAATGGCCGAGGTGGAGTCACCTATTGTGCGGCGGTGAAAGCGGTTCCCGACGGTGGTTCGGTGAAAGTGATTGGTGATTTCCTCATCGTTCAGGCAGAAGCTGTAACGATCTATATCGCGGCGCAAACATCCTTTCGTCACTCAGACCCGATTGCCATCTGTACGCGTCAGTTAGAGCATGCGGCGGGCAAAGGGTACGATAAAGTTAAGCGAGACCACCTTGCGGATCATACCAGCCGGATACAACGTGTGAAGCTGGAGTTAGGACGTCCGGAAGAAAGTAAAGAAGCGGATTTACTGCCTACCGATGCTCGGTTGCAGCGGTTCAAAGAAGGCGGAAGTGACCCTGGGCTAGCACAATTATATTTCCAATATGGCCGATATTTATTGATGGCTTCCTCTCGTCCCGGATCTAATCCGGCCAATTTGCAAGGGATATGGAATGAAAGCTTTACACCGCCGTGGGAGAGTAAATACACCATTAATATCAACACGGAGATGAATTACTGGCACGCGGAAGTGTGTAACCTGCCCGAATGCCACGAGCCGTTATTTGATTTAATTGATCGTATGCGTATAAATGGCAGGAAAACAGCGCAGGAGGTCTACGGCTGCAGAGGGTTTGTTGCGCATCATAATACCGACATGTGGGGAGCTACCCAAATTGAGGGCAATTTTATGCCTGGATCGATTTGGCCGATGGGCGCTGCTTGGTTAACTTTACATCTCTGGGAGCATTTCCGGTATGGGCAGGATGAGCGTTTCCTTCGCGACCGGGCGTATCCGATCATGAAGGAAGCAGCGGAGTTTTTCTTGGATTATCTGTTTGAAGATGAAAATGGACACCTGATCACTGGACCGTCCACTTCACCTGAAAATAAGTTTATCGGTGCTGATGGCAGTGTCGGCTGTTTGACCATAGGTCCATCCATGGATACACAGATCATCTATTCTTTGTTCCGTGCCTGTATCGATGCCTCTGAGCGTCTGAAAATGGATGAAGGAACAAGGCAAGAATGGGAACGCAAGCTTCGCAAGCTGCCACCGCCGCAAATCGGGAAGCACGGGCAGCTGCAAGAATGGGTGAAGGACTGGGATGAAGTGCATCCAGGTCACCGCCATATTTCCCACTTGTTCGCCTTGCACCCAGGTGAAATGATTCATGTGCGCCACACGCCGGAGTGGGCGAATGCTGCCAAACGAACATTGGAGCGCAGACTGGAAGCCGGAAGCGGCCATACGGGCTGGAGCCGGGCTTGGATCATTAATTTCTTTGCTCGTTTGGAAGATGGCGAGAAGTCATATGAGCATCTTCGCATGCTGCTCTCGCATTCCACATTGCCGAACTTGTTCGACAATCATCCGCCGTTTCAGATCGATGGCAATTTCGGCGGAACAGCCGGCATCGCAGAGATGCTTCTGCAGTCTCACCGAGGGGAGATCAACCTGCTTCCAGCCTTGCCGAGCGCTTGGGCCCGAGGAGCGGTTAGCGGTTTGAGAGCCCGTGGCGGTTTCGAAATCGACATGGCTTGGGAAGATGGAGCGATGACTCGCTGCGTCATCCAAGCCAAGTATAGCCAAGCTTGCACCGTTGTTTACAAAGGCGGCCAATTGCCACTTATTGTAGAATCCGACGGCGCTACTGTGGAGGCGGTACTGGAGGATCAGTCTGGTATACTTACTTTCCATGCTGAGACGGGCAAACGTTATGTGCTATCGCTCGGAACGAAAGCGGAGAGTGAAAGTTTGAAAGAAGCTACTAATATTTGAGTTGTGAGGCTGCCATTTATGGCGGCCTTTTTGTTTTAGGTGCTTTAGCGAGTTGACTTCTACCTGACGTGCCAACACTATTCACCTAGTAGCTGATTACGACCTCACGTACTACACAATTCACCCAAGAGCTGACCTCGACCTCACCAGTCAACACTATTCACCCAGAAGCTGACTTCCCCCAACTACCCTGTCAAAGATCGATAAATTCAGCGGCAGAAACAGAAGGTGATAACAGGTACAGGGACAGTCGCTGCTGACCACGACCTCCGGGTACAAGTATCCCTTTAGTGAGTAGGTTCCGGAGTATGCTGCGTGCTTTTTGTTGCTCTACGTTCAAGGCTTCGCAAACGTGAGAAGGTTTTATTTTTCTTTGATTGCGGAACGCAGTACGAATGATTTCTTTTTCTTCAACCGTAAGCTTGTCATATGAGCTGGAAGAGAGATTTCCCAACCATTTTCCCATAAATTGTTGGATCATTTGCTCGCACATTCTAGGTTTGTTTTGCACGTCATCGAAGGAAAAACGCAGCAGTTTCCATCCATCTAGCAGCAAATGATTTTGCCGTACCCATTGATCGGAAAACTGTGATCGGGAAATCTTTTGCAAGTGTGGACCATAACCGTCGATTTCAATTGCCAGTCGAACATGCCCATGAATGAACGCAAAGTCAATAAATCGTGTGCCATCACGGAAATCATGAATCTCATATTCAGGTGTGAGATGATCAAGTTTTTTGAAGGCAGGCCACCAAACTTGCTGCAGAAATAACTTTTCTGCATGTCCGTGCCCTTCCGTTAAGCGCCTCTTCGCCTCTCCTTGCCGCGATTTTGCATGTTTTTGCATAAATGCTGAATAAGCTAATTCAAATGTCAAACCTGTATCCTCCTTATGAAAAGTAAAAAGCCGCCTCCCGTCAGGATAACCTGAAATCGGGCAGCGGCGTGTGCTTCACAACCAATTATGTATTGGATGATTATAGCATAAATGGAAGCTTAAATGCTAGCTATGCAAGAGTTGCTAAGCTATGCCCGGGAACGCTCGCATCGCAGCGAGCAAAAGCCAGCCACAACGATATTTTACATCGTTGTGGAGTAGAAATTGAATCGTTGCGAAGCTGCAACGATGTTTTTCATCGCTGCAGCGGGGATTCCCGTGTCGCAGCGAATAAAAACAGGCCACAACGATGTTTTACATCGTTGTGGAGTAGAAATTGAATCGTTGCGAAGCTGCAACGATGTTTTTCATCGCTGCAGCGGGGATTCCCGTGTCGCAGCGAGCAAAAGCCAGCCACAACGATGTTTTACATCGTTGTGGAGTAGAAATTGAATCGTTGCGGTGCTGCAACGATGTTTTTCATCGCTGCAGCGGGGATTCCCCGCGTCACAGCGAGCAAAAGCCAGCCACAACGATGTTTTATATCGTTGTGGAGTAGAAATTGAATCGTTGCGAAGCTGCAACGATGTTTTTCATCGCTGCAGCGGGGATTCCCCGCGTCACAGCGAATAAAAGCAAACCACAACGATGTTTTATATCGTTGCGGAATAGAAATTGAATCGTTGCGAAGCTGCAACGATGTTTTTTATCGCTGCAGCACGCACTCGCCAAGCAATCACCCACCACAGATCCCCCCACTCGCCACAATTCGATGCTTTTCACGCTGAAAAGCCAACGTGGTTGAATCCTCCCTACAAAAAAGCATGAACACCCTATAAATGTTTTTCCATCCTCGTGTAATGTAAGAAATAAAGAGGTGTAGCTATGGAGTTCATTCGACCAGACGATTATTTGCCTAATAAGAAGCGTCTCACTAATGTAAATGAATACGGAATCGGCCTCATCGGCTGCGGCAGTATAGCGAATACGGCACATTTACCAGCATACCGCAAATACGGTTTGCACATCGCTGCATGCTGCGATGTCAACGAGGAAGCAGCACGCAGCACAGCGGAAAAGTTCAATATCCCCTTCTGGACGACGGATGTTAATCAGCTACTCGAGAGGGAAGATGTAGGTGTAATCGATCTGGCTATCCATCCTGAACCGCGACTGGAAGTGCTGAAGTTAATCGGGAAGGCACCAAGGCCCGTGTTGTGCCAAAAGCCTTTAGCCCTGGATCTTGCACAAGCAGAACGCCTGAGCGAAGAGGCCAACAGGATGGGGATTATCCTCGGAGTCAACCAGCAAGCTCGCTTTGCACCAGCGCATAAAGCGCTGAAAACGGTACTGGAGCAGGACTTGATTGGGGAAGTATACAGCATCCATCATCATATGCGCTCGTTCCAGGATCAGGCTGGCTGGTGGTGGACAACGATGAAGAATTTCAACATTGTCGACCACGGTGTGCACTATGTGGACCTCTGCCGATATTTCAATCCTTATCCAGAGGAATGGTCAAGAGTACACTGCACGACAGCTCAGTTACCCAAGCAAAACGCAATCGACCCTCTTATCTATTCGGCGAATGTAGAGTTTGGGCCTAAAGGGGGCAGAAACCCGCTCATGGCGACGCTGCATTTTAACAATATTGCCAAAGCAAGCCGCTCACACAGCCATACATGGTGGATTGACGGGACAGAAGGAAGCCTGTGGTGCACGCAAGATACGCTCTATATGGCACTGAATAAACACAAGAATGTCATTCATGAAATCAAGCTTAAAGGAACATGGTTCCCGGATGCTTTCGCTGGTTCGATGATCGCATTCATGACGGCGCTAGAGGAAGGCAATCTCCCGCCGGTCACAGCGGAGGATAATATCCAAACGGTGGCGTTAACAACTGCGATGGTAAACTCCAGCCAACAAGCGTGTGTAGTGGAAAGAGCGGATTTGCTGAAAGGAAGCGTTGTGGGATGAACCAACTCGGATTTATGAGCTACATCTATATGGGCTGGAGTGCGGAAGCCATGGCGGAAGATGCACGGAATCAGGGCATGAAATACGTGCAAGTTGATCCGAAGCAAGCGATGCAGGTGATGGATGACCAACCATTTTCACCCACCCGAGCTGAGAAAATTCGATCGATTTTTGAGAATAAGGGGATCACGGTGATCGGCTTATCCGGTTATACCAACTTAATGAATCCTAATCTTGCAAAAAGGGAAGTCAAGCTAGAGCAATTGGAAAAGATGATCGACCTATGTTCGGTCTATGGAACTAGGTATATGGCGACAGAGACGGGGAGTCTTCATCCGACCAATGCTTGGCGTGATTACGAGGGGAACCGTACCCCCGAAGCATGGGAGCAGCTGCTGCAAATCATAGATCGCTTGCGAAATCGGGCGGTGAAGCAGGGTGCCATTCTGCTAGCTGAAGGTTTTGTAAACAACGTACTTGCCACCACAGAACAAGCTAAGGATATGATGGAGCGCCTAGGAACGGAAGGTTTGGCATTCATTATGGATCCCTTTAACTACTTGAAGCAAGAAGATTTGAGCAGACAACCTGAAGCGATGGCCACCATGTTTGACCATATCGGCGAGTATTGTCCCATCGCGCATGCCAAAGATGCGCTTTATGGAGCCGAAGGGTTCACAACACCTCGGGTCGGGGCAGGTCAAGCGGATTGGAATGTGTATGCAGAGCTCCTTGCTCGCCGGATGCCGGATGTTCCCTTGATTCTGGAACATGCGAAGCCGGAAGAAGTGGCCGATTGCCTATCAATTATCCGCCAATCTTTCGCGAATGTTGAGGCGAGCTGGGGAGTGAAGAACACCGGTGATGCATAAACCGAAGCTAGGAATTCAGGGGCCAGTCGTAGCGTGGCAGGATCCATGGGCGGGAGAGGAATCAGATCTCATCATGCGGACGGGAACAGGAAGCATCTGTCCCTCCCAGGATCCGAAACCGGAACCAGGTGCTTTTGTAAATAGCTTGCGTGAATTGGGAACGGATTTCTACGTACATCATGTGCTTCCAGGCACCGATCATTGGGACGTGGTTGCAGATATAACCGCAGCAGGGATGGACATCTGTCTTGGAAACGAATACGGCAACATTAACGGACCTTGGGTGGAAGGGACCAATCGGTATGACATTCCTGATCAGGCGATTGTCGAAGCCTCTACCTCAGGACGATGCATCGGACTGCTGTACGATGAGCCGGAGCATTTGCAAATAAACGCTGGACAGTACCGTAAGGATGGATGGTTCCCGCATTGGGGCAGCACGGACGGTTTGAGTGTGGCACAGGCGCGGAGCAAGGTGGAACAGTCCGTGAGATCCCGTACGAATCACGTGAGTCGAATTGTGGAGCAAGCGGGTTTAGCGAGTATGTCTGTCCCTTTAATAGCGGAGCATGTGTTTCCTACCATGTTTCACACATTTGCCAGAGCTGGGATGGATCTTTGTCCGAAAATCATGAAAGAGTCGTTCCAATCGCTGCAGCTGTCTACAGCATTAGGAGCAGCCAAGCAATATGGGCGGGCGTTGTGGATTTGTGCCGATTTATGGGGACCTGATACAGGCAAATGGTTTACAAGGTTTCCTGGATTCCCTGGACATTCTCCGCAGGAATTTGAGTCCGCTTTGAAGATGGGCTACTTGATGGGGCCAACCCATTTGTTCGTAGAAAATATCGACGTACTGCTCAGACATAAGCCAGAAGGCTTCATGAAGACGGAATTCGGAGAGGTTTGGCTGCAGTTCGTGCGGAAATTCATTCCTGAGAACCCGCTAACTTGGCATCACTCCCAAGCTGATCCTGATATAGCCGTTATTCATTCGGATGATAGCAATTATGGTCAAAATGAACGGCTTTATGGCAATCGCACACTTCAGACGCAAGATATCACGCAAAGCCAGAGCGTATTTCACATTTGGCATCTGCTTAGTCGAGGAACAATTCCGGCTCACGGCAGCTGCCAGCATATTCCGGGGTACGACTTCCCGAGACATCAGTTGAAGCGGGACGTACCGCTTGATCAATTCCCTCTCGTGGAAGGATTTGACGGAGCTGCAGGTAGACGGGTACATCCTTTATTTTATCCGCTACCCAATGTTCTTGCATTTGATGATCACGTAACTGCAGATAAACTAGGTCAGCCCAAGTTAATTATTGTCGGTGGAACTACGCTTTCGGCAGACACATTTGCAATGATTACGAAAAAGGCAGAAGACGGGGCCATTGTTGTCATCGCGGATTGGCTCCTTCCTCCGGATTGTTCGGAACAACAAAGGAAAAGCGGTCGAGCAGGCTTCGGAAGTTGGATCGTGACGAATGATTTTATGACAAGTGAAGTGAAAGAAGCCGTAGAGCCATTCTTAGATGAGAAACGGTGCTGGACACAGCGATTCGGATCGACGGAAGTAAGCATGTATCCGCAAGATGAAGAAGGTTATACGTTAGATTATGAAATCGTGAGGGTATGACGAGAAGTAAGGTGGAGATGTGATTGGAGCCAATTAAACGTTTGGATCAGTTCGCGGAAATTGCGTTTCGTGAACATCCCGGAAACAAAGACGAACTGCGGGACATTCCGCCTATAACTTATGAGAAAAAATATTTCGCATCAAGCACAGATAAAGCTAAGCGCGTAAATGAGCTTACATTCGATGAGCAGATGGTTCGATTTTATGAAGAATTGAAGCTCCAGCGTGAGAAGTATAGACCCTATATGAGAAATTTAGTACCAGCCCCTTCGATGACGCGAGATCGGCAAGTATGCAGTCAATTTCAATTTCGCTATCAAACGCCTACAGATGTGAGTTTTACTCGCGTACTGGATGGTGCAGGGGATTGGGAAGCTGTGACCATCCCTGATTTCCGCGGACCTACGGGGGAAGATGGCAAGTGGACGGGATTTTATCGCAGTGAGTTCGCCTATCCCGGCATGCCAGAAGGAAAACGAGTTTATCTCGTATTCAAGGGTGTTGATTATAAAACGACGGTATACCTCAATCACAAATGCATTGGCAGTCATGAGGGTTTTTTCGCACCGTTCGAATTTGATGTGACAGACTTTTTGCAGGAAAACAATACACTCGTCGTTGAGGTTCAGACGGACATCCCCATGATGGGTGTCGGGGGAACGAAGCTGGATGGGGATAAAATATATGCTGCGACGGGTCCAGGGTGGGATGATCCCTACAACGGTTGGAGTCACTGTCCGCCGGGAGCGGGCATTTACAACAAGGTGTTTCTGGAACAGCGGTCAGAACTATTTATCCAGGATGTCTTCGTTAGACCGGATATTGACAGCGGATCAGTGGAAGTTTGGATTGATGCGGTGAACACCACGACGCGTGTGATGGAAAATTTTGAGTTGGAACTGGAAATTATGCCTCAGAATTTTGAGGGGCAAGGCATAGAGCCCATCTCATTTACAGTGGCTTATGCCGGGCCAGGCATTAATTATTTCCGTTATAAAGTAGAATTTCCATCGTTTCAAATGTGGGAACCCGAATCCCCTTTCCTGTATGCCGTACGTATCGAAGTAAAGAACGGCAGCCACTGCGTCGATAGCCGGGATCGCACATTCGGTATGCGCAAATTCCATATGGATGAGCAGCAGGTTCCGAAAGGCACGCTTTATTTGAACAATCATCCGATCATACTAAGAGGCGCCAATGAAATGGGGCATCTGCAGCAGTGCGTGATGAACAACGATTTTGAACAATTAATCGATGATATTTTGATTGCCAAGATAGCGAATTTGAATTTTTACCGAATTACACAACGCCCCGTGCAGGAAGAAATCTATGATTATTTCGATATGCTCGGCATGATGCATCAATGCGATTTGCCCACGTTCGGATTTATTCGCCGAAATCAATTCGTCGAAGGCGTGAAGCAAGCAGCAGAGATGGAAAGGCTGATTCGCAGCCATCCATCCTCTATTATGGTATCACTGATCAACGAGCCTTCTAGGACTGAGAAAAGACGCAAGGGCCACCGCTATTTGCACAGAAATGAGCTGGAAGCTTTTTTCGTAGCCTCCAGGCAAGCGATATTTGTTGAGAATCCGGATCGTGTTGTTAAGAACGTGGAAGGGGACTATAATCCGCCTACACGTGAAGGGCTGCCCGATTTTCATTGTTATAATTTGTGGTATACGAACAACGTCATTCCGGTTGGGAAAATGTACAAAGGGTTCCTTCCTACAATCAGAGAGGGTTGGAAAGCGGGCTGCGGAGAGTATGGGACCGAAGGTCTGGATCATGCGGAACTTATGTTAAGCCGTTATCCCAAGGAATGGCTCCCAACACTAGAGCAAGATCGTTGGCTGCCGAATGACATCCATGGCGCCCAAACCTACAATCTTCACGGAGATTGGTATGCGGAACAAACGACCATGCAAGGTTGGATTCAGGCTAGTCAGAAGCATCAAAGTTTAGCAACGAAGCTGATGACGGATGCATGGCGCAGAAGGGCAGACCTTGTTGTGTCTACCGCCATCCATCTGCTAATTGACGCGTGGCCAGCCGGTTGGATGAAAGCTCTTGTAGGTGTCGATCGAAAACCGAAACCAGCGTATTTCACTTATAAAGAAAGTTTGGAACCTGTTCGCGTTAATTTGCGAAGCGACCGCTGGAAGGTTTACGAGAGAGAGTCACTGGAAATAGAAGCGTGGCTTTTGAACGATACAGCAAAGGAATATGGGAAGTGCCGAATTGTGGCGACATTGCGAGACGATTCAAGGGACTACGCACATTACGAAATAGCCAGTCCATTACCAATGGCTTCATCGCTGTATGCGGGTTCGATTCGGTTCTCTGTGCCTTCCGTCCATGATAGACAGAAATTGTATGTGGATGCGGAATTGATAGATGAAGACGGGCATGTAATCAACGCGGAACGATTTGCTTTTGAGGCTTTTGCAAGGACGAGAATCCAGAAACCCCAGAAGGTCGTTTTTCTCGATGCAGCGTCAGAGCTGCTCGGTTCACTGCTGGATGTTGCTGGAGAGAGTTATACGGGTGAGGCGCAGGAGGATTGCACACTTGTTGTATCTTCCCCAGAAGCATTCAACACCGAGCGGACAGCTATCCTCTCCAAAGTTCGTCATGGCGCAACCGCTGTATGTATTCTGAAGCACGGTGACAATGGTACATGGGATCTTGATGATACACAAATTCAAACGGTGAAATTACGAGAAGTGTATACGCTTTCTATGCAAGTTGAAGGTCTTAACATGCCTAGCGTAAAACCAGACGATTACGCCTACTTTTACAATTTGACGACAGATCGGCTGGATGGAATGACCAATAGCCATTTGCAGGGCGAGGGAATAGAACCTATTGTTTTTGCCTACCAGGCTCATTCGGAGACACCGGGGAAGCGGAAGCTCCCTGTCGTAGGATTGAAACGTGTGGGCAAAGGTCTCATGTTCTTCATTTGCCTGCCATTAGCTGGCAGAGTCGGATTTAATCCAACACTTGACCGCCTGCTGGTTACCTTGATGAGTGAGAAAGGAGTGAGCCCAGAGTGTTGTACGCCATTGTTAGCCGCAGTCAGAAGCGACGAGCAGAGATAGCAGTCACGCAAGAAGGCTTACAGCTCACTCTTAGATCAGAGGGTGAGCACTCACCCTTCTTCACAGGGCAGCTGGATGAGATGTTTTGTTATTCCACGGGAAAACCGTGGCAGCTGAATACACCGGGGCTTTCCAATGTGGAAGTGACGGAAGAGTCCGGTTTGCTTCAGATCAGCGGTTCATTAGAAGCATTGTACGTTACGCTGAGTCTGACTTTTGACGAGAATGATCTCTTGCGCGTGCATGTGAGTTGGGAGAATCGAAGTGATCATTTAATTAGTGAAACAGCCGTAGGCCTCCTTTTCGCACTTCCGAAGCGAAGCAAGGAAAAGGTGACGATCCCCCACCTGATTTACAATAATAATCCTTCCTCTGATCCGAAGCGGATCGTTCCAAGGCTTGGTGTGGGGCCGGGCAATGGCTATATCTGCGAAGAGCACCGGCTGCCAATTCCCTGCGTGAATGTGGAGTGGGAGGAAGAGGAGACACGATTTTTTTCCTTGTTCTCCATCCCTGACTATGTGGAAACGAAGGATGGAGTTGTGCATTATGGCTCGCTCGGAGCGATTCAAGAGGAAAGTCGCAGCCTAGCAGTCGCGCTAAGCGGCGTTCTCATGTTTAACGGTGAGAAAGATACTTATTTTATAGCTAAAAACATAACGGCACCTTATCCCGAAGGATATATGGATTTCGCACAAGGCAGCACGTTAACCAAAATGTATGCGCTGGATTGGGGAATAGCAGATCGTCCAGGGCATGCGTTTCGTGAAATTGTTCGTAAAAGCATACCGCTTTTCGCGCCAGTGGGGAAGAGTCCGCTATCTCTGGATGAGATGATCAGACTTAAGACGAACGCGATGGATGATCGTTATAGAACCGGGGAGCGGGGTGCCGCAGGCTACGTGAAGTTTACCGATGCCAATCAGAACGGAAATGTCTCCAAGCATCCGCTGCATTATATGTACGGTTGGACGGGGCAGTGCTTGAAGCTGGCTTGGTGCGATGCCAAGTTAGGCATTGAAAGCGGACAGGAAGAACGAGTCCTTAGATGTGTTCGTGCCGTTGATTTTTATGTATCGCAGAGCCGTACCCAAGTGCCGGGTGTGAGACACAGCATGTACCGCCTAGATGAAGGAGTTTGGGACGACTTTTACTGGAACAAGCAGCCTGTTGTCTCAAGCCGGGCTTACGGTGAAACGATCGCTGATTTGGCGGAAATTGCGCTGCTATTTCGTGAAAGCGGTCTAGAAGTTCCGCAAGGCTGGACCCAGGCTCTACGCGAATCCGCAGAATTCTTACTTGGCGGAGCTCTTCCGGCAGGTATCTATCCTTCCGCATGGCTAATGGATGGCCTACCAGCAGATGACATGATAACGGCAGCGGGTCTACCTTGTTTGATCGCTCTCGTGAAAACGTATGGGATCACCATGGAGAAAAAATATTTAGAATTCGCTGGAACGATGATGCAGCGCTATTACGAACTGCATGTCGAGACGTTCGAACGGCCGTTTGCTCGCTCTACTCTTGATGCTAAGTGTGAGGACAAAGAAGCAGGCATGTATTTTTTCCTGGCTGCCTACGAACTGTTTCTTTTGACTAGGGATGAACGGTATCAGGAATGGGCTGAAATCTCTGCGGATTGGCTGTTAACTTTCGTTTATGTGTGGAATCCGGCATACAATCAGGGCTCAGCGTTCCGGAACACGGATTTTAGTGCGGTTGGATGGCCTGGCGTCAGTGTACAAAACCATCATTTGGATGTATTTTTTCCAACCTACGAGTTTTGGAAATTTGGCCGTTTAACAGGCAAGGAGCAATATGAACGGTGGGGAAGAGTGTCACTGGATGCGATGGGACAGGGCATTTGTACGAAGCCGGGCGAATGGGGATTTACGGTTATCGGTGAGCAAGGAGAAGGTTTTTTTCAAACCTACTGGAATCACCGGGGACACAGCAATAAATGGAACCCATCATGGGTCATTGCGCTAGTTTTAAATAACGCTTTGCGTTTCAGGGATACACTCGGTTGAAGGTGAAAGATAGGAGGGCATTTCGATGAGAGAGAAAGAAATTCCGGATTGGGAGAACCTAGAGGTGCTTGGGCGCAGCATGGAGCCTTCCAATACTGGTTACATGCCATATGCAGATGTAGAAACGGCGCTTCTTGGTGAGCGAGCGCTTTCGCCATACTTCCAATCGCTAAATGGGAGCTGGAAATTTCAGTACGCTTTAAGTCCGTCGGAGGCGCCAGAGAACTTCTACGACCCTTCTTACAAGACCGATGATTGGTCGGCCATGCCCGTTCCTGGCAATTGGCAGATGCAGGGAGTTGGACGGCCGCATTATTCCAGCAGCTATTATCCGTTTCCCATTGATCCGCCGCATGTTCCAAACGATAACCCAACTGGCTGCTACCGTAGAAGCTTTCATCTACCGGATACCTGGGAGGATCGGCAAGTGTTCCTCGTGTTTGAAGGTGTTGATTCCGCTTTTCATGTCTGGGTGAATGGGATATTGGCCGGATATGGGCAAGGCAGCCACATGCATAGCGAATTTAGCGTGACTTCAATGCTGAAAGAGGGAGAGAACACGGTTGCCGTACAGGTCTATCAATGGAGCGATGGCAGCTATTTGGAGGATCAGGACAAATGGCGGCTAAGCGGTATTTTCAGAGACGTGTATTTGAAAGCAACACCTGATGTGCATATCCAAGATGTTTCTGTACAGACCAGCTTCAGTGAAAATAAGCAAGATGCAGAACTTAGCCTTCGGATGTCGGTTGCATGTTTTTCAAATCGAGCGGCACACAACCATACAGTAAACGTTTCACTGATGGACGAAAAGCGCCAAATGATTTACACCGGAAAAACCGATGCCTTCTCGCTAACGGATAATAAATTGCTCAACATGCACATTCCCATCACGGCTCCACACAAATGGTCAGCGGAGGTTCCGTATTTATACGCGTTAGTTTTGGTGTTGGAGGACGAGACAGGGGTTTCGCTAGAATCTGTAAGCGTTTCCGTTGGTTTTCGCGATATAGCTATCCGAAGCGGGCGGCTTCTTATCAACGGCACTCCCGTTACGCTCAAAGGAGTAAACCGCAATGAGTTCCACTCCGATCTCGGATATGCCATACCGCTGGAGGCCATGGTCGAGGATATCCGCCTCATGAAGCAGCACAACATGAATGCCGTGCGCACATCGCATTATCCGAATGATACACGATGGCTTGATCTTTGCGACAGTTATGGGCTTTATGTCATCGATGAAGCGGATCTCGAAACCCATGGCTGTCATTTTATTGGCAATGAAAGCCATCTCGCCCAGGATGAACGATGGAAAGAAGCGTTCGTCGACCGTGCCCGCCGCATGGTGGAGAGGGATAAAAATCATCCATCCATCATCATCTGGTCTCTTGGGAATGAATCAGGTTATGGAGCTAATCATGATGCGATGGCTGACTGGGTACGGGCAGCAGATCCGACTCGTCCGATTCATTATGAACGGGCCAAAGATGCTGGGGTCGTAGACATTGTGAGCTGCATGTATCCCTCGCTGGATGCACTGATTGAAGAAGGAGAGAAAACGGAAGATCCAAGACCTTTCCTCATGTGCGAATTTGCGCATGCCATGGGGAATGCATCCGGCAACTTGAAGGAATATTGGGAGGCTATTTATCAATATCCCCGGCTGCTTGGCGGCATGATCTGGGAGTGGGCAGACCTTGCAGTCCGGCAGCAGACAGAGGATGGCAAAGAGTGGTACGCGTATGGCGGCGATTTTGGCGATCATCCGAACAGCGGGCACTTTTGCATTGACGGTCTGGTATTTCCGGATCGAACGATCAAATCATCTCTGATTGAGTTCAAAAAAGTGATTGAGCCTGTGAAGGTTCGTGCGGTCCATATGCAATCTGGCATCGTAAGTATCGAGAATCGCTACGACTTCTTATCACTTGATCATCTGAATGGGACGTGGCAGCTGCTGCATGATGGGGACATTGTGGAGCAGGGAGAGCTTCCGAGAACCGATGTGCCACCGGGAGGAAAAGCCGATATTGCCGTACCTTTCAGTAAGACATATGAGCAATTGAAAGGCGAATGCTGGCTCCGTATTCGGTTTACTTTGCGGCAGGAGACACGGTGGGCGTTGCATGGACATGAAGTGGCGTGGGCGGATTTACCGCTTTCCACTGTACCGAGTGGCGCACCGCTAATGAACGTGAAGCCGATGCACAACTTACGGATGGAAGAGAAGAGCTCAAGCCTGCTAGTACGCGGTAATGATTTTTGTATGGTTTGGGACAAAAACAACGGAACCTTGAACGCATACGAATATAACGGAATTCCGCTTCTGCAGTCTGGCCCGAAAGTCAATGTTTGGCGAGCGCCCATTGATAATGATGGCCGTCAAGCCAAAGAATGGAGAAAAACCGGTTACGATGCCTTGCAACAGCGTGTGAATGAGTTTTCTGTGCTTCCGTTCGGCAACCATGCGGCGCAAATTACGGTGAAAGCGACGCTTGGCGCAGCGGGATTAGGCACCTGTTTTGAGACCTGTCAGGTGTATACGGTTTACGGATCAGGGGATGTTTTCCTGTCAGTCCGTGTGACTCCGCGATCAGGACTCCCTCCATTACCACGTCTGGGCTTGCAGATGGTCATGCCCGGCGCCTTCGATCGATTATCTTGGTTCGGGCTTGGCCCGCACGAATGTTATATCGACCGTAAGGAAAGCGGACGGCTTGGCGTCTACGCGGGAACGGTGCAGGAGCAATACGTTCCCTATATTAAGCCGCAGGAGCATGGGAATAAAGCGGAAGCACGATGGGCGACCGTAACCAACACGCTAGGAACGGGATTGTTTATAGGCGGATTGCCGATGTTCGATGTAAGCGCGAGTCATTATTCCACGGCGAATCTAGCGAGTGCGAAACATACAACCGACTTAGTCCGGTTAAACGAAACGATCGTGAACCTGGATTATCAGCAGGCTCCGATTGGCAATCATAGCTGCGGGGAAGCTCCCCCGTTAGATCAATATTTGCTTCATCCGAAGGAAACGACTTTCCAGTTGCGGCTGAAGCCATTTTCGGCAAGAGACGGATCGCCGATGCAGTTGAGCAAACGGTGGCCGGAGCCAGTTACGTTTGAAGGTATAGACAGCGAAGCAAACATTCCATTAACACTTCAGGGGGCGATTCGATGATTAGCCGGACATTTCCCAAAATTATGTATGGCGGCGACTACAACCCAGAGCAGTTCCCGAAGGACATATGGGATGAGGATATGCGGCTGTTTCAGCTTGCAGGCATTGATATTGCAACAGTTAATGTGTTCTCGTGGGCACTCAACCAACCGGATGAGGAGACGTACGAGTTTGGATGGTTAGACGAGGTCATGAACAAGCTGCACGAGAATGGGATGTATGCCTGTTTAGGAACCGGGACGGCTGCTCATCCGGCCTGGATGGCGAGGAAGTACCCGGATATTCTAACCGTAACCACCGATGGGAAAAAAAGAAAGTTTGGCCGAAGACATAACTCCTGCCCTAATAGCCCTACGTTCCGACATTATGCCGAAGCCTTGGTCCACAAGCTGGCGGAGCGATATAAGGGTCATCCGGCACTGCTTTTATGGCATGTAAACAATGAAATCGGAATTCGCTGCTATTGTGATAACTGTGAGAACGCATTTCGGGAATGGCTGAAAAGCCGTTATGGCACGCTGGAGCGTCTGAACGAGGCCTGGTATACGCGATTCTGGGGCCACACCTTCTATGATTGGGAAGACATCGTCCTTCCCAGTGCCTTAAGCGAGGGACTTTCTGGAGGAAACTCCGACCAAACGGCGTTTCAAGGAATGACGCTCGATTATTACCGATTTAATTCGGACAGCTGGCTGGCCTGTTATCTGATGGAATATAACGCGATTAAATCGTTCATCCCGGATGCGGTCGTCACGACCAATTTCCAGGGGAATGGGACCTATAAGCCGCTTGATTATTTCAAATGGGCGCCTTATCTGGACATCGTCGCTCTTGATATATATCCGGAAAATCAAACACCCGAAAGCTACATGGGGCTTCGTTACGATCTCATGCGGGGCTTGAAAGACGGAGCCCCTTTCATGCTGATGGAGCAGACGCCGAGTGTGCTCAACTGGAAAACGGTCAATCCAGCCAAAAGGCCTGGCGTTATGCGGCTTCGAAGCTACCAAGCCGTGGCACGCGGCGCTGATTCAGTGATGTTCTTCCAGCTGCGCCGTTCGCTAGGCGCCTATGAGAAATTTCATGGAGCCGTAATCGATCATGCAGGGCATGAGCATACGCGTGTGTTCAGGGAATGTACAGAGCTTGGCCAGGAGCTTAAGCAGCTGGGCAATCGATTGCTTGATGCACGAGTGAAGAGCAAGGTAGCTATCCTGTTCGACTGGGATAATTGGTGGGCTGTTGAGCTAGGAGGCGGACCTTCCGCTCATTTGAAATATGTCGATCACATCCAGAAATATTACGATGCTTTCTATGACAATCATATTCAAGTTGATTTCATTCATGTGGAGACAGATCTTACTCCCTATGAACTGGTGGTCGCTCCTGTTTTATATATGGTGAAACCTGGATATGCAGAGAAGCTGGAGCGATATGTGAAGAACGGAGGCACCTTCCTCACAACGTTCTACAGCGGTGTTGCGAACGAAAATGACCTCGTCACAGCAGGCGGTTATCCTGGTGAACTGCGTGAGCTGCTGGGCATCTGGGTGGAAGAGCTTGATGCGCTGCATCCAGATCAAAAAAACAAGCTCGTACTGCAGATGAACTTAGGAGAGCTTCAAGGCACCTACGAGTGCGGCTTGTTGTGCGAGGTGGTTCATCCCGAGGGGGCGGAGATTGTTGCGAGTTTTGGCAGCGATTACTATGCAGATTCACCTGCTTTGACTCGCAACCGCTTTGGCCAAGGAGAAGCTTGGTATGCAGCAACTGACCCTAGCCGTACATTTTTACAGCAATGGATGAGATATTTATGCGCTAGTAAAGGGATCACATCGCTGCTTGAAGCACCGAAAGACGTGGAAATCATTCAGCGTCACAAAGATGAGCTCCTCTTTACTTTTGTGTTGAATCATAGTGATCAGGTGCACAAGATACATGTGGGGACGTGCGAACAAATCGAGCTGCTCAGCGGCACGATCGTTAGCGGAGAAGTTGAACTACTCCCGAAAAGCGTCGCGATATTCCAGCAGATGAAGGAGGCGGAGACTTATGGAAGCGCCCCAGCTTGAGCGATTGCGGAATCATTTTGAGAATCCTCCGAATGCCTACAGATCGCTTCCTTTCTGGGCTTGGAATGACGACTTGAAGGAGGAAGAGCTGAACCGGCAAGTTAAGCAAATGAAGGAACAAGGGATGGGTGGTTTTTTCATTCATTCCCGAGATGGGCTAGAAACCGTCTACATGGGTCAAGAGTGGATGGAGCTGGTGCGCTCCACGGTGGAAACGGCTAAAGCGGAGGATATGCAGGCCTGGCTTTACGATGAAGACCGTTGGCCCTCAGGCTTTGCAGGGGGACTTGTGCAGGCCAGGGGCGGCGACGCATTCCGTGCTAAGGGCCTTACACTAGAGGTACTCTCTCCCCCTTTACTTGGTGAAGACGGTGTCATTGGTTCATTGGACTTTGACGACACCGATACCGACATCGTAGCACTGTTCAGAGCCGTGATAAACGAAAGAGACTTGATTCGCTGTGAGAGGATTCAGGCGGGTGCAAGCCGAGAATTAGGAAATGATGAAGTGCTGCTGCTCTTCCGGGTTGAAATTTCCGAACGGAGTGCCTGGTTCAATAATGAGGCACCTCCGGATCAATTGAATCCGGAATCGGTTGAAGCGTTCATCGACATTACCTACGAGGCTTACAAAAAGGTAGTAGGCGAACATTTTGGCCAAACCGTTCGCGGCGTTTTTACTGACGAGCCGAGCCTTCATGACCGTCATTGTAAATTTACCGAGGGGCGAGGCTGGATTCCCTGGAGCTGGTCTTTCCCAGCCTATTTTCAGGAGAAACGCGGATATGACCTGCTCGATCTAGTTCCCTACTTATATTTCAATGGGGAACGCTCTTCGGAAGCGCGTCACGATTATTGGCGGACGATATCTGAACGATTCAGCGAATCCTACGCAAAGCAAATCGGCCAGTGGTGCGATAACAACGGGCTTGCTTTCACCGGGCATTTTCTCTGGGAAAATAATTTGGGCACAGCCACTCGCGTTTGCGGGGCGGTCATGCCCAATTACCGCTATCAGCACGTGCCGGGCATCGACATGTTGAATGAGCAAACAAACGAATATATAACGGTGAAGCAGTGTACCAGCGTTGCCAACCAATACGGGAGAAAGTTCGTTCTGACCGAAACCTATGGTTGTACGGGCTGGGGTTTCACTTTTGAAGGGCAGAGATGGATTGGAGATTTCCAATTTGTTCTTGGGGTCAATCTGAGGTCGCAGCACTTGTCGCTTTACTCAATCAAAGGCTGTCGGAAGCGGGATTATCCCCCTGTCTTTAATTACAACACCAGCTGGTGGAAATACAATTTAGTAATGGAAAATTATTTTGCCAGATTGTCTGCGGTTTTGACAGAAGGCAGCCCGGTACGCGACGTGTTAGTTCTTCATCCGGCATCCACCGCATGGAGTATGGTAGGCACGGGACCTTACGGGTTTCCTGCCCGAGGCAAGGACCGTGATGTCTCCGATACGAACCGGTATGGGCACGAATTCAACGCTTTTCTTGGTGAGCTGCTGAGGGCGCACTATGATTTCGATCTAGGCGATGAAACCATCATGGCGGAAACCGGAGCTATTCACGGAAGTAAGATCGCTATACATAAGGCCGAGTATCAAGTAGTCGTCATCCCGGAAATTCGGACGATGCTTAGCAGCACTTTCCAGTTGTTAGTGGAGTTCCTTGAAGCTGGCGGCAAAGCTGTCGCTGTCGGACCCCGCCCGGAAATGCTCGAAGGCAGAGCGACGAAACGTCTAGCTGATCTCTATGATCATCCGAACATGGTTCTCGTTAGGGATTCGGCTGGGGCCGTCCAAGCACTAGAACACATACTGACACGCCAAGTCAGCATAATGAGCGCAGAAGCTGAAGAAACCGCTGCCTGCCTGTATATGCTCAGAGATATGGGGGATCGTTATGCACTGTTCGTCGTCAATAACGACCGCGAGCGTGAACATCGCGTTAGGATCGGAGTTGCCTTGGAAGAGCCAGGATACATGGAAGAATGGAAGGCTTTGACAGGTGAAATAAGCGCTGTTGAGACCAGCCATCGTGATGGGTACATCTGTTTCGATGAGGTATTCGGTCCAGCGGATTCCAAATTGTACATATGGCATAAGAATGCTCCCCATGTTGCGAGCAAAGAGGAAGCCAGCGCGCAGGTGTTAGGTCTACAGGCGTTAGGTCCTGTCTGCAAGTTCACGCGGACGATGCCGAATGTGCTAACGCTGGATATGTGCTCATACCGCATCGAAAATAGTGATTGGTCGCAAGAGATGGAGGTATGGCAGGCACAGAAAGCCATTCGAACGTTTTTGGGAATGAGACAGATTTACGGCAATGGTATTGAACAAAGGTATAAATGGATTCACGAGCCCCATCCGGAAGATGGAAAGCCGGTCGCATTCCGATTTTCTTTTCAAGTGACGGAAGTGCCGCAAGAAGCCGTGTATCTGGTTGTGGAGTCTGCGGAACAGTACGAGATCAGCCTTAACGGTGAACCAGTCGCCAATAGGTCTGACGGGTGGTTTCTTGACCGGTCGTTTGATCAAGTGCTTTTGTCCGGCTTGAAAGCTGGAGAGAACGAGTTGATCTTAGCTTGCAACTATGTAAACCACATGGAAGTGGAAGATATTTATTTGATTGGACAGTTTGGCGTAGATGCTTCAAGGAGCATTGTGACCGAGCCCGAGACCTTGGCTTTCGGTGATTGGTGCGAGCAAGGATATCCTCACTACTGCGGCAGCATGATCTATCATTTTGACATTCAGGTGGAAAATAAGGTGGATAGCCGGTTGGTATTGGAGCTTGGCGATTATGCCGCGGTTACCATTGAGGTACGGGTGAACGGGCAAACAGCGGGACATGTGCCTTGGCGGAGCGCAAACCGTCTTGATTTGACGAAGCAGCTTCACGAGGGAGTGAACCGCTTGGAAGTGGAAGTCATGGGAAGCCCGCGCAACATGCTGGGACCTTTCCATCAGGCGTCGGGCGATACACTGACAACTAGTTGGGCGTCTTTCCGCAAAGAAGGTGGGCATTTTACTAGTGACTATAAGCTGAGCCCTTATGGCTTGTTTGGGCGAATTACATTATACACAGAGAGATGGGAACGGAGGTTTGAGCATGAAAATCCATAAGTGGGGGCTAGTTTTATCGTTCTTCCTCTTATGCGCCGCATTATTGCCTGCGACTACAGTCGCCTCGGTGAAATACTCCACGTATACCAAAGACAGCCGGGGGAATTTAATTTATCTTCAGCCGGCGTACTTTCCGCTGGGGGTAATCGGGCAAAATCTGATGGCGCCAGATCCAGGCAACAAAACGGTTCAGGTGGTTTCACCGATGAAAAACCCCAAGGACATCTTTATCGATGCGAAAAGTGAGGTTTATATCGCGGATACAGGCAACAACCGCATCGTGCATATGACAGAATCCGGACAGCTCTTGCGTTATATTACACTGCCGGAGAGTCCTTTTAATAAACCTGAAGGTGTCTTCGTGACCAAGGACGGCAGTATCTATGTTGCTGACACAGGTAATAAAAGAGTGCTTAAGCTGGATGCCAACGGCAAGGTCATGCAAGAGTATAAACGGCCGGAATCGCGGTACATTCCCGATACTTTTGTTTTCGATCCGGCCAAGGTTATGGTCGATGAACGTGAATTTATGTATATCGCCGTGCATGGCAGCTATGAAGGGCTCGTGATGCTTGATCCGAAAGGCAAGTTTCAAGGTTTCTTCGGTGCCAACGGCACGGCGATTTCCCCGTTAGATGCTTTAAAAAGAATGTTATACACCAAGAAAATGTACGCCAATGAGGTCGCCAAAAGGCCAGAGCCGATCAACAGTGTAGCGACGGACAAAAACGGCTATATTTTCACCGTAACAGGTGGAACAGCGACAACGAATCAATTGAAAAAGTTAAATGTAAAAGGCGATAATCTGCTGCGCAGCTCCTCGAAACCGTTCGGTGAAACAGCCCCATGGGACGTTCCGGCGGAGGGGATCATGACGGGTCCTCAACTAAGTGATGTCGCCGTCGATCAAAGCGGCAATATGATTGTCGTGGATCAACAGAACAAATATATTAGCCATTACGATGCATCAGGTAATTTATTGTACTTCTGGGGCGGAGCATCCGCGATCGGTTCCTCGCAAGTCGGACTGCTGAAAAGTCCAGTGGCGCTTGACGTTAATGAAAGGAACGAAATGTTTGTCCTAGACGATCAGGAAAATATTGTACAAGTATTCCGGTTATCGGAATTTGGACAAAAGGTAGACCAAGCCAACCAGCTTACGCTAGCTGGCCGTTATGAGGATAGCGAGCTGCCATGGAAAGAAGTGCTTCGTTTAAATGGACAGTTCGCCCCAGCTTATCTGGGACTTGCGAAGTCAGCCTTTAAGAAAGAACAATATGAGGCAGCCAAAGATTTGTTCAAAGAAGCGGGAGATCAACAAGGGTACTCCGATTCCTTTTGGCAAATCAGAATGCTGTGGCTGCAGAGCAATTTCTCCTGGATAGCGAGTGTCATGCTGCTCTGCGTTATCCTATACACCGCAGCCGATAAACTCACCGCCAAGCGTGAATTTCGGATTAGATGGCGCAATCGACCGAAGAGTCAGAACCGTTTCCTCTCGAATTTAAGGCTTGCGCTGCATGTTTTAAAGCATCCGATTGACGGTTTCTCAGCGATCCACTATGAGAACAAAGGCAGCTACTTGAGCGCCAGTATCGTTCTGCTTGGTGTTTACGTGTCCCTGATCATCAGTCAATTCGCGACTAGCTTTGCTTTTAATCCGAAGACCTTTGTGGATATTTACTCTACGTTCACGCAATTTTTCATCGTATGGATTGCTTGGATTGTCGCTAACTACCTGGTCAGCTCGATTTATCGGGGCGAGGGGCGATTCAAACACATTTTCATCGGCAGCGCTTATGCACTCTTACCTTATATAGCTATTGGCATCCCGCTTGCCTTTGTATCTAATGTAATGACGATGTCCGAGGCATCGATCTATCATTTCGTGGGGAATGCGATGACCGTATGGATTGGATTGCTCATTTTCTGGAAAATTCAGAACGTCCATAATTACACGTTTGGTGAAACGATTATGAATGTTTTCCTCACACTATGTACGATGCTTGTCATCGGTGTGCTGATTTTCATCATTATGGGACTTACCAGCGATCTCGGATCGCTACTTTATCAGATGTATCAGGAGGTGACCTTGAGATGATCCGGATGATCCAAACAAATAAAACAGCCATCATCGTTACCATCCTGATCTTGGCGGCCGCTGTCATCTTCCTGACCCGTGCCAAATTTGAGTTCAAGGATTCGGAACATCGCGTTTCGCAAGCGGTGCAGCAAAATACAACGACTGAAGCAGCGAGTATTCCCGCCAAACTGCCGCTCGATACCGATTTTAAACAGGTAGCGGAGTCCGATACGTTAAGACTGAAAATGGACGAAAAGACGGGACATTTTATTGTCGAAGACAAACGGAATGGTAATGTATACCGCTCCTTCCCAGATCCGAAATATTGGGCGAAAGAGAAGATTTCGGAGACCTGGAAAAAGCATTTGGCCTCACCGCTGATGGTCCAATATGTGGATTTCTCCAAAAATATTTTGCAGGCCAAAGAGACGAATCTGGCGGCGGAAGGCGGCAAAATCAAGGATATTCAAACGATTCCTGGCGGCTTCAAGCTTGCCTATGAATTCCCGGTTACAGGCTTCACGATTCCTGTTCAGGTAACGGTCGATCAGGATTATGTTGAGACGAAAATCATCCAGGAAGGCGTTAAGGAAACCAAAATGGGTCTCGTCTGGGTGAGACCGTATCCGTTCTTAGGAGCGGAGTACACAGATGGTCAAGATGGGTACTTATTTATTCCAGACGGCGCAGGAGCCTTGGTGAAATTCAAAGAGAATCAATTAAATGTCAACAAAATCTATGATGAATTAACATATGGCCAAGATATCGCATTCCCAGGTATCAATAACAACCGAAATAAAGTCATGATGCCGGTCTTCGGTATGAAATCGGGGTCGAAAGGGTTTCTGGCTGTCGTGCACGATGGCGACGAGTATGCCGACGTTGTCGCCGCTCCCGCAGGTGTCCTAAGTAATTACAATTGGATTGGGGCACAAATGAATTATCGTTCCAGCTTCTTGCAGTTTACAACAAGAAATACGAACGTCCCTGATTCGTGGGGATACGTCGATTATGATCGGGATCAGATATTTGGGAGCGATCGTTCTGTTCGTTATTATATGTTGGACGAAAAGAAGACAGATTACGTTGGCATGGCAGAAGCCTACCGCCAATATCTAATGAAGGAAAAAGCAGTCAAGCCGGTTACGGTCAAAGACCCGAATATACCGCTGTATACGAATATCATCGGAGCCGATCGGGAAAAAGGGGTCATCAGTGACCGCTACCTCAATTTGACAACGACGAGCGAAGGTATTCAAATTATCAATTCCCTGCATGACAAGGGAATAAACAATATGTCACTCACGTACACAGGCTGGCAAAAAGGCGGCTACAGCTCCTTTGGCCAAACGTTCCCGGTCGATTCCCGCATTGGCGGAGACTCCGGCATGAAGGCATTCATCGATCACGCACATGGACTTGGTTATCCGGTGTATTTGGAAGCACAGTATTCGCTTAATAATACAAATGGCGGCGGGTTCGATGAGAAGTTTAACGCGATGGTTAACTTAGCGGGCCGGACGCTTATGCAGAGCCCCTTGTTCAACCGAGAGAGAACGCCAGTCGTCAGCGATAAATACATCGAACAGATGGTGGATAACGATTTGCCTACCTATAAAGCCATGGGCGTCGACGGACTTGCTGTTGGATTGCTGGGCCAGAGGCTGTACAACGATTACAACTCAGAGTACGGATCTTCAAGAAATGATGCCCGTAAAATTCAAGAACGGATTTTACAAAAGATCAAGGATACGCTTGGCGGTGTACAGGGAGATAAATCGAATGTCTACGCACTGCCACATATCAATTACATCAGAGGCATGGTTTATGACAATTCCTATGACTTATTCTCCGATGAATCGGTGCCATTCGCCCAGATTGCTACACACGGATTAGTTTCCTATTCATCCGAATATGTAAACAACCGTCAAGAGGATGTGAACGATTTCTTACGGGATATCGAATATGGGGCGGCACCATCCTTCGTATTCACGAAAGCTGAAACGAAAAAATACGTGAACTCCTACGGCTTGCGCTTCTACAACACGTATTACCCAGATTGGGAGAATTTCGCATCCGAACAGTATAAGCGATATAACGAAGCGCTCGGTGATGTGCAGGATCAGTTTATTACCGGACATCAGAAGCTTGCTGAAGGTGTGAAAGAAACAACGTATTCGAACGGAAAAAGAATTATCGTTAACTATAATTTGACAGAATACCGGAGCGGGGATTTGATCGTACCGGCACACAACTTTGTTGTCATTCGAGGAGGGGGAGGCAAATGAATCGTAGAGCGAGAATAAGGTCATCCCTGATCGAATATCTGGAAGGAACGCTGTTCATAGCTCCATGGTTCATCGGTTTTATCTTCTTTATGGCGTTCCCGATTGGCTATTCCTTATTTATGAGCTTCCAGGATGTAAAGATAACCGCAACCAAGACGACGACCCGTTACATCGGATGGACACATTACAAGTACATTCTGTTTGAGAACGGGAGCCTGCTGTACAATCAATTGCTGCCGTTCCTGCGCCAAGCACTTTTTATGATTCCGATCATTGTCATTTTCGCCCTATTAATTGCTATTATTTTGAATCAGAAATTTCCGGGTCGTACATTTTTTCGCGCTATCTTCTTTCTGCCCGTTATTTTGGCGACAGGAGAGGTCGTGAAGGAATTTCTGACGCAGGGCGAAGGCGATCTCGGCTTTATGTCCAAATTTAACATTTCAGGCCTTATCCAGGCTAACTTATCCGCCACTTGGTCAGACCCGCTGATATCCATTCTGAACTCGTTCGTCCTTATTCTGTGGTACTCCGGCGTTCAAATTATGATCTTCCTTGGCGGCAGACAGACGATCTCGAATTCCGCCTATGAAGCAGCCCGCATTGATGGCGCAGGTCCATGGGAGACGTTCTGGAAAATTACGCTCCCTGCCATGACACCGTTTATTTTCCTCAATTTGATTTATACGGTGGTTGATCTGTTTACTTTTCCAACCAATCCGATTTTGTCGAAGGTAAGGGAAAGCGAGTATGGACAATACAGCGCATTGTTTTGGATCTACTTCATGATCATCGCCTTTTTCTTGGCGATCCTATTCATCATTTTCGCCAGAGTGACAAAGTCACATCGCGCTTAACAAGTTTACGACAGGAGGGATGACGCTATGTTTCGTATCAAATTGAAAGAAGAGCAGACAGTCGGCATGCTGCAACTGCTCAGCAAGATCCGCTATGCCGTTATCGGGAGAGAAGCGGATAAAGGTCTGCTGTTTAAGCTGTTCATCTATTTGATCCTACTGGATACGGCTTACATTTATTTGAAACCAATCCTGCATATGATAGCGACCATGGTCAAAAATGCAGACGACTTGCTCGATCCTGCCGTCAACTGGTTCCCGAGAACAATCTATCTCGGGAACCTTCAAGAGGCTTGGGAGTGGATGAATTATCCCAAGGCGCTGGGCATCAGCCTAGGGCTGTCACTTTCGGTCTCGATCTTGCAAACACTCTCGTGCGCAGTAACCGGTTACGCTTTTGCTAGATTGAAAATCCCGTTTAAGCGGGTGCTGTTTTTTTTCCTGATGCTAACCTTTATTGTGCCTATGCAGGTTACGATCTTGCCTAATATTATTTATGCCAGACAGTTAGGTCTCCTGAATACGATTTATCCGATCATTGTTCCTGCCTTTTTCGGTTTGGGGTTAAAAGGAGCGCTGTTCGTCATTATTTACCGCCAATTCTTCTCGACGCAGCCGAAGGAACTGGAAGAAGCGGCCCGTATCGACGGAGCAGGCGTGTTTAAAATCTTTTACAAGGTCATGATGCCGCTTGCCAAACCAGCGATTCTCGTCGTATTTCTGTTTTCCTTCATCTGGACATGGAACGACTTCTACCTGCCGAGCATGTACTTATCTGATATTGAAACAGCGCCTCTATCGCTCGGGATAGAAAAGATTGCATCAGCGCTGCGTCAACAAGCCGAAGCCTACGGACCATCCGTAAACGATGAAGCAATCCGGATGTCTACAACGTTCTTAATGATTATTCCGCCACTTCTCTTGTACACGTTCACGCAGCGATGGTTTGTAGAAGGCGTAGAACGAACAGGCTTAGTGGAATAGAAATGGAGGATAAAAAGAGATGAAACGTCTTCTCGCAATATGCTTAGTTGGCGTCATGATTGCCATGCTGGCGGCGTGTTCGAAATCAACACAGACGACGGCAAGCACGTCTGCCGGCCCGGTCAAAATGCTCTATATCAAACGAGGCGAAGGGACCAATGATCCCTTTGTGGTAAAGCATTTTGAGAAGGTAGGCTATACCGTCATTGATATGGCGGATAACGTATTCAAGTCAGAACTTGTGAATGGTTACGGGGTTGTCTATGTCAGTCCTACTGTCAATTCCTCCAGAATCGATGCTCAGCTTAAAGGCTCTAAGGTGCCTGTTGTCTATGCCAAACCTCAAGTGGCTAGTCTTTCAGCGTTAACGGGGCTGCTTGATTACAATGAGCTCAGCGCGGCGAAAACCGTTCAAATCAAAGACAGCAAACATCCGATGGCTGCTGGATTTAAAGATCAAGTAGCGGTTTACAAAAATGATGGAAAAATTGGATACGCCATACCGGGCAAAGAGGCTGTTACGATCGTAACAGCGCCCGGGGATGATAAGAAAGCGGCTGTTTTTGCCTATGAGAAAGGGGCGAAAAACATTAACAACGAGCCCGTTCCGTCCCGGCAGGTGTTCTTTTATTTGAGTGCAGGGGAAGAAATGAATCAAACCGAGGACGGCTTTAAACTTTTGGATGCAGCTGTTCAGTGGGCAGCTCAGAATGGACAAAAATAAACATTCCTGACAGGGAGGAAGTCCGTCTATGAAAAAAGTAAATGCAGCGATCATGGCCTGTATGGTTTTTACGCTCTCCGCTTGCAGCTCGGTCACTAGTCATCCTGTATCGGTATCCAACCAACCAGCGGCCAGCGCAGCAGCCAAATCGCAGAACAATGGGAAAAGTGTGCTTTTTGTCGGCCAAGAAGGCGGTGGAGACGGGATTGTGATCAAGCGCTTCAAAGAAAAACACGGGATGAACGTTACCGTGGTTTCCGATAAAGAAGTGACCACCGAGAAAGCGAACGGATTCTCTTTAATTTTCGTCAGCGAGTCAGTGAATTCAGGGAAAATTAAAGACAAATTTGTCGCAATTCCGGTGCCTGTCATCTACGACGAACCGCAAATTTCCGGTGATACGGGCATGACGGATGTTGACATGAATGGCCAACTGGAAGGCAACAATGCGGTCAAGACGATTCAAATCCGCAACAGTCAGCACGCACTGGCAGCGGGTCTGCAAAACAATGTGGATGTCTACAAAGATAATGGGAAGATGAGTTGGGCGACGCCAGGCAAAGACGCAATCGTCATAGCTACTGTACCCAATGATGAAATGAAGGCGACCATTTTTGCTTACGACAAAGGCATGACGAATGTGAAAGGGAAAACGGTTGCTGCACGTGAGGTTTTTTATTACATGATGACAGGTGAGGAAATCAATCAAACTGATGATGGATGGAAGCTGTTTGATGCCGCAGTCCGCTGGGTGCAAGAGACAAAATAACGTTAATTCTTGAAGGAGGTAGGGAGTTAATGAAACGGTTGTTTTCCTACTTAATCTTAGTAGCCCTTATTTTTACAAGCGCAGCCTGTTCAGTGCCAACACAGAAAGATGCTGGGAATGGGAATGCAAAAGGGAATGGGAATGAGAAGAAAGTACTTTTTGTCGGCACAGACAGCGCAAACGATCGAATCGTGATGAAGCATTTCAAGGAGCTTGGGTTTGAGGCTACCTTGATGTCCGACAAGGAACTTACGCCGGAACAGCCGGCCAATTTCGGCTTGGTTTTTGTCAGTTCGTTCGCAGGCTCTCATCGCGTTGCTGATAAATTACTCGGATCAACTGCGCCTGTGATTTATGCCAATGGCAAAATATTAGGCCAAGTGGGGCTAGCCAGTAAAGATGACTCGGATTACGGGGACTATTCCGGCCTAGCGATTGCAATCAAAGAGAGTAAACATGAGCTTGCGGCAGGACTACCCGGCAGTGTGGACATTTATAAGTCGGAAGCAAAGATTAGCTATGTAGTACCGCAGGGGGGCGTTATTATCGCCTCTGCGCCGGATAACGACAAACGTGCCGTGATTTGTGCTTTCGAGAAAGGCCAGAAAAATATGAACGGCCAAGTTTTGCCAGCTAAACGCCTGTTTTTCAATTTAACGGGTGGGGAAGAAATCAACCGGACGGAGAATGGATGGAAGCTATTTGATGCTGCTGTTCACTGGGCAGTAGGTAAATCATGATTCAGAATGATGCAACAAACAACCTATAATGTTGGAGAACCCCCCTAATGTAAACGTAAACATTTCGTAATAAAGTTAAAGTATACAAAATTTGAAATAACGATTGGGAGGTTCATAGAGAAAATGAAGAAATTTCTCAAAGCATCTTTAGCGATCACCTCGGCATTTGTCATCCTGACAGGCTGTACGTCCGAGCCTGCGCAAACCGAAACCGAGAAACAGCCCGTTGCCTCAGAAAACAAATCACCGGATAACGAAATATTCATTTATACCGTGTATCCAGCCTTTTATGCCAAAGAAGATATTTGGGAGCAGCAAGTCGGACAATACCTCAAGAAAAAGTTCCCTGATCTGACTTTCAAGCACGTACAGTGGGATAATCCTGGCCGCCAATACAAGGATCTGATTGCAGCCGGTACGGTTCCTGACATTATTATCGATAATGCCCGGATGAATTTGCAACGTAATATTTTGAAGAACGATCTGCAGTATGACATGACGGACTTGATCAAAAAGTACAATTTCGACACGAGTGCATTGAATCCTGCGGCAATGACGCAAATGAAGAACATCACGCCGGAAGGGAAAATTTATGGTCTGCCTTTCCAGTTAAGTGATTTCGTACTTTTCTATAACAAAGATATTTTTGATAAGTTCGGTGTTGATTATCCGAAAGACGGAATGACGTACGATGAAATATATGAATTAGCTAAAAAGCTGACCCGTGTAGAAGGTGAAAACACCTACAAGGGCTATCAACAGCATCCTGGTTTGTATATGTCTTACAATCAGCTTTCACTGTCACCTCTCAGCTTGACGGAAGACAAGGCAGAAATGAATACACCAGGCTGGAAGAAGGAAGTTGACAACTTAAGACGCTTCTACGAAATTCCAGCCAACCAATTTACATCCGTCGATGATTTCCCAAAAGGAAAAATGGCGATGAGTGTTCACGTGACGGAAAAGATCGTTCAGTGGTACGAGCAAAACAAAAACTTGAACTTTGATATCGCTGCTATGCCATCCTTTGCTGATGCGCCAGGCGTCAAAGCTCAGCCAAATCTATACTCAGCGTATATTACGAAACAGTCGACCAAGAAAGACCAAGCTTTCCAAGTCATCCAGTATCTGCTCTCCGAGGAAATGCAAATCAATTTCGCGAAGGAAGGCATTATCGGACCGCTGCAAACGCAGAAAGTACAAGAAGCTTTCGGTAAAAACTTGCCGCAAATGCAAGGCAAGCATACGCAAGCTATCTTCTACGGTAAGAACGCTATGCCGCCGGCGGCTCGCGCTTCAGGCTTAACTTACATTGATGTGCCGGTGCACGGCGTGTTCCAGCCTCTAATCTTCGGGGAATCCAAGGATTCCGTAACCGCTCTGCGTATGATTGAAGAATCTGCAACGAAAGCGATTCAAACTGAGAAAGCTGCCCAATAATTCAGCCATCGGCTCCTTCATCCGATCCTTGGAGGGGCCTTTCATTCCACATTGAAAAAGGAGTGACCCAATCCATGAAACGTTTTCTAATGGTGCTCATTGCCATATTTATGACAATCACCATGAGCGCCTGTTCATCATCAGAGAAAGCGGCTGACCCAGTCGTATCGACATCTCCTACGTCAACAGTAACTACAACTGCAACTGCAACGCCAAGTGCGACTCCAACAGCTACACCGGATGTGGCGAAGGCTACAGAGACTCCCGCAGTTTCATCAACACCAGTTGCAACAACCACACCTGCTGCAACTGTGGAAGCAACGAAAGCAGCTAGTCCTACGGCTGATGCAACGAAGGCGCCAGCAGCCACTAGTTCAACTAAGGCTACTGAAGCCCCAGCCTCGCCTACTGCTGCTCCAGCTGCGAGTCAGCCAGAGGCTGCACAGAAACCAGAAGTTTCACCGAAAGGGAAGAAAGTGCTGCTTGTGGGAAGGGATTCCGAGCCGCTTCCTGCTGAAGATGTTGCGATTGCCAATCGGTTGAAAGGGATGGGATTTAGCGTAGCGCACCTCAGCGATCGTGAACTCACGGCCGATGCGACGAAAGGGTACGATTTAATCTACATTAGTCAAACGACGAATTCGAAATTTTTGAAAACAGGCGCTATGAAGGAAGTTGCTATTCCAACTGTGTATGTGAAAAGCCATGGTATGTTCTATCTCGGACTATCCTCCCAAGAGGAAGGAACGACTGTGAAGAAGCTGAAATCGATTGATATTGTCGATAGTAAGCATCAGATTGCTGGAGGCTTATCGGGGACTGTAGACGTTTATACGGAAACCGGCGATAACTTCGGCGTCAGTTATGGTGTTCCAGGCAAGGAAGCAAAAGTCATTGCTACAGTCCCTGGTGACAAGGCGAAGGCTGCTGTTTATTACTATGACAAAGGTGCAAAAGCTGATAACGGTTATGAAGTGAAAGCACGATTATCCTACTACTATTGGAGTAATGGGATGCAGGATACTTCTACGGATGCTGGCTGGAAGCTCTGGGATAACATTGTCTTGTGGACTTTGCAAAATGGATAACTAATACTTTTCGTTCATGAAGGAGGTAATAATCGTAATGAAACGAGTAAAAGTAAGCCTAGCTCTTGCACTCACGCTTGCGATGGCGGCTGGTTGCACGAACGAGGCAGCTCCAAGTACGAAACCAGGTGGATCTGATGAGAAGAATGTGGCGCAAACCCAGACGTCACCTGATAATGAATTGTTTATTTATACCGTATGGCCAGCCTATTACGTCAAGGAAGATATTTTCCAGAAGCAAATTGGCGACTACATTAAAAAGAAGTTCCCGGATATTACGATCAAACACGTGCATTGGGATAATCCTGGCAGACAGCACAAAGATTTGATTGCAGCCGGAACCATTCCTGACATCATTATTGACGACACAAGGCGTAACGTACAAGGTCAATTGATTAATAACGACCTTCAATATGATATTTCCGATTTGATCAAAAAGTATAACTTCGATACAAGTAAATTAAATCCGGCCCACATGGCGCAAGTGAAAAATTTAACTCCAGATGGCAAAATATACGGGCTGCCGTTCTATAACAACGATTTCGCTTTATTTTATAACAAAGATATTTTCGATAAATTCGGTGTTGATTATCCGAAGGATGGCATGACCTATGACGAGATTTATGAGTTAGCGAAAAAGCTGACACGCGTTGAAGGTGACATCACGTACAAAGGTTTTTCACAAAATCCAGGTCATTATCTCAATTATAATCAGTTGTCGCTTTCTGCATTAAGCAAAACTGAGGATAAAGGGGATATGAGTGACGCGGGTTGGAAGAAGCTAGTAGACAATATGCGTAGGTTCTATGAAATCCCTGCGAATCAGTTTGATACCGTGGAAACATTTGCTTCAAAACCGACTATCGCGATGGGTGTTGCAACAGTAAGCGATCATTTGGTCAAATTCTACGAGGAAAACAAGAATCTGAACTTTGACATTGCCTCTGTGCCTTCTTTGAGCGATGCTCCAAACACGAGATATCAGCCTAACGTCTATTCGATGTACATCACGAAGCAGTCTAAGAAGAAAGACCTTGCCTTCCAGGTGATGGCTGCGCTGCTTTCGGAAGAGCATCAAATCGATCTGGCCAAAGAGGGCGTCATTGGACCTCTTGAGACGGATGCCGTGAAAGCAGCATTTGGTAAGAACCTGCCGCAAATGCAAGGTAAGCATGTGGAATCTATTTTTTATGGTAAAAATGCGATGCCTCCCGCTGCACGTCAGCAAGATTTAGTTTGGTATGATGTCCCTGTCCAAGGTGTATTCCAACCGCTGATCTTCAATGAGTCCAAAGACTCGGTAACAGCGATTCGTATGGTACAAGAACAAGCTACCAAAGCAATTGACACATTGAAGGCAGCGAAAACGGAGATTAATAAGGCAGCGAGCCCAACGAAGTAACCGTTTACCAGCAAACCTGAGATACCTCACAAATCATATTTAGGAAGGTGAATTCACTTGAAAAAATTTGTATTCTCGTTATTATCTATCCTACTCATGTCCTTAACTGTCCTGCCGTTTGCTTTTGCAGCAGACACGGATACGCCAGCCGCAGCAGTCAAAAGTGTTGACGACTTCAAAGATTTGAAGAATTTACCGCAAGCAGATAAGGATAAATTCGATTCACTTATTCAAGATGGCGTTTTTAATGGGTTGACGGAAGATACATTCGGACTTGACGCTCGGATGAATCGGGCACAATTTGCGAAAGTAGCTGCTATTATTTTTGACCTTGAAGTTGACGACACACTAACGGTTTCTTCCTTTAGTGACGTTAGTAGCGATGATCCAGCCAATTCCTATGCGCTTCCTTACATTGAGGCATTGAAGAAGGCAGGACTTACGAATGGTTACGATGAGGAAGGCAAAACGTACAAACCGGCTGGTGAAGTTTCCCGCCAAGAGCTTGCGGCGTTCCTGATTCGCGGATTAGGCTTGGATGCTGATGCTAGCTCGGCTGAGCCAGTTGATGATTCTACCGTAGATGATTGGGCAAAAGGTTATGTCTCACTTGCACTTGAGAAAAACTTGCTAGCGAATCAATCAGCAGATAAGTTCAACGGAAAAACATCCGCTACACGCAAAATGTTGGCTCTTGCAAGCTTTGCAGCGAAACAAATTCTTACTGGCAGTGTGCCAGAAGAAACAGATGAACCAGAAGTTCAGCCGCAGCCTGGAGATGAACAAGATGATCCAGCAGCGCCAGCTGGCGAAGTTTCCGCAGAAGGTAAAAAAATGCTCTTCATCACTCGTCAAAGCTCGCAAATGACACAGCTGAAAGAAAATCCAGATGATGAGAAAATCATTAATCGCATGAAAGATCTTGGTTTTAGAGTGACATGGGTCAATTGTGATAAATTTACGGCTGACAAAGCGGATGGCTACGATATGGTTATTGTCAGCAACACGTTAAACTCCAAATATCTTCGTTCCGGCATTATGAAAGATGTTGCGATTCCAACGGTCTATTTGAAAAATCACGGCATGTACTATCTCGGACTTTCATCACAAGAAGAAAATACAAACGAGTATAATATCACATCTACTACAATTGCAGAACCGAAAGATAAGGCTGCGGCTGGACTCTCAGGAGACGTGGACCTTCTATTAACTACGGATCCAAAAACAGCTATCGCTTATGGCCTTCCAGGCAAGGAAGCTACTGTCGTAGCAACCATCCCAGGAAAACCGAAAGAAGCAACCATTTTCTATTACAACAAAGGAACGCACTCGGATAGCGGCTATGAGGTGCAAGCACGACTTTCCTTCTTCTCTTTTGCCGGTAATTATGATAACTCTACAGAAGATAGTTGGAAGCTTTTGGATGCCCTTGTTTTGTGGACGCTGCAAAACGGCTAATAGCTTTGAATCAACATGTCGAACTCCAGTTTTCGAACTGGAGTTCTTTCTCTAGCCAAATCCGCACATATAGGAGCGTGAGTGGTCATGAATGCACAGCAGCAACAAGCAAGCTCTTCACCTCTTGTTAAGGCCGAAGGTGTTACCCGCATATTTGGACGCGGCTCAGCTGCCGTTCATGCCTTGCGAGGAGCGAGCCTAAGTATTCCGTCTAAGCAGCTTATTGCTCTCAGGGGTCGTTCAGGCTCTGGCAAAACCACATTAATTAATATTTTGGGTGCGCTGGATAAACCGACAGAAGGGCGCGTTTTCTTTGGCGGCAATGAAATCAGCGGATATTCCGAGAGCAAACGTAATGCCCTCCGGCGCAAGGATATGGGGCTTATTTTTCAATCTTTTGGCCTTGTTCCTTTAATGACGGCGTATGAGAATGTAGAGTTTGGCTTGCGTATTGCCGGCGTGAAGTCTGTGAACTTTAAGAGTTACACGGAAAGTGCTCTTGAGTATGTGGGGCTAAAGGCAAGAATGAAGCATAGGCCGTTCGAAATGTCAGGGGGAGAGCAGCAGCGTGTGGCTATTGCAAGAGCGATTGCCCATAAACCGACGTTAATTCTCGCTGACGAGCCGACGGCCGAATTAGACAGCAAGATGGGTGCACAAGTAATGCGGGTATTCAAAGATTTGGTGCAGCATGAGGGAATGACGATCATTCTCACGACACACGATCCCGCCATTATGAGTTATGCCGATCATGTTTACGCATTGGAGGATGGACAAATTGTCGATGCGACTTAAACGCGCCGTATGGCCGATTATCGGCATATGCTGCATGGCGTGGGTGTTAGCGGGATGCGCGCTCCTGCCGGTTGAAGAAGACGAGTTGAAACCGCCGCTTGTGGAGCCGGCGAAGGAAACTTTAAGCCTGTACACGGTGAAACGCAGTAATATTACCCAGCAAATTACGGGTGTCGCTACATTTGCTTCCGATAAAATGGACTATTTATTTTATTCGGAGTCTGGTGGACGTTTGAAGAAAATCAACGTGAAACTGGGTGATCAGGTAAAAGCCGGGGACATACTGGCAACAACAGAAACGTCGGATTTGGAAATGAAGGTTAAACTTCAGCAAATCGCCATTGAGAAATTAAAAATTTCACTCCAGCAAGCGATGGCGGAAAAGGATGGCGATGATCCCGATATCCAAATGAAACTGCTCGACATGGAAAGCGCCCAGCTGCAATTGGAATCGCTGGAGAACCAGGTTCAGAATACAAGACTGACTTCTACGATTGATGGGATCGTGACGTTCATCGATACGCTTCAGCCCGGGGATCAAGTCGTTGCCTACAAACAAGTCATCACACTTTCAGATCAGAAACAGATGAAGCTTGTTTATACGGCATCTAGTACGAATGATTTGGCAGGAGTCGAAGTTGGCATGGAAGTAACGGTGAAAATCAAAGATAAGACCTATCCAGGGAAGGTTGTTCAAACCCCTCTCTCCGCACCGCCGAACAGTAATAAAGCGATTCAGGACAAAAATGCGAAAGCCGTCTACATCCAAGTGACAGGGTTACCTCCGGATGTCGTGATTGGCAATCAGGCTGATATCACGATCGTAACCCAGAAGCGAGATCAGGTGATGGTAATCCCAAGGTCAGGACTTCGCAACTATATGGGGCGCGACTTTGTACAGGTGCTCGATGGTGAGAGCCGCAAGGAAATTGATGTAGAAAAAGGAATCGTTGCGGCAACAGAAGTGGAAATACGCAAAGGGTTAACCGAAGGGCAGCAGATTATCCTGAACAACTAGGAGGCTAAGACATTGGCGTTATTTATCATGATCTTGCGCAAAATGATCAATAATAAATGGCTTGAGCTTAGCTTGTTGTTCGGGCTTGTGCTGTCTGTCGCACTGGCGAGCAGCATGCCGATTTATACGAGTGCCATTTTGCAAAGACTACTCATTCAAGAAATGCAGCAGCTGCAGCTGGGCAGCAATCAATATCCGGGCATTTATTGGCTGTCGGCATCTTTTTCCGCGCAAGAAAAACAACCGAAACATGTCACGATATCAGAAACGGAGCAGTTTTTGAAGGAAAGAGAGGGACGATTCGGCATCCCCGTACAGACTTTCGTTCGCGAAAGAGCGACACAGCGCTACAATTTAATGCCGGCGCAACCAGATAAAATCGATATCAATGTTCAAAGGTCGGCCGATATTTCTGCGATTGATGGCATGGAAAGTCACATCAAGCTAGTGGATGGACGATTACCGGCGAAAGAACCGGTTAACGGCGTGTATGAAGCACTTGTTGCCCCGGAATCGTTAACTGAACTCGGGATGGTGCTGAACACGGTTTTCATTATCAAAGATGCGGGCTTGAAGGAACCCATTTCCATTAAACCTGTTGGCGTGTTTGATCGCAAGGACTATACCGATACATTTTGGTACAACAATACAAGCAGTTATAAGAATAGCTTCCTCATTGACTTTAATCTGTTTGAGAAAGCGTTCACGGTGGACGGCAAGCTGAATGTTCAGTCCAGCTATTGGTACTTCGCACTTGACTACAAGCTGTTGACGCTGGCATCTGCCGACGGATTTCTCTACAACGATCAAGCAATCAATACCTATATGGATGCTCATTATGAGAATCATAATAAAAACGTGCCAGCACTACAAACACTTACTAACTACTATGTAAAAGAAGCGAATTTGCGGAAAATGTTATGGTCACTTAATGTGCCTGTTATGCTGATGCTCGCTTTTTACTTATTCATGGTGGCCAACCTCATCACGGAAAGGCAAAAAACGGAAATTGCCGTGCTGCGAAGCCGGGGAGCTAGCCGCACACAAATTGTTCTTAGTTACGCTGTTGAAGGCGTGGTGCTTGGAGCGATTGCCTTTGCGGTCGGGCCGTATTTCGGTGAGTTAATTACTAGTCTATTAGGAGCATCTAGCGGATTTCTTGAATTTGTTCAGCGCGCTAAGTTAGAAACCGAACTTAATCAGGATGCCTTTCTGTATGCGTTAGTCGCAATCTCGGCATCGCTTGTCATGACGCTTATTCCCGTCATCCTTGCAACAAGAGTAACCATTGTCGGCCACAAACAGCAAACAGCGAGAATGCAGAAACAGTCTTTTTGGCATCGGTTTTTTCTCGATATTGCGATCATCGGTATTTCGTTATACGGATTGCAGAATTACAAAACAAGGGTCAAAGATATCCTCTCACTGGGCTTAAAATCAGGTGATTTAAGAGTAGATCCGCTGTTGTTTCTCATTCCTGCGATGTTTATTTTCGGACTCGGACTGCTTGTGCTGCGCTTGTATCCTTTGTTCATGAAGCTTTTGTACAAAATCGGTAAACGCTGGTGGCCGCCAACGATATACACGACTTTAATCCAGGTGAGCCGTTCGATTATTCAATATCAATTTATCATGGTGTTTCTCATCATTACGATTGCAACTGGACTTTTCAGCGCAAGCGCCACACGAACGATCAATCAGAATACGACGGACAAAATCCGGTATTCCGCTGGCGCCGATATTGTCATGAAGATTCATTGGGAAAATGATGCGCCACCGGCTATCTTGTTTGGTGCAGAGGATTCGGGGGATGACAGCACGTCTTTGGAAACCTCATCGGAAGACGAACCCGTGAGTGCACCTCCAAAGGTTCAATATAGCGAGCCATCTTTCCTGCCATTTACCCAGTTCCCAGGGGTGGAACATGCAGCGAAGGTGTATGTCAGAAAGGATGCATCGTTCACCAAAGGCAAAACGAATGCAACCGTCCAGCTGATGGGTATTGACACGAAAGCATTCGGTGAGACGGCTTGGTTAAGAGATCATTTGCTCGATCATCATATTAACGAGTATTTAAATCTTATTGCCAAAAATCCTTCAGCGGTTTTGATCTCTAAGTCAATTGCAGAAGAATATGGCGTTAAAGTAGGAGACACTCTGTCTGTCGGTTGGCAGAATCTCGAGTCTGCCTCTGTTACCGTCTTTGGGATCATTGATTATTGGCCGTCCTGGAATCCTAATCCTGGAGCAGGCGATACGATTTCGGTTACCACGAAGCAAGGCACGACAACGAAGGTAAAGAAACCGATGCTGATCGTTGGTCATCTTACTTACATTCAGAACAACATTGGGATCGAGCCTTATGAGGTTTGGATGAAACTGAAACCGGAAGCAAGCAGTCAAGCCGTCTATCAGGCCGTGACCCAGCATGGATATGATATCGAGTCGTTGACGGATGCGAAGCAAGCGCAGATCTTGGCTGTCAAAGATCCTTTTCAACTGGCGATTAACGGTGTGATGACCTTAGGGTTCATTATTTCGGTTGTCGTTTGCTTCTTCGGATTCTTACTCTACTGGGTATTATCGTTATCCGCTCGGACGCTGCAGTTCGGGATTTTCAGGGCCATGGGTGTTTCCGTCGCTCAATTGATTGGCATGCTGATTGGTGAACAAGTGATGGTATCAGGAGCAGCGATTCTTATTGGGATGATGACAGGCAACGTCGCAAGTCACTTGTTTGTTCCCTTATTCGAGTTGTCATTCGATCCCAGCACGCAGGTACCTCCGTTTCAAGTTACGTTCGATCCACGCGACCATCAGCGGCTGTATGGGATTGTTACTGTCATGATCTCCATTGGACTTGTGGTGCTTGGACATATCGTCTCGCGTATCCGGATACATCAAGCCGTGAAGCTTGGGGAGGATTAAGATGATACATTGCGATAATCTGGTTAAAATTTACAAAATTGCTGATTTGGAAGTTGTGGCCTTGCAGGGGTTGGATCTGCATGTGGAAGCTGGCGAACTGATGGCCATTATCGGCAACAGCGGCAGCGGCAAATCAACGCTGCTGAATATGCTTGGAGGACTTGACCGTCCTTCCGCAGGGCGTTTGATCGTAGATGGCAAGGACCTGCTAAGTATTCGCGAGAAGGACCTTGTCAAATATAAGCGCGAGTCGGTTGGTTTCGTTTGGCAAAATAATGCGCGCAACTTAATTCCCTATTTGACAGCACAGGAAAATGTGGAGCTGCCCATCCTTCTGCAGGGCAAACGGAAACGGGAGCGTGCGCTTGAGCTGCTTGAAGCTGTGGGGCTTAGCCATCGAAGGAATAACAAATTGAACCAGTTATCCGGTGGTGAGCAGCAGCGCGTAGCGATTGCGATTGCCCTTGCGAATCATCCGAAGCTGCTGCTTGCGGATGAACCCACGGGGTCGGTCGATACACGCATGGCCAACCAGATCCTTGATTTGTTCAGGAAGCTGTCCCGAGAACTGGGACTCACCATCGTAATCGTGACACATGATCCGATGCTTGCTAAGAAAGTGGATCGTGTGGTGGCTATCCGGGACGGAAGAACGTCGTCAGAAATTTTGCGGCGTAAGTCGTATGAGCAAGAACTATTGGATCTAGAAGAAGGCATTGAAGAGCAAGAAGAAGAGTCTCACGTCGAGTATGCGGTGCTTGACCAAGCAGGTCGGCTGCAAATTCCTGCGAGCTATCTGGAGACCATCGGAATGAAAGAAGCGAACAAAGTGAAAGTTACCGTGGAGGATGGCAAGATTGTGCTTATCCCTCCTATCAAAGTATAGCGAAGGAGCAATTGTCGATGATTAGCGAGGAAACGAAACAAATACCGGATACCCTTCTGCTCGAAGAGCGGGCAGGGCACGTGCTTAGCGCCATTATTGGCATGGCGGATGAGGATTTCGGATATATTCCTTTTTTTGCAGCGAATTTAATGGAGAAGCCAGCGTTTTTGACGCATGGGGATTGGGATTACGGCTCCAGTCACGGTCGTTTGGTGGATGCCCTCATCTTGGCTAGGCATATGTCAGGAGACGAGCGGGGACGAGACATTGAGGAGCGTTACAGAGCCAATTTCCTTAGCTTTTTTAAAGAAGATGGACTCAGCTACCGGCAAATCAATCCGAAGGCGCCGTGGGAAACAAACGCTAACTTGATTGACCAACGGGCCGTCATACTCGCGTTGACCTCCTGGTTTATGTCAACAGGCGACCGCAAGATCAAGCATGTTGCTGATAAACATGTGGCTGCGCTCAAACGTATCGCTATTAAAGAGAAAGACGTATGGTACTATCCAGCTTCTGAGTACACCGTGAATGGCTGGCCATCGACGAACGCGGTCCAGCTTCGATTAGCTCCGGACCCAGCTGCTTTCTGCGGTCGTTTGGTCATGCCCTTGCTTAAGTATTATGAGCTGACAGGGAACATGGATGCTTTCGAGCTGTGTCAGTTCTTCTCCGCGCTGATCGTTCATCGCAGCGGCGTTTTCAATCCGGATGGCAGCTTCAACGATTCGCTAGCCTATCGCAGCGGTCATTTCCATACCCGTATTGGTACACTTGATGCGCTCGCGCGGTTTGCTATGCATACCCAGGACGCTTCGATCATCCATTTCGTCAAGAAGAGCTATGATTGGGCGTTAACACGCTGTACAACGTTTGGCTGGACGCCTGGCGATATGCACGAACAAGCATTTGAGCATGAAACCTGCTCGCTTGTTGACTTGATCTCTACGGGAATTACGCTGGCTAGAGTCGGATATGTCGAGTACTGGGGGATCGTCGAACGTTTCCTGCGCAATCACTTAACGGAGTCGCAGCTGCTGACTCTGGATTGGGTTGTAGGAGCTGACAGCAAAGCGAATGACGATGTTGGGATGAAATCTTACTTCAACGTGGCGGAGCGCACGCGTGGCGCGTTCGCCGGATACTCCGCTCCGAACGATTTCTGTTGTAATGTAAGCGGAGGCAGAGGGCATACCAGCGATCTGCAGACCTGCTGTATCGGTTCAGGGACACGCGGTTTATTCATGGGATGGAGCAATACGATTACGGAGCATAACGGGACCATCAGTGTGAACTTTCTGCTCAGCAGAGGCTCCCGTTGGCTTGATGTTTCCAGTCATCTGCCTCACGAGGGCCGTGTGGAATTGGAGATTCATCGCAGCTTACCTAGACTACTCGTTCGTATTCCCGAATGGGCTGGCTATGCGAAGGTAGAGGTTTACCGAGAGCTTGGGGATAGCGTTAGAACACAGTCCGGCAGCGAACCAAGTATGTGGGTGAACCAGCGTTTCCTAGCGTTGGGTCAAGTCCAGGTGGGAGAGAAAATCACGTTGACCTTTCCGCTTAGTGAGCGCCAAACCATAGAGAAAGCGGTTGGCCAGGAGTTTATTACTCGGTGGCGCGGGGATGATGTCATTCATTTGAGCCCGGCTGGGACGCATCATCCCTTTTATAATAACCGGAAAATATTTGAAAAAGCACCACTCCGTACAGGTCAGTATCGCCGATTGCAAGAGGAATTTTATTGGTAAAAGGAGGGGCCAATGAGCAAATATGGGGCATGCCCTGTTCGCAAAGAGGGATTCTCGATCATCCTGTTAACAGACGAAGGAAGCCGTTCCTCCGCGGAACTGCTTCCGGCAATCGGTAATAATCTCTATCGTTTCACATGCGGCGGGTATGAGGTCCTTATGCCTCCTGCGAACTTAGCTTCTCTGCGGCAGGAATCGGATGAGGTGTTTAAATATGGCACCCCCCTTTTATCTCCACCGAACAGGGTGAAGAAGGGTCGATTTACATTCAAGGGGCGTGAGTATCAGCTGCCTCTGAACGAGCCTCCTGACCATCATTTACACGGTGAAATTTGTTCCAAGGCATGGAAAGTGATTGGCTACGGCGCTTCAGAGGAAGAAGGAGCTTGGGTGACCAGCCAATTTCGTTACGCAGAACATCCAGAGATCATGGCCTATTTTCCCCATATGTTAGTCTTCACGATGACATATCGGCTGCGGGATGGACGACTTCATCTGGAAGGAGAGATTGCGAACGAAGGCGTGGAAGAAGCACCGTTCGCATTTGGGTTGCATCCTTACTTTGCAGTTCCGTTCGGGAGTGGAGAAGAGATTGCTCTTCGTATACCTGCGGCTGCGGAATGGCCCGTTACGAATCAGGCATTCGTAATGGGTATGCCGGAGGAATCGGCTTTCAGCCGAGAGCTTCGTGAGGGCGTCCCAATCGAGAACTATCCGCTGCTTGGCTGTTCACTGATATCCATGGGGCAGGCTGCGGATCGTACATGTCGGATCGAAATGATAAATCGGGGCTATACGATTGCTTACCAGTTCGATCAAACCTTTCCTTATGTGGTCCTATTTCGACCCGATTGGGCATCGGCTTATTCTCTGGAGCCTTACACGTATGTTACAGATGCATTCAATCTTCCTTACGAGCACGAGCTGACAGGAGCCCGAGGCATACGGGCAGGTGAACAAGTCCGATTCACGACAGGGATGTGGATGGAGAAAAGAGGAGGCGCAGCGCATGGATAACTTGGATTTGAATATCAGGCCGGAAATGCCGGCACGCAAAGATTTCAGAATCGGCTGCATCGGTTCCGGGTTCATTATGCGAGACTGTCATCTTGTGGCTTATCGTGATGCTGGCTTTAATCCAGTGGCGATTGCATCGCGAACCTACGATAACGCCAAGGCGGTTGCAGAACTGAGGAACATTAGGACTGTGCACAGGACGTGGGAGGAGCTGGTTCAGGACTCGGATATCGAGATACTGGATATCGCTTTTCCACCGGACCGGCAGCTTGAAGTTGTCCGTCTTGCGGTGAAGATGAAGCATATCAAGGGCATTTTGTGTCAAAAACCGCTGGCTATGAATTCTAAGGAAGCTCGGGAAATCGTGGACCTTTGCGAGAATGCGGGTATCAAAATCGCCGTCAATTCCAACATGCGCTACGACCAGTCGATGCGTGCCCTCAAGACGATTCTTGACCAGGGTTATCTAGGGCAGCCGGTACTAGCGACGGTAGAAATGCGCGCAATTCCGCATTGGCAGGACTTCCTGCATAAGTATGAGCATCTTGAGATTCTCAACATGGGAATTCATCATATTGATGTGTTCAGGTATTTGTTCGGCGATCCGCACAAAGTTACAGCCGTTACGCGTAGCGATCCCAGGACCAAATTCCCGCATATAGACGGGATATCGCAATATACGTTCCAGTATGCGAACGAGTTAATGGCGACCAGTCTGGACGACGTCTGGGCATGGCCCGGTGAAGGGACAGAGAAGGATATTTACATCAAATGGCGGGTTGAGGGGTTCAGCGGTATGGCTCAGGGCACGATCGGGTGGCCGGTTTATCCAGAGAGATCGCCAAGCACATTAGAATTTACGACGACACAAGCACCGAATCAGTGGTTCCGGCCAAAATGGGACGAAGTCTGGTTTCCGGATGCTTTCCAAGGCACGATGGCGCAGCTGCTGCGGGCGGTCGAATCAGACAGCGAGCCGGAAATTGGCGGCAGGGACAATTTGAAGTCAATGGCAGCGGTTGACGCTTGTTACAAGTCCATCGCTGAAGGCAGGACGGTCCTATTTTCCGAAGTATCAGATTCCTAATAACAAATTCCTAATAACAAATTTAATTTACTAGGAGGAAATTGCTAATGATCTCAGTCGGTATTTTTAATGGGTACTATCCGTATTCCTTAGAGGAATCCATTTCCCGTATGAAAAGAGACGGGTTCTCCTGTGTGCAACTGGATTTGTCTTTCAAAGACATGGATCTTGCCTACGAAACGCTTACGAAAGAAAAATGCCACCGTATTCGCGATGCCTTCCGTGATGCTAATCTGCCGATTGTCTGCATTTCCGGGTATACGAACATCATTCATCCAGACCCCAAGAAGCGAGAACAGAATTTGTTCGGTTTGCAGACTTTGCTGAAGTTTGCCCGTGATTTGGGGACTCCGTACGTCATCAGTGAGACGGGGACTTACAATACCGAAAGCGATTGGGTGTGGGATCCGAAGAATGGCTCGGAAGAAGCCTATGAGGAGACGTGCAGCCAAATTGAAAATCTAGCTAAATTCGCTTATGACCATGGATCGGTATTCCTTGTGGAAAACTATGTGAATAATGTGATCGGCTCTGTCGACGCGTTAACTCGTTTATTCTCGGATGTCAATCATCCAGGTCTCGGGCTGCTGATGGACCCGACTAACTACTTCACGGACAGCAACATTGGCCACGTCGATGAGACACTGAACTGCATTTTCCATACGCTAGGGGATAAAATAAAAATTGCCCATGCCAAAGACTGCAAACCTGCTGAAGATTTGTCAGAGAAACATGCTGAAATCGACGCGGTCGAATCGCATACCTTCCGGGGGGCAGGCGCCGTTGAGCTCCCAGCTCCCGGCCTTGGCATTCTGAACTATGAATTATATTTGCAAAAGCTGTCTAAGCTGCACCCGAATATTCCGATTATTATCGAGCATCTGGATGAGCAGGATATCCCGCGCGCGAAAAAATTCCTTGACGACAAGCTGAAGACAATCGGCGGTTAATAGGTAAAGGAAGAAGGAGTGACTTGACATGGCCGTAAAAATGAAAAAAAGGGACTACAGCATCACAGGAGCTGAGAATAAACGGGCAATCGATCTCGGGTTAGCGGATGCGGAGTGGTATACGTGCCCAATCCCTCGTCAGCGGATGAAAGAATTGATGAAAAGGAAAGATGGCCCGGCCATTCGCGACACGATCATTTGGATTGGCGGGCTTCTGATTCTGGGATATCTTGCCTACTTGTCGTGGGGAACCTGGTGGGCTATTCCTGCCTTTCTTGCTTATGGCATTCTCTATGCGACGCCAGGCGATTCCAGATGGCACGAGTGCGGGCACGGAACGGCCTTCAAGACACCTTGGATGAACGAGGTCGTGTATCAGTTTGCGTCCTTTCTAGTGCTGCGGTCGGCTACTCCTTGGCGGTGGAGTCATGCCCGCCATCATACAGACACGATCATTGTTGGACGTGATCCAGAAATCATTACAGAACGGCCTCCGATTTGGAAAATCCTTATTATGCAAATTTTCCATCTGTATGGCGGGCCTATTGAGATCAAACGATTTTTTCTCCATACATTCGGCAAGCTGGATGAGCAGGAGAATGCGTATATTCCTTCCTCACAGCACCGGAAAACGTTTCGCGAAGCACGAATTTACATGCTTATTATTCTTGCCGTTCTTGCAGCATGCCTGTATACAGGCAGCCTATTACCCGCAATGTTCGTGTTTCTGCCTTCCTTTTATGGTGGAATCGTTGTCCTCCTGTTTGGTATTACGCAGCATTTAGGTCTCTACGAAGATGTGCTCGACCATCGTTTGAACACTCGGACGGTTTATATGAATCCGATTTGTCGGTTTCTATATTGGAACATGAACTATCACACAGAGCACCATATGTTTCCGATGGTCCCTTATCATGCGCTGCCAATGCTGCATGAGGAGATGAAATCCGATTGCCCTCCAGCGAGGCCGAGTTTATGGGCAGCACTGAAAGAGGTCGTTGGTGCTTTAAGAATGCAAAAGCAAGACCCTGCTTATGTTGTGGTGAAACCACTTCCTAGAACGGCGCGCCCCTATATGTACGGGCCTGCTCATGCGTCGAAAGAAAGGAGCGAATTAGGATGAGTCTCGGAGAGTGGATCGAAGCCTGCCAGGCAGATGAAGTGGAGATGGAAGATGTCATTCGTTTCGATCATCATGATCGGACTTTTGCAATCTATCGCACGGAGAAAGGCGACTACTACGCATCGGATGGTTTTTGTACCCATGGCAAGTTTCATTTGTCCAATGGTTTAGTCATGGGCAATCTTATCGAGTGTCCGAAGCATAATGGCCGTTTTGACATTCCAACGGGTGTCGCGAAACGTGTACCTGCTTGTGTGGATTTGCAGACGTATCCGGTGAAGATAGAAGCGGGAAAAGTATTTATTCAAATTTGAGTGTGTGCGAAAAGTGAAATTAAAACCTGACGGATCAAGTTCCGTCAGGTTTTGGTGTTAGCTCCCCTAGTATTTCTGCAGCATTCAAGCAGCGATAAAATACATATATAGCGTCCCCTCAGTCCGATAGCATTTCGAATTCAGCCGAAATTGGCGGAATAACGGCTTCTGAGTCCGTAACAAAAAATTGGCTACTTGGAAGGGCAGACGGGTGATCGGCTATTGGTGGGACTCGTGGGACTTTTAACTAGTTGGCGACTATTGGTGGTGTTCTTACTCCGACCGCCAGCTTCGTTGTTGTGACTTGGAGCATTAGCCGTCGGTTAACGGACTCAGATAGTTCTATCTGCTGTTAGCTTACCTCCTGCACACTGGTCACCCGCTAACGGACCCAGATAACTCTATTTGCTGTTTTTGGGCTAGGATTAGCATCTAACGGACTCTGGGGCCGCTATTGGCCATGAAATTGCCTCAAGCAGCGATAAAATACATAGATAGCGTCCCCTCAGTCCGATAGCAATTCGAATTCAGCCAAAATTGGCGGAATAACGGCTTCTGAGTCCGTAACAAAAAGTGGCTACTTGGGAGGTCAGACGATTGAGCGGCTATTGGTGGGATTCGTGGTATTTTAACTAGTTGGAAACTAGTGGTAAACAATGCTTTTTCCTCTTGAGTGGGAACTACTGGTTCTTATTCGGCTGCACGATTTGGGAGCCAAGAACGATGGTTTGTATTGTTTTGCATCGTTGCATGGAGTTGACAACATCAGCAGGATGAATAAAACAACCTATAAAATTGCATAAAAGCCCCCATAATACGGTCACGTTTTTGTAATAAAGTTAGTCCATGCAAGAAAATGAGCGAATGAGAGCGGGGCTGATTACATTGAGGCATTAGTTTTGTTTTACACATAATGTAAGCGTTTTATAATGGGGTATCATCTTATAGGGAGGTGCACGAAATGAGGAAAGAACTTGCTCTGTTACTATCATTTATGCTGCTATGTTACTGCTTTGCCCCTTTTGTCAGTGCGGAAGAATCCGCTGCACCAAAAACGCCAGCCACAACAACGGTACCATCACCATCACCATCGCCAAAACAATCACCAAAACCATCAACCAAACCGTCTCCAAAACCGTCTCCAAAACCATCAGCCAAACCATCAGCAACGAAACCGGCTGCTTCTCCAACTGTAACGGCAGATACTTATTTGGCTGACCAACTTAGTGATTTGAAAAGTCTTTCTAAGGATGACAAGAAAAAAATCAACGTTCTCTTGAAAATGGACGCGATTGAGAAGTCGTCTGTGGATACTTTTGGTGTGGATGATGCCATCAATCGAGCTCAGTTAGCAAAAACAGCAACGCTCGTTTTGGGATTGACAATCGACAACGCGGTTACGGGATCAAGCTTCTCAGACGTCCAAACGAATGATACCTCACGTTCATATATTGAGGCGCTAAAGAAAGCGGAACTCACCTATGACGTGGTTGATAACAAGTTCAATCCGACAGCGACCGTATCTCGTCAAGAGCTCGCTATGCTGTTGATCAAAGGACTTGGCTTGGATGATAAAGCGAAAAAGGCAGCTCCAAGTAAAGATGAGACGGTAGACGCTAACTATAAGAGCTATGTCACTTATGCGCTGCAGCAAAAGCTCATGACCAATCAGACAGGCGGCAAATTTGGCGGTAACGTTACCGTGACTCGAAAAATGCTGGCACTTGCTTCCTATGCAGCGCTCCAGCTTCATCTAACTACGGCTAAGCCTGCTAAAGCTTCAATTGCTGAAGTAAAAGTAATCGGCAAGAATAAATTAACCGTAAGGTTAAATCGTGAAGTTGACAGCAATAAGGCTGTTTTGAACGTGACGAAAATGGGTTATCTAGATTCAGACAACAAGCCCGTTAAATTCGAACCGATAACCACTTGGTCCGATGACAGCACGACAGCTACGCTTGAAATGAGTGATGATTTAGAGTTTGCCCAATACCAAGTCGTATTGAGTGGCGTGGATGTTGCCGTCGGGACGATGGGTTTCATGCCAGAGAATGAGCGGGCAGCTAAATTTGAATTCGTTACAACAACAGAGAAGCTGCCATGGTCCAAGGCACTTATTGAATATAAGGCAGTTAACCAATACGGTGAGCCAATGAAGTTATCGGCAAGCAATGTAAATGTTTATGTAAGCGCGCCGAAACAAGTTCAGGCAACGATCCTGGCTGAAAGTAACGCTATTATCTTGGATTTAAGCGATTTGCGGCCAGATAATACGATTGCAGTTAACGTACTGGAAAAGAGCGGTTATCTCAATGTCAACAAAACGTTCACGATTGGTGACATGCCGCAAGTGAAAAAAGTTGACTTAGGAGATCCCAAAAACAATCTGAAGCTCCCCGTTGGTCAACTGGTGTTTCAAGCCGGAGGAAGGGCGTATCTCACCTTTAAGGCTTATGACCAGTATGGCAATCGAATTATAGATCCGAAAATTTTGAACATGGGATTATTCAAATCCTTTACAGGGACTATTGGCAATGTTTTCAAAATGGATGGCCCCAATGATTTCGTTGATTTTGACAACGACGGTTATCCAGAACTGCAATTAGCCGTGTATTCGGATTTGGACAGCAATAAAGAAGTGACTGTAAATTTGATGTTTAATGGTGAAACGGTGTCACAGACTTTCACAGTGGCAGCACCGAAGACAGCTTATTCCATTGTGATCGGCCCCGTTACCACGCCATTCACAGAAGGCGATAAAGATAAATCGATAAGCTTGAAAATTGTCGATTCGTCAAATCAGGAGTTAACTTCAACAGAAATAGCTGAGCTTGAAACAACTGGTAAAATTTCCGTTTATGCTACAGGTGGCCTAGTTGTGGAAGCGAGTCCGAATACTCGTACAGATCCGAAAACAAATATTACACGCAACGTTGCTATAGACCTTAATGGAACTATTCACGTCAAGCAGGTGACGTCCGCAGGACCGGCCACTGTCTATGTCCGAGTGAACGGACTCAATCAAACGGTGAGCCTTCCCTTAATGATCGAACCGGCTCGTAAGCCTAACACCATTAAGCTTGATGAAGGAAATTCAGCGAGAACCATTTTGTTAATTAACACCTTGTCGCAATCGAAAACGAATGGTGTATTCAAAATTTATGATCAGTTCGATCAGGTGTACTCGACGAAGCGCGATGACTACAAGGTCGAGATGAAGCTGGAAAAGCTCAGCGGTGTTACGGGAGCTGTTTATACAGCAGGAGCGGTGACGCTCACTGATGCTACTCCTGTCGTAATGAGGGAGATTACGGATATTGTCAAAGCAAGTGGTGGCGACGGTATATCGATCAACTTCAAAACGGATCCGACCAAAAAGGGCAGTTACAAAGTAACGGCCACGTTAGTTCATCTCGATGGAAACGGGCAGATCCAAGAAAGGCTCAGTACCGATTCGATTATCGTGGATGTCGATGATGTCAATTACCCAAATCTAACGTATTCGCTAGATTTAGGCTCAAGCAGCGATCTCTTAGCAGTAGGAAGAATATTGTATGATGCCGCAAAAGTCAACAGTGTTACGAACGCGACTTACTTGTTCAGTAACTATTCGTCGCTTGCCAGAGGTGTCACCATTTTAACCAAGGATTCTGCAGGTCTGGATACAGGTCTTTCCGTTAAGGTCAGAGCGGTTACTTCCGATAATCCGAAGGCTATGGCTTATAATAACGGCAAAATCATTGGTCTCGACAGTGGAAAATTCAACCTTACCGTCTTCTTTGATACTCCGAGCGGAGTTAAGTCACTTACACAAAGCCTTGGATCAGGTATCGATTCTATGGCCCCGACAGCGATCAAAATATCGAGCGGTAATCCAAAAACGATAAAAGAAGGTGAGAAACTACAGCTAAACGGCCTCTATCTGTGGGATACGCAATTAATGGGGCAGTTACAGGCTGCTACAAACTACGGTACATTCACCAATGTATGTAAGGATAAAGAAAATAAAGCAACAACGTGTGCAAGTGCTGTTACGAATCAAGATCAAATTGGTCCAGCGAATGATTTTATCGGTCTGCAGTCATTTATCGGTGACATTATTTATACAGAGCTCGATCCTGCTAAACAAGATACGGTTTCTGTTAATCCCAATTTTACATTAGCTTATACCCGCAATCCAAATAGCAGCAATCCTGCAACGAACAACATTCAACAATTTAATATTTATCTTGTTGGCGGGACGCAGATTCTTAAGTTCACAGTTATCCTAGGTAAAGTAGGCGCCTAATTTTAAGTACCCTGTCGGGCTACCCGACAGGGTATTTCTATGCCCACCCATCCCCAGACAGGATTGACCTATAATGACAGTCGTTTTCACTAATGGTTTGCCATTCGCAACTTTGTATACTTAACAGTAGAAGCAGGGAGGGATATCATCGTGGCGAAGAAAAAATACGTGATCTGCGGCGTGAGCACGAGGGCAAACGGCATGTTTATTCGTCCTATGCTGGATACTTTTCATCAGCATTGCGAAATTGTCGGCTTGCTGGATGCGGACCCAAGCCGCTTTGCCAATTGCTTTAAGAAATTTCCAGCGCTGACAGGGACACCGGTATATGCTCCGTCTCAGTTTGAGCAGATGATCCAGGAAACGAAACCAGACGCTGTCATCGTCGCAGGCGTGGATTACACCCATGCAGATTATATAGTAGGGGGCTTGCAGCACCATCTGGATGTCATTTCGGAGAAACCGATGGTGACGACAGGTAGCGACTGCAAGCGGGTATTGGATGCTCAGAGTAACAGCAGGGGGAAACTCCACGTCACTTTTAATTATCGGTATTCTCCGATTCATACAAGAATTAAGGAACTGATTCTGGAAGGCAGAGTCGGCCGGGTGACTTCGGTAGATTTGAATTGGTACATCGATACGTATCACGGAGCAAGCTATTTTAAAAGATGGAACCGTAAACGTGGCAACTCCGGAGGGTTGTCGGTGCACAAAAGCACGCACCATTTTGATCTTGTAAACTGGTGGATCGGCCAGAAACCATTGGAAGCGTTCGCATATGGAGCGCTGCACTATTTTGGTCCGGATGGGGAACTCAATCCCGTGAAGGAAGACGGCAGACACTGCGGGACATGCCGAGTCAAACCCTCTTGTTCGTATTTCATGCGATGGTCATCACGGAGCAAAGAGATTGTACCGCCAGACGACCATGTCAATGCGCTCGAAATCAAGCCTGATAATTTCACAGGTTACCGTCCTGACGGGTGCATTTTTGATAGCGAAATTGATATTGAGGACACGTATGCAGCTGTTGTTAAGTATGATAAAGGCGCCATGTTAAGCTACTCCGTCAATTTCTCGGTGCCATACGAAGGTTATCGACTAGCTATCAATGGAACAAAAGGCAGGATTGAAACGAAAGAAATCATGTCCGGGCGCGCAGCTTTCCATGTGCCTGAGCAAACCATCGACTACTTCCCACTGTTCGGAGGCAAAGAAACGATACACGTTGTACCGAAAGCAGGAGGGCATGGCGGGGGTGATCCGCTCATTCTGGAGGACTTATTCCTAGGACCTGATCCGCAGCGTCATTATGACATTATGGCAGGTGCTGAGGCAGGGGCTCTTGCGGTGCTTACTGGGGAAGCTGTTTGGAAATCGGCTGCAGCGAATCAACCTATACGTCTATCCGACCTGCTGGTTGAGTCAGAACTGGCAGAAGTATCAAGAGGAGGAGGATCTCATCGTGTTTGAAAAGTTTGAAAATGTTCAAATCGCCCATTTTGATGTAAAAAGCCAGCTGCCAAGATGGATTTACGAATCCGCCATGCGTGCTGCCGAGAGAGGCGAGCTTGCTCGCGCGTCGATCGGAAATATAACCGATCTATTACAGCGTCAAAAGGAGATTCGTGAAGGGATTATCACGTGTGTGGGCGGCTTGCATGCTTCAGATACGCCGTTAAATCCCCAAATAACAGGTAAGGTCTCAGGGAATGGCTTTCATGTAGAGAAAGTAATCTTTGAACCTAGACCGCTCGTTTATGCTACTGCAAATCTTTATATACCAGATGGAATTACCGAGCCACGTGGCGCTGTGCTTCTACTGTGCGGACATCGCGAGCAGGCTAAACACTGCGACGAGTACCAGACTGTTTGTCACTATTTGGTTCATGCCGGTCTTATCGTAATGTCGCTTGATCCAGTAGGTCAGGGTGAGCGTTTCGGTTTCTATGATCCTGCCACTGGGCAGGCGCCAATGACGAGCGTGACCGAGCATGAAAATGTAGGGCGGCAATGTTTACCGCTTGGCGACAGCTATGCGCGCTATATGCTTCATGATGCGATACGGGCTATTGACTACTTGTGTACGAGAGAAGAAGTTGATCCGCAAAGGATCGGAGTTACCGGTCATTCCGGCGGTGGCACCCAAACAGCCCTGCTTATGATGGCTGACGAGCGCATTGCTGCTGCTGCACCAGGCGGCTTCATCATGAACCGTCCGTATTTTCTACTAACAGGTAAAGCACAAGATGCTGAACAGAAATGGCCTGGCTTTTCTGCGCTAGGCTTCGATCACGAAGATATCGTGCTTGCCATGGCACCTCGACCTGTGCGTGTTCTCGCCACAACCTATGATTCCGTACCGATTGAGGGTCCACGTCATACCGTAGCTGTTAACCGAAGATTTTGGGATATGTATGACAAGGGGGAAAAGCTGGACATTTATGAGGATGAAAATGCTCATCGCTTCTCTATCCCATTGGCCCGTGCCGCAGCAGAGTTCTTCTCGGAACAACTGCTAGGTCGTAAGGTAACTCCGCAGGATGAAGTTATTCAATTACTGCCAGCGGATCAGCTTCATTGCACGCAGAGCGGGCAGGTCATCGGGGAATATCCGAATGCCCGTAATACACACGATGAAACTAACGAACGGTTAAACCAGTTGGAGAAGGCGCGTAGTGAGATGCCGGAAGATTTGCGTAAAAAACAGGCGTTGAAATGGCTGCGAAATGCCGTCTACTTCAACCGCAAGCCATGCGATCTGAATCCTCGTCTTTCCGGAGGCGGAGAGGTGGAGAATCTGTGGGCACTCCGGACAGTATGGTGGAGCCAGCGAGGCTTGCTGAATAACGCACTGCAATTTTTCCCAGCTGAATCAGCGGGCCGCAAGCTGCCAGTTACCATAGCCGTATGGGATGGAGGAACCAAACAAATAAATGCGCATGCCAAATGGATCGAGGAAACCTGTGCTTCCGGACGTATCGCCATGGTACTGAATCCAGTGGGCATCGGCTCGCTATTGCCGCACGTGAACTCACCCGAGGAAAGACCCTACAAACGCTTCGGTATGATGGATCGCTACACAGATGAGTTGATGTGGTTGAGTGACAGTATGGCAGCTGTACGAACCTACGATGTATTGAGGGCTATTGAATTAGCAGGAACGTTGAAAAATATTGATTCTGATGATATCGAGCTTTACGGCTGCGGAAAATACGCCATATACGCCGAGTTGGCGGCTCTGCTCGATTCACGTGTCCAACGGGTATGTCTGGATGACCGAATGAGCAGTCTCGCTGCGTGGATTAAGGAACCTTTTTATGATGAAAATGATTCTTTAAGTTTCATTCTGCCAGGCATGCTCCGCTATTTCGATATTCCTGATGCAGACAATTGGCTCGCGCAAGAAGGCAGATTAGGCACTGCCATTAAGCTTATGAATAACACGGCAAGCTAAAGGAGGAGAAGGCATGGCTACAGTTGTTGCTGTTTATACAGGTCAAGGGTTATCGGATCGGATTGGGCCGCTGTTTCGGGAGGAATTACCGGGCTGCCGCCTCGTCAACATTATCGACGACAGTTTGATCGCCGACGTGATTCAGGCAGGTGGAGTGACTACTGCGGTAGTTCGCCGGTTGGTTCAGTATTATCGACATGCCGAAGACATCGGAGCTGATCTGATCCTCAATACTTGCTCATCGGTAGGTGAAGCAGCGGATCGGGTGCGGTCGTTGTTCAATATTCCAATTGTTAAAATTGATGATGACATGGCGCGTCAGGTTACCAAAAATTTCAATCAAATTGGGGTGCTGGCTACACTGCCTACGACACTTGATCCGACAAGGCAATTGCTGCAAAGAGAAGCCGAACTTCAAAACCGAAAAGTCAGCGTAGTTGACGCTTTGGCGGAAGGGGCTTATCAAGCTTTAGTTTCAGGCCAGCCTGAGGAGCATGATCGTTTGATCTATGAAGCAGCCAAATTAGTAGCTAAAAAGGCGGATGTACTCGTGCTGGCTCAGGGATCAATGGCGAGAATGGAACAAGCGTTAAGTGAGGAAACCGGACTGCCCGTGTATGCTAGCCCGCGACTTGGCATCATGGCCGTTCGTGCCGAATTGGAAAGACAGGGGAAATATCCATGCTGAAGAATGATCAAGTCATTGCAACTTATTGGCTCGAAACTGCATTTTCCCTGGAGAAGGCTTGTGAAATTATCGTCAGTGAGCAATCTACGGGAACGTTTCTGCCCTTGCCGAATGAAACAGACAGCTTGAAGCAAAAACATCGCGCACAGATTATCTCCATTCATGAGCTGGAGAGCTCGCCTTTTCCTTCGCTACCCGGAGCTAAGGTGCCCTCGGGCAGCAAAGGCGTATTCCGCCGTGGCATCGTAAAGATTGCATTCCCATATGTCAACATTGGACCTTCGATCCCGAACGTGCTGGCGACAGTTGCAGGAAATCTGTATGAGTTGGAGGAGCTGTCTGGACTACGACTGCTTGATCTGGATTTGCCACTGTCGTTTCAAGAACGGTACGAAGGCCCGCAGTTCGGTATCTCAGGTACACGGGAGCTAACCGGTGTGCATGGACGGCCGATCATCGGAACGATCATTAAGCCAAACATTGGATTGACGACCGAACAGCTGAGGTTGATCGTGCGTGAACTTGCCTTGTCCGGTATTGATTTTATTAAGGACGATGAGGTACATGGTAATCCGCCATATGCTCCAATTGCTGAGCGCATCAAGGTTGTCATGGAAGAAATAGAGCGAGCTGCGGACCGAACGGGTAAAAAGACGATGTACGCCTTTAATATTACCGACGATATCGATCCAATGAAACGTCATCTAGAAACAGTCGTGAAAGCTGGAGGCAACTGCGTCATGGTCAGCATCAATAGCATTGGATTTGCTGGCCTTGCGCACTTGAGAAAGCATGCCCCCGTTTGTATACATGGGCACCGGAACCAATGGGGTATGATGTCACGATACCCGTATCTTGGCATGTCATTTGCTGCCTATCAGAAACTGTGCCGACTGGCCGGCGTGGATCATCTGCATGTCAACGGGCTCAACAATAAGTTCTATGAAGACAATGCTTCCGTCGTAGATAGCGTGCGTGAGTGCTTGACGCCAATGTTTGATCAGTCTGACACTGCCCTCCCCGTATTGTCATCGAAACAATGGGCGGGGGCGGCGCCTGAAACGTATCGTACGCTTCGAACCGTCGATCTGATGAATATCGCTGGCGGCGGTATCCATGCTCATCCAGACGGTCCCGGAGCAGGTTTCCGCAGTCTTGTGCAAGGGTGGGATGCTGCCTTAGCGGGGATTCCTTTGGATCTGCATGCCGACAAACATCCTGAATTGAAGCAAGCTTTAGCCGCATTCGGCTAGAGCTAACTTCAATTGGGTGGAAAGGGGAGATGAGACCAAATGCGAATCTGCTATTACGGCGACGACTTCACAGGTTCTACGGATGTATTAGAGGCGCTCACGATCGGCGGTTTGCGTACTATTCTGTTTATGGACATTCCGAGCCTGTCAGTTTGGGAGGAGAAATTTAGCCATTATGATGGCTTCGGGGTGGCAGGAGTTAGTCGGACGATGAGTCCAGAAGAGATGGAAATGACGCTTCACCCCGCGCTTACTGCTCTGAAGGCATTCCAAGCGCCAATTGTACACTACAAAATATGTTCCACATTCGATTCATCGCCATTAACGGGCAGCATAGGAACTGTTATCGATATCGGCCGGCGTGTGTTTCCCGAGCAACGATACACGCCTCTATTGGCAGGTTCACCTGCATTAGGGCGGTATACGGTGTTTGGGAACCATTTTGCAGCAAAGGGGAGTGAGATTCTGCGCTTAGATCGGCATCCCAACATGACACAGCACCCGGTTACGCCGATGAAGGAAGCGGATCTTCGGGTTCATTTGGCTGAGCAGACATCGTGCTCGATCAATCTTATGAGCGTTATGGACTTGGAGCAAAGTGAGCTGATGCTGCGAAATCGATTGAACGAAAAGCTCGATCAAGCACCCAACATTTTGCTGTTTGATGTGTTGACGGATGAGCATCTTACCAAAATCGGCGGTTTATTATCGGAGGAGAACAAGAGTGAGCCGATGTTCGTGATTGGCTCATCGGGCGTGGAGTATGCACTAGTCTCCCATTGGCAGCAGAGTGGTTCCCTACCCGCAGCGCCCGAGCGGATGGAGGCAGAACCAGCGGACCGGCTCCTCGTCCTATCAGGTAGTTGTTCTCCAGCGACTTGTGCGCAAATCGAATGGGCAATGGCGCACGGCTATGCAGGCATTCGTGTACCAGCGCCTCTTTTTTTCGAAGAGGATTCGGCATCGGTAGCGGCTCAGAACTTGCTGCTTAGTCAGGCTGAGCATTTGCTCCGGGCTGGGAAGAACGTTATTTTGTATACGGCACTGGGACCGCATGACGAGTCTATTGAGGAGACGCAAGAACGAATGCGAATGCGTGGGCACAAAGTGGCCGTAAGCGGTGAGCGAATTGGCGGACGTTTGGGTGAAATGGCGAGAGCGCTTGTTCAGTCTACAGGAGTCAGAAGAGTTGTCTTGGCCGGGGGGGACACGACAGGTTTTGCGGTCAAGCGAATGAATATGTACGCTCTGGAAATGATAGCTCCTGTTGTTCCCGGGGGGCCGCTTTGCCGGGCATTTTCGCAGGATGAATGGATAGATGGTTTAGAAATCGTTTTGAAAGGCGGTCAAGTCGGGCCACCGGATTTCTTCGATCGGGTGCTTCACGGGTTATCTTGACTGCCATACAGTTGGATGACATCCACTGATGGAAAGAAGGTTTGATAGGATGAAGGACACAAAATCCCATCTCATACGGCGTTATTTTAAATTTTTGAAACCGTACCGTTACATGATCATAACCATTGTTGGGCTTGGTATTCTGCAATTTGTCGTTCCTATGACGGTACCGTGGATGACCAAAGTTCTGATTGACGAAGTACTTCCGCGTAAAGAAAGTTCATGGACATTGTCCAAGGTGATTGGGGTACTTGGAGGTGTTTACGTTTTCGGAACAGCGGTCAATTATGTGCGTCAATGGGTCATGGCCAAAATGGGGAATTCCATGGTCATCGATATCCGTTTTCAGCTTTATGAACATATGCAAAAGCTCTCTCAACGGTTTTATGACAGCCGTCAGGTCGGAAGCATCGTCTCACGAATTCTGAACGATGTGAATGGCGCCCAGAATCTAGTCGGTGCTGGTGTCATTAATCTGGCGATTGATTTCTTTCTGGTGCTGTTCGCTGGATTTATGATTTTTCATATGGAATGGAAACTGGCGCTGTTGTCTCTCTGGCTGCTGCCTGTTTATTATTTAACGTTTACGAACATTAATGTTCATATCCGCTTCGCATGGCGTTCTGTCCATCGACAGATGGAACGAATGTCAGGTGTACTTGTCGAGCGAATTGCCGGGATGAAAGTGGTGCAGGCCTTTAGCCGCGAGCGCATGGAGTTGAACCGATTCAAGAAGCAAGCTTCCGCTCATTTCGGCTACGCGATGACAGCTCAATTTTTATCCAACACGCTAGGTCGTATGAGTCAAACCTTCCAAGATTTGGGCGGATTAATCATTTGGTTCGTTGGGGGGTCAATGGTGATTCAGGGCAAGATGTCGGTAGGGGAACTAATCGCTTTCCAAGCTTATTTATCCCAGATGTACGGCCCTATTCAGCGTTTCTCCGATGTTAACGTTACGATCCAAAATTCGCTTGCCAACGTGGAAAGAATCTTTGAAGTGTTCGATATTGAACCTGAGATTCAGAATAACGACAATCCTATACCCCTGAAAACTTGTAAAGGTGAAATTCAGTTCGACCAAGTCGGGTTTGATTATGTGATTGAAAGGCCTGAAAAGCAGCAAGCTGAAGCAGATCAGAAGGATAAAGATCTGGTCGAGCGCCAAAAACCTGCCAAACGTTTCTATTGGATTCCGCCAAAAATGAGACCGGATCCGCCTCTGATGGTTTTGGAGACGAGGGCAGCACTTAAAGGAATAAGCTTTAAAGCCTGCAGCGGTGATGTGATAGCGCTTGTCGGTCCTAGTGGCGCAGGAAAATCTACCATTATTAATTTGCTGCTCCGTTTTTATGACCCAGATGAAGGTTCCGTATTGCTGGACGGGGTTGATTTGCGTAATTATGATCTATATGACCTGCGAAGCCACATGGCTCTTGTGCTCCAAGATAATATTCTGTTTTCGGGGACGGTTTATGAAAATATTGCTTATGGCAATCCGAAAGCTCCCAAAGAGCAGATTATCGCTGCTGCACAGGCTGCGAATGCGCATGAATTCATTGAAGAGTGGGAGCTTGGATATGAAACCATGATTGGAGAACGCGGCGTGAGGTTGTCTGGAGGACAAAAACAACGGATTGCTATAGCACGAGCGCTTCTCAAGAGTCCTCGCATTTTAATTTTGGATGAAGCTACGTCGGCTCTGGATGCAGAATCCGAACATTTGGTCACAGAAGCGCTGGAGCGACTCATGCAAGGACGTACGACCTTCGTCATTGCGCACCGTCTGGCGACTGTCGTCAGAGCCGATCAAATTCTTGTTATCGACCGGGGACGAATTGTCGAGCGAGGCAAACATCAGGTACTGCTTGCGCAGCACGGGTTATATCGTGAATTATACGAGAAGCAGCTAAAGGCGATGCGGCCGGAAGAGCTAATCGGCTTAGATGCATTGAAACACGAAGCATAGAAAGGAGACTGCTGATGACTAGAATTTGTAAATGTTTCCCGATCCTCATGGCTTTTGCGTTAGTGGTTCTAATCAGCACGTTCATGTCCATATCCGTATTCGCAGAAGGCGGCAATTCAGACGATGCTGCTGCATTCGAACGAATCCAGCTTGGCGATAACAGCTATGCTGAGATTAAGCAGCTAAGACTTCTATCCGATCACAATGGCAATATCGTTACGTTCACACTACATATTTCGAACAAAAGCTCAGAGAGCCTATCTCTGATTGATTATTGGATACGCTTGCTAGGTAAGAATGGTGACCTATTCATCACCAAAATGATGCCGCAGGACAAAGAAAAAATGAAAATTGCTGCGGGTTCATCGCAAGAGTTTGCCTACTATGCCATGATTAATGACGCAACAGCTTTGCAAGATTTGAAGTTTCGTCTGGGGAAATGGGATTTCTCCCGAAGTCCTTTCGAGCGCCAGCTTGGCGAAATCTCAGTGCCTGATGATTTTACACAAGTGGCACCTGCAGGAAGCTCGCAAGAGGTTAAGATGTCAGGAACACTCATGGCAGTAGCCTTATCCGATTTTACCCTTGGCAAAAATGAAAAAAACAGCTTGCCTAACCTAACACTGAATCTGAAAAATTTGGGGAAATACAGCGTAACGGTACCCGACTATCAGTTTATTGTTCGCACTTCGGAGGGATATACCTATCCGCTAATAGCAAAAGGGTTAAACGAACTTCTTATCAATTCCCAGGAAACCAAGGAGATTACTCTTACGGGGAGTGTCCCCGCAGAGGTCTCAACGGAAGGCTGGCAGATCGTGGTTACGCAGTACTTGTCTGATTTGAAGTTGAATGTACCGATTGCCTCCCTGGAAGTGCCGAAGGAATCGGATCAAGAGGTGAAAGGTGCAGGAGAAGAGGCCGCATTTTCGGACGAAAATGGCTTGTACACAGTTAAGATGAACGGCATGTTTCGGTTGCCCTGGGAAGACACGGACATTTTGACTACGGATTTCATGCTGATGAACAAAGGCTCGGATTCGCTGCCCATTCCGGAATTTACTGGTTATTTCTTGTTGGATGGAAAGGTGAGGGTAGAGGCGAAGGTGATCATCCCTTCCAAAGTGCTGGGACTTCCACAAGACAGTTCCGTCGGTATGCAGATGGCGGCTAAAGTGCCTTATACGTATGCATTTTCGAAAATAAAGCTTGTGCTGCAGGAAAAAACATCCGATGAGAAAATAATCGATGTGCTGGATTTCGAGTCTCAGGCTGATTTGTTACATGTGCCGATCCTTGATGCAGCTTCTTCCTTCGAACTGACGGATGCGGGATATCAGTCCAAATTCTCTATTCAAAATGTGATGAGCTATCAAGGGCAATCCACGGTGCAATACACCGTACGGGTGCAGATTGAGAATCAGGAGAAGAGATTCACGAACTTGGCGAAGCTGGTTGCCAGCTTTCGAGCAGCTAGTGGAACCGTTTATCCGGCAAATGTGCTGGATGTGAAAGAGAAAGTGGGACCTGGAGGGAAAGCGCTGTTTATCATTTCAAGCATGATTCCGAAAGGTGTTGATACAAGTGGAATGAATCTTTTGCTTGGAGAAGCTGTTGAGGATGGCGAGTTAATAACGGAAGAACCTGCGAACGATGAAGACGACGATGATGATGACGATGACAAGTCGGGGGACGCCGACATGTATGTGAAGCCATTCGCTTTCTGGCTTCCGCAAGAGAAGAGCGAGGTGAAGACACCGCTGAAAGGGATATCACTTGCACCATATACGCTCTCCATTGATCATCTCAGCACCGCACTGGATAATAACGAACTATCCTTGAAGTTCAATTATGAGATTGTCAAGGATATGAGTACGAGTGTAAACACAGAGGGACGTAAAATTGTCTTTCAGATCAACGATACGAATGGCTTGAGGGCAATTGAATGGTCGGCGGATTTGAGCAGTTTCGAGCCCCGCGCGAATGAAGCTCCAGAGACGCCGCAATCGAAGTTGAAAGTTGGCACGTACAAGGATTTCAAAATTAGTTTGGAAAATGGCGACTTACTTTACAAGTTGTCCTTCCTTAAGTCGTATGATTTTAACATTTATGAAGAGTTTCAAGGTCATCGTCGGTTGGTCGGCACGATGAAAAATGATTGGTTCGTCACTTCGGACTGATCCTTAGCTTTGGGTTCTGCGAATATGAGAGCAACATTTCATAACTCCCCTTGTGTTATAACTATCGTGTTACTATTTGACACAAGAGGAGATTGAAATCATGCGTAGATTACAAGGTAAAGTTGCTTTGGTTACGGGTGCAAGCCGGGGGATTGGACGTGCGATTGCGATGCGTTTAGCGCAGGAAGGAGCATTAGTAGCTGTTCATTATGGCACGAACCGAGCCGCTGCAGAAGAAGTAGTACGAGATATTGAACAAAGTGGAGGGACTGCCTTCACAATTGGTGCGAAACTTGGTTCTATAGAGAGCATACAGACACTTTATCAAACACTAGATGAAGTGTTGAAGGAGCGTACTGGTAACACTCATTTCGATATACTAGTGAACAACGCAGGGATCGCTCTAGTAGCCCCAATAGAAGCTACTACGGAAGAGGCATATGAAGAAATTATGAATATAAATGTCAAAATGCCATTTTTCCTGACGCAACATGCTTTGCCTCGTTTACGTGACAATGGTCGAATTATTAACGTGTCGTCGGCTATAACAAGAATTTCCCTGCCCGCTATTCCTGCATACAGTATGACCAAGGGGGCAATCAACACACTAACACTCTCTCTATCCAACCAACTCGCCTTACGTGGAATTACAATCAATGCCATCCAACCTGGATTCGTTGCCACGGATATGAACGCCGGCATGCTGCAAGATCCTGCCTCGCAACAATATGGTGCTGATTTTTCTATCTTTGGAAGATGGGGGCAACCGGAGGATGTCGCGGATATCGCTGCTTTTCTAGCTTCTTCCGACAGCCGCTGGGTGACCGGGCAATTGATTGATGCCAGTGGCGGCTCTCATTTGTAAATTCGGCAAACGAACACATTTAAAGCCTGACGGGTTATACTCCGTCAGGCTTAAGTGTTAGCTACTTACTAATCCGGCACTATCTCATCATGCACAGCAGCTTGCAAAATCATCATTACCGCTGCACCAAAGGCAGCTCAGCAACATTAGAAATCACTTGCTTGCTGGCAAGCTGATCCCACACAAAGGCCTTCAGCTTATAGCCCGCTGCATGAAGGGGCAGCTGGAAAGTCGCCGTTAGCGCTCTTATCCCTTGACCTTCGACCAAGTCGCTGGAATAGGAATAGTTGACGATATTCTCATCTGCATCATATAACGCGATGACCAACACGCCATTTTTATCAAGCTCCGAACGGTTGCTGAATTGCACGCTGACGGAAGGATCACCGTCATCCTCGTTCAACAGCAAATTCCCGGTGGAGAAGACAGCTCCTGTGATGTTATCTGTACGCAGCTTCGTATTTTCAAACATCGAAGAATTGTAGTAATTAAAGTTGTTGGTACTTTTCGTTGCATCAACGGCCATCCCAATGTAAGCAGGGTTCGGCAGATCAAGCGTGACAGAACCAACCACCTCCCAGTTAGCTCCGCCATCAATGGAAATTAAACCTTTCACTTCATTCCCGTACCGGCTAATTTTCAATAGCGCAGGCAAGGTCACATTTGGCTTCGCCGTGGATACGACCAATTCCCCTCGTGCCGATCTGCTCATAAAATGAATCCGCGATCCGTAGTATTCTTCCTTCTTCACCGTAATCATGGCAAAAGGGGAATCAGCCGTCAGATCCTGGCGGATCATCAGCCCTGATTTTACACCATTATCGTATTCAGAAGGATTCTGGAAGTTAATCGTAGAGCTTAACTCCATATCGCCTGCCATATCACGGTATGTGTATTGAAACGCATCCGAAGATTGGATGCCATCATCGGTCGCACCAATTTCACCCGTACCTTTTACGATGAAAGTACTGCTACCTTCCCCAGTAACGCTTGACGTTCCTGGTAGGGTCACAGTTCCAATGTCTGCGGAAGTCCACGTTCCAATCCCACTTGCATCGTTGACATGAATAACAACCATACTCGATAGCGTTTGAGTGCCTGAGTTGTCAGTCGCCTTGGCATACAAATAATGAGTTCCTTCAGGAGCATTTGTCCATGTGTACGTATATGGTGCAGAAGTAACCGTTCCTAACGGGATCAATTTCATCGCTTTCGTATCGTAGAAGGAGAACTCAACCTTGGATACGGTACCATCACTGTCAGATGCAGTGGCATCAATGACAATATCTTGATTCGCTTGCAGCATCGCATTCGCAGAGGGGCTAGTAATGGCTATAGCAGGATTACTTGAACCATTGCCAAGCAGCGAGTTCAAATATTTCTCCAGATGGGTATATCCATCACCACTATCCGCTTTACCATCTGTTGCGCTATTACCATCAAGACCATTTGCCGTTTCCCAGCTATTGGGGATACCGTCGTGATCGCTATCATAATCGGCAGACAAAGTCGACTCCGTTAACGCCGGAAAACCTCCGTCCCCATCCGGTGTATTGGCGAATTTCCCCATCCCGTTTCTTACATCGTTCACGATACGAGCGTCGAGAGAATCTCTTTTTGGTAAAATCGCTCCTGCATGCTCAAGGACTTTGCCGTAAGTGTCAGTTGCCGAGTCTGTCGTTACGGAAGTATCGACCGTTGTTCCATCGGTGTTTTTGTAAGTAATAGCTACTTGACTCTGCAGGCGGTTGACAGTTCCCAAGCCATACTCGGGTTGGACGCCACCGGCCCAGTTATTTGCGCTAATCCCCGGATAACCGTCCACGTAATTGCCTTCAATATAGTAGTTGCCAGGCTGCTCGGACCAAGGATTAAAAACTCTGTTTTTCACATCGTCAAAGGTAGCAGGACCCGCTTTGTAGTAGTTGTTCACGACATTGACGCCTGTCGCATTTTCACCGCCATATCCGCTATTGGCGCCCCAGTTGTAAAAGACGTTATTTCTCAAATCGAACAGCAGGGGGGCATCTTTTTCAAGTCTAAAATCACGGTCTAATCGAGGATTACGGCTATTGTTGTTCGCGATTAAGTTATGGTGGTACGTCACATTGGTGCCGCCCCAAATACCGCCATACCCGTGTGCTCCCTTATCATGGATCGACATGTTCAGAGAATCGCTAATGATCGACCATTGAACGGTAATGCTGCTTTTATCCTTGGATGACAATACCTCGTCCGTGCTCCAACTAAAAGAGCAGTGGTCAATCATCATTTTCGGAGCGTTGGGTGAGAAGGTGTCGTCCAGCTCAGCGAAACCTCCGCGGAAGCGAATATAACGGATGATAATATTAGATCCGCCTAAGGATACCGAATAGTTGCCAATCGCGATGCCATCCCCAGGTGCTGTCTGGCCAGCAATCGTTAGATTGTAGACATTGGTTTTAATTTTCTCCTTCAAATGAATGGTGCCAGAAACCCGAAATACAATCACAGTCGATTTGGCATTGCTGTTCGCAACTTTAGCAAGCCCGTAGCGCAGCGTTCCGGGAATTGCGGTCTCTGACGAGGTATAATCTTCGAGGCTCGTGACCTCGTAAACATCGCCTCCGCGTCCTCCCGTTATATACATAGCGGCGCCTTCCGCTCCCGGAAAGGCCGTAATTGGTTCCGCTGCAGCCGCCAGCGAAGGGACTAGGCTTGCTACAATAAATAGGAATGATAAGATTGCAATTATTTTTTTCATTGTTGCCTCCTCGTGCCTACTCAATCGTTATACTGTTCGACAGTGGTTTCATAGTTATTAAGTTATCCCAGATAAAAGCTTTCGCTTGATAGCCGGATAGGTTTGAAGGAACCTTGAATCCGGTGTTTAATGTGCGTTGTTCCCCAGCGTGTGCCGTTACAGATGCGGACGTATAGGTAACCAAACGTTGATTGGCGTCGTATAACGCACAGATCACAACAAATGACCGTTGCTCGGCTGTGTTATTCGTAACCTCAACTTTGGCTGTTGCATTCATCCCTGGCGTTAAAGCGGTAATCTTGTTGCCATTCCAGTCCATAAACTCGAAAGAGTTTAACTGAATAGAACGACCCCTAACGAGTATAAAATAACCGTTGCTGTCGGATTGCCCGATTTTGCTCAACGTAACCTGCGAATTCGCTGCAAAGCTCTTCTTGTACAAATCAAACACCTCTGCGCCCTCACTCAGCTCGATGGTATCCGCTGTTTTGGTCCATGTTGACAGCCAAGCTAGGTTGGCTTCCATCGTTTCCCGGCTTACAGCGACAAAAACGTCGGCATCATTCGTAACGGTAAAAGTCGTAAGCACATCGCTGGCTGTATAAGCACCTGATGCATTCGATGTTCGAATCCAATCAATCCCGATATAATTTGAAGGCAACTTGGTTATGGCGCGCTCTAAATCTCCATAGGGAGTACTTCCTACTGCGAGATTGCTTTGCACGGACCAACCAGACATGTTTTTGGTATCGTTTACATAGACGTTTTGGATGACGCTCGTACTGGCGGAATCCAGTGTTGTTCTGGGGCTAGGGGTAACGGCAACGGCTTGTGATAAAGAGAGTGGACTCTCTACTTCCGTGTCGGTGCCTTTTGACAACAGTCTGGTGTTTTGTGTGATTTTTACATAATAGGTTTTCCCGTTCTCAAGTGGAGGGCTGCTGGATGATGTCCCAAGCTTCGTGATAGATACGTAATCGCTCGGCACAAATTTTTTATTATATTTATCCATGACCTTCACATACTCCGAGTCAACGGCGTCAGGTTTGGTAGCCACGTAGACATTATTGGATCTGGCGCTTGCTGAAGGTGCCCATTCTACATAGATTTCTTTATCCCGTGGATAGGCTGTGAGTCCAACAGGAGCTTCTGGAGAAGCGGCAGGCGGCTTCGCAGATACCTTGATTTGGGAAACGTAGAAAGCATTAACCGGATTTGGTGAACCGCCCGCTGTAAGCATTTCAAGCATTGCGATGTTTTGCTTGATTTTCTCGCTCGTAGTGGTGCCTGCGCTCCGAACCTCGACAGTCGGCTGCTTGGAGAAACACAGATTGCCGTCCACATAGACCATGACTTGATCATTGACGATGTCAACAACAAGCTTGATGTTATACCAACGATTGGGTTCGTATGGATACATATTGTCAGGACCCGTTTTGGCATCGAACACGAACTTTGCCTGCGCTGGATCTGCTGTTATTCTAGCGATGTAATCACCGCTGCTGCTTAACAGGTTCAGCACTTTCGCTCTTTCGGACTGCGGCCCAGGTTGCATGAATGAAACCTCAGCTACAACAACACCTTCTTGCTTCTCAAACGTTTTGACAACTCTCGTCGTATTGCGGTAGGCGACGTTGCTGACGGAATTATAGTCATCGTATACATATAGACTGTTGCCTGATTTACCAGGAGCTTTGGCTACATAAGCGTCACCTTTAAGGCCGCCTGTGTTCCCTTCCTCGAGCATAGGCTTGTACACAACATAACCTTGATCTTCTGCTTTTGTCCCGACCGAATCGTTCTCGAAATTGTCGTCAACGAGCACTTGCCATCCATCACTAGCTGGAGTTTCTGCAGCCAGCGCCCTTGTATCAGAAGGATAACCTCCATAAACCGCGCTGACTAACATAAAAGCGAGAACGAGGCGGCGTATAATCTGTCTAGACTTCTTATTCAAAATAACACCTCCGAAAGATCATTACTTATTTTTGCCGGATTGGTCGTGAGGCACGGTTACCGTTGCGGTAGCCACCGAGCGGTTTCCGGCTTTATCGGTTGCCGTGTAAGTGATCGTATACACCCGCTGAGAATGATCTTTTGATTTCTCCGCACGAAGCGCGAACGTCTTGTCCAATGTGCCGAACTGCGCATCTTGAATGTCATCTGGCTGGATAGGATCATTACAAGTAATGGAAGTAAGAACAATGCGGTCGATTTGCGAAAAAGGGTCAGATACATACACATCGGCCGTCACTGTGACCATTTTCTTATTTGGTGGCCAGATGGTGTCCGGGTTCAAAGTTACTTGAATAGAAGACAGGGAATTCACGGTAAATGAAGTCTGGGAGACGTTGATATCTGCTTCACCAGCAACAGAAACGGAATAGGTGCCAGCGACATTATTGTTGACTGTAAAATGAAATAGGTAATCTCCGTTTACGCTGCTTTTACCCTGGTCCAAATAGGCAAGACGATTGTGCGGATCACGGACCTGCACAGTTATGAGATGTTCTCCCGGCAAACCCGAATTGCCAGCAATAGTTACAATTCCGGTAGCCATGTCTAGCGATGCTGTTACCCCCGCAGGGGATGCTGATGCGATCCTCAGCGATATACTGAAGAACATCAGGAGCGACAGCAGGAATAATGTCCATTTTCTCAAGCTAATTCCTCCTATGGTTCGTTATGAAGAGCTGGATATGCCTAAGTCATTCCTCCCCTTTCCGTCTTTTCGTTCAAAAGTGAAATCGTTTTCAATAACGCTGGTGACAAATATAGCGTGAAATAGCTATGTAATTTAACTTTAATACATATTCATCCTGGCACATTAGGGCAATGAGTTCATTTTATAGGTTATTTATTTCAATTATTGATGAAATGAGGCAGGCGCGACCATCACATTTCAAGGTTAATGTCTTTGCCCTATAAACTGTTATCGAACCCCCCATATCTGAGCAGGCTTCTCCTTTTATAATACAAACTAGTACGATCTTAGCTTAAGGGGGATAACAGTGAGCCTAACCATTGTTGAATGTTTAACGGAATATGCGAATAACCCGCTTGGGATTGATGTTAGTCGGCCGCGTTTATTTTGGAGGCTGGAGTCGAGCGAGCGGTCTGCTGCTCAAGCTTTTTATCAGGTGATGGTTGCTTCGTCTCAAGAGCTGCTGGAGCAAGGTGTGGCTGATCGGTGGGACAGTGGCCGAGTGGCGTCCGATCAATCGATTCACATTGCATATGCGGGAGAGACTCTGCGTTCTGAGCAAACTTATTATTGGAGAGTACGGGTTTGGGATACTCATGGAGAAGCGTCTGCCTGGAGTCAAACGGCTTATTGGTCAATGGGGCTGCTGTCGCGTGCAGATTGGAAGGCCAAGTGGATCGGTCGCAAGTCGGAAAAAGGCATTGACATGCAACCTCCTCCTTATTTGCGTAAAAGTTTTCAGCTTACGAAGGATGTGAAACGGGCTTTTGTTTATGCGACTGCGCTTGGTTTGTATGATCTTCGGCTTAACGGCAGTAGAATTGGAGCTCTTTTTGCGCCGGGATGGACGGATTACGAGACACGTGTACAGGTGCAAGCATATGAGATTACGGACCAATTACATGTTGGCGAAAATGTTTTTGGAGCCATTCTAGGCGACGGCTGGTACGCAGGTACGGTTGGTTTTCTTGGGAAAAATGTGTATGGAGAAAGGCCGTTTTTACTGCTCCAGGCACGGGTTGAATACTTCGACGGCACGAGCGAATTGATCATTTCTGACTCATCTTGGCAGGCAGCTAAAGGTGCTATTCTTTATTCGGATCTGATAAAAGGTGAAGCGTATGATGCCCGGCTTGAGCCGACTGGCTGGGATCAATCTGGGTATCAAGCAGGAGTCACTTGGGAAGTTCCTGATGTTCGAACAGGGTACAATGGTTTGCTCGTGGGAACGGTAGAACCCCCGGTTCGCATCATGCAAGTACTGAGACCCGTCTCTTTCCGCCGCACGGAAGAAGGAACTTTCATTTATGATATGGGACAAAATATGGTGGGTTGGACAGAGCTAAAGGTTAGCGGGGCAGCAGGCCACCAAGTAACTGTTAGCCATGCCGAGATGTTGAACCCAGATGGCAGCTTATATTTGGATAACTTGCGGGTAGCCGTGCAGCAGGATCATTATGTGCTAAAAGGGACGGGCGAAGAAAAGTACGAACCGCATTTCACATTTCATGGGTTCCGTTACGTTGAATTGATTGGCTATCCTGGCGAACCTGACTTGGATACGATTGCAGGCAAAGTTGTGCACTCCGATATGGCGGAGACGGGGCGGCTGGAAACGAATGATTCGATGGTGAACCGTCTGCATGCCAACATTACATGGGGACAAAGGGGGAACTTCCTTTCCGTGCCGACGGATTGTCCGCAGCGCGACGAGCGGCTCGGTTGGACCGGTGATGCGCAAATTTTTGCCCGCACAGCAGCTTACAATATGAATGTGTCACGCTTTTTCTCCAAATATATGCAGGATATTCTCGACTGCCAGCAGCCATCGGGGGCTTTCACCGATGTGGCGCCTGACGCCGGCTGGATCCGGCACAAAATGTGGAATGCGAATCTGAACTGGTTCGCACCCGATAATGCGGGATGGGGTGATGCCGGGGTTATCATTCCATGGACTTTGTATGTGATGTATGGGGATACGCGCATATTGGAAACGAACTACAAAGCGATGGCTGATTGGGTGAACTACCTTCGGGCTAACAGTGAAGATTACGTGCGTCCCGATTATGCCAACTATGGCGATTGGTTATCGATTGATGCGGATACACCGAAGGAAGTGTTAGCAACGGCTTACTTTGCCTATAGCACACAGTTGTTGGCAAAAATCGCTGGTGTTCTGGGTCGCAAAGACGATCAGAACCAATATGAATCTTTGTTTGAGGCGATTGCTCAAGCATTTCGGGATGCATTTGTGGGCAGTGATGGCCGAATTCACGGGGAAACGCAGGCTGTGTACGTGCTTGGGCTGCAATTCAACCTGCTGACCGATGAGCAGAACAAGATGGCTGCCCAGCATCTGACGACAGATATCCACACACGCGGTGACCGTTTGTCAACGGGCTTTCTCGGAGTTGGATACCTGCTGCCTGCACTAACCGAGCATCGGAAATTGGATGTTGCTTATACGCTGCTTACTCAGGAGGAATTCCCTTCCTGGATGTATTCCATTAAGCATGGTGCAACGACCATTTGGGAACGGTGGGATGGCTGGACCGAACACAAGGGCTTCCAGACGCCTTCCATGAACTCCTTTAACCACTATTCCCTTGGCTCAGTTGGGGAGTGGATGTTCCGATATATGGCTGGCATCGAGGCTGATCCTGCTGCGCCAGGCTTTAAGCACACGATCATACGGCCAAGGCCTGGTGGAAGCTTAGACCGGGTCAAAGCAAGTTATGACTCTTTGTATGGAACGATTGAGGTGGCTTGGCATTTATCCGCGTCCAAAGCCTTCCAGATCGAAGTGACGATTCCCGCCAATTCGACAGCTACGATCTATATACCTGGCCAGGTGTACGCCATCGATGGCGTGAGAAGTACATCAGGAACTTGGGAGATCGAAGGCTGCGAGCCTCTTGGCCGTATGGAAGACGAAAGTTGTTTCAAACTTGGAGCGGGTCGTTACATTTTTGAAAGTGATTTGATGGCCGTTCAGGCTTCTGTTTAAGGTTGGTTTAACTATTCTTATAAAAAGGGTGAAGGGCATGACAACGAGGAAAAAGTACGTATTAGTTGGAGCCGGCGGGCGAGCACGGTTCTTTTATTCCGCGATTGCGGGAGACTTTCGGGAAACGACGGAGCTGCTGGCATTCTGTGACATCAACCAGACCCGTATGGATTATGCGAACCAGCAATTGCAGCAGAAATTTGATTACCCAGAGGTGCGAACCTATCAACCGGATGCTTTCGACCAGATGATCGAAAGAGAGAAACCGGATGCTGTCATCGTCACAAGTGTTGATCGAACCCACCATACCTATATCATTCGTGCGATGGAATTAGGCTGCGATGTGATAACAGAGAAGCCGATGACGATTGACGAGGACAAGTGCCGTCAAATTCTTGAAACGGTAGAGAAGACCGGACGTAACGTGCGTGTTACGTTCAATTATCGCTATGCGCCACATCATACGAAAGTGCGAGAACTGATCGAAGGAGGCGTAATTGGACAGGTTAACTCTGTCCATTTCGAGTGGCTGTTGAATACCAAACACGGCGCTGATTATTTCCGCAGATGGCATCGTAACAAGAATAACAGTGGAGGGCTGCTCGTACACAAATCGACGCATCACTTCGATCTTGTCAGCTTCTGGATCGGGTCCGAGCCGGATACCGTGTTTGCTCTTGGGGATCTGCTCTTTTATGGACGTGAAAACGCTGAAAAACGGGGTGTGACTCAGTTCTATGATAGAGCAACGGGCAATCCGCTTGCTGAGGATGACCCTTTTGCTCTCCACTTGGACCGCAATGGGCGGTTGAAGGCGATGTATTTAGATGCTGAGCACGAGGATGGTTACCATCGCGATCAAAATGTCTTCGGAGACGGCATCAGCATTGAGGATACGATGGGTGTCATGGTTCGCTATAAAAACAAAGCGATATTGACATACTCGTTAAATGCCTATTCGCCATGGGAAGGGTATCGGATCGCTTTTAATGGGACGAAAGGCCGTATTGAGATGACGATTATGGAACAATCCTATGTCAATTCAGGTGGAGACAAAGCACTTGAAGGAGCGATAAAAAATAAGGAAATACGCGTCTTCCCTATGTTTGACCGCCCCTATGAGGTGAACGTAGAAACGGGTGTTGGCGGGCACGGTGGAGGAGATCCTGTGCTGCTGAACGACATCTTTGGTGAACCGGCAGAGGATCGCTTTAAGAGGGCTGCGACTCATGTGGACGGTGCCCGCTCCATCCTGGTTGGCATTGCCGCGAATCGTGCGATACGGACAGGGCAACCCGTCAAAGTTGCTGATTTGTTAAAAGCATAAGCGAAAATAGTGGTAGGGATCGCCCCCCTGTAGGGGGGCGGCAGGCTGCGGTGGGTTGGGAACTACAGGCCACTATTTCAAGGGAAACTGCTCTAAAGCTGGATGAACGGGAACTATGGTCCGTTATATGCTAACCCATCATTTTCACGGAATAGCGGCCTGTAGTTCCTATCGGTTTACCCGAAAGTGCGAGGGGCTTTTACCCATAACGGTTTTAAACGCCCGGCTGAATGTATGGATATTAGCAAACCCCAACTGCTCAGCAATCTGACTCAAGGGAGTGTTAGAAAATTGAATCCTATTTTTGGCTCTTTCCATGCGAATGTGCTGATGGTACTGGATGGGAGTCATTTGAAACATCGTTTTGAATAGATGAATGAGATGAAATTTACTCACATGAAACTTCTCCGATAACTCCTCGAGTGTCACATTCTGATTAACATGGCGATCAATATAGGTGCGGATTTCGGATAGAAATTCGACCTGCCCCTCTTTGTTTGTTTTGCCGCCATAATATTGTTCGCGTAATAAAATAGCCAGCAGATCAAGCATGGCGCTTTTGACACGAAGCTCATAATAGGGAGGTTTGGTTTCATGCTCACGGATGAGATCGAGCAGCACCCGTTCCAAGTGGGTGGAATCCCGTGGCCGAAAATGATTCGGGATGAAATAAGGAGGTGACGAAAGCAAGTCCTTTCGCAACCATCCTTTTTCTTTCTCGTTCATCTGATCGATGGATTTAAACGAAACCGTAACCTCTTGGCTATCCGGCAGAGCGTTAAGGTCGAAATGGACATGAGGCTGCCGAATCGTTTGCTTCCCTAATGACTTTATAGCGTGTCTTTGGCCTGGCTTAAAAAAGAATACATCCCCTGGACGCCCTTCGTAAATTTGCTCTTCCACCCTCACTTCCAGATGACCTTCCATCAGAAACAGCAGCTCATAATCCCAAATCACACGTTCTTCAATAGTCCATGGAGTCTCGATAACACTGTCCATCGCGACACGGATATAAGGCGAAACTTGATCCAATTCCATCACAACACCTCAGCAATATATGGTAAGTAAATCGGCAATCTATGCTAAATAAATGTAGATAAAACGCTTTATAATGTAAATAGGTACAACAATATATGATACAAGAGGTGATGGACATGCTGCAACTGCATGGTTTGGGAAATGGCTTATCTACGGCTCCTCTCGTGACAAACGGGCGGACACGTTCCATTACAGCGGAGAATCCGACGGGAGAGAAAGGGCAAGGAGGCCAAGCTGCTAGCAACTTGGGAATGGCTAGAAAAGGTCGTCCTTGCATCGATTTAAAACAAGGTGAGACGGTTACGCTTGCACATATACAGGGTGCTGGTGTCCTTCAGCACTTTTGGATCACCGTTACCGATAAAACAGGTGCCAAAGGACATCATGCACAGTTTGTACTCCGTGACCTGGTGCTCAGAATGTATTGGGATGACGAAGAAACGCCATCCGTTGAAGTGCCTCTTGGCGATTTCTTCTGCAATGGCTTCGCCAGACGAACTAACGTCAATTCGCTGCCGATTTCCGTTAACCCTACAGGCGGGATGAATTGCTATTTCGCCATGCCGTTTCGGAACTCAGCGAAAATTACAATTGAAAATCAACACGCCTATGACATTGGCGGATTTTTCTATACATTTAACTACACGCTTGTTGATGAGCTGCCCGAAAATGCGGCTTATTTCCATGCGCAATGGCGGAGAGAGCGCCTGACCGAGATCGGCAAGGATTACACACTACTAGACAATGTCAAAGGTGCCGGTCAATTTGTAGGTACATACCTGGCGTGGGCAGCGCTTGAAAGGAACTGGTGGGGAGAAGGCGAGATGAAATTCTATATGGATGGCGATGACGAGTGGCCGACCATTTGCGGAACAGGGACCGAAGATTATGTGGGGGGCGCTTGGTGTTTCTCCAATTTGAAAACGAACGAGCCTGAGTCCTATTCAACGCCTTATTTGGGATATACGTACTACAAAGAAACGACCGACATTGATCCATGGTATGGACACCAGGTGCCTATGCATGGGATGTATCGCTGGCATTTGCCCGATCCCATCCGGTTTGAAAGCGATCTGAAAGTAACGATTCAGCAAATTGGCCATGATCATTCGCAATTATTTGAGAGATCCGATGATATTTCTTCGGTTGCTTACTGGTATCAGATGGAGCCTCATGCGGATTTCCCGGTTCTGCTTCCGGTAGAGCAGAGATGGCCAAGATAATTGCCATGTGCGTATTTCTATTCCGCGGTGCTTGAAAGCTAGTTTTTATGCAATTTAACCATATAGGGGTTGTCTCTAGAGGTCTTCATGGCCAAGGGGATAACCTCTTTTTTGCGCCTTTAAGCTTAATAGAAATTGCGTAATTGAGAGAGAAAGAGCACAATATAGTACATTGGTTTTATATTTATTGGGTAGAGGACTATGGTATAATTTACTAAAACAGGATTGAAATCAAGATCTGAGTCGATATCGTACCGAATGATGAGCAAAAATGAGGAGAATCATATGGAACTATGGATCGAAGAATCCCGCCAAAGGTGCTTGCAGCAAGGTTTGGACCCCACCAAAATACCTGTACCAGGTTTAAAGCTGACGGCCAAACAGCTGCAAGAAGAGAAGCATAAGTATCGGAAGATTCTAGTGGTAACTAATTATTTTGCAGAGAAATTATTAGCTTTCTTGTCAGGGACACCTCATCTCATCGTCGTAACGAATGATACAGGTTATATACTAGATAATTATGGCGATGAGACGATGAAATCGACAATCAATAGGTTGGGCATTCAAGAAGGCATCAAGTGTGATGAAGAATTTATGGGGACCAATGTGGTAGCGCTTGCTCTACTTGAGCAGAAACCGATTCAGATCGTCGGTAAGGAGCATTATCATATGATGCTGGAGGAGAGCGCCTGTTATTGTGTTCCCTTCCATTTCTCTAATTTCCACAACTTATCAGGTGCCATCTCAATCATGACGTCAGTCGAGCATCATCATCCTACTTATCTAGCTCTGCTTGCTAATATGGTAGATTCTATTGAGCGTGAGTTGTCTCTGCGCCTCGCTAATCATAATCAGAGCCTGATCCAGCAGCTTGTGGTGAACAATATGCGCAATGGGATCATTATGACGGATGAACGAGGGATCATAACCGAATTTAATGCCTATGCGGAGAAAATTACGGGAAGAAACAGGAAAAGTGTGACAGGCACACCGGTATTCCCGTTTGAACATTTTGGCAGCTATTTTTATCAAGCTCTGAAATATCGCAAACAAAGCGAAAATATCGAGCTTACCTTTCGCTATTCCTTGGATCAAGAAAATGTGTGTCTCTTTGATGTGCTGCCCATTCTCAACGAACATGGTGAACTGCTGGGTGCCTTCGCTCAGTTTCGCGATATTACAGATCGTGTGATCTTGGAGCGGCAGTGGATTAATTCGGAGAAGTTTTCGGCTATTGGCAAATTGGCGGCGGGGTTAGCACACGAGATCAGGAATCCGCTTACAGCCATCATTGGTTTTTTTCAGCTGAGCAAGCAATCTAACGATCCTACCAAATTATGGAGTTACGTTCATTTAATCGAAACAGAGCTTCAAAGTATGAAGCAGCTTGTATCCGATTTTGTCGTTATGGCCAAGCCAAGCACACCGGAACGAAAAGCCGTGAACATGCAAGAGTTTCTAAAGGATACCGTACGATTCATGGATAGTCAGGCTATTTTAAAAAACACCTCAATCACGGCGATAACGGATAACGCCTTAACAGTTGCGATGATTGACCCTTCTCAAATTAAACAGGTCCTCATTAATCTTCTCCAGAATGCGATCGAATCGATTGGGAAAAATGGGACCATTCAGCTCTGCGCAGAGCTCTCGCCTGATCATCATAGCTTTAAAATCAGCATTGAAGATAACGGCATCGGCATGACCAAGGAAGAATTGGATCAAATTCTGAACCCCTTTTTTACAACCAAAGAGAATGGAATAGGATTGGGCTTATCGATTTGTTATCGAATTATCGAAAATCATAAAGGTACAATAACAGCAACCTCTAGTAAAGGCTACGGGACGCGGTTCGAGGTTACGTTACCGTTAGATTGATTCGTTGATAAATGGGATAAACACTTGCTCACTTCAGTTGAAGTGAGTTTTTTGTTTCAGCGAAAATTACGTATATTTGCTCTAAAATGGAAATTTGTATGGTAGTCAGCCTAATTGTACCCTAGGCGATGATGCCCTAATTCTATATAATGAGTTGGGGAGTAAGCGCTATCATAGAAAGGGGGGTTACTAGTGCCCAAGTTCTCAGGCGTGTTTCGAAAGTTTCTTTTTTCGTACATCCTTATTTTAATCATTCCAAGCATTGCGGGGTATATGTCTTACCGTACCTCCATTGCTGTCACGCAGTCTATTTCGATTGAAAACAATGTGACGCAACTGCAGAAGAGTCAGGAAATTTTGGAGCGCAGAATGGCTGAGGTGGAGAGCTTCACCAGACAGCTGGCTTTGAATCAAGATTTAAGCGTACTTTTGAATGAAAGCGTAATAGATCAGAAAACCAATGTGTATGGGATTTGGAAAATATCCAAGGATATTATGGCTTATAGTCAGACTAATGACTTTTTGAAGCACTTTTTTATTTATTTCACCAAGGTTAACGTACTTGTGACGCCTGGGAATGCTTATTTTCGACCGGAGCATTATTATCAGACATCGCACTACAACAATCTTTCATTAGATGAATGGAAAAAAAACATTTTAGAAAAAACGCACAGCAGTGAAATCATGCCGCTGAGTCCTTTCATTACTGGTGGGGCACAAACTTCCGTTATTACGTTCATGCAATCGCTTCCATTGGACAGTTTTAATGACTCTTCACCAGCTACGGTTGTTACGATTATTGATGAAAAAACGATAAACAGCGTATTATCGGGTTTGCGAAATGAAACGGGCAGTTGGATGTACATTAGTGACGCACAAGGACATACCATTAGTTCTCAGGGAATTACCCAGTCGGAGATTGAGCAGCTTTCTGCGGATCCGCAGTTCAATAAAGAGTCGGTTAGCCAATTTTATAAAGATGATCTCGTGATCAAAATTCGTTCGAAATCAACAGGCTGGGTTTATAGTACGGGGATTCCAAGACATGTTTTAATGGAAAATGCGAATAAAATCAAATACATCACCTGGTCGGTGACGGGTGCTGCCCTGCTGATTGGTCTTCTTGTAGGCTACTTGCTTTCGTACCGTAATGCACTTCCAATCAATAGGCTGCTTCAGGTCATGAAAGAGCACTTTGGCAAGGAAGCGGCGCTAGCGCGCAATGAATATGATTTCATACAGGGCAACATTTCGAATATTCTGATGAACAGCAAGCACTTAGAATCCGAGCTCAAACGGCAGCTTCCATTGATTCGAGATGCTTTCTATAAGCGCTTAATTGCAGGCGAGTTTCAAACCAGGGAAGAGATCATGTCTGCGGCTGCTCAGGCGGATACCGGTGTCAGCTTCAATTCCGGATACACAGGTATTTTGCAAATCAATGGGTACTCCGATATGGAAAGCGTTGAAATTCTTAATGAACTAAGCGCAGCCAGGTTGATTCTGAAACAAATTTTGCTGGAAGATGAAAGTCGCGTGCTTGTTCATATGACCGATTTGGGTTCGGATCGATTGGTTCTCCTCTTTACATCTAGAGATCAAGAAGCTGTGGAGGAAGTTAGCAAAGATGATATCGAGCAGCTCTTGAACAGGCTAGTCGATCTTGCTTTTGGTGAATATCGCATTACGATAACGGCTGGGTTAAGCGACCCTTTTACCTCCGTTATGGAGGTTAGTCGATCGTATGAGCAAGCAAGGCAAGCATTAGAAAATGCTATCTATATGAACAAAAAAGGAATCGTATGGTTAGGCGATACACGAATTGAGAGCAATACGTACTATTATCCCATCGATTTGGAGCTGCGATTGATTAGCACAATTAGAGCAGGTGATGAAGAGGAAGCAGGGCGAATCGTCAAGTCGATGATCGAGCAAAACACGGAAAATCGCGAGCTTTCCATGGAGATGAAGCACCAGTTCATCGGGGAATTAAAAGGAACGCTGCTCAAGCTGCTTGACCAGAAGGCGATTATGGAATCCCACACGTTCGAGAAAATCAAAAATCGCATCATAGCCATTGTGACGAGTGAATCCATTGAACTTATTTCCCGAGAAATAAATGAGATTATTGCGGACATGTGCGGCCTTATCACGAGTAAAAAGAATGATGCGCACTCTCGAACGGTGAAACAAATTAATGAATTTATCGCAGCCAGGTATGCAGATCCAGATCTTAATTTATACCGAATTGCGGAACATGTCGAGCGGCCAGAGAAATACATCTCTCAGCTGTATAAAGAGGTGACGGGGACGAATTTATCCGACCATCTCGAGAAAGTACGAATGGATCACGCGGCGAGCCTTCTTAAAAGGAACCAGTACAACGTCGACGAAATTGCTTCGCATGTCGGCTATAACAGTTCACATTCTTTCCGTCGGGCATTCAAGCGAGTGATGGGCGTTTCGCCAAGCTCGTTCAGACAATCTGTCGAGGAATGAAGAAGTGGTTGTCCTATAAGTACATTAGTGCAGTCGAAGCTCCGCTTTTTACGAGCTTTAACGATGAGAAACATCGTTAAAGTGAGGTCAAGCGCCTGCCGAGACAGCTTTAAAGATGTAAAACATCGTTATAAGCTGCGAAGTGCAGTCGAAGCTCCGCTTTTTACGAGCTGTAACGATGAGAAACATCGTTAAAGTGAGGTCAAGCTCCTGCTGAGACAGCTATAACGATGTAAAACATCGTTATAAGCTGCGAAGTGCAGTCGAAGCTCTGCTTATACCAACTGTAGCGATGAGAAACATCGTTACAAGCCTTGAGGTCTGATGGCCTTCCCTTGCCCACATTTTGCTTAAGAAAGCAACAGTAGATACCAGAACTAAAGGAGCTAAGCGGTTACAAACCGCTTAGCTTCTTTTCATTCACACATACCCATTCCTTATGGGACTGCCTTTAATGCTCTGTACAGGCTAAAACCGACGAAATGGACGTTCGCTAAAGCAAATGGCCTGCTTTATTCGGGCTTTATGTTCGTAATTTGACTCAAATGTACCTATACGATAGCCGTAGCAGCCACCTATAATCAGCCATATAGAAAGCGCTATCACACTTTATCGGATTGTAGGAGGGAGCATGTGAAAAAGAGTCTTATCAAACATTGGCAGCTGTATCTGATCGTGATTCCACCATCTTTGTTTTTTCTTATTTTCAAATATTATCCAATGCTCAATGCCGTCCTTGCCTTTAAGGATTACAACGTGACCAAGGGGATTTGGGGAAGCCCATGGGTAGGCTTTAAGCATTTTGAGCTGTTTTTTGAGAATCCGCTCTTCTGGACTTTAATCAAAAACACGCTGCTCATTAGCGGCTATTTACTTCTCGCCGGCTTCCCAATTCCTATTTTATTAGCGCTGGCGCTTAATGAAATACGTAATGGCAAGTTTAAACGGTTTGTGCAATTAGTTTCATTTGCACCGTATTTTATTTCCACCGTTGTCATGGTTTCCATCATCATGCTGTTTCTAGCTCCTCGGCTAGGTTTCGTGAATGTGGCCATGAATTATCTGGGGATGGATGCCATCAATTTTCTCGGGCAACCGGGGATGTTTCGCTCGATCTACGTTTGGTCGGATATTTGGCAGACAGCCGGTTATTCCGCTGTTATCTTTCTGGCTGCGCTGGCTGGTGTCGATCCTTCGCTTTATGAAGCAGCCAAAGTAGACGGAGCATCACGGTTTCAGAAGATCCGCCATATTGATCTGCCGGGCATTCTGCCGACGATCACGATCATTTTTATATTGAATGTTGGCAGTGTTATGTCATTAGGATTCGAGAAAATTTATTTGCTGCAAAACCCGCTGAACAAAATAAATTCAGAAATCATTGCTACTTACGTGTATCAAATCGGTCTCTTAAACGCGAACTATAGCTTTGCGACGGCTGTCGGCTTATTTAATTCCTGTATCAACTTAATGCTGCTCGTAGTCGTTAATCGCATAGCGAAGCGGCTCTCGAATACGAGTATTTGGTGAGAATGGAGGAACCATGCAATGAATACCGTGAAAACAACGATCCGAGAGTCAGCGGGCGATAGGATATTTGTCATTAGTGTCTATGTGATCCTGAGTCTCCTCTTGGTGATCGTTTTGTATCCGCTGATTTATATTTTTAGCTCCTCATTCAGTTCACCAGCGGCCGTGACGTCGGGACGTGTGTGGTTATGGCCAGTGGAATTTTCTCTTAAAGGATACGCGCAGCTCGTGGATAATCCGAAAATCATTATGGGTTATGCGAATTCCTTGTTTTATACAGCAGTTGGCACGCTGATATCGGTAGCGCTTACGATCATGATTGCTTACCCGCTATCACGCAAAACATTCAAGGGACGAAACGTCCTCATGATGTTAGTCACATTCACGCTGTTATTTACCGGCGGACTAATTCCTACTTATTTAGTCGTGAAGCAGATGGGACTTATTGATACGAGATGGGCTTTATTAATTCCCAATGCGATCTGGGTCTGGCAGGTCATCATCGCTCGAACGTTCTTTCAAACCTCGATTCCCGATGAACTCATTGACTCAAGTGAGATTGACGGCTGTAGTGACCTCCGATTTATGTGGAGCGTCGTGATCCCGTTGTCCAAACCGATTATCGCTGTTTTATTCCTTATGTACGCAGTGGGCCAGTGGAATGCCTATTTTGATGCGCTTATTTATCTTAAAACCGCTCAGCTGTTCCCGCTTCAACTCATTTTGCGCAGCATTATTATTCTGAACAACAGTTCGAATGCGACGGATGCTTTGAAATTGGTTGAAAGACAGCAGCTAGCGGAGCTCCTCAAATATTCGCTGATTGTTGTTGCAACGATTCCGGTGCTTATCATTTACCCGTTTGTGCAGCGTTATTTTGTGCAAGGGATGTTAGTTGGATCTGTTAAAGGTTAGCAGAAAGAGGGATAAGGCGATGCTTTGAAGAATTGAAAGGGGTGATCGACGACAACTTACAGGCTAAGGATGAACCTATAAGTTAGCTTTTCAAATCAGTAAAGGGAGCGGATTTCATTGAAAAGAAGATCGGTCAGCGCATTGATTTTTATCATAATGTTCAGTATGGTTCTTGCCGCATGTACGAGTACACAAGAGGCATCGCCTTCCCCATCGTCGAAGCCTTCTACAGATACAGCCTCGCCGAGCGCCGCTCAAGCAAGCAAACCTGTACAAATTAGCGTTTTTGCTCAACAGGCGAACGATATTGATTTGAACACGAACCTGTTCACGAAGCATTTGGAAAGTAAATTTAATGCGAAGTTTAAGTTCGATGTTATTCCCTACGACGGTGCGAAAGAAAAGCGCCAAATCTCGTTAGCAAGCGGCGATTATCCAGAAGCGTATATGTTAACTGCTTATATCGATCAGTTCTCACAAGCGGATCTTTTGAAATTCGGTAAACAAGGTGTCTTGCTGCCGCTTAATGATTTAATTAACCAATATGCTCCAACAATTAAAGCGGCAATGGAGAAGGATGCAACGTTCAAAAGCTTTATTACAGCACCAGACGGCAAAATTTATGGTCTTGGCTCGTACACGCAATGCTTCCACTGCTCTTATCCGAACAAAATGTGGATCAACACAAGCTGGTTGAAGAAGTTGAACCTTGAGGTGCCGAAAACGACGGAGGATTTCAAAAAGGTACTCCAAGCCTTCAAAAAGAATGACCCGAATGGCAACGGCAAGGCCGATGAAGTTCCTCTTAGCGGTTCTACCGAAGATTTCGGCGTGCGTGTTATCCCATTCCTGATGAACGGTTTCATCTATGATGACGACCGCAATTATTTGAACTTAGTTAATGGGAAAGCGGATACAGTGGCTAATAAGCCGGAATGGAAAGAAGGCCTGACTTATATTAAATCCTTATACGACGAAGGTTTGATCGATCCCGGTGCGTTCACTCAAAATGCCGAGGCTTTCAAGAAAATCGGAGAGAACGGGTCCGGTCAAATTCTTGGTGCAGGCGCAGGCATGCATCCAGCTATCTTCGTTAATATTGATAAAGGCAATAAAAACTCAGCTGACTATAACCCAGTTCCGCCGCTTACAGGGCCACACGGTTCACTGTCCACGCATGATGGAGGCGGCTTGATTCCAGGTGCGAAATTCGTCATCACGAATAAAGCGAGCAAAGAAGCGCAGGTTGCATTAATCAAAATGGTCGATTACATGTTCACCATGGAAGGCCAAACGAATGCAGCATCCGGTATGGAAGGCATTGATTGGAGAAAGCCGAAGGAAGGCGAAGTAGCGCTGGGCAAAGGGGTTACGCCGCAAATCGCGACGATTCCTGCGGTTGACGGGCAGCCGCCTCGTAACGCGGGATGGAGCGGCATGGGGCATTTCTACCAACCGCAAGAATATCGCGACAGCATCGTACAAGGCACGGATGTTTACGATTCCGCCAATTACGAACGGAGATTGTATGATGCGACGCTGCTGTACCAGGGGCATGAACCGAAAGAACTGTTCCCGATGTGGGCGATCTGGATTGATCCCGCGCTGACGGACGAAGCGAGTATTCTTCAAACGAACATCAAGAACTATATCGAGCAAAGCGCGCTCCAGTTTATTACAGGGAACAAAGATTTGAACAAAGATTGGGACGCTTATGTGAAAGGTCTCGACAACCTGAAGCTCGGCAGATATCTTGAAATTCTCCAAAAAGCTTACGATACGGCAGCGATTAAAAAATAAGGTATGGCATGGGGCTGTCGTGATGGGTCAGGAATGACCTGCTCGATAGCCTCATTTTCCGCTTGTGATACGAACTCGGGGGTATCTTAGATGACTGAAGAAAAGAGAATCCTTTTCCTAGGGGACAGCATAACAGCTGAGGGAACGTTTATTGCCTATTTAGAAACATGCCTGCTTCGGCGCTTCCCAGATCAGCAGTTCACACTGATTAACCTTGGTGTGCCTAGTGAGACAGCTTCGGGTTTAACAGAGGAAGATCATCCATTTCCGCGGCCTTGTGTCCATGAACGGATCGAGCGTGCAGTAATGGCATGTCAACCCGATTGGGTCGTGTTAGGTTATGGGATGAACGATGGGATCTATTCGCCTTTTTCCAAAGAACGGTTTCGAGCTTATCAAAATGGGCTGCTTGAAGCTATCCGACTCGTCTGTTCAAGCGGTGCCAAGGCTATCGTTATGACGCCTCCGCCATTTGATTCATCAGCTATTAGGCCAGAAACTCTTCTGGCTGATGGTTATGATGTAAAAGCATACAGCTACTTGACGCCATATGAACATTACAATGATGTTCTTAGATCGTATGCATGTTGGCTGCTTTCACTGGACGGGAGCGCTGCGGAGGTTGTGAATATCTATGATCCGCTGCTGCAAGCGAGGGAACAGGCACGACATAACGATCCAGACTACCGATCTGGAGATGGGATTCATCCTCTCGCTGACGGCCATTGGTTAATCGCCGAAACGCTGCTCCGTCATTTGTTTCAGATGAGCTGTGAGGTCCGTCCACCGTTCGTCGATCAACCAGAGAGTTCGCCTTTCTTTCAGCTCGTTTTGCAGCGCCAGATAGTGTTAAGTGCAGCTTGGAAAGAACATATCGGTCATTCCAATCCGAATAAAGCGTTAGCGTTACCTCTGGAAGAAGCATTGCGAGAAAGTGAGCAGCTAGCGAAGCAAATAAAAAACCATTCTTCTATTCATTAGGGGGTGGTTTTATTTAGTTGCTTGACAAAAGTAAGCGCATGACGTTATTATACGAACATAAAGTTCAATACTTTAAAAAAGTTAGCTTTGGAAGGGGAAGTCAATAAAGTGAAGAGTTATCAACAAATGGGCGCATTGTTATTAAGAGTGGTGCTCGGAATCATCTTTTTGTCACATGGTGTTGCAAAGTTTCAAGGAGGAATCGGCAATATTGCAGGTTGGTTCGAAAGCATTGGCATTCCCGGATCCATGGCATATGTAGTGGCAACGATCGAATTGGTAGGTGGGATTGCCCTGATTCTAGGACTAGGTACACGTATTGTGTCCGCAATATTGGCAATTATCCTGCTCATAGCGACATTCAAAGTGAAGCTGGCTGTCGGTTTTCTTGGAAATGGCCAAATGGCAGGATATGAGCTTGATCTCGCTTTGATCGGTATGGCTGTATATCTGCTATTCAACGGAAGCCATAAGCTTGCGATAGACTCGCTTTTTAAAAAAGGTCAATCTACAGCGCTATAAGCGTTCAAGTATAAGGTATAGGCGTTTCTTTCTTGTAAATAATAGGTCGGTGGAGTTTGAAACGGAGGGGTTCCTATGATTCAGATTTATGCGGCAGAGAACCGTCACCAAGTCAATTTAGGATGGCTTCAAAGCCGATTAAGTTTCTCGTTCGGGGAATATTATGATCCGAATAATACCGACTTTGGGATAATGCGTGTTTGTAACGATGATGTGGTAGCGCCGGGTAGAGGATTTGGTGCTCATCCTCATAGCGATATGGAAATTGTGACGATTGTGCTTGAAGGAGCTGTTCAGCATTCGGATAATCTAGGCAATTCGGAGATAACTTCTGCGGGAGAAGTACAGCGGATGAGCGCTGGCACTGGGGTCGTACATGCTGAATTTAATGCTTCCAAAACAGAACCAACCCGATTTCTGCAGCTTTGGTTTGAGCCGCGTGAGCTGGGGCTGTTCCCAACGTATGAAACTCGTCCCTACGATTCTGAGCAATTGCGTAATGCTCTGTTACCCGTGGTGACACCAGAGGGATCTGAGCAAGCGGCTATGATCAATCAGGACGTGACGCTTTATTTGAGTCGAATTGATCAAGGGAAGTCGCTGCCTTTTGAGCAAGAAGAAGGGCGTCGAGTGTTTATGTTTGTCATTGAAGGGCAAGTTACCGTAAATGGGAAACAGCTCAAAGAAGGGGATACGGCTCGCATTGAGTCCGAATCTCATCTGATTGTTGAGGCAGAGAAAGACGCATTTATGATGCTGATTGACCTTCCATAACGGAACCAAGGAGGTATGTAATGAAAGAAGTACTCATTGTTAAACATGCCGTCGGAGGCCGTACATTTATTCACTCGGGAACAGAGGCACTAAGTTATGCTGTACATCCAGAAGGTGAGGGCTGGCGTATCACGATTTCCACGCCTAAGAACGCGGCTATCGAGGAACTGCTTAAGTGGAAACATGAGCTTAATGTTTTTCTCTTTCAGGAGTTTGATGATCAGCCAACTCGTAAGATTTGGTTCTACGTCAAAGAAGGTCCGGTTATGTACGAAGATCAATTACAGCAACTGTTGATCAAGGCTCAGTCCCGGATCGATTATGTGCCGGATGAATTTGACATGTGAAACCCATATATATAGAAGAAAGCTGTCACCTAGTAGAATTTTCTACGTATGTGACAGCTTTTTATTTTACCGCGGAGCAGGTTGTTTGGTCTATACGCTCCTCTTTTGCCTAGTCCCCTTATACAGAACTAGCGCTGCTGCAGTTATAAGGATCATACCCATAAAAGCCGGGGCGGCATGACCAAGCGATACATAGATTTGACCTCCAATGATGGGTCCAATCATTCTTGCTAAAGCCTGGATCGATTGGCTGCCTCCCTGAATCCTGCCTTGTTCACTAGCATCGACAGACTTGGAAAGCATACCATTGAATGAAGGCCCAAAGATCGAATCACCAAAACCAAATATAAACATGCCAGCGATAAAAAGAGGATAGAATGAGAGCAAAGCAGATAACGCAATAAGACTGTAGCCTATAATCTCCGAAACCATTCCCAGAATGGCTATCTGTGCATCACTAAGCTTCAGCAAAAGTTTGGGCATTATGAAACCTTGTGAAAGGATATCTTGGAAACCCATAATTGAGAACATAAGTCCGATTAGTGCAGGCTTCCAACTGAAAGTATCCATTGTAAATTGGGAGAAAACGGCCTGTAAAGATCCGTTGGGAATCCAAAGAAAGAAAGCTGAGATCAGCAGTCTTTGTAAGCTTTTCATAGAAAGTATGTTTGCAAGCTGTGTAAAAGGGTTCAGCCTTGCCAAGGGAATATCTTTCAGTCTATTAGTCTTGCTAAGGCTTTCAGGCATGTATAAGAATCCATAAAGAACATTCAATAAAGTGATTATAGCTCCAAAATACATCGGGGCAGAATAACTGAACTTGGCAAGTAATCCGCCTAGCGTTGGGCCAATGATAGTTCCTGCACCTACAACCGCACTCACCCAACCAAAGTATTTGGTTCTCTGTTCTGGAGGAATGATGTCTGCAAAATAAGCGAAGATCGTGCTTATGCTGCCGCCAGTTATCCCTTCAATGATGCGCCCAACAAATAGAATCCATAGAGCTCCTCCTATCCCAAAAATGAAGTAGCCGATTGCGGACCCCAAAAAGCATAGGAAGAGCAATGGACGACGGCCATATTTGTCGCTCAAAGCCCCAAGTACGGGGGCCGCAAAAAACACGCAGAGTGCATAAACAGAGGTTAGCAGAGTAACAACGATCGCTTGTTCACCTGGACTACTTATATATGGCTGGACTAAGAATGGGACGATAGGTGCTATGATACTGAAGCCTATTCCGCAAAGAAATACAGAGATAAGACCGAATACTAAAGCGTGTTTATCTACGGCTTGTTCGGTGTTCTGTTCATGGTGTGATCTTAAACTTGACAATTGCATTCTCCTCTTAGTAGTTGGTATTTTGCTTCCTCGGAAACAAAAATATCACGATATTCCTTCCTTGTCAACAAAAATAGGGCAACAAAAAGACAGCCTGCTCTCATAAGAGCCCGGCTGCCGGTGGTTTCCTTTTACATGATTCCAATCTATTCCGATTTCATATCTATCTCCTGCTTCTTTATTTCTGCATCCAAATGCCTGCTATACGTTTCCAAAAAACGAAGCATACCGTCAAATTGCTTCTCGGTTACCTGTTCGAATACAGCTTTATCCCGTTCTTGAAACTCTCTGTGCAGGTCCTCATGGATTTTGTCAATTACTTTCCCTTGCTCAGTAAGCCTAAAATAGATTTCTTTCTTGTTATCCGGCTTCTGGTAGCTTTTGATAAGGCCTTTATTAATGAGTTTCTTAGTTAGTTTGCTTATGGCACCGCTTGTCATGTAAAAAGACTCCGCCAGTTTCGTCACGTTGGAATCTACATTTCTTCCAATGTATTCGATGCAATGTACCTCAGACGACGTATACCCCTTAAGGCTGTCTTCCATTTTAAACTTATTAAGCCAAACCATCTTGTTGAAAACGTCCCTGAAACCACTTATGACCTGATCTTCTTTGTTCATGGCCTGTCCTCCTGTATGCCTGACTTATTAGGTGAGCTCCTCATAACGATGCATCCCTTTAAATGTGTATGGCGTGTAGCCGACGTGTTTTTTGAATAGTTGGCAAAAGTATGAAAAATTGCCGAGCCCAACGGCTTCCCCAATGTCTTGAACCGACATGTCGGTTGTTTTGAGCAGCCAACATGCCTGACGAATGCGTCTGGCGGTCAAATATTCGGTAATTGTACTGCCGATCGATTGCCTGAAGGTAGCAGACACATGGTTCGGAGTGAGATGAACCGCTTGGGCGAGGTCTTCCAGCTTGAACGGCTTACTATAATTCTCTTCAATCCAGGAAAGCATCCGCTCAGCCGTTGTTGAGCTTTTGCGCGGATGCACTTGCGTAAGGTCTGTCTGAGAGGTAACTGTCGTTTCAAAACCTGTGCGCACTTGGTGGAGAAAGGCAGTTAGGAAAAGCAGCTGCTCTTCAAGCAGCCTTTCTGTGCCTTGATTGATAGCAGCCTCAATCCTAGGTGCATAAAGACGGAATAATTGCTCGAGCTCCGTAAGATCTGATCGATGGAAAGATTGTGGAGATAACGGATCTTTCCACAGTTTATGTAAGAATTCTTGCAGCGACGGAAAGGCAGCGAGAGCAGCCTCCAGGACCGCGGGTTCGAGAACGAAAAGCGAGCGAACATAACTTTCCTGCGGAAGGTTATACATACGAAGACGATGCAGCTGAAAAGGTCGAAAGCAAAAAATCGCCCCCGGTGTCATTTCAATGATTTGTTGCTCAATTATGGCGATGCCTCTACCTTCATGGACGATGAGAAGTTCCATCCCCTGGTGGGCGTGGAAGATTTCCTCGAACTCTTGCGTTCTATTTTTGAAAAACGATAATTGCACAGGATGAACATTTAAATTCATATAGTTCATTAGCTTCATAACGAAAACTCCTCATCGTAATCTAACAACATTTTATCATAAGAGGGCTAAACATTATTCGCTTTTTTTTTGGTACGATGAGGGTAGGTTATTGAGCAGCTAGAGGAGGAACGACTGGTTCATGAAAAAGCGCAGGTTAAACGAAAATTGGGAGCATTATCGCGGATCCTTAGGCGGTGCTTGGGAGGTTTGGCGGGCAGATAAACTGCAAAACCACTATAACGTGCCGTGGGAAACGGTCACGCTTCCCCACACTTACAATGGGCTTGATGTCATGGACCCGGATAGCAAGTACTATCAAGGACAAGGCTGGTACCGAAGCCGGCTTGCGGTCGATAATCCGTATCCGAAGGGAAGAACACTGCTGCATTTTGAAGGTGCAGGACAGCGAACGGATGTGTATGTTTACACCGAGAAGGTAGATTCGCATCTTGGCGGTTACGATGAATTTACGGTTGACATCACGGAAGCCACTCAGCGGGCTAAGGGAATAGAGCGTTACGCCGGACAGGTTCCGGTTGCAATTGCCTGCGATAACAGCAGGGAGCTAGAGACCATTCCTTCTGATGCAAGCGATTTCAATCTGTATGGCGGAGTGTACCGCTATTTGAACCTTGTTTATGTACCGCAAATCTCATTGTCCAGTGTGCATGTGCAGACTGATTTGGATGAGGTGATGGCTGGAAAAGCGGAGAATGGGAAAGTCAAAGTGCGTGCTAAGCTATACAACCCGGAAGCGATTGCCGCAAATGTGACTTTGACAATCACAGTAAAGCAGCAGGATGGCGTGGTTATCGGCCAATCTGAAGTCACTTTACCTGCTTGGCAGGGGGAGAAAGAGCTTGCTGCTTTGGAAGTGCCTAGGCCACATCTATGGTCGGTGACAGAACCGAACTTATATGATTGCTCCGTGGCGCTGGTTTGTGAAGATGGCGAAACTGTGGTGACAGAGCGCTTTGGTTTTCGTCGTTTTGAATTTGTAAAGCAGGGACCATTTAAGCTCAATGGAGAACGTCTTCTGCTCCGCGGAACGCATCGCCATGAGGATCATGCAGGTGTAGGAGCAGCGATGAGCGAGGATTTGATTCGTGAAGAAATGCAGTTGATCAAAGACATGGGCGCTAATTTCATTCGCCTTGGCCACTATCAACAGTCACGAATCGTGCTTGACTTATGCGATGAGCTTGGGCTTCTCGTCTGGGAAGAAATTCCTTGGTGCCGTGGGGGCCTTGGCGGACCCGCTTATCGCGAGCAGTGTATCGACATGCTCACGGCGATGATTGAACAGCATTACAATCATCCCTCGGTCATCCTATGGGGATTAGGGAATGAGAACGACTGGGAATGCGATTTTGATTACTTCGATCAGCAGGAAATCCGTGCATTCATGAAAGAACTGCATGAGCTCTCTCATCAGCTGGACCCTAGCCGATTAACATCGATTCGCCGCTGTGAATTTTGCAAGGACATCATTGATGTGTATTCGCCTTCGATTTGGGCAGGTTGGTATCGCGGTGTCTATACAGACTATGAGTCGAGCAGTAAAGCTGCCTTCGAGAATGTGGATTCTTTCTTCCACATGGAATGGGGCGCAGATAATTTGCCGACGCGGCATGTCGAGGAAACCTATACGGGCTTCACATTTATGAAGCAAACCGAAGGTGCAACTGACGAGCGCGATGGGGACTACTTGTTGACTGGCGGCGAACCACGCGTGTCTCGTGACGGCGATTGGTCAGAGACCTATTTCTGTGAAATGATCGATTGGTACTTGAAATCGCAAGAGAATATGAGCTGGTTGACGGGAGCAGCGCAGTGGTCGTTTAAGGATTTCTCCACGCCAGTGCGGCCGGATTCGCCAATTCCTTATTTGAATATGAAAGGGATCGTCGAACGGGATCTGACGCCGAAAGAAGCTTATTATGTTTTCCAATCCTATTGGTCTGAGAAACCGATGGTGCGCTTATATGGTCATTCCATGCCGGTTCGCTGGGGGGCTCAAGGTGAGCGGAAGATGATCAAAATGTATTCTAATGCTGAGGAAGTGGAACTGTTCCTCAATGGCGAAAGCCTTGGCGTGAAGCGCCGCGACTCGCAAGATTTCCCGTGCGCAGGCTTGCGTTGGGAGACGGAACTGCGTGCAGGAGAGAACCATTTGCGCGCGGAAGCGGTTCGTAACGGTGTTGTTGTGAGCGACGAGCTGAGCTTCCGTTATCAAACAGAGTCTTGGGGAGAGCCGGTACAGCTGGAGCTGACGACAGAAACGTTGGAAGACGGGCGTGTATACGCAGAAGTACTCGCGTATGATGCGGCAGGTGTATTTTGTCCAGATGCGGCGGCTTTTGTGCGTTTTGGACTAGCTGGTGACGGGAAGCTGCTGGATAACCTCGGCACGATCCGCGGTTCGAGGCTTACACAACTTGCGTCAGGGCGGGCAGGTATTTATGTGGATCCGTTTGGCGGTTTTCCGGCTGGCATTACGGTGACGGATTTTGTGAGTGCAGGAGGCCCGGCATCATCTCTGGTGTCGAAGTCAGATAGCAGCCGTAATGAGCGTCAGTATACATCTGTCATCAGTGCAGCTTGTGAGGGAATGCCTACCGTTACTAAGGTAGTTGTAATAAAGGGTTCAAATCATGAATAGGAGGTCATTACGATGAGTGTGAATCAAACAGCAACATGGACTAGTGCTCAGAAATTTGAAGAAATCATGCCCCAGGTCTGGGAAGCGCTGCAGGTGAAAGTTGATCGGATGATCGAGCAGCTTGGAGAGAAGTCTCCTCATGTAGCCAAAGAAGATGGACTCTACGATGACATGCGAATTGATTGGTGGACATCAGGTTTCTGGCCGGGCATTCTTTGGATTCTTTATGATATGACAGGTAAAGAGCATTATAAGGAAGCCGCTTGGAAATGGGATGAAAAGCTGGAGCAAGCCAGCGTACGGACCAACAACTTTCATCACGATGTTGGTTTTCAATATTTGCCTACAGCCGTCATTAAGCATAAATTGACAGGTGACAGCGATGGATTGCGCCGCGGACTGCAGGCAGCTAATTTCTTAGCTGGCCGATTTAATCTGGCCGGCAGCTTCCTTCGTGCATGGAATCAGGAGAAAATTGGCTGGGCCATTGTCGACTCCACGATGAACCTGTCCATTCTGTTCTGGGCAGCGGAAATGACTGGCGATCCGCGCTTCGAGCAAATCGGCAGAGCACATGCGGATACCGTCGTTGACAAATTTGTCCGCGAAGACGGATCGGTGAATCATATCCTGAGCTTCGATCCGAAGACCGGCGAGCTCATTGAATCATTAGGCGGTCAGGGTGCTGGACCGCTGTCCGCTTGGAGCCGCGGAGCCGCATGGGCGCTGCATGGTCTGGCGAACGTCTACCGTTTCACGGGAGAAGTGCGTTACTTGCGTGCGGCGCAGCGTGTAGCGAACTATTTCCTGGCGTGCCTGCCGGAGGACAACGTGGCGCATTGGGATTTCCGTGCTGCGGAATCGCTGGAGGGTGAGCCTAGGGACACATCGGCGGCTACTTGCGCCGCATCCGGGTTGATTGAACTGGCGGAGTTCTTGCCGGCCATCGAAGGCAATGTATACCGCCGCGCCGCGGAGCGCATGCTGCTGTCGCTGACGCAGAAGTACGGTACGTGGGATCAGCCGGAGCATCAGGCTATTTTGCTGGAAGGCACCGGAAACAAACCGGCTGGGCAGAACGTGAACGTGTCGCTTATTTACGGCGACTACTATTATGTGGAGTCTATTGCTAAACTGCTGGGTTGGAAGCAGCGTATTTTCTAGGATGGCGCCATTCCCCCCCACAGACATGAATACAAGCACCGTCAGGGAAGTTCCCTGACGGTTTTTCTAATTTTAGCTATCTGAATTCACGATAAATAACATCATCATTCTGTATTATGCAGGAGGACAACAATCAAAGTATCATGAGTAGGCCGTCCAAAAATAATCAAGGGAGGAACGCGTATGAAAAGAAACACGGTTATTGTTCTGCTCGGAGGCATTGGGGCGTTGATGGTAGCTATGGGAATCGGAAGATTCGCTTTTACACCGATCCTGCCGATGATGATGGATAACCATCTCTTCTCTCCAGCCGGTGCGGGTTATCTGGCTTCAGGCAATTATTTGGGGTATTTGATCGGAGCGTTTATCCTGACCCTAGTTCAAGTGAATAACCGATCCAGACTCCTGCTTGCCGGGTTAATCGGCAGTATAGTAACGACCTGGGGGATGGGGGAGTTCCACAGTCTTGAGATCTGGCTCTTGCTTCGATTTTTGTCCGGCCTAGCCAGCGCGGTTGTGTTCGTGATCGCCTCCAGCATGGTCATGGAGCGTATAACTTCAAAGCAAGCTGGTATATTTTATGGCGGGGTAGGAGCGGGCATTCTTCTGACCGGATTTTCAGTTCCGCTACTGGCCAAGAGCGGGGATTGGATCGACGTATGGAAGGGATTGGGTCTGATCAGTCTGATCATTGGTCTGGCAGCCTGGTATTTGTTGCGGGACAAGCAGTCTGGTACGAATGCGGCAATACCGCCAAGTAACCAGCAAGCTTCGGGCGTTCGTCGTCGGATTTTGATCTGGTTGATGATTGCCTATGGGTTAGAAGGCTTGGGCTACATTGTTACCGGGACCTATCTTGTTGCGTACGCGAAGACGGTCTCAAACCTTCCGAATATCGCGTCGTTAAGTTGGATATTGGTTGGTATCGCCGCGGCTCCTTCGTGCATCGTATGGTCGATGCTTGCCTCTCGGTGGGGCAAAAAGTGGACGCTTACCGTCTCTATGCTTTTACAATCCATTAGCATCGCGATTCCAGTTCTTATTCATTCTTCAGCCGCCGTATTCGTAGGCGCCTTCCTGTTCGGGGCAACGTTTATGGGGATTACGATGCTGACCGTTTCTTTTGCCAAGGATTTGTATCCGCACAATAACCGAAAAACGATTGGTTTGCTGACCACCTTCTTTGGCTTGGGGCAAATCATTGGACCGCTTATTGCGGGTCATCTGATCTCGGGAAATGGCAGCTATCTCACAGCTTTAATTGGAGCTGCACTCATTGTTCTCTTGGGTGCGCTGAGCTTCCCGCTGGGCATTGGCCGTGCTGACCGAAAACAGCTGAAACCAGTTTCTTAAGTAGTGATCCCCTTGCATAAGGGACTCTCAATCTAGATATACGAAATCGAGATACTGAATATCTCGATTCTGTATTATACAGGATAACCAAGTTCGTATATGATGAATGAGTAGATCAGCAAATCACATTTTTTTAAACAAAAAACCTACCTTTTAATAGGTATACAAAAAGGAGATTATACAAATGAATTTTCAAAATAAAGTCGTAGTCATCACAGGTGGAAGCAGCGGTATTGGGAAAGCAGCAGCCATAGAGCTAGTTAAAAGAGGGGCTAAAGTAGTTATCAATGGCCGCCGCGAACATGAATTAGCAGAGGCTGCAAGAGAGATCGATCCAACAGGTGCACAGATCGGATATGTTGCAGGTGACATTTCAGATCCCCAAACGGCTCAACGTTTAATCAGCGAGACACTTTCACGCTTTGGACGCATCGACACATTAGTTAATAATGCAGGTATTTTTATTGCAAAGCCATTCACGGAGATTACTGAAGCCGAATTTGAATCGGTCCTATCGACCAATGTGAAAGGATTCTACCATGTTACCCAAAGGGCGGTGTCCGAGATGCTGAAAGCAGGTTCCGGTCACATCGTGAATATTACGGCAAGCGGAGCTGCTGACCAGCCCATTAAAGCCGTGCCATCTGTACTTACTGCGCTTGGCAAAGGAGGCCTGAACGCGGCAACAAAATCGCTGGCGATTGAGTATGCGGACAAGGGGATCCGCGTAAATGCTGTCGCACCAGGGGTTACGAAAACGCCGATGCATGCGGTTGAGACACATGAATATTTAGCTCAATTGCACCCAGTGGGCCGAATGGGCGAGGTTCAGGATATTGTTGACGCCATTCTATATCTGGAATCAGCACAATTCGTGACCGGTGAGATTCTTCATGTCGATGGCGGTCAAAATGCAGGTCAGTGGTAAGCTGTAAATAATCTTCTGAATCAGGACAAATACTGAAATTCAAAAGGAGGATGGCGTTTATGCTATACGAGCTGCGGATATACGATGTAACTCCCGGGCGCATGGAAGCCATATTGAATCGGTTTCGGGATGGTACGATAAGTATTTTTGCTAAACATAATATGAAGGTAACGAATTTCTGGGTAGACGCTGACGAGTCTAAGGAGCGGTTGTATTATGTCCTTGAACATTCGGACGCGGCAGCCCGTGAACGAAACTTCCAAGCCTTTTTGGAAGATCCAGAGTGGTTGGAACTAAAGGAAAGAACGGAACTAGACGGTCCATTACATGAGAAAATCGATGTCATTTATATGAAAAACGCATCATTTTTCGAGTGAAATTGTTCGGATTAATCCGAACCGTTGATGGCAGCCATACTGAATGACCTAATCCTTTATTTGGTTGACATGAAACGGAATATAAATACCTTTTTTCAGTATTCACAACAATGCATGGAAATCTGTATAAAATGACCACGCCGACGAATACTAAAAATAGGTTGCTTCACTTAGGGGATAGGTCCAAAGCGTTTATAGAACGGACGTCTTCGGTTTTGGAGAAGCTGTTCATCGGCAGCATTTTTACCAGTGGAAAAAGATAAAAGACTGGGTACAATTGTTCCCAGAGGCAAAAGTAACCGTAGAGGTTGCTCTTAAAATTGAACGCTTTAGCGCAGAAGGCAAAAGAACCTAGCTCATGAAGCAGGCGCTTTTGCTTTTTGTTGTTGTAAAAGCATAACCGCATTTGCTGTCATTCCCATGTCAAATTTCCAATTCTTGCATCCGTGTAACCATAAATGGGTAGCTCTTAACATTATGCTTGATTTTGAACCGCACTCGGTCTTAATATGAAATAAATAGAATATATTGGTTTTAATCTAGTTGCGAACTGAATCTCACATCATTTTCACCTGTCAGTATTCCTAGCATACGATGTAGGAAGGTGGTGGTGAAAAGTGATATTAACAGTTGCGGGCTGGATGATTTATACATTATGGGCCATATTTGGATTAATGATCATCCATTTTCTGATTTCCTTCTTCAAAATGTTCTGGGAAGGAGCTTTCGATGTTACATTCGTATTAGGTTACTTAAAAGATGTCCTCTATTATGTTTTACCTTTGAATGTGCTTGTAAATTTGGTTTCAATCGATCCCACAGGTTGGATTCTTGTGATCTTCTATTTCATCTGTGGGGTCGCTGTCATTCTCAAATATTTATTGGATATTAAAAGAATTTTCCAATAAATAACTAGCGGGCCTTCTTTAAGTTGGTCCCAGGAAAGGAAGTGATGCCATGAGGAGATATCAGTGGATTAGGTGGCGAAAATTCATCCTCTGGCTAGCAGCCCTCGTTATTATCGGTTTAATTTTGTTCGTAGGAGGGCCGACCTATTGGAATGCCGCGTTAACCATCGCCAGCTTGTTATTCCAGTTGTTATTCGCAGTACTATTCATGATCATCCAGTTCGTAGCACTCTTCTGGTTTCTTGCCAGGGGACGCACCTACTGGATACTGCCTGGCGAGACCGGCGCAACCTGGGACGATTATCGGGGGAATCCCGAAATTGTTGAGAATGCGAAGCGAATTGTGACCCTGCTCAAAGGGGTCAAGGAGTTCAAGGAGATGGGCGGGGAGGCAATCCGAGGATTGTTGCTGTGCGGACCTCCCGGCACTGGGAAATCTTACTTAGCTCAAGTTATTGCCAACGAAGCGCAAGTACCTTTCGCTTACGCTTCAGCTCCGAGCTTTCAGAACATGTTCTTCGGTGTAGGTAACCTGAAAGTCATGGGTATCTTCCGGAAGGCGCGGAAGCTCGCGAGAGTATACGGAGCCTGTATTATCTTCATTGACGAGATCGATGCGATCGGCATGAGTCGTCAAGGAGGCGCAGGCGCAGGGATGATGGGGATGATGGGCATGGGCGGAGGCTCCGGCCTGCTCAATGAGCTCCTCTTGCAGATGGACCCGCCGAATATCGACACATCCAAAATTGCCAAGATGCTTCGTTCGTTGGGGCTGCGCCGCAAAAAGGCGGAGCGTCCAGCGGTACTGACCGTCGCGGCAACGAATTTGCCTGATGTGCTTGACTCTGCTTTACTCCGTCCAGGTCGTTTCGACCGGCAGCTATGGGTGGATGTTCCCGACTATGACGGACGGGTAGACATCTTCCAGTACTATTTGAAAAAAGTGAAAAAGGACGCTACACTCACTCCAGAAGCGGCAGGACTCGATTCCATCGGGTACAGCCCGGCGCAAATCAAGCACATCGTTAACGAAGCCGTAGTCATCGCGCATCAGCGCGGTGCTCAACTGGCTAGTTACGAAGACTTCCGAGCTGCGATGGAGACCTATGAGTGGGGACTCAAACAACCGCTTCGCTCGATGAGAGACGATGAGAAGCGGAATGTGGCTTACCACGAGGCGGGCCATGCGGTGGCGCAGTTCCTGCTCAAGCCGCATGAACGCGTGTGGAAGGTGACGATTATTCGCCGGGGCGGTGCGCTCGGACTCGCAGCCACCAAACCGACGCATGAGCGTTATAACCGAAGCGACAGCGAGATTTTGGCGGAAATCCAAGTCTGTCTGGCCGCTCGTGCTGTGGAAGAGGAATTCCTGAACAAGAAATTAAACGGTGTAACCTCGGATCTCCAGCAGGCAACGTTGCTGGCAGGATCATACTTGGGCATGGTTGGGATGGGCGATGAACTGTTCAGTTTTCTCGCTATCGGCTCCCAGGCTGAAGGTTTGAAGGCACTACGGCCTAAGATTAATGAACTGCTGAAAGATCAGATGTTGGAAGTGAAGAAGCTCGTTCGGGAATATGACGGGTTCGTTCATACCATTGCAGAGGAGCTGCTGAAGCGTGGGGATCTGACCGGAGACGAGATTGAAGAAATCTTCGTGCAGCTGTATGGGCAGAGTCGGCCTGTGCTGCCTGAGGTGAAGCCGCCAGTGTTCGATGCGCCGAGCAAAGAAGCACCGGCAAAGCAACTTGATGTGATTGAGAACGAGGATGAATCCAAGGATTCCGAGTGAAAGTGCTGTCCCAGCGGAGGGTTGATGCCGCTGGGGCATTTTTTTGTTTGATATAGGTTGTGCCCATAATCGTACCGATATAGCTCCTTAAATTGCAGTTTCATTGGAATTCGTCCAACGAGGCTTGTAGTGACGGGGGAGGAGTTATAGAAGGGGCGTTTCTACCTCGAAACCTGTCGAGCACTGTTCTATGTTGCACAAAGTGCAACATAGAAAGGGCATAAACAGCACAAACCTTACTCTCATTGCATAAAGTACAATCATTTCACCTAGAGTGGCCTCTGGAGTTGTCCTTTCTAGCGAAATTGTTGCACAAAGTGCAGCATAGAGTGGACAAGGTGCGCGCAAGCAGCCTTTTTGTTGCACAAAGTGCAATATAGGATGGTCTAGGTGCGTGTAGTTTGTGGGGGGATTGGTGGGGCGCGTCAGTAGGGGATGCAAGTTTACGAGTTCGTATGTCCGTTTAATCCTCATTGGATGGTATCCAACGTAAAGGCGGTTAGTGGTGCTTTTACACACGTTTCATTGTAATTCATCCAACGATCTGTGCAATTTAGGTACGTCGTTGGTGTTTTCATTGATTTCGTCCAATGAGACTGCACGGCTCCAATCGCGGCAACCGATGTTCCCTTATTTGGCGCGGGTATCCTTTGTGCTCGTCTTAACACAATTATGCCTTATCCCACCTATATGCATTATAATTCAAGAGAGGTAACATAAAGAGGAAATCTGGCGATCTGGAGAGGATGTCACGATATGAATGCTTTCACGAAACGCAAAAGAGAACTGGAGCAATACGCTCCAGCACCAACACTGGATAGGAACAGCATCGATACCTTTTGGAACAACACGCTCGAAGCAGCAGCTCAGCAGCCGTTATCAGTCAGAAGGGAGCAGCAATCCCCGCTTTTTTCTTCGGTGCGGATGGATAAGCTGACTTATCTCGGCCATGACGGTACGCCAATTAACGCGTGGTTTCTCGTCCCTGATAAACCGAGCGGGAACCAGAAACCGCCTTGTGTCGTGATGTTCCCAGGTTATGGCGGAGACAGAGGCCTTCCAGAGCGTTATGCCGTTTGGCTGCTGCTCGGATATGCCGTTCTCGCCGTTGATGCCAGAGGACAAGCTGGGGAAACGGGCAATCTCCTTCAAGATGATGCCGGCTCTTCGAAGGGCTGGGTAACACAGAACCTGCTGAGCAAGGAACGCAGCTATTATTTGGCGCTTGCGCTGGATGTAGTTAGAGCTGTGAAAGCCGCCTGTCAGCAGCCTGAAATCGATGTTAGCCGAATAGCTGCCGTTGGCGCAAGCCAAGGCGGCGGGATGGCGCTGCTCGCTGGAGCGCTCAGCCCTCAAGTCACGGCTGTCGTTGCCGACATTCCGAATCTGTGCCATTTAGATTATGGCATACTTCATTCCACAGGTTCCCTCTCAGAGATAGCGACTTACTTGAAGCGCCATCCGGATAAGTTGGGAAAGGCTTTAGAATCATTGGCCTATTTTGACATTGTGAACCTCGCTCATCGTATTCAGGCGCCTGTGCTGATGTCGGTCGGTTGGAAGGACACTGTCTGTATGCCAGAAACGATATATGCCGCTTATAACCGGCTCAATTGCTCTAAGATCATCTACGATTATCCCTTCTCTGGGCATGAAACCAGTGAAGAGCACCACAGAAAGGTCATTCGTTTTTTGCAAGAAAGCTTTGGTGAGTGAAATCGAGTTTGTACGGGAGGCTGACAATGATGGCGGTTAAAGGAAATTTACGATTAGATGTTCAACAATCCTGGTGGGCGATGTCTGGACTGGGAGACGGTGAGACCGAATGGTCGATGGAACAGAAATTTGAAAAGCTGGCGGAAACCGGATTTACCGGTATTTTGGGAAGATTGCCGCAAGGGGAAGAAGCAGATAAATGGCATCGTTTGCTGCAGGAATACAGCTTTAGTTTTGGGGTGCAAATGGCTCCCTTCCCGCGTGCAGGAGACGATATCACCTCTTTCCTAATGGCGGCGAAGCAATTCGGAGCTCGGTATATCAACGCCCAAGTGCTAGATCAATATACAGTAAGTACGGAAGCTATTTCGGGGTTAAAAGGTCTAATCCAGCAAGCGGAGGAAGTAGGCGTCCCGTTTTTTGTTGAGACGCATCGAGGGCGTGTGACCCAAGATCTGCTCAGAACAGCAGAATATGTACAAGCCCTTCCGAAGCTACGGCTAACGAACGATTTATCTCACTACATCGTCGGGTCTGCCATCGGGGAAGAGGGTGCTGATGCCGTGACCGAAGAGTTATTCGCCAAACTGCTGCAGCGGACCTCCAGCATTCATGCGCGCGTATCGAACGGCAACCAAGTTCAGGTGGATATCGGGGAGCATGGCGAGCATCCAATGGTGAAACATTTTGCCAGGTGGTGGCGTGAAGGGATGAGCTGCTGGGCACAAACGGCTGGTGAAGGAGACTCTTTCCCATTTGTATGCGAGCTGGGACCGGCTTCTTATGCGGTGGTCAGACAGGATGGGAAGGAAATCTCCAATCGCTGGGAGCAAGCGCTTGTTTTCAAAAAAATCGCAGAGGAACTTTGGCATGCCGTCCATTCGCATTGAACTACTCATTAACTCGCCCGCGGAAGTGATCTTTGACTTGGCAAGAAGCATCGACATCCATGCAAAGTCCACCGCTCAAACCAAGGAAAGACCGATTGGTGGCCGGACAAGCGGCCTCATCGAATTGGGGGAGACCGTGACATGGGAAGCGATTCATTTTGGGATCAAGCAGAAGCTGACCGCGAAAATAACGGAGATGGAACGTCCTTATTATTTTGTGGATGAACAGGTTCGTGGAGCTTTCAAGAATTTCAAGCACTCCCACGAGTTTGTCCCTGCCGAAGGTGGAACGCGAATGATTGATCTCTTCGTGTATACTTCGCCTATGGGCGTTCTGGGGAAATTAGCAGATAAATGGTTTCTGGAAGCCTATATGCGTAACTTTTTGATGCAGAGGAATCTGTATATTAAGTTTGCGGCTGAAGAAGCAATGAGAAATAATACAAGCATTTGATGCCGATTGTGAGAAATAATAGGGAATCCCTAAGGCCACGTTAAGAGGCTGGGGATTCCCTTTTACTTTTTTTTGCAGATGACTTGACAGTTGTATTGAGAAACATTATCATTTGATTTATTAAGTGAAATTGAAAATCATTATCAATTAGTTTAAGCCATCAACCACATCACGGGGGTGTCCCATACATATGATCAACGAAAATGAAGTCGGAACGGGCATGGGAACCATGCAAGTTCTTACTGATTATCAACTAGAGCGTTGGATTCGAAGCCATACGCAAGTTATCAGTAAGAGCCAGCAGGATGAACCGGATTGGAAACAACTTACGCAGTATGCCGCTTATCATGCAATTAACGAATGGTATTCGCTCCCAATGAAATCTAGAACATTCATGACCTTAACGAATTTATTTGAACGTCGCTGGACGAATAAATTTCGCAAGTTTGATTCACTTGGATTCTATATAGATGTTAAGCGAAGCGTGCTTAAGCATCTATATAAAGCACTTACTGGGGAAAACTCTGTGGAATGTCCGCTTATGCTCTTTGAGAGCAGCAACGTGTGGGTTGAAGAGCTAAATTTGGGTTTGTCTATGATCATGCAAGTTATGGAGCCAACAAAGGATTCGTTCGTGATCCATAAATATATGATGGAAGAAAACGAGACAGCGGTGCAGATGTTTTTCCATATGACCGTCGTTTATTGCTATAAAGCATTCGGAAAAATGCCGGAACGTTTGCAGGTATGGAATATGATGAACGGTAAGAAGTACCGGGTAAACCTGGAGGATATGGATGTAAGCAGCTCCATGGACTATTTAAAGCTAGTTTCAGAAGTATATATGCAAAATGATAACTGCCCGTGCTGCTCAGGCCGGTTAGTCATGTAAAAGTAGGGGGAGCATCATGGAAAGTAATCGATTCTGGCAGTCTAGCAATGACTTACTGCCGCTGCGTTTCACAACATTAACAACTTCAAATGAGGGTGTTCTATACGCCGGAACGGATGGAAAAGGTGTATTTCAATTCACTCCTCTGCGCTCTTGGGAGAATGCTTCTCAAGGGTTACCTGATCATTTGCGTATTAACCGCTTGGACTGGGTGGATACGCAATTATATGCCTCAACCAATCTTGGCTTATACGTGTTAGAGGATGATGTTTGGAAGCAAACTTCTGTCAGCGATCCCTGCTACCGGGTAATTGGTTGGGGGGATCGTTTTGTGCTGACCTCCAAAGGACTTCTTTGCGGAAGCGATGGAGAGTGGCAGCCACTTGCCTATCGCGACAAGAAAACGTTCGATATGCTGGTAACTCCGCATTTTCTATTTCTTGGATATGAGGATGGCGTCGCGTTCTATGATTTATTGACAGGCGATTGGTGCGACCTTCCTCTCAATCAAGCGGTGACAAGTATGGCTGTCTTCAACCAAATGTTGATAGGCACAACCTCGCGCGGAGGTTTGGTGATGGGCAATAAGATGGGCGGTTTCCATCAAATACGGTTTGAAGGGATGCATTTGAACCGGTTAGTCTCTCATCAAGGAGACGTGTACGTATGTGCCAATACAGGGATCTATAAGTTGATAGACTTAAAAGGGCGCATCCTGCTGCATTCCTATAATGTGCAAGCTGAGGTGACCGATTTGCTTATTTGGAGGGATATCATGCTGATCTCCACACTGCAATCCGGGATTAAATATAAAAATGAGCATAAATCGTCATTTCAGACCATTTTATGATGAGATAGGGGAGTACAGTGATGCGCAAGGCGGTTTTATCGATTCATATGATTCTTAGTTTAGTATTGGGGCTTTTCATTGTTACAACGTGCACGACAGGCAGTCTGATCATGATTGAACCTGAGGTGGAAAGCTGGATGTATCCAATCGGCCAATCGCCTACACCAGGTGATGTCGGAGTCGCGGAGATTCAGAAGCACGCGGATGCCTTAAATCCAGCTTTCAAAACGGATTGGATTGACATGACGAAAAACGATGGCTTTTATCATGTTCATCTTTCCAAGGAAGGCAAGGACGGGCGCTTGATTTATGCGGATCCGGGTACAGGCGAAGCTTTCGGAAAAGTGTTGGAGGAGCGTAAGGAGCCTTTTGCAACGATCTATAATTTGCACCGTTATTTCTTGCTAACATCGGTCATCGGTAAAGCGAATGCGGCTTCTGTTGTAGGATATTTAGGAGTTGGACTGATTCTCATTTTGCTGACGGGCGCTTATCTATGGTGGCCGGGCATTCGTAGAATGGCCACTGGCTTTAAGATTATTAGAAATCGAAGCAAGCTGCTTCACAACATGAGCTTGCATAAGGTGATAGGAATTATTTCCATCCCAGTTCTGCTGTTTGCAGCGCTTACGGGTGTTGTCAACGCTTTTGAGAAATCCATTCCAGGCATAGTCGGATTCAAAGCGAAGGAAGAAATCCCAGCGGGCGCGTTGCAGTCCAAAAGCAAGGATGGGACTCCGCTTCCTGTCAGCCGTATTGTAGACTTGATTAACCAAGCCTACCCAAGCAGTAAGCTGATCAAAATTACGTTCCCTCAGAAACCCGGCCAATCCTATCAAGTCGGATTAAAAGAAGGCATTGGAGCTTCTAACGGTAGTAATAGTACGATCTATATGGATGCATCGAATGGTTCTGTTTTGTACAAAACGAACCCTCATTTGCTCATCAATATCTATAATACTTGGCGGAAAGGTCTTCATTTTGCTACTTTTGGTGGAGAAACGACGAAGCTGATTGCTTTTGTTTTTGGCATGATGCCCCTTTTCCTTATGATTACAGGCATCGTAATTTGGCGGCTTAAGTCACGCGGACGTAAACGCAACAAAAAGGAGCATCCGGCGGCTACGGCAGCGGCATAGCACATACATAAAATCCCCCTCTCAACGATCTAGTTGGCAGGGGGATTCCTCTTGTCTATTACTTATTAAGGAGCAGTTTACGATAGGCGCTTGGGGTAAGGCCGGTATGCCTTTTGAACAGCCGATTAAAATAATCGGGATTCTGGAAGCCTGAAGCATGCATCACTTCATAGATTTTGAGATGCGAAGACGCTAGAAGACGGCAGCTATACGTAATTCTTTGCTTTTGAACGAAACGCATGTAACTGGTACCAAGGTGTCGATGGCATATTCGCAGAATCTGGCGTTCGCTCAGGTGGAATTTCTCAGTTAACATCGGTAACGTATAATCATCGGGCAGCGCATGGGTAAGGAAGTCAAGGAGTTGTTCAACGTTGCGGCTTGAGCTTCTAGTTGGAGGAAGGGGCACTGATTGCGCCATGATTGGGACAAACCGCCATTCGGTGCTGCGAAATAACAATACGAGCAATTCGGCAACCAAGGCCATGGCCTGAGTTAAATAAGCAGTGTCTCGCTTGGCAAGAATGTCCTGCATGCTTTCACTGATCCTACGAATAGCGCCTAAGTGATCGGATGCCTTGGCCCAGCGCTGCTGCTGCGAATCTCTGCAATCGTTCTTGCCAATCAGCCAATCGATCAATTGCTTGATGGCTAGGTCGGGAAGGCAAACCTTCAGATGCTCAAGCCATTCCGAGCGAATGATGATATTGCGCACAATCAGTGGAGCAGCACTCTTGGCCGGGGAAGGACGAAAAACGTGAGAGACACCAATGGGCAAGGCGAAGACATCCCCCTCCTGGACGTGCATAGGCTCACCATCGATATATTGGATGCCTTTGCCATCAAGTACAACGACGATCTCTATAAAATCGTGAACATGCTCTAGCAGCCACTCCGTTTCTTTTACTTCATTCACATACAGAAAACCGTTGTCTTCGATGTATTCGGCAGCAGAATAGGAACCTAGCTTTCTTGGCATGGTAACTGCGCTCCCTCACTTCTTAGGACGATGTCCGAAATGGTGGTAAGTAGGTCTGATTTGTAAGTGGTTACATGGTTACTTCAATTATACAATATAGACAGGTTTTAAAACTATTGAACTTGTATAAGAGGTGAGATGGCGGAGATGGCAACCTACCAAGCTGCAGCCTATTATTTTCCCAATTACCATCGCGACAAACGAAATGATGCGTGGCACGGTGAAGGATGGACGGAGTGGGAGCTTGTAAAGCGTGCGGAGCCTAAATTCCACGGTCATCAGCAGCCCAAAGTGCCCTTATGGGGTTATGAGGATGAAGCGAATCCGGCTGTCATGGCTCGTAAAATAGCAGCGGCGGCCGATCATGGCTTAACGGCATTCATCTTTGACTGGTATTGGTATGAAGATGGTCCATTCTTACAGCGCGCACTGGATGAAGGGTTCCTGCATGCTCCGAATAACGATCGACTGAAATTTGCCATCATGTGGGCGAATCATGATTGGATCGACATTCATCCTGCTCAGCGCAGCAGACCTTTCAACACGCAAGCCGAAGGCCAGATCAGCGAGAAAGGCTTCGTGGAAGCTACGGATCATATGAGTCAGAACTACTTTTCACATCCATCCTATTGGCGTGTAAATGAAGGACTTTATGTCTCGTTCTACGAGATTCACAGCCTGATTCGCGGTTTAGGCGGAATTGAGGAAACGGCGCGAGTTCTAGAAGAGTTCCGTGAGAGAGTGCGAGCGGCCGGATTAGGGGAGCTACATTTAAATGTTGTCGTTTGGGGTCTGCAAATCCTTCCAACGGAGCAAAAGATAGCGAATATCGACGAGGTGCTGGAGCAGCTTGGTCTGGATAGTATTTCTTCGTATGTTTGGATTCATCATCAGCCGCTGGAACAGTTCCCGGAGACTGATTATGCGGCCATTCGAGAGAAGTCGCTGCTTGATTACGAGAAGTTCACGGCTGCTTATAAGCTGCCTTATTATCCGAATGTAACGATGGGCTGGGACTCCTCTCCGCGAACCGTGCAATCGGAAACTTTCGAAGATTTGGGGTATCCGTACATGGCCACTCTCGCAGGGAATACACCTCAGGAGTTTAAGCTTGCTTTGGAGGGTGTCAAAGAATTCCTGGATCGCGGCATGACGAAACCGCCAATTTTCACCATCAATGCGTGGAACGAATGGACGGAGGGCAGCTATTTGGAGCCGGATACGATCAACGGAATGGCCTATTTGGAAGCGATTCGACATGTATTCGGAAGCAAGCCATAAGAGGGAGAATGAGCCTCTACGAAAAAAACACTTGAACGCTAAGTGTACTTGTCGTACAGTTTTAATAACCTTAAGTCGGAGCTGGCCCTTCATCTTGGAGGGCTGGCTATTCATATTTCTAGAAGGAAGAAGGGGCTTACAACGAGACTCTACGCATTTATGTTGTTTTACGCAGTCATTTATATGGGGAATGCGGTTTACGGCACATTTTTACCTGTCTACCTGTATAACGTCAAATTCTCACAGGAACAAATCGGCATGCTGCTTAGCCTAGGTCCACTTATTGCCATGTTAGGTCAACCGATCTGGGGAGCGCTGGGTGATCGTGCCAAGACCAAAAATAGCGTGCTTGCTTTTCTTTTGATGGGGAGCGGTATTTCAATTATGTTCTTCCCGCTTTCACAGCAGTTCATTTATTTACTTGTATTAATTTGTGTGTTTATGTTTTTTCAAACGTCTATTTTTGCGTTAAGCGATGCGATTACATTGGAAGAATTGGATCGCCGCCCCAAATGGAATTTTGGCTGGATTCGTCTTGGAGGCACCATCGGTTTCGCCACGATGTCGCTTGTGTTCGGTATCGTCGCCAAATCGCACATTAATTCCATGTTTCCTGTTTATGCAGGAACGATGATTGCCGGTTTGCTATTACTCTGGTGCTTTCCGCCAGCGGCGAGCCGTCAGGCGAACGTAACCGGCAAACGATTCCGGGAGCTCTTCCGCAACGGGAAGCTGATGTTTTATTTGGGCATTAACTTTATTGTACAAGTTACACTTGGCTATTATTATGCTTTTTTCCCCATTTACTTCAAGGAAATGGGTGCCGATAGCTTGCTGCTTGGCTGGTCGATGGTCATTTCGTCGATGAGCGAGCTACCGTTCCTGCTGTTTTCCGGTTGGATCTTTAAGCGCATTTCGATTTCGATGCTTTTGATCATTGCCGCACTCGGCTCAGCCGTTCGGTGGTTCTTGTTTTCCATCATTGACCAGCCGTATTGGATTCTACCCGTGCAGATGCTGCATGGTATTATTTTTATCGTATTGTCTGTCACCCTGGCGACATTCATTAATCGTGAAGTGCCTGCAGAGTGGAAAGCCAGCGGTCAAACGCTGAACGGCTTACTCAGCCTTGGAGCAGCGCGCATTATTGGCAGCTTCTTTGGTGGAATCATGAGTGCCGCATACGGTATGAGACAAGTTTTTCTGTATAGCTCATGGGTGTCGATGGCTACTGTAGTTGTATTTGGACTCGTCATTTGGCTGCGCAGGAAACAGAATGTGTCGAGTACATCGCTAACGAAGTGAGTTTAAGGTTGGATGGAACAATGGGCCGCTGAACAGGTAGTTCCGACAAATAAGCAGAATTTATATGATTTTAGAGAAAGGACCGTCAGGATTTCCCTGACGGTTTTTCTTATTAAGGATTAAGAGGATGTTCCGAAAAAAGTGCCGACCGAAGGAAATGACTTTTTTGAAAATAAAGCATTTACAGAATTTAGGGCATTTGTTAAGATGAGTACGTTCACGTGCACGATAAATCTTATTGGGAGTTTTTTTATTAAATCCGTGCACGTGAACGGTGGTGGACTACGATTAGGAGTTAGCCGTTTGTTTTTTGATATTTCCTGTAATGAGTGTAGAAAATTGAAAGACAGTACGTGTTATTGTAAATACAATAACAACGGATCTTACTACAATAGATATATAGTCCTTATCAAGGAGGGGGGCGGAAACCGCGATATTTTAGTGCTTGAAGATTCTAGAAGTGTTCCAGAAGTCCGAAAGTAACAGATTGACCTCATCAATGGCTTTTAGCAGAGTGAACGGCATTGGAATAGGTTCTCAACCGAGATTGTCCAGAACGTAATGCAACCGCTTACTTTTTTTCTATTGTCATTAAATCTGTAGGAGGAATTCCTTTGAGGCTCAGAAAGAGGCTTGTTAGTTTTTGTTTATCTTGTTCTGTTTTATTATCTACGATGAGTGCCGTTGTCCTTCCCCAAGGGTTGGTTCAAGCTGCTGCTGCAGCTGACTCGCCAAGCGCAATTTTTAGTGATGACTTTAACGCAGGAACGTTGACGAATTGGAGTACGGTCAAAGGAACATGGACGAATGCGGGAACGGCGGCACAAGGAGTTTCTACAGGTGATGGATTGACCCTTAGACAGGGGAATACAGGAAGTGACTTCACTTATGAAGCGGATCTCAAGCTAGTGACAGCTAAATCGGCAGGACATTTATATTTTAGAAGCAACAGCTCAGGAACGAATACATATGCGGTAACACTCGATACAACGGGCACTACGAATGTGGTTAAATTATTAAAGTTCACGAATTCCGTGTATGCGCCCATACAGAGTGTCAATCAATCGTTGACCATGGGGCAGACCTATCATGTAAAAGTTGTAACTTCCGGCAGCAACATCAAAATATATGTAAACAATGCAGCAACACCGATTATTGATGTCAACGATACATCGTTCACATCCGGTCAATTCGGACTTGGTACATACGGGGGCACTGTTCAATTCGATAATGTAGTCGCTTTTGATAATACCCCTCCTGCAACGAGAGTGAATTTCAGCTTGAATGGCAATGACACGGCCGTGCGAAGCGTTTCGACAGTTGCAACAGCGATCGGTGTGGATACATCGACGTTGAACTATCAATGGTCGAAGAACAGCACGGCGCCTGATGGAGCGACCTGGACCTCCTTTACTAATGGCGAACTAATTTCTCAAAGCGGTGTTGACGGTGACTGGTATCTTTATATTCGATTCAAGGATACAACAGGCCAGGAACAAACGGTGAAATCCAATGTGTTTCATTTGGACAATTCAATTGTTACTGCCGGGGCCCAGGTCGGACAAAATGGTACCCACTGGGGTTTTGAAAGCGGAACACTTGAAGGTTGGAACGTGGCATCCAACCCATCGAATATCCCGATACTTGCAAGCAATGCGTTTTTTCATAACGCGAAAGACACCCCGTACAATAAAGAAGGCAAGTTTTTTCTTTCTACGCTTGAAGGCAGTGGTACTGCGTATGGCGACTCCTATAATGCGGTAGTTGTATCCCCGCAAGTTACGCTAACACGTCCGCAAGTTTCGATGCTTGTCGGTGGCGGGAACGGGGCTAACACTTACGTTGCAGCTTGTACCGTAGATGCGTCACAATCCAACAGTTGCCGTGAAGTTGGCAAGTTGACTGGCAGCAACGCTGAGATTATGCAACTGCGTACACTTGATTTGTCAGCGTATCTCGGTCAAAAGATTTTCTTCAAGATGGTCGATAGTGCCAATTCGAGCTGGGGGCACATTACGCTAGATGACGTATTTGTCAATATTCCGGCTGCGTCAAAAGAGTTGAAAGTTACACGAAACAGTTCCGCTGATTATGTGTTATCTTGGCAGCCGGTTACGGAATCCGGAATAACGGGTTACAACATATACCGATCTACCGATTCTGATGAAAATTTCATCAAGCTGAATAATACTTTGTTTACGGAAACTTCATTCGACGACACAACAGTGCCGACTGAGGCGACATATTACTACCGTGTTACGACCGTAGGAGCCGATGGTTCGGAGTCAAGCCCTGCCTCCGCAATCGCCTTTTACCGTCCTGCTCAAGATATTTACGCACGAGGAAATACGGTAACCTATTCCGGGACACAGCTTACAGCTATTGAATTCCCGGTTGGACCGATCGGTGCCGGCGGTATCCGGCACTTCGGTACGGGAGAGCGAAGCGAAGCATGGATTTTTAATAGTGACGATACGTTCCGCAGTCGCACAACAGGTATTGTTCCTAACAGTTTCTTTGCCGTACGTGCCCAGTCGCAGGGAGGCCAGCCAATCGTACGTGCTCTTCAAACGACAGCAGTTGGAACGTTTAATGCGATGAAATCGCTTACGTTCCAAGGCGAATATCCAATGGGGCGTTATAACTTCCAAGACGATCAGATGCCTATTGAAATCACGCAAGACGTGTTCAATCCGATGATTCCCGGAAATATGAAGGATTCGGCAATTCCAACGGCGATTTATACGATGACATTTAAGAATCCGTCTTCAAGTGAAGTGAACGTGTCTCTTCTGGCATCGCAGCAGAATGCCGTCGGCTTCGATGGCACAGGCTCGATCGCGGGGACGAACAAACGTGACTTCAGTGGCTATGGCAGCAATAGCAATACGCTACAAATCGGCAGCGATGCCTCACATCTACAAATGAATGGCAGTAAAGGAAGTATGACATTGTCTGTCCTGGGACCGCAAACCGGCGGAACGGCTTCCTGGAATACGCTTGAAGCGCTGCAAACTGCGTTTGCAAGCGGCAGTGTGACAGGTACTAACAATGCTTCCAGCCCGCAAGCTGGAACGACGGTGGACGGTGCTTTGACGTCCAGCTTAACGCTGGCGCCAGGTGAAACCAAACAGGTGAAGGTGCTTTTGAGCTGGTATTTCCCGCAGAACCCAACGCGAGGTTTCGGTGGGGAAGGCATGCAGTACACGAATTGGTGGAGTAATGCGTCTGATGTTGATCAGTACGTTACTGCCAATCTAACAAATCTGCAATCACAGACAGAACTTTACCATGATACGATGTACAGCTCGAATATTCCGCAATACGTACTTGATCGCCTTACTTCCGCAACGGCTTTGCTTCACACGCCGACGGTGTTCTGGGCCAAAAACGGCTTCTTCGGCGGATGGGAAGGCTACGGCTGCTGTACCAATATGCCTAACCACGTATGGCACTATGCACAGGCGCATGCGAGACTTTGGCCGCAGCTTGGGCAAATGTTCGACCAACAGTGGTTAGATGCGGAAAAACAGGATGGCCTGCTGCCGTATCGTTATAATAACGATACATTCGCTTTTGATGGCCAAACTGGCGTTATTCTTTCGGCTTACCGTGATTATCTGCAATCTCCAGATACAAGCTGGCTAAACACATACTGGCCCAAAATTAAGGGAGCCATGGAATACGTCATTACCCACCATGATCCTAACGGAAACGGAATCCTGAAAGGCGGAGCTTTGACTACGCTCGATGCCGGTTCGCCAGCAATGAACTCTTGGCTAGGCTCAATGTATTTGGCTGCGGTTAATGCTTCTGCGCATCTGGCAAAAGCCGCAGGTGACACAGCAGCAGCGGACAAATACGACGCTATCTATAGCCAAGGGAAGACGAATCAAGAAAATATGCTGTGGAATGGTCAGTATTATGTTGAAAAAGCTCAAAGTGGAGGAGGAGCCACCAACTTTATTGGCAATGGGTCGGAAATCGATATGCTCCTGGGCCAGTGGTGGTCCACGCAATTGGGGCTAGGCGACATATACGATTCGGAACATATGACACTAGCGCTCAAAAACCTTTTTAAAAATAATTACTATGATAATTTCATTGATTTTACCCATCAATATCGCACATACGTCGAACCGGGTGACGCAGGATTGGTGATGGCAACATGGCCAGGCAATGACAGACCTTCGAATAGCATCCATTACTTCGATGAAGTCATGTCAGGATTTGAGTATTCAGCAGCAGCGACTATGATTCAACGCGGATTGCTTGACGAAGGGCTTACGGTTGTGAACGCTGCATCCAATCGCTACGACGGCAGGCTCAGAAACCAACCGTACATGACTTTTGGCGGATGCGGAATCGGCGACGGCACCGGAAACCCTTTTGGCGATGACGAATGTGGTCAGTGGTATGGGCGTACGTTATCTTCCTGGTCTTTGCTGCTCGCTCTGCAAGGTTTCAATTATGATGCTCCGCATCAAGCTATCGGCTTCGCACCAACGTGGCAACCGAACGATCATAAATCGTTCTTCACAGCAGCAAACGGATACGGCACATTCAGTCAGAAGTTGGAAAATGGGGCACAGACGGATACGATCAACATTGCTTCTGGAACACTTGACCTGAAGACTATCTCAGTTGCCGTTCCTGCGGATACAGCAACTTCAGGTTGGTCAGTTCTCGTTAACGGTCAACACGTTGCAGATGCTTCTGTGACCTTGAGCGGGACTACAGCTACTGCGACCCTGCCTCAAACCGTGACCTTATCCGCAGGTGAAGAGATCACGCTGCAATCCGGTACTGGGGTAACAGGAGTCACGGTAACTGGAGAAAATGGCGCAACAACGATCACGACGGATGGTGGCACCTTGCAAATGCACGCTACAATCGAGCCGGCTGATGCGGCTGACAAGTCCGTTACTTGGGCAGTTTACGGGCTCAATAACGCACCGACAGACTTGGCTGTCATCAACGCAGACGGTGTACTGACTGCACAAAAGGATGGCACCGTTAAAGTGGTGGCAACGGCAAATGGCGGCTCCGGGGTGCATGGAGAAGCGATGATTGTCATAAGCGGACAGACGGCAATACCTGCGGGTCCAGGGGCAACTTTGACCGGCATGAATTCTGTGCAGGCAGGGCAATCTTTTACAGAGACTTATGGATTGAGGGGCTTGACGCAACATGTATTTGCCCAGGATCTGACAATAACCTATGATCCGGATAAACTGGAATTTGTGTCTGTAGAATCTTTGAAAGATGGATTCATGATTGTGAAACAAGCGGATAAATCGGGTCAAGTCCGAATCGTTGCGGCAAGTGTAGGGGAAACCGCTGCAAATGCGAACGGTGAGTTAATGGTCATTCACTGGAAAGCTAAACCGATGCTGCAGTCAACAACAGCGACTTTAACAATATCTAATGTAACTGTTGCTGACGGGCAGGGTGTGGAAACGAATTTGTCAGGTGACACTCGACTTGTACAAATTAATATGGCGGTTTCTGTAGACAAAACAGCACTTAGCGCTTTGATTGCAGATGCGCAAACGAAACATGATGCGGCTGTTGAAGGCACAAATGCCGGTCAATATCCAGTTGGATCCAAGGCAACGCTGCAGGCTGCAATCGATAGAGCCAATGCTGTAGTTAACGACTCTGAAGCTACACAAATACAAGTAGATCAAGCAACATCTGATTTAGACGCAGCACTTCAAGCATTCATCGCTTCCGCTATTCTGCCAATGCAGGGAGATCTGAATGGTGACAACAAAGTAAGTATCGGCGATTTGGCTATGGTAGCTGCTAACTATGGTAAATCGAAGGCTAGCAGTGAGGATTGGGATCAAATCAAAGCCGCAGACGTGAACTGTGATGACAGAATTGATCTTACTGACCTCGCAGCTATTGCTCTGAGAATTCTAGAGTAAGTATTCATTGAAACGCAGGACACGAGCTTAAATGAACGTTGTTTAAGTTCGTGTCACTCTCAAAATAATTGTGTGTAAAATTGTAAACTATTACAGTTTATTCTAAATACTTCATACCTCCCTGCATGGTATTTTTTTAATAGAGCATGAGCGAGGGGGGAGTAACATACGAAGAACAACCATTTTACAGATGAATCGAATTTCGAAAACGTTTGGCATGGTCAAAGCGCTTAAAGAGGTAGACATGGAGCTTCACCAAGGAGAAGTTATGGCTTTATTAGGCGAAAACGGTGCGGGGAAATCCACATTAATGAACATCTTATGCGGAGCAACATCCGCGTACGACGGTGAGATACGGATAGACGGCCAACCTGTTCAAATTAATTCGCCAACAGATGCCAGCAAGCATGGCGTTGTGAAAATTCACCAGGAACTACAACTAGTGCCGGAATTAACGGTAGCCGAGAACATCTTCTTGGGCAGAGAGCAGCGAAATCAATTCGGCTTCATTGACTACAATAGGATGAATGCAAAAGCGCAAACCTACATGAATATTCTAGATCTCACCGTTACGCCTCAGCAGCAGGTCAAACGACTACGAATTGGCGAACAGCAGCTTGTGGAAATTGCTAAAGCTTTATCGCTTGATGCAAAAATTCTCATCATGGACGAACCGACAACAGCGCTTAGCAAACATGAAACCGAGAAATTGTTTCAGGTTGTGAAGCAGCTTTCTGCCAAAGGGGTATCCATCATTTACATCACCCACCGAATGGAAGAAATTTTTGAGCTTTCCGATAGAGTGGTTGTGTTGAGAGATGGGAGTTTGGTAGGGGCGGTTGCTACTGACGAAACGAATCACAATGAGTTGGTGCGCATGATGGTAGGCAGATCGTTCGCTGAGCTTTTCCCGTGTAGAGATTTTCGTAAGGGGAAAGAAGTGCTCCGGGTAGAGAACCTATCCTTTCATCCACCTATTACAAATGGTAAAAGGAAGTTGAAAGAGGTATCCCTCACTTTACATCAAGGTGAAATATTAGGCATTTCCGGGTTGTTGGGAGCGGGTCGATCCGAACTGTTTGAATGCTTGTTCGGCCTGCATGTAAGAAGATGCACCGGCAAGGTGTACATCCATAATCAACAAGTGATGATTAAAAATCCAAGGGATGCCATTGATAAAGGCATGGCTTTCTTGACAGAAGATCGTAAAGGTCAGGGGCTGGTGCTAAGCCGATCGATTGGGGAAAATATGTCACTACCCTTACTCGATACATTTAGCCGGTGGACTTTTATGAAGACGAAGCAAGAAAAAGTCGTCTGGGACGAACAAATTCGTTCGTTAAGTATTAAAGCGCCCAGCTACGCGACACAGGCTAAACAGCTGAGCGGAGGAAATCAACAGAAAGTTATCATTGGTAAATGGCTGCTTTCGAAGCCGATTATCCTGCTCCTGGATGAACCTACCCGGGGAATAGATGTCAATGCAAAAGCAGAAATTTACGAAGTCATTCACCAATTAGCTCGCAGTGGATTGGGGATTCTCCTCATTTCCTCGGATATGCCGGAGATACTCGGTTTATCGGATCGTATTCTCACGATTTGCGAAGGTAGAATCACTGGCGAATTTATGCGGGCGGAGGCAACGGAAGAGAAGTTGCTGAAAGCGGCAACGGAAAGGGAGGTAACGTCTTCTCATGACAGCGCCCAAGACATTATTTAAATCACATGTATTCAGACAAGCTGAGCATTTGCAGAAAAATCAAATCTTCAGCTTTCTCATTCGATTTCAAAGCTTATTTGGACTCCTATTAGTACTTGGTGTAGCATCAATCATCTGCACGAGAGATGGAGAGAATTTATTTCTTGCGCCAACGAATCTGGCTAATGTTGTTCGCTCGATTTCTGAGAACGGCATTATGGCCATCGGTATGACGCTGGTCATTCTGATAGGCGGTATTGATCTATCCGTTGGCGCGATTCTTGGTTTAACCGCAACTGCCGCCGCTGATCTGATGATGCATCGCTCCATGGGCATGTTGGAGACGATCATCATTGTGCTGGCGCTGGGCGCAGCCTTTGGAGCTTTTAACGGTATGGTTTCTACAAAGCTAGGTATTCAAGCGTTCATTGTTACGCTAGCTTCAATGAGTATCGCGCGCGGTCTTGCACGATTCTGGTCAGGAGGCATCGGGATTCCGATTGCTTATGGTGATGGTGCAGAGTCTGCCCCTAGTACTTTCAACGTCCTTGGAGAAAGGATAGGAGGTATTCCGGTGCCCGCCATTTGTTTCCTTCTCTTGGGCATCATTTTCATCATCATGCTGAAATTTACGAAGTTCGGAAGGCATGTATACGCAATTGGCGGCAACGAAACGGCGGCACATCTATCCGGTATTAAAATAAACCGTATTAAAATCCTGATTTATGTTCTTGCAGGCATACTGTCTGCTGTTGCTGGAACGATTCATGCTGCACAAGTCAGTCAAGGCAGCCCCAATGACGGGATTGGTTATGAGCTCAATGCTATCGCTGCTGTCGCTATTGGCGGCACGAGTTTGGCCGGCGGGAAAGGAACCATTATTGGAACGATCATAGGCGCCTTGATCCTTGGAGTTCTCGATAACATGCTTGGATTAAAGAATGTGAACACGAATCTCCAACTCGTTGTGAAAGGACTTATTATCATTATTGCTGTGGTCCTACAGAAACAGAAATAATCTAACTACTATAAGAGGGAAGGTTATGTAAAATGAAAAAATTAGTTTTAGCTTCCGTTCTAACACTCATGATGACTTCGCTATTCACGGCATGCGGCAGCAGCACAACGACTTCGAGTACATCCAGTCCTACGGCTAAGGAAACAGCAGCAGCGTCTACAGCAGCTCCTAGCGCAGCACCCGTTGCATCAGAAGCGTCTAAACCGAAGAAATCCAGCTACTTAATTGGGATGTCTCAAGCGAACCTGGGAGAACCATGGCGTGTAACGATGAATGCTCAAATCGCTGAAGCAGCAAAGAAATATCCTGATTTCAAAGTTGTTTATGCCGATGCGGCGCAAGACAACTCCAAACAAATTGCCGATGTTGAAAATTTCATTCAACAGAAAGTTGATCTTTTGATCATCTCACCAAATGAAGCCAAGCCTTTAACAGCCGTTGTGAAAAAAGCCTACGATGCCGGTATTCCGGTTATCACACTCGACCGCAGGGTAGAAGGTGATTCCTTCACGCAGCATATCGGAGCTGATAACGTCATCATCGGCAAAGGGATTGGTGAATGGGTAGCCAAAACGTTAGGCGATAAAGGTGGTAACGTCGTTGAAATCAAAGGTCTTGAAGGCACGTCAGGGCAAAAGGAAAGACATGATGGCTTCATGGAAGGCATCAAGAGCAATCCCAATATTAAAATTATTGCCGCTCAAAATGCAGATTGGCTAAGAGATAAAGCGATCAGTGTCATGGAAGGCATTCTGCAAGCGAATAAGAAGATCGATGTTGTTTTTGGACATAATGATCCGATGGCTGAAGGCGCTTACACCGCGGCGAAGAATGCAGGAAGAGAGAAAGAAATGTTGTTCGTTGGCGCAGATGGTTTACCAACTCCGGACGGCAGTATCAAAAGTATTATGGCCGGCCGTTTAAATGCCACTTATGTTTATCCGACGGGCGGGCAAGAAGCCATTGATAATGCGCACAAACTGCTAACAGAAGGAGCTAAACTTGAAAAGCAAGTTATTTTGGGTACCCAAGAAATTAATAAAGATAATGCGGCCGAAATGCTCAAAAAGTACGGCGGGCAATAAATAATCTTATAGTTACGCATAAGATCCTAACAGCCTCGTGCTGTTAGGATAATGTGTTTTTATTTAAATCCGATACGGCTAAGAGAAGGCAGGTGCTCATATTGGGATTGTGGCGTAAAGCTTTTCAACAAAAAGGAATACGCTTCAAATTATTAGTTTATTTTCTTTCCCTCATTTTGCTGCCTATTCTTACAATCGGTTTGCTTAGTGACATTATATATACCAACTCGATTGAACGGGAAACGAATCTGCACGCGCAAGAAATTATCGAGCAAATTCAAAAAAATGTAGAGTTCTATATTAGTGATATGGACCACATTGAGCACTATATTTCACAAGATCCAAGTATGCTGGCTTTTTTTCAAATCGGCAATACACTTCAACCGAACCGTGTAAGTATTGAAACCGATGTACGCAGACTCCTAAGGACGTATACGGAGGTTCATCCGGAAATCGCCGGGGTTGTCGTCGTGAACAATAGCGACCTGTATATAAGCAATGAGCAATACCGCATCTCACGGGATCCGTTAACGCGAGAAGATTGGTACCAAAGGGCCGTAGCCTCCAAAGGCGAGCTGCTTCTTCTATCAAGGCCGATTGGAAGGAATCTGACTTCGGGTAATCAAGTAAACGCGGAAGAAGTCTTATCTGTCGTTAAAGCCATTCAAAATCCAACAACGCATGAGTTCGAAGGCGTAATTTCCATCGACTTCAAGCTCGATACGATTGAGAAAATGATTCAGAAAATCACGTTAGGCAAAACTGGCTTTGTTTATATGATGGATGCCGCAGGTGAAGTCGTCTATTCTCCTGATAATCCCGTTGTCTATCGGATTAATGCGCAGTGGTTGGAAGACAGTTCACACAGGCAATTCACGCAGACAATTAATCATAATCAGTACCAAATCATTTATACGAAATCAGATTTTACGAAGTGGAAAATAATTGGGGTGTTCTCATTCAAGGAAACATTTAAAGAAGCATCGAAAATTCGATTGTATACACTTATTATTGCGATCCTAACCGTCATTCTTGCAGTTATTTTGGCTTTCTTTTATACATCCTCTATCGCCAGTCCCTTAAATAAATTGAAAAATTTGATGAGAAAAGTACAGAATGGTGATTTGAATGTACACTTTGACAATCAGTATCATGACGAAATAGGGCAGGTAGGCAACGGTTTCAATAATATGCTGGAAGAGATTCGAAACTTAATCGAACTGGTCTATAAAGAACAGCAGGGAAAACGAGAATCAGAAATTAAGATTTTACAGGCACAAATTAAGCCGCATTTTCTATACAACACCTTAGATGCCATACAATGGATGGCGCATGAGCGGGGAGCCACGGATTTGGTCGAAATGATCGACGCGTTGACCAATTTCTTCCGAATTGGACTCAGTAAAGGCAAAGAAACGTTAACGGTGAGCGATGAAATTGCCCACGTGAGAAGCTACTTAATTATTCAGAAGATCAGATACGAGGAAAAGCTGGAGTTTGAAATTGAGTGTGAAGAGGGGCTCGATCATCTACTCGTTTTGAAATTAACACTGCAGCCTTTAGTAGAAAATGCAATTTATCATGGAATTAAGGCAAGGAGAGGCGTGGGCAAGGTGTCCGTTCAAGCCAAAGTTGTAGAGGGGATGCTTTATTGCAGTGTCTCAGACAATGGCATTGGCATCCAGCCAGAGAAACTTCAGGAGATTCGTCATATGCTTGAGAAATCAGGTAAAGATACGAGCGCACTGCAAGGATTTGGCATCTATAACGTAAGCGAACGCATCAAGCTTAATTATGGCAGTGAATATGGTCTGACTTTTCATAGTGAATATGGCGTAGGGACAACGGTTGAAGTGTGGCATCCACTTTTAGAAAAGTTGGTGGTTCTGAAGTGATAAACTTATTAATTGTTGATGATGAGCCAAAAATCAGACGGAAAATACGTCAATTACTCGATTGGGAGTCGCTTGGCATGGCCATTGTCGGGGAAGCCGAGGATGGCGAGCTGGCGCTGGAATTAGCTCAAACGCTTCGTCCTGATCTGTTATTGGTCGATATCTGCATCCCGATTATGAATGGATTGGAGCTTGTAGAGAAAGTAAACCAAATATTGCCACATAGTGTGGTGATATTAATTACCGGTCATGATGAGTTTACTTTTGCCCATCAAGCGGTGAAATTGAATGTATTTGATTATTTATTAAAGCCAGTCAAGCAAGATGAGCTGGAGGAGGTCGTTCTGCGAGCTAAAAAGCAGCTGGAACAGTTCAGCTTTCAGAATAAATACATGAATTGGGCAAATAACCATTTAACCAAAAATTTCACATCGATTCGAGATCGTTTCCTGAATGAATGGGTGAATGGACAGCTTTCTGAGATTGAAGTGGTGGAACAGCTTGATTTTTTCAACATAAAAGTTCCAGCTCAATTGGGCATGATGCTCATTAAAATAACGGATCGCATATCAATCGGCCAAGGGTTTAAAGAATGGGATCGTCAACTGCTCTTGTTCGCTGTTCAGAATGTAACAGAAGAGATTGTAGCAGGCAGCGGTCCATCGCTCTTATTTCGTGATGCGAAAGATCATATTGTAGCGCTAATCCATCTCCATGATGAATCGAATCTTGAAGCTCTAACAGAGCAGGTGACGATGAGTGTTGAGCAGTACTTGAAGTGTAACGTTCATATTATTGCTCAGCAAAGAGATCAATGGTGCGGTATACCAGACCTTTATGAGCTGCTTCTTCAGGGTATGATGGTTGAGGAGCATTGGTCGCCTATTGTGTTGTTAAGCAAGAGATATATCGAAACCCACTACCACCTGGAGACATTTTCTTTGCAAGATCTTGCGAAACAGTTTCAGATTAGTCCAGCCTATATAAGCCGTCTGCTTCGCCAGGAACTTGGCGCTACTTTTATAGATTACTTGACGAAAACAAGGATCAAGCGAGCTATTCTGTTGATGAACGATCCATCCTGCAAAATGTATGAAGTGGCCGAAAAGGTAGGCTATTCGTCACAGCACTATTTCAGCACAGCATTTAAGAAAATCGTCGGGATATCACCAACAGAATATCGGAGAAGCGGGGCGAATAAAATCGATGTTCTTATCTAGTTGGAAAAGATGGATCGTATCCTGTGTGTTACTGCTTGTAAGTACCTGTTGTGTAACAGGCTGCGTAAGGTCGGATGCCCAGACACCTAGATCAACCCAATTCTTGATTGGGATGTCGCAAGCAAATTTGGTTGAGCCTTGGCGAATTGAAATGAATAGGGAAATTAAGGCTGAAATTCAAAAGTATAAAGATGTGAAAGTCATTTTTGCAGATGCTGCCCAAAGCAGTGAAAAGCAAGTAAGCGACGTTGAACGGTTGCTGCGCCTTGGCATCGATTTATTAATCATTTCACCGAATGAGGTCGAATTACTCGCACCTGTTGTAAATAAAGTGTATAAAACAATACCTGTCATTGTATTGGACCGGGATGATCCGGATTTTAACCATACCCTCTATATTGGACCGGATAATGAGTTGATCGGGAAGCAAGCTGGACAGTTCGTTGTCGATTTATTAGCCGGCAAGGAAGGGAACGTTGTGCAGGTCGAGGGGCTTTCCGAATCTCCACCAGTCATTGGTAGGAGCAGAGGCTTTCTCCAAGTCATTTCGAAGCATCCCAACATTCATGTTGTGGATACGATTGTCGCAGACTGGCTGCGAGATAAAGCAGAGGATCAACTCAAGCAAAGATTCGTGACTTATCCACAAATTGATGTCATTTTCGCTCATAATGACGATATGGCATTAGGTGCTTATCTAGCGGCATCCAAACTAAGAATTAAAGATGTGAAATTTTTGGGGATTGATGGGCTTCCAGGCTCTGAGGGAGGGGTCCAATTGGTGAACGACGGGATCTTGGCAGGTACTTACACTTATCCGACCGGAGGAAAAGATGCGATTCAATATGCGATGAAAATTTTGAAGAAAGAAGATAATATTCCGAAACAGGTTACTCTCCAAAGCCGCATTATTACAAGGTAAAATTAGGATAAATGGGATTTCATTTCTTGTGTTCTCTTGCTTCCGCTTGGACATTCAACGATGAAACGTGCTTATTCGACAAAAGCATACAAATTAGACTCCTTCCCGATGTGAATAAAGACTTGTATAATATTAGGAAATGAAACATGGAAGCCTATTCCACGTATGAAGTGGTTTTTGAACGTTGCCATGCATCCAAGCTGTAACCGGATTCCTGACATTAGCGGAAATCCGTTTTTTTTATGTAGAAACAGGGGTGTACGCCATGTACAGAATCGTGATCGTTGATGATGAAATCGAAGTGAGAGAAGGCATCATAGAGAGCATCGAGTGGGAACGGCATGGATTTGAATGTATTGGGGATTACAGAAATGGCAGCGAAGCTTTGGAAGCAATTTCTGAGCTTAGGCCGGATCTAGTTTTGTCTGATATATGCATGCCCTTTATGGATGGGATTGAATTGACTAGACAAATCCAATTGAATTATCCGTACATTAAGGTCATTATCCTGACCGGTCATGATGAGTTTGATTATGCCCAGAAAGCACTGCGTTTGAAAGTGCACGATTTTATTGTAAAACCGATTACGGCGAATGAACTTCGCAATCTGCTCGACAAAGTGAAATTAGAAATGGACAAGGAAGCTGAAAATCGCGAGAACCTCTCGCTGCTGAAGATGCAGCTTCATCAAAGCTTGCCTTTATTAAGAGAGCGGTTCCTTGAGCAGTTAGTGGGCGGCACCTTGCGAGACTTCCGAATACAAGAGAGATTTGAATACTTCAGTCTTCCTTGGATTGCCCCGCCTTATCTGGTTGTAGCAATTGACATCGACGATTTCGACGACATAAAGAAAGAAAAATGGCAAAACGATCCGGAGCTTTTCCGATCCGCTGCCTTCAATATTGTACAAGAAGTAATGGAAGGAAAAGAAGCGATCGTTTTTCGAACGAGGGAAGAACGCATGATTGTCATCTTTTCCGGGGAAGCAGAAGAAGGGACCTATGAAGCTGCGCTGAGCGCATCTGAGGTGATCCGCTTTTGCATGGAGAAATATTTGAAATTCACCGTTACCGTGGGGGTCGGCACGTTGTGCAGAACCTTACACGAGCTCCCGCTTTCGTACAACGGGGCGATCTCCGCACTGGATTACCGTTTTTTGCATGGAAAAAATAAGGTTATCTCTATCCTTGATATGGAAGGCACCAATAAACCCGTTCAGCAGTTGGACATCGAATGGAATCGCAGATTTGCTACCCTCATCAAAACGGGAACACAAAGTGAAGCGCAAGTTCTCATCGCTCAACTGATAAGCAACTTAAAAGCTTCGCTCATGCCAATGGGAGCTTGTTATTTTCACATTCAGTCGATTATTATTGCCGTTATGAATACGATTCACGAATTCGCAGGCAATGACGCTGTTCATTTTAAGGGACATGAAATCGTTCTCAAAGATATCAATCGCTTTCAAACGTTGGATGAAATCGAGTTATGGCTCCTAGTGATTTGTAAAGAAGCGATATTATATATGTCAGAGCAAAGAAGCGACCTAACGAAGATGCAGGTGTTGAGTGTAATTGTTTACATTGAAAAGCATTATTCCAACGAGAACCTGACGGTTGATGAACTTTGCCGCCATGTACATTTGAGCAAGAGCTATTTCAGCGCCGTATTCAAGCAGAATAAAGAACAAACCATTATGGAATATGTCACACGGGTGCGGATTGATAAAGCAAAAGATTTATTGCAACAGACTCCTATGAAATCCTATGAAGTAGCGGCAAAGGTCGGTTATAGCGACCCTCAGTACTTTAGTGTGTTATTTAAAAAACATACAGGGACAACCCCTACGGAATACCGAGAAAAGTTATTGAGGGAGAAATAAGGATGAGAAGAGAATGGGATGTTGGATCATTTCTTTTCAAATTTCGGAGCATACAATCGAGTATTTCCGTCGTCTTCTCGTGCTTGATTTTATTTCTGATCGTGATCACAAGCTACATCTCTTATCATCTGTCGGCTCAAGCGGTGGAAATGAATTCAAAGCACTATATTTCCGAAATTGTCCAACAGGTTAATATCAATATTCAATCGTACATAACCAATATGGAAGACATCTCCATGCTTGCATCGACGAACAAGGACGTGAAATATTACATTACTGAGACGAGCTTTATCAGTGATGAAGAACGTAGACCGTATGAGAAACGAATATCCGATTTATTTCAATCCATCTTGATTACCCGTAAAGACATTGCTTCGATTATGGTTTTTGGCTACAATAATCGATTTGTTTCAGACCGTCGAATTACAAGCCTGAATATGAACGCCAACGTCCAGGAACAGCCATGGTACAAACATGCAAAGGCAGAAGGAGGCAAATCCGTTATTTCTGCTCCCCACATTCAGAACATTATCCAGAATGAGTACCGTTGGGTCGTTTCCTTAAGCAGGGAACTGAAAAGTGCAGACGGCATTACGGGAGAGGGTATTTTCCTGGTCGATTTGAATTTAAATGTCCTTGGCGAGATTTGCAATCATATTAATCTGGGAAAGAGAGGGTATGTATTCATCCTCGACAAAGATGGAAGCATCGTGTATCACCCGCAGCAGAAGCTGATTAACAGCAATTTAAAGGAAGAGATGATTGAAGAGGTCAAACAGTCGGGAAGCGGAAGCTTCACAACAGGGGATGGGAACAAAAAACGGATCTATACGATCCAAGAAACGCACTTTGGTTGGAAAATCGTCGGGGTTGCCTACGCCAATGAGCTCATTGCGAATCAGTATCAAATTAACATCTCGTATTTTTTATGGACGATTCTAGCCTTAGTCATCGCGTTGTACCTCTCCTTCTTTATTTCCCGCCATCTATCAAGACCCATCAAAATACTGCAAAGCAGCATGAAACAAGTGGAAAAAGGCGATTTCAGCATCCGATCGGACTTTCGCAGCGAGAATGAAATTGGACAATTGGGCCAAACCTTCAATATCATGGTCAGCCGAATCAAAGAGTTAATGAATCAAATTATTCAGAATGAGGAGAGCAAGCGAAAGAGTGAAATGAAGCTGCTTCAAGCGCAAATTAATCCTCATTTCTTGTATAATACGTTGGATTCCATCATCTGGATGGCGGAACGTAAAAAACATGATGAGGTCGTCCAGATGACCTCTTCGCTCGCCAAGCTGTTTCGCGCAATTATTAATAAAAATAATGAAACCGTTCCCGTTCGGGTGGAAATCGAGCACATCACCAACTATTTGCTCATTCAATCGATGAGATATAAGGATAAGCTGGATTTTCAAATTGATGTTGATCCTGGGATTCTAGAGGTCCATATTCCGAAGATTATTTTGCAGCCCATTGTTGAAAATGCGATTTATCATGGGATCAAAAACAGTTTGGAGCCTGGTTTAGTAAAAATAACGGGACAAGAAGACGGAGATAACATTGTGTTTGTCGTAGCGGATAACGGAGTTGGCATGGAACCGGAGAAGTTGGAGCACATTTTGAAAATGAAAGATGGCATCATCAAGGGCATTGGGGTCAGCAATGTGAATGAACGCATTAAGCTGTTCGGTAATGAATTTGGTCTTACTTTTAAAAGCGAAAAGTGGGAAGGTACGGAGGTTAGGATTGTACTCCCCAAAAGTGGACAGAAAGGAGTCATCGATGACCGTTAAAAAGCCGGTTTTCCTGGCTGTACTGTTCGTGATTGTGATTGGTTTTGTCCTAATAACCATCATGGAAATGCTGCGTATTACGAATCCTAGAAAGCTTGAAATCGCTGTTGTCTTAAAAACGAACAATATTCGCTCGGATTATTGGCAAATGGTTAGTACGGGCATAAAAGCGGCTGCTAAAGAGTTCGCTGTAAACATCGATATTACTGGACCCATATCAGAGACGGATACCGAAGGGCAAATTCGGAATGTGAATGAAGCACTTGTGAAGAAGCCTGACGCTATCATTCTTGCAGCCACCGATTACGAGAAGCTCGGGCCAACTGCCTTGAAAATAAAGGATTCTGGAACGAAACTCATTCTGATCGATTCACCGATTCAAACGCGTGCAGAAGCAAGTCTTATTGCAACCGACAATATCGAAGCGGGGAGAAAAGCCGGAATGATATTGGCGGGCGGACAGAATGGTAAATTATTTCGGGTGATGACACTTAGGGGCAATAAACAGACGATCGCCGAGAAGGAGCGTGAGAGCGGATTTAAGGAGGCTATAGCCGATTTTCCTGGCGTAGAATTCGCGGGGAGTTATGGATTTGACGGGACGGAGGATGCGGCCTATGAACAGGTAAAACATCTGTTGGCTATGTATCCGAACATTCAGGGTATTTCAGCATTAAATGAGACGGCTACGTTAGGGGCAGCCAGGGCAATCAAAGAGAAAAAAGGGGAGGATCAAATTAGAATTGTCGGATTTGATAGTTCTATTTATGAGATTAAGCTCTTGGAAGAAGGGGCTATTAAAGCCACAATCGTGCAAAAGCCATTTAATATGGGGTATTTATCCGTTGAAACAGCGGTGCAAGCTTTATCTGGTATTAAGGTGGACCCAAAAGTAAATATAGACGCCCATGTCATAACCAAGGAAAACATGTACACCCAAGAAAATCAGGAGCTTCTCTTTCCTTTGGTGGAAAAGTAGTGATATGACGGAAGGGGGATCAAAAAATGAGCGGAATAGATAAAAGAAAAGTGGGTTCGTCGCTTATGCTGCTGCAGCTTACGGGTATTTTACTCACCGGATGCATGAACGAGGAGGCTCACCATCCAGCTTCTGCCGATCCTGACGCGAAAGCGACGATTACATTTGTGGCAGCTGAATACAGCACATCTACGAAGCCATATTTTGAAAATCTAGTGAAAGAATTCGAAACGAAGTATCCGGCTATCAAGGTGGAATTGCAGGTCATTAACTGGGACATTCTGGATAGTGCTTACAATACCATGATCAGCCGCAATCAACCTCCGGATTTGCTGCTCACGAACATTTACGCCCATTTCGCAAAAGATGGATTGCTCAACCGCATGGAGGACCTTCTTTCCCCGGAATTGAAGAATAAGTTTTATCCATATCTAATGGAAAGCAGTAAGATGCATGACATACAGTATACGATACCTTACGTTACGACCATCCGCGAATTATATTATAACAAAGATATTTTCAATGAGGTTGGACTTACAGAACCGCCAAAAACATGGAGTGATTTAGAGGAGGATGCGCGCAAAATAAAAAACACCAATCAAGTGGATGGCTTCGGCGTCGATTTGACGGATAATGAGATTTGGGCGTATCTCTCTTATTTTTTCTATGGTGCCGGCGGTGGTTGGATGAAAGATGGCGAATGGGCGATTAATTCACCTGAGAATGTGGAGGGCATCACCTTTCTAAAAAAACTATATGAAGAAGGTCTAACGGATCCAGAACCAACGGTGACAACACGCGATGAAAAACAGCGAATTCTAGGAAACGGCAAGTTAGGTATGCTGATCTCAGGCAACTATTTTGAGGCCGTCGTCCCGCTTGAGTACCCAGGGCTGAAATGGGCGAAAGGGCCGATCCCGGTTAAAGAGGGGCAGACACCTCTCGTGCTGGGTGTGCAGGACGTTTGGATGTCTTTCAAAACGGATCATACGAACAGAGAGGCGTTGTCCAAATTTCTCGATTTTATTTATGAAGATGGACGTTACGAGGAATTCGTTCTTCGGGAAGGTTTTCTTCCAACCATTCGTACGGTAGGCAATAAATTGGCGGCTAATGATCCATCCATGAAGCAAAATCTGGACTCTATTAAAAATGCAAAGTTTTACCCGATCAATAATCCCGCATGGTCTGCTGTTCTGAACGCGACCAGAAATATGGGGCAAACGGTTTTGCTCGGCCAGATGTCGCCCAAACAAGCGCTTGACCGGCTGCAGCAAATCGCCATTGACAAAAGTCACTAAGCTAAATTTAGGCAAAGGCCAGGAATGGATTCCTGGCCTTGTTTGTTTTGACAATAACGCACCAAAAGACAATACTTTTTTAACTATTTACAGTCATTTAATCAATGGTTGAAAGCGGTGAAAATTACTATGATTAAGGTGTACAAAGGAGTTGGAAATTAGTAGAAGCGGATGCTTTCAATAAGGACGGTTGCACCGCAAAATTCTAGGGAGGTCTTGACGATGATGAAGCCAAAAAATGCAATGGCATGGGGTATGTTGGTATCGACTGTTGTACTTACGTTAACGGGCTGTGGAAGCAACAATGCGAGTACGACTACTGCGTCAGTAAAGCCTGCTGACAGTGTAAAACCGATGGAGAGCGCCAAACCGGCTGATAGCGCAAGTCCTGCGGGAACAAAACTTACGGGCGACTTTGAAATTCAATATTTTGTCGGCGGATATGGCGACGCATGGTGGAAACAGGCCATTGCTGAGTTCCAAAAGCAGAATCCGGATTTGAAGATTAAAGAATCCGCAGGAGCGAAAATTAACGATCAAATGAAACCGCGTTGGATTCAAGGGAATCCGCCTGATTTTGTTTACATCGATGGAGCTGGCTCCAATACAAGACAGATGGTAACCGATGATCAACTGATGGATATTACGGACTGGCTGAAGGAGGCCAAAAATGTAGATGGGAAGAAGATTCTTGATCTCTTGATCGCTCAGCCTGAAGAGTACAAACCGGGCAGAGAGTTCGCTGTCCCGCTCGTTTTCGGCTCTTGGGGAACGTTCTACGATAAAGCATTATTCAAAAGCAAAGGCTGGGAAGCGCCTGTAGACTTCCAAAGTTTCATGGATTTAGGCGAGAAAATTAAAGCCGATGGGAAAATGAGCGATTATATCCATACAGGGGTTTACCCGTACTACATCAACGGTGGATTGCTAGACCCAACGATTATTTCGATGAACAACTATGATACATCCATTTTCAAGAAAATTAATTCCCTCGAAAAGGGTGTTTGGAAGAGCGAACCTGTAATGAAATCTCTCGACAGAATTGTGCAAATGAGAGACAAAGGTCTCATCGACAAAGGATCACCTGCGCTGAATCACACGGATTCCCAAACGCAGTGGCTGCAGCACAAAGCCGCTCTCATACCGACAGGCATTTGGGTTGAAAGTGAAATGGCCAAAGATATTCCAGCTGGATTTGAATTTGGATTCTTGCCTTCCATCGGCCAAGACAAAGGTGGTAAGTTCGTAGCGAACCCTTACACATCCACAGTTGCCATCGCCAAGAAAGCGAAAAATCCAGAGGCAGCCAAAGCTTTCATGCAATTCATTTTCACCGAAAAAGAGAGTAAATTATGGGCAGAGCTTTCCAAAGCCCCTGCGAACATCAAGGCAGATCTCGAAGGAACCAACGCGCCAGCGCTTACGAAAGAAGCAGCCAAATTCTACAATTCACCAAACACCGTTGTTGCGCCTGAGGTTGTTATCCCTGAAGAACTTGTAACAGCAAGAAACAATGCAACGCTCGCTCTTACGAAAGGTGAAATTACACCGCAGCAGTGGTCAGACCGTATGGAAGAGGCTACGGATAAAATTCGCGCTAAAGAAAAAAAATAAGCCATAGCAAGTTGTGAGCGATAATAAGGGAATGCTTCGGATTCCCTTATTGTCATTCAGAAGCTTAGATTGGAGGAAAGCATGAAAGTGAGCAAGACAACCGCAACGGCCAACACAGAGCGGAAAACAAGTGAGAGAATCGGCACCGCAAAGATGAAGCGGAATATGTTCATTCTTTCCTTTATCCTTCCAACTTTGCTTCTATATCTTGTGTTTACCGTTTATCCGATGTTTAAAGGGATATATCTCAGCTTATTTGATTGGTCAGGAGGGTCCGAAACCTATAATTTTATCGGCCTTGGAAATTTCAAGGAGATGATGGATGACAGTGTGATTCTGAAGACAATTCGCAACGACTATATTCTGGTCATAGGGAAAGTCATTGGATTTATGGTATTGTCTATGGTATTCGCACTAGCGCTAACTCGGTTGGGCATCAGAGGTTCAGGTTTTTACCGTATTATTTTCTTTCTGCCTAATGTGCTTTCCGTTGTTGTCGTCGGGGTTCTCTGGCGCTATGTGTACAATCCGAACCTTGGATTTTTGAATTCTTTCATCTCCTTATTTTCCGATAAGAAGTTTGATTTCGCCTGGCTAGGCGATAAATGGTCGATATTCGCGCTGCTGCCGCCTTCGATCTGGGCAGGTATTGGCTTTACGATCATTTTGCTGGTCGCCGGAATTCTCAGTATTCCATCGTCATTATTTGAATCAGCTGACATTGACGGAGCATCACAGTGGGATCAATTTTGGTTGATTACCCTTCCTCTTTCGTGGGAACAAATCAAGACTTCCGTGGTATGGATTGTGATGACGACACTCAATGGGTCGTTCGTCATCGTAACGATTATGACCTTTGAGGGCGGAGTGGACAATGCCACACAGGTCATGGGCTCCTATTTGTACCTCAATGCATTCAAATTCGGCAAGTTCAGTTATGCGTCTGCGATTGGCGTCCTCATTCTGGTTCTCTCATTAATTACGACAGCAACCCTTCAGAGGCTGATGAAGAGAGAGACAATTGAATTAACGTAGAGGAGTTTTTCATATGAGTCAAGGTATAGTCAATCCTGTATTCCGGCTGTTTTTCAAATGCATTCTCATCGCTTGGGCGATATGCGTCCTTTATCCACTCATCTGGACAATCCTCAGCGCCTTGAAGGATAACCAGCAGTTCTTCTTGGGAAGACCTTGGGATCTGCCGAAGTTGCCTTTGCTCTGGTCCAATTTTTCGTACGTGTGGGGAAAATATAACTTTGGCCATAATTTTATGAATTCACTGGTAGTTACAGTAGTAAGCACGATATTTGGAGTGTTCTTATCGGCCACAACGGCCTACGTGATTGCGCGATTTACATTTAGAGGAAACGGCTTATTGTACTATTCGTATCTTTCCTACATGATGATTCCAACATTTCTTGGCATCATCCCCCTATTTTTTTTACTGAATGATCTTCATCTAACGAACAATTTAATTGGCCTTATTTTAGTCTACATGGTCACAGCCGTGCCGTTTGCCGTATTCGTCTTGGTCAGCTTTTTCAAATCACTGCCAAGTGAACTCGAAGAGGCCGCCTCCATGGATGGCGCTTCTCATTATGGCATTTTTTTTCGAATTATGCTTCCACTTGCCAAGCCGGGATTGATGTCTGTGGCAATCATTACCGTGCTGAATATTTGGAATGAATATGTATTTGCGCTTGTGCTGATCAATGACCCCACGAAATATACGATACCGGTAGCCATTGCAGTTATGCAGGGTGAAATGCAGTACAGAACGGAATGGGGACCACTCTTCGCTGCCCTGATTATATCTATGGGTCCGACGATTGTGTTTTATAGTATTTTCCAAAAACAAATTACAGGAGGGATAACGGCTGGTGCATTAAAAGGGTAAAATGGTTGATTTTGAAGAGGAGAGTGTAAGAGGTGAAGACGCTTAAACATGCTTTTGGTTTTGTTTTTTGCCTGGTGTTCGTCGTAGCGATCCTATGCTTAGGCGGGACAACGACACATGCAGCAGCGGTTGGCGACATCACGAATTTCGAGAAAACAGATGCGAAGACATTTACGATTACATCAGGCACCGATAAGGTAAAAGTAATTTTTAATCGCGACGATATGGTGCGGATCTGGCTTGGCGTAGGCGGTAATTTTCAAACGCTGGCTGGTAAAAGCTCCCCGACGCCTAAAGAGCCGATCGTCGTGAAGGAGGACTTCGGTTCGGTAGCTGTGAATTGGTCAGATGAGGGCAGCTACTACAAAATGGTAACAGGGAAGTTCGTTTTACGTGCATACAAAAGCCCGTTCAAATTCGCGATGTACAAGAGCGATAACGCAACGGTCGTATGGCAAGAGGAGTCACCATTAAACTATAGCTCTTCCTCGACAACTCAGAAGCTCGTTAGAGGAGCCGACGAATATTACTACGGCGGTGGCATGCAAAATGGATTTTTCTCTCACCGTGACAAAACGATTAAGATTTCCAAAAACTTTGGCGACTGGGGCAGCGGTACCGTCTCCAATCCATCTCCGTTCTATCTGAGCACGGCTGGATATGGCGTACTGCGGAACACGTTCCAAGACGGTACATACGATTTCGGCAGTCCTGCACAATTGACACACAACGAGAATCGTTTTGACGCGTATTACTTTTACGGCGATACGATGAAGGAAATTCTGAACGGCTACACCGATTTGACAGGCAAGCCTTCGCTAATTCCCAGATGGGGGATGAGCATGGGGGATGCGGATTGTTATAACACAAGCAACACTGGCGCTAACAAGCCGAATAAGTTGACGACGCCAGATGTTCTGAAAGTGGCTCAAGGCTTCCGGGATAATGATATGCCTGGCGGATGGCTGCTGCCGAATGATGGCTACGGCTGTGGTTATGTACAGCTGCCAAGTACCGTGGCACAGCTGCATGATTTAGGCTTTTACACCGGATTATGGACGCAGAACGGGCTTGCAAACATCGCGACCGAAGTAGGCGTGGCTGGTACTCGTCTGAATAAGCTGGATGTCGCTTGGGTCGGACCCGGCTATGATTTCGCTCTCGATGCAACAAAACAGGCTCATGATGGCGTTGAAAACAACTCGAACGATCGCGGGTTCGTATGGTCTGTCGGCGGATGGGCTGGAACGCAGCGCTACTCGACAGTTTGGTCGGGAGACCAATCTGGGAACTGGGAATATATCCGATTCCATATCCCTTCGATGATTGGCGCCGGTCTGTCAGGTATGACATACGCTACTGGTGACGTGGACGGGATCTTCGGTGGCAGCGCCCAGACGTATGTGCGCGATTTACAATGGAAAGCGTTTACACCGATTCTTATGAGTATGTCCGGTTGGGCATCCGTAGATAAGCAGCCATGGCGTTATGGTGAGCCTTATACAAGTTATAACCGGGATATTTTGAAGCTGAGACAGCGTTTGACGCCATATTTCTATACCTATTTGAATGAAGCTTACGAATCGGGAGCACCATTCACAAGAGGGATGGTTTACGAATTCCCGAACGATCCGAATACGAAGAACACGTTGACACAGTACCAATTCATGTCCGGGCAGTCCTTGCTTGTTGCTCCGGTTTACAAAGATACGTCAGTAAGAAACGGTATTTACTTGCCGAAAGGCAAATGGATCGACTACTGGACGGGTACAGAGCATTACGGCTCCAAAATGCTGGACGAATACAGCGCTCCGCTTAGCCGTGTGCCGCTTCTCGTCAAAGCTGGCGCCATTATTCCGATGTATCCGGAAACGCTTTATGACGGTCAAGTGCCGCCGAATCCGATTACGTATGATATCTATCCTTACCAAACATCCTCCTTCACGATGTACGAGGACGATGGGGTGTCAAGAGAGCACCGCAACGGCAAATTTGCGAAAACATTAATTACCTCTATGGCTCCAGAGACCGGAACAGGTGACTTGAAGATTCAAGTAGGAGCAAGCGTTGGCGATTACAATGGCAAGCTGGCAACGCGAACGAATCAATTCCAAATTCATATGCATGCGAAACCGGCAAGCGTTGCAGTTGGTGGCTCCGCTTATACGGAGTATGCAAGCCAAACAGAACTGGTGGCAGCGGCAAGCGGCTGGTACTTTGATAGCGCGGATAAAGGCGGAATCGTCTACGTGAAAACGCCGGATATGCCGTCTGACCAAGGTTTCGAAGTGAAAGTAGCCGGTTTTGCAGCGGATACGACGCCATTGATAGACGCAACCGTCATTTCTTTGCCAGAACCGGATAACGATCCAACCAAAATCGTGCAAGGGGACATCGTGGCAACGGCGACAAGTACGGATGCGACTTCTCCTTTAGCTAATGCGCTGGATGGCAGCACGGAGACTGTCTGGAGTACGAAGTTGGATGGCAGTACGCCTCTGCCACAGTCAATTACACTGAATTTGGGCACGAAGTTTTCCGTGAACAAACTGAAGTACTTGCCAAGACAATATTTAGGCACAGACGGCATTATTACAGCTTACAACATCTACGTGAGCACAGATGGAACCAATTTTACCAAGGTTACCAGTGGCACGTGGGCAGCAGATAAGCAGGAAAAAACAGTGACGTTCCCTACCGCAGAAGCGCAGTATGTGAAACTGGAAGCAACAGCTGGTGTGAATGGCTTTGCGGCTGCGGCTGAACTCAACGTGTACCGTGACGGTTCGGTGCCAACGCCTCTGGCGATTCCGAAAAATCAAATGACAGCTACGGCATTCAGCGCGCAACCGGGCAGCGAAGCTTCCAAAGCGATCGACGGGGATCCGAACTCTGTCTGGCACACGAAATGGGACGGTTCTGACAAATTGCCGCAATCGATTATTATTAATCTCGGCAAAATTCGCAATATTAGCCAATTCCGTTATGCACCGCGTACAGATGCCGGGAACGGTACGATTCAGACTTATAATTTATATGTTAGTACCGACGGCACGAACTATACGAAAATCAGTACAGGTACTTGGACCCGCAACAATATTAAAAAGTATGTCCAATTTACACCTGCTGACGCTCGCTATGTGAAGCTCGAGGCGGTAGTAGCAGTCGGCAATTTCGCATCTGCTTCCGAAATCGATGTATACGAAACGCCTCAAGCGCCTCCAGTCTTTGGCGATATTTTGAAAGGCAAGCCGGCATCGGCAGATAGCGTGGATCCGTCATTCCCTGCATCTAATGCCAACGATGGGGACTCAGCTACCATGTGGTCGGCAAATGATACAAATGCGGGTCATGTTTGGTCCGCCGATTTGGGTAAAATGCATGCGATTCAAGGATTAGAGATTTCATTTGGGCAGAGCGATAAAGTGTACAAATACAAGCTGGAAGTCCGCGAAGCGGGCAGCAGCAACTGGATTCAAGTATTAAACCGCATGAATAATACGGAGGCTGCTACAGTACTCAAAGATACTTTCGGCAGTCAAGGACGTTATGTCAGAATCACGATTACGGGACTTCCTGATGCCAATACGAAGGCTAGCATCGCAGATGTGAAGCTGATCGGCTTGCCAATTATCGGAACAGCCCCAGTTACGGGCGTAACGCTCGATCGTTCAGCGTTAACGATGAACGTGCTCGATGCGCCGGTTGCTTTGGAGGCTACTGTCATGCCGCTGAATGCAGCTAACACCTCCGTTGTTTGGAGCTCAAGTAATCCTGCTATTGTGATGGTGAACGAGAACGGCGTCGTATCTCCGAAGGGTGCAGGAACGGCTACCATTACGGCAACTACGGCGGACGGGGGCTTTAAAGCTGCTGTAGATGTCACGGTAACGGCACAATCCGGTTTGGTGAAAATCCCGCAAACACAAATGACGGCGATGGCTGCAAGCTTCCAGGCCGGTAACGAGCCGGGCTTGGCCATTGACGGAGATCCGAGCACTTGGTGGCACATCAAATGGTTCAATGTTGACCCGCTGCCGCAATCAATCGTTTTGAATTTAGGAGGAACGTACAAAATCAGCAAGCTGGAATACACGCCTCGTAAAGATGCCGGTAACGGCACAATAACTGGCTACAATGTATACGTCAGCCAAGACGGTGAGCAGTACACGAAAGTAGCGAGCGGAGCGTGGCAGCAAAACAACGTGATGAAAGAAGTGAATTTTGCTCCGGTACATGCTGCTTTCATCAAGCTCGAAGCGACAGCTGGTGCAGGTAACTTTGCTTCCGCATCAGAATTGAACGTGTATAAGTTGGATGTAGTGACTACCTTGCAAACTATCGTCTTTGACGCTGCAAGCTATGAACTGCAACAAGGGCAGTCCATACCTGTAAAGGTAACTGCACAGTATTCGGATGGAACGAATCAGGATGTGACATCGGCCTCTATATTTGAGATCGCAAATCCACTGTTTGCCACGGTTGTGAACGGTACAATCACGGGTGTTTCTCAAGGCGAAACCGTTGTTACGGCAACGTACGGAGGAAAGCAAACGACTGCAGCGGTTGTGGTGAAAGTAGTTGCGCCACAAAGCCCGTATACAACGTTAACGGGAAGCTCCAGCGTTGAAAGCGGACAGCCGATAACGATTACTTATGGGCTGAACAGCGTACTGCAGCAGGTGTATGCAGAAGATATTACGCTAAGCTATGATCCGAACGTAATGGCATTTGTGTCGGCGGATTCACTGCTTCCGAACCTCACCATTGTGACGACAGTGAACGATGTGCCAGGTAAACTTCGCCTGATTGCCGCCAGCCAAGGGGCTGGGCACGCTGTAACAGGAAATGCCCAGCTGTTCAAGCTGACATTTAACTCGAAAGCGCTGACTGTGGCTACGACATCCACGATTGAAGTAACGGATACCACGCTGGGGAATGAGCAAGGTAACGAGTTCAAAGCGTTAAATTCCTCCCTAAGCGTTCAAGTTACACCGGTTCCTGTTGGCACTCCTGGCGATTTGAACCATGATGGAAAAGTATCGATTGGCGATTTGGGCATGGTGGCCGCTAATTACGGTAAAAACTCCTCAAGTCCAGATTGGGCGAGCATTAAACACTTAGATTTCAACAACGACGGACAAATTGAGATCGCAGATCTGGCCTTCATTGCTTCGAAAATTATGGAATAAGGCAGAGAAGAGAGACCCTTTGACGATTCGTTCAAGGGTCTCCTCTGATTTATGGCTCAAAAAACATGCAAAGAGGTGTAAAGATGAGAAAGAAAGTAAGTACGGTTTGTCTGCTTGCTTTACTCGTGTTCTCGCTGCCGCTCCAACCCGCTCAAGCAGCCGCTGCGGAGCCTAACCAGAAGCCAATCGTGATCCCTAGCTTGCAAGAGTGGACGGGGGATACAGGGACATTTACAATGGGCGATCATGCAAGGATTGTCATTCCGCCATCCAGTTCTTTGCAAAGCACGGCTGCTGTATTTCAAGAAGATTTGAAGGAAATCACGGGTCGCAATGTTTCCATTGTGCAATCGAATTCACCAGCCAAAGGGGATTTCTTCCTAACGTTGAACGAGCAAAACGACGATGCGATAGGAACGGAAGGTTACTATTTTGAAGTTGGCGATACGGTTAATATACACGCCAATACGACTACCGGTGTATTCTACGGCACAAGATCAGCACTTCAAATCTTGCAGCAGGATACGGCGAAGTCGAGCATTGTCAAAGGTATCGCGAAAGATTATCCCAAGTACAAAGAGCGCGGTTTCATGCTCGATGTAGGGCGCAAGTTTTTTACAATGGATTATTTGAAGGATTATGTGAAGTTCATGTCCTGGTACAAAATGAACGATTTTCAAATACATTTAAACGATAATGAAATTTTTAAAGACAACAGCAGAACGCATTGGGATAAATATTCGGCTTTCCGACTGGAAAGCACCAAATATCCTGAACTGACAGCCAAAGACGGTCATTACACGAAACAGGAATTCCGAGAGCTGCAGGATCTAGCCAAGGACAGAGGAATGACGATTACTCCCGAGCTCGATACGCCCAGCCATGCACTTTCCTTCACCAAAGTTAGACCTGATTTGGTCAAAGACACTCTTCCTGTTGACCATCTGGATATTACACGTCCGGAGGCGGTTGAGTTTGTCAAAGACGTGTGGAGCGAATATTTGGACGGAAATTGGTTTGATGCCAAAGAGATTCACTTCGGAGGAGATGAATTTGATCGGAACGATAAAACAACTGTAGAGGCGTACCGCCAGTATTTAAACGAGATCAATGCTTTTTTCAAAAGCAAAGGCAAAACGGCAAGAATGTGGGGCAGTTTGACATTCTTCCCGGGTACGACACCGGTGGACAAAGATATTACATTAAATGGCTGGAACAACGGCTGGCAGAATCCGATTGATGCCATCAACGAAGGCCGTAAAATCATTAACACGACGGACGGCTTGCTCTATATCGTGCCAAAAGCGGGTTATTACTACGATTATTTGAACACGAAGTGGCTGTATGAAAACTGGGAGCCTACTTATTTCAGTGGTTCCATGCAATTAAATGCCAACAATCCCAACTTGCTTGGCGGTATGTTCGCGGTATGGAACGATATGCTTGGCAAAAAAGTGAGCGCAATGGATGTGCACGATCGCGTAAAAGATGCGCTGCCAACTATGGCCGAGAAAATGTGGAGAGGCCAGTCCAGTGATGCGACCTATGACAAATTTCGCCAGTCTAGCGGTGTGATCGGGGATGCGCCTAATACGAACTTGCTGCATAAAGTCTTAACGCAGTCAGAAGCGGTCCTCAGCTATCCGTTTGAAGAAGGTAGCGGCCAATCGGCTGGCGATATGTCCGGCAATGGCTATAACGGTACTTTAAACGGTGTTCAGTGGACGAATGGAGTGACAGGGCAAGCGGCGCTGTTCAGCAAGCCTAGTGATCACATCACGACTGGGTTGACGTCAAAGGGGTTTCCTTGGACGGTATCGGCTTGGGTGAATATGACGGACAGCACGCAGCCGGAAGCCATTCTGCTCGAATCCGCAGATGCTTCGATTAAATTAAAGCAGAAGGAAACGGGCAAAGTCGGCTTCTCCCGTGAGGGCTTTGATTTCAGCTTCAATACGGCGATTCCGACAGGACGATTTGTGCATGTTGCTTTGAAAGGAGATTTAAGCGGGACGTCGCTGTTTATTGACGGGGAGCTGAAAGATAAACTGACGGAGACGACGCTGCTTCCTGCGGCTGTCGTAGGTAGTGCGACGCAGGCTTTCCAAGGTGCGCTGGACGATCTGAAAATCGTAGATCGCGCGTTGACAGGGAAGGAAATCGCGGTTGCTGCCGGCTCGCCGCCATGGACAATTAACATTGCGGCACGCCAGCCGGCAGTGGCTTCATCAGAGGAAGTTAATTATTTAACGGCAAACCTGGCTTTTGATGAGGATGAGTCGAAAAATTCCCGCTGGGCGTCCAAATATACCGATAACGAATGGATTTATGTGGATCTTGGTAAAAACTACGACCTTAACAAGGTCATTCTGAAATGGGAACCCGCATACGCCAAAGGGTATAAAATTCAAGTTTCGAACGACGCGCAGACTTGGAAAGATGCCTATACCACGAACGCAGGCGTCGGCGGTACGGAAGTCATTAAATTCCCTACAGAAAATGCCCGTTATATGAAAATGCAAGGCGTAAAAAGGGCTGGTACGTATGGCTATTCCTTGTATGAGTTCGAAGTCTATCAGCCGAATCCGAACGATACACCGATAACTGTACCGGTTCCCATTCGCTACGAGCAAACATTTGAGACGAATCAACTGGGCGGATGGCAGCACGTGATTGGGGCAGGAACAGGCAGCATGACGATTGTTGGCGATTCGTCCCAAGCAAGTCAGTATGCGCTGCAGCTGACTGCTAACAATACGAGCAATGTCTTTATTGATAAGAATTCACCGGACATCAAAGACGGTGAAATTGAATTTCAAGTTACGCCGACAAACACGGGTAATATTCGCTCAGGCCTCATATTCCGTTACACGAACAATGATTCGTGGGCATCGGTCGGTTACGATAACGGCAGTTGGTATTGGGTGAACGCCCAAGACAGCTATGGGCTGCTGACGAACAATGCGGCAGCTAAGCTAAGTAAAGGTGTCACTTCAACGGTTAAAGTCAAATTCGAAGGATCGCTAGTGACCTTGTTCGTGAATGGCACACAATATTTCGAAGGGAGCTTAGCCTCAATTCCGAATGTGGAAGGCAAGATGGGGGCTAGAGTGTTTGGGCCTACAATCGCTCAGTACGACAACTTTAAATATCGCAATAATGTGGCGGATTCGGTAGTAGCTGTAACCAGCGTTCAGCTGGATAAGTCAGCGCTTACGCTGAAGGAAGGCGAGACAACTGAAATTGCGGCTACGGTGCTGCCGAATAATGCGACCAATAAGCTTGTAACTTGGTCGAGCAGCGACGAAACCGTTGCGACGGTAGCGGCGATTGGTGGGAAAATTGTAGTTACTGCGCTGAAGGCGGGAATCGCGAAAATCAAGGCAACAACGACGGATGGCGCTTTTACAGCGGAGAGTACGATTACCGTAGAGGCCTTGTCGGGTCCTGGATTACGTGTCTTGACTTACAACATTCATCATGGAGCAGGGAAAGATAACATTGTAAATTTACCTCGTATTGCGGACGTAATTAAGAGTTTGAATCCGGATATCGTTGCTTTGCAAGAGGTGGATAAAAATGTCCCAAGAAGCGGCAATGTCGATCAGGCTGAGAAATTAGCTGAGATGACGGGTATGCATGCAACTTTTGGTAAGGCAATCGATCTGTCTGGTGGCGAATACGGAGTGGCGCTCCTCTCCCGTTACCCGATTACCTCAACGGAGAAAACATTGCTGCCGAATGCAAGCGGAGGCGAGCAGCGTGTTGTGTTAACGGCGAAAATTACACCAACCAACGGATTGCCTGAGTTTACGTTCACCGGCACACATCTGGAGTGGAACCCGAAAAGCATTCAGGCCGATCAAGTGAATAAAATTTTTGAACTTTACGGTTCGACTTCTCCTTACATTTTGGCTGGTGATTTGAATGCAACTCCGGAGTCAGACACGATCAAATCTTTAACGAGCAAGTGGACAGACGCTACGGCGCGTATTACGGATTGGACCAATGAAGAGGACGGTAAGATTGACTATATTATGTACGGACAAAAAAACCAATGGCGTGTTGTTAACGCTCAGGCCATTCAGGATGATGTCGCTTCTGATCATAGACCCGTTCTATCTGTTCTGGAATGGCTTGATTCACCGGTTGGTCCGGCAGCTCCCGGAACTACGCTTAGCGGTACGAACTCCGTTGTTGCAGGCAGTGAGTTCAAGGTTCGTTTCGGACTGCAGAATGTCACGCAAAGCGTGTACGGTCAAGATATCAACCTGAGCTATGACACGAACGTCATGGAATTTGTTTCAGCCAAGCCTATGAAAGATGGCATTAGCATCGTTCAATCGAAGGATCACGCAGGGACGCTTCGCCTTATCATCGCAAGCCAAGGAGCCGGCAATGCCGTAACAGGTACGGCTGAAATTGCCGAAATCGTCTTCAAGGCCAAGAATGTGAAGCAACCAGCTTCGGGTACGATCTCGGTAACAGAAGCTACACTCGGCGATGACAAGGGCATTGAAACGAAAGCGGACGCATCGTCAATCAGCATCGCTGTAACGACCGTACCGACAGGTATTCCTGGCGATGTGAATAACGATGGCAAAGTGAGCATCGGCGATCTAGGCTTTGCAGCGGCGAACTATGGCAAGAACGCAGAAAGTTCAGATTGGCATCAAATCAAACGCGCAGATATAAACAATGACAACAAGATTGACATAAGCGATCTTGCAGCCATTGCGAGCAAAATTACGCAATAAAAAGTAAATAGGGGGGGATGTACGTGGGCATCCTCCCGTTTTTCAACAATTTTAAATAAGGGGGAAATCGAGTGAGGTATTCTTTTTTGAAAAGAAGATCAATTATAGCGTTAGTCATTATCTCTCTACTATTTTCAATGTTTCAAATATCTTCCGTATCTTACGCAGCAAATGCGGCTCCTAATGTGGTGCCAAGCTTACGGGAATGGACGGGAGGAACAGGTGCATTTCAATTAAAAGATACATCGAGAATCGTTGTAGATGCCTCATATAGCGCAGAATTAGCGAGTACGGCGGCAGCTTTTAAAGAAGATTTGACGATAGTTACCGGAAAAGCAGTGGGCATTGTAAATGCGAATACCGCAAATGCAGGCGACTTTTTCTTGTCATTGAAGACGGACGACACGGGGATCGGCAATGAAGGATATGTGCTGGAAGCGGCAGCCTTCGTATCTATTAAAGCGCATACGTCCGGCGGCGTATTTTACGGAACTCGGACTGTGCTGCAAATCTTGCAGCAGGACGCTGCGCGATCCTCTATGCCTCAAGGGATAGCCCGCGATTATCCGCAGTATCCGCAGCGTGGCATCATGCTTGATGTCGGCCGCAGATATTATTCGATGACGTATCTGGAAGACACAATCAAAAGACTTGCCTGGATGAAGATGAATACCTTTACCCTTCACTTCAGTGAGTGGAACGGATTTCGCTTGAAAAGTGAAACGTATCCAGGCCTAGCTTCTCCCAAATCGTACAGCAGAGCTGATATCCAAAGGTTGACCGAAATCGCTGACCGCTATCACGTTCTGATCATACCGGAATTAGAAATGCCCGGTCATGCAGCGATCCTAAATAAATTCAACCCGGCGTTGAAATTCAGCTGCTCCTCCATGGATAAAGATACGACGGGCTGGAGCATTCCTCAGTTTACAGTCGATTATACGAAAAGCGAAACTCGCGCATGGATTAAATCGTTGCTCGATGAGTTTGTTCCTTTGTTTAAAGGGCCGTTTTTCCATATCGGCTCGGATGAAATTCAAACCGAAGCGAAGATGAATGCTTGTCCCGAGCTTGTTGCTTACAAAACGAATAACGGCTTGCCGAAAATCGGAGACAGCTTTATTGAATTTATTAATGAAATGAGTCAACATGTGAAGCAGCTCGGCAAAACACCGATGAATTGGAATGGCTTTGAAGACTATCATCCTAGCATCAGCTTGAATAAGGATAACGTCATTACCGTTTGGAGTGATGAAGGCAGCTCCTCGAAGCAAGCGATTGATTTCGCCAAAGAAGGTTATAAGGTTTACGCTTCTCCCGGGAACGTGATGTATGTAACCGCAGGACGCTCTCTTTTGCCGAATACAACATCCATGTACGAGACTTGGAATCCTTCTGTACATCCGAATATCATAGGTTACTTTCTATCGATCTGGTCGGATTACTGGGATCAAGTAAAGACACCGGATGGCAGGATCGGGTATGAAAGCGGAAGCTCGTTTAAAGGTGTAGAGGTTGGAGAAGGAGACTACGTGATTCCAGAAAGCAATTTCGAAGATGCAGCTAGAAAACCGCGCCAGGTACTCGCCGAAAGATTATGGGGAGGCCCTCGTTCCGCCAAGGTTGCCGATTTCTTCAACCGAGTAAATCTGATCGGAGATGAGCCAGCGGTTAGCAGCCCGGCGCCAACGGATCCACTTGGAGTAACTTCAATCAAAAATAATGAGCAGGGTACGGGTATTAACCAATTCTCTTATTCGAAAATTGGATCGGGTAACGGAAGCAATGGCTGGGTCGTTTCATCAGACAGTTATTCTGGTTTGACCGATAGCAATTTCCAGATGAAATTCGTTGGAACTCAGATCAACATATTTGGGGCTAAAGATCCGGGGCACGGCATTGCCGCTGTATCCGTAGATGGGGGGAGTGAAGTCGATGCGGATCTATATGCAACTTCCCGGCAAAACGGTTTTAACTGGTATTATTCACCTGTCTTACCGTTTGGCGAGCATACGATTAAAGTAAGAGTTTCGGGAAGAAAAAACAGCTCTGCATCCAATTTTTTTCTCTCACTTGAACGTGCAGAAGTCAATACGCGTGCGATCATTGAGAATGGAGTTGTCGGTGTAGACAACAACCAATTTAATTATACGGGTACATGGAATGGTGGCAATGAAAGTGCAAGCGCAACGACGGATGATTCCTACCAGATGAAATTTAACGGTAAGCAAATAATCCTGATCGGAACTAAAGCGCCCGGAGAAGGCATTGCAGGCATTTCCATTGATGGAGGTACAGAACGGATGATAGATCTGTATGCTTCTTCAACACAAACCGGAGCTACCTTATTCGCTTCCCCAGTCCTATCTTCCGGTCAACATGTAATAAAGGTTAGGGTAACTGGGGCCAAAAATATATCATCAACAGGTACTGTCGTTACTATTGACCGTGCAGAAATCGTCCCTGTAGATCAAATTGCTGTCAACGGCGTGCAGATGAACATGACGCAATTACTATTACGTGCAGGGCAATCAGGCGAGATTGAAGCGGTCATATCGCCGGTCAATGCAACGAACAAAAACGTGACGTGGAAAAGCAGCGACGAAACAGTAGCGACAGTCGCAGAGGGCGGAAACAGCAAAGCTGTGGTGACGGGACTTAAAGCGGGAAGAGCGGAGATCACGGCAACTACGGCAGAGGGCAACTTCACGGCTGTTAGTGAGGTAACGGTAGAAGCAGTTATTCCGGCAGCGCCTGGAACGACCCTTAGCGGAGCGGACTCCGCTGCCGCAGGCAGCGAGTTCACGGTCCGTTTCGGACTGAAGAACGTGACGCAAAACGTCTATGCGCAGGACATCCAGCTGAACTATGATGCCAATGTCATGGAGTTTGTATCGGCGAAGTCAACACAAGAAGGTATTAGCATCGTTCAGTCCAAGGATCAAGCAGGAACGCTCCGCGTTATTCTGGCGAGTCAAGGGGCTGGCCATGCCATTACCGGTACGGCTGAATTCGCAGACATCGTCTTCAAGGCGAAGAACGTGCAGGATGCGGCAGCTGGAGTGATTACGATCGCGGACGCAACGTTAGGTGATGACCAAGGGAACGAAACGAAAGCGGACGTATCTTCGATCACCGTCCGAGTTACGCCGATACCAGTTGGAACTCCGGGAGATGTGAACGGGGATGGTAAAGTGAGTATCGGGGATCTAGGTTTTGCTGCAGCTAACTATGGTAAAAACTCCTCAAGTCTGGACTGGAACCTAGTTAAACTCGCAGATATAAACCATGATAACGTGATTGACATCAACGATCTTGCGGCAATCGCGAGCAAAATTATTCAATAAGTTCAGCACGGTGTGAGCTTAGGGAGCTTCTCTCTAAGCTCGCTCCAATGCTTGGTTTTGATTGTTGAAGGAAAACGCCAGGAATCCCAATTTTATTGAAAGGGTGGCTTCATATGAATGTTAAAAAAGTGATTTTCAATGCTGGCCTATGGAGAAAAACAACAACTTTGTTTCTAGCAGCTGCCATTGCCGTTCCTTTGCTCAACGTACCGCTATCGCAAGCGGCAGAGACTGAGCCTGTTAGCAGCATTCCTGCGATTTCCCCTATCCCGCAGTCCGTTACAGCGAGAGGGCAAGGTTTCGCTATCCCTGCGGAAGTAGGTCTCATCACAGGCACCGGCACCGATCCAGCAGCCGTTCAAGCTGTGGAACGTATTTTGCAAAATGCGGGGGTTCAGAACATCAAGCGAGCAAGTGATAGCAGCGCCGTTCCTGATGCTCAGGTAAACGTCTGGGTTGGCGGACCTTCAGAGAATACGGCTTCCGGCTCCGTTCTGCAAAGTTTGGGGACGACAGGACCTGAAGATTTACAAGATGACGGATACGTGCTGGCTTCAGGCATTGATCAAACGGGTCACAAAAACATCGTTCTTGCAGGTAAAAATCAAACTGGCACTTTCTACGCCGCCCAAACACTGCGGCAGGTCATTGCTTCGAAGGATTCCAGTTATTCGATCCCGGGACTTACAGTCAGAGATTGGCCGAAAATGAGTTGGCGCGGATCGATTGAAGGATTCTATGGCGATCCATGGTCGCATGAAGATCGTCTCAATCAGCTGGCCTTTTACGGGGAGCAGAAAATGAATATGTACATCTATGCTCCGAAAGATGATCCGTATCACCGCGATAAATGGCGCGATCCTTATCCAGCTGATAAAGTAGCTCAGATTGGCGAGTTAATCGACAAAGCGAAGCAGGAGCACGTGGAGTTCGTATTCGCCATTTCGCCGGGTAACTCCGTCTGCTTTTCGGACAACACGGATTTCCAGGCTTTGACGGCCAAAGCGCAAGTGATGTGGGAGAAAGGTGTGCGTTCTTATGCGTTGTTCCTCGATGATATTAATAAAACATTGACTTGCAATGCGGATAGAACCAAGTTTAACAGCGATGCCAATCCGCCAGCAGCTGCGCAAGCTTTTCTGCTCAATCGGTTCAAAACAGAATTTATCGATACTCATCCGGGGGCTCACCGCTTGATCACAGTTCCGACGGATTACGCCAATATTACGACAACGACGTATATCAACCGTTTTTCAGCGCTTGTTAATCCGAGTATCATCGTACAATGGACGGGGTCGGCGGTCGTGCCAGCAGGCATTTCCGCAGCAGATGCCGATAAAGCCAAAGCGATCTACAAACACGACCTGTTGATCTGGGATAACTACCCGGTTAATGATTATGCACGGGATAAAATTTACTTAGGTCCGCTGTATAATCGCGATGCCGGATTAGCCGACCATGGCATTATCGGCCTAACAGCGAATCCGATGAATGAAGCGGAAGCCTCCAAAATTGCGCTGTTCTCCATTGCGGATTATTTGTGGAACCCACAAGCATACAATCCTGATAACTCTTGGCAGCTCAGCATAAAGAGATTAGGCGGTTCGGCTGCAGAAGCGTTAAAAACGTTTGCCGAGAATCACTATTCGTCGCCTCTAAATGCGAAGGAATCGCTAACTTTGCATCCGCTAATCGATAATCTTTGGACGGCATTTACGGGTAGTGGAAATATAACGGAAACCGTGAATCAATTAGTTTCCGAATTCACGAAGCTGCAGCAAACTCCCGGAATTCTACGCAGCACATTAGGGAACGCGAACTTTATCTCCGAGACGAATCTTTATTTGAATAAGGACGAATTGTATGGAAAAGCAGGCGCAGAAGCTGCTCAAATGCTGCTTTCCCAGAAGCGTAACAATAAGCAGCAGGCGGCAGCGCACAGAACGGCTCTGAATACGCTCAGAACGCAGATCAATGCCATTACCTTGGTTAAGGCAAATCAAGTTTTTGAAGACTTTTTCGCACGCGCTATCCGGGAAAATGACAATTGGCTAGGCGTTGTTCCCGCAACTCCTTTCCCGATTACGACAATGGGGACGTACCAGACGAATACGCCTGACAAAATGCTAGACGGAAATCTCAATACTTATTTCTGGAGCAATAGTAATCCGGCTGTAGGCGACGTGTTAGGTGTGGACTTAAATGAAGTGCGTAAAGTGACCAACGTGCAGGTATCGATGGGCAAGTCCAGCAGTTTGTCCGACTATATTCATCACGGGATACTTGAATATTCCGCAGACGGTGCGAATTGGACGCAGCTTGCCACTTTGGAAGAGCAATCGGAGATCAACGTTCCGGTTGATAGTCAAAAGGCACGCTTCGTTCGCATCAGAGTAACAGACACGCAAAATTTCTGGGTCATTGTCAGAGAATTCAAAGTAACATCTGAGGCGATACCCAAGGATCCTGCTGTCGTATTGGGGGGGAAAGATACCGCTGAGCCAGGGGAAACGTTTACGCTTCAGCTCGGGCTGGATCATGTGACACAAAGCGTATATGCGCAGGACATCTCTATGGCATACGACCCGAACGTAATGGAATTCGTCTCAGCGGAAACCATTCAGGACGGAGTTCAGCTGCTGGGAACTGTGAAGAGTCCAACTGGTAAAGTTCGTATGATCACGGCAAGCGAAGGCGCCGCACATGGTATTACGGGCAGCGCGCAGCTGCTGAAACTCACTTTCAAAGCGAAACTTGTGACGCAAGCGACGGAAGGGTTGATCACAGTTTCTGAAACGACTTTGGCCGATAGCCAGGGAATGGAAACAAAACTGGCATCATCCGCGATAGGCATACAAATCACACTACCTCCTGTTGATAAGTCGGATTTGAACGATCTTGTTCGTGAAGCTCAGACGGCACACGATGCGGCTATAGAAGGCACGCAAATCGGTCAATATCCGAGTGGTGCGAAACAGCTGCTTCAAGCAGCAATTGATGCGGCTAAGCTTGTGGCGAACAATAGCAATGCGACACAAGAACAAGTAGCTGCAGCTGTCGCTGACTTGCAACAAGCTTTCGATGCCTTTAAAGCTTCCGTCATAACGCGAGACAACAGTGATATCAACAGCGATGGAAAAGTGAGCATAGGGGATCTTGCAATCGTGGCATCCTTTTACGGCACAACATCGAACAGTCCGAATTGGGCGCAAGCGAAGAAAGCCGACATCAATGGTGACAATGTAATTGACATCGACGACTTGGCTGCACTTGCGACGAAAATCATAGAGTAAGAGTAGATTAAAATCTTCACTGAAGGGGCACGAACTTAAAGGCTTATGATTAAGTTCGTGTCTTCTTCTGGTTCTATTTTCACAAAAAAAATATAAAAAATGATTCCTCATACTCACTCATTCAAGCATAAGAAGATGAATAAAAACACATTGTGGGAGCTTTTGTCGAAAGCCTTGTCATCATATGTTTTCTCTAATAAAATAGCATATTAACTAGTTGTTATTTTGTGTATTTACATTGTTTTCTTTTGTAAATTCTTATTGAAAGCCTTGTTAATTCTTGTTCTCTCGAATAAGATCACAGTATAAATAGTTGCTATTATGTGCATTTATATTGTTTTGGTTTCGTAAATGTGTTGGCAAGCAGCAAAAACAATTCTTTTATTTCGGGAGGATGTCCAAGTGAAAGTAACGATTAAGCAGGTTTTCATGTCCACTTTAACAGCTACGCTTTTAGCAACTTCTAGTTTGTCGGTTACGCTGCCCTTTATGGCGCAAACCGCCTATGCTGCAGTCGCTGCTTCGGACTTTGCGCTTCAATTGAAGTTTGAGGACAATGCTGTCGACAGCTCCACAAACGCAACCAATGTCACAGCAGCAGGGAATCCGACCTATGTGTCGGGACGTGAGGGGAGGGCACTCAATCTCAACTCAACGAATGCGAACAGGCAATATCTGAATTTGGGCAAGCTAGCCAATCTACAATTCGGCACGAGCACTAACTTCACATTGGCCTTCTGGGTGAAATCACCTGGTGTGTCAAGCGATCCGCCGGTTATTGCTAACAAAAACTGGGCAAGCGGGAGCAATGTAGGTTATGCCTTATCTTTACAGCCAAACAATAGTTTGAAATGGAACTATAACACACAGGGCAGCTCGCGCGCGGATGCTGAGATTCCGAATGTAGCTGACGGGAAATGGCATCATATCGTTGTCTCTCATGATCGAACGACAGGACGTGCAGATTTCTATAAAGACGGAATACCTGTAGCGATTTCGGTGAAAACCGGCACGTTATATCAAAGTATATCGAGCAGTATGAATATTGCCGGCAGAGCGGGGACGATTGATTCGGGACTGTCCACGATGATCGGCAACGACGGTACAGGAGCTTACGAGGTAAGTACGTTTGATATGCAAGTAGACGAAATGCAGGTTATTAAAAGAGCTGTAACTGCACAGGAAGTCGGGGAAATGTTTAACAGTGCACCTCCGGTAGAGGTGAATGAGAAATTTAATGGCTCGCTGAACTTAATTGGCGCTGAACATGCTGTACAGGGGAGTACTTTCCGAGTCAATTTGGATCTTCGTACGCCAACGATGAGCACGGCGGTGGATAAATCAGTTATTGAGCTCGCTTATGACAACAACTTGTTCGAGTTTGTAAGCGCAACGAACGCGATATCGGCAGATACATCCACCCCGGGTATCGTAAAGCTGGCCATTCCGGGAGGCATCGTATACGGCCAGACCAATCCGCTGGAATACAGCAAGTCGAGAATTTCTGAAGTGTTTTTCAAGACAAAAGCTGAATCTGGACAAGGACAAATTCAAGTAAGCAAAGCAGAGTTTTATGCCGGAGCTACCAAATTAGTCAATGAAACCTTTAATTCGCAACCAGAAACGGTTCAAATCCATCCGAAAGCGACAGAGGATTTGAATAAGGACGGCGTCGTTACTGTAGGTGACCTGGCACTTGTACAAGGCAACTCCGCAGAATTGCAAAACGCAATTGCCGCCAATGCGCAGTATGTTCCTTATAAAAGGGTTGTCGTTATCGGCATGGATGGCGGCGGTTTGTCCGTGATGCCAAACGCGCCTTATTGGGAGACACCTAGCTCCTTGAAGGAGCAGGTCGGTAATAGGCAGATCGCACCTAATCTGCGGAGTCTAATTGAAAAAGGCGCTGCCAGCTACACGGCCAAAACGACACTGCCATCAAGCTCATCCCCCAATTGGGGCGCTATGTTGAATGGCGTTGACTTCAGCAAACATCAAATCAACAATACTGAAAGCGGACTCTTCTATTATTCCGAAACATCTCCTTATCCATCCGTCTTCAAAAAGGTACGTGAAGCACTGCCGGGCAAGAAAATGGTTGCTTTCGCGCAGTGGAAAAACATTTTGGACGGACATATCGAGCCTTCTGTTGGTGTTGAAGTTGGTACAGGAAACGATGAAGCAGATGCAGCTGCTTTCGCACAATATGTGGCTAGTGGAAAAGCGCTCGATACGTCGCTTATGTTCATCCAATTTGACGATATGGATCATGCGGGACATGGAATTGGCTTCTACACCAAGCAATATTATGAGCAGTTGACGAAAACGGATCTGAATGTAGGAACAGTTGTAAACTCTCTGCGTGATAAAAACTTACTAGACGATACGTTGATTGTCATGCTTCCTGATCATGGTGGGGGTACAGAGAACGCCAATACGACGCTGGGAAGCGCGACTTCACACGGTCAAGATTCACCACTGGCGACAACGATTTTCTTTGCGGCAAACGGAAGAACGGTTGCAACCGATACAGGCAAGGAGAAAATCTTGCAAGGTGGAACGACCAAAGATCTGGCAGCCACGGTATTAAAGGCATTAGGCATTAACGGAACAATCGGAGATTCGCAAGGGATTAACGGTATGTTCGTGGCACAGAAAGATCAGAACAAAGCGGATGCGCCAAATCTACAGTTGATGAAAGTGGTAGCTCAAACAACGCAGCAGCTTAAGTATTATGAGCTCGCTATTAGTAATACGACGTCCGCTGCCAAAGCAATGGACATCGTTGTAGCGACGAACGGGCTGAACGTAACTGCGGTAGAATCCGTTCAAGAGGGCGTGAAGGTGCTCAGAAGTGAATCGGCTAACGGACGTACGAGAGTTGTGCTCAGCGTAGACAACGGCATTACACCGGATGCAGCTTTGCTGAAACTCCAAGCGACACAGCAAGATGAGTTTGCCTCTGCCTCGTTGGAAACAGCTGTAGTTGCCAATGCTCAAGGCCAGGAAGCACTGCCGAATTTGAAGAGTGCGGTGCGTGAGGATACAACGGTGCAAATTCCAGTCACGGGATTGCAGCTCGATAAATCATCTGTCACGGTCAAACAAGGGCTGACGACAGAGTTGACTGCTACTGTATTGCCAGTGAATGCGAGCAACAAGAACGTAACTTGGAGCAGCAGTGATGCTTCTGTAGCGAATGTAGAGAATTTAGCAGGCAAAGGGATTGTAACCGGCATAAAGCCAGGGACGGTTACGATTACAGCCACGAGCGTTGACGGCGGCCTTAAGGCGACAAGCCAAGTGACGGTAGAAGCAGGCGTGCCTTCAAGCGCGGAGACGACGCTGAGCAGTGTTTCTTCTGTCACTCCGGGAAGTGAATTCGTTGTTCATTTAGGGCTGAAGAATGTAACGAGTCAAGTTTATGCCGAGGATTTTGTGCTGAATTATGATGCGAGCCTAATGGACTTCGTGTCGGTCAAATCAGTGAAAGATAAAGTAAGCCTCGTTGAATCCAAGAATACGTCAGGTCATTTACGTCTTATTTTAGCTAGCCAAGGACCAGGGAACGCTATTACTGGCGATACACCATTGCTTGAATTAACGTTCCGAGCGAAGTCGATCTCGCAGTCGGCGTCAGCAGCGATCGCTGTGGCAAGCGCTACGTTGGCTGACGGCACAGGCGCAGAAGCAACTGCAGCAGTGTCGACGGTAGGGGTGAATATTACGGTTGGCACCTCAGGCGATATCAACCATGACGGTAAAGTAAGCATTGGTGACCTTGCTTTTGCAGCTGCACATTATGGTAAAACAACAACAAGTGCAGATTGGCAGGAAGTGAAGGCAGCCGATGTAAACGGCGATGGCAGCATTAATATTGATGACCTCGCAGCGATGGCGACAAAAATCTTAGAATAACTGAATAGTGTGGAGATCGGAGAAGATCGTTTCTCTGGTCTCCTTTTAACTCCAGTTCTGAAATGTGCTAAAGTGTATGGCGGGTGATACAAAATGTGTCATTTTTCTACACGAGTGTAAGGTTATCGAAAATTTTGTCGAATCTCTAATGGGAAACAAGTAAAGAATTTAAACGAAAAAGTAAAGATATTGCACATGATTTGGACAATACGTACTGTATCATATGGAGAAGACTATAGCTTCTCATACGATACAAAGGAGCCGTGAATCATGCACTTTATAAAAACGTTTAAACGCACTGTTTCTTTCGGTGTTGTTTCGCTTTTGGCTGTCAATGTGGTGAATTTACCTCTTGGCATCAACAGCCCTACAGCCTATGCGGCAGTTATTCCGTCGCCATCGGCAATACCCACGGTAGTGAGTACCTACGTGGTGGCTGACAAAGCGCAGATTGCAACGCTTGGCGAGCAAGTTCAGCTTAAGGTAATGGCACACATGAGCAATGGAACGGAAGTAGAGCTGAAGAAGAAGGCTGCCTCTAATTCAACAGATCCTGAGCTCAATAGTGTTCATTACACCTCAATCGTTCAAGGTGTAACGATCGATGATGCCACAGGCATTTTGACGTACGATGGCTCTGCGGGCAATGTGCCTGTGGATGTCAAAGCTGACATTAAGTACTTGGATGTGAAATATTTTGAGGGGTTTGAAAGCGGTAACATCGGCAGCTTTACCTATGATCCTAGTGCCACGACAACGACATCAACTGCGGTAGTGGCTAAAACAGGGGCTGGCATCCCAGCGCATAGCGGGACGTATAGTGCTAATCGCACAGGACCAACAACGAATACCGTAAGAGTTGACATGGGCGCACCCCTGAATGGCGTTGTGACGGCATGGTTTTATAATGGGTCCGCAGGGGCAACTTCCCCTTCTGATCAGTCTAGAAACAATATTTACGTAGGTACAAAAACCACATCAGGAGCCGTAAATGTCTCAGCAGGACTGCTCATGGGAGAACATTGGGATGGCGCCACAGGTTCGGGGACTAAATTTACTACGAGATTGATGAGCTCAGCTTTCTCCCCTTCATCTGTGAATCGTGGAATAACGCCAGCCTGGCATGAGTTCAAATGGGACCTCACTTCAGGGACTGATGCCAAAATGTACATAGATGGAACTCTGGTTGGTACGACAACAGCAGAAACGAAATACCAATACGTCGCTTTGCTCGGCAATTGGTTACCTAACAATGCCGTTACTTATTATGACGATATTAAAACGACACAGCTTGGGACGAGTCTCTCCACGACACTCACGATCCCTGTTACGACTGCTGATTTGGAAGGTTTAACAGTCGCAGGTCAAGGCGGGGTGGCAGCTATTACTGATGATGCAGGTTCTCTGCAAATGACAGCGGCTGTAAATCCTGCTGGCGCACCTTCCATGGTGACATGGAAAGTAGAAAATGCAGACGGTACACCAACGAACAACGCTGAGATAACAGCATCAGGCTTATTGTCTGCGAAGGGGAATGGAACCGTCAAAGTAACGGCTACTTCCACGGTTAAGCCGGAAATATCGGGCAGCGCATTAATAACGATCACTGGACAGACGATTAAAGCAGCAGCTATCACGATTCAAGCGCCAGCGGGAGCAACAAGTTTCACAACGCTTGATCCTGTAGCGCTTAGCGCTTCGGTTATACCGGTCGATGCGGCAGATCTATCCGTTAGTTGGGCTGTCCTGCAAGGTGCGGATGTCGCAACGATTTCGAACACGGGTGTTCTTACGCCAATCAAGGCCGGCACTGTGCAAGTTCAAGCAACAGCTAATGATCCAAGCGGTGTTAAAAGTAATGTTTTGCAGCTAACATTCGATGTCAAAATGACCTCTCTAACGGTAACAGGAGCAGGCGGAGCTACAGAGATCACTTCGCGTGCAGGACAGCTGCAGATGGGAGCGACCGCTCTGCCAGGAGGAGCGCCAACCACCAACGTAGCTTGGACGGTAGAGAATGGGACAGGAAGTGCTTCGATTAGCAGCACCGGTTTGTTGACAGCGCTTGACAATGGCTCCGTGACTGTCAAAGCAACAGCACAAGACGGCAGCGGTGTCGTCGGTCAAACGAATATTCAAATTTCGGGTCAAGGAAGCCATACCTTCTATGTCAGTTCCTCCATAGGCGATGACGCGAATGATGGATTAAGCGCAGCTGCGCCATGGAAAACATTGAATAAAGTCAGCGGCACGACATTTATTCCCGGTGACAAGATTTTGCTCAAAGCAGGTGATTCATGGAATGGTCAATTATGGCCGAAAGGTTCGGGAGCGGAAGGTAGTCCGATTATCATCGACCAATATGGCACAGGCAACAGACCTCTTATTAATGGGCAGGGGAATAATTTCGATCAAACGATTTACAACTCAACGACGACTTACAACTCAGGGGCTGTGTTTCTGAAAAATCAGGAATACTGGGAGCTTAACAATTTAGAAGTAACGAATGATGACAATTTTACGATCGAGAACAACGATTCAACTGCACTTAGAGCGGGCATTTTCTTCACCATCGATGCGAATGAAAGTGATCGGGTGTACAACCACATTTATATCCGAAACTGTTATGTACACGATATTGATGGCAACAACAACGCGGGTCCCAAAGAAAATGGGGGCATAATCGGTGTTGTCAAAGGATTAGCCCCAACAAGCCAAGTCACATCGGCTAGATTCAATGATGTGAAGGTTGAAAATAATACGATTCGCAAAGTCGATCGCGTTGCCATTCGTGTTGCGGCTCATACGAACTATGTCGGCGACGATTCCTTCTCAACGACAGCCACATTCAAATATGGCAATTGGAACACGGGTTTCTACATTGCACACAACACCATGGAAGATGTGGGCGGCGACGGCATTATTTTAAGGGATACGGATGGGGCAGTACTGGAATATAACTACTTAAACAAATTCGGTACACGTGTTGCGAGCAGTAATGCCATTGCAGGCATTTGGCTGGCAGTCGCCAAGAATACCCTCATTCAGTATAACGAGGTAACGGGAGGACCTGCTAATAATCAGGATGGATGCGCTTTTGACTTCGACGAATTCCTGATTAATACGGTTTACCAATACAATTATAGCCATGACAATCCAATGGGCTTCATGCTTCTGATGGGAACCAATGAGAACGATGTATTGCGCTACAACGTCAGTCAGAACGATGGCATTATTTTCAGACACTTTGCTTTTGACGAGAAGACAACAGGCTCCATCTACAACAATGTGTTTTATTATGATGCCAGTAAAAACCAAATTATGGGTTCAGGCAACACGGTAAAGGGTGGTTATAGCTTCTATAACAATATTTTCTATAACATGAATACGACGACACCTACAAACTGGCTGAACAATAGTTGGAGCAATGCTTTATTCAGCAACAATGTGTTCTATGAAGCGGGAGGCGTTCATCCTGCCAATGAGCCTAACGATGCTAACAAGGTGACAGCTGAACCTAAATTTGTGAATCCAGGCGGTGCAGGATCAGGTTTGGCAACGGCAAGTGCTTATGAACTGCAATCGGATTCGCCTGCTATTAATGCGGGAATTGCGATGAATAATAACGGCGGTAAAGATTATGAAGGCAATCCGTTATACAAAGGGTTCGCGGATATCGGAGCGTTCGAATACCAAGGGGATACAACGGGAGTGAATCATCGTCCATTGATTTCGAATGCGAAATACAACGTAAAAATAGACCGTCCTGTAACAGGTAGGCTCACTGCAAGTGACCCTGATGGCGATCAGCTTCAATTTTCAATCGTGAGTAACGGGTCTTTAGGTACTGTTCAACTGTTGGATAGCACGACAGGCGACTTCATTTACACACCTAATTCCGGTGCGACAGGGAACGATAGCTTTACGTTCAAGGCATCTGATGGTTTGCTCGATTCTAATGTAGGAACAGTTACGGTAGCCATTGCGCAGTCGAACCTGCTCCAAAACGGCGGATTCGAAGCCAGCACAACAGCGCCGCCGCCTGGCTGGACTTCCTTCTATGGTACGGGAGCCACAATCATTAGCGATCCGGCTCATGTACATTCCGGCAGCAATGCCGTGAAGTTTATGAGCAATAATTCAGGTGCTGAACAAGTGGTAAGCGGATTGACACCGAATACGAACTATGTAGCTAGAGGCTGGATTAAAGTGATGGATGCCGGAAATACGCAAAGCATCGGTGTCAAAAATTATGGCGGCAGCCAGATTTCCAAATCAATAAGCACACTGGACTATTCAGAAGGTAAAATCATTTTCAAAACAGGCGCTGCGAATACATCTGCCAACATTTATTCATGGAAAAATACAAATGCGAGCAACGATGGAAAAGTAGCGTATCTAGACGATTTCTCCCTCTCTTTATATGAGAGTCCTACTGCAGTTAGCTCAGACGTGAGCACCGTGCAAGACGCTGTCTATAACGGTAATTTGTCGGTCAGCCGTTATGATGGGGATGGACTCACGTATACAATTGTCGTGGGTGGTACGAAAGGGACAGCAGAGATTACGAATCCGGCAACTGGAGCATTCACGTATACACCGAACCCAGGCGCAACCGGAACAGATACGTTTACTTTCAGAGCAAATGATGGTATATCGGATTCAGATGAGGCTGTTATCACAATTCACATAGCGGCTTCTCCGATGCTTCTCTCGACAGAACTTACGGGGGGCAGCACCGTGCAATCCGGCGAGTCTTTCAAAGTTACCTACGGTTTAAAAAACATAGCACAAGCAGCATTGGCACAAGATGTGACTATTGATTATGATGCAAATGTATTGGAGTTCGTATCTGCAAAATCCGTGATTGGCGGCGTCACCATTATAGAGCCAATTACGCAATCAGCAGGTAAGCTGAGAATGATCATTGTAAGCGAGGGCACAGCTCATGCGGTTAGCGGTAATGCACAAGTTGTAGAGCTAACTTTCCGAGCAAAAGTTGTTACGCAAAATACAACAGGTACCATCACGGTGTCGAAGGCAGTTCTGGGTGATGCGCAGGGCGGAGAAGCGCAAGCAGCAGCTTCTAGCTACAGCGTAGCCATTATTGCACCGATTCCAGGCCTTCCAGGCGACCTCACGAACGACATGAAAGTGACGATCGGGGATCTGGCAATTGTGGCAGCGAACTATGGCAAAGATACAAACAGCCCTGATTGGCAGCAAGCGAAAAAAGCAGACGTTGTAGTCGATGGTAAAATCGATATTGACGACCTAGCATTTGTGGCATCAAAAATGATGGAGTAATAAATAACGGGGGAGTGAAGTATGCTCCCCTCTTTTTTAGCTTTTAGCCTAAGTAATGTCTAGCTTTATTAACCTAAGGTATCCGTTGAAGGAGGTACGAATGAAACCAAAGATAACATGTCAACTCATTCTTACGTTGCTCGTTCTCATGTATGTCATCCCATTTACGCCACATGCAGCAGCAGCATCCAATCCTACAGATGAATTCGACGCGTTACGTGCTAATATGTTTACTTATTTCACGGGAGGAAACGGCTATGATCCGAATGACCCGGATATCTCCGTGAACATCAAATTTAAGAGTGATGCCGTAAGCAATGAGAATTTGACCGGCTACTGGGACACGATGAATAAAGCAGCGAACAGAACCTACTTATGGACTGATTTGAAAAGTACGACGAAATCAAGCGAAGTTTCATCACACTATACGCGATTAAATCAAATGGCAATTGCTTATTCGACGATCGGTTCACCGCTCTATCACCTTCCAAGTCTCAAAAATGATATCATCAGCGGGTTGGACTGGGCTTATGCCAATCGCTATAAGGAATCCAAAAGTGAATATGACAATTGGTGGGACTGGGAAATTGGCACACCTCAGCTCGTCAATAGCACGCTTGTGCTGATGTATGAAGATTTGACACAAACTCAGATTGATAATTACATGCGGGCCATTGACCGATTTGTCCCTAATCCGAGCAAACGAACAGCTAGTTCAGTCGTCGAAACAGGCGCGAACTTACTGGACAAAGCATATGTGGTGTCTCTACGCGGCGTTATCGGCAAATCGAGCGCTAAAATTACGCAAGGCAGGGATTCAATGAGTCCCGCATTTCTATATGTAAAAAGCGGAGACGGTTTTTACGAGGATGGATCGTTTATTCAGCATACTTATGTTGCCTACACAGGCGGATATGGGGACGTGCTGCTCGGAAGAATGGCGGATCTGATGTACTTATTGAGCGGATCTTCCTGGCGTATCACAGATCCGAATGTAGCTAATGTGTACAAATGGGTCGAAGAATCTTATAAGCCGCTTATTTATATGGGAGCTAGCATGGATAACCTGAAAGGACGGGGAATCTCACGGCAAAACGGTAATGATCATACAACGGGTCGCTCCATTATCTTGAGTATGCTTCGTTTGGCAGAAGGAGCACCGCCTGAACAAGCGCTGAAAATCAAGCGGATGGTCAAGGAATGGATCTCAACCGATACTACCTTCGCGAATTATTACACGGGGGCAAGTATGTTTGACATGATTCTCGGCAAAAGGTTGATGAGTGATTCAGCGATCGCTCCTCAAGGCAAGCTGGTGGGTCAATTCCAATTCCCGGGAATGGACCGTGTTTCCCAGCTTCGCGAACATTTTGGATTGGGCATCAGCATGTTCTCGCCTCGTGTTTCCGCTTTTGAATATGGCAATGGTGAAAATATCAAGGGGTGGTTTACGGGCGTTGGCATGACGACTCTGTACAACAACGATTTGAAGCAGTACAGCGATAATTACTGGGCTACTATCAATATGTATCGTCTTCCTGGTACAACAACAGACGGTTATGGCAGTGGAACGCCTGTTGACTGGAAAAACTATGCGAACCCGAACACATGGGTAGGCGGTTCTTCGGTCGATCAACTCTACGGTTCATCCGGGATGCAGTTCTCGCTTTCTCAAAATACGGGAAGTCCTTTGCAAGGCAAAAAATCATGGTTTATGCTGGGTGATCAAATCGTTGCATTAGGTTCAGGAATAACAAGTACCGATACCGCACGCACGGTTGAAACCATCGTCGAGAACCGTAAGTTAAATGAAAGTGCCGATAATACGTTCATTGTAGACGGTGTCACCAAGCCAAGCGGACTCGGATGGTCGGAGTCAATGAATAACGCGCATTGGGCGCATCTGGCAGGGAATGTGCCAGGTTCCGATATCGGTTATTATTTTCCAGGAAGTGCATCCATAGCTGGACTACGTGAATCTAGATCAGGTACATGGAAGCAGATAAATACAGGAGGAAACACGGATCAAGTGACGAATTCTTATCTTAGCCTGGTTTTCAATCATGGCAAATCACCTGCAAATGCCTCTTACGCTTATGTTGTGCTGCCAAGCAAGGATGCGGCTGCAACGGCGATCTATGCGGCTAACCCAGATATTCAAATTCTGGAGAATTCTGCTGATGCCCATGCCGTGATGGACACGTCTCTGCATGCCGTTGGAGCTAATTTCTGGAGCGATGTAACGAAGACGGTTTATGCGAACGATGAACCACTTATCACAAGCGACAGAAAAGCGTCTGTTACAACGCTTGAAACAAATGGGGAAATCCACATCGGGATTTCTGATCCGACGAAAGCAAACACAGGAACGATTCAAGTGGAAATTAATCGCAGCGCAGCTGGAGTCGTTTCCCTCGATCCTGGTATCACGGTTACCCAATTCAGTCCAACGATCAAAATGGTCGTTCAAACCAACGGGGCTTTCGGTAAGACATTCGCAGCCAAGTTCAGTAGGAAGACGCCTTCCAGTACGGAAACGCCTGTTTTGGTAAGTGCAGAAGGCGGCGCTTCGCAAGTTGTGTTGTCTTGGACAGGCGTGCAAGGAGCAGCTGGATACCGAGTGAAGTATGGCACAGCTCCAGGTGTTTATACCCGAACGCTCGATGTCACTTCGGTAAGTTCCTCCAATCAAGTTGCCGTCACTGGCTTGGAAACGGGGAAGACCTACTATTTTGCCGTAGTGGCCTATCAGGCAGTGGGTGAAAGCAACCTTTCAAATGAGTTGTCCGCCACACCGGTTCCAATCCTTACGATTTTACCTGAAGCCGATGTTTATGTACGCGACGGCACTTATGCCAGTACGAACTATGGGACAGCAGATAGTCTGGTAACCAAGCAGGATGCTGCAGGATATGCCCGGCAATCGTACTTGCGATTCGATCTTGCCTCCATTTCTGACACAATTGCAAGCGCTAAGGTTACGCTCATTCCAGTTGGTGTCAGCATGTCCGGTACAACGAATCAGGCTCAGATTGTGACGGATAATAGCTGGGGAGAGACGACAGTTAACTGGAATAATAAGCCAGCCGGAGGGACGGCATTCGCGACTTGGGCACTTACAACGGCCTATACGCCTGCCCAATTTGATGTCACAGATCAAGTAAATGGCGCGCTGGCCGCTGACAAGAAAATGTCGCTGTTGATTGCGTCCACGTCGAATCAGGGAGCCAAAGGGGACGTAAGTTACGCTTCCAGAGAGCATGCCAATGCTTCTTATCGACCTGTTCTTGTGGTTACGTTAAGTACGCCACCTGCGTCGTTATCGACAGAACTAACAGGTGGCAGCACGGTGGCAACGGGAGAAACATTCAAGGTCACATTCGGATTGAAAAACCTGACATTAGCAGCATTTGCGCAAGATGTCACGCTGAATTACGACGCGAATGCGATTGAATTCGTGTCTGCTAGATCGGTGATGGATGGCGTCTCCATTCTGGAGCCGATTAGGCAATCAACGGGTAAGCTGCGGCTCATCATGGCTAGTCAAGGCGCAGCTCATGGAATTAGCAATGACGCGCAAGTTGTGGAACTGACTTTTAGAGCCAAAGTATTCACGGAAAATAAGACGGGGACAATGACGATTTCGAAGGCGGTACTGGGCGATGCAGAGGGGGGCGAAGCGGAAGCGGCAGCTTCTAGCTACAGCGTTGCGATTACGGCTCCGATCCCTGGCGTTCCTGGTGATCTTACGAACGATATGAAAGTAACGATCGGCGATTTGGCCATCGTAGCAGCCCATTACGGCAAAGATACAAGCAACCCGGATTGGGAGCAAGCTAAGCAAGCGGACGTTATCAGTGATGGACATATCGATATTGACGACCTTGCTTTTGTAGCGGCAAAAATAATCCAATAAAGCGTAAAGGATGGCTCATAATGAGACGTAAAATCATACTTGCCACATTAGTCTGCAATCTTGGTTGTTCCTTAGCCTTACTTGGTCCGGCCTATGCGGAGGACGCATCTCAATTTGTGATGAAGACTTCGGATCCCGAGTCTACAGGCGAATTTACCGTTACGTTGCAAGGGGAGAATATTCAGGATTTATACGCGTATGAAGCGAAATTCTCCTTTGATGCCAGCAAGCTCGAAGTCGTCAAAGCGGATACCAAGATAGAGGGTTTCTCCGTTTCGCCCATTGTGAAGAACAACGAAGTGACATTCGCGCACACCAAAGTGGGGAAAGTGGATGGCGAGAAGGGGAATGTAGACATCGGAACCATCACCTTTAAAGCTAAGAAGGTTGGGTCTTCCCAAATCACATGGACCTCTATGAAAATCGTGGATCACAATTTGAAAAATCAATCCATCGCTCTTAGTAAATCCGCCGATTTTACCAAAATCTTCAGCGATCTTACCGATCACTGGGCCAAGTCGGATATTATGCTGATGGTCAACAAACAGATTGTGGAAGGTATGGATGACGATCATTTTGCACCGGATACGAATGTAACCAGAGCGCAGTTCGCAACCTTAATTGCCAAAGCATTGAACCTAAAGGAAAGCGCGGGGCTTAATCCTTTTGCTGACGTCGCAGCAGGCTCCTGGTATGAGGACACCGTGAAGAAAGCCTATGCAGCAGGGTTGATCAACGGAGTTGCTGATGATGCTTTTGCCCCGGAGAAGAACATTACGCGCGAAGAAATGACCGCCATGCTCATGAGAGCGAAGGCTCAGGTGACTGGGACGAAAGTAGAAGATATGACGGCAAGTACCTCGATCCTATTCAGCGATGAGAACGCAGTCAGTGATTGGGCCAAACACGTCGTGGAACTTGCTGTGGACGCTGGCTTAATGAATGGCCGAACAGAGCAAGAATTTGCCCCGCAGGAACATGCCACTCGAGCAGAATCGGTGGTTGTGCTGAAAAGGCTTTTAGCTGGAATCAGCGCGAAATAAAGCATGATCTCGAAGAGATTGCTTTCTACCAGACCATTTAGGTCAGGTGGTTGGCAATCTTTTTCTTTGCATCTACCTTGGATGACGAAGTCGGTTATCCTTGGTAGGGAACTACACGACGTTATTTCAATAAAAACCGACATAATCCATGCTTAAGGGGATCTACGTTCCGCTATTTTGCTAATTTCTCCTGAAAAACGTGCTATTGTGGACAAATTAGAGCCTGTAGTTCCGCATAGAGTAGAAATCGCTTATTTTATCTCAAATAGAGGTCTGTAGTTCCCCTTAGTAAAGCCCATGTCGGAATTCCGCTGGGCTTTTGGAGTTTTCATAGGACGACGAAGTCGTTTATCCTTGTCTGGTACAAAAAGTAAAAATAATACACAAATCAGTAAAATATCAGATTCATAGGTGAAAATGAAAAGGCTTTATAGTAGATCTATACGATGACACTTATTTAGAGAGGTGAACGGCATGTTGATCAATAATTCAGAAAGGGTTGCTTTAACTTCGTCTGCATCATCGCCAAGAGCTTTCTGGAACCAATCAAGAAAAGAAGCACTCGCGGGATGGTTATTTCTATCGCCCGTCTATCTATGTATGCTAATTCTAGGTGTATTTCCAGTCTTATTCTCCTTATTTTTAAGTTTTTGCCAATGGAACTTAGTTGGGGGACTTTCAAGTATTAAGGTAATCGGACTCGATAATTTTAGGCTGCTATTCGAGGACGATAAGTTCTATATGGCCTTAAAAAACAACTTAACGTATACGGCAATAACAGTGCCCATTGGACTTGTACTGGCCTTGATACTATCGGTCCTCATACATGCGAGAGTGTTTGGGCAAAGCTACTTTAAGATCGCTTTTTTCATTCCGTATATCTCTTCCATAACGGCTCTTGGCGCGATTTGGAGCGCTTTGTATCATCCATCCCTAGGTCCGATTAATCAGTTCATGCTCCGCCTAGGGATCAACAATCCTCCAAAATGGTTAGCAGATACCCACTACTCGTTAACATCCATCATGATTATTGCGATATGGGCTGCACTGGGCTATCAAATCATTATTTTTATTGCTGGATTGACGAATATCCCGGATGAGCTTTATGAAGCGGCCAATATGGATGGCGCTTCTTCTTTCCAGCAATTCTTCCGGATTACTCTACCCTTGCTTGCACCGACAACGTCCTTCTTGTTTATTACGACGTTAATGTCATCCTTTAAAGTGTTTGATTTAATTGCTTTTCTTACGGGAGGGGGGCCAAATGATTCATCAACTGTGCTTGTCTACCGGATTTATGAGGAAGGTTTCCAGAACTTCAGGATGGGTTACGCTTCGGCAATTTCATGGGTCTTGTTCCTTGTCATTGGTGTCGTAACATTGATTGCTTATCGATTGCAGAAGCATTCCGCTTACGAATAGCAGAAAGGAGAGGGCTTGCTTGTTATTGAAAAAGATAGATATACCGAAGTGGATCACTACGCTATTGATGGGATTATTTTCGCTGCTATTCCTTCTGCCTTTGCTTTGGATGCTCTCGGCGGCTGCGAAGTATGAGAAGGATGTCATGGTATTCCCGATTCAGTGGATCCCAACCAAGTGGAACTTGATTAACAACTTCCAGGAAGTTTGGCTAAGCAGCGTCCCATTCCCTTTGTTTTATTATAATTCACTAAAGTTAGCGCTCACGATAACCCTTGCAACATTGCTCTTCTCTTCCATGGCGGCATTTGCCTTTACGAAGCTGCAATTTCGTGGGCGCAACACGGCATTTGGCATTTTGCTTTCTTTGATGATTATCCCTGCCGAATCTACGCTGGTGCCTCGTTATCTGCTGCTCAAGTGGCTTCACTTGTACAACACGCATGCGGGATTAATGCTCATGGGGATGTTCTCGACGATCTATTTTACCTTCTTGCTGCGGCAGTTCATGGTCTCCATTCATAGTGAATATCTGGAAGCGGCGAAAATAGATGGAGCCGGATATGTTAGAATGTATGTGCAAATTATCCTGCCGTTATCCAAGCCGATTCTGGCAACGGTAGCGATTATTAAATTTATTTGGGTCTGGAACGATTATCAGAATCCGCTGATTTTCCTTATATCGAAGCAATTGTATCCCATTCCGCTTGGGTTGCAGCTTTTTAAAAATGAATTTGCCGACAATTACGCCGTACTGATGATGGCCTCTGTTGCTGCAATTTTGCCACTATTAATTATCTTTATCATCCTGCAAAAGCAAGTGATCAAAGGCATCGCCCTTGGCGGAGTGAAAGGTTGATAGCGACAGATAAGATGGTAAAGATATCACACAAAGAGCGCAAAATATTATACCATTTTGGGGTAATAATCCGTGTAAAATACGGGATATCAACAATAAAATCGACCAATTGGGGGACGTCACATGACAAATAGAAAGGCTATTTTGCTGAGCAGCGCCTTATTAACGATGTCAATTTTGAGCGCATGCAGCACGGGTTCTGATAAAGGCAATGCAGAATCTTCCGCAGCTGCGACAAGCGCAGCACCTGCTGCAACACAAGCGGTTGCAAAGCCGGTGAATCTCAAATTTTACACATGGGATAATGAAACGAATCAGGTTGCACGCCAGAAGATGATCGATGCTTTTCAAGCCAAATATCCGAATATTAAGGTACAGAATATTTCTTTAGTTCCCGGAAATTCCGTGGAAAGCATGAAGAAAATGGATGTCTTAATGTCTTCCGGTGAAGAGGTCGACGTCCTTGAATATGGGAACATCGATGAAACGCTGGCCAGAGCGGCTGCAGGCGTCCTTGCTCCGCTAGATGAGTTGTACGCAACAGGAAATGTAAAGCCGGAAGAAGATTATTACATGAATCCGAAAGTGAATGGGAAATATTACGCGACGATGCTGACATCCAGTCCTTATTTTGTACTCATCAATGAGGAGGCGCTAAAGGAAGCCAATCTTCCGCTGCCGTCCTTCGATTGGACATGGGACGACTTTCGGGAGTATGCCAAAAAACTTTCGAAAGGCGAAGGGAACGATAAACGATACGGCGCTTATTTCCATACATGGGGCGAGTATACGAATCTAATTGCGTATTCCGATCTTAAAAGTCCTTATCTGACAAGTGACCTTAAGCCTGGCTTTAACGATCCTTCGTTTGCGTATTTCTTCAATCTGCGTCGCTCCATGGAGAAAGACGATAAATCCGTTAAACCTTTGGCCGATGTTGTTGGCGCGAAGCTAAGCTATATTACGGAATATTTGAACGGCAAAGCGGCTATGCTGGCAACGGCGCCATTCATGCTCGACAATGTGATGAACAAAGAGAAGTATCCGCACACATTCAAATCGGTTATTGCTCCGCTGCCTCGTGCATCCAAAAGCGGTGAACAAGGCATTACGAACATAGGTGGATCTTACGTTTCGGTTGCCTCCAACTCTAAGCATAAGCAAGAAGCTTACGATTTCATTCGTTATATGACGACGGAGCAAGAGGCAAGGCTTGAATTATCCGGGTATAAAAAGGCTGACCCCAAAGCGATTGTAGATCGCCTATATGGCAAAGCGGCGGATATTATCGATGTAACGTCGCTGCAAGCAACCATTTTTGATAAGAAAATAAAAACGAATTTTGATCCTGCCATCTCCGTTTCTTACGGTAACCAATTGAAGGGCATTCTGGAAAAAGGCTTTAGCAAATTTATGCTCGACAATACGACAGCTGAGGAAGCTCAGAAGTGGATGATGGATGAATCGGATAAAATCGTCAAACAAAATGCGAAATAGGGTCCTTATGGACACACTGGATAGAGGGCGTAACAACGTCCTCTATGTTTTTCGTTCATAGGATAACAGGCGTTATGCTATGATAGGGGGAGTTGAATGTTAAGCATCCAGAAGGCAGAAGGAGTTCCTATGAGAATAAACTCACTATTTCGATTTTCTTTTTATCGACGCATTCAAATCTCATTTCTCTGCTTTATTTTGCTGCCGACTGTCGTTGCTGCATTTCTTAATTATTCGATTACGCATCAAAATGTGAGGGAGAAAATCTTCCTCAGCAATCAAACTGTGCTTACCGTCATTGCCAAGGATATATCCAAAACGGTTGATGATATGACGTATGCTTCGAACTTTTTTGTTCAGGATGAAAATGTGAAAAAACAGCTGCGCAATTTTATGGCTATGAAGCGGATTGAAAGCTTCCATGATTTTGAGACCTATTTGCAAATCAAAGACTTTTTCAGTCTGGTTGATGTGAAAACGATGAATCCGGATATTCTCATGTACGTGTCCAATCAATCGGGATTTATCGTTCAGTCCAGCGAGATTCAAGGAGCAGATCCAGAGATGACGAGGCAGCAGTACGAAGCCGTCAAATGGCGTGTGGATCTGTCAAAGCCCAATATTTTGCAATGGCTTGGAACCGTGCCAACGCAGGGGGCAAACTCATTTACCACCAAGGCCTACTTGCTTGCAAGGGTAATCAAATCACCAAGTGATACACAGCAGCTGGGTACATTGTTTATTTCCATACCTGAGCGCTACTTTATGAAAGCGTTCACTCAGTTAAGTACTTCGAAGTTGGCTTTGTTTGATGCCGAGGGCAAAATGATTGCCGGGAATCCGGATGTTTCTTATGGCATGGACGCTACCGCAAAAAACAGCATTAGAAATGAAAGTTTAATCCAATATTCAGGCTGGAAGCTCATTAGTGAAACGCCGGACGAGCAAGCTACCGGTGAAATTACGAGAACATTTTTCATTACGCTGCTGCTGATCATTCCTTTTTTTCTAATCTTTTTCGTCGTCTCCATGTATGTAGCGAAGCGGCTTCATCGGCCCATACGGCAGCTTCAAGCTGGCGTTAAGCAATTTGGAAATGGCAATCGCCGGATTCGGTTTGAAGAAGATGGCAAGGATGAAATTTCGGATTTGGGCCGAACACTGAATATTATGCTGGAACAAATCAACCAGCTTATCGTGGAAAACGAGCAGGAGCAAGAGCATAAGCGTGAATTAGAGCTTCAAGCGCTTTATTCGCAGATTCGCCCTCATTTCCTGATGAATACGCTGAATTCAATTAAGTGCAATTTAGCTTTAGACAACGAGATGGTTCATAGTCAAAAGATTAATTCTTTAATGAGCTTATTAAGGGCATATATGAAGTTCAATGAACCCTCTAGCCTTGGGAATGAATGCAAATTGTTGTTTCATTATGTGGACATCATGCAGATGCGCAGTGATCTTGTGGTTCAGTTGGATATTGAGCTTCCTCCAGAGCTTGCTACCCTAGAATTCCCGAAGCTTCTGCTTCAACCTGTCGTGGAGAATGCTTTTGTACATGGCTTTAAGAAAGCCGTCGATCAGCCTCGAATCGTCATTCGCGCTGCGCAAAGTGATAATAGCATGGAAATTGTTATCTCCGATAACGGGTTGGGACTGAGTGCGGAGCAAATAGATCATCTCAATGCCGAGCTGCAAAGCTCGCACGATACAGAAGCCTGGCAATCGGATAAACGGGTGGGGCTGTGGAATGTTTATCAACGTCTGAAAATGACATATGGCAGAGGCTCATCCATGTCATGCACACAGAGTGAGCTCGGCGGCTTGACCGTTAGACTCGGATTTACAGAGAAATTAGATACAGGGGGATCTGCATGTTGAATGTCATGTTGGTAGATGATGATGTGCCGATGATCAAATATTTGACGAAACTGATACCTTGGGAATCGTTGGGGCTGAGGATTGCTGCGACGGCACATTCTGGAGAAAGTGCCTTGCAGACCTTCCAAGAAACGCAGCTCGATTTGGTCATTACGGATATTGGGATGCCGCAAATGGATGGTTTGGAACTGGTAGCTCAGCTGAAAGTACTAAAGCCTGAGCTTCAGGTTGTCTTTTTAACCTGTCATGAAGAATTTCATTATGCCAGAAAAGCTGTGCAATTAGATGCAGTCGACTATTTGATTAAGGATGAATTAACCTCTGAACAGCTGGGTGAGAGTCTACGCAAAGCCATTCAACTGCTAACGGAGGCCAAGAATCAAGTAGAGGACATCGTGTATAAACAAGATTTGATCAAAAATAAGGATTTACTCAAAATGACGTACTTTCAGCAGCTTCTAACAACATCATCTGCCACGGAGATGCTTAGTTATGGGAAGCGGTTAGGCATCAACTGGGGACATTCGCACTTTCTTATGGCGATAGGTTCCTTTCACAGGGCTTCCGTCTATAAGCAGTATAGATTTGAAGATATGAATTTGCTGTTGTATGCGGCGGGGAACATAGCTAATGACTTGTCCTTGCAGTCGCAGCAGCAGGTCACGTTATTTTCAGATTCTGACGGTGAATTGATATGTATTTATAATTATCAGCCGAACCTAAGCCTGAATACGACAACGCTGTTTAAGGATTATTTACTGTCTTTACGTGAACTGATTAAACAGTATTTGAAGATGGATGTGTTCCTTCATTATGGGATTCCTTTTAAAGGCGTGGAGGGAATAAGAGCTAATTATAAGACGATGAAGATGTGGCAGAAGTCATCTTTTTATGAAGACGATACGTTTGGGGCGATCAAATTGTTGGAAGTTCCCTTGTGGAATGTCAATCACTCGCTGGAGGAACAGTGGGATCGGATCACAGAAGCCGTCAAAGTCAAAGATGCCAATATCGATGGGATTACGAAATCCCTGTGTGCCTTAGAAGCTTTCGCTCGTGAAGAGCGAATTGAGTCGGGGATGTTCCTGGCAGCATGCTCGCATCGAATTCGTCTGATCGAACTGGAAGTTAAACATAAAAGCGAAGAAACGTTTCATAGCTGCTTGCTGAGGTGCAGGCGGTTAAAAGAGAGTCTTGAACTAATCAGCTGCAAATTAGAAGAGCTGCACACAGCATCCATCCATATGGCGATAGACAAAAAGCCGAAGCTGCAGCAAATCGACCGGTATATAACGGATCATTTGGCTGAAAATATTTCGATGGTGGATATTGCCGATTATTTATTTCTGAATCCGAGCTATTTTTCACGGTATTTCAAGCAAGAAACCGGCGTGAATTTCGTTGATTACTACCATCAATTCAAAATGAAAATTGCCTGCGGCTTGTTAAAAGAAAAACAATACAACATTGAGATGATTGCACTAAAGCTAGGTTATATGGAACGCACGTATTTTTCGAGGATTTTTAAAAAGTATGTAGGGGTCAGTCCTAAGCATTACAAATAAGGCCGATAGGTGTGACTTCGTGTGGACGATATCAGATGTAAGCGTGTACACTGGTAGGAAGACGCAAAAAAGGCAGAGCCATCCATGCGATCCATGCTCCGGTTTGCTCACCGTCGTTATTCCGTTTGAACAATGGAGGCTGAACATGAGGAAAACGTTATTTAATCGGCTGCTGCTTTCCTATATGCCGATCTTTATTATCGTGGTCACGTTTACGTTTTTCGTGTTTTTTCAGGTGCTGAGTGAACAAAGCCGCAAAGAAGCGCTAAATGCCAATAAAATGTTGTCTTTACAGGCGATGCGCCTGATCGACACTTCGCTGAAGGCGATTGACAACATGGTCATGATGGAAACGATCAATAATAAGGAATTGATCAATTTCTTTAATAATGAAGACAAAAGTAATGTTTTCATCCATATTAGCGCGGTCAAAAAAATGCAGGATATGATCTCCTCGTACCCCATGATTGATTCGATCTATTTGGTGCGGTTTGATGACAACTTTGTGCTCAGTAATGCAACAAGCGATCAGTTAAGCAGCTACAAGGACGAGCCGTTTATTCAGAGGGCTAAGGATCCGTTAGCAAGTAAAAAATGGTCAGGCGTAAGAAATTTTGAGCAATTTTCTGTAAAAGGGAGCAAACCTGTAGTCAGCTTGGTGCGGGGCGCACCCTTCATCACTGGCGAGAAAGGAATGATCGTCGTCAATGTGGCGACGGATTCTTTACGGACCAGCATCGCCGATCTGTACGATTCGAAGACAAGCTATATCGGCCTGCGGGACGCCGTGGGCAACGATTTGTTTCGTGATTCCAGTTCAAACGAACAGACAAGGATTTTCTCGAATTATGTATCGAGCTATACGGGATGGTCTTATCAAAGCGGGCTTGTTAACGGCAAGGTGTTTCATGTTATGTCCTCGCTATATAACGTTTGGTTTATTATCGGAATCGCGATGATTGTGGTTGGATTTGTGTGGCTGCTTTATGTGACCCGGCGCAATTCGAGGCCACTAGAGCAGATTGTGGCGCGAATTCGTGGTTACCGCCTCCCGTTGTCCAAGGAGGGGGGAGATGAGTTTTCGTTCATCGAATCGGCTTTGTCCAATATTATTGAGCAATCGAATCAGTATCAGCAAAAGCATGAAGAAGACAGGCATCTCCGAACGAGGTACTTATTCCATCAGCTCATCGAAGGCGACACGGGGCTAACGCATGATGAATGGGTGGAGGAAACAAGCAGTCTGGAGCTTCCCTACACTGCCGATCGACAAGTGGTACTGGTGATCGAAATGGATAAATACAGTGATTTCTGCTGTCAATATGCACGCAAAGATCAGAATCTTCTCAAATTTGCGCTGCGCAGCGTCATTCAGGAGCTCGCTCCGAAATACGAGCTCGTGCTTTGGGCAGAGTGGACTTCCGCTTATCAGCTTAGCGTCATGGTGTTCAGCGATAGCGAAGAGGAGGCCAGCAGTTCTTCGATACTACAGCTTTTTGATAACGTTCGTGTGTGGGCTCAGGAGAACCTGAAGTTTACGGTAACGATTGGAATTGGTGAGCAGGTTGTAGAGCTTTCCAGCGTTGCAAATTCGTATAAAGAAGCGCTAAGGGCGCTTACCTATAAAATTGTGCTTGGCGAAAACAGGCTAATCACAAGTGAGCATATCGCCAATCACGGTCAAGCCGAAGTTTTTTCACATCTCAATGCAATTCGCTCCATCCTTCAGTCGTTCAGACTTCTCGAAGATGAATGGAAGGCGAAGTATGACGAGCTTTTTGGCGAAATGAAGCTTGGTCTATTAACCAAAGATGAAATTACGAATCTGATGAACTATTTAATCTATTATTTGGGGCGGGAAATGGCAGGGATGACCAAAGAGTCTCAAGAAATATGGGTGCAGGAGGGTCTGCCGAGGCTTAGTAAAGTCATGGACGACTGCCATTCCCTCGAACAAATGCGGGAAGAATCTTTGAGCGTATTGAACAGTTTGTACACGGCTCTGCTGGAAGCGCAGGACAAGCGTCTGCATGCAGCTACGATTCGTGATATGCGGAAGTTCATTGAAGAAGAGTACGCCAATCCGAATATGTCGCTTGATTACCTCAGTTCAACCTTTAACATTAATAGTAAATATGTGAGCAAGCTGTTTAAAGAGGAAACGGGACAGAAGTTCGTCGACTTCCTGATTGATATCCGCATACAGGTGGCGCAGCGACTGCTCGCGGAATCGCAAGCACCGATGCAGGAGGTGGCTGAGCAGATCGGTTATACAAGCGCAATCTCTTTCAGCCGTGTGTTTAAAAAAGTGGTTGGCTGTTCACCCAGCGAATTCCGCGAAGATGCGGTGCGCAAACAGATTGGGTGAATTTGGTTAAACCGTAGAAAATAGTTTGTTTCGCTGATTTACCTAGTCCTTATAACCAGATAATCAAGCAGCAGCTCCGGAGAAACTCCGGGGCTACGCGCTTTTTCAGTAGATGCGAAAACGGTTAAGCGTACGATTCTTGTTTCTTGCAGCAGTCTGCGTTCGCCTTTACGATGAAGGTGTGAAAGCGCAAAGCTATCCAGACGAAAGGAGAAAGGAGAAGGAGCCTATGTTAAGCATGCAGAAGGAATTAGGAACGTCTATGAAAAAGATGAAGCGTCATTGGCAGTTATATCTAGTTGTCTGTTTACCGCTGCTGTATTTGGTCATATTCAAGTACATTCCTATGGCTGGTGTTGTTATCGCTTTCAAAGACTACAACGTCATCAAAGGCATATGGGGCAGCCCATGGGTGGGTCTGAAATACTTCGAACAGTTTTTCGAATCACCGAATTTCTGGCTTTATTTGAAGAACACGCTGGGCATCAGTATGTACGGTTTGCTTGTGGGCTTTCCAGCTCCGATCCTATTGGCGCTTGCTTTGAATGAGATTCGTAACGGCTTTTTCAAAAGCAGCGTGCAAATGATTACATACGCGCCTTACTTTATTTCGACGGTGATCATGGTGTCTATCCTCATTGTCACCTTGTCGCCAAACGTTGGAATTATCAGCAAGTTTCTACACACGCTTGGTGTGGATAATACCAACTTCATGGGAATTCCCAGCTTGTTCAAATCGATCTACGTTTGGTCGGATGTTTGGCAGCATACGGGTTACGGTGCCATCATCTACATTGCGGCTTTGTCAGGAGTTAACCCTGAACTTTATGAATCGGCCAAAGTGGACGGCGCGTCCCGCATGCAGAAAATTTTAAACATTGATATTCCGAGCTTGATTCCGGTTTCCGTCATCCTGCTTATTCTGAATTTAGGCAACATCATGAAACTTGGCTTCGAAAAAATATATTTGATGCAAAATCCGCTCAACGTCAGCACGTCAGAAGTTATTTCGACCTATGTGTACAAAGTGGGGCTGCTCAGTTCCAGCTTCAGCTTCTCGGCAGCGATTGGTTTCTTCAACTCGATTGTCAATCTGATTCTACTTGTTGGGGTCAATTACATAGCCAAAAAGTTGTCCAGTTCGAGTTTATGGTAACCGCTGGCGCTGTAGTCCGTAATAAGGAGGATCCTCTATGATAAAAACGTCAAGAATTCGCGAATCGCAGGGCGACCGATTGTTTCTGCTCGGTATTTATATCTTTCTGATCGCGGTGTTAATTGTCGTCCTGTTTCCGCTTATTTTCATCATCAGCTCATCGTTTAGCTCACCGCAAGCCGTCGTCTCCGGCAAAGTGTGGCTGCTTCCCGTTGATGTTACGCTGGAGGGCTACAAGGCGGTGTTCCGCAATCCGCAAATCGTAACCGGTTACATGAATTCGTTTTTTTACGCAGTAGTCGGCACCATCGTCAACGTTGCATTAACCGTCATGCTGGCCTATCCCATCGCCAAAAAAACGTTCTACGGCCGCAATGTCATCATGGTGCTGCTTGTGATCACGATGATGTTCGAGGGTGGACTTATCCCGTTCTATCTCGTGGTCAAAAACCTACATCTACTCGACACGCGCTGGGCGATGATTTTGCCGGGAGCTATGGCGGTATTTCAAGTAATTATTGCCCGCACCTTCTTTCAAACCTCAATACCTGATGAAATTGCAGAAGCGGCGGAACTCGACGGGTGCAGCGACATCCGATTCATTACGAGTATCGTACTTCCGCTCTCCAAGCCGATTCTGGCGGTGCTGACACTGATGTATGCTGTCGGCCATTGGAACGCTTACTTCGATGCTTTAATTTTCCTGAAATCACCGAATTTGTTCCCGCTGCAGATCGTTCTGCGCAACATTCTTATTCTCAATACGATAGATCCGACCATGGTGTCCAAAGTCGACCAGATGTTGGCCCAGCAAGGTCTGAAGGACCTGCTTAAATATTCGCTCATTGTTGTGGCAAGCGCGCCAGTCCTCATTATTTATCCGTTTGTGCAGAAGCATTTTGTTAAAGGTGTCATGATTGGCTCATTAAAAGGTTGAATTTACATTGTTTGTTAAAATGGGAGGAGTTGTCACTATGAGAAAATGGATAAAATCATACACTGGCGCCGTAGGAGCAGCACTTTGTTTCTCGCTCATCTTGAGCGCTTGCAGCACGGATTCCGGTACATCTGCGGAAAATTCCCCTTCAGGCAGCGCGCCAGCCGCAAGCGAAGAGTTCACACCAGTTGGACAATATCCGATTGTGAAGAAGCCGATGACGATCCGAATGTTCGCGCCGCAGCTGGCCAGTATCGAAAATATGGAGACCAACTCGTTTACCAAATATCTTCAGGACAAGACAAACCTTCAAATTAAATGGGATCTCGTACCTGACAAAGCGCTGAATGACCGTAAACAGCTGATGCTCGCGAGCGGCGACTACCCCGAAGTGATTTTGCAAGGCGCTTTAACCAAAGATGAGCAGATGAAGTACGGTAAACAAGGCGTGTTTATTCCGCTGAACGATTTGATAGATAAATATGCGCCTAACTTCAAGAAAGCCATGGCTGATCTGCCTTACTTGAAAAGTTCAATCACATCGCCGGACGGCAATATCTATGCCCTTCCGCAAGTGAACGAGTGCTACCATTGTAATTATGCTCAAAAGCTGTGGATTAATCAGGCTTGGCTGGATAAGCTTGGACTGAAAATGCCAACGACGACAGATGAGTTTTATGAAGTATTGAAGGCATTTAAGGAAAAAGATCCGAATGGCAATGGGAAAAAAGATGAAATACCACTGACGGGTTCGGATGACATGTGGGCAGGCAATATCGCCTCTTTCTTGATGAACGCTTTCATCATCGACGATCAGATCGATAAAGACAGCGGTACGTTCCTCCAGTTAAAGGACGGCAAGGTAGATTTGACTGCTAATAAACTGGAATGGAAGCAAGGTTTGTTGTACCTGAACAAGTTGTACAAGGAAGGACTGATCGATCCCGCATCTTTTACACAAAATTCCGATGCGATTCAGCAGTTGGGTAACCGCCAGGACGCAAATGCGATGGGCGGCATAACGACCGCATTGATCAGTTACGCGCACTCGCCGGACGAGAAGCATCCGCGTCACAAAGATTATGTTACCGTACCTCCGCTCAAAGGACCTAACGGTGTGCAGCAAGCCGGATATTTTGCGGGAGTGGGCAGCTCGCAAATGGCGATTACCAATAAAGCAACCAAAGAGCAGCAGATTGCAGCGATCCGCTTGGCAGACTATTTGTACACAGAAGAAGCGATTGTACTCGAAGAACGCGGCACGGAAAACGTTGGATGGCGCAAAGCGAAGGACGGCGAGCTTGATATGAACGGCAAGCCGGCGAAGTATGCAGTTATTCCTAAGGTTGACAACAAACCTACGCACAATGATGGTTGGGAACAAATCGGGCCGTCGCTCCGTACGTTCCAATATCGCGATTCATGGGCAGCTCTGCAAGATCCGCTTGCAGAAGGGGCGTATGAAGTACGTTTGAAGCGTGAATCAGCGAAATATGAACCCTTCCAGTCGAAAGTTATGTATCCACCCAGCGTATTCATCGCACTGGAAGATGCGGAGGTTGCAGCGCAATTGAAAACAACTATACGCGATTACATCAAGTCCAACATGGCACAGTTCATTACGGGCAGCAAAGACATCGAGAAGGAATGGGATAGCTATGTAAAAGGCTTTGATGGCCTGCAGATTGGTAAATATGTGGAAATTTATCAGAAGGCCGTTGCCAAAAAGTAATCTGGAAAGCTAGGAGGTGACGGATGAAATGAACTTCGGTTTGCAAAACATGTTCTACAAGTATGTATGGTCAGCCAATTGGTGGAAGCAGGGGCGTGAAGATACGCAGGTGAAGCACTTAGAGCTTGCTTGCTGCAAAAATGACAGTGCTGCCTTTCAGGTATTGATCAGTTCCGATCAAGAAGATTTGCTTGTTACACATAGTCGGGATGCGCTGTTAGGGAAAAGTGGACCGATTCCAATTGTCCGCATCGAGGGTGAGACGGATGCTCCTTATCAAGTTGACTTTCAGCTTATCGGGTTGATTGAGGGCGATAATCGCGCCATGATAGCTGATATCCTGCTGGATGAAACCTGTCAATTAGTTCGGAAGCGCCAAATTCAGCCGATCTGGGTGGAGCTTCATGCCGATGAATTGGCTGCTGCTGGTCAATATGAAGGAAAGGTAAAGTTCTACACACATAAGATGTTCGAAGATGAGGTTATGGAGAGCGAATTGACGTTTCGCCTGACGATCCGTGAAGAAGCGCTGCCGAGGCCTCAAGACTATTCTTTTTATTTGGACTTATGGCAGCATAACTGCAATATAGCCAGAAAATATGATGTCTCCTATTGGTCGGATGACCACTTCCAACACCTGGACTCATACCTTCATAGCTTGGCTCAGCTCGGGCAAAAGGCATTGACGCTCGTTGTTTCCGAGGAACCGTGGAGCGGTCAACGATCTTTTATCGATGCCGAGCCATCCGATTTGAATGAATACAGTATCATTCCGATTGTAAGGAGGAAAGAGGGGCGTTTTGACTATGATTTTGCCCACTTGGATCGATATGTTGAGCTAGGGACAAAGCATGGCATTTCCGCAGAATTGGAAGTGTTCGGTTTAATCAACATTTGGAAGCACGATGATGAGGGTTACGGCGGGGTTGTGGCGGATTACCCAGATGCCATCCGCGTTCGCTTTTTGGATGAAGCAACGGGCTGTTATGCCTTTATTCGGGATAAAAAGGATCTCAAAGATTATGTCGTGGCATTAGAGCAGCACTTTATCACAAGAGGGTGGATCGACCGTGTTCGTGTTGTTGCTGATGAACCTGAGGATATCGACTTATTTGAGGAAAGCTTAGTCTGCTTACGCGATATGGCGCCCTCGCTGAGGTATAAAGCGGCCATCAATCATACAGCATTTATTCGTAAAAACATCGAAGGAATTGTTGATTATGTGCCAGTTCTTGACTGCGCGGCCGAGGAAGTTGAACAGCTTGCGCAGCTTAGAAAGGACGCGAAGGGGACATTCGCGTACTATGTCTGCTGCTCGCCGGAGAAACCGAACACGTTCCTTAGTTCGCCTTCGATCGAGTCGCGAGTCATCCCTTGGCTCGTGGAAAAGCTGAAATTAGACGGCTTTCTGCGCTGGAATTATACCGTGTGGCCAGACAAACCGCTGGAGCAGCTATCCTATCGTCCGCTGATCTGGAAGGCAGGCGATACGAATTTCGTGTATCCGGGGAAAAGCGGCAAACCGCTGCTTTCACTGCGTTACAAATGGCTGCAGCGCGGCATTCGTGATTACGAATACATGCAGCTGCTGAAAAGGAATGGACAGGAAGCGGTTGTTGAAGAGATCCTTCAACACGTATTTCGATTCGAGCATCCGCGAGAACTTGCGTCCTCTTCTGGCAAAACGGCCAAGCAGTTATACAGTTTTAAGGTAGATGACTATGACCAATTATACCAATGGAATGAGAAAGGGCGGATGATATGAATACGGTACAGAAGTTAACCCCAACAGCCAGACAATTAGCTTATCAAAATTGGGAGTTTGGATTGTTTCTTCATTTTGGGCTGCGCACGTTCTACGAAGGTTACGTTGATTTCGATGAAAGGCGGATGGATCCAGCTGCTTTCAACCCCGTTCGTTTGGATTGTGAGCAGTGGATTCGAACGGCCAAAGAGGCTGGAATGAACTACGCAGTTCTAACGGCGAAGCATCATGATGGGTTTTCCAACTGGCCTTCCCGTTACAGTCAATTTAGTGTAGCAGCCTCCCCGTGGAAGGAAGGGAAAGGGGATGTCATTCGCGAATTTGTTGATGCATGCCGCAAATATGATGTGAAGCCGGGGCTGTATTATTCACCATATGACGGTTCAGCGGATTTCTACACCCAGGATTCGAAAGCCTATGATGATTATTTCGTCAATCAAATAACCGAACTGCTCAGCGACTATGGTGAAATTGACATCCTTTGGTTTGATGGTTGCGGCTCTGAAGGGCATTCGTATGATTGGAATCGCATTATTGGTGAAATTCGCCGGATGCAGCCTCAAATTTTAATTTTTAACATGGGTGATCCCGATTTTCGGTGGGTAGGAAACGAGGACGGCATTGCGCCTGTGCCCTGCTTCAATGTCGTTGACGCTACGGAGTTTTCCATCTTGACGGAGAAAAAAGAGCAGTTAGGCGATCGATTGTGGCTGCCTGCGGAGTGCGATGTCCAGATGCGGGGGAACTGGTTTTATAGTGACAGCGACGAACATACCCTGAAAAGTGTGGAAGAACTAATGGGCATTTATTTGCACTCGGTTGGCAGGGGCGCAAATTTACTTCTCAATATCGGGCCGGATCGAAGTGGCCTGCTTCCTGAGAAGGACGTGGATAGACTGCTTGATTTCGGTTCGGAAATTCGCAGACAGGTAGGAAGTCCATTCGCAACACTGGCGCAATGCGATAAACGGGGCCATACATGGGTTTACGAGACAGAGCAAGCGCACATGCTTGATCTTGTTGTCCTTGCAGAAGATTTGACTGACGGCGAACAGGTAAGAAGTTTTAGGATTAGTATCATCACTCAAAAATCGAGACGACCTGTCACCATTTATGAGGGACAACATATTGGTCACAAAGCCATTATTCGAGTCCCAGCCATAAAAGTCCGTGGCGTCATTGTTGAGATTACGGAGAGTGATCAGGATGCGAATCTTCTAGAACTAAGTTTTCATCATGTTGGTAATGGAAACGAATACGGGAGGTAAGAAGATGAAAGTCGGACTAAGTTCGTATAGTTTACTGCAGGCATTGAAATCAGGGAAAATGACAATTTTGGATGCTGTTGACTGGGTGAAAGAGAACGGCGGCGAGCATCTGGAGCTTGTTCCTTACGGCTACACGCTGGTGGATAATCTGGAACTCGCAGATCAGCTTAGGGATAAGGCGAAGGCGGTCGGCATCGACCTTTCCAACTATTCCATTCCCGCTAATTTCGTACAGGAAACGGAGTCGGAATTCGCAGCGGAAATGGATCGCGTCAAGCAGCACGTTGATCTTGTACATCGATTGGGTATTAAGCATATGCGACATGATGTCACCGCTTTCACTTTGCCTCCTGAGAAAATGACCATCCAATACTTTGAAGATAGCTTACCGCTGATTGTTCGCGGCAGCCAGATCATTGCTGACTATGCGGCAGAATATTGCATTACGACGACGATCGAAAATCACGGCTTTTCCGTGCAAGCAAGCGACCGTGTACAGCGAGTGCTGCTCGAAGTAAATCGACCTAATTTCAAAACAACATTGGATGTAGGCAATTTTATGTGTGTAGATGAAGCCCCGTTGGTCGGTGTGCGCAAGAATTTGCCGTATGCTTCCTTAATTCACTTTAAGGATTTTTACTTCAGACCGTATTTCCAAGACCCGGGAGAAGGCAATTGGTTCCGGACGTCCAATGGGAACTATTTAAGAGGCGCAATCGTTGGCCAAGGAGATATTGAAATCCGGGAAGTCGTCAAGCTGATCAAAAGCTCAGGTTATGATGGCTATGTCACGGTGGAATTCGAGGGAATGGAAGATTGCGAGTTGGGGTCAAGGCTCGGCATGAACAACTTGAGACGATTGTGGAACGAAAATTAAGATGAAACGACTGGCTGCCATCGCTTGATACGAGCGATTGGCAGCTTTATTTAACACGCCAGAATTTATATGTTTTTGGGGTAAGCAAAGCTTACCCATATTTATGTTTCTCTGGATGAGGAACACTGGTTAGGTTTAGCTTAGCGAAGTCTAAAAGACGCTTTCATTGGATGAAATCCAATGGGATGGCCGATATGACGGCTAGGATATCAATTTCATTGGACGAAATGCAATGTGATGATCGAAATTGGCGCTAAATGGGTTGCTTTTTAGGGGGTTCATTGGATTTCATCCAATGAGAGTAGGATATATAACTAAAAAGGGCACCTTCATTGGATTTTATCCAATGAAGGGCAAGGATGCTAGTTAAAAGCGAAGTAGAAGTAACAGAGCAGTATCAAGAGAAGCTGAGGTAGGAGTAGAGTTAGATCGGTAGTTAAAGAAGCGAATGTAGAAGTAACAAAGCAAGTTTATAATACACCGTGATTTTGTATCGCTCGCCGACATACGTTTTCTGATGAATGGTCGTTGGCTCATGGCGGAATTCACAGATGGCGTAATCGCGAGCCATGCTGGCCTTTCCAGTCCACACTCGGCTTTGATCAACCCCTGTCATATGGGGAGGAATTGGAATTTCCGCCATGGATAGGAAGGTGGGAGCTAAATCGACGAGCGATTGGATGGCAGGAGATGTTTGATACGCAGGCACATGTCCAGGATATCGAACGATAAATGGGAGCTTGATAAGATCCTCATAATGAAAGCCGCCTTTATACTGCAGGCCATGCTGTCCAAAGAAGTGACCATGATCGGTGGTAAACACCACGATGGTATTGTCGGCAAGGCCAAGCTCATCCAGCCGGTCTAAGATACGGCCAATGTATTTATCCATACAGCTAATCATGCCGTAGTAGGTTGCAACTAATTGCTTGCGCTCGCTTTCAGGCAGCTTCGTATGAGAATGATACCTCCTACTGAGGGAGACAGCTTTATCCGTGACAGAAATTGCTTTATCTCTCGGATAACCGGAGCTTTATTCATTTACCCGCTCGTTTACCAAATACTTTGGTATGTCACCTACCTCTTATAGGGGGAGGGGGAAGATGGTGGAACTGTCATCGTTTGAAATAAGCGATTTGGCAGCCTTTGTCAGGTTAGACGGCGAAAAGCACTAGGCGACAAACCGAACTTCCTTTTAAACAACTTGGAAAAGTGGAATTCATCATAAAATTGCAAATGGGCGGCAATTTCTTTGATGGATAAGCTCGTTGTCTCCAGCGATATTTTGGCTGATTCGAGCTTTAAATTCAACATATACTCGCTGGGAGATAGGCCTGTTATAGAACGAAAGCGAGAGAAAAAAGTAGTCCGAGACATGCCGCTTTGGGTAACAAGCTCATCAACCCGAATCACTTTGTCCAAATTTCGATGGATATAAATCATAATTTTATTGAGCTCTGTATGGCGGGTGGCAGGGGCTGCAGAGTGCTCTCTAGCGAAGAGTAGCATGACTTCCTGCAGGAGGATATTGGCTGAATGAGCATATCCAAAAGGCTCAGCAATCAATAGATCGATGATTCGTTCACACAGTTGAATAGCTTCAGCTATTTTCCCTGTCGAAACCACTTCGTTTACGGGCAGCAGCAGAGATTGCATGGCATCCAGAGAGCTGAAATCAAGAAAATAAAACTTCCAGTCATTGCCCTGACATCTGTAAGAGGTAGGTTTCCCATCCGGAACGATAAAATAAGTGCCTGCATGCAAGTCATAGTGCTGATCCCCTTGAGAAAGCAGCCCTTTGCCTTCATAGGTAATAAATAGGCCGGGAACTTCAAACCCATTCCCTTTGATATTCGTGTAGGTATCATTGGCTTGGACTTTCCAAATCGAAATAAAGGATGCGAGAGGGATAGGCGTATTTCCTACACCGTAAGGGATATTCATGAAGGACATGAAACAACGTCTCCTTGGAAATCGTTCTGATGTACATTTAAATGGGGAATAATAGCTGAATTTACTGATATATATGTACAATTATACATGGAATTAAACTTTCAATCCATGGATGGAAACAGGTGAATCCTCTACACTTAAATCAGAAACCACAAGTAGAGGAGTGTATGTGTAATGATGGTGAAGGTAGGAAATCGCGAATTAGAGATGGATGGCGAGCAATTAACGGAGCTTCGAAGCTCCAATGATATTTTGTATGATAAGCAGGCACTGCGTGAACGAATGGAGGAAGATGGCTATTTATTAATCCGTGGATTTCATGATAGAGATAAGGTGCTGGAAGCTCGGACGAGTATTTTGGAAAAAATGGCTCAAATGGGCAAGCTGGATCGCGACACGCAGCTAGAAGACGGCGTTATGGCTGACGGCAGCAAAACCATTTTTATGGGGGGAACGAATGAAGATCTGCCCGCTCTGTTGAATGTCTTGAATGGCGAACATATCATGCGCTTTTTCGATGAATTCATTGGGGAACAGTCGCTAACGTATCATTACAAATGGCTACGAGCCGTAGGTAAGGGGGATTTCACTGGAGCACACTACGATATTGTGTATATGGGCAGAGGAACTCAGAACGTCTACACCGTATGGTCGCCCCTTGGAGACGTATCGTACGAAATGGGTGGACTGGCTATTTGCTTAGGTTCACACCGTTTCGAGAAATTGAAGCAATCCTACGGCTCCAAAGATTCAGACCGCGATGGAATCGGACACTATACCGATGATCCGCTAGTCATCACGGAGAAGTTTGGCGGTAAGTGGGCAACAACCGAATTTCAGGCTGGGGATGTGTTGATATTCGGTATGTTCTTGATGCACTGTTCGCTTGAAAATACGACGAACCAGTATCGGATTAGTGTGGATGCGAGATATCAATCGGCCAGTGAGCAGGTTGATGAAAGATGGAGCGGCAAAAAACCGAAGGGCCATCATAAATAAGAAGCGAAGAGGCTGTCTCGAGGTCAGAAATGACTTAGGAGATAGCCTCTTATTTGATAGATTGACTTCGCAACTTATGGCGTCATTGGAATTGGATGACGATGGAATCCATAATCTCTTCGTATCCAATTTGTTTATAAACATAATTTGATGTTGGGTTGCTTTGATCTGCGTATAAGCTTGCTGTTTGATAGCCACGATCCAGCAACAGTTGCGTAAACGCAGCCACACAATCTAAGGCGTATCCTTTTTTTCTTTGATTGCTAGGTGTGTAGACATAGGTGATGGTAATATTGTGTTGAGTAGGACGAGTGGCATAGGCCATGGAAACCAATGCTCCATTCATTTCCCATGCAACTAAATTTCCTTTATTAATCAGAAAGGTGGCCTTGTTAGACGCTTCTTCTAAACTAAGGGGTTGTTTCGTTTCCAGGCAGAATTGATAGACCCACTCTTTTATTAGCGGATGGTCGCTATCTATCACTTGCCGAAGTTGTCCATTCGTATGCCGTGTATGTTTAACCTTCTCTAGCTTGTAAATGGTTTGTTCCATAAGGATCCTGGAAGGTGTCCCCTTTGCTTGTGATATATACATGGCAAGTTCGATGGTTACTTTCTTTTCGCCAATAAAACCTGGGATGGTTTGAACGGTATGCGCTAGCTTCCCTCCAAGATCGTGTATATCCTGTGAGGAAAGAGCATCGGGTTTTGATAAAATAATTTGTTTCGGATGTGTTTGAAACAAGACCAATGTGATGTCGTTATTTTTCCGTACAGCAGCCATCAAAAGGGGAGTTAGGTCTTGCTCACTCAAAGATTGCAGAACTCCCAATAATAAATTGTTGGCGGCTTCATCTTGTTCTAAGAAAGAGATCACGTCTTTTTTAAATGCGGTCAGGCTCTCATACTTGTCAATCCGTATCAATGGCACCATCCCCCTTCGAAATAAAAGCGATTACGAATAAAAGGTTAATACATCATAAGATCCTACATATACTCAAGTAATATTTTGTAAAAAGCTGGTCGCTATTGACCTATCCGAAGGTGAGGCTGTCCCCATGCAAAAGATGTTGGAGTCTGATGCGGATCTTTTTATCGCAGCTTTATCTCAATCGACGGTTTCCGTGCTGCAGACAGATGCTGATGGTGTTTACTGTGAAGTAGACCGCGGAATTATTGAAAAGTTTACTAATAAATCTGTCCGCTTAAGCACGATAATGGATGAAATTTGCTACTATTACCGAGATGATGGGACCATTTTCCGGGTGGAAACGACATAAATAGAGGGATAGCTTTCGAATACTTTAATGTTAGGCGAAAGAATCCATAATATCAATAGGTAAATGGGAGAGTGACCATAGATTGAGTAAATGGAAAGCGGGAACAGTCGGCTTCGTTTGTGGCGCCCTATTCTTCTCAGGGCTTACTTACGCGGCGACTGATGCGGTCGGAATAGACGTTTATTTTCGCAAATTACAGTATTATTTCGATGGTGAGAGCAAGCAGCCTCCGAAGGACTTACAGGGATTTATTTACAAAGATACAACCTATGTACCGCTAAGATTTCTGTCTGAATCACTAGGGAAACCGGTAGGCTGGGATGATGCAACAAGCTCTATCTATGTTGGGGACAAGCCCGTTCAGAATCCAGTACCAGAATCGGCAGCGTTGCAAGTGTTTCCAAAGGACAACCCATGGAATACCGATATTTCTAGCTACCCTGTCCATCAGAAATCGGCGCAGTTCATCTCCTCAATTGGCTTGAATACGAGTCTGCATGCTGATTTCGGCACGATGTGGGAAGGCGCCCCAATCGGTATTCCATACACGGTTGTAGGCGGGGATCAGCCGAAGGTAAATGTGACATTCACCGACTATGGTGATGAGAGCGATCCTGGTCCCTATCCGATTCCCCTGAATGCGCCAATTGAGGGCGGGCCTAACAGTGACGGCGACCGTCATGTCGTCGTTGTTGATAAAGATAATCAATACCTGTATGAATTGTACAATGCACACCCGACAGATGATGGTTGGAAAGCTTCGAACGGCGCCAAATGGGATTTGAAATCGAACGCCTTGCGGACAAAGTACTGGACATCTGCTGATGCAGCCGGTTTGCCGATTTTCCCAGGTCTTGTCCGTTATGACGAAGCATCTGCCGGGGAAATTAACCATGCCCTGCGGTTCACGGTCCGCCAAACACAAAAGGGATTCATCGCCCCAGCCACCCATTATGCTTCGAGCAGTACGGACGCCAATCTTCCTCCTATGGGGCTAAGACTGCGGTTGCGGGACGACTTTGACATTTCCGGCTACTCGCCAACGAATCAAGCTATCCTTCGTGCCATGAAGAAATATGGCATGATCGTTGCGGATAACGGCAGTGATCTCTATGTTAGCGGTGCGCCTGATCCGAAATGGGATGACGATGACTTACGTAAGCTGAGCAAGCTGAAAGGCAGCGACTTTGAGGTCGTGGATACTGGTCCGATTGAAAAATAGGGATGAATAGATAATAAAAAACAGCTGTTCAAAGTTACCTTTGAACGGCTGTTTTTTGTTCCTAATTATTTCAATACTTTCAACATAGCAGAGATAACACCCAAGTGATTGGCTTCATGCATGATATTGGTGTTGATTAGCTGTTCAATATTCGCAGCGTGCAGCATGTTCTCTTTGACTGGCACTTCCAGCTTCTCGTGCAAGGACTCGCGAATTTGAGCTGGTTGTTCCTTCAGTTGTGCGATGATTACATCCCACGCAGGCGATTCTTCTTGCCAATCCGCAGGTCTTGTCCCATTGCCGAAAAAGGATAAATAGTTCGCTGGAAGTAACGAAGGGTGTTCGGAAAGAGTGAATACGATGCGATTCGTCACCGAAAGAACGTGACCGATCTGCCAATGAATGCTGTTGTTAAACCCCTCTGGCACGACATTTCTTAGGTCTTCAGGACATCCTGCCACCAATTGCAGCAACCGATTGCGGTATTTGTCCAATGCTCCGAATAAAAAGGTATCTCTCATTATCATTAATCCTCCTGAAATTTCGAATGAAAAGCTATCGACTTCCATTGTACCATCTTGTTTCGTGTTCTACATAAAAATCAGCTATCCCGCAGCAGTTTTCTGACATATTCCTTCGGCGTGCAGCCATTGTAGCGTTTAAATAGCTCATAAAAATGGGCCATATTCTCGATCCCCACAGTCACGGCTATATCGGTGACAATGTCGGTTTTGGTAATGAGCAGCTGTTCGGCTTTGCGAATCCGCTGCCGGTTCACATAATCGGTGAACGAGACACCAACGCATTTTTTGAAAAATTTAGAGAAGTACGTATAGCTCATTCCAGCACTTCGGCTAACTTCTTCCATCTCGATTTTTTCTCCTAAATGGGCTTCTACGTAATCGAGAATAGGCCTCATGACAGCCGCATCCACGAAGCCGAAAGGCTGCAGCAGCTCGCGCCGGTCATGGCGCAGCAGCGTTAACAGCAAATGTTTGATGTGCATGCTCATGGCAATTTCATAGCCTTTGGTTTTGTCCATCATTTCGGCATGAATGTCGACGATGATTCGGCCGATTTCCTGTTTGGCGCGCTCATTTTCAAGGAACATATAGTTCAGATCTTCGAGCGGCCGCACCATTTCTGAGAAATGCCGATAATACATCATCATCGCAGGATCAAAATAAGGCTGAAGATCCACGTGGAGCACGATGTAGACAAGAGGTTCGTCTTCCGGCTTATAGCTGTGATGAAGCTGGGAAGAGCCGATCAGGACGACTTCTCCCGGCGAGAGGTGATAGAGATTGTCCGGTGTACGAATATCAAGTTTTCCTTCTTGCACGATAATGAGTTCAACCTCTTTATGGTAGTGCCATTGCTGCCCCGAATGACGACTCTTCGGACTTGTATTGGTGAACTGCCAGACCTTCATGCACAGGTGTTCATTCTGATAATGAATGGGTTCTTTGAACGTTTCCATATGTAACATCACCTAGTCCATCACGGCAAATTTGGATATAAACAAGACAAACCACGTCATTTTTGAATGGCTGTCGAATCGGTATGATTGCTTTAATTAGTATACAACATTTGAAAGGGCGAGTGAGAGATGAAAGTTGCAGTAGTCGGCTGTGGCGGTATGGGGCAGTGGCATGCGAAGAGTTATGCGAAGATGCCCGGCGTAGAACTGGTTGGCGTATGTGATATTAATGTGGAATATGCGGCGGAGGCTGCAAAAAAAGTAGGAACGACCGCGTTCGCGACGTTTGAGGAGATGCTTTCAGCTGTCGAATTTGATGTTGTCAGTATCGCAGTTCCTACCTACTTACATAAAGAGGTTGTTTTTCAAGCTGCAAAAGCAGGGAAACATGTCATCTGTGAGAAACCGGTGGCGCTGCATTTGGAAGATGCCAAAGAAATGATCGCTTGCTGTGAGGATAATGGGGTTCGCTTATTCATTGGACATGTCGTGCGCTTTTTCCCTGAATATGCGCAGATGAAGCAGCAGATTGATGCCGGTCAAATCGGCAGAGTCGGTGTTGCGAATGCACGGCGTGTGGGTGGTCATCCAGGAGAAGCTAGGCCCTGGTTTATGGACGCAGACAAAAGCGGAGGTGTGATCGTCGACTTGATGGTGCATGACATCGATTTCATGCGTTGGACACTTGGCGAGGTCAAGTCGGTTTACGCGATGAACAAATGTCAGGGTACGATGGATTATGCCCTCGTTACGCTAGTTTTTGAAAGCGGCGCAGTGGCTAATCTGGAAGCGTTCTGGGGCTATCCGGGATCCTTCCGCTATGCGGCAGAGTTTGCAGGCTCCGAGGGACTTGTTCGGACCGATAGTATGAATGCACAATCCTTACAAATACGCAAGGTTTCTCCTCCAGAGAGCGGGGGGAAAGCTGTTGAAATTCCGCAAAGCCCAAGCTTCTTTGATCCGTATTACATCGAGCTTGAACATTTTCTGACTTGCATCCGTGACGGCAGCGATCCAATCGTAACAGCGCATGATGCATGCGAAGCATTAAGAATCGCCAATGCAGCGCTTGAATCGATTCAGACTGGCAAAGCTGTACTGTTATAAAAGGAGTCAAACATTCCGGGAGGGACCTATCATGGATTCGTTGAAAATAGGCATGATTAGCTTCGCGCATGGTCATGCATTCAGTTATTTTAATAGTTTACTAGAGCTGCCTGATGTCAAAATCGTTGGGATTGCAGATGAAGTGAAAAGCCGGGTTGAAGGTATCGCGGAGCGCCACAAAGTAGCGTATTATGCCGATTACCGTGACTTGCTTGCACAGGATGTGGATGCCGTGATTATTTGCTCGGAGAATGTACATCACGCCAAGCTTGTCATCGACGCAGCCAATGCGAAAAAACATGTGCTTTGCGAGAAGCCGCTTGGCACAACAATGGTAGAGATGGAGCAAATGATTGCTGCCTGCAAGCTTAATGGCGTGCAGCTTATGACTGCTTTTCCTTGCCGCTATTTGGCGGCTGTGGTGCGGGCGAAGGAAGCCATCGAGCGTGGCGATATTGGTGACATCGTCGCAATTAAAGGGACGAATCACGGGGGTAATCCTGGCGGATGGTTCATCGACAAGAGCTTGTCCGGAGGCGGGGCAGTTCTCGACCACACCGTGCATGTGATGGACTTGATGAACTGGTTTTTACAGTCGGAAGTGAAGGAAGTGTACGCTTATGCGGCTACGCTTTTCAGAGAAGAACTTGAAGTGGAAGATGCTGGCATGCTGCACATCAAGTTCGACAACGGCGTATTCGCGGTTCTGGATACGAGTTGGTCGCGTCCCAAATCGTTCCCGACATGGGGAGATGTGACGATGGAGATTATCGGCACTCAGGGAGTCATTACAGTGGACGGGTTTGCGCAGAAGAATGACCTGTTCAGCAATGCAGCGGGTAAAGGACAATACACCTTCTGGGGAGACAATATGGACGCTTTTATGATCCGCGACTTCGTCAAGGCGCTGCGCCAAGGCGAGCAGGTACCGGTCACAGGTGAAGATGGTTTAAAAGCGGCGCAAGTAGCGCTTGCCGCCTATGAGTCTGCCAAACTTGGGCAGCCTGTAGGGGTGTAGGATGTAAGCCCGCTCATTTCGTCTCGTGGACGAAGTGAAGCGGGCTTTTTTGTGTAACGATCGGAAACACACTGCGCATGCAACCATAGCGGTCTGTAGTTCCCCAATATTCTTGTGGGAGGTCCCCCTTCGAGAGGCATAGGTACAAAAATAATCATGAATAGGACAAAAAACATCATGAGCCTGCCTTTCATGAATCGCTATAATTTACTTGAGAGCAATTTCTTATACCGATAATTGTAAGCGTTTGCAAAAACTGTCGAATGATAAGAGAGGATGAACTAAAATGAAAAATAACATGATTCTTAGTGCCGCCTTATGCACACTATGCAGCACATTAGTCTTTGCACCAGCAGTCTTTGCCGAGGACGTGTCCCAATTTACATTGTCGACGTCCGATACGGAATCAACGGGGGAATTTACCGTCACCTTGAAGGGGGAGCAGCTTGCCGATTTATATGCGTATGAGGCCAAATTCAGCATTGATGCAAGCAAGCTGGAAGTAGTCAAGGCGGAAACGAAAATAGAAGGGTTCTCCATCTCGCCAATTGTGAAAAACAATGAAGTAACCATAGCACACACAAAGGTGGGTAAGGTCAGTGGCGAAAAAGGAGATGTCGTTCTTGGTACCATCACGTTTAAAGCCAAAAAAGTAGGAACAACAAATGTGACGTGGACGTCCCTGAAAATGGTTGATCACAATTTGAAAAGCCAATCCTTATCTTTAAACCAATCTCAGGATTTCACCAAAATTTTCAGTGATCTAGTCGGGCACTGGGCCAAACCCGACATTATGGAGATGGTCAGCAAACAAATCGTGGAAGGCATGGATGACGATCATTTCGCACCAGATACGAGTGTGACAAGAGCGCAATTCGCGACACTCATTGCCAAAGTATTAAATCTGACAGATGATGCCGGTCAAATTCCGTTCGACGATGTTGCTTCAGGCTCCTGGTACGAGTCTACGGTGAAAAAGGCTTATGCTGCAGGGTTGGTTGACGGCATTTCGGTGCATGAATTTGCGCCTGAGAAAAACATTACGCGCGAGGAAATGACAGCGATGCTCATCAGAGCGAAAGCGATTGCAATTGGAACGAAAGTGGAGGATATGCAGGCGACTGGAGCGATTCCATTCGGTGATGAGGGTGCCGTCAGCGAATGGGCCAAGCCCTTCGTTCAGCTTGCTGTGGCTGCGGGCTTAATGAACGGAAGAACAGACCAAGATTTCGCCCCGCAGGAACATGCCAGCCGAGCAGAAGCCGTGGTCGTATTAAAGAGGCTTTTAAAAGAAGCTAGTCATTAAGCAGAACCGAATATAATCGGTAACTCAATCATGTCGAAATATAAGAATCTTTGTCGAATTCAAAAGGAAAAAAAGGACATTTCCTCAAAATGACCGAATGTAAGGTGAGAAAGTCATCTTTTGTATTTTGACATGGCGGGGTGCCCAGGATGAAGTTGTTAGCTAAACCGTGGACGTTTTCGGCGACGCTCCATGTCTTGTTAGTTGTAATGGTTGTGTTCCCTATCGTGATCATTTCGACCATGATTCTGCAAGTATACAAGCGCGATCTGCTGCAGCAAACGACAGAACGTTCGCTACAGACGCTGCATGCGGTCACCTATTCTGCCCAGCAGGAGATCAGCAAGATCGAGTACGTGACGGCAGCAGTCGGAGTCGATCGGGATATCTTATCGATTGCCACAGCGCTGCATCAAGCGGATGAAAGCAATCGCTATGCTTACATCAATGCGCTGGGGCTTGCGCTTAGCCGATACACCTACTCGATGTCGAGCCAGCTTCTTGCGATCCATTTTTTTTATAAAGACGGCGGCGTGTATTCGTTCCAGCAAAATCTGTCCACGGATGAGCAGGAGGTTCGTGCGATGGATTGGTATCGGAAGACGTTGCAGCAAACGGATAACGTCCAGTTCCTGGGCCTGCAGCGTATGATGCTGTTTGGCCAGACCGTACCGTTCGGATTGTCAGCAGCCATTGCACCGAGTGCTTTTCATACGTTAAGCGATGTTGAAATGGTTTGTTTTACATTGAACGAAGAGGCATTTGAACAAATTTTCCTTCAACAGCCGTATGATAAATCCGCTTTTGTCATTGTGACCGGAGAGGGTCAAGTCATTTCTTCCAGCAGCAACTGGGACGAAACGAGTGAGAGTCTTGCAAGGCTTGAGCAAATAAAATCAGGTGGCGAAGGCCATTTTATCGACAAAGCAAGTGAGACTGAGATGCTCGTCACGTATGCAGCCGTTGGCCAAACAGGGTGGAAGATCGTGCATGAAATTCCGTATAGTGAGCTTACCGCCAATTATAACCGAATTTATAAAATCGTCCTGTTAGCTACACTTGCTGTTGTTACGGTATTTTTGCTTATCTCCTTCTATTTGGTAAAAGGTCTGACGAGACCTATTCATGTGTTGGTGCGCAAAATGTCCCTGGTCATGGAGGGGGATCTGAATGCCAAAATCGGCACATCAGGAATTGCCGAAATGGCTACACTTGGCCGCACGTTCAACCATATGCTGGATCAAATTAAGCTATTGATTCGCCAGCGTGAGGAAGAGGAGCAGATGAAAAGGAAGGCGGAGTTCGCTGCTTTGCAATCGCAAATTAACCCGCATTTCCTGATTAATACGCTGAATGCGATTAAGTTGATGGCGCTCATCAGCAAGGTGGATAACATTCGAAACATGACCAATGCCTTGATGCGGCTCGTCTCTTCTTCTTTTAACAGGGGAGGCATTCTTACACGCTTTTCCGATGAAATCGAAAATTTAAAGCATTATTTGTACATCATGGAAATCCGTTATGGCCATAAATTTGAAGTAGAGTGGCAGATTGATCCGCAGGCGGAGTCGAAGTATTTGCTCAAGCTGCTGCTTCAGCCGGTTCTGGAGAACAGTATCGTACACGGGATGGCCGGTAAGGAATCGCAGGGTAGAATCGTGATAGCCGCCAATATTCATGAAGGCAGTTTATACATCGTGATAGCCGATAATGGCGAGGGGATGTCGGAGGAACAGCTGACACATTTCCGAGCGAAAAGCAGTCCGCATACGTTTACGGGGATGGGATTTGCCAATGTGCACCACCGCATTCAGCTGCATCACGGGGAGGATTACGGTTTGACACTAGCCGCCAATGAACCGGAAGGAACGAAAGTCACCATGAAAATCCCCCTCATTTTCAAAGATAAAGAAGAAAAATCATTCTGATGGTTCAAAAAAGATCAACTCTACAGCCGAAAAGATCATTTGGATGCGTTTACATCACGGGTATGATGGAAGTAGAACAAATGATTATACAATCAATCATTGGAGGGGTATCGAAGATGGGAACAAGAAAATTAGTAGGCACAGCATTAGTTAGTGGGATCATGCTGCTCAGCACCTTAACAGGTTGCGGCAAAGGCACGGCTACACAGCCGGCGGCATCCACCAAGCCTGTAGAATCCCAAGCGGCAGCAGCGCCGACACCGAAACCGGCCAATCCTGTTAAGCTGAAGTTGGCGATGTGGGATGCCAAAGGAGATTTGACATTTTGGCAGGAGAAAGTGAAAGAGTACACCAAACTAAAGCCGAACGTAACGGTTGAAGTGGAGAAAGTACCCGACAATGGCGGTCAGTACTTAAAAGTACGACTAGCTGCAAACGACTTGCCGGATCTCTTCTATTTGAAGCCAGCGCATATGCAAATTTACAAGCAGTCACTTCTGACGCTAGATGAATTAAATGGGGCTAAAAATAATAAATTCCCAGCCAAAATTGATGGAAAGATTCTGGGAGCGCCTCTCGTTTCATTCTCTGAATTCGTGTATTTCCATCCGAGTGTGTTCAAGGAACTGAACTTGGAGGTGCCGAAGACGCTGCCTGAGTTGATGTCAACGATGGAGAAAATTAAAACAAACGGCAAATACACGCCGATCGCCATAGGAGGCAAGGAAGACTGGACGTTCTATCCGTTTATGGAATTCGGCCCGCATATTTTGTCCGGCGATGAAAACTACTTGGCGACCTTGGCGAAAACGCCTGAGCCATTTGGAGACGGCAGTACGTTCGATAAAGTTGGAAAAGTCATTAAAGAAATGTCGAGCAAAAAATTAGCAGGACCGGATGCGCTCTCGATTTCCTTCGACCAATCCACGCAATTGTTTGAATCGAAGAAAGCGGCAATGATTGCTGCCGGTCAGTGGTACTACGGGGACTATGCGAATCGTGTAAAAACGGACGAAGACTTGGGTGTATTCCCGCTTCCTTTCCGAAGCTCCGAGAGCGAACCGCTAACGGCTATGACGCTGTCTGACATGAATATCGGCATTAACAAGAGCAGTAAAAACGTAGAAGAATCGAAAGCCTTCTTCGAGTGGATGTTCAGCAAAGACGTCTATCAAGGCTATATCAATAATGCCCAACAGTTCTCGACAATCAATGGCGTGAACTCGGAAATTCCTTTCTTCAATAAATGGACAGAAAAGTATCCGTTTAAACCGTTTGTTTACAATGCTACAGATGAAGCTTTTGCAAAAGTAAGCGGCGCAGCCCAATTTGATTTCAAAAAGGCGGCTCAAGAAATATACTCCGGTAAACCGATTGAAACAGTGGAAAAAGACTTAAACAACAAGTGGAAAAAAGCGGTTGAATCAAACAAATAAGTTTGGAAGAGAGGGCACTACCTAGGCGACTGGCATAGTGTCTTCTCTTATATACAGGAGTGATCATATGAATTATCGCATGCAGCAAAAAGTCGTTATTTTTTCGTTTCTATTCGTTCCGGTTTCTCTCTTGCTGTTGTTTCTAATTTATCCGACACTGCAGCTATTTCGCTACAGCTTCACAAGCTGGGATGGCTATAGCCCGAGCTTTAAGTACATTGGCTTTGACAATTATGTCCGGATGCTGTTTGATTTCCCAGAAGCTTGGCATGCAATCAAGAATAACAGCATTTATTTTCTGTTACACACAGTCGCAATCCCTCTAGAATTGATGACAGCAGTGTTACTAAATAGAGTGCTGCGTGGAAGTGGATTCTTTCGATTTTCCGTGCTAATGCCTTACATTATTAACGGCATTGCTGTCGCCTATATGTTTAGCTACATTTACAATCCAATTAATGGTCCGTTGAATGAGTTGTTGAAGGCAATCGGACTAGAGTCCTGGATTCAAAGCTGGCTGAGTGACACAAACGTCGTCAATTATTCCTTAGTGGTTGTCTCGCTTTGGCGTTACAGCGGTGTGCATGTGGTCTTGTTTCTTGCTGGGCTGCAATCGATCCCTAAGGATTTATATGAAGCGGCTGAAATTGATGGAGCTAACTTTTGGCAGCAGCAACAGTTTGTTACACTGCCGGGCATCCGGCGAGTCGTGGAAATCATTTTGTTCATGAATGTATCCGGAGCTCTCCTGCAATATGACATACCGCTTGTCATGACTAACGGTGGCCCAGGCAGCGCAAGCTCAACATTCGGTTTATATTCGCTTCAAACAGCGTTTACGTATAACAATTACGGTTTGGCCTCATCGATGGCAGTTATGCTTTTGATATTAATTATTATTTTTTCAGCGCTGCAGGCTTGGATCGTGAAAGACAGGAGTGAAGCTTGACATGGAACGTACACAGTTATTGAAGCAAACCTACAAGCCGGAAGCGCCGAGCCGGACTCGTTCGATGAGCTCACAGCGCTTAGCAGGCCATATCGTTTACTATGTACTATTTACATTAATGGCGGCGATCGTCTTCGTGCCCATTCTGCTGGTCGTGTTTGGCTCCTTTAAGACGAATTTAGAGCTTGCTGAAACGTCACCTTTTTCACTACCGAGGAGTTTTTTGCATATCGACAACTATGTTAGCGCGTTGAAAGAAGGCAACATGGTACGCGGGCTGGGCAACTCGGTGCTGCTCGTAGTGTGCAGCATGCTCGGAAATATGCTGCTCGGCACGATGACGGCCTATGTCCTTAATCGCTTTCAGTTCCGCATGAAAAAAGTGATTCTCATTATGTTTATGGCAGCGATGATTATTCCGGCTTACACGACGGAAATTGCCCGGTTTCAGCTCATTCATGCTCTTGGTGTCTATAATACACTAGGCGCGCCACTGCTGATTTATATCGGAACAGATATTATGCAGATCTACATTTACATGCAGTTTCTCGAAAAGATTTCGGTACAGCTCGACGAGAGCGCGATGCTAGATGGAGCCTCTTACGTGCGAATCTTCCGCTCCATTATTTTCCCGTTATTGCTGCCAGCAACGGCTACTCTAGCTATACTAAAAAGTGTTACAATAATGAACGATATCTTCGTCCAGCAGCTGTACATGCCAAGTGCGAAGCTCGCCACGCTGGCGACTTCATTGACGGCTTTTGTCAGTACACGCAGCTCTGATTTATCTCAGCTTTGCGCAGGGATTATCATTGTTTTGCTGCCGAGTGCCATTTTCTATATCGTGTTTCAGCGTTATATTTTCAAAGGTCTCATGGATGGGGCTGTTAAAGGATAAGGTAGATGCAGTCAACTTGGCCATTGGAGGATGAATCGGTTGCTTAAAATGATGATTGTTGACGATGAACCGCTTGTTCGCCTTGCACTTCAACATATGATTGATTGGCCAAGTATGGGAATTGCGGTCGAAGTCGAAGCCGCTGATGGAGCGGAAGCGCTTGAGATTCTGAAGCAGCGTGACGATATCGATCTCATGCTCCTTGATATCGAGATGCCGAGGCTCAGCGGAATTGAGCTGCTGAGGGCCTATCCGGCCGTTATGGAAAAGCGGAGACCCGTCACGATCATGCTAAGCGCTTATAGCGATTATAGCTATGTAAGGGAAGCTTTTGTGCTCGGTGCCATCGATTTCATCGTCAAGGCGGATATGGATGAGGAGCATCTTGTGCCTGTCGTTTTGAAGGCGATCAGTGAGCTTCATAAACAGGCGCCTCCGTTAAATCCACTGCCAACTAGTGAGGCCCAAGACGACATTGACGCGAAAAGTGAGATTCTTCGCCAGCTCATCACGTTCGATCCGAATCAGCAGGAGGATACTGCAGCCATTGCGGCGACAGGTATTCACAAGTGGCTCGGGGAATCCAATCAGTTGGTTGCTGTCATGACGATTTCACAAGGTTCGCTGGTCAGCAGGCTGGATCGCAGCTTGAACGATGCGAAAACGCAGCGGTTTATCACGCAATCGGTGCAAACGGTGCTAGGCGCCATGTCGATTCGGCATTTTATTTATCGTAAAAGCCAAACGGAATACGTGCTGTTTTGTACGCTTGCTCAGTATCGAAGTGAAAGTGTGATTCGTGAAAAAGTGCAATCTGCCTTTGCTATGATGCAAACCCGGCTTATTCAGTATGTGAATGTGTCGATATCTATCGGGGTGAGTGAGCTGGCTAGCGGAACGAAGCATTGGTACCGGCTGCATCAGCAGGCAGCGCACTTGGCAGCGATGAGTTTTTTTGCAGGATGGAACAAAGTGTTTTATCCCGAAAGCTGTATGGATCAGGGAAGAGCTGGATCTGGGTCTGGACTTGGAGCGAATGCGGGTCAGGACCATGTTCGCAAGCTGCAGCTGACGCTGAAAGCAAACGGTGCCGGGATCGCTCAGCTGCTGGAGCAGGAAAACCCGGAGCTGTGGAATAGGGAGTTCGAGCAAATGCAGCTGCTGCTCGGGCAAACGTGGGGGTGGAAACCTCAGGATGTTCAAGCTGCGCTTGAGAATTTGCTCTGGGAACTCGGTGGCTTATTGTATCGCAAAGGCATAAGTTGGGATGAGCTGGAGGAAGAGCTTCAGCATCCTTTTGAATACCTGAAAAGTTTGGAAACACTGGAAGAAACGAAGAACTGGCTGAATCGTATCTGCAGCAAATTGCACGGGCAGCTTCATGGGATGGCTAAAGCGGATGTCAACTATAGCAGTGTTGTCGCTACAGCCAAACAATTCCTTGATCTTCATTACATGGAAGACGTAAACCTGGCGTTAATCAGTGAGATGGTTGGCGTTAGCGAAAGCTATTTAAGCAAGCAGTTTACGAAGGAAGTTGGCAGTAACTTTATCCAGTACTTAACGAATTTGCGCATCGAAGAATCCAAACGACTAATGAAGAAGAAAGGCTTTAAAATAACTGACATTGCCGAGACTGTCGGTTATTTAAATGTCGAGCACTTCAGTCGGATGTTTAAGAAAACGACGGGGTACAGCCCCAAGCTGTATCGAGAGAGTTTGCTGAAGTGAAGTGGGGGGCGAAATTGGGGATCGCCAGGGCGTTATTTTGGAAATCCGTTATCGTATAACTCCCCGCCGGCACAGATCTCACTGCTGTAATGATGTTTTTCATCGCTAACGAACGTTGAACGTACCAATTGCGCGCTGTAACGATGAAAAACATCACTATTCATCGTATAACTCCCTTGCCGGCACAGATCTCACTGCTGTAATGATGTTTTTCATCGCTAACGAACGTTGAACGTACCAATTGCGCGCTGTAACGATGAAAAACATCACTATTCATCGTATAACTCCCTTGCCGGCACAGATCTCACTGCAGTAATGATGTTTTTCATCGCTAACGAATGTTGAACGTACCAATTAGGCGCTGTAACGATGAAAAACATCACTATTGATCTTGCCACCCTCTCCCGAGCTAATTCGCTACGTCTTGTTAGATACAAAATGTATCGGACGAGAAAATGCCACACATAGTATAAAAACAGAAAGGGTGATAGATTTGCGCAGATTAATGAAGACACATTTCAAAAAGAAAGTCTTATTAAGTGTCATGGTGGCAGCTTGCCTTTCTTCCGGCTTTACAGGCATTACTACCGTATTCCCGTTAAGTACGGTTCATGCGGCAACAGAAGTTACTTACACAGGATCCGCTCCGGCTCCGTCTCATAACCTGGCCATATGGTACCGGCAGCCAGCGACGGATTGGCAAACACAAGCGCTACCAATTGGAAACGGTTACATGGGTGGGATGGTTTTTGGCGGTGTCGATCAGGAACATATTCAGTTTAATGAAAAGACATTATGGACCGGGGGCCCACGTTCTAAGGCTGGCGGTGGAAGGGATGGCAATCGGGACGGTGCTGCTGATCATTTAGAGGACGTTCGTCAGAAGTTGGCGAGCGGGGATGTATCTGGAGCTACAGCAATTGCTGAACAATATTTAACAGGAACCTTAAACGATTATCCTCAGTTTGGAAATTATCAAACTTTCGGCGATATTTATTTTGATTTTGCGCTGCCAGACGCTGTAACGGTGACCGACTATCGGCGCGAGCTTGATTTGGAGGACGGCATTGCGCGTGTGACATATAAGCAGAACGGGATTGAATATACGCGCGAGTATTTTATGAGTTATCCCGATAACGTGATGGTTATGCGGCTTACGAGCAGTCAACCCAATCAATTGAACTTTGATGTCAAGGTCACAACGCCGCAAACGTCGCCATCTATCGTGGCCAATGGCCATACACTGACTCTTAGTGGTAAACTGGCCGATAATGGGATGGCATATGAATCGCAGTTTCGTGTTCAAACAGAGGATGGAACCGTAACAACAGGCAGCGGCAAGCTGACCGTTGCAGGTGCAAGCTCAGTGACCGTCCTTATGTCGGCATCGACGGATTATGCCAATCGTTATCCCGATTATATGGGAACAGATCCTCACATCACCGTAAACAACACTTTGACGGCTGCCACTTCCCAAACATATGAGACGCTGCGGACGCGGCATCTGGCGGATTACCAGTCGCTGTTTAAGCGGGTATCCCTTAATCTGAATGATCAGATTGCAACGTTACCAACGGACCAACTGCTGGCCAGTTACAGAAGCACGCGCACCAGCGCGCTGGAGTCGCTCTTTTTCCAATACGGCCGGTACCTGCTTATCGCCTCATCGCGTGAGGGTTCACTTCCCGCCAATTTGCAAGGCGTCTGGAATAACTCCAAAACACCGCCATGGGGAGCGGATTACCATACCAATATTAATCTTGAAATGAACTATTGGCCTTCGGAAGTAACCAATCTAAGCGAAACAGCGATTCCTTATGTGGAATTTATCGATTCCTTGCGGGAGCCGGGTCGGGTTACGGCCCAGAAGCATCATGGTGTAACCGGCTCAGGTTGGACGATTCATACGTTTACAAGCGTATTTGGCTATACAGCGCCAGGCTGGGATATCAGCAACTGGGGATGGCAGCCGGCAGCCGGCGCATTCCTTTCACAGCAGCTGTGGGAGAAATATTTGTATACGGGAGACAAGACATACTTACAAAATAAGCTGTACCCGATCATGAAAGAAGCGGCCGAATTTTGGACGAAAACACTCGTTACGGATACGGACGGCACCTTGGTATCTACACCGGGCGTTTCACCTGAACATGGCTCGTTAAGTATCGGAGATTCGTATGACCAAGAACTGGTTTGGCAATTGTTTACAAATTGCATAGAGGCTAGCGAGGTTCTTGGGATCGATACGGATTTCCGGAATGAACTCATTGATAAACGAAGCAGGCTCTCTATGCCGAAAATCGGGAAGTACGGCCAAGTGCAAGAATGGAAAGAAGATATCGACGATCCGAACGATACGCATCGCCATATCTCACATCTTGTAGGCTTATATCCCGGAAATTTAATCAATAAAGTGACAACGCCTGAATTGTTTAATGCAGCGAAGGTGACATTGACGCAGCGCGGAGATGAAGCTGAAGGTTGGAGCCGAGCCAACAAATTGAATATGTGGGCTCGCACGCTGGACGGAGATCACGCAGAGAAGATTCTCCGTGGACATCTTGACAGCAGTACGTACCCGAATCTATTCAATATTGGTCCGCCATTCCAAATTGATGGTAATTTCGGGGCCACATCAGGGATTGCGGAAATGCTTTTGCAAAGTCATACAGGAAGTATTGATTTGTTGCCGGCTCTACCGACGGCATGGCCCAAAGGGGATGTAAAGGGTTTGAAGGCAAGAGGGAATTTTGAAGTGGATATGAGCTGGAATGGCATGATTTTGAAGAGTGCGACGATCACTTCCTTACTGGGAAATGTCGCTAAAGTGAAGGATAAGACCTTTACACATACCGGAAAGTTTCAAGTTTTGAAGGCAGACAACACACCAGTCAGCTACACCATTAGCGAAGACATGATTACGTTCAATACCGAAGTTGGACAAAAATATGTCATTATATCCAGTGTGACACCTCCGCCACTTCCACCTACGAGTGTGGAATCGCCTGCGCATACGGACTCCAGTGTAGATCTGAAATGGACGGCTCCGAGTAGCGGTGCTAGTATTACGGGCTATGTCGTTGACGTCTATCAAGGTGCGAATAAAGTGAAAAGTATCGATGTCTCGGCTCCTAGCACTACGCTTCAGGTAACCGGACTTAGCGAGAAGCAGCTTTACCGTTTCGTTGTTTGGTCCAAAGATGCGAATGGGACGTTCTCTGCAACGAGCGGGGAAACGACGGCTTATACATTTATCGGCGACGTTTATTTGCAAAATTTTGATAACGGCGAGGTCGGAGGTTGGAAGAAGACGTCAACGACCGGAAGCGCTACGTTCAGTGTGGAAAGCAGTGTTTTGAAAGTCGCTTCTGCTCCTGTAGCAATTATGGTCGACGATAATTCGCCTGTATACAAAGATGCTGATCTGGCCATGAAGCTGAAGATTCAGACGGGAACAGGCAGAGTCGGGATGCTGTTCCGATATAATGACGTGAACAACTATGCAGGTGTCATCTATGACTTGGGCAAGTGGTTGTGGTATTACGTGAAGGATGGGACTGAGCACTATGGCGACCTAGCTTCTGTCGCGTTAACGAATGGCCAAACGTATGACGTTAAAGTGAGTTTTGTTGATTCCAACATCAAGTTATGGATGGATGGGCAACTAGTCGGCTCTGCAACTGTAGGAGATATTTTGGATGTACCAGGAAAAATTGGGCTTAGAACGTGGTTTGATAGCAAGGTGCTCTACATAGACGATATCACGTATACAAACACGAGGCCGGCCTCCGTTATCCCGGTAACAGGCATTGCATTGGAACCATCAGTTGTTGCGCTAAAAGAGAATGAAACGGCGCAATTAACCGTTACGGTCCAACCAGCGAATGCGACAAACCAGAGCGTCAGCTGGGTGAGCAGCAATCCATTGGTTGCCAAAGTTGAGGTTGTTGGCGGCAAAGCAGTGATTACAGGATTAAAAGAGGGAAGCGCCGGTATTACGGCTACAAGTGTAGACGGGGGCTTCCACGCTACCGCTCAAGTGACTGTGACGAGGACGGGCAGCGCTGTACAATCGATAAAAGTCGATGATCGCGATGCGGCTGTTGTGTACGCCGGCTCGTGGAACAATTACAGCGATGGCGGGGATTACAACGGTACGGAGAAATATAGCAGCACTGCCGACGATTCGGCGCAATTTACATTCACAGGAACCTCGATCGCTCTTATTAGTATGAAGCAGAGGAACATGGGCTACATTGACGTGTATTTGGATGGTGTGCTCGAACAAGCGGACATTGATAGTTATGCGCCTAGCACCACTAAACAGGTTGTCCTCTTCAGCAAGACTGGGCTAGAAGCTGGGCAGCATACGATAAAAGTCGTTGTCAAAGGAACAAAAAGTGCGCAAGCGGTAGATAAAATTGGCGCGATCGACGCCTTCGCTTACACGCCGGCAATAGCAGCACCGAGTGTAACGGCGGATGATGGGAACAATGTCATCGTTGGCGCAGATGAAAACATGGAATATTCTGTAGACGGCGGCCTGAGTTACACCACGTATCATGCAGCTCAGATCCCGACGTTTAGCGGAAATCAAACGGTGTTGGTACGCGTTGCGGCGAATGAAACAAACCCAGCGGGTTTGACGAAGTCACTCGCGTTTACAGCGAATCCAGTCGAGCTGGCAGCTTCTTTGACCGGCCCAGACTCAGTTGCAGCGGGAACTCCATTTACCGCTGCATTCGGACTGAATCATGCAGATGGGGTGTATGCACAGGATGTAACGATTACTTATAATCCTGACCTTGTGACTTTCCTTTCAGCAAAATCACTCAAAGAAGGATTGGTCATTGTCAAACAAGCAGAAAAACCAGGCCAAATTCGGTTGATTACAGCAAGTACCGGTGTAAATTCGGCTAATGCGAGTGGCGACTTGCTGCAGCTTCATTGGAAAACTCAAGCGATTTTACATACTCAAACCGCAAATATCACACTATCTAGCCTCAACACAGCAAATGGTGAAGGTGTGGAAACCTCCGTGCCTGGCGGCTCCCTCCATGTTCAAATTATCGTTGATTCAATAATCGGCGACTTGAACGGAGACAAGAAAGTTTCGATCGGCGATTTAGCTATGATAGCTGCTGCCTATGGAAAAACAGATGCAGATTCGGATTGGAGTCAATACCAATCAGCGGATATCAATCATGATCAAAAAGTAGACATTGATGATCTTGCGGCAGTAGCAGCCAAAATATTGGAATAACCATCAAGGCTATCCTCTCATTAGGGGGAGGGTAGCCTGGTTCAAAAAACATCAAAATTAAAGCAAAAAAGATCATTTGTATGCGTTTCCATAGAAAGTATGATTAAGACATGCCAAAAAAGCAATTCCGTGTTACATCGCGCCTCTGATGATACATGTCGTATCATGTCGGAATAACGCGAATGATTAAAGAACAGAGGAACCTAATCAGGGAGGGTGAATGGTTGTATGAAATCTAGTAGTCGCAAGTTGAAAAAAAGCGTTACGGTTTCTTTAGCCTTACTTACAGCTCTGCAAATGTATGCCGCAGTCCCAGCAGGTACAGCATTAGCTGCTGATGGAGATGCTTATTTCCAGGATTACAATAACGGACAGATTGGCGGTTGGAAGAAAACCTCAGGCAATGCGACTTTTAGCGTAGTGAGCAATATGCTCAAAATCGTTACTTCCGGGGTAACTTTGATGGTGGATGACAATTCGCCATCGTATCAGAACGCTGAACTAGAAACAAAGCTGAAAGTCGAGAGCGGGCAAGGCAGGTATGGTTTCTTATTCCGGTATGTCGATGTGAATAATTTTGCGGGTGTTGTCTATGACAATGGCAGTTGGCTCTATTATTACTGTAAAAATGGTACGGAATCCTACGGTACTATTGCCTCCAAAACGATGTCAACGAACCAAACCTATGATATTAAACTCAGATACGTTGACTCGGATATTATCCTATGGATCGACGGAGAAAAGGTTGCTGCTGCAACCGTTGGGGATATGCCTTCAGCACCAGGCAAAATCGGCATGAGAACGTGGTTCGACAGTAAAACGATGTACCTTGATGATACGAAGGTCACCCCTTATACGAAACCTACGCCTCCTCAGCCGGATCCGAATGCCGTTAACTTTGTGTCTGAATCGGGCACTCTGAAAGCTGAATTAGACAGTACGTTTCCGCGTGTAGACAACTACGTATGGAAAGCAACTGGTGCTGTCATGAACGGGCAGAAAAATTATCTATACGCTGTGAAAATCAACGGGGAAGAGTATTGGCCAAAAACAACGGTGGAAAAAGTGGGCAATAGCGTTATCTACACGCTGAATGTGGAAGAACTCTCCGTTCTTATGAAGGTGAAAATGGAAGTGGTGGACAATACGCTCGACATGAAGTTCACTGATATTCAAGAAAACGGTTCGACCAAAGTGAAAACGATTGAATTCCCGAACCATAGCTTGGTCTCCGTCTCTTCGACACAACCGAAAGCACAGGAGACAGCTGCATGGTTTACCGGCGAATGGAATAAAGTTTTTGAGGAATACAATGATTTGAAAAGCGGGGCACAGAATTTGAACCCGAGTGGACGCACCTTCGGGTTCGTCAATTCCGATAAGTTGGCGGCAACGATTGTCAATAATGTCATCAATGGCAATGATAAAGTACGCACTAGTGTATCGGATGCAGCACCTGGTGAGAAAGTTGCAGCGCTGGCTAACGGCGCTTGGACGTACCGTGAAAGCATGGTTGCGCCAGCTCCTGAAGCACTGCCATGGTCGAAAGTCATCATTACGCCGGATGCGAATAATGACGGTGTTCTCGACTGGCAGGACGGCGCCATCGTGTACCGCAGCCATTCCGATATGCCGTACGGCAGTGACATGATTAAAAATAACATTTCATGGATCAGCATGAATATCGCAACGACTGGGATGCCGTTCCTGCGCTCGCTGGACCATGGCAAGAAGATTGCTCACTTGACCGATGGCTTCGGCCAGATTGTGCTGCAGAAGGGATATCAAGCGGAAGGACACGATGACTCGCATCCCGATTATGGCGGCCATATTGGGATTCGCCAGGGCGGGAAGGATGATTTCAACTACTTTCTGACGGAAGGCAAGAAGTATAACATTAAAGGCGGCGTGCACATCAATGCCACGGAATACCATTTGGATGCCTTCCAAACCAAGATGGCCAACATGATTGCACCGCTGAGCAAAGGGTGGGGTTGGCTCGATCAGGCCTACTATGTCGATCAGCGCAAGGACATCGAGTCCGGTGAATTGAAACGGCGCCTGGATATGCTGAAAGATGACACAGGAGACAATCTCGACTTCGTATATGTTGATGTTTATACAGGAGCAGGATGGAATGCGAAGAAGCTGGCCGATTACGTTAACGGCAACGGTTGGATGCTCGGCACCGAATTCGCCGGTCCGCTGCAAGAACAAGCGGCATGGGTTCATTGGGGGACAGATCCAGGTTACCCGAACGAAGGAGACAACAGCAAAATCGTTCGTTTTATTCGCAACAGTAATGTGGACGGGTTCATGAGCGATCCGCTTTTGAAAGGCAATAAGCAGTCTGGTGTTGGTTACTGGCAGCCAAACTCTCAATTCTACAGCTATCAAGAAGTGACGAAAACGTTTTTCAACCAAAACTTGCCAACGAAGTACATGCAGTATTTCCCGATTATAAAAATGACGAACGATCGTGTGGATTTTGAAGGAAATGTATCCGTGGCACGAGCTGGGGATGGGAAAATTCATTTGACCAAAGACGGCAATGATATTGCCATTATGACGGACTCCAGCAATGTGAGTAACAGTACGGTATTCATCCCATGGGATCCGGTGAAAGAAGATAAGATTTATCACTGGAATCCGGCTGGCGGCAGTACGACATGGAAGCTCCCTGCCTCATGGAGCGGCGTACAGACTGCGAAGCTGTATAAACTTACTGATGTAGATCGTCAGTTCGTTGGGGACGTGAACGTATCAAGCGGGCAAGTGACTCTGACAGCTGAGTCCAATGTCGGTTATGTGCTGTACAAGACAGCAGCGCCGCAAGAGGCGGAAACGATCTGGGGCGGTGGCAGTCCAGTCAAAGATCCGGGCTTTGACAGCCACAAGTGGGAAACTTGGAACAAATCGTCTTCTGCTGGAACAACGGATCACATCAGCTTCAAGAAAAACAGCAACGCTGACGATTATCTGGAAGTAAAAGGGCCTGAGGATGCCAAGGTTGAGCAGGTGATCACAGGACTTGAACCAGGCAAAACCTACAGCGCATCCGTCTGGGTGAACGTATATGGAGCGGATCGCAAATCTGCCATTAGCGTGAAACAAGGCGACAATGAAGTGTCCAACTACTTGGAAGATACGAAGCTGAAATATTTCGCTCCACAGCACAAATATTACAATACGAATTTCCAACGTGTGAAAGTGGATTTTGACGCGGTAAGCGATACAGCAACCCTTGCTCTTAACGTAGTGCCAGGGGCCGCAACTGTTTCCTTCGATGATGTACGGATATGGGAGAATCCGGGGAGAACCGATGGAACGGGCACGGTTCTAAATGAAGATTTTGAGAATGTCGATGAAGCTTGGGGGCCTTTTGTTTATGCGAAGGCAGGCAATGTGCAGACACATATGGTCGAAAAAGGTGAAAATCAAGTGAAATCTTATGTGTTGGATGGCAACTTCTCGTTGAAAACAAATGAAGGTGGAGCAGGTGAGTGGCTGCGCACATTGCCGCAAACACTGCGTCTCGTCACGAATGAAAAGTACCATTTGACGATGCAGGCCAAAGCGGATGTGGCGAATCAATACACGGTTGCTGTTCGAGTGAACGATAATGGCACTGTGCGTGATTTGGCGACCAAAACGCTGCCAGCTGGCGTAAGTGCAGTTGATTTGACGTTCACGACAGACAATGCTAAAAATGCTTATCTGGCTATTGTGAAGGGCGCAGATAACAGCAGTGCCGAGCTTGGAGGCCAGCTTGTTGTTGATAACATCCGCGTGACTGATGAGACCTTACATGCGGTGACTGGCGTAGTGCTTGATAAAACGGATGTTTCTATTGCAGAAGGTGGTACCGTAGAATTGAAAGCGATGGTGCAGCCAGAGAATGCGACGAACAAGAATGTGACTTGGACCAGCAGTGATGAATCGATCGCGAAGGTTGAAGTTGTTGACGGTAAGGCGATCGTTACTGGCTTAAAAACAGGCAGTGCTGGCATTACAGCGACAACAGCTGACGGCAGTTTCTATGCGACAGCACAAGTTACAGTCACGAAACTGGTGACTGTACCAGCGACTACCTTATTTGCACCAGTTTCTGTTCAAACGGGTCAAAGCTTTACGGTAAGTGTAGGCTTATCAGACGTTACCGAAGCGGTTTACGCTCAGGATTTGACGATTGCCTACGATACTTCACTGATGGAATTTGTTTCAGCGAAGCCTGCTCAAACGGGCATCAGCTTGGTATCCAAATCGGAAACAACGCCTGGCAAAGTTCGCTTCATCGTTGCAAGCGAAGGTGCTGGTCATGCAATAAGCGGCAGCGGCGATGTACTTGAGTTGACCTTTAAAGCGAAAGACATTACGCAGGCGGCAACAGCTCGTCTAGCTGTTGAAGCAGCGGTGCTTGGGGATGCAACGGGGCACGAGACGAGCGCAACGCTTGGATCGGCAAACGTCTCGATCACAACACCTGCTCCAGGCACGCCGGGCGATATCAACGGCGACAACAAAGTGTCGATCGGCGACCTTGCCATGATCGCAGCCAACTATGGTAAAGATTCGAACAGCCCGGATTGGTTGCTTGTGAAGAAAGCCGATGTTACTGGAGATAACATCATTGATCTAGACGATCTTGTGAAAGTGGCTAGTCAGATCATCGAATAAAGCCTATACCGACAGGATGGAACTCTATCCTGTCGGTATTTTTAATTTAGATGTTTTGGGGGGGAAGCTTCGCTTACCTTTATTGATGTTTGTTGGCGGATTAACTGGAATTTCTACTGTTGAAAATGGCGCGGAGTGCGACTTTGATGAAATAACTGGAAATTGTGCAGTTATTTCAGTCGATTCGCCTCATTTCTGACGAAACTTGAGGAATTAGCGGAATAATTTCCATTTAATGGATCGATGGCAGCGGAGATGAACAAATTAGCAGTACTTTTTCCCATTAAAGTTTAAATGATGGGTGTTGGGGGGGGGATGAGAGAGGGTGATGAGTAGTAATTGGTGAGACGTGATGAGAGAGGGTAATGAGTAGTAAATGGTGAGAAGTGATGAGAGAGGGCGATGAGTGATAAATGGTGTGACGAGATGAGAGAGGGTGATGAGTAGTAAATGGTGTTGACGAGATGAGAGAGGGTGATGAGTGATAAATGGTGTGACGAGATGAGAGAGGGGGATGAGTAGTAAATGGTGTTAACGAGATGAGAGAGGGTGATGAGTGATAAATGGCGTGACGGGATGAGGTGACGAAGGGACGTCTGAGCAGCAAAGTCAAAGTCAAATTCAAATTCAAATTCAAATTCGAAGGCTTACGTTGCATTTTATACAACATATAGGCGTGGTCTGACCGCGAATGCGGTCTTTCGTTGCACAATATACAACCATTTGTTGTGAAAAGGTGGGATGTAAGCGGTTTAGTGCTTAAATGGTTGCACTAAGTACAATATAGAGGCGTACAGAAGCCCAATTACAGTCAAATGGTTGCACAAAGTACAACATAGAATGCGGTTGCTATCGCAACTTGGTGATGAGTGATAAATGGCGTGGTCTGACCTCGAATGCGGTTTTTCGTTGTGGACTAGGGAACGAGATGGCACAGGGATCAGCTATAAAGGAACCACGGGGCGCTATTTTAGCGAAAATAGTCAGCCCAGCAAGTTGGAGGGAACTGTGATCTCTTATTTTGGAACTTTAGGCAGTGTAAGGGCATGTTTCGCTGGAATAAGATCCTGTAGTTCCCATTCAGCTGGAAACATCCACTTATTACCTAAATAGCGACCTGTAGTTCCTTCAAATGTTAGTTTCCGCTACTGATCTCTGGAAAGATTCGGTCGCATTCAGGAATTGTTTCTGCTTTCTTCACTTTTTATATATGACGTCATATATAATCGTTTTTCATCAACAAATGCATCAATAGCCTCTTTTTATTTATATAAACAAATATATATTGTGTATTAAATACGTATATGTTACATTTATGACATACTAAACGAGGTGAGGGGGATGGAGATGCGAGTTGGACTCAGCGGTACTGGAAGAATTGGAAGGCTCGTCTTGAGAAAAGCTTTGACTAGTTCGCAGCAGGATTTCCACATAGCAGTACTAAACTCAACTTGTCCCATTCATGTGTTAGCCCATTTGTTGAAATACGATTCCGTGCATGGCACTTGGGATGCCGACATCGAGATTACTCCAGATAACATGCTGAAGATCAACGGACAATTGATTCGCGTTATTTGCGAAAGAGAGCCAGATTTGCTGCCGTGGAGAGAATTAGGCGTTGAAATGGTTGTCGATGCTACAGGGAAGTTTAACCATCGGCATGGAGCTGAGCGGCATTTATTCGCTGGTGCTAATAAAGTTCTAATTACGGCACCAGGAGTAAACATGGATCTGACGATGGTCATGGGGGTCAACGAAGGTAACTATGATCCATTGCAGCACCATTTAATTTCTGCTGCTTCTTGTACAACGAATTGTGTAGCACCTATCTTGCACATTCTAGATCAAGCTTTTCAAGTCAAAATGGGATGGATGACAACGGTGCATGCATTCACGAATGATCAGAACCATTTGGACAATCCGCATAAAGATTTACGCCGAGCCCGGGCGTGCACGAATGCTATTATTCCGACTTCAACTGGTGTAGGGAAAGCATTAGTCGATGTGTTGCCGCATCTAGCTGAACATATGCAAGGTGTTTCGGTTCGTGTGCCGACACAGGATGTTTCACTGCTGGATCTTCAAGTGGTGGTTGGCCGCAGCGTACAAATCGAAGAAATAAAACTAGCTCTGAAACAGGCAGTTGCCGGACCAATGGGGGTCTTTGTAGATTACAATGAACTGCCTCTTGTATCCGCAGATTACATCGGGAATGAGAAATCAGCTATTATAGACGGTCTTACGATTATGACGAAGGATGATCAAATTAAGCTTTTGGCCTGGTATGACAATGAATGGGGTTACGCTAGCCGGGTTATAGACGCAGTAGCCTATATCTCTCGTGCAGAACGCACGCTAGTAAAGGAGGGAACGTCATGTCTCATTCAATCAGTTTAACAATGGAAACAGGGATAGCTGCCCAGCGAAATGAACTTGGTCTTATTATTTGTAAATCGTGTAATGAAGTACTCGCAACGCTGCCTACTGATGGTTACAAAAAGTTTTATGTAGTGTGCCAAGCATGCGCATGTAAAGAAAACAATAAGGAGGCAACCGAATGACGACGCAGAAACAGGTGGTCCCCTTTCAGGAGGGAGACGCCTCAATGATAGCTCTTCTAGGTGGAAAGGGGGCCAATCTAGCGGAGATGACGCGTGCCGGCCTTCCCGTTCCTCCTGGCTTCACCATCACGACGGAAGCTTGTTTAGCTTTTTTTGAAAAGGGAAATCGGCTTTCGGATGCACATCTCGAGCAAATCGAAGAATCACTTAATCAGTTAGAGAAACAGAAGGATCAGACGTTTGGTGATGCCGATAATCCGCTGCTTGTTTCTGTGCGTTCCGGTTCGGTAAGCTCGATGCCGGGGATGATGGATACTATATTAAACCTGGGTCTGAATGATAAAACGGTACTAGGATTGGCTGCGCTTACAAACAACGAAAAGTTTGCATACGACTGTTACCGGCGATTGTTGCAAATGTTTGGCAGCGTCGTGCTTGGTATGGAGTCAAGTCATTTCGAGAGCTTGCTGCATCGCTTGAAAGAGAAGAAAGGCGTTCACCAGGATCAGGAGGTAACAGCTGACGGCTGGAAGGAGCTAATTGAGGCGTATAAGGCGTGTATTTTGAGCAAAACGGGCCGACCCTTCCCGCAAAATGTTTATGAGCAGTTGAAGCTGGCGATTGAAGCTGTTTTCAAATCGTGGAACAATGTTAGGGCTCAAATTTATCGTAAAATGAATCGGATTCCGGATGATCAGGGGACGGCTGTCAATGTGCAGAGTATGGTTTTTGGCAATATGGGTGGCAATTGCGGGACAGGTGTCGTTTTTACGAGAAATCCATCAACGGGAGAGAACACGTTTTTTGGTGAGTATTTAATTAATGCACAAGGGGAAGATGTGGTCGCTGGGATCAGAACACCACTGGCAATTGCCGCGCTTCAGGAGGAAATGCCCGCTATTTATGAGCAGCTTTTAGACGCCTCCAAGCAGCTTGAGAAGCATTACAAGGATATGCAGGATATCGAATTTACTGTTGAAAATAATAAGTTGTACCTGCTTCAAACGCGAAGCGGCAAAAGGAACGCCCAAGCAGCGCTTAAAATTGCTGTTGATTTGGTCCATGAAGGCGTATTGACGAAGCAGGATGCCGTCACCCGTATTGAAGTGCTGCATCTGGATCAGCTGCTCCATAGAGGGATTGATGAAGCTTCAATTGGCGAGGTGTTGGCGCTGGGACTTCCTGCTTCACCGGGCGCAGCGGTTGGACAGCTCGTTTTTGATGCCGATACAGCGGAAGAATGGGTGCGGACCGGCAGGTCAGTCATCCTTGCCAGAACGGAGACGACGCCGGAGGATATTCATGGCGTTATCGCTGCGGAGGGTGTCCTCACGAGCCGTGGCGGGATGACGAGTCATGCGGCAGTAGTCGCTAGAGGGATGGGCAAGCCTTGTGTGTGCGGCTGTGATGAGATTCGAATCGTGCCAGAAGAGAAGCGCATGTTTGTGCAGAACAGGCTCCTAGAAGAAGGGGAATGGATCACGCTGGACGGCGCCACCGGTCGCGTCATTACTGGGGCTATGCCCTTGCTTGAAGCGCGAATGACGGATGAGCTGCTCGTTATTCTGAAATGGGCGGATGAGATTCGGACGCTGAAGGTGTTCGCGAATGCGGATAATCCGCACGATGCCGGTATCGCAAGACAGCTTGGCGCAGAGGGAATTGGGTTATGCCGTACGGAGCATATGTTTTTCTCCCCGGCTCGACTGCCTGTTGTTCAGCGCATGATCCTTGCCGAAGACAAGGAAGAGCGCATGAAGGAGCTTGCCCAGCTGCTTCCCATGCAGCAGTCTGACTTTGAGGGGATTTTCGAGCAGATGGATGGTCTCCCGGTAACGATTCGCTTGCTTGATCCGCCCCTGCATGAGTTTCTGCCTAACCTTGATGATTTGCAAAAAAGGTATGCGCAGCTGACGTATGAACGTGACAGTTCCATCCAGGAAAGAGAAGAAGTCGCCAGCATGCTCCGTAAAGTGCAAGCACTGCATGAAGCGAACCCCATGCTGGGACAGCGGGGCTGCCGTCTAGGAATCGTGTATCCAGAAATCTATGATATGCAGATTGAGGCCATTTTCCGCGCAGCATCCAAAAGTATTGACGCAGGTGTCAGGGTGCATCCGGAAATCATGATCCCGCTCGTCGGCCATGCCAACGAACTGAAGATTCTAAGAGAGCTCGTTGACTTCGTTGCGCAGCAGGTACTGGGGAAAGACAAACTGCGCGAATGTCCATACAAAGTAGGGACGATGATTGAGGTGCCGCGAGCTGCATTAACGGCACGTCAGATTGCAGCCCATGCCGATTTCTTCTCATTCGGCACGAATGATTTGACACAGATGACGTTTGGTTATAGCCGTGATGATGCGGAAGGGAAGTTTCTGACCCATTATGTCAATCACAAGCTGCTGCCGCATAATCCGTTTCAGGTGCTCGACACCGAAGGCGTCGGTCAATTGATTGAACTAGCGGTGAATGTAGGTCGTCTAGTGAAGCCGTCATTAAAAACAGGCATTTGCGGGGAGCATGGCGGAGACAGGGAATCGATATTTTTCTGCCACCGGATCGGATTAGATTATGTAAGCTGCTCGCCGTACCGGATTCCTTTAGCTCGGATAGCCGCTGCTCAGGCGTTTCTCCTATATGGCGAGTCTGGAGCAAGTGGTGTCGCTCAAGCGATATGACGTAGACAGCTATTCCGCAGCGCTGAAACAAAAAAAAGACCATCCTTAGTAGATAAATCTACTTGGGAAGGTCTCTTTTTTTATTACAGTTTAATTTGTTTCAATAAGTTTGCGATTGTGTCTTGGTTCAAGTTCAATGTGCTCATTTGACCAAGCAAAATAGCTTGAATTTGAGAAGCAAGTCCACGAAGTGCTGCTAAGTTTGCAGTGATCGATTCTGGTGTTGGGTTTGTTACATCGATTTGCGCTACAAATTGACGAATGGCTTCAAGCGCTGCGGGAATGGATGCTCCTGAAAGAATGTTTTGCAAGTCTGTCATTGTGCCTTCACCTAAATTCAATTTGCCAAGTTCGGCTTGAAGCTGGCTAAGCCATTGGGAACTTGTTGGGCTATCCATGTTTGCATCCATAGCGGCTTGGACTTCGCCAAGTTTTTGTAAAACAGCACCAACAGGACCTTCCGTTACTCCACCTGGAAGTTGTTTAAGCATCTCTTCAAGTTTTTCTAAAAGACTCATCTGCTATCCCTCCTCTCTAGTATCTATCGTATGTAAGTAATTGCAGATGTGATTGGATGATAGCTTATTATTTTTATTTTCATATACTAGATTTTTGCCTCTTTCGGGTTTGCTCTAGTGAACATACGATATTTTGATATGAAAACATTCGATAGAATCTGTTTCTCTATCAAGATGACCGTATGGGAGGAGGGACAAACATGCCAGATAACCGGATTCGGATTAACGCCGATTTCTGGAAGGGCAAGAACGTATTTGTCACAGGTCATACAGGGTTCAAAGGAACTTGGTTAAGCTTATGGCTGCAAGGCATGGGAGCTAACGTGACCGGTTATTCCTTACAGCCGCCGACGGAACCGAGTTTGTTTGAGCTTTGCCGAATGAAAGAAATGGTAACGTCCTACATGGCAGATATCCGCGATATGTCGGCATTATCCCAAGCTGTCATTGAAGCAGCTCCTGACATTGTTTTTCACTTGGCAGCTCAACCTCTGGTTCGAGCTTCTTATTTGAATCCCATAGAAACCTATGAGATCAATACGATGGGAACGATTAATTTGCTAGAGGCTGTGCGTCAAGCTAAGAAAAGTAGTGTGCCAATTAAAGCCGTCATCCATGTTTCAACAGATAAGGTTTATTCCCAATTGGATGAGGAGCGAGGGTACCGTGAAACAGATCGTTTAGGCGGGGGCGATCCCTACTCGAACAGCAAAGCTTTAACGGAGTTGATCGTAACCAGCTATCGCCAAATTTATGAAAAGGAAGAAAGAGAGTGGAGCGAACCGGTTGCGCTTGCGTCGGTGAGAGCCGGCAATGTGATTGGCGGCGGAGATTGGGCCGAAGATCGGCTGATTCCCGATTGCTTTAGGGCTATTCTTAAAGGAGAGCCGGTTAAGCTGAGATATCCGCAAGCAGTTCGCCCTTGGCAGCATGTGCTTGAGCCGCTGCACGGTTACTTGCTGCTGGCACAGCACATTTATGAAGACAAGCAATATGCTGAGGCGTGGAATTTTGGCCCCAATGAGGAAGATACGATTTCAGTGGAGCAAGTAGTAAGCAGTTTGTGCAGGAAATGGGGAGATCAAGCAGCCTATCAGATCGATTCAGATGAGCATCCGCATGAGGCGCATGTATTGCGATTAGATTGCACGAAATCCCGCCATTTACTAGGGTGGTCACCTCGCTGGAATCTCGATTTGGCGATATCCAAATCGATTGAATGGGTCAAAACCTACGATCAGTTGGGAGACTGCAGGGAACTTTGCAACAAACAAATACAGGAATATGTAGAGGGAAGTGAATCACATGATCATTAAACCTGGCAATCTCCAGGGCATTTATGACATCACATTAGCTCCCAATACCGATCACCGGGGTTATTTTACCCGACTGTATGATGTAAATATCATGACGGCGCATGGTCTTCACCGCAATTGGGTGCAAGAAAACCGCTCCTTTTCCAAACAGAAAGGTACGATTCGAGGGCTTCATTTTCAACGCGAGCCTCATGCAGAAACGAAGCTTATATGGGTCAGCAGAGGATCGATTTTAGATGTGTTTGTAGATGTACGACAAGACTCCCCCACCTTTGGCTGCTATGAAAGCAGGGTGCTCACGGAGGAGAATTTCGCAATGGTTTATATATCTCCCGGTTTCGCGCATGGTTTTTGTACGCTATCGGACAATTGCGAAGTTGTCTATAAGGTAGACAATGTTTATTCACCAGCGCATGAAGGCGGGATTTTGTGGAAAGATGCTTCCCTTCAAATTCCATGGCCTGTCGAGCAGCCGATTATGTCGGCTAAGGATCAGGTGCTTCCAACGTTAGATACATTGAAAAGGAGAGATTGAGATGAATCCACTTGTTAGTATTCTAATTCCAACCTACAACAGGCCTCATTATTTCGAACAAGCGCTGAAGAGTGCGTTTAATCAGACGTATGACAATATTGAAATTATCGTTAGCGATAACAGTGATAACAATCTGACACAGCTTGTCGTCCAAAAATATCAAGTGATGCCAGGCGGTACAAAGATCAAATATTACAAAAACCCTGAAAATTTGGGTCCAATCGCAAATCAGCAGCAAAGCTTAAATTTAGCAAATGGTGAGTTTATTAATTATCTCATGGACGATGACCTGTTTCACCTGCAAAAAATAGAAAAAATGATGGCTTACTTAATCCAGTATCCCGATGTCACGATGGTCACATCGCAGCGAAGAGTGATTAACGCTGCAGGGCGTCAACTCTATGTTCCGCCATTTGGAACGTTCAAACAATTGTACATGAAAGATACGATTGTCGACGGCCGAGTGCTTACAAAGAGGATGCTTGAAGACCGAATTAATTATTTAGGCGAGCCGACAACGGTTCTGTTTCGAAGAAAAGCTCTGGCGGAGCCCTTTGGCGTGCTGCTGGGCAGACAGGCCTATTTTGCTGTGGACATGGCGAGTTGGCTGAGTTTGTTAAGTAAAGGGAAAGGCGTCTACATGGTTCAGCCGCTCAGCTATTTGCGGTACCACTCGGAGCAGTTGTCGCAGCATGAGATGGCCAAAGAAGTGGCCCAAATGGATATCGAAACATTTAAATTTTTTGCCGTCAACCAAGGCTATGCGACACCGCAACAGATCAAAGATTTTGAGAAACAGCAAGGGAAGATGAAACAGTCTAGCAATCAGAGATCGAACCAACAGACGCTTCAGCAAATCAATCAGAAACTGCTTCAAGGTCCGAGCAAGAAAACGAACCAAAAGTCGAACCAAAAGCCGATTCAAAAACCAATTCAGTCATTCAATTCGAAAGAGCTTCAAAAAACAATCAATAAATTGATCAAACAAACGAATGGGAAAAAGAAAGGGTGAATGATCGGTGAAATCGATTCTGCGGGAATATAAACAAGCACGAAGCGAGCAAATCTCGTCGTATTGTTTGCCCATCATCGTCGATGGCAAGGTGCTCGGACAACTTAAGCCGCTAACGATAGAATCCATTGAAAATGAAGAGGTCATCAAAGCGCTAATGGAATGGAGGCTTGCCGCCGGCCAGTGGTTTGCCACACAATTCCCTGCGAATGAGGAAGGCACAAGGGCATGGGCACAGCATCAGATCCTTGAAGTGGATGACCGGATTTTATTTATTTTAGAGGATGAGGAGCAGACGCCAATCGGTCAGATTGGTTTAATACACTATGATGAAGTGGCCCACACTTGTGAGTATGATAATTTGCTAAGAGGCCGTAAAGGACGTTATGGCAACATTGTTTTGCATGCGCTGCTAACTTTAGGTGCATGGAGTTTGCGCGAGTTAGGCTTACAGAAAGGGTATCTGAATGTGCTTTCGGATAATGCTCGCGCGATTCATATTTATGAGACTCTAGGAGCTGTGGAAGTGGAGCGGACACCGCTGCGCAAAGAAGTTGTAGGTGAAGTAATCCGTTGGGTGCCCGCTGAAGGTCAACTGACAGGTGAGCCTGAGAGGGAAATGGTCACTATGGTGGTTACCCGGGCAGCCTTTATGAGCAGATTCGGCAAAATGATTGAACTCGAAAATGGGGAGGGGAAATCGTGGACATAAGGTTGTTCAAGCCATCTGTTGGCAATGACGAACTGGAAAGCATTAAGCAAGTATTTAATAAAGCATGGCTTGGACTAGGTCCTCGAGTAGGCGAGTTTGAGAAAAAGTGGAGCGACTATATCGGCAGCGCGGAGTCGGTAGGGGTCAATTCCTGCACGGCAGCGCTGCACCTTGCTCTATCTGCTTTTAAATTCCCCCAAGGTAAAAAAGTGCTGGTTCCTGTCGTCACATTTGCGGCAACAGCTATGGCCGTTTTGTACAATGGGTTGGTTCCGGTGTTTGTGGATGTGGATGAAACGACCTTTGGTATCAGCATGGAGGATCTGGAGCGGAAATATGATTCAGATTGCGTAGCGGTCATTCCCGTTCATTTTATGGGTCATCCTGTCCCAATGGACCAGTTAATGCCATGGGCTAGGGCGCGTGGCTTGAAGGTTATTGAAGATACGGCACACTCAGCCGGCGGGAAATATATGGGCAAGGCCCTGGGGACTTGGGGCGATATCGGATGTTTTAGTTTTGAGGAGAAAAAATGTATGACAACCGGTGATGGCGGGATGATTTCGTCGAACGATCCTGAGCTTCTGCGGCCATTGCGCCACTCGCGCTGGGTCGGGATTAATAAAGATACATGGGAGCGTTACGAAGAAAACGCCTCGTATCATGCTGATGCTAACAGCTGGTATTATGAAATATCTGACATTGGCTACAAATACAATATGAATGATCTCATGGCCTCCATCGGGCTCGTTCAGTTGGCTAAGCTCGATACGATGAACCGCCGAAGAGAAGAAATTATTCGTCAGTACGTAGCCGGTCTTGCGGGAAGCAACCTTGCTAAGCCAGCAATTCCCTACAACTTGAACGACTCTTCGTATTGGGCATTTGTTGTTCGCGTGAAGGAGAGAGAGCAGTTTATTCTGCACATGAAGAAAAAAGGGGTGGCGACTGGTGTGCATTATATGCCGCTGACCATGCATCCGCTTTTTGTGCCTTATAAAGCAGAAACGCCGGTAGCGGATACGCTTTGGCGCGAACTTGTTACTCTCCCATTGTTCCCTGACTTAACGGATGAAGAGGTCGCTTATGTCCTTGAGAGCGTGCAATCTTATGCTCCTTAAGGGAGCGGTTGCGTGTAGGAAATGTGTCCTTGCAGCTGGATAATAACGTGAAAAAAGACCGAATGCCTTGTGCAGGATCGGTCTTTTTTTTTGCGTATTAGTTGAAATTCACCTGCCTGCGCGTAAAAAGAGCCCTGCCGATCAGATCAGCAGAGCTTAATATTCTTACATCGCATCGCAAGCCTCGTTTGTTAGGATACAGGATGATTTTCATTTTCGAGTTGTTGAGTGAGTTTCTTCAGATCCTTGGCGAGAGAGGATAGTTTTTTGGTTTTCTCACTTGCGACCGCGAGTTGACGTGCTCTTTCCAACAATTCATTCCGATATAAACCATTGGTGGCTTCATTCCATTTTGAGAAATTCGCCAGCACAGTTTTCCCCAACTTACCTACAATTTTGACATAGGTGGAAGAGTCGTCAAAGATATGCTGCTTTTTTGCCAAAAGGGTAGCATCTATCCAATCGCACTGACACCCCATTCGCGACAAAAGTGTGTTGGTTAATTGTGTAGGATGTTTGCGAAATGAGCTCAAGGGTTCTTGCAGAAATACGGCATCTTTCTTGACAAGCAAAGCGATCCAGGAGGCAACATCAACGTTGTTATGCGCTTGTTTTCCGGCAAAAGTGCCAAATGGCTCAAGCAGATCGGCTTTTCTAAATAACACCGTTGTTGGCTCGCCAATGTAGTTTTTGGTGTCGGTCAGCATACTTTGAATTAAGGATTGCCCGTTGATGGCAGGCTTTTTTATCGTAGATAGTTTAAAAGGGGGAGCATAAGAAATTCGAATGGGTTCCCCGAAATGATTAATAATTTGTTTCAACGAGGTGACGAGTCCAATTTTGGGGTTATCCATCAAGTAAGGAAGCATGAGCTCGATTTTTCTCGGATGAAACAAGTCGTCATCCATTAAGTAGTTTATATACTCGCCTTTTGCGAGTCGGAAGCACTTCTGCTGGTTGGCTATAGGCCCGATATTGGTTTTGTTTCTTACATATCTGATCTTGCTGCCGTTCGGTGAGGTCAAGTACGAATTCACCACTTGCTCAGTTGCATCATTTTGGCTATTATCGCAAATGATAATTTCAATGTGGGGATAAGTTTGGTTTAGTGCGCTGACTAATGCTTGCTCCAGAAACTGTGGACGATCAAAGGTCGGCAGCAAAATACTTACAAGTGGCGTCATCGTACTCCTCCTTTTTCACCGATAGCAGCTGGTGCTGCAGTGAATTACCACATTTTCCATGGAGCATGTCCTGAGTCCCAAAGTTTCTGCAATTGCTGTTGATCGCGGAGCGTGTCCATGGCATACCAGAAGTCATCATGCTTATACGCATGGAGCTGCCCAGAGGCAGCCAGCTGCTCTAAGGGCTCCTTTTCGAAATGGGTCGGGTCACCGTCAATATAATCGAAAATCTGAGGTTGCAAAACAAAGAATCCGCCGTTTATCCAACCGCCTTCACCTTTTGGTTTTTCTTGAAATTTGGTAATTTCTGTTCCGTTTCCGAAAATGAGCGAACCAAATCTAGCCGTAGGTTGAACCGCTGTCAGTGTAGCAAATTTGCCGTGATCCTGATGAAACTTCACGACTTCTGGAATGTTCGCGTTGGTCAGTCCGTCCCCGTACGTTAAGAGAAATGGCTCATCGCCAATATATTTCTGAATTCGCTTAATACGTCCGCCTGTCATCGTCTCATCGCCTGTGTGCACAAGTGTAATTTTCCATGGTTCTGTTGGCGAAGTAAGATACTGCGTGGTGTTTGTTTGCAAGTCAATCGTTACATCGGATGCGTGCATGGGATAGTTGGCAAAAAAGTCTTTAATGACGTGGCCCTTATATCCTAGACATATAATAAACTCATTAAAGCCATAAAATGAGTAGATTTTCATAATATGCCACAGAATGGGCTTATCACCGATGAGAATCATAGGTTTTGGCTTGGAATGGGTTTCTTCACGAAATCTGGTGCCAAGTCCGCCAGCTAGAATTACGACTTTCATCCTCATTCCTCCTTTCTATGTTTCTAAAAACTAGCTTACTATATCATATGTAAATCTCGTTGATTTGACAGAGACAACTATAAATAGATAAGTATAATTGGGTGTACATTTAACGAATAATCAAATTGGATGGTTGAAAAAGCGCCAAAGTGGAGGATGAAAGTAAGACCGCTTTTCGTTATAATGAGGACAACAGGGCATCTAATAAATATAAAATGGGGTAATTACTATGAACATGTATATCTACTATGCGATATTCTCGCTTATCTTGTTATTTGGATTGGTTACAACCTTTATGATTGGCTTTTCTCGTAAAAACAGGGAAGGCGACACCACGTACTTCCAGAAGACAGGGATAAAATGGGCGCGTCTTACTTCCTTTTATGTGGTATCGATCGTAGCAGGTTTACTAGCGTTGGTGGCTTATATTTGGTATTTAATCCAATAAGAAATGCAATAAAAAAGACCGCATCTTTGCAGCATTATGGCAAAGACGCGGTCTTTTTTATGTCTACCCATCAGGCTTTTTTATGATGCTGCAGCGCCTCGTATAGCTGAGCCAGGCCTTGTCGTATCTCGTCCTGACGCGGTCTTGCGAAGCTTACTCGCATGTGACCTTGATCAGATCCGTAAACACTTCCCGGCACAAACAGCACGCCTCGTTTGATCGCTTCATCAAGAAGCTTGAAGTCATCGACTTCACGATTGAATTTGCACCAAATATTCAGTCCACCCTGCGGTTCCATGAAGGAAACAGAGCCACCCATGATGTCATGCAAACTAGATACAAGGACATCACGTTTAAGTTTTAAGCTTTTACGCAAAAGTTGAATTTGATTTTCGAAATGGCCATCGGCAATAAAGTGGTTAGCGACCCACTGAGGGATGCGGCTTAAGCCGAAATCCATTTGCTGCCGCGCATCCGTTAAGCGGCTTACTACCGCTTGAGGAGCAATTAACCAGCCAATGCGCAAGCCGGATGCGGCAATTTTGGATAAAGAGCCAATGTATAAGACATTGCCAGTTGTATCTAGCGATTTTAAAGTCGGCGGCGGAGTCCCTTCAAAAGCTGTTAAAGTGAACGGATCATCCTCGACAATCGGGATGCCAAGCTCTGACGCAATGCTGAGCAAGCGAGTTTTGCGTTCAAGAGATAGGACGCTTCCGGTTGGATTTTGAAAGTTAGGATTAAGAAATAACATGCGGACTCGATGCTGCCGATGCAAGGCGATAATATCTTCCGGATTCATTCCCTCGTCATCGACAGGCAAACGGAACAGCCGAAGCCCCGCCGACTGAAACATCGGTAACGAATAACAGTAGGAGGGATCCTCAATGGCAACGGCATCACCGGGACTCAGCAGACATTGTGTAATGAGATAGAGAGACTGCTGCGAGCCGGAAGTAATAAGAATGGAAGATTCCGTGCTGTGGATGTGCAGCTGCGTCTCAAGAAAGCGAACGAGGGTTTCCCGGAGCGGGGAATACCCTTGCGGGTCATCATAACCGAGATCTTCTTGGAAAGACTTTGTTTGCAAAAGCTCGCGGATGATGTCATTCGGGAATAAATCGGTCGACAGCTCGCCGCTTGCAAAGTCGATAGCCCCCGGGGCTATCCGCAGCTCTTCGCGAATTCGCCGGATAAAGGGCAGATTCGGCAGGAAGGTGCCGCCTTCCACATAAGTTTTCCAATTGGGTGTTTGCTTGGGCGCAATTCCCCATTTATGTTTCGTCACCTTTGTGCCGCTTCCTTTGGCGCTTTCAATAATGCCGGAAGCGCGCAGCTCTTCATAAGCAAGGATAACGGTGCTTCGGTTCACACCCAGGCTGTCCGCTAACTTTCTTTCGGAAGGCAGCGAGCTTCCTGGCGGGAATTCTCCGAATGTTATTCTACGTTCTATATAATCGGCAATTTGCTGATAGATTGGCTTCTTAACGGATCGATCTGGCTTCCACATCGCGGTGTCAACACCTTCACTATAAGTATTTCCTTGTTGGAGAAAATATTGCAAACCAATTATAGCATCTCAGGTGTGATGAGAATCGTGCCAAGTTATCCTAGAATGTTCCAAAATGATGAACACCAAAGTGATGAATAGGAAGAACCCTCTTTCGCACTACCATACTTGTATGGTAGTATGGTAATACCATTTGGATCTAGGAGGTGAATCACAACTTTGTTTATTAAACCAATGATTAGCACGACGCGCGATGCCGTGTACCATGCTCTTAAAGAACAAATTCTTATGCTGGATTTGCTTCCGGGTACAGGTATTTCGGAGAAGGAAATCTCCGTTCAATTTGGCGTGAGCCGAACGCCGGTGCGCGAGAGCTTCGCTCAGTTATCACAAGAAGGCTTGCTTGATATTTACCCGCAGCGTGGTACTGTTGTTTCCCTTATCGATCTGGAGCGAGTGGAGGAAGCTCGCTTTATTCGGGAGCAGCTGGAGCGGGCAGTTATTTCCCTAGCTTGTGTAAGTTTCCCCGCGGATGCGATGCAGCAGCTCCGATCTAATCTTGCTTATCAACAAGTTTCTATGCGGGAGAAGGACTTTAAGAAGATGTTTGAATTGGATGAAGCTTTCCACCGGACGATCTTTGAGGGATGCAAAAAGCTGAATACATGGGCAGTCATCCAGCAAGTGAATGTTCATCTGAACCGGACACGCATGCTCAGATTGGCCGCGGATCATAGATGGGATGAGCTGTATGAACAGCATGAACAGATGGTGGATGCGATTGAGCATCACGAAGCCGGCAAGGCTGAACAAGTGATGAACACACATCTTCACCTTACGATTGCGGATCAAACTGTATTGAAGGAGAAATTTCCGACGTATTTCAAATAAGGAATGGCAGGAGGCGACAGCACGATGAAAATGGTATTTCGTTGGTTTGGCGAAGGCAACGATACAGTAACACTGGAGCAAATTAAGCAAATTCCTGGTGTAGAGGGCATTGTTTGGGCGCTCCACGATGTTCCGGCTGGTGAAGAGTGGCCGATGGATAAAATTTTGCAGGTCAAAGAAGCCGCCGATAAGGCTGGCCTTCACATGAAGGTCGTCGAAAGCGTTAACATTCATGAGGATATCAAGCTCGGGCTGCCTAGCCGCGATGTCTACATAGACAATTATAAGAAGACGATCGTGAAGCTGGCTGAGGTTGGCGTGAAAGTGATCTGTTATAACTTTATGCCCGTTTTTGACTGGGTACGTACCGATCTGCATAAGGAATTGGAAGACGGATCCACTGCGCTATTTTATGAAAAAGAAAAAGTCGCCCATCTGAACTTGGAAGATCAGGTGCAGCGGATTAACGCCAATCCGAATTTCACGATGCCGGGCTGGGAGCCGGAGCGTCTAGGTCGTTTGACTGAACTATTCGATGCCTATAAGGATGTGTCGGAAGAGCAGCTTTTTGACAACGCCAAATATTTTCTGGAAGCCATCATTCCTTTCGCAGCTAAATATGATATCCGAATGGCGATCCATCCGGATGACCCGCCTTGGCCTATTTTTGGACTGCCTCGCATTATTACGGGCCAAGCCAATATTCGTCGTTTCCTAGGACTTGTAGATAGTCCATATAATGGACTGACGATGTGCAGCGGATCGCTCGGCGCGAATCCGGCGAATGATATCGTCGCCATCGTGAATGAATTCGCTGATCGTATTCCATTTGCTCATATTCGTAATGTTCGTGTCTATGACAACGGTGATTTCATTGAAACATCGCATCGGACAACAGACGGCACGGTAGATATCGCCGGCATTGTGAATGCGCTGCATGAGAATGATTATGAAGGATTTTGCCGTCCGGATCATGGACGACATATTTGGGACGAGCAGTGCAGACCGGGTTACGGCCTGTATGATCGTGCGCTTGGCATCATGTATTTATGGGGATTATGGGACGCAAACCGCAGGAAATTACAAACAGGAAGAATGGGGGACTAGACATGAAAGGCATTACGAATTTTCCAGCATTGCAAGGTAAAGTTGTCGTTATTACAGGAGGAGCCGGCGTATTATGCCGGGTCATGGCCTTGGAACTCGCGCGTCAAGGCGGGCGAATCGCCATTCTGAACCGTACCGTGGAAAAAGGGCAGGAGGTTGTGGCTGAGATCGCCGCAGCAGGCGGTGAAGCCATCGCGATGTCCTGCGACGTAACGGATGCAGAGAGTGTAACGCAAGCGGCAGAAGCGATTATGGAGCAGCTTGGAGCGTGCGATATCTTGATCAATGGTGCTGGAGGCAATCATGCCAGCGCGAATACGACGAATGAAACGTTCAAGCTGGAAGACTTGGCGAATCCGGACATTCAGACCTTCTATGATCTGAGCGTGCCAGGCTTCCGCAATGTGCTTGACTTGAACTTTGTCGGAACGTTAATTCCGACGCAGATTTTCACGAAGCAAATGATCGGCAGGCAAGACGCTACCGTCATCAATATTTCGTCGATGAGCGCGCCTTCGCCGATGACGAAAGTTCCGGCGTATAGCGCTGCTAAAGCCGCCATTGATAATTTCACGCAGTGGTTAGCTGTGCATTTAGCGGAAAGCGGCATTCGCGTCAACGCGATCGCGCCGGGGTTCTTCTTGACGAAGCAGAACGAGAAGCTGCTGCTGAAGGAAGACGGAACACTCACTGAACGCTCGCACAAAATTATTTCCCATACGCCGATGCGTCGATTCGGGAAACCGGAGGATCTGCTCGGCACGCTGCTTTGGTTGACGGACCCTAACATGTCCGGCTTCGTAACCGGTGCCACGATTCCGGTGGATGGCGGATTCATGGCATACTCAGGCGTATAAGAATGACTGCTTATTGAATAAGCTTATTTTATAAATGGGCTGCCGTGCAAACGGCAGCTTTTTTGTGCCAGAATTTATAAAATTGCGGCGTTGGAGAGTGTTTTCCACCTGGTTTTTGTTTCAGGTGGGGTCGATGAGGGGCGGCGCCTGAGGAGAGTCAAACTCATTGGATGAATTCCAACGAACATGCGATTTCTGACGCTTAAATGCCATTCTCATTGGACAAAATCCAACGAAGAGATGAATTATGTGGTTGTTCAGGGCCATTGTAGCCGACCTGGTTGGATTTCATCCAACGAAAAGAAGAATGAAATCGTCTGCACGGCATTCTCAATGGATTTCGTCCAATGAGAGCTGGAAGCAGGCTAACTTTTAGCGTGTTTAAGTACTCAGAAAAGGTAGGGTGCAGTAGAGAGGTAAGGTGAGTGGAGCCATATAAGAGCAGGATAGAGGTGCAACTGCTCCTTCGTGACTTTAGGGAACTATGGCCTATAGTTCCTCGAATTGAGGATTTTAGAAAAAAAATTCAAACACGTGCAACCTTTTTTGAAACAGCTCCGTTTAGTAGTTAACTCGAAAGGGTAATAAAAAATAACTTGTTAAAAGGAGAATAGTTACTGTGAAAAAATTAACTACAGCAGCATTGTCGACTGTCATATTGGGAGCACTGTCATTTAATACCGCATTCGCCTTCTCGGATGTTGAAAGCGGACAAGCCGAGGCAATTAACGCACTACGTGATCGCGGAGTTGTCAGTGGTGTGGATCATGAACATTTTGCTCCAAAAGGAAAAATCAGCTATGCACAATCCGTTCAAATCATTGTAAAAGGTTTGGATCTGAACATGGACTTGCTCCGTTTCGTTAAGCAGCCACTGGCTTCTGATTTCTATACAAATGTCCAAAATGACTCGTGGTATGCTGAGGCGTTCATCATCGCTCATTACAACGGCGTAGATCTTCCGAAAGATGTGAATCCGAATGCAAGCATTACACGTGAGCAATTTGGGGCGTTGTTAATGAATGCTCTTGAGAAAAAAGGCAATTTCCCGATGATTAACATCAAACCAGCGGACGTTAAGGATGCTGACCAAATTACTCCGGAGTATCAAGGTGCTCTGCAGCGTATGCTCGCATATAAAATTGCCGCGCTCGACAACAATGGCAAGCTAAGCCCGAAAGCCGAAGTTACTCGCGGTGAAGCAGCAACTTGGGTTTATAACGCAAGCAAAGTGTTGGACGCACACACACAAGTTCCAGTACCAACAGAAACAGTTGCAGTTAATGTTGAAAAAGTTTCCGACGATGTTAACAAAGTGACATTGTCTCGTGAATCCAAACCAACTGCGGGTTACAGCATTGAAATTACTGGTATTCAATTCGGAGAGGACGGCAATGCTGTTATTTCTTACAAGCTAGTCGATCCGCAACCAGACGCCATGAACGCTGAAGTGATTTCTGAGCCAAAAGCGGTAACGTATGTCTCTTCCAAATACAAAGCGGTAGCTGAACCAGCCGCAAAATAAGATCAACAAGTGCTTCCTCGTCATGAGAGAAGCACTTTTTTTTATTCCGAATGAACTGTCGGCTGAGTTTGTCGGGGGCTAAGTTTCCGGTACGCTCCTGGGGCGTGTCCAGTCACATTTTTAAACAAATTTTGAAAAGCTGTGACGCTTTCATATCCGACTAACCCCGCGATTTGTTCCACCGAGAACTCGGTTGTGCTCAAATAACGACGGGCAGCATGAATGCGCTGGCGAATGACGAATTGAATCGGACTCTCTCCGTAGGTGTCTCGAAATAAGTGACTAAGATGCGATGGACTTAGGTAAACGTGATCGGCAATTTGTTTGATCGTAAGTGATTCATGATACCGCTCTTCCATGTATCTTCTTGCTTTCGATACTGCAGCTTGTGTGGACAAGCGTGTTAGTTTCGCCGAAGCATGTTGCTTCGTTCGGTACACTTCCAAAAGGAGCAGCTCTAGCAGCAGATCGGCGGAAGTTAACGTCTCGGACCAGCTTTCACTCACCTCCTCACAGAGGTCATGAAAGAGACGGTGTATCCGCTCATAATTTGAACTCACAGAGAACACAGGCTGTTCGTGGTCTTCCAATAGGCGATGTTCTGGCAATCCTGCCATCTGCAGAGAGTGAAATCCAGCATAATAAAAGGAAAAGGGGGCTTCCACGCGCGACCGCTCCTCATGCCAAACAAGCGGATGAAATAAGACAATATCCCCGGCTCGCGCTACATAATGCTTACCATCAATCGAGTAGTCCGCTTCTCCTTCGGCTACAAAAAGAATCTCCATGATGGCCTCATGTCGGTGAAGGGGGAAATGACAGCTTTCTCCGGCTTTGCGATGAAAAGCAATCGCGCCTTCCAAGACCGGGCGCTTTAGAAATAAAGTGCTCATTCGCCATCCCCTTTTGCAAGAATGAATAGGTTTGCAGCAGCTCTCAGGATCGATTGTTCCTTAAGATTAGCTTAGCATATAAGTATAAATTGGAACAATCACAAGGGAGGTATATGCGTGAGTCCAAACACAGCTATTCACAAGATTGAAGAGGCTTTGCTAGCATTAGGCGTTACGGACGACCTGTTAACGGCGGAGGAGAAACAGAGTCTTGACGAGAGGGGCTTCGTCTTGTTTACAGGGATGTTGGCGACAGATGAGCTTGAACGCTTACGCGCCAAGTACGAGGAGTTGATGGATAAAGAGGGGATGAACGCGGGGAAAGAGGTGCATCAGGAAGAAGGGACGCGGCGGCTTTCCGACCTTGTGAATAAAGGCGAATGTTTCGATCGTATATATACGCATCCGAAACTGCTGGCAGCAATCTATCATGTGTTGCAGCGGGAATTCATGCTTTCCTCATTGAACGCTCGTGATGCCATCCCTGGTGCCGGATTGCAGGCCTTGCACGCAGATTGGGGCGCACATAAAGAACACGAGCCGTTCCACGTGTGCAATTCAATCTGGTTGATCGATGATTTCACGCACGAGAACGGGGCTACCCGCGTCGTACCCGGAACGCATAGACTGCCCGGCTTTCCGCATGAGTACGGCATCGATCCGCTTGCGCCTCACCCGCAAGAGCAGTTGATTGTAGCGCCTGCCGGTTCAGTCGGCGTATTCAATTCGCACCTTTGGCATGGCGGCACGCTGAACCAAACTGCGATGACACGCCGGGCTCTGCATGCGTATTTCACGGCAAGAGAGCATAGGCAGCAGCTCGACCAGGCCGCGTATATTCGCAAGAGTACTTATGACCGAATAAGCCCGGCTGCACGATATATTTTGAATGTGTAAGTTGAATGTGTAAGTTCATTGTAAAGGTTCATTCAACTTCAAAAAGACCTAGCGGATTATCATCCGTTAGGTCTTTTTGACAATCTGCGGGCCTTCCCAAGTATTACCGATGTTCGATGAGGTCAATAGCCCCTAGAACGACATGAGCCAGGCCAAATCCAAGCACACCAGTAGCTGCAAGCTTATACTTGCCTCCGAGTAATGAAGCAGCAGAAGCCGTTACGACAGTTCCAAGAACAGCAGGGATTAAACCTTCACGCATGTGTATCACTCCCATTGGTTTTTTTGGAAAGACAAAGCTTATTTTAGAACAAAAGAGCAGAAATTATCCGCTTAAAAGCAAAGGCGATCCGTGAAATGGGCTGTTCAAAAAAAACGGTTGCAAAAGCAATTGGATCAACTTATGATAATAATTGAATTCATGAAATTACTTATTGATTAATAAAATTATTAATTTAAGGAGCGAATTTCTGTGACTAACCGGATAACAATTAACGCCGATCGCGCGAAAGGCACGATTAATCGCAATATTTATGGGCATTTTTCCGAGCACTTGGGACGATGCATTTATGAAGGTTTATGGGTGGGCGAAGATTCAGAAATTCCTAATACGAACGGGATTCGGAACGATGTTTCTGCCGCGTTAAAAAAGATGAAAATTCCCGTATTACGCTGGCCAGGCGGCTGTTTCGCAGACGAATATCACTGGAAAGACGGCATAGGTTCGAAAGAAAACCGGAAACGAATGATTAATACCCATTGGGGCGGCGTGGTGGAAAATAATCATTTTGGGACACATGAATTTATGATGCTCTGTGAGATGTTAGAATGCGAGCCGTATATTAACGGCAATGTAGGGAGCGGGACTGTACAGGAGATGGCCGATTGGGTCGAATATTTGACCTTTGAGGGAGTGTCACCGATGGCCGAATTGCGCGAGGCAAACGGTAGACCTGAGCCGTGGAAAGTGAAATATTTCGGCGTGGGGAATGAGAATTGGGGCTGTGGGGGGAACATGCGACCTGAATATTACGCAGATCTATACCGCCAGTTCCAGACCTATGTGCGTAATTATGGCAGTAACCGCATACATAAAATTGCTTGTGGGCCGAACACAAACGACTATCACTGGATGGAAACGCTCATGAAGCAGGCTCATCGTTTTATGGACTCCATTACACTGCATTATTACACAGTTCCCGGCGATTCCTGGCAGGAGAAAGGCGCGGCAACTGGATTCCAGGAAGAAATGTGGAACGTCACTTTGAAGAAAGCCCTGTTCATGGAAGAGCTGATTAGCAAGCATTCCGCCATTATGGATCAGTATGATCCGGATAAGCGAATCGGGCTGCTCGTTGATGAGTGGGGAACGTGGCACGATGTGGAGCCGGGAACGAATCCTGGATTTCTGTATCAGCAGAACACGATCCGCGATGCGCTCGTCGCAGGGATTTCGCTGAACATTTTTAATGAACATTGTGATCGCGTACAGATGGCGAATATCGCTCAGCTAGTGAATGTGCTGCAAGCTGTTATCCTCACGGAAGGGGAGAAAATGGTGCTTACGCCAACCTATCATGTGTTCGACATGTATAAGGTTCATCAAGACGCGCAGCTTTTGGATGTTCACCAGTCCATTGAAGAGCTTGGAGAAGGGAACCAAGCCATTCCGCAAATCTCCGTCTCGGCTTCCAAAGATGAAGAGGGCCGGGTACACATCAGTCTTTGCAATTTGGATCATCAAGCTAGTGCAAACGTGGAATTAGAGCTCCGCGGCTTAGTCAGCAAGTTTGTCTCTGTGAAAGGAACTACATTGACCTCAAACACTATCGATGGCCACAATACCTTCGAAGAGACAAACAAAGTAGCACCAACGGAGTTCACAGCGTTCAGTTTGGTCGATCATGTGATCCATGCGGAACTTCCTCCGATGTCCGTCACCGTCATGGAATTGACCGCGGAATAGAAAGTGATGTTAGGGAATCGCGAGTGCAAGGGATGCCGGGAGGATTTCAAGATTACCGCTGCCCAAATTGACAAGATGCTGCAAGCACCTATGTTTCAGTCCACAGAAGCCTGCGTCCCTGATTCGGTGTACCACGAGCGGTTAAGCAAGTGCAGTGAATGTCCCAAGCTCGTAGGCGGGCATACATGCTCGCTATGCGGATGTATTGTGCGAATTACCGCCAAGCTGCGGGACAAAAGCTGTCCGTATCCAGGTGCGGCGGGATGGCAGCGTTATAGGGCGTAGAGGAGGTGTACAACCTCTACGCTCACGAAAATAGGCATTCTGGAAGTAGATTATCTACTTCCAGAATGCCTATTCCACTTGAAGGAGCTGTGGGGGAACTACAGGGTCTTAATTCTGCTCAAATTGCTTGATTTCCGCTAAAACCGGCTATATAGGGGATCGTAGTTCCCAGAGATCTGAAGAATCGCTGTTTTTCGAACAAATAGAGGACTGTAGTTCCTTCGCTATAAAGGCGTACCTTACTTCTTAATCAACTTCAACTGGATGGCTTGCTCTTCTGTCAAAATGAATTCCTCTTTGGGCCATATTTCCTCGTTTTTATCTCTCCCGAAGAGACGCAAAATCTCATTCCATACGCCTTTCTCAATGGCTTCCGCGGCTGAAATCATGATTTTCACATCGATCGCCTCCAATTGTTGTTTCTAGACCTCTACTAATTCGTTTTGCTGTATATGCTGCTCTCCCCAAGCACACATTGCATCCAGTATAGGTTTGAATGACCAACCATACGGTGTTAATGAATAGACAACTTTAGGTGGTACTTGCTCATAACTCGTTCTTTTCACCATACCATCCTGCTCAAGCTCTCGCAGTTGCTGGGTAAGCATTTTCTGGGTAATATCAGGCATTAATCGCTTTAATTCGCTTGTTCGTTTGTCGCCTTTATCTAGATGGCATAAAATGACGACCTTCCACTTGCCGCCGATTACATCAAGCGTAGCTTCAACGGGAACATTATAGGGCATAGTCTACCTCCGTATTTAGGATAGGAACTTTTAAGTACCTATAGTACTTTGGAGTATCTATAGAACTTCAAAGTGCGTACTTATCAAATAGTCCTTGTGAACCTATAATAACACTCAGGCAACAAAAGTAAAGTGTTGCTGCAGGTCACATTCATTCAAATAGGGGGATATTATGAGTCAAACTATCGCACCAGCTGCTTCTATACAGAAAGATAAGCTGCATACTGGGAAATGGGCGCTCCTTGCGCTGGCCATCAGCGCTTTCGGTATTGGAACGACAGAATTCGTTCCTGTTGGTCTGTTGGCATCTGTCGCAGATGATTTGCACATCGGGATTACGCTTGCTGGGCTTCTGATCTCCGGTTACGCCATCGGGGTCGCGCTTGGCGCACCAATCCTAACTGCGCTCACAAATCGGATGAATCGTAAGACGTTATTAATGCTTCTCATGGTCATTTTCATTGTTGGAAATGTCGCCGCCGCATTGTCCACATCGTTCTCATTTCTGTTGGTCGCTCGTTTTATAACCGCCTTTTCACATGGCGTCTTTTTCTCGATAGGCGCGACGATCGCTGTCCAGCTTGTTCCGCCGGAGAAAAAAGCCAGTGCCATTGCCTTAATGTTCACAGGTTTGACGGTCGCAACGGTTACCGGAGTACCTCTAGGAACGTTTATCGGGCAGACATTAGGGTGGAGAGCAACGTTCTGGGGAGTTGCTTTGCTTGGTGTTATTGCAATCATCGCGAGTGCAGCGCTAATTCCCAAAAATTTAAAACAATCGCCACCCGCTAAGTTTTCGGATATGGTTCGTCTGGTTACGAACTCCCGATTGATTCTGGGATATGCCATCACGGCGCTTGGATATGGAGGTACGTTTGTTGCTTTCACTTATTTAACCCCAATTTTACAGGATGTAACAGGGCTTAATACACGTATTATTTCTATTGTTCTGCTTGTCTATGGAGTCGCTGTAGCGATCGGTAATTCAGTCGGCGGAAAATGGGCCAATCACAATCCACTTCGCGCTTTATTCTGGATGTTCATTGTTCACGCGGCTATTCTAATCGCTCTGACGTTCATGCTGCCGTTCAAAGTGGCAGGCTTGATTGGGATCTTTCTAATGGGACTGCTCGCGTTCATGAACGTGCCAGGTCTGCAGTTAAATATCGTGCAGCTCGCCGAAAAATATGTACCATCTGCTGTAGATGTTGCCTCTGCCTTGAACATCGCAGCTTTCAACATCGGGATTGCTTTAGGTTCTCTGATTGGTGGAGTGGTTGTCGATTCTATCGGACTTAAGCATACACCATGGATTGGCGGCTTGATGGTCTTGGTTGCTGTGATTCTAACAGGCGTATCAGCCAAGTTGGAGAAAAGAAAAATTCAGGAATGAATCTAATCATTCAGGGAAAAGTATCCATAGAACTTACTTGTAAAGGATGAACTCTGTGGATCAAACAATGACATTATACGAAAAAGTGGGCGGAGCGCCTGCCATCGCTAAAGTGGTCGATTATTTCTATGAACTTATTTTAGCCGATGATACTGTGAATGAGTTTTTTATAAACACCGATATGGAGAAACAACGCAAGCATCAAACCAAATTTATTTCCTTCGCTTTAGGAGGACCCAATCAATATTCGGGACTCTCGATGGCTAGAGCTCATAAGGGAATGAATCTGCAGCCTGTGCATTTTAATGCTGTTGCTAACCATCTCTCGGAGGCTCTTGCGCATTTTGATGTGCCGAAATCTGATATAGATCAAGTGATTACGCATGTTGCTTCGCTCAAAGATGATATTCTCAATAAGTAAGTTGCCTTTGTAGAAAAGAAGGGGACTTTCGCGGTACAAGTTGAATAATGAAAAAGGAGCTAAGCCGTGTATGTGCCTAGCTTCTTTTCTTTTTCATCGTTGCACGGGCACTTAGCCTGCGCATCCGAGCTGCGTAGGGCGTGTAACGATGTTATACATCGTTATCGCATCCCGCGCGAGCTGCTCTCATGTTGCAACGATGTTTTTCATCGTTGCACGGGCACTTAGCCTGCGCATCCGAGCTGCGTAGGCCGTATAACGATGTTTTACATCGTTATCGCATCCCGCGAGGGCTGCTCTCATGTTGCAACGATGTTTTTCATCGTTGCACGGACACTTAGCCTGCGCATCCGAGCTGCGACGATTTAGAGGAAAGACAAAAGGATGCCCTCGCCATTTTTTGGCTTTAGGACATCCCTGTTTCTTTTCGCAAGATTCGAATCGTGTTATTTGTGCTCTTACTTGTGAATCCAAATCAATCCAGCAGAATTGTCTTTCGCTTCACCGATTACCCGGAATTTCAAACCGAATTTCGGAACTAAACGTCCTGCATCTGGAATGAGCGTATTCGAATACAACTTGGCATCGGAGAATTCCTCAACACCCGGTAGAGATTTGTAGTTATATTCGCCTCTCGTCTCATTGTTGACGTACCAGGCTGGTGTCTTATCCAGCGAGAATGCCGCATCCGCGACTTGATAACGGGTTGTTTGAGAGATAGAATCTTGTCCATCTTTCTTGAACACCAATGCCGCAGCATGAGAGTCTACAACGCCGAGGAAGCCTTGGCCCGGATGAACACCAACCCAGTTATCCAGGTAACTGTCATCGGCATACCAAACGACGAGTCCTGTATTGTATTTGACACCGCGGCTGAAGGCTAGAGCTTTATCAGCTCCTTCGTAGTTTCTCCACTCCAGATAGTAGTAGTGCTTCTTGAATTCCATACCATTGGATTGAACGAAGCCGTCCAGTTTAAAAGCAGAAGCTCCTTCAGCATCATCAGAGAATGCTACTTTTCCATCAACCGTTAATTTGGCGTTATCCATGGCAAAACCGTTCAAAGCCAGCCCGCCATCCGTCACATAGTCGAAGTTCAGCGTCACTTTTTTACCAATGAACGGCGCTAGGTTGTAGGACTTGTCCACCCATGCTCCATTCGAGGTTTCGGCGCGCGCGTCACCGTTCGTGTCATTGTCGCCAATGACATCCAGCGTTACTTCTTGTCCATCGTAGGTAGCCGCAGTCACCGTCATATAGTCGTATTCGAATTCAACCTCGTACAAAGATTTGAAATCAAAGGTAGCGGTTTGCGCATGCGTCAAATCAAATTCAGGTGTGGATAGAGTCGTATGCAGGTTGTCGCCTTTTGTACTGTAATAGTAACGGGAGCCAAATGCGGGCTGAATGCCTTGGACGGCCTTATCCGGCAAATTGACTTTGACAATTGCAGGGTTTTTCGACTTCGTTACACTTTGATCAATGATCGCTGCCTTGCCCAATTGGTTAATGTCAGAAGAGTTGACTTCGGTGACGTTAGCCCAATTGCCGCCCATCGTTTTCTGGAAGAAATCTTTATTTTGCGGTGAAAAAGAGGTCGGTGTGGTGCCGGCGATATTTCCGTTCCAGCTGCCTCCGCTCATAATGGACCAAGAAGCAATCGGCTCGCCTTGTCCTGTGTATTGGGTGTCGTATTCATCGGGCAGACCCAAGTCATGCCCGAATTCATGAGCGAATACGCCGACTGCGCCATCTTCAGGTTGGATTGTATAATCGTAAGCGGCCATTTTGCCGCCCCAATAGCTGACAGGGGTTGATGTTCCCGCAATCGGGTACACGCCGTCTAGCGTCCACCGATGGGACCAAATGGCATTGTCGCCTAAGGCGCCGCCGCCAGCCTCTTGACCCGTACCCGCGTGGATGATCATCAAATGGTCGACTAGGCCGTCGGGTTCATTTTGATTGCCGTCACCGTCCAGGTCATACAAATCGAATTTGTCATAATCGGCTAAGTTAATGCCCTTGGCAACAGCAGCATTAAGCGCATCTTTCACGAGATCACGAGGACCAAGCGGGGCTAAGTTATCATGACCGCCAGCGGGATTATCATCTCCGTACTGAACGGCGCTGCCGGGAACCGTCAACCAGTCGGACACGTAGCCATTAACCGTATAGCTGCCACCGGATTGCTCTTCGTAGTACTGCTTAAAGGTTTGAATTTTCGATCCGTCGAACAATTTAAAATCCTTATCGCCAAACATGAGCTTACGATAATGCTCAGGACTGAAGTCTTTGGCAAACATGAAACCAGGCTCTTGTTTCACATTGTTATGTTTGACGTCCGCAAATTCTGTCAAAAGAACAAGAACTTTGTCCTCGCGAACAGGGCCATTATAGCGATCTTGCTTTGCGGATGGAATAGGGATGCCGTTTCCGTTTCCTATTTTGAGATTATCCATGCCGTGGTTCATCTGAGATAATAATTTTACCTTTTGTTTGGCCACAAAGTCTTTCGACTTTTTATCCATTTCATCATGCAGTTTGTTCTTCTGATCCGCTTTTGAGTTTACTAGTTTCTTATTTTTGACAGATAAATAGCTTTTTACTGCTTTGGATATTTGTTCAGGTGTTGCGCTTTTGGTTAAAAGCCCACGGTCCATTAGTCCTTTGGCCAGACGCTCGTCGTTCACGATCATGGCATCGATCGGCGGTGCGTCAAGTGCCTCTAGTGCTTCTGAGTAGTCGGTTTCTGCGGCGGATACCGTGGATGCAAAAAGTCCTACGGTTAAACTTGTTGCGAAAAACACATTCGTTAATTTCAAGATGCTCTTATTCAATAATCAAACCTCCTACTAGAAAATTTAATTGACCGTTGTACAGTTAAATTAAATAATAGATTCCCAATTCTAGTAAGTGCTGCTAGACCTGCACAATTTGACCTACCACATATTTCCTTATTCGACTTTTCCTGCTGTTTATAAAGGTGGATTATGTAGAATAATAGGGGATGAAAGAGGTTAATTTATCCAAAAAGGGTATTTCAGGAGGTTGTCAGTAAGTCATTCGACCCAAGAAAAGAGCGTTTACACGGTTTCCTAAATCGGTAATTGAAGGACCAACGAAGTAAGCGCTTAACCTAATGGGAGTATCCGTTCAAAAAAAATAACAATCATCCCCCGTTTGTTCGGTATAATATAGGCAGCAAGCGATTTGATTGCATGAACTGGGGGACTGATATGAACATTGCGAAGAAAGTAACGTGGTTAGAGCTTTTTTACGACTTGCTGTTTGTAGCGGCCGTTTCTAAGGCTACACATGTGCTGCTGCATGCGGACCACGGGACGATTTCACTCGAGTATATCATCAAATTTATACTCATATTTATTCCTATCTGGTGGGCATGGGTAGGGCAAACGCTGTTTAACAACAGATATGGTCAGGATGTGTTCACTCACCGCATTTACATGATCCTGCAACTCTTTTTTGTGCTTATAATGACATTTAGTTTATCTACTGATTTTGATCGGTACTACGTTCCATTTTTCATAGGATACATAGGCTCGAGGGTGTTAACAGCTATTCAGTATTTAGCGATTCAAAAAGGTGAAGTATCCCACCGGGCAGCGACAGCACAGTATCTGGGGACGCGGTTTTGGATCGGTATCGTGATTTCGAGCGCGTCGCTATTTTTCGACTCTTGGGTGAGGTATTTGATTCTTTACGCGGGAATTGCGATAGATGTTCTTCTGCCGGTCATCGGTAGACGGTTCTTGGTACATACGCCTATTAATACGCATCACTTATTGGAGCGTTTTGCGTTGTTTACCCTGATCCTTTTAGGGGAATTAGTTGTGAGCACGTTGGCCGTTTTACAGAATAGCAACGGCACTTGGGATTCGATTTTGTTTGCGGCATTAGCTTTTATACTCGTCATTGGCATTTGGTGGCAGTATTTTGAGAATATTGAGAGGAAAGTAGATAAGGCGCTGCAAACCGCCGGCCAAACGATTATTTACGGTCATTTATTCGTTTATTTATCTCTGAGTACAATCGCGGCATCGATTCAGCTGTTATTTCTGGAGGAATTGGACTACCCCTTTATTTTGACGATGGTATTTCTCTCCGTTCTGTTGTATTTCGTCTCGACGACGATCATCTTTCATCGGTACAGGCATAAGCATCTTCAGCTTAGACCGATTCATTTGGCCTTATTTTTAGGAATCCTTGGTGGTTTTTTTGTTATTGATTTGTTTGTTGTTGTACCTAACTATGTGATTATTGCTGAAATGGCGCTGTTTTTTCTGGTTTATGCAAGATTAGCAACCCGTTAGTTGTCCAAGAATGCAAGTATTCAAGGGAGGTACCGCTCAATGATTTCATTTCCGAAAATAACGCAAGAAAAGCTGCTGCAGCGACTAGCTCATCCTAGTAAAAAAGTCCGCATGGTGCTTGATACGGATACCTATAATGAAATCGACGATCAATTCGCTGTCGTCTATGCGTTGAAATCCCCTGAGCAGCTGCAAATTGAAGCTTTTTATGCGGCTCCATTTCATAATGAACTGTCAGACGGGCCAGCAGATGGCATGGAGAAAAGCTATCAAGAGCTGCAGAAAATTTCTGCACTACTGCCGGAAATGTCGGAAATCCCAATTTATCGCGGATCGACGGGATATTTATCTGGAGCGGAGTCTCCGCAAGATAGCGATGCCGCCAGAAACTTGGTGGAGCGGGCGATGGCCTCCCCTGAGGATGATCCACTTTATGTGGTGGCAATCGGCGCCATAACGAATGTTGCTTCGGCGATATTGATAGAACCACGAATCATCGAGAGAATCGTCGTCGTCTGGTTGGGCGGGCATGCTCTGCCTTGGCCTGATACCAAGGAATTCAACCTTGCACAGGATTTGCACGCTTCTCGCACCGTGCTCAATTGCGGCGTGCCGCTTGTACTAATTCCGTGTATGGGTGTCACTTCGCATCTGCTCACCACGTTGCCGGAAGTGCGAGAGCATGTGAAGGATAAGGGTGAAATTGGCAAGTATCTCTATGAAACTTACGAGAAATGTGCGAAGGACCATTTTGCCTATTCCCGTGTGATTTGGGATATTGCGACGATCGCTTATCTGGTGGATGAAAGCTGGCTGCCCAATGAGCTGGTGCACAGCCCGATTCTGTCGGAGGATTTCTGCTACAGTTTTGATGCTTCGCGGCACTTTATTCGGTATGTTCACTTTGTTCGGCGTGACCGTGTGTTTAGAGATTTCTTCAGCAAGTTGGAAGGCTGACTATCGCGAGAGAAATCGGTGGGTGCAAGTGCTCACGCATGACTTACAGGGGGAAATCGTTTGAGAGGAGCAAGCTTATGTACTTAGCGGGCATTGATATAGGCACGACATCCCTATGTCTCCTCGTTACGAACGCTGAGGATGGGCGCGTCATACGAATTGTTTCCACAAAGAATGATGCTGCGCTGCCTTCGAAAGAATCTTGGGAACATACCCAGAATGCGGACAGGATTGTCCAGTTGGTTCAATCGTTAATTGAAGAATGTCAGGATAACTGGGATGATGTGCGAGTCATTGGGATCTCCTGTCAGATGCACGGCGTGCTGTATGTGAACAAAGAAGGGCGTGCAGTCAGCCCGCTCGTGACTTGGCAGGATCGCCGAGGCGAACTGCTTTTGGAATCAGGCCGATCGTATGCCTCTGAGTTAAGTGAACTTACAGGCTATGATTTGCATACCGGATATGGTTTAGTTACCCATTTCTATCTGACGAAGCAGGGAAACCTTCCGAGCGGTGCAGCAAAGCTGTGCACGATAGGCGATTATGTGGCCATGCAGCTTTGCGATGAGAAGACGCCTCGCATCGACAGCTCCAATGCGGCAAGCATAGGTCTATTCACACTACCGAACAGGCAATTTGACAAAAATAAGTTAGTTGCGGCTGGGATGGATGACGAATTCCTGCCTGAACTTGTCCACAACAACCCTTTAGCGGGAACAGTTGATGGGAAAAAGGTGCTGTGGTCAATAGGCGATAACCAAGCCAGTTTCTTAGGTGCAGTACCTTCATTTAAGGGAACCTTGCTCGTTAATATCGGAACAGGTTCGCAAGTATCTGTCTATTCGCCAGAATATATCGAAAGTCCACATCTAGAAACACGTCCTTTCATGGATGACGGGTACTTACTTGTGGGAGCTTCGCTCAGCGGAGGGAAGTCGTATGAGTTGCTTGAGCAATTTTTTCGTGAGGTTTGCAGCACATTCGGTTTGGTAGATGATAGAAGCCTTTATGAAACTATGAATCAGCTGGCGGAAGAAGCTCTCATAGATTCAGTGCCTCCGCTTCAGGTAGGAACCCAGTTTTACGGAACTAGAGAGCATCCGCATAGGATGGGAAGCATCGAAGGGATTGGGCCGAATAATTTTAATCCTCGGCAACTGATTACCGGCTTTCTTTGTGGCATTTTGGAAGAATTAAATGAACTTACGAGATGCCTCCCGGCAGAGCACCTTGATCAGTTAACAACATTGGCGGTATCTGGTAACGGTATGCGTAAGAACAGAGCCATGCAGCAGCTGGCAAGCACCAAATGGCGATTGCCGCTTAATTTCGCAAGAGTGAAAGAGGAAGCCGCATTCGGCGCTGCTGTTCATGCCGCAGTTGGAAGCGGAATATATACCGATTATGCAGAAGCACTTCAAAAGATGCAAAAGAGCGATTCGGATGACAAGTAAGTGTGAGAGAGGAGAAGGGAGCATGAGAATGCTACTGACTCCTCTTTCCTTTTTTAAACCGAGTGATGATAAACATGAGGGGGATGAACACAGCAGTGAAATATATGCCTGTCAAACCATAGAAAGTATTCACTGACTGTAATCGGTCATGGTCTTTCACAATCAGCTGTCCGCCTATGAACAAGATTAGGATGATGATCAAGGAAATGCGTGGATTCGCGCGGATTGCAAGCTTCAAACTGCGCGTAGATGACCACAAGCTCAGCGAGATATTGGCTAGCATTTTAATAAACCAAATCGAGATTACCAGATATTCCACTCTTTGCATCAAAGGAAATTCGACGATCGATATCATGTTTAGTGTCGGCCAAATGGTGTGAATAATCTGGCCTTGGCTGTAATACATGAACGCAACAAGGCACACCAGCATGTACATACCAATTGCGGTTACAATGGCCAATTGCGTCCATTTTTGTGATTTGGACTGATGTTCGATGAATGGATACATGACCAAAAGCACTTCGAATCCTAGAAAGTGAGGAAACATCGTTTCGGTAGATTTGAGGATTTGTTCCGTCGAATGATTGAGAATAGGAAGCAAGTTTTGCGGATGCAAATAGGGAATAACCATCATTGTCAGCGGTGCAATAAAAAGAAATATGCTGCAAGTTGCCCAGAAGCTTAACCCAGTAACCGTTCGAAAACCTCCAGACACGGTATAATAAATGAGTACAAGCGCAACCAACGTGAGTGGCATCATTTGCATAAAGGGAAATATCCAAATCTGAACAACCTCTATGTAGGTTCTAAATGTACAAAAAGCGCCAAAACTGAAATATAGCGCAATGACCAGGTTAAAGCCAGTCCCAATCATTTTACCGAAATAGCGGCGGTTAAGAGACACAATCGTTGTATCAGGCTGATTATTGCTCGATAGAATCTTATACATCATCCAGACGGTGAGATGCACGACAGCAGCCGCAATTAATATAGAAAGCCAAGCGTCATACCCAGCATCTTGGACCAATTCACGCTGAAAATACATCATACCGACATCAATCACGCTGGAATAAATAATGAAAAAAAGCAGGTAAGGAGAAACCGAGAATTTTTTATTTACTTCTTGATTCATAGTTGTAGTTCCCCCCTGTTACTCATGTTGCTCTTATAATTCCCCAACACCGCTTTGCTCGACAGATAATTTAACCGTTACATGAGTTCGCAGCTGCGGATAAGCAGCATAGAATTCTTTTTCATTCCAGCTCCTTGATCGGCTTCTGACGAAATCGCCAAGTCCAATTGGATCTACCTTCTTGGACTGGCAGAGCGCAATAAAGTCCTGGACTTCTTTTTCTAAATAGTTGCCGAGCTGTTGTTCAAATTCATTCATCTGCTCCTTCGTATCGAACTTCAGCCAGGTCGGGATATCTTTGACCATCACCCTGACTTTTAGGGCAATGTCAACGACAGGATCAGGGGTAGATGTATTGTAATGATAATGTACCTTTGAAGCAATGCTTTTCATTAGCACGTAATCGTGAATTGTCGCATTGTCGTTACCGCTTTTCATAGGCATCAGCAAGTTTCCGTTTCGAGAAGAATCTGTCAATAGTTTAAGGAGGAAGGCTTCTCTAATGCTCACCATAGTCACGAATTTATCCTGTTTAAATAGCGCTAAACCATCAATTTTCACTGAACCGCTTTCGACGGTGAAATAGGGCAGGAAAATATCGCGCCCCTCTCCATAATAATTAAATAAGATATGTTTGAAATTCACTCTAGGCAGGTTGCCTGATTGGATATTTTGATCAACCATGCGCATGAGAAAGAGCGATTCCTGCGCTTTATTAGCGACAGCCATCAGTTTAGAAGCCTCCATGCCCGATACACCCATCTGAATTCTGCTTGCTATCTTCGGATCACGGCAGAAACCGCCAATTACCGGCCCGATTCCCATCTCTGCATAAGCTTTTGAGAAAATGACCATGCCCATTTGTCCGTACTGAATGGTTTTGCTCGTTTTGGTGTTTAAGCGTGGGATCATATCAAAACTGGAGTCAGAGTTGGTTAGCAGCAGCTGTGAGCTGACTTTTCCTTTTTCCGTATAGTTGGATGTGATGACCGAACAGAGTGAGCGATCGCCAATCTTGTCGTAACCGGCGGTTTGCACAAGCTGAATTTTATTGATGATCTGCTGGTTGCTGCTGCACCCAACTACAACTACACATGAGAATAGAGCCATAGCAGCTTTATAGACCATGCAGGCTAACGCTCCTTTCCAGCGCATTTATTCCTGTTCCCAATCGCTTTTCTTTTTCCTGGGTTTAGGAATGTATCGGAGTATCGTCTCCGGTTTCAGATAGGATTGTCTTTTATTTGTATATTGATAGGAAGAACGAATAAAACTGTCTCTAAGATCTTTAGGCCGCAAAGGATAGAGGGGGACTGTGTAAGGGCTGCCTAACGATGTCAATCTTGTAATATGAATAAGGATAAAACAGATACCGAAAATCAACCCGATTCCCCCCCAGAACGAGGACATAATGATGACAGGAAATCGTAGAAAGCGGATCGTATTTGACATTTTGTAAATAGGTGTTGCAAAGGAAGCCAGCGCAGATAATGACACGATGATGATCAAGATATTACTCGTGAGTGCAGCTTCAACGGCAGCTTGTCCGACAATAATACCGCCGACAATACCGAGCGTTTGTCCGATCTTGGTGGGCAGCCTGGCTCCAGCTTCTCGGAGAAATTCAATGGTGATTTCCAAAAAAAGCACCTCTAGTACCGGAGAAAACGGCACATTTTGCCTGGAGAAAATAAGCGGCTGCAGCAGATCCTTTGGAATGACCTCGTAATGGAAGGTTGTAATTGCTGTATACAAGGCAGACGCAAAAAGTGAAAATACAACACCGAAAATGCGAATGATCCTGAAAAAAGAGCCTAAGATCCAAGGTAAGTAATAATCTTCCGGCGAAATGAAGAAATCATACAGCGTAGAAGGTCCTGTAATAAAATAGGGTGACCCATCGCTCATCACGGCAACTTGGCCAGAAATTAATGAATAGATGACACGGTCTCTTCTCTCGGTTGATACAAATAACGGAAAGGGCGAGAGTGAATTGTCAGAAATGATCTGATCCAATTGCGAAGTATCGAAGACCACTTCAAAATCGATGCTTCTTAATCGCTGCTCGATGATTTCCACATTTTCTCTGCTCGTAATGCCGTCAATATAAACAATTGCGACTCTGGAATTCGATAAGCTGCCGACCGTCATTGTCTTCACGATAAGGTTAGGGATCGTGAACTGGCTGCGAAGCAGATGCAGGTTGATGTCGAGGTCCTCGACAAATCCAACCTTGGGACCCACCACACTGAATTCGTTATCCGTATCATTGCTTTTGCGCAGTCCTGCTTTACTGGTTAATGGAATTAACGCGCATAAAGCGTCATGCTCATCTTTTTGGATAATTGCATATCCCTGAAAAAGTTTAGCTTGGATTTCCGCTATTTGGTCGGTAATGTGGATACCTTCAATGGTTATCAGTTGTTTTAAATCATTCAGATGTTGAATGTCAGTTCCTGCCGCGTTGCTCTCAATCGCACGCAGCAACTGCTCTTGCAGAAGATGTTCATCAATCAGTGTCTTATAATAATGTATGATTAGCGGAGGCTGAGTGAATGAAACTGTGCTGCTGATAAAGTCGCTGGACCTTCTTGCGAGTAGGAGTAGTTGTTCTATATCTTCGGCCTTCGTATTCAGCATCGGGCATGTCATCCATTCTTCCTTTTTGTTGGTATTTTTTGTTATTTGCTGATTTTTATGCATCTTCCCCCATAATCATTTAGGTTCCGACCTTAACATACGCTAACTTCTAAGTAAGATAGGATGAGTCCTCACTCATAATCAGAAGTATAGTAAACATGTAGGCAATGTGAGGATAGGGAGGCAATATGAGATGAGCCAATTAACGAATGAAGAGGTAGCTTTTTATAAAAAGAATGGGTACTTGCTGCACCATAAGCAGCTATTCTCTGCGGAGAAACTAGCGGAATTAACCGCTATTTTTGAGGATCAACTGGCCCAGAAAGGCAGTAAGCTGTCCGATGAGTTAGATACGCCGCATTTTCGCGATGAAAGACTTCTGAAGTTCCTGCTCTCGGACGAAGCGCTTGATCTAGTTGAACCGTTGCTAGGGCCTAATATTGGACTATGGTCCAGTCATTTTATATGCAAAGATCCTTTTGTCGGCAGAGCTACGCCTTGGCATGAAGATTCCGCTTACTGGCGTGGACGTGTAGACCGGCTGGACAAAATCGTAACCATTTGGCTCGCCATCGATCCTAGCAGCAAGGAAAACGGGTGTATGCAGGTTATTCCTGGCACCCATAGTAATGGATTCTCCGAGTATGAGCCGGTTGACGGTACGAAAAATCTTTTTAATACGCAAATCAAAAATTTGGACACCTCCAAAGCCGTTCACTTTGAACTAGGCAGAGGCGAGTGCTCACTGCATGATGCACGGATTGCTCACGGAGCTGACCCGAATAGAAGCGCTGACCGACGCTGCGGATATACGATGCGCTATTTTGCAACGGATACGAAGGTCTTTCAAGAAAAAAACAATAACTTTAAGGTGTGGTTGGCTAGAGGAAAGGATTTAGCAGGAAATCATTATGCCAACGTGTAATAGAGCTTAAAACGAGAGGAGTGGGATCGGATGCGTAGAAAAGATCAGCCAGAGCGATTAACGAGCGAGAAGTTTATTCATCCGTCCAAGTCCTTTCAAATATATACACAGCATGTTGATCGACTCTGCGAGCTGCATTGGCATGAATTCTATGAGCTTTGCTTTGTGTGTGCGGGGAATGGCATAAATGTCGTCAACGGTGTTTCTTATGAGCTGCGTCCTGGCAGCTTGTTTCTGCTGACCCCGGCGGATTTTCACGAAATCGCTCCTCTTGCGAGTGAAACGCTGCATTTGTACAACCTCGTCTTCTCCGATGATTTATTTAGCGGGGAGATGAAAACGTTGTTTTTTCAGGAAGCGGGAGACTATTGGAATGCGGATATGAGGGAGAGTTTTGCAACCATTGAAGCCGAATTTCGCCTAATTTGGGAAGAGTCCCAGCATCAAAAGATGGGTCACAAACATATCGTGAAAGGCTCGCTGGAACGTATTCTCCTCTATGTAGCGAGAACGACTTCCGCTGCTAAGCGGCATGAGGATAAGATCGTACACCAGAAGCAACCTGATGTGCAAAGAGCGCTGCTCCATATCCATCATCACTTCCGTGAAGGCATATCGCTGGAAGAAGCTGCCAGACAGGCAGGTCTCGCGCCGAATTATTTCTCACACGTTTTTCGCAAAACAACAGGGATCCCGTTCCAAACTTATTTACAGGATCTCCGCTTGAAATTTGCTAAATCCCTAATTATTTCTTCCGATTATCCGATTACGGAAATCTGTTATGCTTCGGGTTTTCATACTTTAACGCATTTTGAGCGCGTATTTAAGCAGCGCTTTGGTCAGACGCCGAGGATGGTCCAGAAACAGCGCTCCACCGAATTTTAACTAGTTTATTTAGTCAAATATTACAATTGATAGCCCTAATAGCTTGTGCTATACTCTAGGCAACTTTTGGTAATTTCAAAAGGATCAAGGGATAAAGGGGAGGAAACATTCATATGTCAGCATGGATTGGTCAAGGGGATGTCGTTTTATTTCAAGGAGATAGTATTACGGATGCAGGGCGAGTTCGAGACAATGGCAATGATTTGGGAAGAGGTTATGCCCTGATGGCAGCGGCTCAATTTTCTGCCAAATATCCGGAGAAACAGGTGCAATTCCTCAATCGAGGAATATCGGGCAATCGTGTTGTCAATTTGCAGCAGCGCTGGGATCAAGACTGTTTGAATTTGAAGCCTAATTTAGTGTCTATTTATATTGGGATTAATGATACGTGGAGACGTTATGATCGTAATGATCCGACATCGACGGAGAGCTTCGAAGCGGGATACCGTGATTTGCTGACGCAAACAGCAGAAACAGGCGCAAAGCTTGTGCTTATTGAACCTTTTGTGCTGCCTGTACCCGAAGATCGCAAACAGTGGAGAGAAGACCTCGATCCCAAAATCACGGTGGTCCGTGAATTAGCCAGAGAGTTCGATGCACGTTTAGTGTGTTTAGATGGCTTATTTGCTCAAGCTTCTACGAGAGCTGAAAGCGCATTCTGGGCGCCGGACGGCGTACACCCATCTCCTGCTGGACATGCTCTTATTGCCAAAGCTTGGCTGCAGGCTGTCGGTGCTATCGAGTAGATAGGTTCTTATTCATTTAGCCATAAACCATACTGCTGACGATATTGCAGCGGAGTAAGTCCGGATTTGGCCTTGAACATCCGGGTGAAATAGTTGGCATTGTCTACGCCAAGTTCATAAGAGATTTGAGAGATCGGCTTCACGCTTGTAGCGAGGAGCCTTTTTGCTTGCTCAATTTTTAGACTATGTACAAAATGGAGCGGTGCTTGGCCAGTTTGTTTGATAAACAATTTGCGCAAGTGCGAATCGCTTAGCTGCACAAGCTCCGCAAGTTCCCTAATCTCAGGCATGCGGCTTGGATGGGAGAGCAGATAATGGATGATCGTATGAATTCGGTTATCCATATGCGTATAGGGAGAAATCGGCTGATCCGCCATCTCGCGATTCATCAATTCATAGAGAATACGCAAGAGAGAGGACTGCATGAGCAGGGAAATCACCGGTGAGTTGTCCCCGATATGGGTTAGCATATCACGAATCGGGGATTGCACATTGTGTTGTGCCTGATCGAATACGACAGGTAAATTAAGCACATGCCCCCAGCTTCGATTGCTCAGTAGAGAGATTTCAGCATCAAAATTAATGCTAGTTAGCGCAAGCTCACTGGAAATCGCATGGTAGCTAATATCCGTATGGGCGGGCAGGATGCAGATTTGACCTTCCTTACAGGTATACCGGATATGATCGACTTCAAGCAGGAAGCTGCCTTGCTGCACAATCCACAGAACGGAATGGTGCAGCGTGCGGTGACTGGCTTGCCATTTGTAGTTCAGTTCGTACTGTTTAATATGCAAGAACCGAATGTCGAGAGAGTCAATAATTAATTGATAAGAGTTCAATGTACCAGCCACCTCGCTTTGCGTTCCGCTTTGTCTTTTTTAGCCTATTGTAGCATGAGGGTTTCCATGAAAAAAGAACTATTAGCCGGTTATTTCTGCGGTATGACACCCCGAATGGCTTCATTCCGATTAGGTTTGTCTTCCCCATGTACCAGATAGGTGCGGATACGCGATGTGTCGCCGCCCCATTCCTCCATAAGAAACTTCACTTCAGGTGTTGTATAGCGCACAGAGAAAGCTACGCGAGGTATGTTCGAGTTATTTTTTTCAGAGCCATGGAAAGTTGCTTCATTAAAAAAGGCAATTTGACCAGGCGACATTTCGAGGTCAACGGCTTTCGACTCGTCAATTGCTTCTGCGGGCAAGCCTTCTGAGAAGGCGCTTTGATCCGTCCCTGTAGAGACATGCGCAACATGAGCTTTATGAGTTCCCGGAATGACCCGCAAACAGCCGTTCTCACGGATTGACCAGCCAAGGCTTACCCATGCGGTTGCATTAATCGCAGGCTCCATGGGCCAATAGTTAATGTCCTGGTGCCAGGGAATGAATTTATCATTATTAGGTTCCTTGTACCAGAAGTGCATCGCCCATAGAACCAGGTCTTCACCAAGTATTTGCTTCATTGCTGTAATAATGCTAGGGTGGGTGGCCAATTCATAAGCCCAATGATGGTTTTGATGCCATGCGGAAAGATTCATTTTGGTTGGACCGGGCTCGTACTTGGACTGATCGATAACATCAAAGAAACAATTATAGTACATATCGGCTTCTTGCAGTGATAATCCTTGCAGGGGACCACTGTAACCTTCATTGCGAAATTGTTCGATGGAGAAGGGGCTTCCTTTAGTAATCATGTACAAAACCTCCAGTAGGATTAGTTTGAAATTACTTATAACCTTATTGTAAGGTGATGACGAAAGAAACATAAGTGATGAAAACGATTATGAATAGCACAAAACGATTATTTATAGTGCCCCTGGAGAATTGTCGGCAAGCGCCAAAATGGGAGGAATACAGCCGTGTTTGGCGAATAGTATATTTTGCAATTTCAAGCTATAGATGAGGACGTTGTGATGGGTAAAGGGGTCAACGAATGAAACAATTACTAGATGCAAGCTTACTCCTACACATGCTGGATGATATTGAAGACTCGATTTACATCATGAAGGTGGATGGCGCCGATTTGAAGTACTACTACGTGAATCGGGCTGCGACACACTTTAGTGGGAGATCCATGGAAGACGTAGGACTGACATTTTTTGATACGCATGGAAGTCATATGGCCAACTATTTACATAAGAAATACATGCGAGTGGTCAAAGAGCGGCGTACGATTAAATATGAAGATGGCTTTGTGCTGCCCAATGGCATGTTAAGCGGGGAAAGCATTTTGACCCCTATTTTTGATGGAAATGATAACCTGACATATATTTTCACTGTAACGCGTGACATAACTGAGCGGAAAATTCATGAGAATTTACTCTATGACTATGCGTATCATGATGAGCTTAGCAGGCTGTACAACCGGAGATACTTGTTCGAACATGTGATACAGCCAGCTACTTTGTATTTGCTTGACTTAGATGATTTCAAAAATATCAATGATATGTTCGGACATGATGTAGGGGATACCGTTCTCGTAGAGGTTGCGAATCGTCTCATTCAACAGTTTGGCGCTAATTATATACTGGTACGTCTGGGCGGAGATGAGTTTATCGTTGTAGCCAATCAAGAATTGGAACCAGCGGAGCAGAAGGGGCAGACGGCAGATAAGACAGCAGAACGGACGGCAGAACAGACAGCAGAACAGACAGCAGAACAGACAGCAGAACAGATCATTCAGCTCTTTCAGAAACCGTTCAACGTAAATGATCGGCAAATGAAGCTGAGTGTGAGTATCGGGGTATCGCTGAGAGTGGCAGATGAGAGCATTCAGACCATGCTCAAGCAAGCGGATATTGCCTTATACAAGGCGAAAGGCGCTGGGAGAAAAAGATTTCATATTTACGAAGCCGCTTACAAATATGATCATGTTGAAAATTTTATTCACGAGCTTGCGCTCTCTCAGGCAATTGAAAAAGAAGAACTGTATGTGCAATATCAACTGATCTATCATCCGGCGAAGCAAGCAGTGATCGGGGCGGAAGCGCTTTTGCGATGGAACTGCAGCTCCAGGGGGATCGTCCAGCCCAATAGCTTTATACCAGTTGCTGAGGAAACAGGATTAATTGTCGATATTGGTTACTGGGTTATTCGGCAAGCTTGCAAGGATTGGCATCTTTTGAAAAAGGAATATGGTGCCGAGTTTAAAGTATCGGTCAACATTTCCAGAGTTCAGTTGAACGAAGAGGATTTCGTTGATCAAATGATGCAAATCGTGGAGGAAGAGGAGGTAGCTCCTCTTTCCATAGAACTTGAAATTACGGAAAGCACGACCGCACATTCCATGCAGGATGTTCAGCAAACGCTGCATCAACTGCGTGCTCATGGTTTTACCATCGCGTTGGATGATTTTGGAACGGGTTATTCCTCTCTGAGCATGTTAACCTTGCTGCCAATTGATAAATTGAAAATTGACAGATCCTTCATTGCGGATGGTAATGCTCCGTTAATCGCTGCCATGCTGGCCATGGCGAACGCGCTGCAGTTACAAGTTATCGCCGAAGGCATTGAAACTTATGAGCAGTACATGATGCTGAAGGAAATGGGATGTTGGGGCGTTCAAGGCTATTATATCAATAAGCCGACGGATCGCGCTTTGCTTCCGAAGCAGAAGGTGTTGGGGGAGAATGAGGATTGGCATAGTGTGTGTAGGTGATTTAAGCTGATCTATCGGACTATTGAATAGGAGTATTGAAAGGTCTATCCAAAAGGACTATCCAAAAGGTCAATTAAAAAGGTCAATCCAAAGGGACTATCCAAGGTCAAGTATGACCTTTGGTTAGTCCTTTTGGTGTTGAGCTACGGTGTTGAGCGCTAGGAGAAGGTAGCTCCAACGATGAAAAACATCGTTAGAGCGCATAGCGAGCCCGTCGGATGCCCTCCAACGATGAAAAACATCGTTAGAAGCCTTGCAAGTGGAGGAAGCGAGTCGTTGCCTCAGCTCCAACGATGAAAAACATCGTTAGAGCGCATAGCGAGCCCTCTGGAGGCCCCCTAACGATGAAAAACATCGTTAGAAGCCTTGCAAGTGGAGGAAGCGAGTCATTGCCTCAGCTCCAACGATGAAAAACATCGTTAGAGCGCATAGCGAGCCCTCTGGAGGCCCCCTAACGATGAAAAACATCGTTAGAAGCCTTGCAAGTGGAGGAAGCGAGTCGTTGCAGCCCATGCCCGCCCGCCTTAACACTAATTAGCTAAATAAAACACAACAGGACCTAGAATTATCCCTGTCCATCTGGAAAGGGTTGGTTATAATAAAAGTTGTTCACATTTGTTTTATATTGTCTGAATTGGTTTTATTTTAGTCGGAGTAGGATGGAGGAGTTGAGCGCAGTTATTGAAAGTAGTTCAGCAGGAAGCCGTTTTATACAACATCTAGAAAGCGCATACATAAAGTGGAGGCTCGTTTAGATATCGTCTTTTACAAATAACTTATACGTTAGGAGCATTCGATGATGAAAATGTTAAAATCGAAAAAAGTCATCCCATTTGCCTTAAGCTGTATGCTATCTTTCTCCCTGCTGCCCCTAGCTACACCTGCGTTTGCGGCTACTCTCTTAACGGATGACTTTGAGTCCTATAGCAGCTTCCCTGCTGGAGCTTGGACGAACGCTTCCGGAAATGGCTCATGGAGCATCGCAACAGACGGCAGCAAAGTGGCTGCCCAAACGTCGTCCACATCCAACACGTACATTGTTACAAACGGTACCTCCTCATGGAGTAATTACACATACGCTGCGAAAGTAAAAGTTGGCTCTACTAGCGTACGGAACGGAATTGTAGCTCGTTATACGAACGGTAATAACTACTATTTCTTAATCTTATATAATGGCAATTTACTCTTAAATAAAAAAGTAAGCGGTTCCACAACGACGATTCAGCAGGTTCCTTTTACCGCGAATACATCTACGTTTTATAATCTGCAGCTTGTGGTGAATGGAACATCCGTGCAAGGTTACGTGAATGGCACACTGATGGTCCAAGGCACGGACACCAGCTTGACGAACGGAGTGCCTGGCTTTTATGCCAATGGGGCAGTCGAGTATGATGATGTCTCCGTAACGGATAGTGCCGTCAGCGACTCGCAAGCACCGACGGTGCCCACGGGTTTGTCCGCATCAGCGACTTCGAGCTCCCAAATCAATCTGACATGGACGGCCTCAACTGATAATGTTGGCGTCACGGGCTATGATGTTTTCCGCGGCGGATCGCTAGTTGGTTCTACAGCAACTACTAGCTACAGCGACTCAGGCTTAAGCGCATCAACGACCTACAGCTACACGGTAAAATCGAAAGACGCGGCAAATAACGTGTCCGCAGCAAGCTCCCCTGCCTCAGCGACAACGCAAGCGAGCGGCGGAGGCGGAGGCACAGTGGTGAGCGTTTCCACGTCAGCCCAGCTGGCTTCGGCGATTAGCAGTGCGACAGCAGGAACGACCATTGTGCTTGCCAATGGCACCTACACGAATGGCGGTAATTTCAGTGTAAGCGGAAAAAATGGCACAGCGGCTAACCCGATTACGATCAAAGCCGCGAACACAGGACAAGCAATCATTTCCGGCGGCGCTTATTTCATCGTATCGAACTCTTCTTATGTGGTGATTGAAGGCTTGAAATTTACGAACACCGGCAATACCGCGGTAAAATTAGATCAAAGTAATAATGTGCGCGTAACGAGAAATACATTTGCCTTGACCGAAAATGGTAATTCGCTTAAATGGGTGTACATCGGCGGCGCCAACAGCCATCATAACCGGATTGACCACAACGAATTCGGACCCAAGCATGACTTGGGCAATTTCATCACAGTCGACGGTTCTTCAACGCAAATTTCGCAGTACGACACGATCGAATACAACTACTTCCATGATATCGGTCCCCGTGCAACGAATGAAATGGAAGCGATTCGGCTAGGTGTAAGTACGCTGTCGATGTCCGATGCTTTTGCGACGATTCAGTATAATTTATTTGAAAACTGCGATGGCGACCCTGAGTATATTTCGGTAAAAAGCGGTCATAACACGGTTCGCTATAACACATTCCGCAATTCCCAAGGCGTGCTGTCTTCCCGTCATGGACATGCGCAAAACTTCTACGGCAACTTCTTCCTCGGGGACGGGGTGAAATCAGGTATTGGGGGCATTCGATTGTATGCCAACGACCATAAGGTTTTCAATAATTATTTTGAAAATCTGACAGGCAGCGGTTATTCAGACGCGATTAACGTGGACGGAGGAGATTTTGACGGCGGTACGAATGGGAATACATTCACCAGTTCAGACCTCAGCAAACACTGGCGAGTTTATCGGGCACAAATTGTAAATAACACGATTGTAAACAGTGCAACGGGAATCGTAATTGGCGGTAATTACACACAAGCTCCGGTAGATAGCACGATTGCCAACAATATTGTGAAGAATGCTTCAGGAACGCTCTACAATGAAGTGAAAACAAGCAATACAACATTCTCAGGTAACATCGGCTTCGGCTCCACATTGAACAATAAATCCAGAACGAGTGCAGAAATCAACCTTGTAAATCCGTTGCTGACCACATCTGGGGGACTGCAGAAGTTAAGCTCATCCAGCCCGGCGATTAATGTATCAACTGGCTCGTACACGTTCGTAACAACAGATATGGACGGCCAATCCCGTACAGGTGTGAACGATGTCGGCGCGGATGAATATGCTACCAGCTTGGTAATGAATGTTCCGCTTACGACTTCAAATGTGGGACCGCTTGCACCATAACCATTCTCATTACGTGAAGTTAACTTAGTTACCTCGAAGTAACTCATTTTCTAACACCTGGCAATCAGTTATACTCGTGAAGGTAGGGCATGTACTGATTACAAAGGAGGCTTTTCAAGTGGGTACCAATGAGAAAATAGGCGGCGGAGGCTTTCACCACCTTGCGTTAAGGGCGAATGACTTTGAGGCGACCGTACAGTTTTATACCGAAGGCTTAGGTTTTACAGTAAAGACAAGCTGGGGCGAAGGCGATAAACGAATTATTTTGCTAGACAGCGGTGATGGTAACTATTTGGAAGTTTTTGCTGGAGGAACAGGCGAAGTGAAACCCGAAGGATCTTACTTCCACGTTGCTTTCCGCAGCAATGATGTTGACAAAGCTGTTGCTGCAGCGGTTGCCGCTGGCGCGATTGTTACTGTGGAACCGAAGGATGTTGTCTTAGGCAGCAATCCATCAACTCCGGTTAGAATTGCATTTGTTAAAGGCTTAAACGGTGAAATTCTTGAGTTTTTCCAAAGCACGGGAGAAAACCCGTTGTAACATAGAAGAGCTCTCCTTTTCAGATCAACTGAACTGGAGCGCTTTTTTTTTGCAATAAAGAGGGGGTGTGATACAATTTTGACGAAAGACGAGCCTGTTGGAGGGAAACGATGAAAGCATTAATATTTGAACAATTTGGCGGACCAGAAGTGCTTCGATATGCAGAAATCCCTGATCCTAGCTTGGCATTAGGGCATATCATAGTGAGAACCAAGGCGATTGGACTCAATTTCGCTGATGTTTATCGTAGACGCGGCAACTATCATTTGGCTGGAAAACCACCTTTTATACTCGGTTATGAGGGGGCTGGGGTCGTTGAGCAAGTTTCACCGGATGTAGAGCATATTCAAGTTGGCGATCGTATCGCCTTCTGTGACGTTCCTTTTGCGAACAGCGAGCTGGTCGCCGTGCTAGTTGACCGCGCCATACCGGTGCCATCCGATATTACGTTCGAGCAAGCCGCTGGCGTCCTTCTTCAAGGCATGACGGCGCATTACTTAATCAATGACAGCTATCCGGTTCAGGCAGGCGACGATATCGTCGTTCATGCCGCGGCAGGAGGCGTGGGACAAATATTGATTCAACTAGCCAAGAGTAAAGGGGCAAGAGTCATCGGGTTGACCTCCTCGGAAGCCAAACAGGCGGCTGCGCTGCAAGCTGGGGCGGATGTTGTTTTCGGCTACGACACGGAGTGGGTGCAAGAAGTGATTCGCTTCACGGAGGGGAAGCAAGGTGCTGACGCTATCTACGATTCCGTTGGCTCCACGTTGATGGAAAGTTTTGCGGCCGTGAGAACGAAGGGAACGGTCGTTTTCTATGGCATGGCAGGTGGAGATCCACCGCACGTAGATCCAAGAATGCTCATGGATTCTTCAAAGACGCTAACTGGCGGCGATTTGTGGAACCATGTGACCTCTTTGGCTAATCGAATTGAGCGTGCACAAGCGCTGTTTCAAGCGCTGCGTGAAGGCGTCATTCAGATGGGCGGCCTGACGAGCTTTCCTTTGAAGGATGGCGCTGAGGCGCATCGATTCATTGAAAGCAGACAGAGCACAGGGAAAATTTTGCTCATTCCATAAATACGTGGATAGGGCCATCACATCACGAAGAAAATGTTCATCTTCGCGATACGATGGCCCTATTTGATTAGGCTCCAGCAGCTTACATATAGTTCCCTCTGCGAACCTCAAGCCCTTGCTCAGAATACCTCGCTATTAACGCATCGTCAGCCTCAGCATCTGTGATTAATAGATCAATCTCCTTCAGAGAAGCAAATGAAATCAGCGCAGTCTGATCAAATTTCGTGTGATCGGTTAGAAGAATCTTCTTCTTCGAAGCTTTGATCATTCGCTTCTTCAGCTCAGCTTCATCCCGGTGAAACACGGAGATGCCCCGTTCCAAGTCGATGCCCGTGCATCCAAGGAAAGCAATATCCACATTAAGCTCATCCACCATCTGAATGGCGCTAGGCCCGATAATCGTATAAGTGCCTTTACGGCGGTAGCCGCCTAACATGCACAGCTCGATATGAGGACTTTCTGCTAGAGTAGCGGCAATTTTCGTGTCATTCGTAATCACGGTTAGGGCGCGGTGTTGGATGAGCTTCGCAAGCTCCAGCGTTGTAGAGCCTCCATCAAGTAGGATGATCTGGCCGTCCTCAATCCATTGATAAGCTTCTGCGGCGATTTGTTCTTTCTCAGCTTGCTGGCGGACTCTTCGTTTATGAATGGGCAGCATCGAATTCGAGCTTTCTACGAGAACGGCTCCTCCATGTACTCTTTTCAAAATACCGGAAGCCTCTAATTTTTCTAAATCCTCGCGAATGGTTTTTTCCGTCACCTGATAGGCTTTACTCAGCTCAGAAACCTTTATTGATCCTGCCTGATTAAGCAGTTCGATGATTTTGGAATGTCTAACCTCGGATAACATCGTTCTCCCGCCTTCTATCATTTTTCCATAAAAATAGGTGCGTGCATTTGTGTTTGTTCTTGTTTGTTTGATTGGTTATTAGAGTATAACAAAATTGACAGCAATAATATACCCAAGCGCGTACAAAGAAAGCCCATAGGCAATCGTCTCAGAATCAGGTATCGTGTTGAGATTGACAGAGATTTACACATCGGAGGGTGGAAACGAGGAGAAATGGATGATGCATCTATGGAAAAAGCTTAAAGACATTAAGCTGCCCTTTTGGGTCATGTTTATGAATACGTTCAGCATGGCGGTTGGCTTTTATATGATGATTCCGCTGCTCGCATCCTACTTGCTGAACGATTTGCTGCTGAGTGTGACGATCGTTGGCGTTATTTCTGCCATTCGCAGTCTTAGCCAGCAGGGGCTTTCAGCATTTTGCGGCACCTTGGCTGATCGGCTTGGCTATAAGCGGACGATTCTGATCGGATTGTTTATTCGTACATTTGGTTTCGGAATGTTCGGCTTCGTAGATCACGTGCCTGGCTTGATTATGGCTTGTTTTTTTTCTGGTTTGGGTGCAGCGCTGTTTCAACCCGCTAGCTACGCGTATTATGCAGCACTTTCGACACCTCACAATCGGATGACGGTGTATGCGATTCGTGAAATGCTGAGCAATATGGGGTTTATCGTGGGGCCAGTGCTGGGGGCGCTCTTAATGGGGTTTCATTTTAAATATGTGAGTTTGACGGCGACGCTGATTTTTGTCTTTTCCTTTTTCTTAAGTCTTCTTTTATTGCCGCAAATTAAAAATGAACAGAAACCGCAGGACGCCCGCATGTTGCCGCAGATGAAAAAAGTCCTTCAAAACCGTGCCTTCCGCCGATTCATGGTGTTCACTATGATAGCGTGGTCGCTCGTTGCACAACTCTATATCGCTGTTCCGTTCCGCGTGAATCAGATCGCGCCGGGAGCTAATATCGGCCTGATTTATTCGTGCGGAGCCGTCGTTATGGTGCTGCTGCAGGTTCCACTTGCCAAGCTCGGCCAATCGAAAATGCAGCCCTTCGGCGTGCTGTCACTCGCAACCTTGCTGCTTGCTGCCGGCCTCTTCACCATCGGAATGACGGGGTCCATGCTGGGGATTTATGCAGGGGTTATCGCGTTCATGATCGGGCAAGTATTTTTGCAGCCAATGATGAATACGATGGTGTCTGAATTTGCAGGGAGTGGGAGTATAGCCAGCTATTTCGGTTTCAATAGTTTTGCCTTGTCTATTGGCGCTATGCTTGGTAATGTGGGAGGCGGTTATTTGTACGATTTGGGGACAGTAATTGGCTGGCGCGCGCTTCCTTGGATTTGTTTCCTGCTGTTTGGCCTGATGAATATTTTCTTTATGCTAAAAGAGCAAGGGCGCCGGACCGACTCGAAAACGGTGTCGATATGAGTTAAGAAATGGACCTGGCGCAGCTTTCATTTGGCGCTGGGTCTTTTCTCATTTTGAACAAATAGTCCATGCACTTGCTCATCCTATACATTCAACCTAGTCAAAAACCATGGTATTCTAGGTTTATAAGACAACTAAGGGAGGCAAGAAATTGCTATGAGTATGAACAAGTTGAATATTGGTGTAATTGGAGCAGGTTCGATTTCCGAAATGCATTTCGAGTCCTACGCGAAACAGGCTAACGCTAATTTATATGCGGTGTGCGATCTTAACCGCCAAAGAGCAGAGGAAAAAGCAGCAAAGTATAACGTGGAGAACATCTATACGGACTATCATGAATTGCTCGCTAATCCAGACATAGATGCTGTTAGTATTTGTACATGGAATAACACACATGCTGAGATAAGTATTGCGGCCTTGCGCGCTGGGAAACACGTTCTCGTAGAGAAACCGCTTTGTAAAACCGTAGAGGAAGCGCTCCGCATTCAAGACGCTGTCCGTGAAACAGGCAAAACGCTGCAAGTAGGTTTTGTCCGCAGATATGATGCCAATGCTCAGTTGGTCAAGTCCTTCATCGACAACGATAATTTGGGTGAAATTTATTATGCGAAAGCGTCCTGTCTACGCCGTTTAGGCAACCCTGGTGGTTGGTTCGCAGATACGGAGCGTTCTGGCGGGGGACCTTTGATCGATATTGGCGTTCATGTCATCGACCTATGCTGGTATATGATGGGCAGACCGAAGCCGGTTTCCGTCAGTGGGAATACGTATAATAAGCTTGGAAACCGCGCGAATGTTCGTAATCTTTCCTTTTATAAAGCGGCTGATTATGATGTTGCTCACAATACGGTTGAAGATATGGCAAATGCTTTGATTCGCTTTGAAAATGGAGCATCCCTGCTGATTGATGTCAGCTTTACGCTGCATGCCAAAAAGGATGAGATCGCTGTTAAGCTTTATGGGGACAAGGGTGGCGTGGAAATTGAGCCTGAGCTTGTTTTTGTAACGGAAATGAACGATACGATTCTGAATATGTCCCCGCAAACGGATGCGAAATCGATTAACGTGCCGCAAGCTTTTCAAAATGAAATCAATCATTTCATCGAGAGCTGCCAAACGGGCCGTACACCGATAAGCCCTGTTGAAGACGGCGTTAACATGATGAAAATGTTGTGCGGTATTTATGAATCAGCTGCAAAAGGCCAAGAAATCAAATTATAGTCCGGTAGAAACTAGCATGGAGGTATTCATATGAAATTGGGCGTTAGCACGTATAGTTTATTTCAAGCGCTGAAGTCTGGCGAAATGGACATCATGGCGGTCATCGATTGGATTGCAGATCAAGGCGGTGAGCATGTTGAAATCGTGCCGCTCGGTTATGATTTGCCTGGTAATTTTGAGCTGGCGGACCGTATTCGCGAAAAGGCGGAATCCCGCGGCATCGAAATCTCCAATTATGCGATTGGCGCTAACTTTCTAACCGATTCCGATGAAGCTTACCACAAGGAAATTGAGCGGGTAAAAGGTGAAGTTGATCTTGCGGCAAGACTCGGCGTCAAAAAGATGCGGCACGATGTCGCGCAAAGCGCGGACCGTTCAATTGCAAATTTCAATAAACAGTTAGAACGAATGGCTGAAGCCTGCCGTCAAATAGCTGACTATGCCCTAACCTACGGCATTACGACAAGCGTTGAAAACCATGGTTATTTTGTTCAGCACAGTGACCGGGTTCAAGCTTTAATCCAAGCCGTAGACCGTCCGAATTTCCGGACGACACTGGATGTGGGTAATTTCATGTGCGCTGACGAGAACTCTGTAGCTGCCGTGAAAAATAACATTTCCTATGCTTCAATGGTCCATATCAAAGATTTTTATCTGCGTCCGTCTCACCAAAATCCAGGTCAAGGCTGGTTCCAAACCTTGCAGGGTAATTACTTGCGCGGCGCTATTGTGGGACACGGAGATATGGATATGAGAGAAGTGCTTCGCGTTATCAAAGACTCTGGTTATGACGGTTACATTTCCTTGGAGTTTGAAGGTATGGAAGAGTGCAAAACGGGGACGTTGATCGGGTTGCAAAACATCAAAAGATTATGGGAAGATATGAAATAGACAGCAATTCATAGCTATGCGAAAGGTGTTGACAATTCGAATGAATCCAATTGGTATCATGGTGGACAGTCTCCGACTTGGTGTGCGGGACGGTTTGAAGAAAGCGAAGGAACTTGGCGCAGACGGGGTGCAGATTTATGCAGTATCCGGCGAGATGGACCCGGCGAATTTATCACCCGGAGCACGTAAGGAGCTGAAAGACTACATTGCCTCACTTGGGCTTGAAATCTCAGCATTGTGCGGCGATTTGGGCGGTCATGGTTTCCAGGATGCTACTGTGAATGCGGAGAAAATCGAGAAGTCGAAGCGTATTCTAGACCTTGCTGTTGAGCTTGGCACCAAGGTTGTTACTACGCATATCGGTGTCGTGCCTGAGCAAGCGAACGATCCGATCTATGAAACGATGCACCGTGCATGTGAGGAATTAGGGGTATATGCCAAAAGCTTAGACGCTTATTTTGCCATCGAAACGGGTCCAGAACCTGCTGCGCACTTGAAAAGCTTCCTGGACTCCCTGTCTACCAACGGAGTTTCGGTTAACTTCGACCCTGCGAATATGGTCATGGTTACAGGCGATGATCCTGTTCAAGGTATTATCACACTTAAGGATTATATCGTCCATACGCATGTAAAAGACGGTATTCGCCTGCGTGAGGCTGATCCGCGCGAAGTGTACGGCTCTCTAGGATACAAGCCGATGAGTCATGAGCAAATCGCCGAGGCCGCGACATCCGGGCCGTATTACCGCGAGCTTGCTCTGGGTGAAGGGCATGTAGATTTTGCGCGATACTTTCAAACGCTGCGTGACATTGGCTACAAAGGCTACTTGACGATCGAGCGCGAAGTTGGGGATCAGCCGGAGAAAGATATCGCAAGCGCCATTGCATTCATACGCAAATATCAATCATAGAAGCTGGGACTGAGGAGATGATTTTATCCTCGGTCCTTTTTTTGTGCATCTCTGGACTTTTCCCCACTTTTTAAAGACAGAAGCCCAAGCGCTTTTACGTTTATAGATGGTAAAGTGGTTCTATAAACAACAAATCTTATGGGCTTGTGTATATAAAAGGAGCTGAATTTTCTTGACAATCGCAAACACTGCACAACAGATATGGCAGCAAATGATACGAGATCACAGCGGGAATTGGGGCATGGATATTGGGCATTGGGATTGGGTACCAGGTGTTGGTTTGATTGCCATGCTTGAGTATTATGAAGCTACGGGGAATCCCGAAGTGCTGTCTTATCTGCAAGATTGGGTCGAACAGAATAAAGAGAAGGCGAAAGGAACGAAGGTTATTAATTCCATTGCCCCGTTTGCCATTTTCCCTGCCCTGAACCAGCTTCAGGATGACGTATGGTACAGGGATGAGGCGATCCGGATCGCGGAGTGGATGATCAAGGAAGCACCTCGTACGCGAGAGATGGCCTTTGAGCACACGGTGACGGAAAATGCGGTGTTCTCAGAGCAGGTGTGGGCAGATACGATTTTCATGGCCGTATTATTCTTGGCCCGGACCGCTTCGCTTGTTGGGAGCACGAAATATGCTGAAGAGGCTCTGCAGCAGGTGCTCATTCATCTCAGCGTGCTTCAAGACGAGAACAGTGGTGTGCTGTTTCATGGGTGGAACTGTGACTCCGCGGACCATATGTCAGCTGCACGATGGACACGAGCGAATGCGTGGGTTGCGGCCGGTGTGCCACTAATTGTGAAAGAGCTCGCACCACTCGTTCCTATTCCAGAGGAACTTAAAGTGAGATATGAGCGTTTAGTCGCCGGTCTTATTTCATATCAACAGGCAGATGGTTTGTGGAGCACGGTTATGGATCATCCTGAATTTTACCGGGAGATTTCCGGCAGCGCAGGAATCGGCTATGGCATTCGGAAAGCGATGGACCTGGGTCTCATCGCGCGTAATGACCGAAATCAGGCAGCTACCGAGAAGGCGTTGACCGCAGTACTTTCCTCCATTTCGGAGGATGGCGTAGTATCTGGCGTATCTGGAGGCACTCCGGTGATGAAAAGCATTACAGCTTACCAAGAGATCCCTCAGTATCCGACTTTGTACGGGCAAGGACTTGTGCTCATGCTGCTAGCAGAAACATGCCGGAACCAAGGAGATACCTATCATGAGTAAAGAAACCTTGATCGAAGATTTGCAAGTATGGAATAACGCATATGTGCCTGCAAAAGGATTGGTACAGATGCCTTTGACGGCAACTTATCATACCGCTTTGAAAAGGGAGTCGCATCCACAGGTGCTGGCACTATTTCCATCCATGAGTTATGCGTTCGATTTGCTGCAGCATGGGAAGCGGGATGGAATTGAAAGAGCGGCTGATATTTTGCGAGTCCTTCTTCCTTTGCAGGATAAAGATGCATCGCGTGATACCTATGGGATTTGGCCTTATTTTTATGAAGAATCGCTTGATGAAATGGATCGTCCGGATTGGAATATGGCGGATTTCCATGGGAAAAAGCTGGTTTTAATCTTGAAATTGTATGCAGATCTGCTGCCGGCGGATGTGGTGAAGCAAGTTCGCGAGTCTGTTTTTCATGCGTGCCAAGCGATTATTAAACGGAATGTAGGACCTCATTACACCAATATTGCCATTATGGGAGCCTTCGTCACGCTAGGAGGCGGGGAAGCACTTCAGGATGAAGAGATTCGGCAGTACGGTTTGCAGCGATTAAAGCGGTTTTATGAATTCACGAATGGTATCGGTGCATTTTCCGAGTATAACAGTCCATGCTATACGCCGATTGCGATTCAGGAGCTGAATAGTATATATAAAAATACAAATACTGCTGAAGCCATTGGGATGGCAAGCGAACTGCTGGACCTTGCGTGGCGCATGATTGCACAACATTACCATGCGATCACGCAGGAGTGGGGCGGTCCATACAGCCGTACATATCATACGATGCTAACAGAACGGGATCGCAGGTTTTTAAACGAAGCGCTTAGCGATGATCAAAGCGCAGATACAAACGGCATCCGCTGCCCAAATCAGTATAAGTCGTATTTCAAAACAGATGAGGAACGTTACTTCACAGAAGCTACGATGATGGAGTCTGAGACGGGTTATCAGTGTTATGCGACAACCTATCAAAATGAGAAATTCACCTTGGGCAGCTATACCCATGGAAGTATGTGGAATCAGCGGCGGAATCTGATTGGCTTTATCGATGCCGGCAGTGGAAGAAAGGTTTCCGTCCTGCTGCAGTTCTTAAAAGACGGCAAAGATTTCTGTTCAGCAATCTTTACGGGGGTTCAGTCTCGCGATGAGATCCTGTATGGGTTCAACTTAGCCACTGATAATGGCGCTTGGCATCAGGATCTGGACATCATTAACGGGAGATTCCAAGCGAGTGACTTGCGCATCCGGATTGCCCTTGGCGGCGATGTGGAACAATTGGAGCTGCCGATCGTGCAGGATGAGAAAAAGCTGAGTACCGTGATCGGCAAGACTAGACTGAACCTGGAAGCGATTCTTGACGAATCGGATTATGGAACTTTAGAAGCGAAGGTGGAACGGGAGCCTGGCGCTTTGAACTTGGACTATGTCATTTATGCGGGGACATCGCGTGATTTTGATTTCCACGAGCTGCAAAAAGCCGTGTGGATGTTTGCACTCTCCTTAGGTGAGGCACAGAAGACGCCGCCTAAGTTCAAGCTTACGCCGCAGGAGGGAGCTATTACAGCGGAGACAGGGCATGGCGAGGATCGCATGTCGATTACGCTTCCGGTTGCACCAGGCAAGACCGACGAATTGTACCGGGGCACTGTTGCACAGCTTCCCCAATCTCTGCTGCTCACGCTGAAATAGAAGAAACAAGCCAGAAGGTCTACGATGACTTTCTGGCTTGTTCTGTTTGATGTTCTCCGTTGTAAAATCAACCCCGAGCAGCACTCATTGCTTCCTTGCGATACTGCTTGGGTGTGCGAGCGGTGCCTTTTTTGAACACGCTAAAAAAATGCGAAATATCGCCAAATCCCGTTGCCGCTGCGACCTCGGTGACTGGCAGATCCGTTTCTCCCAGCAGTCGCTTCGCTTTATTCAAACGATAGTCGGAGAGGAACTGTTTCATCGTGCTGCCAGTGGTTTCCTTAAACAAGTTAAACAACCGGGAGCGCGAAACGGGAAAAAGTTCAAGCAGGTCGTCGACATGCAAATCCTCTTGATAGTGTGCAATCAAATAGGAGAGTACATTACTGATCAACCGCTCATCCTCCGACCTGGGGGAGTCAGAATTAGCAGCCTCGTTATGCAAACCAAACAGCAGGAGGAAAAATTCTGACATGCATTTTAGCACATTTAATTCGAAATGCGGCTCTTTATTTTTGAGTGTTTGTTCTAGCTGAGCGAGCAGCATGTGAAGTTGATCCAGCTGTTGCACCGTTAAGAAGTGATGACTTGATTCAGGATGGATCGCCTTTAAGAACCTGGAGATCGACAAGTCAGTCGTTCGGCAGAGTGCATGGAGCCCCTCCATATAAGATTCATCGATGGAAAGGACGTACCTGTGGAAATCCGTGTCTAACACATGATAGGGACGATGAATGACGTTTGGCTGGATGACTGTCAGTGTGCCGGCATGCAGGGGATACAATTGATCGCCAACAATGTAAGAGCCTGTCCCTTGGAGAACAAAATAAAATTCGTAACCATTATGGGCATGCAGAAGCTGCTGATGCAGCGGCGACTTGCGCAGCTCGCAATGCACAGGATAATTCGCCAGAAAATGATTCGTAAAGTCGTCAATGGCGTAAGCACGGACTGTCGCAGGAATCGTTTTGCTCACGAATTTCGCCTCCTTGTTGTCACTAACTGCACTTACTATAAGAGATAGGCTTGTATGAAGACAAGCTTTAACACTTATTTCCCGAGAATTCGTTGGAGTATGGGATAGCTGAGTTCCAACGATGATTTTCATCGTTGCGGCACGCGGCGACCACATATGAGTGACCGCAACGATATAAAACATCGTTGGGAGCAGCAAGGGGTGTGGTAGTCAGGTTTTTTTGTAGCTCCAACGATGATTTTCATCGTTGGAGCGGGTAAAAGCGGCGCCGGAGGTACTATAACGATGTAAAACATCGTTGTATAGGATCATTGGGAGCGGTTGAAGCGGTCTTGAACAACTGCTTACGGACAGTGTAGACCTTATTGGAAGAAAACAAGGCTCCCCGAAATTCTAACGGACACAAGAGCAGCTATTCACATTAATATCTTAAAAATCGGCTGTGAATTGGACGAATAACGGCACTTGAGTCCATTAGAGTTGAGAAAAGCAGAATTTAACGTGAATAACGGCAGTGAGGTCCGTTATATAAAGACAGAGTGTGCACATCCTCATCCGGTGCCAGCACGGCTTTCCCACAGTGCTCCCGCAGTGCTCCCGCCGTGCTGCCGCGGAGGCAGTTATGGCTGGCCAGCACCTTATTAGCTTGCTGCGTTTCTCGCTGCTGGAAGCTGCCCCGCTCAGCCCGCGAAATAAATCGCAGCCAGAAAAACAAGCTGCATAACCGTACGCACCGGCAGTGTAGGCGTAGGCGCGCCGCCAATCGTTAATTTATTGCGGGCGGCACGCACATTGGCCGGGAACATCGCGACGAGCAGCACCATCAGGCAGATCGAGGCCGCACGGGATGTAATAGGAAACAGGATGCCGATCGCAGCCGCAATTTCCAACCAACCCGTGACCGTGACTATGAAGTCAGGTCTCGGGAAAGCCGGGGGAACCATGCGGATCAGGTCAGGCCTTCTTTTTCCCCAATGAGCAGAAGCAGTTAGAAGCAGCATGACGGCGACTGCTCCTTGCAGGGGCGTATGCCAACCTTGGAAATGAGACAAACCGAGCAGTCCGAGCACCCAAAATATCAAATAGGAAACAATCAAAGCATAAAAAGGAATCATCTTAAGTCCTCCTTTATCTTTTAAGTAATTGTGTCATCATACTGGCGAAATCTTCAATTTGAAACTGGGCAGCCACCTTCGGAATTGTAGAACGGACACGCAATCCGAGGGAAAGAAGAACAAACATGTCGGCTGTTTTATCCGCATCCACCGATTCCGGAATAACGCCGTGCGATTGGCCAGTGACGATCCACTCTTTAGATACTTGCACGGAACGTTCGTAATACAACCTGAGCGTTTCGGCAACGGATGGCTGATCTTCTTTTCCGAGCAAGTAAATCAATACTTTGTTGGTCACTTCCTGCGCATCATCCAGTGCTCGGAGGTTCTCTAGGATTTTCTCCATTGGTCCTTCGAATGTGGCGCCACCTTGTTGTACAACATCTTGAAAGCGTTCATTCGTTGCATCCAGCCGCTCCTGAAGCACCCAGGCGAAGATTTCATCTTTACTTTTCACATAATGGAAAATAGCACCTTTGGATAGACCAGATTGGTCCATAATATCCTTCATGGTGATCACTTCACACCCTTTTTCGCGGATGAGCTCTTTGGTTGATGCCAGCAGAACTCCCGTTGTTTGCTGTCTGCGCTCCTCTTGTTTCAACACCTACACTCCTTTTTCATATCCGTGTGATAACTCCATTATAAATACCGACCATCGGTTTGTAAATAGATTTTTTACCACAAATTGGATTGATTTAGACGGACAGAAAGGGTGCGCTATCTCCGAAGTGTATACGGTGTCAGGTCTAAACAACATACTGCAGCATATAGGGGTCATACAACTTGCAAAGACGAAAAGCAATTCGTGTTAAATTAGAAAAAATGCTGTGGTTCTGCCCTGTGCTCATTATTGCTATTGGGAGTCTTCCGAATGTTACGGAAAGTATGTGGTGGGATGCGTTCGGGGTGCTTTTATTTGTAACAATCATCATCATCTGTGGAACAGGTTTACAAAAGGAAGAAGAAAATTAATATATTTATAATAAAAAATTAATGTTTATGCTCTATCATAGACCTAAGGGAGTGATAGATTATGACATCTTCTTACTTCGATCAATGGTTGGATGAGTATAATGATTATATTAGGCTCTATGAGATTTTTGGTGATAAGGAATATTTGGATGAAGCAATAGAAATACGCAATAGTTTGCAAGTGATTGTAGCTAGGGCCGAAAAACATAAATTAATCGTTTCGAAAGTGATGAGCAGCCAGATGCACGCCTATGGCAAAGCCTATCTCTAATCGAAACGCGAACAAATAAAAACAGACTCTAGCGCAGTTAATGCGTAGAGTCTGTTTTTCATAGAGACATTTTATTCGGCCGCTGCTTCTAATTGTGTATCTGACTCCGGCGTCGTGTCCAGCTTTTGTGTGCCGAGTATCGTGACAAGAACGGTCTCAGGATCGGTGAGAACCTCAACGTTCTTGGGGGCTTTCAGGTCGGCAACGGTGAGATGCTCACCAATACTAAGATTGCTTATGTCGAGCGAAATGGATTCCGGCAACTTGTTAGGCATGCATCGTATCATGACTTCATGCGACTCCACTTGGAGAATGCCGCCTTCCTTCGTGCCCTTGGCTTCTCCAATAAAGTGAACAGCAATGGTGGTATCTAGCTTTTCCTTCATATCAATTTGCAAAAAGTCAACGTGCAGCAATTGACCTGTCAGCGTGTCCTTTTGGACGTGATGGATGATGACAGATTCCTTAGAATTCGAGGGCAAAGCTACTTTCAGAATAGCATGCGGATTGCGTTTCAGTGATGCTCGGATTTCTTTTTCCGGGACGGTGACGTGTTCGGAATCCATACGAGAGCTGTAAACTACAGCGGGAACTTGACCTTGTTCTCTCAATTTCTTCACAGGACCTGTTCGTTCAGATAGTAAAATCGTTGTACTCATGTTCTGCACCTCCGTAGCATAGTTAGAGCGGCGTTCAGCCCTATAACTGAATTACCCGCTAACGTGAGCAGTGAAACAGGAAATAAATAGGAAGATTTTTTTTATTTTGGGCTTCTTTATCTTACCAATTGAGAGTAAAATAGAGGACAAGAGGAGGATTGATAAAGGATGAGTACACTGAAAAGTTTCACTGATTCTGATCAACATATTTCGTTGGAGTTGAGAGATGATCATCTGACTGTGCTGCGTTTACACGGTGAAACGTCTATTTACCCTTTCAAAAATATTACTCTTGCCTCTGAGCCGATCCCAGAATACCCCCTGAACCGCGTGGCGCTCACGGTTATTGATTTCAACACTGGTGTAACCGATTTCAAATTTTCTTCTAGTAAAAATGATTTTGAGATTTTCGTGCAAAAATTGATTGAGGTTCATAGTGAGTTTGTACCTAATCATTAAAATCACAAATAAGTGATGTATCCTATGAGGATAGGCGAGGCGACTCGTTCTATCCTTTTTCTATTTGATTGTTATGATATTGATTTCGGAAAACGTCTGGGGTTAAACCAACGGATTTACGAAAGGTTGAAATAAAATGGGAAGCATCAAGAAAACCCGTTGTTTCCGCGATCTGCTTAACCGTCAAGTTATGCCCAGTAATGAGCAGCTCTTTGGATTTCTGAAGCCGAAGCTGCAGCAGATATTGATAGGGTGATAGGCCAAATGCTTTGCGGAAAAGCGTATTGACGTGCTGGGGACTGACGCCTAGCTCATCGGACATCCAGGCAAGTCCGACATCGGCAGAACCAAAACTTATCTCCAATTGAAATAAGAGCGGCAATAAGCGTTCATGGCTCTGGGAGAGGGAGGCGCTTTTGTTGACGTTTCCGTGCTTTTTGAGCAAAGTGAGAAATTGATAAACTTCTAGCGAGCCGTTCATGCCAGTGAAGTCATAGCTATAACGATATTTTTCGTAAAAATATTCGTGTATGCTGGCGAGTGGAGTATCCATGCCCCAGCTGACCTGGGTGGATAACGGGAACTCCAGGGCATAAGCGATGGAGGCAGCGAGTGCGCCGTCAAAGGTTAGATACCAGGTCGACCATTTGGTGGAGAGAACTTTGCACTCATGAGGAATACCCGCGGCTAGCAGCATACCTTGATTCTCACCAAGCTTAATCGATCGATTGTCGAGGATGATCTCACCGGCACCTTCAATCGTTTGCAGCCAGTGAAAGCAGGGATAACCTTCTTCCCGCTTGTAATTAAGCTGCTGACTCTCATATCCGACCGTTTCCAGGATCAAGGGCAACTTACGGTCCGTCTCGGTGATGACGAAAAATTTCCTGTAATCTATAGCCATATGAGCAGAGTCATCTCTTTCATTTTTTAATATGCCATGCGTAGTATCTTATATTTTATTAGAGAATATTGTCAGTTACAATAAAAACATCGTTGATAATAATACAACACCAATAAAGTGAGGTAATAACCAATGGCTAATAAATACGTCTACACACCACCTTTGAACGGCTTCCCAGAATGGAATAATAATCCACAGATTTTTCAGTTAAACCGTTTGGAAGCGCATGCAACTTTAGTGCCTTATCGCTCAGAAGCTGATGCGCTCGCAGGAGTTCGGGAAGCATCTGACTTCTATCAGTCTTTGAATGGAACCTGGAAGTTTCATTTTGCGGAGAATGCTGAGGGGAGACCTCAAGAGTTCTATAAACGCGACTATGATTGCAGCGGCTGGTCCGACATTCCGGTGCCATCCCACTGGCAGCTGCAGGGGTTTGATTTTCCGCAATATACGAATATCATCTATCCGTGGGTGGGTCACGAAGAGGTGAAACCTCCTTTTGCCCCTGTGAAGTACAACCCTGTTGGTTCGTACTCCCGGAGCTTTACGATTCCGGCATCTTGGGCGGAGCAGCCTGTTTACTTGAGTTTTCAAGGCGTTGAGTCAGCTTTTTATGTATGGGTGAACGGTGATTTGGTGGGCTTTAGTCAGGATTCCTTCACACCCGCGGAATTTGATATTACGCCGTACTTGGTTGAAGGCGAGAACAAGCTCGCTGTCGAGGTTTATCGGTGGAGCGATGCAAGCTGGTTGGAGGATCAGGATTTCTGGCGGTTAAGCGGGATTTTCCGCGATGTCTACCTGTACGCTACTCCTGTCGCACATATTGCGGATTTCAAAGTGCTAACGGATTTGGATGATTCTTTCGAACATGCCGAACTGCGCATTCAGGCGAAAGTTACGAATTATGATGGTCTTGGCAAGGGAACGCACCGTGTAGAAGCTATTTTATATGACAGCGAGCACAAGCCGTTATGGCATGCTCCTCTATCTGCTACAGTTGACCTAAGCGGCAATCTGAAGCAGGATGTGGAGTTATCTGTTAAGGTGGAAAGCCCGGCGCTATGGAGCGCGGAAAAGCCTAACCTCTATACGCTGGTTTTGAGCTTGAAGGACGAGCGTGGAGCCCTGTTGGAAACCGAGAGCTGCAAAGTAGGCTTCCGTAAGTTCGAAATTCACGACGGATTGATGAAAATCAACGGCGAGCGCATCGTATTCAAAGGCGTCAACCGCCATGAGTTTGACACAGACCGGGGCCGCAGCGTCGATAACGACAGCATGCTTGCAGATATTTTGCTGATGAAACGATTTAATATCAACGCCGTGCGCACGTCCCATTATCCGAACAATGCACGTTGGTATGAGTTATGTGATGAGTATGGATTATATGTAATTGATGAAACAAACCTTGAAACACACGGATCGTGGAGCTATGCCCAAGAGGAAGAAGGGGATACGGTACCGGGCAGCAAGCCTGAATGGACGGAGGCCGTTCTGGATCGCGCGAATTCCATGATGCAACGAGATAAGAACCATCCTTCGATCGTGATTTGGTCACTTGGGAATGAGTCGTGGGGCGGGGATAATTTTATTAAAATGCATGACTTCCTTCGTGAGGCGGATCCGTCCAGGGTTGTTCACTACGAGGGGGTATTCCACTGCCGGAGCTCTGAAGCGTCCTCTGACATCGAAAGTCAAATGTACACCAAAATTGAAAAGATCGAAGAGTACGCGAATAATAAACCGAAGAAACCATTTATTTTATGTGAATACAGTCATGCGATGGGGAATTCCTGCGGTAATTTATTTAAATATTGGGAACTGTTTGATAAGTACCCGATTCTCCAAGGTGGTTTTATTTGGGATTGGATCGACCAATCCATCCGTACAACAACGCCTGATGGTGTGACTTATCAAGCTTACGGCGGCGATTTCGGGGATAAGCCGAATGATGGCAATTTCTGTGGGAACGGATTGATTTTCGCCGATCGTACACCATCTCCGAAAATCCATGAAGTGAAAAAATGCTATGAAAATGTGAAAATAACAGCGGTTGATTTGGCAAAAGGTCAAGTAGCTGTAACGAATCAATTTTTGTTCACGGATCTTAACGAGTTTAAATGGACGTGGACGATCGAACATAATGGCGTTGTTACTGGCGAATCGAGGAATGGTCAATTCAATGTGAAGCCAGGTGAAACAGCGACAATTGAACTCGAATTGGATCCGTATGAAGCTGTCAGGCCGAATGATGAGTTCGTGCTCACAATCAGCCTTCAATTGAAAGAAGATACCTTATGGGCTTCACAAGGGCATGAGATCGCATGGGAGCAGTTCTTGCTGCCTGTCCGTCAGGCGTGGGCACTTACCGACTTGGTTGCACAAGCAGAATCTGCTGCAGCGGTGTCGGAGCTGAGCGGTGTGCAGATTACCACCACGGCTGAAACAATTACGCTGAAAGGAAGCCATTTCTCGCTTCAATTCGATGCTGCAACCGGCAATATCACTTCCTATCAGTACGAAGGAAGCGAGTTGTTCCTGACAGGCCCATCGCCTAATTTCTGGCGCGCTTACACGGATAACGATCGCGGCAACAAGCATCATATTCGATGCGCGCCATGGCAAGAAGCAGGCAGCGGGAGAACGCTGCAAGCTTTGCAAGTGAAGTCTTCTAGGGATGGCCGCGCAGAAGTTCACGGTTATTATGAACTTGCTACAACGCCAGCTTCAACTGTGAAACTAGTATACACGGCATCGCCGGATGGGGAAGTGGAGGTGCGGATGGAGCTTGTTCCCGGCGCTAACCTGCCTGAAATTCCAGAAATCGGCATGATGCTGGAGCTGGACCGTTCCTTCCAGCAATTAAGCTGGTATGGCCGCGGGCCGCACGAAAATCATTGGGACCGAGCAACAGGAGCGAAGTTGGCGCTGCACAGCGGAACGGTCGAGGAACAATTCGTTCCGTACTTACGCCCGCAAGAATGCGGCAATAAAACGGATGTCCGCTGGGCGACACTAACGGATAGCGCGGGCCGCGGACTCCGTATTACAGGGCTGCCGACCGTCGAATTGAATGCTCTGCCCTATTCGCCTTCGGAATTGGAAGCTCATGACCACCCTTATAAGCTGCCAGTCAGTGAGAAAGTTGTGCTGCGCGTTAATTACAAGCAAATGGGTGTTGGCGGAGATGATAGTTGGGGGGCACGAACGCATCCGGAGTTCACCCTGTTCGCCAATCGCACGTATGCCTACTCGTTCAGCTTTAAAGGGATCTAAAAAAGAGCTTTCATAGCGCGACCGAGGTGCGTGAAGTCGCGTGAGGTGCGTGTAGCGATGTTTTACATCGTTACCGCATCTCACGCGGGGCTATCTTATGCTGCAATGATGGTTTGCATCGTTGCATAAGCATCCGCCTTGCGCATCCTAGCTGAGTAGGGCGTGTAGCGATGTTTTCCATCGTTACCGCATCTCTCGCGGGGCTATCTTATGCTGCAATGATGTTTTACATCGTTGCAGTAATCACCGGTGCGAAAGCCACTCCTGATCGCTAGAAAAGTTAATTATTTGAATAAAAAAGGAGCTAAACGCTTGATCATGTTTAGCTCCTTTGCTTTTGGCGTCCATTGTTTCTAGCTGACTAATGCGATACAGCGCCTTGTTCCTGAGTTGGATCAAGTTTTTCTTTGCTCATCGCGATGGCACAAATGAAGGCGATCACTGCCGGAACAATGGTCCATGCGAATGTGAGAACGATCGAAGACGATAGAGCGCTTGAGATTTTTTCTAAAATTGGACCTGGGATGTCCAAACGTTTGGTCGGATCAAGCAGGGTATGTGGGTCGCTCGTAGCCATGCCAGCGGGCATTTCACCTTGCCCAGCGAAGGCGTCTGACAGCTTTTTAGTAAATGCGTGGCTTTGGATAATTCCAAAAACAGTAATCCCCAGGGTCATTCCTAAGGAACGAAGGAAATTCAGTGTGGAAGAAGCTGAACCACGTTGTCTCGCATCGAAGAGATGGATCGCGGCATTACTCAAAACGGAGAAGGAAGCCCCGATACCTAGACCGACGATAATCATATAGATCGTTACAAGCCAGCGTGGCGACTCAGGAGATAATGTCGTTAGTAGCGCCACTCCGCCAGCTAGAATAAGAGTTGTAGGAATCATGATGGCGCGATAGCTCACTTTGGTCATTAAGAAACCGCCGCCTGTTGCCGTTACAACAGAACCTAACATCATGGGCAGCAAAACTAAGCCTGAGTTGGTCGCTGTTCCGCCAAGCACACCTTGAACAAAGATTGGGATATACACAGAGGCTGTAATAAAAGCAGCTCCGCTAAAGATGGCTACGGCATTACTGGAAGCATACAACCGGCTTTTGAACATAGCAAAAGAGATAATCGGCTCGGCAGCACGGCGTTCTACGAAAATGAAGATGATCGTTAACACAGCGAACAGTGCAAATAATCCGAGGATAACCGATGAATCCCAAGCATATTTTTTGCCGCCTAATTCAAGCGCGAACATGATGGAGACGATGGCTCCGACAAGTGTCATTGCCCCCCACCAATCGATCTTCTGTTTCGAATGTTCAACGGATTCTCGGTAAAAGAAAGCGATAAAAATAAAGGCAATCAAACCAAGAGGCAGGTTAATATAGAAAACCCATTTCCAATTCACATAATCCGTGATATAAGCGCCAAGCAGGGGGCCGAAAATACTGGACATTCCAAAAACGGCGCCGAATAATCCGCCTAATTTGCCCCGGCTCTCAATCGGTACAGCATCGAACATAATGGTAAAAGCAATCGGTACTAGCGCACCGCCGCCAATCCCTTGGATCGCGCGATAAATGCTGAGCTCAATAATCGAATTAGCCGTTCCGCATAAAATGGAGCCAAGCATAAATACGACAATCCCGAAGATGAAAAACTTTTTGCGTCCATACATATCGGACAATTTCCCGAAAATCGGCATGCCAGCCATCTCCGCGACCATATAGGCGGAAGTGACCCACACGAATTTGTCCAATCCGCCTAATTCCCCAACGATGGTGCCCATAGCTGTCGCTACAATGGTATTATCCATTGCTGCCATCAGAATGCCGAGCAGCAGACCGGCAAGAACGATGCCTATTCCTTTATTTTTGGTTTGTGTTGACATGAAGTTGGTGTTCACCGCTTTCTACATTAAATGATGGTAACGTGAGTGAGATTTGCTTTTAAACCTTTTAATAAGGCATATGTGCCTTTATCCATCTTAGCCCCGTCAAATATTGCTTTTTTGACATCCGTTTTAAACGAACAGCTTTGAAAAACGGCATTACGGAATGAAGTCCCTTTTAAACCTGTATGATGAAACGTAGTTCCGGTAAAAGTTAGGTTATCCAAACATACCCCCATTAACTCCGAAGAGCTGAAGTCTGTTTGGTCAAACAGGCAATTCCGGAAAGTAGCTCCCTTAAGGTTGGATTTTTGAATCCTAGCATGGGTCAAATTAGCGCCATCAAAATTACAACGGTCTAAATTGCTGCATTTAAAAGAAGCATTCGTTAAGTCCGAATAGCTGAAATCTGAGTCCTGCAGGTTACTGTAATTAAACTTTCCGTCATGGACCTGAGTGGCTTTTAAATCCGACTTTTGCAAATTTTGTTTGGAAAAATCAAGGCCAACGACTTGTTGCAGTTTCGTTGTGTTGGCATGGATGCTTTCGATGAGCTCAGAGATTTCGCCAATGGAGGCGATAGTCCGCTCATAGGCAGCTTTCTCATCTAGGCCATCCTTTTGCAAATCGCTGAGTCTTTCCTCTAAATCATGATAAAGCTCTTCTTTTAACTCCCTAATGGGTTTTAAATCCTCGTAATTGGAGAAAACTTCGTCCAAATAAGCAGAAAGTTTTGTGTGCAAGGACGATTCCACCTTTCTTATAAGAATAAATCGAGTATGTTTTTTGCATGTTCCCAGTTCCGTTTGTTTGTATCAAATGTTTCCTTGCCTTTGTCGGTGAGCCGATAATACTTTCTTCTGCCGCCTTGTGTTTCGTCTCCCCAGTAGGATGTAATGTTATCTTCCTGCTCTAGGCGTTTGAGACTGGCATACATCGTAGCCTCTTTGAGCTCGTATTCTCCACCAGAAGTTACTTGTACAAGCTTTGAAATTTCATAGCCGTATTTATCACCTGACATCAAAAGTTTAAGAATGATGCTATCCGTATGTCCGCGAATAAGATCAGATGTTATTTTCAAGTCAAAGATGACCCTCACCTCCTGGTTTACATTATAATCAAGAGTACTTTGTCTGTCAATGTAGTCCTGCGAATGAGATACATCTTTCATTGACCGCACAGAACGGGGATGATAACTTAGAAGTAGACTTAAGAAAAATTGTGCAATATCCGCTTGGAAGTGCGTGTTTATTTAGAAAGGTGGTTTTCATCGTGGCAATGAATCCGGCGCAAACCGTAGTAGGGCTTGTAGGTACGGGTGTTATGGGCAAAAGTATGGCGGGACATTTTATGCAGGCGGGGTATCAAGTTCATCTGTACAATCGGACAAGATCCAAAGCACAGGAGCTCGTGGATCAAGGGGCGCATTGGCAGGAATCACCTGGTCAATTGGCTCAGCAGTGTGATGTGATTATTACGATGGTAGGTTTCCCAAGTGATGTGGAAGACATTTATTTGGGCGAAAATGGTATTTTGCAAAATGCCAAGCCAGGAAGCTATGTCATCGATATGACAACGTCCTCTCCCAAGCTTGCTGTGCAAATTGAGAATGAAGCGCGTTCTCGCGGGTTATTTTCACTTGATGCACCTGTTTCAGGCGGAGACGTTGGGGCGAAAGAAGCGAGACTGTCAATTATGGTGGGGGGCTCGCGTGATGCATTTGACGCGGTGTTGCCGCTATTTGAGAAAATCGGCACGAATATCGTCTATCAAGGGGAAGCGGGAGCAGGCCAGCATACCAAAATGTGCAACCAAATCGCGATTGCCAGCAATATGATGGGCGTGGTCGAGGCACTTGTTTATGCGGAAAAATCAGGACTAGATCCATCTACTGTGCTTAAAAGCATTGAATCAGGCGCGGCAGGCAGCTGGTCATTAAGTAATTTGGCACCGCGGATGATCGCCGGCAATTTCGCACCTGGCTTTTATGTGAAACATTTTATTAAAGATATGAAAATTGCGCTTCAGTCGGCTGAAGAAATGAATGCGAAGCTGCCAGGACTTGCTTTGGCCAAATCACTGTATGAGCAGCTGGCTGCCAGCGGTGAAGAAGACAGCGGGACACACGCGTTGTACAAGCTGATAAGCAAACTTTGATTGACCAGACTAAGATCGGGAGAGAGGGACGTCTGTGAAAATTGTCATTGCACCTGATTCTTTTAAAGGCAGTTTAAGCGCAAAAGAGGCTGCTCTTGCTATAGCGAAAGGCATTCAGAAGGCTGCTCCCTCATCGGATACCGTGCTTGTTCCAATGGCTGACGGCGGCGAAGGAACGGTAGATAGCCTCATTAGTTCGACACAGGGGAGCAAAATCGAAGTTACAGTAAGCGGTCCTTTAATGGATGATGTGACAGCTGAGTATGGTGTGCTTGGCGACAATGAAACCTGTGTCATTGAGATGGCCACGGCTTCAGGGCTTTATTTGATCTCAGAGGAACAACGAAATCCATGGCTAACAACAACCTACGGAACAGGACAGCTTATCAAACACGCCTTGGATCATGGGTATCGCAAGTTTATTTTGGCGCTTGGCGGCAGCGCAACCAATGACGGGGGAAGCGGCATGCTTCAAGCGCTCGGGTTAGCCCTTCGAGATGCTGAAGGACAACCAGTTCCGCAAGGAGCGATAGGTCTCCCGAAGATTCGCAGCATTGATGCGGCGGATTGGGATGCAAGGATAGGTCAGTCGAGTTTTACGATTGCCTCTGATGTGGTAAACCCGTTCATCGGCCCGCAAGGAGCGTCCTATGTGTTCGGCCCTCAGAAGGGGGCGACCCCTGAGATGGTGCAAGAGCTGGATGAGGTGCTCCGTCACTGGGCGGATATCATCGAGGCACATACGGGCATAGCCGTTCACCATCTGCCTAGTGCAGGGGCTGCGGGTGGGCTTGGCGGCGCGTTCCAAGCTTTCTTTCCTTCAACGGTTCAGCGCGGCGTTGAGATTGTAATGGAACAAAGCAACCTGAGCCATCACTTGGAGGGGGCTTCTCTCGTTATTACGGGAGAGGGACGAACAGATGCGCAGACGGCTTCGGGCAAAGCTCCTATGGGTATTGCTCAAGCTGCGCAGAGGCTTGGCGTTCCTGTTTTTGTGTTGAGCGGTTCCATTGGAGCTGGCGTGGAATCCCTGTATGACCATGGCATCACGAGCATACATAGCATCGTCAATGGACCTATGTCGCTGCAAGAAGCTATGGAGAGGACCGAGGAGCTGCTGACGCAAAAAGCGGAGCAGGTGATGCGGACTTATCTGGCTGCGAAGGTGTAACTTGTACAACCTTGGAGAAATGAAAAGCCTATTTACCCTCCCGTGTAGGATGGTAAATAGGCTTTTTTTTGAACAAACCATGTACCCTAACGTCATCTTATGCGCACTATTCCATCAACCTTTTCACCGCACAGCCAACTTCCGCCTCAGCTATCGCGTTTGATCTTCAACTATCCTCCCGATAGATTAATGAGGCTACCACTCGTTTTCACAGCGGTAGCCTCAATTTTTTATGCTTAATATTGTCCTTTAATTACAAAAAACGAGCCCCGAATTGTTCCAGCTAGTTTAGACTTCTGTCTGGCAAACTTAAACTTCTTCTCTTCTAGCTCTATTGGTACCTCCATCCCTTCAGAAAGCTTAAAACCAACAGCCCGTTTCTTAGGGTCATCAACCGTATACATGACATTGATACCAAGACCATCCTCATAAAAGACGTAGGTAAATTGGATATTTTCTACTTGAAAACGCGACGTTTCTAAAGGTTTGGCCGTAAACGCAATATCGCGTTCTTTCAAAATCCGGTTCACATAATCAATGTTCTCCTGACTTTCGCTAGCGGGTACGACGGTAAATTCATGTTTGTATTTGTTCATAAAGTAACGGGCTTCATTAGCACGTAAACCAGCGAGCGCTTCTGCTACAGGTGAAGACTCTAAACCAACCGAAGAAAGATTTTTGAAATCAACGATATAAGACATTATCAACACTCCTTTTTATGAATAGATTAAATAATTTGAAATGAAGGACATCCCATTAAAGCTTGCGGCTTTTCGGACGAAGCGCCCAGGAGGCGATGCTAAGCGCGGCATAGAAAAGGGGAAGAATAATATGGAAACCGTAATCACCGTAATCGTTAGCGAACGCATGAGATAGGGCCGCGCCCGTCATTAGAAAAAAGATACCACTATAGGCCCACTCCTTAAGCCGAGGAAAACCTGGAATTACGATGGCAATGACTCCAAGCAATTTCCATCCTCCAAGAATGTTCGTGATATATAGCGGGAAACCAATAGTGGTCACTAGCTCGACATTCCCCCCATATCGCATCAGTTGCCCAATACCGCTTAATGCAATTGAGAATGCGAGTATTATTGTAATACTCCAATAAGCGACCATTCTTCCAGTAGGACGGGTTACTACTTTCGCAATTTTTTCATTACCGGTAATCGTACTCATTTTCATTCCTCCAATGATCTCGTTTACTTTTTAACAACCGAAACCTTGTTCATGCCGGCATATACATGGCCTGGAGATACACTCCTTTTTTAAATTGATCAAATAATTTGTTTTCACTTGATACGTTTATACTAACTATAAAATGTATCAAAATGTGATACTGTTTAGAGGTCCCCATCACCACCGCCCAAAACTTTAGGGAACTGGAGTCCCCTATTCAGAGGAAAACGAGGGAACGCTAGTTCCCTCTGACAATGCTGCAAGGTCTCTTGCATCGGCGGAAACATACAAAGAGTCTGACGGGTTAACACGTCAGGTCACAGATAGCTACTTTCCCAATCCCGCACTATTCCGCCAACCTATTCACCGCACAGCCAACTTCCACCTCACCTACCAAAAACAAATTTTAAAGAACATAGCGAGAATTCCGCTACGGCTTCACATGAGGGAACTAGAGTCCGCTATTCCGAAGAAAACGAGTTTTTTTCTTGTTGAGCGGAACTGTGGGGTCTTATTTGGCCACCGCGGCACGTTTATCGTGGAAATGTGGCAAAATAGATGACCGTAGTTCCCCGTGTTGCTGGAAAACATGCCTTTTCAGGGGAATAGAGGCCTGTAGTTCCCCATAAGCCGTCGCTCGCGCCATCCGCCTGATCACTCGCTACTCGAGCGACCGTCACACTTGCCAAAGCATGCTCGCTTCACGAGGAATCATCGCCCTCAAAAGAGCCCGTCCCCTCATTTCAGGAATATAACTGTTTCTTGAACAAAAATAACGGTTTTTTATTTGGCAAATAAAAAATACACAATGTATCATTTGAGAGGTAGTGAGAAACATGGACGAAGCATCATCAAGTTACTTAGTTACGATGAAAGGGGCTGAGAATAGCCAAAATAATCTAGTCCACGCTGTAATTGTAAAGGAAGAGTTGGATGCGCTTCCAATAGTGTTCTACCTAATATTCTTATAAATAATGAATGTTTATATCAATATCAGTTTCAATTATAGCTAATATTGACCTAGCACTTGAAGTCCTTGCTGGAATTAAGTCTAAAGTCCCGATGGTGATCCAATTATCTCGCATCATCCGACAAAATTCAGTATAATAGAAACATAATGTATCATAAAAACATCATTTTCTGACAAATTACGCGACATATCTCCGATAAGGAAGGTGACAAAAAGCATGACGAACAGAAAATCCAGTCTCGCTAAGAAAGCGCTTACTATAACCGCTGGCTGCATGGTGATGTTTAGCAGCATGGTCGGAACAGCAGCAGCCGATGTACAAACAAACAATCAGGGGACGACATCAGGCGTTCAATTGGAATATTTGGATCGTGGCTTGGCGGCCGTTGTCAAAGGCAATGGCGTGTTTCTCAGTTGGAGACTGCTTGGTAATGAGGTAACAGGTTACTCCAGCACGGGATTAACGGGGACGAACTTTAATTTGTACAGAGATGGCACGAAGATTGCCACGATCGACGACAGTACGAATTATTTGGATAGCACAGGAACGGCTGCATCGCATTACTACGTAGCCGCAGTCGTGAACGGAAAAGAAGAGGATAAAAGCGCCTCCGTTACACCATGGGGCAGCGGTTACTACGATTTGAATTTGAAAAAGCCAGCAGATGGGGTAACACCAAAAGGCGAAAATTACACCTACAAGGCGAATGACATGAGCGTTGGCGATGTGGATGGAGATGGCCAATATGAGTATTTCGTCAAATGGGACCCGTCTAACTCCAAAGACGTCTCTCAAAAAGGTTACACAGGAAACGTATATGTAGATTGCTACAAGTTTGACGGGACGTTATTGTACCGAATTGATCTTGGCGTCAACATTCGGGCCGGCGCACATTATACGCAATTCATGGTTTATGATTTCGATGGCGACGGAAAATCAGAGATGATGTTCAAAACAGCGCCGGGTACGAAGGTCAGCAAGTACGATGCTCAAGGTAATGTAACATCCACGAATTACATTACAATGCCTGGCGAAGACATTGCCAAAGGTTACTCCAATACAGTCGATTATCGGTTGAGTGCCCAAGGTTACTACGATCATGTGGTGAACATGTTCATGAATTGGGATAAGCATCCAGAGGTGCTTAACGGTTCATGGCCTAAAACCTTGGAAGAATGCTTCGGCATCGCCAAAAAGTATTCTTACCCGCTTTCTGAAGGGGATGCCAAGCTTTTAGCGGATTATTTTATAGATGTGTATGCTCCAAGTCGAAGCACGAATAACAAATTGCGGGAATTCGAAGGATTTATTGTCGATGGTCCAGAGTATTTATCTGTGTTTGAAGGCGCGACAGGCAAAGAAATGGAGACCATCCACTATAAGCCGGGGCGTGAAGATGATGGACTTATGTGGGGGGATTACGCGCTAGGAAGAATTGAGCCGGCCAACCGTGTGGACCGATTCTTAGCAGGTGTGTCCTATCTGGATGGCCAGAATCCGTATGCGATCATTGCCAGAGGTTACTATACGAGAAGTACGATCGTGTCGTATCGCTGGAATGGTAAACATTTAGAGGAGTATTGGTTCGTAGACAGCGGATGGGTAAAAATGACGAATCCATTCAATGACACGCCTCATGGCAGAGAAGGCTCCAATCCTGCGTATGCGACACTGACAACGCAGGGAGCTCACTCCTTGACAAGCGCTGACGTAGACGGCGATGGCAAGCAAGAAATTGTTTACGGTTCCTCAACAATTGACCATGATGGCAAGTTATTGTACAGCTCCGGAGATACGATTGCTGCAGGACCGAATACAGGGAACTTTGCGTTTCTCGGCCATGGAGATGCCTTGCACGTCACGGACATTAACCCTGATCGTCCTGGTTTAGAAATCTTCATGGTTCACGAAGGTGCGACAAGCGTACCTTACGGTTACTCCTTCCGTGACGCCAAAACAGGTGAGATCATCTATGGCGCTTACACAGGGAAAGACACTGGTCGTGGTATGATCGGCGACGTTGATACAAGCAAAAGAGGTATCGAAACATGGGCTACTGCTCTACGAATGGCAGATGGTACAACATTAGGAACTTCCATGCCTGGTACCAACATGAGCATCAAATGGGCTGGCAACATGACGACACAAGTTGTGAACGGTGCGGATGGTTCAACGCCTACGATTGACGTTTGGGGTGGGGCTAGAGCACTGACGGCTTCAGGCACGACGACAAATAACTCTACGAAAGGGAACCCATCCCTTGTTGCCGATATTTTTGGTGATTGGAGAGAGGAATTGCTCGTTCGCAAGACGGACAGCTCGGCTATTCGGATTTATATGAGCACGGATGTAACGAATCACAAGATCTACACGTTGATGCATGATCCACAGTATCGAGCTGAGATTGCAAGACAGAACACAGCATACAATCAGCCAGCGTATACGAGCTTTTATTTTGCCTCAGATACGGACTGGTCGAAGGTTCCGATTCCAAACTTAAAGCCTTTCGCGGTAGGAGGCTCCTTGAGCGGTCCTGACGCTGTCGCTCCTGGGCAATCTTTCAATGTTACGTACGGACTGGAGCATGTTTCCACGGAAGTCGTGGCTGAGGATATTACCATTGATGTGGATACGACCAAGTTGGATATTAACAATACACCTCCTGTTTCATTGGACGAAGACACATTCAAAGTCGTTGATTATAAACTAACACCTGGCAAGCTTCGCATTCTTGGCGTTCACTTCGGTGACAAGCAGGCGCGTCCGAACGGTCCGCTTTTCTCCATCGGCTTGACGGCCAAATCCTCCGTTCAATCAGGCGTAGGAACTGCAGCCGTCTCAGCGCTAACAGTTGCGAACAGTGAAGGAACGGAGCAGCAATTGCAGGGCAGTTCGTACGCTGTACAAATTGGCTCTGGAGACAAAACGCAGTTGAATACTTTAATTGCTGAAGCACAAGGTGTGATTAGCAGCGCTGTTGAAGGCGGCCATGTTGGAGAGTATCCTTCCGGCTCCAAAGCGATTCTGCAAGCAGCTATTGATAAAGCGATTCTGGCTGCGAATGATCCGACTATCAGTCAAGAGCTTATTAATCAAGCGATTGCTGAGCTTTCCGCCAAACTTCAAACTTTCCGTCAATCCGTGGTTACGAAGGTTGCTGGTGACTATACGAATGATGGCAAAGCAAGTATCGGCGATTTGGCGCTTATGGTTAAAGCGTATGGCAAAACGGATCAAAGCCCAGATTGGAATGAGTGGAAACAATTTGACATCAATAACGATAAAGTAATTGATATCGAAGATCTTTCCGCACTTGCTCAACTGATTATTAACGAGGACTTTTAAGCTGGCTATTACTGAACTTAACGGGCGGGAAGGCAGGACTTACGCTGCTTTCCTCCCCGTATCCTAACACATCACAGAGAGGACGGAGGCTATGTTGAAAAAGAGAGGGCTGTTATTCGTTTTATGCTTACTTCTGTGTATCTCATTTATTCCCGTGCAAGCCATGGCGGCTGAGTCTGCCAGCTATTCCTTATCGGTAACGAGTAATCAAACCCAAGTCGGGAGTCAGGTAAGAGTCGTTGTAAAAGGCTCGCAAGTGACAGATCTTTATGGCTACGAAATTCGATTGTCCTATGATACGAAGCATTTGCGTTTTATAAAAGGAACGAGTCCGATGAACGGATTTTCTGTTCCAGCGATCGTGAAAGAGGGGCAAGTTGTTTTTGCTCATACCAAAGTTGGAAAATTACCGGGGGATTCAGGGGATGTGGAACTTGCTTCCTTTACGTTTGAGAATTTGTCTGAAGGACAAGCCGAGGTCAAGCTTATTCAGGTCAAAGAAGTGACGAGCGCGATGCAAGCAGCAACGATAACTTCCGACTCCAAGCTTGCGATGGATATTACGCCTAAGCAGGAAATGGTTATTACTTTTAGTGATATGGCTAATCATTGGGCACAAAAAGCAGTCGAGAGAGCGGCATCGCTTGGTTTTGTTAACGGTTACGATGACGGGACATTCCAACCGGACGGCAAGGTAACGCGAGCGGAGTTCACAGCTATGCTGGTACGTGCGATATCGCTTACTAGCAAGGATGCACAGGTTATGCAATTCTCTGATATCGCCGATATCCCGCAATGGGCCAAATCTTATGTTTTTGAAGCGGCATCCGCAGGTGTGGTAACAGGTTACGAGGATCACTCATTTGGTGCAGATCGGCTTATTTCACGCGCTGAGATGGCGGTTATGGTCGCACGGGCAATCGGTCTTGAGACGAACTCTGATGGGGCAGTTTCCTTCGCTGATGAGGATCAAATTCCGGACTGGGCGCTGCAAGAAATCAAAGCTTCTCGAAAAGCGGGACTGATTCAAGGCAGAGACAATAACAATTTCGTGCCTGGTGACAATGCAACACGAGCTGAAGCGGCTGTATTAATTCTCGCCGCGTACGATAGCTTCCAATCGGCCAAATGAAAGGTAGATGAACGCGAAGATGAAAATGAGAAAACTTCCGCTCTTTTTAAGCGCAACGATGGCTTTTGCCGTATTTTCAGGCTCAGCACTGCTTCCTAAGACAGGTTTTGCTGCTCAGCATGCTTATCTCTTTGATTTCGGAACAGCGACAAGTCCTGTAGCTCCCGGTTTTACACGAGTTTCCGAATCCACGTTATACAGCAGTGCTGCTGGATTTGGTCTAAGCAAAACAATCGCGAGCCGAGACCGTGGAAGCAATTTCAGTGATATTTTAAGAGATTTTGTTATTGATAAAAGCTTCTCATTTAAAGTGGATATGGAAAATGGGGATTATTTCGTTAAAGTTACCGCTGGCGATGGAACGGCGAGCAATAAGACAGCCGTTACGATTGAGGGGATAAGTCGAGGCGCTACGAATACGGCGAGCGGCAGTTTTCAGGATGTCACTGCTGTAGTCACAGTGGCAGACGGACAGATGAACGTAGACATTGGCGGTAATGATGGCCGTGTCAACGCCATTGAAATTACGCCAGCCGTTGTCATGAGCGGTGTCAAGGTTGATAGCGTGAGCGTTGCGCCAACGCCAAGCGTACAGCTTAGCTGGAATGCCGCACAAGGCGTGAGTGAATACAGCATTTACCGGAAAGATGAAGGTCAAGCTGATTATGCCAAAATCGGAACAACAAGCGCAGCGGTATATGCAGACAGTTCAGTTGAACTTGGTTTAACTTACACCTATGCAGTTACGAACACGACCGGTGGTTATGAATCGCCAAAAAGTGATCCGCTGATGGTAACCGTTGCAGACGGAACGGGGCAAAAGCCAGCTGTTCCTGCACAATTTCAAATCGCTGATGCGACAGAAAGTTCAGTTAGCTTAGACTGGGACTCCGTTTCCGGAGCTGTATACTATTATGTTTACAGATCGGCAAACGAGTCGGGGACCTACAGCAGAATTGCTGGATCGTCAGATTCCTCCTATGTAGATCAATCCGTGTCAACAAATGTTCCTTATTATTACAAAATTGCTGCTGTTAATTCAGCGGGGCTCTCTGATCTCACAGCTTCTGTCGTCTCACCGATCAAGAAAGTCTTCAAACGTCAAATGGAACGTCTGGAACGCGGAACTACAGCAATTAAAGTGAGCAATGGCGTTTATGTCGGTTGGAGATTGCTGGGGACAGAGCCAAGCAGCATCTCATTCAATCTGTATCGGGATGGCCACAAGATTAATAATACCCCGATCACTTCAAGCACTAACTTCCTTGATACGGAAGGAACACCACAATCGACTTATACGGTTCGAGCGGTGCTGAGTGGAATCGAACAAACGGCTTCGGGCAGCGCGTCTGTCCTGGAAACGAATCATTTGGATATTCCTCTAAATAAACCTACGGGCGGCACTACACCGGATGGGGTCGCCTACACGTATAATGCAAATGATGTTAGTGTCGGTGATTTGGATGGCGATGGACAATACGAGTATGTTGTGAAATGGGACCCTTCCAATTCCAAAGACAACTCGCAGTCTGGTTACACAGGCAATGTCTTTGTTGATGCGTATGAGCTTGACGGCACACAATTATGGCGGATTGATTTGGGCAAAAATATTCGGGCTGGAGCCCATTACACACAGTTCATGGTGTATGACCTGGATGGAGACGGCAAGGCGGAAGTCGCTATGAAAACGGCAGACGGAACCATCGATGGAGCTGGCGCCGTGCTTGGGAACGGGGCAGCGGATTACCGGAATTCATCCGGCTACATTTTAACCGGTCCTGAATATTTGAGCATTTTTGAAGGTGCCACAGGTAAAACGCTTACGAATACTTCCTACGAACCTCCAAGGGGAACGGTAGGGAACTGGGGAGATACGTACGGAAACAGGGTCGATCGTTTTCTGGCAGCTATTGCTTATCTGGATGGTGAGCATCCAAGTCTGATTATGGCACGAGGGTATTACACAAGAACAGTCCTTGTCGCGTACAACTGGCAAGATGGACAGTTAACAAAGGCATGGACGTTTGATTCAAACACTCCCGGAAATGGCAGCTACGCAGGCCAAGGAAATCATAACCTAAGCGTTGCTGATGTTGACGGAGACGGTAAAGATGAAATTGTTTATGGTGCAATGGCGGTTGACGACGATGGTAAAGGACTTTATACAACGGGCTTGGGACATGGAGATGCTATGCATTTAAGTGACTTGGACCCGGATCGTCCTGGCTACGAGGTCTTTCAGGTTCATGAGGAAAAGCCGAGCCGGGCAGGGTTGGAATTCCGTGATGCGAAAACGGGTGAGCTCATTTGGGGAAAACCTACGACCTATGATGTGGGCCGTGGCGTGTCCGCTGATATCGATCCTCGCTACAAAGGGGCCGAATCTTGGGCCATTGATGCGGGAGGCTGGAACAGCACTTCCGGGGGCATGTACGACGTGAAGGGCAACGAGATTGCCACACATATTCCCCCTGCGAACTTCGCCATTTGGTGGGATGGAGATCTCCAGCGTGAGCTGCTCGACCATACCTACAGCGATACAACGCTGACGGGTGTAGGGAACATTTTGAAATGGGATTATGAGAATTCGCAAGTAAAGACGCTGCTTTCAGCCGAGGGGACTTTCTCCAACAATGGGACAAAAGGAAACCCGGGCCTGCAAGCCGATTTATTCGGAGACTGGCGTGAAGAAGCGATGTGGCGGCTTGAAGACAGCAGCGCGCTGCGCATATATATGACAACCGATGTAACCGATTATCGCTTCTATACCCTCATGCAAGATCCTATTTACCGATTAGGCGTGGCCCGTGAAAATACAGGCTACAACCAGCCACCTCATGTGGGTTATTACCTTGGTGGGGGGATGACCCAGCCGCCGATACCGAGTATTACAGTGCCGGAGGGAGAACCACAAGAGCCAGGCATTACTTTAAATGGTGGAAGTACGTTAAAGCCAGGCGAGACGCTTTCGCTTACCTACGGACTGAGCGGTATTACGGAACCCATCATCGCGCAAGATGTGAGCTTTACTTATGATCCGGATTACTTCGAATATGTGTCAGCCAAAGGCTTGCAAGATGGCGTAAGTGTTGTAGGCAATGTTTACAACACACCTGGCAAGGTGCAAATCATCTTGGTTAGTTTAGGGACCGATTACGGAGTGACGGGCAATAGCGATTTGATCTCGCTTCAGCTCAGAGCCAAATCCGTAAGCAGCACAGTTGCCACTAGTGTCTATAGCTCTGCACAAGTTGCTAATGCAGCAGGTGTGGAAACCACTTTCGAAGGTGTGGAGAAACCGATTACGATTCGTTATGCCGACTTGTCCGCGTTGAATGCTCTGATTAGCACGGCAGAGACGGCATACGCACAGGCGGTAGAAGGTATTGGTCAAGGTGAATACCCTGCTGGCTCGAAAGCGGTGCTTTTAGCGGCAATTACGAAAGCCAAAGCGGTACAAGCGAATCCGAATGTCACGCAAGCTGAAATTGCGCAAGCTGTTGCTGAGCTGAACGCTGCTTTGACAGCCTTCCAAGCTTCTGTGAACACAAGCCATGGCTACGATGTTAACAATTCCGGCCAAGTGAGCGTCGGCGACTTAGCCTTCATTGCCGCTCATTATGGAGAAAGAAACACGGATCCTAACTGGAATAGCAAGGCGGACGTCCATGTTGACGGCATCATTGATATTCAGGATTTGAGTGAAGTTGCGAGCTACATTTTAAAATAATAATGGTTAATAAGAGAAGCCTTGCGGAGATCTGTGATCTTCTGCCAGGCTTTTCTTTTTCATAACAAGACAGGTTCTCGAATACATATGAAATAGGCAAAAGAAGGTTGTCACACCTATATCCTGTCAGCGATGAGAGCGCTTAAACGGGAGCTTCACAATTATACTTAAGAGGTGATTAAGCAATGAGCACGGAAAAGAATAAACTGACAACGAGCTGGGGCGCTCCCGTCGGGGATAACCAAAACTCCATAACCGCAGGAGCACGAGGACCAACTTTGATCCAGGATGTCCACCTGCTTGAGAAGTTGGCGCACTTTAACCGAGAAAGGGTGCCGGAGCGCGTTGTTCATGCCAAAGGGGCAGGGGCGCACGGTTATTTTGAAGTCACACAGGATTTAACGAAGTATACGAAAGCAAGTCTTTTTGCGGAGGTTGGTAAAAGGACGCCGCTGTTTGTGCGTTTCTCGACGGTTGCGGGTGAAAATGGCTCCTCGGACACCGTACGTGATCCACGAGGATTCGCCGTTAAGTTTTACACAGATGAAGGCAATTATGATCTTGTAGGCAATAATACACCGGTGTTTTTCATCCGCGATGCGATTAAATTTCCTGATTTCATTCATACACAGAAACGCCATCCGCAAACACATCTGAAAAACCCAAATGCCGTATGGGATTTCTGGTCATTATCGCCGGAGTCGCTGCATCAAGTGACGATTCTGATGACGGATCGCGGCATTCCTGCGACACTTCGGCACATGCATGGTTTTGGCAGCCACACGTTCAAATGGGTGAATAGCGAGGGCGCAGGCGTCTGGGTGAAGTATCATTTTAAAACAGAGCAAGGCGTTAGAAATTTAGCTCCTGATGTGGCAGCGCAGCTTGCGGCAGACAATCCGGATTATCACACGGAAGATTTGTTCAATGCGATTAAACAAGGTGATTTCCCAGCTTGGAAATTGTGTGTGCAGATCATGCCGCTTGAAGATGCGAACACGTATCGCTTTGACCCATTTGATGTGACAAAAGTATGGTCGCAGAAGGACTATCCGCTAATTGAGGTAGGCCGCATGGTGCTGGATCGTAATCCGGAGAATTATTTCGCGGAGGTTGAGCAAGCCACTTTTTCACCGGGCACGTTGGTCCCTGGCATTGATGTTTCGCCGGATAAAATGCTGCAAGGTCGCCTATTCGCCTACGGGGATGCGCATCGCTACCGGGTAGGGGCCAATCATCAGGCTTTGCCGATCAATCGGCCGCGCAGTGAAGTGAACACGTATCAGCGGGACGGGCAAATGCGCGCGGATGACAATGGCGGAAGCTCGGTCTACTACGAGCCGAACAGTGCAGGTGGACCAAAGGAATCGCCTGATAGCAAAATAGCGCCATTTGAGGTATCAGGATCAGCCGACAGCGTAGGTTATGATCATCATGATCACTATACGCAGCCTGGTGATTTGTACCGGCTTTTGAGTGAGGATGAGCGTTCGCGGCTTGTTCAGACGATTGTTGGCGCTATGAAGCCTGTGGAGTCGGACGAAATCAAGCTTAGACAAATCGCACATTTCTATAAGGCAGATCCCGAATATGGTGTCCGTATTGCAGAGGGTCTAGGATTATCGGTACCGGAATAAGATGATAAGAAAGAGACAGCAACCTTTTCGTAGCAAAAGGTTGCTGTCTTTTTTAAGTAGCATATACATGAAGACAGAGGTCAATAATCCGAAGAGGTGATCAGGGTGGGAACTCGTCTATTATCGGAGCAATTGGTGAAAAATCGTTTTCCGCATTTGAAATATGTACGGATTCATACGCCGGAAAAGCATAAAGCGACGATCTATGCATGGAACGAAGATTTGAACTTACCCGCTAAAGATGCTGAGTCCTTGCAAAGATATGCAAGCGGTTACTTATATCCGTATGTTTGCTACCAAGTGAAAGCCTATAACTTGGTGCAAACGGATAAAGTTCCACCGTCGCAGGACATTCCGGAAGCTGTTGTTCAAACGGCAAAGCGCAGGGATTTGAACCAATACGGCATTATTGAAGCCATTCATCGGCTATTTCCCTGCGGTCATTTATCGTTTGTCCACTATGATGCCGCTGAAGGTCTGATTTATTTTGATTTTCATGCTGACCGACGTCTTCAGAATCGCGAGAAGGAAGCTATGTACAAGTATTTAAATGAAATTATTCCCTTGGGGTCTTACTGTGAAATAACATTTTATTAGTGTGTTAGGTCAGTCTTCTTTAATACGAAATTCGCTTTCTTCTCGCAAATAGGATATTTCACCTATCTGTACTTCAAATGGTGTATATTTTCTAATTTTACCTACAGCTAGAAAAACGGGGATATCATCCGCCGTGCACTGTATGACGACGACATTCACTTGCGAGAGCGCCGCCGCGAATAATTGCATGTCCGTTAGAAGTGTTTTGTTCAACTCGTTGTTCACCCGCGGGTCCCCTTATCTCGTGATCCGTTCCTCTGGCTGCAAGACGGGTACCTGCACGTTTACGGTATCCGGATATTTGATGCCTGCCCCAGTGTTGAGCGCAATGACGCACTCATTCTCGGCGATCCAGCCGGATTGTTTCAGCTTCCTTGCGGCTGCGAATGTAGCCGCTCCCTCTGGGCACACGAATGCTCCTTCAAGCTCTGCGATTCGCTGTTGTTCTTGCAGCAGCTCCTCGTCATGAATGGAAACCGCGCATCCGCCGGTCGCATAGATGGCCTCTAAGACTAAGAAGTCGCCAAGCGCTTTAGGAACGTTAATGCCGAAGGCGACTGTCTTGGATTCCTGCCAAAATTCCGAGGCTTTCTCTTGATTTTCCCAAGCTTTGACGATAGGTGCGCAGCCCTCTGCTTGAACAGCAACAAGCCGCGGCAATTTCCCTTGTACCCAACCCAAGGTTTGCAGCTCCTGAAGTGCTTTATAAATACCGATCAGTCCAACGCCGCCACCTGTTGGGTACAAAATAACATCGGGCAGCTTCCAACCCAGCTGCTCAGCAATTTCAAGTCCCATCGTCTTTTTGCCTTCGATGCGGTAAGGTTCTTTGAGCGTAGAAGCATCATAGAGGCCATATGACTTGACGAGATCGGCGACAATCCGCCCGGCATCACTGATTAGACCATTAACCAGATACAAATTGGACCCGGAAATTGCACATTCATTACGGGTAATGAGTGGAGCATCTACGGGCATGATGACCGTTGACTTCATCTTAGCTCTAGCCGCATACAAAGCCCATGCTGCGCCTGCATTGCCATTTGTCGGCATGGCGAGTTCCTGCACGCCAAGCTCCTTCGCTTTGGAAATACCGACAGCAGCACCTCTGGCTTTGAAAGAGCCGGTAGGCAGCAAGCCTTCGTCTTTCATCAGCAGGCCGGGGATGTGCATATCTGCGCCGATGCTTTGCATTGGAAGCAGTGGGGTAAAGCCTTCGCCGAGTGTGACAACATGTTCGGCGTGAAGAACAGGAAGTAGTTCGCGATAACGCCAAAGCGTAGGTTCGCGGTCACGAAGCTGAGAAGGATTCATGGATAACGCCAAACGCTCTAAGTCATAGGCTACTAAAAGTGGTGAGCCGCAGAGGCACAACTGATGTTTGTCTTCGATATTGTACTGAGCCGCGCATTTCGGGCAATAAAGGTGAGAAACAAAGCTATTCTGCATGACGGAAGTCTCCTAACATATATTGAACCATTGGATAATTACTTAGCCCATCGTAAAGGAAAAGAAACCCACCTGTCAACGAATCCTGAGGATGCTGTACATTTGCACAAGGGATATAGGGTCTAGTATGCAGAGTATACCAAAGTGTTAATCATAAATAGGCTCAGAATTGCGACAAGCCTTGCAAACTCATGTCCCTGTCGATTCCGTCATATGTTATCATGTACAGGTAAGTAGCCATTATGATGATCTATGAAGGAGTACGACTGAGCATGATACGACAATCCCCCTACATACTTTTAATTCTTGCCACTTGCATATGGGGAGGCAATTTTGTGGCCGGCAAAGCGCTTGTTCTGCATATTCCCCCAGTTACTCTTGCTGCCTTGCGTTGGGGCATTGCTTTCCTGCTTCTTCTGCCGTTCTTTGGTAAACAAACGTGGCGGTTAAGAGCTGAATTTCTCCGGAACTGGAAGATGCTCTTGTTCTTATCTGCAACCGGCGTTGCCGGGTTTAACACTTTGACGTATGTTGCGGTTCAATATACGGGTTCAATCAACGCTTCACTCATGAACTCCGCTACACCGATCATTGTGGTGATTTTAACCTGGCTAGTCATGAAAGAAAGATTCGCGTGGTCGGCTTTGCCTGGTATTCTCGTTTCAATGGCTGGTGTAGGCTGGATCATTAGTCGTGGGAGTTTGTCGGCGCTGCTCCATCTGTCTTTTAATAAAGGGGACTTGCTGATGCTAACGGCAGTTCTTTGTTGGGCTTTATATTCCGTTGGCATGAAAAAGGTAGCGGGGCGATTTCCGTCCAGCCCTTTGCTGCTCGCGCAGGTTGTCGTTGCTTTGCTCATGCTGATCCCGCTATCGTTAACTGAAATAGCGGTGAAATCTCCGCACATTGTTTGGAATTCAGCGCTTATCTCAGGACTCATTTATATCGGATTATTCGCTTCAATCATCGCTTTCCTGAGCTGGAATCGAGCTATCGAAATCGTAGGCCCTCAGCGCTGCGCAGGTTTTCTGAATTTCATCCCGATGTTCAGTGCAATTTTTGCAACGGCTTTTACAGGCGAGTCGCTGAAACTGTATCATTTCTTAGGGGCAGTATGCATCGTGGCCGGAGTCTATTTAACGAATTATGCCATGAAAAAGCGGCAGACGACTGCTGCATGAAAAAAGGAGCTTGCCGATGTCGGCAAGCTCCTTTTTTATTTATACATTAGTCGTTAAATTGCTCCAAATGTCCATGGTTGCGGCGAATGATCTCAGCAGCTCCCAAATAATCAGCATCCGCGACTTTGCATGAGAGCACATAATGAAGGACTTGGGCATCCCCGTCGCTTGCATAGTTGGAAGAGTTAGCGGCTGCGTTCGGAGGCGCATCGACCATGGCAAAGCTTTTGTTAATGTTCGCGTCATTCACTAATCCTCCGCTTTCCATAAAAGGTAGCAGTAGCCGTCCACTACCGTTATATCCGCCTTCCAGCGGTCCAACCTCGAGCATTTGCGGATCGTATTTCGTTAGCAGAACTTTGGCACCCTCGGCTTGGTTTTCCGTGTGAAAATACGCTTGAATCATTCGGCTCATCATTCATCATCCTCTCGAATAGGTTAGGTGTTCCTATAGTAGGCTTACCCCAATTGTATGAAAAGTCGACCTTTATTCCAAAATAAATTAAACTTAGATTTTTAATCGGGATGATCGGGATTGATGTAAGCTAACATCCTGCATTATAAGGGAGGTTAAGGAAAGGGATTAGTAAAAATGATTGGACATTCTACTCTCTTTAGTTCAAAATAGAATTAAGTGCAGGGGAGGTCAACCAACATGCCAATAAACAACTATCGTAAATTAATAAGCATCTTCTGGACATTTCTGCGGATCAGCCCACTTACTTTTGGTGGCGGGTATGCCATGCTGCCTGCTATTCACAGAGAAGTCGTTGAGACGAATGAGTGGATGTCTGATGATGAGATGACTGAGCTTCTTGCCATATCCGGAGCAGCTCCGGGCGGTGTAGGCGTGAATGTTTCAGCCTTAGTCGGCTATCATTTGGCGGGAATTCGGGGAGCCGTAGCAGCCGTCATCGGCATTACGCTTCCTACCTTTTTGATTGTTATGATCCTTAGTATGGTTTACGCATTTCTCCAAAGTTATCCGAAAATGCAAGCTATCATGGAGGGGATTCATGCTGCAATTGTTGGACTGATCGCAGCAGCTGCCTACAAAATGGCGAAGTCATCCATTATCGATAAAATGACACTTTTTGCCGCGGTGGCTACCGTGCTCGTCCTGCTTTTCCTCCCGATATCACCAATCTTGGTGATTGGCTCCGGCTTTGTGGCCGGGATTGCTGTCGTTTTCTTGAAGCAAAAATGGGGAATGAAAGATCCATTCGCGACCAAAGAAACGAAATCGCAATCGCCAATGAGTGGCCGGGCCGCAGATTATTTCATGGCTGACGGTATATGAGGGAAGGTGATTAAGCGTGCTATTAAGTTTATTTCTTACTTTTTTTAAGATTGGGTTTATCTCCTTCGGCGGCGGGTACGCGATGATGCCGATCATCCAGCAAGAAGTGAGCAAGAACCAATGGCTTACAGATGAAGCTTTTAACCAAGTTGTGGCTTTGGCGGGGTCAGGCCCAGGACCGATTGCTACGAATTGTGCCACACTCATTGGCTTTCAGACGGCTGGCGTGATGGGCGCCATTGTGGCGACGCTTGGAATGGTGCTTCCATCTCTTTTATTGATCATCGTATTAGCGGCATTTTTGTATAAATGGCATAATAATAGGTGGTTTAAATCTTCTTTCTACGGTTTGAAACCCGTAGTTACTGGCTTGATTATTTTTGCGGCGATTCACTTTGGAATGGCAGGCTGGGGCGAAGCCAAACTGCCGATTACATGGCAGCAGATTGCTACGATTTTAATCTCCATTGGCGCTTTCGTGGGGATTGTCAAATATAAGCTTCATCCATTTATTATTATTATAGGCGCGGGCATTATGGGCATTGTTTTTTTCCAATAGGCGGTAAGTATAAAGCTCTCTTTCATTCCTTCTGGGAAGTAGAAAGGGGGCTTTTTGACATCCTAAAAAGTGAACAGAACGTGTCCAAAAATGATAAAAAATTATTTTATGTGCTATAAAACAATATTATTTTCCTTTTTTATGCTATATAATATACAATATATAATAAATAGAACACACTATATAAGTGGTTTTGAGTGATTTAGGAGGGAAACATCATCGAGCTGACATCCCGCCAGTTGGAAATTATTGATCTTGTGGGCAAGCATGCCCCGATTACGGGGGAACGCATCGCTGAGCTTTTAGGCATTAGCCGCCCGACGATCCGTTCGGATCTGGCTGTTTTGGTGATGCTGGGGCATATTGATGCCAAACCGAAAGTCGGTTATTTTCTTGGAAAAACGGCACTTGAGGTCAATTCACCATTTAAGCATGTTGAGGCGATGAAGGTCAAAGAAGTCATGGGCATTCCCGTTGTGCTTAGGGAGACGGTTACGGTCAGTGATGCTGTCGTGACACTTTTTCTGGAAAATGTAGGTAGTTTAATGATTGTCAATCAACAGGGGGCTTTAGTAGGAATCGTTTCACGAAAGGATCTGCTTAAGGTGACATTAGGGCAGTCCGCCGCGAACAGCATGCCTGTTTCACTCGTCATGACTAGACATCCGAATATTGTTACGGTACACCCGGAAGACAGTGTGTTAGAAGCTGCTCGGAAAATGATCCATCATCAAGTCGACGGATTGCCCGTCGTTAAGCCGGCAGCGCCTGATCAGGAACATGATGAAGTAATTGGCCGAATTACGAAAACGACGATGACCAAACTGCTGCTTGAAGTAGCGCTGGGGATTTAATCAGGAGGAGTGCAAGTGGGAGATAAGATGCATACGATTTTCGTTTGTTCGGATTCTGTAGGGGAAACGGCGAATACCGTCGTACAAGCAACAATCCGCCAATTTAATGCAAGCCAAGTGCAGGTCAAACGCTTCGGGTCGATCCGAACCGAAGATGAAGTTCGCTCCCTAGTGGAAGAAGCATCGAAAGTGAACGGTTTTATCGCTTACACACTGGTTCTTCCTGAACTTAGGGAGATGATGAGGCAGGAAGCAATTCGACTTAGCGTCAATGCTATTGACATTATGGGACCTATGATGCAGGCATTCATTGATACGTTCAAGGATTCGCCGAAGCGCAAAGTAGGCTTGCTCTACCAGATGGATGAGCAGTATTATCAGCGGGTTGAAGCGGTTGAGTTCACTGTAAATAGTGATGATGGCAAAGATCCGAGCGCAATGAAACACGCTAACATTGTCCTGCTCGGGCCTTCTCGTACCTCCAAAACACCGCTCAGCATTTATTTGGCGCATAAAGGGAATAAGGTGGCCAATTACCCGCTTGTTCCAGAGGTGAAGCCGCCCGCCATTATATATGAATTAGATCCTAAGAAGCTAATTGGTTTAACGATGAGTCCTGATCAGCTAGTGCGGATTCGCACAGAACGCTTGAAAGCGGTTGGGCTTCCCTTTGGCGCCAAATATGCGACCGGGGAGCGAGTTAAGGAAGAGCTGGCTTTTGCGATGAAATTGTATCGTGAGCTTGGCTGCCAAATCATCGATGTTAGTGAGAAAGCGATCGAAGAAACAGCAGGTCTTATTTTAGCCGACAGAACATAACGCACAAACAATTCAAACAATTCCAAAGTAGAAAGGGTGAATGGATGTATGCAAAGAGATTTGTCACTGGAAATTGTTCGAGTTACAGAATATGCTGCTTTGGCGTCCGCTCGGTGGACTGGAAAAGGGAACAAACATAGCGCTGACGAAGCGGCTACATCTGCCATGCGTTCTATTTTTAGCTCCATTCCATTTCGGGGAACTGTTGTAATAGGGGAAGGAGAGATGGACGAAGCTCCAATGCTCTATATTGGCGAGCCCGTGGGCAGCGGCTCTGGTCCTGAATATGATGTGGCGGTAGATCCGCTAGAAGGTACGGACATTGTCGCAAGCGGCAGAAACAATGCGCTTTCTGTGGTAGCTATTGCCGAGAAAGGGAATCTGCTGCATGCTCCAGATATGTATATGGAAAAGCTGGCCGTCGGTCCGCGATTAACCGGACATCTCCGGTTAGAGGATTCGCTCGAAGTGACGGTACGCAAAGCCGCTGAGCTGCTGCAAAAAGATGTAACCGAGCTAACCGTTTCGATCTTGGATCGCAAACGGCATGCCGACAAAATCTTAGTACTGCGTACGCTAGGTGTTAAAATTCATTTGCTCAGTGACGGCGATGTAGCGGGAGCTATGGCGACAGCTTTTCCCGAAACGGGCATCGATCTGCACGTGGGTTCGGGAGGCGCGCCGGAGGGCGTGCTCGCCGCAGCAGCGCTGCGTTGTATGGGCGGCGAATTCCAGGGACGGCTTCTGCCGGAGAATGAGGCTGAGATCGCCCGCTGCTTGGCTATGGGGATCACGGATCCCTCCAAAGTGCTGGGCATGCGTGATCTCATCGGAGAATCCGATATTTATTTCGCAGCGACAGGCGTTACCTCCGGTGATTTCCTGAGCGGTGTGAAATATCTATTCGGTGGCCGCGCAGAGACTCACTCGGTCGTAATGAGGGCTGAAACGCAAACTGTGCGTTTCATTCATTGCGTCCATCAGACGCAGGTGTATCTTGGGAGTGCCTAAAGCTTAATGAGGACCATGTAAGTCAACTCTGGTTGAGATGCATGGTCTTTTTGTTGTTCTTGCCATAAATGTTCATGGGCCAAGTCCACAACCGCATATACTTTAGTTGAATAATGATGCGAAAAGAGGGATAACCATGAGTATGAAACCCATTGATTTCCTTGCCGTCGTCCGGAGCTGTATACCTCAAGAAGCAGAAATTGTGCAGCTGCAGCAGCAGGGGAATCCCGCGGCGATTTTGTATGCGGATGTTGACGGTGACGGCTCTCCCGAAATCACGGCGATGTATAGATTTTTAGATAACCAGTACCTATTCTCAATTAAGGATTATTCCGGTAACTGGTTTCCTATTGCATCAGCAGCCACGGGAAGAATTAGGGAAGTGACGGATTTTGCCGCAGCGCCGGTTTCACGCAGAGAAGGCTGGGATGTGATCATCGGCTGGCAGCAGGAGGGTAGGGGCACAGATGCGGGCTCTGAGCTCGATATCATCCAATGGACGTCAAGCGGGTTTCAGCGGATGATTCCGCCGGGAACTACGTACAATCATTTGGAGATTGAGGATATGCCAACCCGGGAAGGTAAAGACGGCTTGTGCGAACTCGCACTTTGGGTGAAAGAGCAGAATCAAGCATACCAGGTGCAGACGTACCGCTGGGATCCATATAGGCTTGTTCCGACGCAGGACGTTCATCCTTATTATTTTCAGCGAGTCAGCCGCTACTACGAGGACTTAGTACGTGATCAACCGGATGAGCCGGCTTACAGGAGTCTTCTGGAAGATGCCAAGAAGAAGGTGGGCGGCGACGGTAGCGCATGAGCTGGAGGATTGTGGAAACAGCTGATTAAGCAGGAGGATCGTGCAAGAAGAGGAATAAGAGGTGGGCTAGAAGGCCTCCTTTTGTGTTGTCTGGGCCGTCTCGAAAGTAGAGTTATCTACTTGGGGCGGCCTTTTGTGCGTTAGGATGGATGAGCATCCGAATGTTGAATTCAAAGGTCGAGCGGGAGGAAGGGGAACTATGGTCCTCTAATTTGACCTATGAGGTCCGTTATGCCAGTATTTACTGGAATAACACCCTGTAGTTCCCCCTAAAGCATAAAATTGCCGATATTGGCCAAATAGAGGCTTGTAGTTCCCTTTATTTTGCGTAGGAGCTAGAGTGTCTGTTTTAGCCTAGGTACTTGAATGTACTGTGAAAAAACTCTTACTAGTCAAAAAAGTGGCCAGCTTATCTGTTTCATCCGTTTCATTGGACGAAATCCAAGGAATTAAGGAATTTGCTGCCTTGTAAGCAGTTTCCATTGGATGAAATCCAATGCAAGAAGCAGTTTAGTCGTTGAAATGATGTTTTCATTGGAATCCATCCAACGAAAAGAGTCATTTACAGCCTAACGAGACTGCTTCATTGGATTTCCTCCAACGAAACCAAGAAGACAAGCCGTTTTTTCGGCACAAATAGTCCATGTCGTAATTTCTTATCTTTTTTGTCCTAATGTTAGACTAAAAATCCTATTATTCCTATGCTACATTTATGTAGGATGTCTTAATATTACATGTAGCGATGAGGTAATGAGATGAGCAAAACATTGAAAATCGGCATTATTGGCGGCGGCGGTATTGCTGGCGCACATGTAAGAGCCTACCGAGAGCTGGCTGATGTAGAGATTGTAGCGGTTGCAGATGCTGTTCCAGGCAAAGCGGCGCAATTCATTGATTTTTGGCAGCTTACAACGGCCCAAGCCTTTGATGATTACCGACAGCTGCTGGAGTTAGACCTTGACGGAGTAAGTATTTGTACCCCCAACGTGGCTCACCACCGCACAACGGTAGATGCCTTGCTGGCAGGTAAAAATGTCATGCTTGAAAAGCCGATGTCCGTTACGTTGGATGAAGCGGTAGAAATGGCGCAAACTGCGAAAAAGACAGGCTTCATGCTTAATGTTGGCTTCCAACCGAGGTATGATCCGAACATGAAAACCATTCAAGATGTGGTTCAGTCCGGTCAACTTGGCAAAGTGTACTATGTGGAAACTGGCGGCGGACGTCGTAGAGGGATGCCTGGCGGTACATTTATCTCCAAGGAAATTGCCGGTGCTGGCGCAATGGCTGATATTGGCTGCTACTCGCTCGATATGGCACTTAATGCGATAGGATATCCGAAACCGCTTACCGTATCCGCTTACAGTTCTAACTTTTTTGGTACGAACCCTTTGTATCATAAAGAAGCAGCACGCTTCGATGTTGAGGATTTCGGTGTTGCGATGATCCGCTTTGAAGGCGATCTCGTACTGAATTTCAAAATCTCATGGGCGATGCACATGGATACGTTAGGACCGACCCTGTTCCTTGGAACCGATGGCGGACTTAAAGTGACGCCTGCTGGTAAAGGTCCATGGAGTGGCGTATTTGATGGATCTGTAGGATCTATCACATACTTCCATGATGTTCTTGGACATCATACCGAAAGTCAAATCCCGATCATCGAACATAGCAAGAATTTGTTTAACGAAAAAGTTCGCGATTTTGTGGAAGCGGTTCGTGACGGCAAGCCTGCGCCGATTCCAGGGGAGCAAATCGTCCGGAATCAAGCGGTTATTGACGGTATTATCCGTTCCTCTCTTTTGAAACGCGAAGTTACCATTGAACTTCCTAATTAATTCATAATAAAATTCAACCTACTTGGAGGTAATCTTATGTCACGTATTTTCCGTATTGGTATCATTGGTTGCGGTGGAATTGCAAATGGTAAGCATCTGCCAAGCTTGAGCAAGCTGAAAAATATTGAAATTGTCGCATTCTGTGACATCGTTAGCGAGCGCGCAGAAAAGGCAGCTGACAAATACGGCGCAGAAGGCGCTACAGTTTATGAAGATTACAAAGAACTGCTAACAGATGCAACGATTGATATCGTGCATGTTCTTACTCCGAATGACTCTCATGCGGAAATTGCTATTGCAGCTTTGGAAGCTGGCAAACATGTTATGTGTGAGAAGCCGATGGCGAAAACGGCAGCAGATGCCAAACGTATGGCCGAAACAGCTAAACGTACAGGCAAGAAGCTAACAATTGGCTACAACAACCGTTTCCGTGCGGATAGCCAGCATTTGAAACGCGTTTGTGAGCAAGGTGAGCTTGGCGAAATTTATTTTGCTAAAGCGCATGCGATTCGCCGACGTGCAGTTCCGACATGGGGTGTATTCCTCGATGAAGAAAAACAAGGCGGAGGCCCGCTAATTGATATCGGGACACACGCTTTGGACTTGACGCTTTGGATGATGGACAACTACAAACCGAAAGTTGTGCTCGGAACGTCCTACCACGAATTGTCCCAGAAGGAGAATGCCGCTAACGCATGGGGTCCATGGGATCCGAGCAAGTTCACGGTAGAAGATTCCGCATTCGGGATGATCGTGATGGAAAATGGAGCGACAATTATGCTGGAATCCAGCTGGGCTCTGAACACGCTTGAAGTCGACGAGGCGAAGTGCTCGCTGAGCGGAACGGAAGGCGGAGCAGACATGAAGGGCGGACTTCGTATCAATGGCGAGAAACATAGCCGTTTGTATACAACAGAAGTCGATCTGAAAGCTGGCGGAGTTGCTTTTTATGACGGGGCCAAAGAAAGTGATGCCGATCTGGAAATGCGTACTTGGATCAAAGCGATTGAAACGGACGCAGAGCCTGTCGTAACACCTGAGCAAGCCTACGTTGTTTCGCAAATTTTGGAAGCTATTTATGAATCGGCGCGTACAGGAAAAGCAGTTTACTTGAATAACTAGAAAATAGAAAAGGGGAGGCTGCCGCCTCTCTTTTTTTTGCCAACATTTGAAAAAATGCTGTAAAAAAGAGTATGCTTGAACTACTCTGGTGTCTAAGAAAGGATGGATGTAGGGATGGATTTGGGGTTGAAGGGGAAAGTAGCCTTAATTACAGGCGGGAGCAAAGGGATTGGTCTAGCGACTGCGATCACGTTATCTCGTGAGGGTGCGAAGGTTGCTATTTGTGCGAGGAATGAGGAGCAGCTGCAAGAAGCTGCCAAACATATTGCGAAATTGACCGAAAGCCGTGTGCTTACGATTCAAGCAGATGTCATGTCTGAAGAAGATTGCAAACGCGCTATCGAGCAAACGGTTGAAGCATTCGGAGGCATTGATATTCTGGTAAATAATGCCGGGACTTCCGCAGCGAAACCTTTTGAACAGGTGGAAACGGAGGTTTGGCGACAGGATTTGGAACTGAAATTGTTCGGAGCGATTCATTGCTCCCGTTATGCGATTCCTTATATGCGGCAAGCCGGAGGCGGATCCATTGTGAATCTTACGACGTCTGCTGCCAAAACACCGCCAGCTTCTTCCTTGCCCACTAGTGTCAGCCGCGCAGCGGGACTAGCTTTAACTAACGCGATGAGCAAGGATCTTGCTGGGGCTGGCATTCGTGTTAACACCGTGTGTATCGGGAAGATTCGCAGTGATCAGCTGGAAAAAGCCTGGAAACGGGAAGCGCCTGAGCTCACATGGGAGGAGTATGCAAGTGATGCAAGGCATGCCATCCCGCTAGGACGTATCGGCAATGCGGAGGAAGCAGCGAATGTGATCACCTTCCTATCCTCACAAGCCGCTTCCTATGTGACGGGAACTTCGGTCAATATTGATGGTGGCAAAGGCGAAGCTTTGTAAAACATGCTATCTTATCGGCTCTTTATTCGTTTATGAATAAGGGGCTTTTTGGCGACTATGCAAATAGAAGTGCATAATGAAAGAAAGGGGTGAACATCTGAATGAAGCTAAGTGTGTTAGATCTTGTTCCCGTTATTGCCCCTGCAGATGTGGGTACTGCTTATGAGCAAGCCGTCAAGCTGGCCAGACAAGCCGAACAATGGGGCTATTCGCGCTACTGGGCCGCTGAGCACCACGATATGCCCGTGCTTGCTTGTACATCGACTGAGGTTCTCTTGTCGCATATCGGTGCGAGAACTGAACATATTCGCATCGGTTCAGGTGCACTGCTGCTGCCACATTATAAGCCAATGAAGGTGGCAGAAAGCTTTCATATGCTAGCTGCCTTATACCCAGGCAGGATTGATCTTGGCATCGGGCGGGCACCCGGTGGTTCAGCCAATGCCGCGATCGCGCTAAGCGGCAACTTCTTGGAAAACGTTCGGCAGCTGCCAGAGACGTTGAGGTCGTTAATGGCCTTACTGGAAGGCCGGTTTCAGTGCGAGGGGCAACCGGTAACAGCAAGGCCGGTGCCTCCTATTGCGCCGGAAGTGTGGATGCTCGGTACAAACACGAAAAGCGCAGCATTAGCTGCTGAGCATGGGACTGGCTACGTATTCGGCCAGTTTATGAGCGACAGCGATGCTAATGAAGTAGTGCGAGGCTACCGGGAGCGTTTCGTGCCGTCCGCACAAGGGAAGGACCCCCGCGTCATCATCGCGGTAGGAGTAGTTTGCGCTGATTCGGTGGAGGAAGCGCGGGCACTAGCAGCTGGCATACCTTGGCTGCAGGGTGCAGAATTTCAGCCCCAGCGCAAAGTACTCATCGGCACACCGGCTAGCGTGCGCGAGCAGTTGGAGCTGATCGCACGCGAGTGTGAGGTCGACGAATTTCTTCTGGTCACGCCAGTTGCAAATTATGAGCAGAGACTGAGGTCTTATGAACTCGTGAGCTCGATCATTTCCTGACAGCTTCTTTCAGAGCAATATAACCCTGTAGTAGGAGGCTGTCGATTCATTGTGGACAGTTATAGATAGATGGAAAAACTACCGTTAATCTGTACTGCAGAGTGGCAGGGAGCGAAATAACGGTAGGAACTCCAGCTAAATGGTTAGCAAAAAAGGCTGCATCCCTAGTAGATATCCTACTGGAGATGCAGCCTTTGATACTTATTTGCGAGCCCTATAAGACATGTTACGCGCGGCGTTTTTTACGTAAATACCAGACTAACATGGAAATGGCGTCCCGGATTGAAGCGGTTTGGTAATACCTGAGTGTCAATGTCATAAGCAAGAAACCTCCCTAACCCTGAAAGTATGTCATGCATGAACAGTACTACGTAAAAAGTCTCAGGATGGTTTTATTTTTTTTTAATAATCTTTTAACACTGTTTTTTAAACAAATACCTCTACTTTCTGGATTAAACTTTCCGCTAGAAAGTTGGATAATAAACATGTAAGCGTTATCCAAAATTGATCGGCTCACTTAGGGGAGGAATAGAGATGAAAAAAGTGTTCACTTTAGCTCTGTCGCTATCCATCATGTTTACTGCGGCAGCATGCTCGTCAAGCACGAATACGCCAGCACCTGCGGCCAGCGCCGAACCATCCAAAGCAGCAGTGGCAACAACAGCACCTAGCAAAGATCCAGTTAAACTTCGCGTTGCTTGGTGGGGTGGGCAAGCGCGTCACGATTACACGTTAAAAGTTATCGAGATGTATGAGAAACAGAACCCGAACGTAAAGATTGAAGCGGAATACGCGCCATTTGACGACTACTGGAAAAAGCTTGCTCCGCAAGCCTCGGCCAATCAGCTCCCGGATGTTATTCAGATGGATATCTCCTATCTAACACAATACGGCGGCAAAAATCAGTTGGCTGATATGACGCCTTATACCAAAAACGGCCTTATCGATGTTTCCTCCATTTCCCCGAATAATATTTCCGGTGGTGAAGTAGGCGGTAAGTTAGTAGCGATGAACCTAGGGGTGAACGCCCTAGCAACAACAATTGATGTAAATACGTTCAAAAGCTTAGGCATTCCTACACCAACCAAAGAGTGGACTTGGGATGATTATGATGCAGTTGCGGCAAAAGCGAAAGCTGGCGGCAAACAAATCGGTGGTTTTGCGCTTCATCATGAGGTTTTCTTCCCGTATTACCTGCGTTCTGTCGATCAAAAAATGTATAATGCAGACGGTACAGCTCTTGGCTACACCGATGATAAGCCGTTCGTTGATTACTTCAAACGTTATCAGAAATGGTACGAAGCTGGCAATATCCTTTCCCTTGATAAAGAATCACAGAAGAAAGGTGTAGCTGAGGAAGATGAAATTTTGCTGAACAACGCCGTAACCGGCAATGGTTGGTCCAATCAATTCTTGGCTGTTGCCAACTTGGTGAAAGACCGTCCGCTTGAGTTGTTCCCACTTCCTGGACGCAACGGCAATAAAGGCTTATTCTTGAAGCCAAGTATGTACTTCTCGATTGCGAATAGTTCCAAGCAAAAAGAAGAAGCAGCGAAATTCATATCCTTCTTCGTGAACGATATTGAAGCCAATAAATTGATCAAAGGCGACCGTGGTGTGCCTGTTTCCTCCAAAGTGAAAGATGCACTCAAACCGCTGCTGTCACCGAACGAAGTGAAAATCTTTGATTATGTGGCATGGGCTGAGCAAAACAGTTCCCAAATGGATCCTCCGAACCCGGTTGGTTCCATCGAAGTCGAGAAATTGCTCAAAGCAACAAGCGAGCAAATCTTGTATAAGAAAACGAGCGTAGAAGAAGCCGCTGCGAAATTCCGCAAGGATGCTAACGCTGTTCTGGAAAAAAATAAAGCGAAGTAAAACGAAAGACCGGAATTCCCTAGAAATGAGGGGACCGGTCTTTTTTTCTCTTGACAGGTTAAACGTTTCAAATTAAGCTAATAGAGTATGTTAAACGTTTAACAAAACGGAGTTGAAATAGGGATGACCAAGCCCAAACAAGTCACCATTGTGGAAGTGGCCGAAGCAGCAGGTGTGTCGATTGCCACCGTCTCCAATGTGTTGAATCGAGGTGGTATTCGCTCGTCGAAAGAGACGATTCGCAAAGTTGAATTGGCTGCTGAACAACTGGGGTATCGACGCAACACGATGGCAGCAGGATTAAGCAGCAGCAAGACTTATGAAATCGGTCTCATTATTCCAGCACTGGGAAGTTATTATGGACAGCTTGCCGAGCATTTGCAGATTGAAGCGCATCAGGCAGGGTATCACTTATCTGTTTTTTCTTCGGGAGGTTTTGACCCGGATATTGAACGCAGGCACTTGGAAGTTTTGCTGCAGCGGAGAGTTGACGGTTTAATTTGCCACGGTTTAGCGATGGGCTTTGAAACGACGCGCTCCATTGTCAACAGCGGAACACCGTTAGTGCTGATTAATGGGTGGGGCTGGCCAGCGGACATAGCGACTGGTGCCGTTAATCTTGGATTTGCGGGAGCTTGCTTAAAGTCCGTCAAGGTGCTTGCTGAGCATGGCTGCGAAGCCATTTGCTACTTAGGCAGCAAACGCTCGAAAGTCATTGATGAACAGCGTCTAATCGGGTTTAATGCTGGTATGGCGCAATTCGGAGGAGATATATACCAAGAAATCGTGGATACGATGGGGTTGGATATCGAAGCCTATCTGCGTGATCTCATGCAGCGGCAAGCTAAGCCTGTTGGCATTGTCGCATTTGATGATCATGTGGCATTGAGAGTATTATCTGCGGCTAATAAGCTGCACATTGATATTCCTAACCGCTTACGGCTTATTGGGATTAACAACGATTATATTGCGAAAGAAAGCTATCCTGGCATTTCTAGCTGGGACATTCCTTATGACGATCAAGCACAAATGGCCATTCATAAGTTGATGCAGAAAATTGGTAATAAAGCGGAGACTGGCGAAGAACGCGAAATCGAGGTCCCTCTTACTTTTATAGAACGCGGTACAACCAAACTACAGTAAACGGAGTGAATCATTCATGTGGAAACAAGCCATTGAAGATGCTTTACAGAAAACGAAAGTGAACATTGAACGTTTTGGGGATTTATTTCCTCATGTCAGCGAAAATGATGTGTATCACCTGAATCCGAATACGGATTGGACGGACGGCTTCTGGTCCGGTATTTTGTGGCTGGGCTACCAATACAGCGGCGACACTTCTTTTCAAGAGGCTGCTCAGAAAACGGTTGCAAGCTTTAAGAAAAGATTGGAAGACAATGTCGCTCTAGATCACCATGATATCGGCTTCTTATATTCCCTTTCATCCAAAGCGCAGTGGATCATTGAAAAAGATGAGAATGCGAAACAGCTTACTCTACAGGCAGCCGACGTATTGATGAAACGCTGGAGACCGAAAGGTCAGTATATTCAAGCTTGGGGTCGTGAAGGCGATGAGCATAACGGAGGCCGCATTATCATTGACTGCATGATGAATTTGCCGCTCTTGTACTGGGCTTACGAACAAACGGGCGACGCGAAATACAAAGAAGTTGCTGTCATTCATGCTGATTTAAGCCGCCGTTATTTGGTGCGTGGAGACGATTCCTCTTTCCATACGTTCTATTTTGATCAAGAAAACGGTGAGCCGCTGCATGGTGGAACAGCGCAAGGATATAGCGACGGTTCGACATGGACTCGCGGTCAAGCATGGGGTATTTATGGGTTCGCGCTTTCGTACCACTATACGAAAAATCCGCTTTACTTAGAAACAGCGAAACGTCTGGCTCGGTATTTCTTTGACCGTCTGCCGCAGGACGATGTTGTATACTGGGATTTCAATGCGCCAGTGAACGAAGAAACGAAACGCGACAGCTCCGCTTCGGCGATTGCTTCAGCAGGAGCGCTTGAGTTGTTGGAACATTTGGCTGCTGATGATGCTGACCGTGCTTATTTGGAAAATGCGATTCAACGCTCCATGGCTGGACTTGTAAAATCTTACGCGACAATTGGTAAGCCTGATGCACAAGGTTTCATTGAGCGCGGCTCCTACAGTGTTCGTGGCGGCAACGCGCCTGACGACTTCATGATTTGGGGAGATTATTACTACCTGGAAGCGCTTGTGCGTATGGAGAAAGGAATCAAAGGTTACTGGTATGAATAATCAAGCCTCAACAAGCAGTACCCGTTCTTACTGGGTGCAAACCATGCTTCGGATTGCGGATCCCGTTCTTGCGGCATTGGCAGATAAAAAATTGCGGGCTTCCATGCCTGTTGAAAATAAAAAAGAAGAGCAGCGCCAGTACTCGCATCTGGAGGCTTTTGCCCGTACGCTCGTCGGTATCGCGCCATGGCTGGAAAATCCTGCGCAGAATGCGGAGGAGGAAAAGCTTCGGACACACTACGTAGAACTTGTGCGTGCAGGTCTGGATGCAGCGACAGATCCCGAGTCGCCTGATTTCATGAACTTTAGCCAAGGCTTTCAGCCGATTGTGGACACTGCTTTTCTATCCCATGCCATTCTCAGAGCTCCTAACACACTTTGGCATGGACTAGAAGGCCGTGTTCAGAGCAATTTGGTGCAAGCTTTGAAAGCGACGAGAACACGCAAGCCGGGGTTCAACAATTGGCTGCTGTTCGCCGCAATGACCGAAACCGCGCTCCGATTTATGGGTGAGGATTGGGATCAGATGCGTGTGGATTTTGCTCTCAAGCAGCATGAGCAGTGGTACCTCGGAGACGGCATGTACGGCGATGGCCCTCATTATCATGCGGACTACTACAACAGCTTCGTGATTCAGCCTATGCTGGTTGATATCATTGAGCATGTGGATACGCACTATGAAGATTGGGCAGTTATGCGCAAGGATATACTTGCCCGCGCGCAGCGTTATGCCGCTGTTCAGGAGCGTTCCATCTCTCCAGAGGGTACGTTCCCTGTCATTGGCAGGTCGCTTGCTTACCGGTTCGGCGCATTTCAGTCGCTAGCCCAAACAGCGCTGCGCCGCGAATTGCCGGTCGGTGTTTCTCCCGCTGGGGTTAGATGCGCATTAAGCGCCATGATCCGGCGTCTGATCGAAGCTCCGGGCACTTTCGACGAAAAGGGCTGGCTGACGATCGGTCTATGCGGTCACCAGCCTGAGCTTGGAGAGCCTTACATCTCAACGGGCAGCCTATACCTGTGCTCGGCTGTATTCCTGCCGCTCGGCTTGCCGGCAGATGATGCGTTCTGGCAAGATGCTGATGCGCCTTGGACCTCGCAGAAGGTTTGGTCCGGGCAAACCGTTGCCATTGATAAAGCGATTTAAGTTAGGATATCCAATAAGCGCCTTGTTTCCTAGTGAAACAGGCGCTTTTTTCCTGTATACTAAACTTCATTAGTTCCTTTATCCCCAAGCAGCCTGAATAGTCAATTGTGGATAACTTTGGTGAGCCAGAAGAAAGTAGCGTGACAGTCTTGAATCAAGATTATCAATTAACGGTAGAAGAAGTGCTGGGTAGACCCTTCTTTCAGCAAGCCTATATCGCTGCAGGACAAGAGGGCTTACAGCGACTAGTGCGCTGGGTACATATCATAGAAGTGATTCAGTTTGGAGAGCTGCTGCAAGGCGGAGAGATGATTCTGACAACAGGAGCCGCTTTCAAGAGCGATACCAAGCTGTTTATGCTCTATTTGGAGCAGCTTATTAATAATAAAGTATCCTGTCTCTGCATTGAGATGGGTCATTATTTGAGTTCGATTCCGCAAGATTGGATCGATGCGGCGGAAGGCTGCGGGCTTCCTCTGATCATTTTCCCTCAAGCGGTGCGCTTTATCGACATTACGCAAGATATTCATGCACACATCATCAACCAACATCATAAAGCACTCCAGGATCTGGAGAAAATTTCACGTGAGTTCCATCGCATGACCTTATCCTCACAAGGCGTATCCCACGTGCTGGGGCTGCTACAGAGCAGTACAAAAGCCCAAGTCATCTACATCCCTCAGGATGGCCAACCCAAATTTATTCCTCAGATGGGGAGTCGTGAGACAACGCAATGGCTGGAAATTCTGAATAGCCACATAGAACTTGATACAACTTCCAGAAATACAGGATCTCCCGTTGTTTTCGAATTTGAAGGCCAGACGGTTATCGTGCAGCCTGTTGGCGCGATGGGTAAGACCTGGGCTAATATTATCCTCGTTCTAGGTCGTAAACCGCAGGAGTATGAGTACTTGATTCTGGACTCTGCCTCTTTGTCAATCGCGCAGGATTTATTGCGCAAACGATATATGGAAGAGCGCAAACTATACTCGCAAACTTTATGGGTAGACGATCTGCTTCATCTGCGAATTCGTGACGAGGAACAGGTCAAAGTCTTGATTGGTCATGGTTTTAAACAACTGAATGAACTTCCTTATCATGTTATTTTAATTGAGTTTGAACATAGACAAATCGAGGATCAATCCGTTCTTGAAGACGGTGATGGCATAGAATCTGCAGGTATTCACCTTTCGTTAGCCGCACGATCCATATTTGAGCAGCACAGGTTTCATCCCTTATTAACTTTGAAAAATAACCGGCTTGTTGTTGTAGCTTTTGACAAAACGTCCAAACGGCCAGCCAAAGAGCGACTCCAGCTAGTGTTTCAGTCGCTGCAGCTCTTGAAAGCTGAGGAAGAGATGGAACTGACAATCGGAGTTGGTCAAAGCAACCGCAGCTTCTTGCAGGCGCATCAAAGCTATCAAGAAGCGCTTCAAGCAATTTCCCTTGCTCCGACGCTCCGGGGTAAGGTGCAGTTTTTTGATGAACTTGGCGTCTTTCAACTGCTCTTTCACATTACCGATAAGCAAATTCTGCAGTCCTTCGTTCGCACTTATTTAGGGCCGATCCTCGATTATGATCAAACGAAAGGCAGCGAGCTGTTGCGCACCCTTAAGGTGTATCTGGACAGCGATGGGTCTAAGCAGGTTGCTGCCCAACAGCTTTTTATCGTAAGGCAATCGCTCTATTACCGCTTAGAGAAAATAGAGGAGCTGCTTGGCGCCGACTATATGCTCCCTGAGAAACGATTGGCGCTGCAAGTTGGTATCAGGGCCTATCAGCTGCTTCATCCTGAACTTAAATTGTGAAAAAAAAGCGGACAGATTCTTTACAATTTGTCTAATGGCACAAGAACGGATCCCTCTTATACTTGGAACTATCAAGTGAAGACGGATCCTTTTTCAGGGGTCCCTAGGAGAGGTAGATGCAGAATGATTATTGGGGTTCCTAAGGAAATAAAAAATAACGAGTTTCGTGTAGGCATGACGCCTAGCTCCGTGCTTTCTTATACCAAAGCAGGGCATGAAGTTTTAGTAGAAACTATGGCAGGTCACAGCATCGGGTTCACGAATGAAGATTACGTACAAGCAGGGGCGACGATCGTAGCTGCAGCAGCGGACGTTTGGTCAGCTGAAATGGTTGTCAAAGTGAAAGAACCGCTCCCTGAGGAGTATGGTTACTTCCACGAAGGTTTGATTTTGTATACGTATCTTCACCTTGCACCTGAGGCTGAACTGACGCATGCTCTAGCGCGTAACAAAGTAACCGCAATTGCCTATGAGACTATTCAGCTCGACAATGGCAGTCTGCCACTATTGACGCCAATGAGTGAAGTAGCAGGTCGCATGTCTGTCCAAATCGGCGCGCATTTCTTGGAGAAAGCCCATGGCGGCAAAGGGATTCTGCTCGGCGGCGTACCCGGTGTTGAGCCTGGGAAAGTAGCCGTCATCGGCGGTGGAATCGTAGGAGCAAACGCAGCGAAAATGGCAATTGGATTAGGCGCCGATGTAACAATCGTTGACTTGAATCCGGATCGTTTGCGCCAATTGGATGACCTCTTCCAAGGACGTGTGAAAACGATGATGTCTAGTCCATATAACATCGCGGAAGTCGTGCGACAAGCTGATCTGGTAGTAGGCGCTGTATTGATTCCTGGCGCACGTGCACCACGTTTGGTGACCGAAGAGATGGTCAAAACGATGAGTCCAGGCAGCGTAATTGTGGACGTTGCAATCGACCAAGGCGGCTCCATTGAGACGATTGATCGCATCACAACGCATGACCAACCGACTTACGAGAAGCATGGAGTCATTCACTATGCGGTAGCGAATATGCCTGGTGCCGTAGCTCGCACATCTACATTGGCGTTAACGAATGTGACTACTCCGTATGGTTTGCAAATTGCCAGCAAAGGGTATATACGCGCAGCACTGGATAATAAAGCCATTGCCAAAGGGATTAATGTTGTAGCTGGGCATGTTACTTACAAGGCTGTCGCTGAGGCGCATGGCTACGAATATACGGATATTCATTCGCTTTTACAATAAGGGATTGACGCCTTTCCTACATGGATAGGCGTTTTTTTGTGCTAATGGGATAAGTTACATAAGGGTATGATAATCGCAAACGACTTTAACCGAGGAGATTATGATGCCTGCCAAAATCAGTTATATCAATGTAATTGCTATTATAGGCGGTTCCACAATTATTGCTTTCGGGATGAACTACTTCAATCTCGCTAATGGGCTGGCAGAAGGGGGGATTACTGGACTCGCCCTTTTGCTCAAATATGTCTTAGGCTGGAACCCGGCATGGTCAAACCTGTTGATTAACATTCCGCTCATCCTCTTGGGTTGGAAAATGCTGGGGCGCATCAGCTTCATTTATACCGTTGTAGGCATGATATCCGTTTCGCTGTTTTTGTGGCTGTTTGAGCGCTTCTCCATGCCCCTGCCGGACCCATTGCTAGCTTCTCTCTATGCTGGAGCAATTGTAGGGTTAGGTTTTGGTATTGTGTTTCGTTTTGAAGGGATGACGGAGGGAACCGATATCATCGCACGAATGATGCAAAAACATTACGGAATCGGTATAGCCAAAACGATATTCGGCATCGATTTCATCGTCCTGTTACTTTCTCTGATTTACCTGGATTTGACGCGAGCCATGTATACGCTTGTTGCAATCATAGTAGGTGCTAGAGTGATTGATTTCGTGCTGGAAGGGGCATCAGGCGCTCGATCTGCTTTTATCATTACAGATAAACCTGAGCAGACGGCAACAGCGATTATGACCGAGCTGCAGCGAGGGATCACTTTTCTCGAAGGTAAAGGCGGTTATACGGGGCTGCAGCGGGAAGTTATTTACTGTATCGTAAGCCGGAAAGAAATCATTAAGCTCAAATCGCTTGTTCATCGCATTGACGCCGCTGCATTTGTCTCCTTCAGCGATGTGAGGGAAGTGGTTGGCAATGGATTCGCCCGGCATGAGTCCTAACATATGATGGATTTAAATATGGGAACTTGAGGACGCTATATGGGGGAGTTTGGTAAAAAGAACAATTTTCTTAAGGAATAGGGTCCTGTAGTTCCCCTAAGTGGGACATAACCGCATCATCACGAAATTCACATCTCATTTGGGTTTGCCACAATAGAACCTATAACAAAAAAGCTGCACGTTCAGGATTAACCTGAAAGCGCAGCTTTTATAGATTTATTTTAGAACGCTGGAACGATAGCGCCTTTGTATTTGTCTTCAATGAACTTTTTCGTATCAGCGGAGTTCAATTCTTTAGCAAGCTTTTGCATAGCTTCGGAATCCTTGTTGTCTGGACGAGCCACGAGAATGTTCACGTAAGGGGAATTTTTGTCCTCAATGAAAAGAGCATCCTTTGTAGGATTCAAATTCGCCTGAAGCGCGTAGTTCGTGTTGATAAGCGCTAGATCGAACTCACCGATCGTACGTGGCAGCATAGCTGGGTCAAGCTCTTTAATTTGAAGCTTTTTGCTGTTTTCTACGATGTCTTTCACGGTGCCTTTAATGCCAACGCCATCTTTCAGTTTGATCAAACCGTTTTTCTCCATCAACGCTAGCGCACGGCCTGCATTGGACGGGTCATTCGGGATGGCTACAGATGCGCCATCTTTCAATTCAGCCGCGGATTTCACTTTTTGAGAGTAAGCACCGAATGGCTCAATGTGCACGCCTACAACTTTTACAAGATTTTGCTTTTTATCGGCATTATATTGATCCAGGTAAGGTTGGTGTTGGAAAAAGTTTGCGTCTAATTGTTTTTCAAACACCTGCACATTCGGTTGTACATAATCGTTGAACTCGATGACTTCTAGGTTAACGCCTTGTGCTTTCATTTTTGCTTTGATGCCGTTCAAAATTTCAGCGTGTGGAACGGAAGATGCCCCAACTTTCAGCGTAACTTCTTTGGCAGGCGTCGTTGCTGCAGGTGTTCCAGAAGCAGCAGGGGCTGATCCCGCTTGATTCTCAGCAGGTTTTTGTCCACATGCGGCAAGCGTCAGGACGAAGAATAAAGCAACAAGTGAAACAGAAAGTTTTTTCATAATAGATGACCTCCAATAATCGATGATGTCTTATTTGCGGTTGTATTTGGTGACCATACGATCTCCAAACATTTGTAAAAGCTGAACGAAAAGGACAAGAATAACGACGGTGACGATCATAATATCCGTACGGAACCGCATATAGCCGTAGCGGAGCGCTAGATCGCCGAGCCCGCCTCCGCCTACGACGCCAGACATCGCGGAGTAGGAGAGCAGAGCAACAGCCGTTACTGTAACGGCTGAGATCAAGCCAGGGCGCGCTTCCGGCAGCAGAACGCGCCAGACGATTTGCCACGGCGTTGCGCCCATCGATTGAGCGGCTTCAATTACGCCGCTCTCGATCTCACGCAGCGCAGATTCGACCAGCCGCGCTAGGAATGGCGCGGCGGCGATAACGAGAGGCGGGATCGCGCCTTTCACGCCGATGGTGGTGTGCACGAGCACTTTCGTGATCGGAAACACCGAGATCATGAGAATGACGAACGGCACGGAGCGCAGGATGTTCACAATTAATGAGAGCACGCCATAAAGAGGAACATTTTGCAACAGCTGTCCTTTGGAAGTAAGGAATAAAATAATGCCAAGGGCTAAGCCGATAACGATGGTGAATAGGAGCGACCACCCCAACATGACAAGCGTATCGCCGGTTGCTTTTGCAATCTCAGCCCAGTTAATCTCCCAAGTCATATTCATGGGGTAATCACCTCCACATCCATTCCTTCTTGCTTCAATTTAGCAATCACAGTATCTATTTCCTCTTGTGGAGCGCCGGATAATTGCACGACCAACTGGCCGTATGGCACACCTTTCATCGAAGAAATGGTGCCTTGCATAATAGCGAAAGTCACATTCGTCAATTTGACCGTCTCGAAGAGAATGGGTTCATACGTTTTGGCACCGATATACGTAATCCGAATGACAGTTCCTTGCGCATTTCCTGGGTTCACGTTTGTATCGTCTTCCGTCATGCTGGTTGCGAAATCAGAGACTTGTCCAACAAAATCCTTCGTTACTGGATGCTGCGGTTGAAGGAAAACATCGAGCACTTTCCCTGTTTCCACGATCAAACCTTTCTCCATGACAGCAACGCGGTCACAAATCGCCCGAATCACCTGCATTTCATGCGTAATGAGCAGGATCGTAATGCCAAGCTTCCGATTAATATCGAGCAGCAAGGCGAGAATCGCATTCGTAGTCTGCGGATCAAGAGCAGAAGTAGCTTCGTCGCAGAGGAGAACGTCCGGGTGATTGGCCAGTGCTCTGGCAATACCAACACGCTGCTTCTGCCCGCCGGAGAGCTGGCTGGGATATTTGCCCGCATGGTCCTGCAGTCCAACCAATTCAAGCAGTTCTTTGATTCTTGCTGCAATCTCAGCTTGTCCCATACCAGCGAGTTTCAGTGGGAAAGCGATATTATCGGCAACCGTAGAGGAGGAGAGCAGATTGAAATGTTGAAAAATCATGCCGATCTTGCGGCGCTTTACTTGCAACTGTTTGGCATTTAAACTTGTCATGTCTTCACCATCGATAGAGATGCTTCCCGAGGTTGGACGTTCAAGTAAATTTACGCATCGCAGCAAGGTACTTTTCCCTGCGCCGGAGTGTCCGATGATGCCGAAGATTTCTCCGCGATCGATATGTAAATGGATCTGCTGGATGGCCGGTACACGTCCCGGTATATCCTCGTACACTTTTTGTAAGTTCTCGATATGAATCAGGATGAATACCTCCTATCCCAAGCAAATAATGGTGATTGTATATTTTGACCGACGGTAGATTATTTTATAAGAAATTGTAAAGGGAAGCAACAGCCAAAATATGAAAAATGAATGTTTCGGCATGCATTGACGATGCATATATTTGCATATAAACTTAAGTTAAACGTTTCAACTAAGAAAGAGAGCGCTTTATAAAACAGATGAAACGCTCTCTTTTATGAAGGACTCAAGGGGATGACAAATTTGACGAATTTGCAACAAAGACAAAATGAGATCAAATCAAAGGTTGCCGCAGCGGCATATCAACTGCCACGACTAGACAGCGGCTTCTTATTTCATCAAGATGTTCGTGACAATTTCTACTATGGTTCCTATCTATTTGCTGCATCACAAGAACAAGAGATTGCATTTGACGGAGACCGCCAATTGGCGCAAACCAAAGCAGAAGCCATTCTGCAGTGCTTACTTGAACTTCAGGATCAGGATGCGCAAAGCCCAACCTACGGCCATTGGCCGTTAAATTTAAAACCAACGCCGCAGGAAGCTTCTAAAAATACACTACCTGTGGAATTAATGGGAAGTTTAATGGTTTATTTTTATGATCAATACTCGGCAGTTCTAAGTGAGCCCTTGCAAAACTCATTCGAGGAAGCGCTTCAACATATCTATAAGAGCAACTTCTATCGCAAAAAGGTTGAGCATTACAACCATCACGAAGCCAAATACACAGCTGCCAAACTTATTTTTGGACAGCGCTATGAAGATAAGGATTTGCTGGAAGATGGCATCACGAGCTTACGCCTTACACGGAAACGGATCACCTCGATTGGCATGTCCGAGTACGGGGGGCTGCCGTGGTTCTGGCACTGGGTACAGGCATTTACCTGCGCATGGCAGCTAATGAAGGATCAAGAACTGAAAGATGAGCTCGCTCAGATGCTGGATTATTTATGGCGTGTGCGCTCGACGTATTATTTGGGAGGCGCTTGGGTTGGACCGCATTCGAGAATTTGGCCTCACGATATGCCTAGGGATACGAATGTCCTGCATGATTATGTGCAGTATGGGGACTTTACGCTGCCTGAGGAAATGCCGCGAACCGAATTTGCAGGTTTTCTTGCGTATGAAGCTCCGTCTGATGCTCGCCACCTCGCCCTGGACCGCAAAGCTCCAGTTGAAGTGAAATTCCGAATTCCCAAACAAGCGGGGACGGCTGCGAGCGAAGAGGATGTATGGCATAGCTATGTATATATCTCAGAAAGTTTTGCAGTAGGCGGTATCTACGAGCGCGTGCTCGAGTTTGACAATGAGCAGCATCGCTGGGACGTTTCGCTGCCCTTGGATGCTGTGCCAGGAGTCAATCATGCTTATTTTTTTCATCCAGCTCCTGGAAATAAAGAAGGAGATTTGCGGCATCAGAGCGAATTCTCAGAAGTGTTTTTTCACCGCAATACCGTCATTGCTGATTATCAAATCCCTGAGAACCACCAGGATCAAATTATTGGCTGTTTGCCGGCAGGAGAATGGGTGGAAGATGAGCATGCTTTGTTCGGCATTTGCGGTAATGTTTACATAGCTGTTTATGTTCAGCAATCGTATCAAAGGGAAGCGCGTGCCGACCGTTCCATTATTACGAGTAGTGGCAGCAAAAATGCTGTAGTTATCGAGTGTATCGACAAACAGGAAGCGATGAATAAGGGGATTGAGGGCGTACGCCAATTCGCAGACACGATGAAACAAAGACACCCGGAACATGCTCAGTCTGCAGAGAACGGTGCCGCATTGACCTACACAACGTTAAATGATGATGTACTTGTTTTCAAAAGCGGACCTAACCGCGAACTAGGCAGATTGGTAAATGGTCAAGCTGTTGATTTCGCTGCGTACAAGGCCCCTTTAAAATAAAATAAAAGAAAAGAGGAGTTATCATGCCATTAGTGGATATGCCATTAGAGAAGTTGCTCGCCTATGAGGGGCGTAATCCCCGCCCTGAAGATTTTGATGCTTATTGGGAACGGGCGATTGCTGAAATGAAAGCTGTTGATCCACAAATTGAGCTGCATCCTAGTGAATTTCAAGTGCCGTTTGCAGAATGCTTCGATCTGTACTTTACCGGCGTGAAAGGCGCACGTATCTATGCCAAATATATTCGTCCTAAGCACTCATCCGCTCCTCATCCAGCAATCGTACAATTTCATGGTTATTCAGGCAATTCCGGCGACTGGTCGGATAAAGTGCAATATGCTGCCTTAGGGTACTCGTTCTTCTCCATGGACTGCCGTGGGCAAGGGGGCTTATCCGAAGATGTAGGGGGCATGAAAGGGACTACACTAAGAGGTCATATCGTGCGCGGTTTGGATGATCATCCTGATCAATTATTATTCAGGGATATTTTCCTGGATACGGCGCAGCTGGCTGGTATTGCAATGAACATGCCAGAAGTGGATGCACAGCGCGTAGGGGCTATGGGAGGCTCACAAGGCGGAGCTCTGACGATTGCTTGCGCCGCATTGGAGCCGCGTATTAAGCGATTGGCGCCCGTATACCCATTCCTTAGCGACTATAAGCGCGTATGGGAAATGGATTTGGCGAAGGATGCGTATCAAGAGCTGAAGGACTTTTTCCGCCGCCATGATCCACAGCATAAGCGTGAAGAGGAAGTTTTCACTAAGCTTGGCTACATCGATATTCAAAATCTAGCGGAGCGAATTCAAGGGGAAGTCATGATGGCTGTAGGCTTATCTGATACAGTGTGCCCACCTTCAACGCAATTCGCAGCGTTCAACAAAATCAAATCTCCAAAAAGCTATGAGCTGTATCCAGATTTTGGACACGAAGGACTTCCGGGCTTCAATGATAAGACGCTCCAGTTCATGCTGGGTTTATAATGCAAAAAATGACTCTCCCATCAATAGGATGGGAAGTCATTTTTTAATGTCTATTAGGATTTGAAATGTACTACCGCACTGTAGAGCATTTTACCTGCATTCGGGTCGAATGTCGTGTGATGCTGAACGGCGAAAACACTCAGCAGCAGCGCTTTGTTATTATCGACTTGCACGTTAATTTGTTTCTCAAGCGTTCGCAAGTCATAGGCTTGAAAGAACTCAATTTTATTGTCAATACGGTCCAATATAAAATCCATATCTGTAATCCTCCTAGGCAACATATGTGAAAATTAGATGACTTCTCTATTATAACGTCAATATCTGATATAGGAAGTGGCTTTGAATAGGCGTATACTGTAGTGGGACGCCTAAGAGGATACAAATGTTCCTTCGGAATACTTATTATTCCAGACAACAAGTATTAGGAAGTGATGTCGTTTTGAAGTCAACAAGGTTATTAATTGATTTCCTGAAGCTGAAATGGCCGTTGTACATCGCAGCCGCATTGTCGATCTCTGTAGGCAACATCGTACATTCGTTTTACCCCAAGTTGCTAGGCGAGTTTACCGATCAGCTTAAGCTGGGGGGCTTGAGTAGAGATTTAATTGTAACCTACAGCGTGCAGCTCCTGATGATTGGTATTACATTCGGTGTATTAACAGCAATTGGACAGTATTTGATTATGCGAAATGGAAGACGATTCGAATTCGTCGCTAGAAACCGATTGTTTGATCATTTTACACTGCTGGGGGCTACTTTTTACTCTAAAAATGGTGTCGGCAAGCTGCTGAGTTATGTGATGAACGATGTGACTGTCATCCGGGAATCCATTTCCATGGGGATTAATCAGATTGTAAACTCGGTTATTTTAATTGTTGCAGTTGTTGTATCCATGCTTTTCAGTTCAATTCCGTTGTATTTAATTGCTGTATGTATTTTGCCTTTATTGCTCATCCCGATTCTGAGTGTGAAATTTCAACCTGTTATCAAAAATCGTTCCTTACAAGTTCAAGAAGCTTTAGGCAAAATGACAGAGTCAGCCGAAGAGCAGTTTGGCGGCATCCGTGTCACGAAGAAGTTCGCGGTCGAAGAGATCATGATTGGCAGGTTCAGTGCAACGGTGGACCGGATTCGCGATAATCAACTGAGACTCGTTCGTCTGTCTTCCCTATTTGAAGCACTAATACCGTTTCTGGGCGCAATATCGCTTATTATCGCGATTGCATTTGGGGGCTATTTGACGATTCAAGGCCGGATTACGATCGGGAATTTCGTTGAATTAACGCTATACATACGCATGATGGTCAACCCGCTTCAGCAGATCGGTCGCGTTATTAATGCCATGCAGCGGTCCAAAGCATCACTTGAGCGTATCAACGAGTTACTTGATTTGAAATCTGAAGTTGTGCAATCGGAGCTGGCGCGACCTTCCCATCTCGATCAAGAGGGCATTCGAATTGAGCATTTGTCCTTTGCTTATCCCGATGACGAAGATGAGGTGCTCCATGATATCTCGCTGACCATTGAGCCTGGTAAATCGATTGGCATTATCGGCAAAACAGGCAGCGGCAAATCGACTCTGGTGAAGCTGATGTTACGGATTTATGATCCTCCTGAGGGGACAGTTTGGATTGGGGATACCGACATTCGGGATGTGACCTTGGAGAGCCTGCGCAATCAAATCGCTTATGTGCCTCAAGAGGGCTTCCTGTTTAGCACAACCATTCGGGATAACATCGCCTTTTACAAACGGGAATTACCGCTTGAGCAAGTAGAACGTGCCGCCAAGAATGCGCAAATTCTGAACAGTATTACGTCTTTTCCCGAGAAGTTTGAAACGAAACTGGGTGAACGCGGAGTGACTTTGTCAGGCGGTCAACGTCAACGAACAAGTCTCGCCAGAGGTATCATCAAGGATTCACCGCTCATGATCCTGGATGATAGCGTTAGCGCAGTTGATTCTGTAACAGAGAAGCATATCATCGACACGATTCGTAAAGAACGTTCCAACAAAACAACGATCTGGATTGCACACCGGATATCAGCCTTGAAGCATACGGATGAGATTATTGTGCTTCACGAAGGTCGAATTGTTCAGCGCGGCACACATCAAGAACTTATCGCGCAGGAAGGCTTGTACGCCGAGCTTCATGCGATACAGGAAGGGGGCAACCACGATGTCGCGGAGTAAAGAGAGCAGCACCCATGAGCCGCAAGCGATGAAAACGTCCTTCCGCGCTTTATCTGTTTATGCGAAACCGCATAAATTTACATTTGCAGCTGTTCTGCTGTGCGCATTAATGGGTATCGCTGCTGACTTGTTTCAACCGTATCTCGTCAAGATCGCTATCGACGATAACTTGATGATCGGGAAAAATGATTATCACGGACTGCTGATGATTTGTCTGTTCTATGTAGGGCTTTCAGTGAGCTCCTTATTTTTCAGCTACTTACAGAACAACTTGCTGCAATTCGCTGGCCAAAGTATTGTGGCCAAAATCCGCAAGGATCTGTTCCAACACATTTTCAAACAGTCCATGTCTTATTATGACAAGACGCCTAGCGGCAGCCTCATTACGCATGTATCCAGCGATACAGAAACACTGAACCAGTTCTTCACGCAAGTTCTGTTAAGTCTAGTGCGCGATGGAATGACCTTGATTTTCATCATTGTGCTGATGTATCATCTGGATCCAACGTTAACGTTGTACAGTATGATCGTGATTCCAATCATAGCGATTATTGCTATAAGCTTCCGTACATATATGCGCAAAACGTATCAGCTTTCCAGGACGCGGTTGTCTCAAATGGTTGCGTTTGTGGCTGAAAATTTATCGGGCATGCATCTCATTCAAGCCTTTCACCAAGAGAATGAACAAATGAAACGTTTTGTGGATCGAAACTCAAGCTACTTTCAGGCCAACTTGCGGGAAATCCGCACGAACGTGTTATTTAACCGATCCTTCGATATTTTAGGAAATTTATCGGTAGCTTTTATCACCTGGGTTGGTGGAATGGCCGTATTCGATAAAACGATTGAGTTTGGTGTCCTTTATGCGTTTATCACGTATATTCGGCAGTTTTTTCAACCGATTAATAATATCACGCAGCAGTGGAATACCCTCCAGTCTACGACGGTGTCAATGAACCGGATTTGGAACATTTTTGCTACCCAGCCGGACGTGAATGACAAGCAGAATGCGATGACGATTCCGTTGCCTAAGGTCAAGGGCGAGATCCATTTTAACCATGTGAAGTTTGGCTATTTGAAGGATATCTCTGTTCTTGACGATCTTGAGCTAAGGATTGAGCCCGGTGAAATGATCGGAATTGTCGGTACGACGGGAGCGGGCAAAAGTTCGCTTATTTCCTTGCTCTGCCGCTTCTACGATGTGCGGGAAGGAAGCATCCGGATTGATGGCACGGACATTCGGGATATACCGCAGGCTAATTTGCATCGCATCGTAGGGTTGGTCCAGCAGGAGCCCTATTTATATGCCGGCAGCATTCTCGATAATGTGCGGATGTTTGATGAAACCGTGGCACGTGAGGATGTCATCAAGGCCTGCCAATTGGTTGGCGCGGACTCTCTGATAGCGAGGCTGAAGGATGGGTATGAGACGCGCATCTCAGAAAGAGGAAGCGGTTTATCTGCGGGTGAAAGGCAATTGATTTCATTTGCACGGATCATTGTTTTCCAGCCTAAAATATTGATCCTTGATGAAGCTACAGCGAATTTGGACTCCCAAACGGAGCAGCTGATCCAGTCGGCTCTGCAGATTGTTGCAGAGGGAAGAACAACACTGGTGATTGCCCACCGGATCTCGACGATTATTCACGCGAATCGCATTCTGGTCATGAGTCAAGGGCAAATTGTTGAAGAGGGCAACCACGCGGAATTACTTTCTCTGCATGGCTATTATGAGCAATTGTATCTGCACTCCCAAGGGAGTATGGACGCGGCGCAATCCATTTCTTAAACCTTATCAAGCTTTATCACCTTCCTATTGGACATGGTGATAAAGCTTTTTTTATCCTTTTTAATCTACCGATGGTTATTAAATGTCAGTATATGAATTATATATCATAAGTACTATTTAAATAGAATAATTGGTAAATTGTGTTGTTATATTTATTTTGCTGTACTATACTAATGTATAAAAATGTAAGGATTTTTGTCGACTTATGTCGAAGTAAGGAGGTTTTTGCTGGGGCGACGTTTTTCAAGCGTATTTTCTTTAAACGATTCTATCGATAGGAGAGGAAATTATGAGAGAGAGAAGATTGCCAAACGTACAGAAATTATTTCCTAGTGAGAATGGCAACGGGCAATCACGCCAAATGATTTTGCAATTAATGGAACAAATTTTGACTGGTGTCGATGTGCTGAAAAACCCGGATGGCGTCAACCTTAGCGGAGTGAAAGACCGCACAGACAGCTTTTATAACAACCTCATCCAAAATAGCGTTATCCCGGCTGACAGTATGCCCTTGGAGGAAGTTAATTCGGAGCTGCTGGAACTGCTGCACAATCATCCTTATCATACCAAATATTTTTTAACCAACATTTTACCGATGGCCAGCATACCAGGCATTCTGGGCATGCTTGCAGCGTTTATGGTTAATGGCAACAATCTGTGGGATGTGTACGGTCCTGCAGGTGCGGAGGCGGAAGTAAAAGTCATCAGCATGATGTCGAAATTAATCGGATATGATGCCATGAAAAGCGGTGGATACACAACGTGGGGCGGTCAGGGAGCCGTATTCTCAGGACTGCGTATAGCGATTGCCAAATTTGTTCCGGAGGCTTTGCAGAAAGGCGTTCCCGACAATTTATATGCATTTTGTTCCGATGCTGCCCATTACAGCTTATTCAAATCTGTGGAGGCAACGGGAATTGGAAGCGATAAATTGATCCGTGTTCGCACCAAGGCTGACAGTTCTATGGACGTGAGCGACTTGCAGCAGAAGATGGAGGAGGTTATCGCCCGAGGCGGAATCCCGGTCTATATTGTCGCAACGACAGGCACGACGGATGCCATGGGGATTGACGATTTGGAGCAAATCCAGGCAACAGCTGGCAAAGTTGCTGCTGAGTTTGGGCTTCAGAGACCGCACATCCACGCGGACTCGGCTTTAGGCGGATTTTTTGCTTTCTTCCAAGATTACGATTTCACGTCTAATCCGCTTGATTTCAAAGACGAGGTATTGCAGGCGCTAAAAGCCATACATAGCCGGATGAGACATTTGCATTTGGCGGATTCGCTTTGCTTTGATTTTCAAAAGCTGGGGCAAACGCCCTATCTGACAAGTCTTTTTCTCTTAAAAGAGGCCGCAGATTTATCTTTGATGGATCTGCATCCGGATGAAACGCCTTATGTCGGGCATCGTGGTTATGGTCAGTATCATACCGGATATACGTTGGAATGCTCTCGTATGGCTAGCTCTATTAGCATTTACAGCGCGCTTCTTGCATTTGGCATTCAAGGGTATCAGCAGCTCTTAGCTCAATTCGTTGAGGTTAATCTCGCGTTCCGAGAAGCGCTGCGTCTGGAAATTCCAGAGGCTGTCATTGTTAATGCGGATAATCCCGGTATTATCACATTATTTCGACTCTACCCAGATGGGAGCTCGCGCTTTCAGGAAGAGATTTCGGGTGCTTGCTCGCTAAATGAGCTTGAACGAACCAACAAGTTTAATGAAATCTTGTTTGAAGTTCTGGGGGATCAGCGAGACCGTATCTTTTTTGGCGACACCAAAAAGCATTTGCTGGTACCTACGAAAGAGGGGAGTTTTACGGCCTTATATGCGACCAAAATCTTTGTTATCTCTCCCTATACGGAGGTTAAACATGTACCAGAAATCGTGCAATATTTAAAAACATTCGTCTCGCAAGTCTATGAGAAATATGCTGAAACATCTACGATAAGTAGGAGGTAACAACAGTGGCCACGCAAACGCAAGCTCGGACAGATAGAGCCAATCTTTTCGTAACTAAAGTGATTAACTGGGTACGTGAACATATTGCGGTTAAAATGACCCTCAGCATTGTTCTGCTGCTGCTGGTGGTCAGTTTGGTATTCTCCCTTTCCGGATACTGGATCACCAAGACCTTATCGACAAAGCTGGAAGATCAGTTCGTTCTGAGATTAACGACGAGTATTCAAAATGTTACTAATTACTTAGCAGTCATTCCTGAACGTCCAGAGGAAATTACAGATACCATGCAGCCCGGCTATGGACGAATTAAAAAGCAGTTTGAAGAGTTCAAGAAACAGGATACGCTGGAGAATGTCTATGTGTTGACGAAATCGCAAAATAAAGATCAAATCGTGTTGTTAACCGGGGTTGATGATGATTACGGCACGGAATATCCTTTTACACCAGACATGAATCGAGCAATAACCGAGGATCAACCAATAATCAGCCACATTTACAAAGATGAATACGGCATTCATAAATCCATATTTGCACCACTCCGAAACAAAAATGGCGATAATGTTGGCATTGTCGGTATCGATCTAGATGCGTCAGTCATACCGCAAACGAAGCAGAAATTACTATGGTCGACGCTGATCCTAACCCTACTTGTTGTAGCTTGTGGCAGTATAATCGCCTATTTGATCAGCCGCAGTGTAACACGACCGGTCGTTCAGCTCATGCATGTAACAGAGAAAGTTGCAGCTGGCTATTTGACTGAACAAGTCGTGATCCAGCGCATAGATGAAATCGGAAAGTTGGCAACTACGTTTAACCAGATGAGGAGCAATTTGGAAACTCTGATTCGCCAAATGTACAATTCATCCCATATCCTTACCCATACTACCGAGCAATTGTATCAATCTGCAGATGAATCGAGTTCGAGTGCCGGCGTAGTTGCGTCTTCCATGAACAGCATGTATGACGGCGTAAGCGAAGTAGTGAATTCAATTTCGGATAGTACCTCCTCGATCGTTGAGATCAACTCAGAACTGACGGAGGTAACGACCGAAGTCAAAGAAATGCAGGAGATGGCGCACAAAGTTGGGGCGCAATCGGTTGATGGTCAACAGCTTGTAGAGAAAACGCTGCATCAGATGAACGTGATTCAAAAAGAGATGAAATCATCGCATGAAGCTGCACTTCAATTAGGAAGTCGTTCGAAGGAAATTGGAGCGATTATCAACATTATTACAGAGATTGCGCAGCAGACGAATCTATTGGCCTTGAATGCTTCGATTGAAGCGGCTCGTGTTGGAGAACAAGGCAAAGGATTTGCCGTTGTTGCCGGCGAGGTGAAGAAGCTGGCGGAGCAATCCTCGCAAGCTGCAAGTTCGATTACGGGGCTCGTCTCAGGTACTCAAAAAGACAGCCATCTGGTCATGGAAAGTATTGTCCAGGGCAATCAAGCTGTTGAACAGGGTCAAACCTGGATTCATGATACGTATGAAAATTTCAAGGTTATTTTCAATGGTATATCCGTGTTTACTAAGCGGACAGATCATTTGCTGGATACGCTTGAAAAAGCGGTAAGATCCTTCGAGATTATCTCCAATGTGATGCAAAAAATTTCCGGAATAACGCAGGAGCAATCTGCCGGTTATGAGGAAGTAGCTGCTGCAGCTCAAGAGCAGAGCGCGTCCATTCAGGAAATTACTTCCGCGATTCGCCAGTTGGCAGAGATGGCAGTTGATCTGCAAAAGTCGGTAAAAAGCTTTAAAATATCTAACTAAATGAATATGAATTGAAATACCAGCCCTCGGCTGGTTTTTTTGATCTTGCGTGCCTCTCTTCAAGTTACTACTCCGTTAAGATAATCTTAAGAATTGTCCCTATATTCTGTTAAGATTCAGTGTCTATACTAAGTCTCATGATAGCTATCAACAATTGGATTGTATTTACAAGATTAACTTGATACGTTTATTTACATAGAAATGTGAAGGAGGTACTCGGGATGGCACAACCCAAGATACTACTTGTGGACGATGAGAAAGAAATCATAGATATGCTGGCCATATATTTGAAAAATGAAGGATATCAGTTGCTCCGCGCATTTGATGGGGCGGAAGCCCTGCGTGTTCTTCAAAAGGAAGAGATAGATCTGATCGTTCTCGACATTATGATGCCGAATATGGATGGGATCGAGGCTTGTTTTAAAATCCGCGAGCAGAAAAATATGCCGATCATCATGCTCTCTGCAAAGAGTCAAGATATGGATAAAATCTGGGGCTTAAGTTCAGGCGCCGATGATTACATGAGCAAACCATTTAATCCCTTGGAGCTAATTGCTCGAATTAAATCTCAGCTGCGTCGCTACACCAGGCTTAATGTTCCGCATATAAACAAAGACCACGAGCTTGAAGTGGATGATCTGACGATCAACACTTTGACCCATGAGGTTAAGCTGGAGGGTAAAGAAATTAGGTTGACTCCCCGGGAATTCGCCATTCTTGAGCTGCTAGTGCGTAACCGAGGGATGGTTTGGAGTTCGGAAAAGCTGTACGAAACCGTCTGGAAGGAAGCCTATTATGACTCCGACAATACGGTTATGGTGCATATCCGCAAAATCCGAGAAAAAATTGAACAAAATCCTAGAAATCCGAGATTTATAAAAACGGTTTGGGGGGTTGGCTACAAAGTTGAATAATCCATACGATTTCGATCCTTACTCCAAGTTGAACCGATTTCCATTTACTCTGTTCCCTTTTAACCTCCTTAGAAAGCTGATTATCTTGGTTAGGACGCTGTACAGGATTAGTATGGGGCATGTGAAGAGAAGTTTACGGATGCAGTTGATGTTGACCTTTGCCATCTGTTTGTTGGCGGGATCGTTGACTTATGGCTTCAGTGTTAATTTGTTTGGAGAAATGCGTCGAGAGGCTATTATTGACTATAGGTTCGGAATTGAACGAATAGATAGTGAAGCCCGCAGCTTGGTTAGTGAACTATCGTCCTTCCCAAACCAAAGCGATCTGTCTGATAACGAAAGTTTGGGAGAGAGGACAGAGTTCTTAAAAGATCATGTAAACCGAATGAATGATCAGAAGCTCAAGGTTCTCATAACCGACCAGGAAGGTAGGGTCGTATTTCGAAGTCAGAACGCACCGGAAACAAATGTTGAAATTTACAATGTGATAAATAACGCAATGAATGCCCGAACGGACCAGGAATATGGCCGAAAAGAGTTTTCCAGTTTTTACCCTGTAACCTATTTGGGGCAGAAATCATATCTGCTTGTCTCCGGCATCCCGGAACCCCACATTACCTATCAAAAGGGTGAAAGCCCGCTGTCCTTGCTGAGCGCTGTTGCTGTTTTTATCCTTTTGTTCTACTTCATGACGCAAAAGAAAATGCGCCACATTGAGGAACTGGCTGGTGGTCTGCGCATCATTGCAACGGGGAATTTGGATTACCGTGTCATTGAACGCAGTCAAGATGAGCTTGGTTCCCTAGCCCGAGATATGAACTTCATGGTGGAGGATCTGCAGAGGAGGATTGAGGAGGAAAGAAGGAACGAGCGTTTGAAGCGCGAGCTGATTACCAATGTTTCTCATGATTTACGCACGCCTCTGACGCTTATTATGGGTTATTTGCGGCTGCTGCATGATAAGAGTTACGAAACACCTGAGCAGGCGGCTGGCTATATTAGTATTGCTTATAATAAGTCCGAAAAGTTGAAGCTGCTCATTGATGACTTGTTCGAATTTACGAAGTTAGCGAATCACGATGAGCCTCTTTACAAAGAAGGGGTTGCAATCAACGAACTATTAGACCAACTGATTGAGGAGTTTGTCACACCGGCTGAGGAGCAGCAGCTTGCGATCACCCGCACGATTCCGAAGGAGAAGCTGTTGGTTCGTATCGATGTGGATAAAATGATTCGTGTCTTCGAGAATCTTCTAGGAAATGCGCTTAAGTACAGCTTGAAACCGGGGGCAATTACTGTCAGACTGCTCCATGATCATCGGTATGTCACTCTGCAAGTTAGCAATCAATCAGAACCATTTGGTGATGATGCCTTACATCAGTTATTTGATCGTTTCTATCGGGTTGACACTTCACGTTCTTCGAATACCGGAGGGTCGGGCTTGGGGCTCGCCATTGCGAAAAGCATTGTGGAGTCGCATGAAGGGGCCATTTGGGCTGAGCAAAGCGACGGACAGATTCATTTTTTCGTAAAATTGAAGCTTGTTTAATGAAATAGACGCATAAAGGGGATTTGCTATGAGACGATGGTTTGTAGGTCTGATGTTAGTCAGCGTTCTAGGATTGATAGGGTGCTCGAAGCCTATCGAATTTACCGGGAAAACGGAAGATTGGCAAGTGGAATGTTCAGTTCTTCCTTCCGATCATGAGAAATCATTTGTAATCACGTATATTGGAAAAGACAGTCAGTCTGTTGAAAATGTCAGTTACTCTTTTATGGAAAGTAAAAATTTTAATCAAAGTGGCAAGAGCGAAACGAGCTCGAAAAATTTGAAAATGAGCGGAAAGTCTACTGAAGAAACGTCTTATGTAGACGAAGATAGCTTTAAGCTTCATATCAAATGGAATGATAAGGAGGAGGACACGATTAATGTAGTAAAAAAAGATTAGCATCCCGTATATGCACACACAGCCGATTATTGCCCCTAAGGTAGAATCGGCTTTATTGTCATGCATTTTTTTAGGCAGCCCATGATGAGAGGAGTCAAAAGATTGAAGAAACTAACGGAGTTTTCGATGAAAAATGTTGCGGCTGTATGGATAGTGATAGGGCTGTTGATCGCAGGGGGGTGTTACGCTGCCACGAAACTGAAGGTAGAAAGTATGCCGGATATCTCCTATCCGAGAGTTATTATTTCGACTGATTACACGGCTCCGCCAAAGGACGTCATGGAGTTGGTTACCAAACCGCTCGAGAAAGCAGTAGCAGGAATGCAAGGGCTCAGGAATGTAAGCTCCAGTTCGCAGGATAATTACTCGCAAATTGTTATCGGGCTAGAGCAAGGCAAGAAGCCTGAGGATGTTAAAAAAGATGTGGAAAGTCTGATTGCAAATGTCCGGCTTCCGCAAGGAGCTGAGAAGCCAAAGGTGTTAACGTCAGGCTTCGCTTCCGAGCCTATCTATCACTTGGCGCTTTATGGTGAAGCGGGAACGAATCAAACGGAACTGGAGCAGGCTTTCAAGGATATGATTTTACCTGGACTAGAGGGTATTAAAGGTGTTGACCATATAGATTCATTTGGCAACCGGGAAGCGGTGCTTACCATTAAGCTGGACGGCGCTGCAATCAACCGATACGGCCTTACACCGCGAGAGGTATCCGGCTTTATTCAGGGAGGACTTGTGTCCAGTCCGGCAGGCACGGTTGATTTTAACGGCAATCGTCAGATGCTTCGGGTAAAAGGACAGTTGGACTCCATTTACAGCCTGGACAATATGAAAATAAGAACGCCTGAAGGCGACACGCTTCTGCTTAAGCAAATCGCGAGAGTGGAAGCGATCAGCGAATCCACCGTTGCGGCCAGACTAGACGACAAACCGGCGATTACCCTATTGCTTTACAAGACAAAGGATACGAATACGGTAGAATTCGCCGCAGAAGTAGATAAACAAATTGCATCCTGGCAAAAGTCATTGAAAGGAGTAAAGTTCCATCTTGTATTGAATGGAGCAACATCTGTGAAGGAATCTATTCATGGGATGGTACAGGAAGGCGGGCTGGGGGCGCTTCTTGCTTCTTTCATGATCTTGATCTTTTTACGGAATGTGCGAATGACCTTCATTGTACTGGTCTCCATACCGCTTTCCATTTTGATTACGCTGCTATTTATGAACCCGCTTGGTATTTCATTGAACATAATGACGCTCGGGGGGATGGCGATTGCTATTGGACGGGTCGTTGATGACAGCATCGTCGTGATTGAAAATATTTACAGCCAGATGCAGAAGGCGCAGGAACGCAGCGAATCGGTTATCAGGCTGGCTACGCAGCAGGTGTCCTCGGCCATCACTTCTTCGACCCTTACAACGGTTGGTGTTTTCGCACCGATTGGTTTCGTCAGCGGCGTTGTCGGCGAAGTATTCCGTCCGTTTGCACTGACTTTGATCTGTGCGCTTCTGTCTTCCTTGCTTGTTGCCCTAACGGTCATTCCGATGCTGGCGAAGCTGATGGTGCTTAAAGGAAATAACATTCCGCATCAGAATGAGAAGCAAGTGAATTCGTACATGCTTCACTATCAAAGAATGTTAGAGTGGTCTTTAAACAACCGTATAAAGACGTTGTTGTTTGCAGCGTTTTTGTTTGTTCTTTCCATTGTGCTGACGGTGCCGCATCTGGCAACTTCGTTTATGCCGGCCAACGAGTCGGAGAGACAAATGGTTTTTACGATTCAGATGCCTCGCGGCACATCGCTCGAAATGATGAATGCTCAATCCAAAGAAATCGAAACTTTATTGAAAGATGCCAAGAATGCCTCGGGTCAATCCATTTTTAGCTACAACGAAGCGATTATGGGGGCTGACTGGGCGGATATTTACACGGAATCGAGTGCGCATACAGACGCTAAGCTGGCTTTTAAACAATATAAGCAAAAAATCGTTGAGCTTCTTCCCAAAGATGCCAAAGTGAACGGTAAAGTATTCGCTTTTGGACCTGGCACGGGAAGCAGCGTAGACTTCTCCTACTTATTAACAGGAGATGATCAGCTGTATTTACAGCAGGCTGCTCGGCAGATTGAGAATAAACTGAGAGAGTTCCCTGAGCTTACGGAGATTAAAAACAGCCTAAGCGAAACAAAGACAGAAGTTGAGATTACCGTGGATGAAGGCAAGGCGATGATGTACGGCTTCACTGCGGCTCAAGTTCTGGAGGACGTGAATGGTTGGGTAAAAGAAGAAAAGTTAGGTGATCTTAAATTTAATAACATCACTTATGCGACCAAGGTAATGCTGGATAACAAATACAAAGATTCGATAGATGAGTTAGGCAGTATCAAACTTAAGTCAGCGAGTGGTAAACTTGTGCAAATTAATGAGATCGCTAAAGTTAAAGAAATTGACGCTCCAGTCTCTATTAGTCGGGAGATGCAGTCGCAGGTAATTACGGTGACGGCTCAAATCGACAGTGCCGATAAAGGCGGAATTAGTAAAAAAATATCGACGGAGCTTGCCAAGATTGAGCTGCCCTTGGGCGTAAGCCGCGAAGTAAAGGGAGTGTCGGGTGATATTAATCAAAGCTTCAGGGACATGTTCATGGCCATGGGAGCGTCTATTTTTATCGTGTACCTTGTCATGGTACTCGCATTTGGGAATGCAAGAGCACCATTCTCGATTCTTTTCTGCTTGCCGCTTGCTGCAATCGGAGGCTTATTCGGTCTCTTGGTTGCCGGAGAGTCACTAAACGTCACCAGCCTGATCGGGTTTCTTATGTTAATCGGTATCGTCGTCACCAATGCCATTGTTCTCATCGACAGGGTCCAACAGCTTGCTGAGCAGGGCCATCCGCTGCGTCAATCGTTGATTGAAGCGGGGATGACACGCCTCAGACCGATTATGATGACCGCAGGTGCGACCATTATGGCTTTGATGCCATTAGCGCTAGGTCTATCTAAAGGGACGATCGTCTCGAAAGGTTTAGCTGTCGTTGTTATTGGGGGATTAAGTACTTCGACGCTGCTCACCCTAGTCGTTGTACCTATTGTGTATGAATGGATTTATTCCATGAAAATGGGGAAGGGCCGTAAGTGAAACTTTGGAAGGAGACGGGTTGATGCGTTACTTTAGGCTAATGATCGGGTACTAGGAATAGTTAGTACTTCTCAAAACGTATATCTCAAGTACAATGAGAAGTAAGACGAGAGGAGGCCACGCATCATGAACTCGAAATGGATTACGATTCAATTAGGCTATGTGCTGGGAGCCAGTTCCCTTCTAACTGCCATTGTATATTTCTTTGCAACAAACTGGGAGCAATTAAACCGCTGGGAGAAATTCGCGCCAGCTTTTCTGCTTATTCTCGGCTTCTATGGATTATCAGTTTGGCTTTCCAATCAAGCAGGCCGGCAGTTTCTAAGTAAGCTTAGCTTGTTTGCAAGCTGCATATCCTTTGGTGTAGGGGCTGGGCTCATTGGGCAAACCTACAACTCCCATGCCGATAGCTACACGTTGTTTGCGATCTGGTTCATCCCGGCATTTCTTTTTGCCATATGGACGAGGTGGCAGCCCTTTTACATCCTATCGTATATTCTTGGGCATTTGGCTTATTGCTTTTACTTTTTCCCACAATGGGAAGGAAGATCGGATTCGGAGGCTGTCCAAATCGCGATTTGGGTAGGGTTAGCTATCGCAAACGGAATTCTCTATCTGCTAACAGAGCGTGGAAGGTTAAATTCATCGTTTTTGAAATGGATTTCATTTCAAGCAGGTATAGCCATACTGCTCATGCTTTCAAATTCGTACGCATTCGAAGATTATGGGGTGTTCATGAATCTGCCCCTGGTTGCTATTCTAACGGCAGCAGTTTGGTATTCCCATAAGACACGTAACAAAGCTTATCTGTTATTCTCAGGCTTATGGATTTCAGCCACGATTACATTCAAATACATTGAGCTTATCGTTCACCATTATAACGAGCTTTTTTTCATCGCAAGTTTGATATTTGTGATTGTGTTCATCGGTGCGAATGTGAAGTTCATGACATTTATTCGTGCCTGGCAGCCTGCCGAGAAGCCAAGGAATGGTGAACTCGAAAGCGAGGCAGGTGAGCACGATAAACCGGAAGGTGATTTTACCAAATGGATTGTGCGCGTTCTCACGGTTTCCGTTGTCATCATCGGTTCGCTGCTAGGCAGTCTGACGGTTGTTGGAATTGTTACGTTGGTGCTCGGGTTTGAGAACCCAGAGAATGTGTTAATGGGTTTTGGACTTGTTGTTGTCACTGGCATGATCTTATTGAACAAGTTAAATGCTCTAGTCCGGTACACAATACTCATCAGTGGACTGCTTCTTGGAGCGGGAGCGGCTGTGTTTGCAGAAAATGTCCCTGCTCTATTCGCTTTCTTAGCGCTTACAATCGCTGCATTTATCTACATTGCCGGGACGGTGCATCGTATCTTTTTCTTCCTTGCATCAATTTTGATTACAGCCGCGATCCTATCCAATTGGATCAATAGCAGTGTTATCATTTTGACAGTCATTGCAGGATTATTATTCCTCCTGTTTGCAGGCGGGCAGGTTATTCAGAACGCTGCAGTTAGGCAGCCAGTGCTCTATAGCAGCTACCCTTCGTTTCTATTAGCATTGTTTGCACTAACCTTCATAACCGAGTCTACCTGGTATTACATCGCCAATGCACTGTTTTTTGTTCTTGTGGTGCTTGCCTTAGTCGTTAGTAAGCAGCTGCAGATCCGCTGGATTTTCGCGTGGTCGATGGGCTTTTGGACAGCTTTCCTTGTCTACAAATACTACGATTTAGCTTGGAAGCTGCTGCATAAATCAGTTACGCTCGCTATGATTGGAATCTTGATTCTGATCTTTACTCTTTGGTATGAAAAAAGACACCGCCTTGAAGCTGCCGAACCAGAAGCTAGTGCTGGGCCAAATCATAAAGCGAACCGACTCCTTATTGCGGTGCTGGTGCTGCTGCAAATCGCGGCCATGTCGATACAAATTGGCAAAAGCGAGTACCTGCTCTCTCATGGGCAGCTCATCAAGCTCCAGCTTGAGCCGCTTGACCCGCGTTCGCTTATTCAAGGTGATTATGTACGTTTGCGCTACACGATTTCTCAGCCGCCTATCTTTGATTCCAAAAATGGTGATGTGCCATCAAAGCAAAAAATCGCTGTTGTGCTTGCTCCGAACACAGCTACAGGTGTGTATGAATTCAGCCGCGTTTATACGAAAGGCGAGCCACTTGGCCCAGGAGAAGTTCGTATTAACGGTACTCGAATGGGGTACGAGGGGATTGACTATGGGATTGAAACTTACTTCATCCCAGAAGGAACTGGCCGTAACTACGAACAACATGCGAAGTTCGCGGAAGTGAAAGTTTCTGCTGGCGGAGATGCCATTCTTGAGCGCCTTCTCCTGGAACAAAGTGTTGTTCAATAAGAATTAATGTGGTAAAATAACCCGATCTTTGCAAGCAAAAGAGAGGGGTAGCTGTTCGGATGTGGCTCATGTATTCCGTACTTGCGGCTTTCAGTTTCGGGCTGCGAGGCATTCTGTATCACTGGTCCAGCCAGCAATCATTAAATCGGAATGTGCTGCTATGCGGCACATTTTTCATGGGGGCGTTAATAAGCGCCATTTGCGCCCTTCTTTTACAACAAGCTTGGACGGTGTCTGCGCTGATTGGTGTCCAAATGGGGCTGTTTTCCTTTGGGGCTAATGCCAGTATGTTCAAGGGTTTTGCCGTAGGAAAAGCGTCATTGGTCGCCATCCTCACTGGTTTGCCATCCGTCGTTGTGGTATTCGTTGCGTATCTGATTTGGGACGAACGACTTAACATCATGCAGTTTCTAGCCTTTGTCATTATTGTTATCGGGATTTTAGTCGTGCGCTATTCCAATGATATTACGCTCAAAAATTTGCAAGGCGCAGGATGGGGAGCGCTTGCTCTGATTCTTTTTGCGGCCAATGATTTGTCCAGTAAATGGACGACTTTGGTATCGGCTCCACTCTTTCCGACATTGTTCTGTATGTTTGCAACTGGAACCATCTGTTTTGGACTTTGGTGGTTGAAGGATCAGAAGCAAGGGGACAATACACAGGTAAAAGTAGCAGCTGCTTCAGGCTGGACGGAACGACGAACATTTCTGTTCGGGATGGTCGTGGGCATTACGAATGTGGTCGGCATGATTTTCATTATTCATGGATTTGATCATGGCAAAGCAGGCTTAGTATCTGCTGTTGTCGCATTGAATGTACTAATCGTGCTTCTGTACACGCGATTTGTTTTGAAGGATAAATTTTCGATGATGGAACAGTCTGGATTGGCGTTGGCGTTCATTGGCATCCTAATGATGAAATTAGTTGCCTCTTGACAACTAGGGAATATTAAAGTAATATTCAGTCAATTCATAACTTGATATGTAACATTGATGAACAGGACAGTAGTTCTTGTCGGACAGTCGCAGCGAGCCGGGAATGGTGGGAACCGGTACGAATGTCAGGAACGAAACGGACCTGGGAAATGGTCTTCCGAACGGAGTAGTAGGGAGATCCGGCATAAGCCGTTATCGTTGGAGGGGTTAAATCTGCTGATTTAACACTTAGAGTGGTACCGCGGGAATGAACAGCTCTCGTCTCTTATTTAGAGACGGGGGCTTTTTTGTATGCAAATTATATGATTTGGGAGGAAAATACCATGATTCAGCAGCTATTAACCGTTGAAATTGAGCAGCACGTCGAGGCCATGTTCCAGGAATCCGGGACCCCGCGTCCAGCCCATTTGAAAATTCTAACCGAGCATCCAGCTCACCCGGAGCATGGAGACTACAGCTCCAACATCGCCATGCTTTTGGCCAAAATATTGCGCAAATCCCCCTTGCAGATCGCTGGGGAGCTTCAAAGCCGCATCGAACAGAACGGGCTTGTCCAAGGTTTGTTCAGCAAGGCAGCTGCTGTTGCACCTGGTTTTCTAAATTTTTATATCAACTGGGATGCATGGGCTAATGGAAAATATCAAGCTCCAACTAAGCGCGCTACTCCTAGCAATCAAACTAAAGTGTTGGTCGAACATACCTCCATTAATCCTAACAAAGCCGCGCATGTTGGTCATTTGAGAAATTCCTGTATCGGTGACTCGTTGTCGCGTATGCTTTCGCATGCTGGGTACGAAGTAGAGGTTCACAACTATATTGATGACCTTGGGAATCAATTAGCAGATACGGTGGTAGGTATTCTTCATACGCAAACCGAGGGGAGTTTCCCGCGATTTGGAGATTTTTGTTGGGAAACCTACGCCAAGGTGAACCAAGCTTATAAAGCGCAGCCAGAGCTAGCCGAGCAGCGTTCTGTGGTCCTACATGCCATTGAGAGCGGGACATCAAATCTTGCGTGGATGGGAGCACTGGTCGCAGAGCGCATTGTGCGTGAGCAGTTGGATGAAATGAAACAATTCGGTATCTCCTACGATGTGCTGGTTTGGGAAAGCAGCATTGTTCGTGCAGGGTTTTGGGATACAACCTTTGAGCTGCTGAGCAAAACGGAGATGTTTCACAAGGTGACTGAGGGGAAACTGGCAGGCTGTTGGGTATTGAAAAACCTCGATGAAGGGGGAGAAATTCCAGCAGACAACCAGGATTTTCAAGGGGATAAAGTGCTTGTTCGTTCCAATGGCATTCTCACCTACACAGCGAAGGATATCGCCTATCATCTGTGGAAATTCGGTTTGCTTCAAAATGATTTTGTGTATAAAAAATGGGAGGACGGCCTATGGTCAACGACTGCCCAAGGAAGTAAGAAAACAATTGGGCACGCAGATATGGTCATTAATGTCATTGACTATCGTCAGCAGTATCCACAAGAAATGGTGAAGCTGGCCCTAGAAGTTCTTGGTTATCAGCAGCAGGCGAGCCAGCTCAAGCATGTAAGCTACGGTGTTGTTTCATTGAGTCCCGACACAGCGGGAGGACTTGGCCTGGATACTTCCGAAGGCAAAAGTTCCTATGCGATGTCAGGGCGTCAAGGCATTGGCATTAAAGTCGCTGATCTTCTTGATCGCATGGAGAAAGTGATAGATGCCAAACGTTCAAGAAAAGCGGGAATATCGAGCAGATCCATCGCTGCGGCATCGATCCGTTACTATTTGCTGAAATATCAGCTGCAAACGGAAGTGATTTTTGATCTGGAGCAAGCTACCGAAGTGACTGGGAATACAGGTGTTTACTTGCTTTATGCCTATGCGAGAGCGAACCGTATTTTGGACAAAGCTAAGAAAGATGATCAACTCCAAACCGTCGAAGCCATTTTCAATGGAAACCTTCTGGAAGATCAGGAATATCAGCTGCTTAGGCATATCGCTTACTGGCCGGAAACGTTGGAGAATGCCACTTCACAATTGGCTCCTAGCTTGATTTGTCATTATGCGTTTGAATTGGCTTCTCTGTTCAATCATTTCTATAGCGCTTGTCCGGTTTTAAAAGGGAGCGAAGAGAGCATCTCTCACCGTTTATGGATCACTCAAACGGTAAAGGCTACCCTTCATGAAGCTCTTGAGCTGCTTGGTATGCCGACTCCTAAGCGTTTATAGAAAGTTCCTTTGAAAGAGCCTGTTGTGCTCCCCTAACTCGATCTCGGTGAACGCTTCTGAGGTTGGTGTCGTCCGCATTCGTCTTTAAAAATGCAACAATAGCTTTCTGATCTGGATCAAATGCGGTACAATAGGAATATTCGTGCCAATATGAATGATTCAGGAGGCTTTTACCACAATGACAGAAAAAGAGATCGAAACACAAACCGAAGAAAATAACGCACAAGATTTGGAACAAGAGCAGGCCCAGATCATTATGACTTGGTTTCAGCACATGAACGAAGTTATGAAAGCGCAATTTCCCGAATATGAAGTCGAGGGACAAATCGGAAATAATCCAACGTATGGCCCGATGTTTGCTTTTACACTTAAAAAAGATGAGAAGTTCACGTCATGTGGGTTTTTCTTAAATGAAATTATGAGAAATTTTCAAACAAATCCGAATGCTGGACTCTGGATTTCTTCCTTCTTTGTGGACTTGCTGCGAAGCCCGGAGAATCATCCGCTTCCTAATCCGCCGCAAACGGAAGACCAGGCGAAAGAACTTTTGGATAAACATATTGTTCCTTACTGCGCATCAGCTGTTCGTGAAGAATTTCCTGATCAAAAGATTTATGTTGATTTAGAGCTTCATGAGGAGCATGGCCCTGTATTGGAAGCCGGCTTCGTTGCTGTACAAGATGGCAATAACACTTGTGCTCTTCCTCTGCAATATTTAATGACGTTATTCTTATTGAACCGTGATCCAGCTGAGCCTCTGATTCAAGCGATGTACCGCTTGTACGAAGAAAATAATCTAGGTCAAGCCTAACTGGAACTATAGTCCGCTATTTCACTGAAAAGGCGCAATTTCCACATGTAAGGGGAACTACGTTCTGCTATGTTGCCAATTTCACCTGAAAAACGTGCATGGAGGCCAAATAAGTACCTGTAGTTCCGCTCAGAGAGAAAACAGCGTGTTTTTCAATGAATAGAGGATTCCAGTTCCCATGAATCCATGTATCCAACGTATTACTAGGGGGTTCGTGGGCTCGAATACAAACATAAAAGGACCGTCAGGAAGAATTACTTCCCTGACGGTTTTTCTTGCTCAGTGCCCAAGCGACTTATAATCCGCATAGCTCCGTATTCTTGGAACCGAGGAAATGCTTTCCAGCTGTGCATATTTCATCGCATGCGATGTGTTAAACAGCACAACTGAGTCGGTTGGGCGCAACCAGCCATTGTCACAGAGCTCAATCAGACCTGCCCAGGTCGCAGAGCCTTCTGGTGACGAAGAAATGCCTTGAGCGCCCAAAGAACGCGTAGCATCGGCGATCTGGCTCTTGGATAAGGCCAGCGCCGTACCGCCGCTTTCCTTAACAATGGACAAGATGAGAGGTAGATCAGGCGGCTGCGGCACACGCATGCCTGTCGGACTCGGCTCAACGGCTGCTCCTGCCTGGTTCATGCCAGCTTGTTGCAACAGTCCATCGACAATAGGCTGGCAGCCTTCTTCTTGCACGCAAACGAATCGCGGCATGGGTCCGTCAACAAAGCCAAGCGCTTTGAGCTCATGGTAAGCTTTCCACATGCCAATAATTCCGGAGCCTCCGCCGGTTGGATAGATGATGACGTCGGGAAACGTCCATCCAAGCTGTTCGGCGAGCTCCAGTCCCATTGTTTTTTTACCTTCTACGCGTCCAGGCTCCTTTAAGGTGCCAACATTCACCCAGCCTTGCTCCTGCTTGCCGGCTTCAATAATAGCAGCGGCGTCATGTATGAAGCCATCTACCAGGTAGGTTTCCGCCCCATAGAGAGGACACTCCTCCACGATTAGCGGAGGGCAATCTAGGGGGATGAACACCGAAGCCTTAATCCCGGCGTGGCTTGCATAGGCAGCGAGCGCGCCAGCGGCGTTGCCGTTGGAAGGAACGGCCGCTTTGGTTGCTCCCGCTTCTTTTAGCAGAGAAACGGCAACGGAAAAACCTCGTGATTTGAAGCTTCCCGTCGGGTTCTGTTCTTCGCGTTTAATCCATAGCTGCTTAATGGGCAGCTTCTGTTCCCAATTCTGTAAGCGTACTAGCGGGGTCCAGCCTTCGCCTAACGTGATGATACAATCCGGGTTGCTCACCGGAAGCAGTTCGTTGTATCTCCACATGGATGGGTAGCGAGTCTGTAATGCTTCCTTCTTGAATGTTTTGCTCAAGCGCTCCAAGTCGTAGTCGACCAATAACGTGCCGCCGCAAGTACATTTCATGTCTTGATAGCGGAATGGGAGCTTTGCCGAACATCGTGAGCAATAAAGCCCCAATTGCTTCATCTTTGGGCCTCCTCGCCGTTTTCAGCGGGAAAACGAATGGTTAGTTAGTAAGAATTCGCATATGCAAACTCTAATGTAGATTATTACAGCCGGGAGAAGTTGGAGACGGCTTGTGTCTCTTGCATTTGTTTATTTTTTGTGGAAAGTCTTGATTCTGCGGAAGATCGACTTATCCTTTAGCTTCAAAAATAGTTCCAGCATTGGTGCATAGTTGACCTCTATGATCCAAACGTGGCCCTCTTTATCAAAAGCCATATCGATCCCCATCGTTTTTACCCATCTATAGGAAGGCCCAAGCTTGGCAGCGCTCTTTAGTGCAACTTTATCGAGCTTTGCTAATAGTTCCCCTGATCGCATGGATTTAAGCTGAGAGTGTTTGAGCGCATGCTCCACTGAAACAACTTTTCCGCTGCTCATGCGGATATTCGTAACGATAAAGCCTGCACCTGCGACTTTGGCCAGTTTACCAGTTACTTGCCACTTCGAATGAGGGTGCCGCTGTACCATCACGCGTAGATCAAAGGGCCGCCCATTAACGGTAGCGAGTGGAATACGCTGCTGAACAATGTAATTTTTGCCGGTTTTCTTTTTGAGAAAGGTATTTACTTGATCTTGATCGGTAAATCGTTTCTTTTTTGCCCCGTCTTGGAGCTCGTATTCGGAAGTATTCAATTTCTTGAAGCGAATGACACCGTGACCGCCATAGCTGCCAGTGGGCTTAATAATAACCTGCTCATATTTATTTAACATTCGCCAGAAGGTGGATTCCTTCAGCCATTCGGTTTCCGGGAGGTTCACTCGAAGCTCCTCCGATTTGCGGAGTAGCTTGTATTTCGTCCACTTGCTGGTGCTGAGATTACTCATAAGATTTCACTTCTTGCTCTTGAATGACCACATCATGCTCCTCAACCCGGAGTACCTGATTCTGATCATCTACGAATACGACTTGGGGCTTCAAGGCTGAGATTTCAGCTTCATCCATCAGACCCATGCTCAGAATGATAACAAGATCCCCTGGCTTAAAAAGATGGGCTGGAGGGCCGTTCAGTCCGATTTTGCCACAGCCTTCCGGTGCCGGAATGGCGTATGTTTTCCACCTAGTCGCGTTGCGCAGGCTGGTAACCTGAACCATTTCGTAGGGTAAAATGTTCGCTTTACGCATTAACGAAGCATCTATGGTAATGCTTCCGACGTAATTCAGGTCGGCTTCCGTAACCGTTGCACGGTGGATTTTACCTTTACACATTAGTCGCTGCATATGCAGTAGCTCCTTTATCATCACATTGGGTGTTCATCACAACGTATGAATAGGGCAAGTCATCTTGTGTAGGCCAGTGCCTGTTTGTGAAAAAAATGGGTTAAAAACACCATGAGAAATGGGCTGTGATATAATTTAATCATCATAAGCGTTAGATCATCTAGGGAGTGAGAAATTCTGCAGCCTTATTTTGTTATTGAAAATGTACATAAAAACCATCCAAACGGAGGGAGCACGCCGCTTTTTAAACAAATCAGTGTGGATGTTTGTTCTAGAGATGTCATAGCGATCCAAGGGCCATCCGGGCAGGGGAAGAGTACGCTATTACGTGTTTTAGCTGCATTAGACAGCATTCACGGTGGCCGTTTATCCTTACATGGACGTCCTGTTGATAGCTGGGGACCATGCGAGTGGCGGAAACGGGTATGTTATGTGCCTCAACAACCGGCTATGCTGCCGAAGACCGTGGAAGACAATCTGGCTCTGGTGAGTAAGCTTCATCAGCGTAAATTTGATCAGCCTCTAGCTAAGAGACTCATGGATGAGGTTGGGTTGGGTGATCTTAATTGGTCTCAGAATCCAGCAGAATTGTCCGGTGGACAAAAACAACGTCTTCAGCTCGTGCGTTCGATGTTGCTCAGCTCCGATATCCTTCTACTCGATGAAGCGACCTCAGCGCTGGATGCACAGAGCAAACAAGCGGTGGAAACGATGCTAATGAGATGGAAGGATGAAATGGGGACAGCGCTTATTTGGGTGACCCATGAGCAGAAGCAAGCCGTGAGAGTGGCCAATCGGTTTTGGCATCTGGAGAGCGGGGCTTTGTTAGAAACAGTGAAAAAAGGCGACTTACCGCCTATTTCCTTTGATCAAGGGGGAGTGGTGTAAGTTGTCTCCAATAGCTTTGGGCTTTACGCTTACTTTTATCATGATTACGATGGTCTTATCCAAATGGCAGAAGCTTGGGCTTGAAAAGGATATTGCCTGGGGAACCATTCGTGGTGCTTTGCAGCTGCTGTTCATAGGATACGTGCTTCATTTTGTTTTTCAAACCGAACACTTAGGACTTATTATAGGAATCATTGCAATCATGATTATGATAGCTACACAAAACGCGGGCAAACGTGGGATAGGGTTAAAAGGGATCAATTGGCGAATAGCAGCAGCAATTGCTGTTACAGAAATGCTAACCATGGGACTTATGCTTGGTTTCCAAATTATTAAACCAACTACCCAATTCATAATCCCCATCAGCGGGATGACAATTGGAAGTTCTATGATTGTTTGCGGGTTGTTTTTGAATCAGATGAACCGTGAGGTAGGGTCGTCTCGCGAGTTAATTGATGTCCTTCTTGCGCTGGGAGCGACACCCAAACAAGCCATTCAACAAGCGCTTCAGCGCTCTGTTAAGGCAAGTATGATTCCTACCATAGACGGAATGAAGACAGTCGGATTAGTCCAACTGCCTGGCATGATGACAGGGATGATTATTGCGGGTTCGAGTCCGATCGAAGCCGTTAGGTATCAGATTTTGATTTTATTTGCTTTTACGGCTTCAGCAGCAATGACAGGTATTATTTTAAGTGTTTTGAGCTATAAATTATGGTTCACCAAGGATATGACTTTGAAATAAGAAAAAGTTATTTCCCGGGGAATCTCCGGAATTACAATATACCAAAAGCGCCCGAATAGAATCGGGCGCTTTTGGTATTCTTATATTAATTTAAGGCCACTAATTAATACTAGACTTGCAATTATCGTCCGCAGGACATTGGTCGGTGCTTTGGTGGAGAGCATGCTCCCGATCAGCACACCAGGAATCGAGCCAAGCAGAAGATTGATGACGAGCGTGTAGTTGACATTTCCCATGCTAGCGTGCAGAATACCTGCTGTCGTTGCTAGAAAAAATGCATGAGCGATATCTGTTCCGACGAGTTGTGCGGGAACCATGCGGAAGAAATAAAGCATGGCAATGGCATATAAGGAGCCAGAACCGATGGAGGTTATTCCTACTATGAATCCAAGTACCGCACCGATGGTGATAGTCAGACCGCGTTTCTCTTCCAAACTTTTGAGCTGCCAACGGTTTTCCTTGATCTTATGGCCGAAAAAAACTTTGAACAAGGTGGCGAAAGCAACCAGAATCAAGACATAGCCGAGCGCGTGTTTGATAATGACTTCTTGATTATTATAAAACGAGTTGAATGATTTCAGGAAAATTACTGCGACAATGACGCCCGGAATACTGCCCATTGCTAACATCTTGACAAGCTTAAAATCAATGGTTTTCTGCCGCCAATGCTGAATCGTGCCGAAAAGCTTCGTGATGGAATTATAAAGCAGGTCTGTTCCGACGGCAATAGAAGGATGAATACCGATTAGGATTAAGATGGGGGTGAGCAGCGAAGCTCCGCCAACACCTGTCAATCCAACCAAAAAACCAACAATTACACCCATAAACAAAATACTCAAAGTCATGTAGTCATGTCCCCATTCAATTACCCACTAATTCAATTGGATTAATTTTATTATATGGGTTAGCTATATGTAAAGAAGTTTTTTGTATGCTGTTTCGAGTCGCAGCAGCCAAATCACTAAATACGCTATTCATTAGATAACGAATCAGTTACAATATATGGATGTGATTAAGAAGACAGCATAGGAGGTACATCAAAATATGAGTAATAATCGAAGTAATCGAACAACGGTCATGGTCAGCATCGTACTGGCGATGCTAGTGGCATCTATGGATACGACCATTGCCAATACGACGATGCCGATTATTGTGAAGGAAATTGGCGGTAGTGACCTTTTTGCCTGGGCATTTACCTCGTATATGGTGCTTTCTACTGTACTTGCTCCGCTAGCAGGCCGATTATCCGATTTATTTGGTCGGAAAAAGATCTATGCTGCCGGGATTCTCTTGTTTCTAGGCGGATCTGTACTTTGCGGTCTATCCCAGAGTATGCTGCAGCTGATCCTATTTAGAGCCATCCAAGGGATTGGCGCGGGCGTGATGATGCCGTTTCCTGCGATAATCGCGGGAGACATCTATCCCGTGGAGCAGCGTGGGAAAGTGCAAGCCTTCTTCACAGCGATGTGGGGGCTAGCGGCTGTATTAGCACCGTTATTAGGGACATTTTTTGTGACATATTTGAGCTGGCGATGGATATTCTTCGTTAATATTCCGATTTGCTTGGTCTCGCTTCTAGCTTTGAAGCCGTACAAAGAAGTCTATCAAGCGAAGAAATCAGTAGTGGATTACGGCGGAGCCGTGTTATTCGCTTTGGGGATTTCGCTGCTGCTCCTAACGACAACGGTTGAGCAGTACAATTACATATACGGGGCATTAGGAGCTTTATTCATGGTTGCCTTTTTCTTCTACGAGAAGAGGCACAGCGCACCGATTGTTCCTTTGAATCTACTTAGGAACCGACCAGTTGCGATTATGATTGCTGTCTCGTTCATCTCCTGTGCAGCTCTATTCGGGACCTCAAGCTTTATTCCGCTTTATTTGCAAAATCAAGGCTATTCGCTATTTGTGAGTGGAATTGCTCTGCTCGGAACGTCGATTGGTTGGATGGTTGTTGCTGTCCCAAGCGGGAAATGGGTGCTTAAATATGGTTATAAACCGCTACTTATAATAGGGAACGGTTTGCTCGTGATTACGGCTATCATGCTTTATTTTATGGGTGAAAAAACGGCCTTCTGGTACTCTTTTGCGACGATGACGATGCTTGGCCTTGCCTTTGGACTCATCTTTACGGTTTCAACGATTGGTTCGCAGCAGCTTGTTGAAGCGCACCAGAAAGGGATATCTACTTCGTTGCAGTTGTTCGCTCGTAATATTGGCACGGCCGTGAGCGTGACCATCATGGGGGCGATTTTAACAAAAGCGACTGTATTCTATAGTGGTTTCCATGGTATGTTCGTGTTTGGCTTCATTGTCAGTTTAGTCTCCATGTTCATCCCATTTATGATTCAATCCACATCCAAACAGGCGGCTTAAGCCTGGGATCCAGAGAATGAGCAAGAACCTGAGGTGCTGCCTCAGGTTCTTTGCTCATGATAACGTATATTTAGGAAGCTGAAGCTGAATGTTTCTGATTCGTTAAGTCCCTAATCGTTGCCGCAAACATCATCTTTCCTTTAAACTGAAACCCGGTGATTGTGATCTCAGCCGGAAATTCGGAACGATCTGCACGGTAGGCGGCCATTTCAACTCGCTTGCCGAGCAAAGCAGCATCTTGCCGTGAAAGCTGCTGAAACAATGAAGCGGCCGCTTCGCCATTTCGATCAAAAGGGAATAGAAAGTCAAACATTGTTAAAGTCAAAGCTTGCTTGCGGGTATAACCAAAGGTTGCTGACACCGCCGAATTACATTCAATAATCCAGCCCCTGCTGTTAAACACCATGATGCAGTCGATACTTGTATCCAGTAGAGAGGCCTTGAGGGCAAATTGTTCAACGAGCTTCTGATCGATTTTCATGGCATAAAACAAGTTGATGGAGAGAAAAATGATCGTCCCAAAAGCAATCAACAAGGCGAGTATATAACCATCCATACTCGCAGGGTAATGCTCAGAAAGCATGCTGCGATCTGGATATGTCATTTTTCCTGCAAACATCCCTATATAATGCATGCCACTCAGGGCTAAGCTGATAACGAATCCGTTAGTAAGCACCTTTTGTTTGGTGTAGGAGGATAGGTATAAAGTAGTTATGGATGCTATGATAGCTATTAAAATAGAAATGATAAATGGCATAGGTGAATATCGAATTTCCACTTGATGTAGGGCGCTCATGCTCAAGAAGTGCATTCCGGATAACGACAATCCCATAAATGTTCCGCCAAGCAGAAATTTAGGGAATTCGAACGTGGCGAAATGCATGACAATAAAGCCAATTATGGAGCCAATTACTGCGATAGCTAAAGATGTGAATAACGTCGCAATGTCGAAGCTCTTATCGACCGGAGATGGACAGGCTAATATCGCAATGAAATGTATGGACCAGATGCCCACGGCTATGGTGGAAGCACTGCTCGTGATCCATAACTTTTGTTGCCAGGGGCTAGAATCAGCAATTCTTTGTGCCAATTTCAGACTTGTATAGGAAGCTAACAGAACAATAACGAAAGCTAGAAGGATGAGGTATAAACTATATCGATGAGTTTCTGCAAGATGCATATCCGATTCCTCTCATTGAATGATGTTGTGCCAGTCTTCGGTGGTTTTATTATAGTTGTCAGTCAATGACGTGTATATAGCGGTTAATGTTAATTAAAATCGAATGGTGTCGAAATACACTAAATCTTGATATAGGGGATGGAAGCGTTGCTGAACAAAGAGAACGCGATACGTGGCATTATTTTTGATATGGATAATACGCTTCTTCAATCCCATATTGATTTTCCAGCAATGAAGCAGGCGATTGCCCACTTTTTGATCAAAGAAGGGGTGCTATCGCGTGAGTTTTCGATAGCGTCGCACACAACATCGACAATTCTTGCCCATGTTAAAGCGGAGGGAGCAACGGATAAAGTGCTGGCTGCCGCTTTGCAGATTGCTGAGGGATATGAGCTAACAGGCATGGAGGGAGCGGGTCTTGAGCCGGGTGCGCAGGAGCTTTTGGATAAGCTTCAAGGAATCTATACACTTGCGCTGGTGACGAATAACTCCTACGCCGCCGCTGTTAGAGCCTTGGAGACCACGGGAATTAAAGACCGATTTGATTTGATAGTTGGAAGAGATCAGATGGAGGCGATGAAGCCCTCGCCCTCAGGTAATTTGTTTGTCCTGAAGCATTTTTGTGAAGTTGAAGCGAATAAATGGATTTCCGTGGGTGATTCGTGGATTGACGGCCAAGCGGCTAGGGAAGCGAAGATTCCTTTTATAAGTTATGGCAGTGGGGTACCGTTAATGGTGGAAAAAGGCGTTAAGCCAGCAGTCCACATTGACAAGCTATTAAGTCTGTTAGATTATGTATAGATGAGAGATGAACAAGAGAAAGAAGTGATCGTAAGTGTTAATCGACGTTAAATCCCGCCTTCAGGAGAACCTTATTCAGGAGCTGCTTAGTTACAGTGTCTTTCCAGATCCAGATGTATTGGAAGAGACGATTAAGCGTTACGAGACGGATTCGAATATGTGGCTTTATGGCTATGAGTCAGAGGGCATTCTTGTCGGAATTATCGGATTTCGAATCAATGATGAGCAGGAAATGACCATCCATCATCTGGCTGTTGAACCACATAGCAGAGGAGCTGGGTTCGGGCGGGGCATCATTCTCGAAATTATTGAAGAAATGCATCCTTTGAGAATCGTGGCGGAGACGGATGAGGAAACGGTTCAATTTTACCGGAACATCGGCTTCGTGATTCGCAGTCTTGGCGAGAAATACCCAAGCGTTGAGCGGTTTATGTGCACGTATGAGGTTGAGCCGGAAGAGGAATAGTCATATATAAAAAGGTTGGTCAGGAGGTATTCCTGGCTAACCTTTTTTTCTTTGCGTGGAGTAGGGTTCGAGAAAGGGGGGGACTACTTAACGCCGATTACTTCTGCTATTTTCCACGATTGAACCATTTTTAACCAATTAACTGAAATTTCTACCTACCGCTAATCCTACTGAGTCTAGCAAATTTCGGGTAGCTTTTCCATCTATTTCAGTTAAGGCGGCTTAATGGATCTTCCCCCTTGGAACTGAGAAACGGAGTCATGCGATCAGGTGAAATAGGAAGCCTTTGTCATACAAGGATAACAGTCCAAGCCAAAAGTAAGTGTCATGTTAGATAGCATTTTGCATATATTGTTGTAGGCTGTGACTTTACTAAGATTGTGATGAAAGCGATTTCTACACGTCATTTAAGTGACAATTTTCACAATGATGACAAGCATTGCGGGTGTTTTGTCAAACGGTGCAATAAAAAGTTCCCCAAGGAAACAGGAGGGTGCAGAGATGCTGCATATCGTAGTGTGTATCAAGCAGGTACCTGACTCTAGAGAAATTCGCATTGACCCGAAAAATAACACATTAATTCGTCAAGGTGTACCCAGCATTGTGAATTTTTACGATATGCATGGGCTGGAAGAAGCGCTCCGCATCAAGGATGAGACCGGGGCAAGGGTGACTGTTGTCACTATGGGGCCGCCTCCCGCGGAGAAAGGCTTGAAGGAGTGCATCTCGCTCGGCGCGGATGATGCCGTACTGGTAACGGACCGTGGTTTTGCTGGAGCGGACACACTGGCTACTTCCTATGTCGTTGCTCGGACGATTCGTAAAATCGCTGAGACGTGGGGGCCGGTGGATATTGTTTTTTGCGGGAAACAAACACTGGATGGCGACACGGGTCAAGTCGGGCCAGGGGTCGCTTGCCGATTGGATTTGGAGCAGCTCACCTATGTGAACAAAGTGGTTGATGTTGATGAACAGAATCGCAAGGTTCGCGTGCATCGTCTTTTGGAAGACGGTATCGAAGTTGTTGAGACAAGCATGCCTGTGTTGATTACAGCGCTTAAGGAGCTGAATAAGGTTCGAAGGGCGTCGATGCCAGGCATGATTCGAGCGGCGCGTTACAAGCCGACTGTGTGGACAACGGCGGATTTTCCAGATTTGGAACGGGCGAAAATCGGACTCAAAGGCTCCCCAACGATCGTTGCAAAAACGTGGGTGCCTGAAGTAAAAGCGGTTAAAACGAATATGATCACCTATGATTCGCCGGAAGCGGCAGCCGCGCAGCTTGCTGACCAACTGATGACGAAGGATATGCAGACACTGCTTGATTGGACTTAGGCATGGCACAAGACGCTAATGGAGCATGTAAGGAACATGTAACGAATGGGGGAAGTCACAATGGCTAGTGATCAAACGACGGACCAGGCCGAAGCGGCAATGCCCGATTGGTCCGCATATCGGGGAGTATTAATCGTTGTTGAGCAGCGAGACGGGGTAGCGAAAAAAGTGTCCTGGCAGCTGCTAGGCGAAGGCAAGAAGCTGGCAGCCAAGCTGGACGCGCCGCTCATGGCGCTCGTCATCGGCGAGGGTGTAGCCCACCTCGCCGACGAAGCCGTGCATTACGGCGCGGACCGGGTGTTCCTCTGCGAAGCGCCAGAGCTTCGCACGTACCGAACCCGGCCCTACAGCCGGGTCTGCTTGAAGCTAATCGAGGAGGCAAAACCCGAGATCGTGCTGTTCGGCGCGACAGCCACGGGCCGTGATCTGGCAGGCGCCATCGCGACGCACCTGCCAACGGGCTTGACGGCCGATACGACGCAGCTCGACGTGGAGCTGCCGCCGTCGCGGCTGCTGCTGGCCAGCCGGCCGGCTTTCTCCGAGAAGATGATGGCCACCATCCTCTGTAAGCAGTACCGGCCGCAGATGGCGACGGCGCGGGCCGGGGTGTTTCAGTCGCTGGTGAAGGACACGGCGCGCCAAGGTGAGATCGTCGCGATCGAAGCGGCGATGCGGGAGGAAGAGATTGCCGCGCAGGTGCTGGACTTCCTGCACGAAACCGGCAAGCTGAATCTCGAGGACGCCGAGATTATTGTGGCCGGGGGCCGCGGACTAGGCGGCCCTGAGCCCTTCGGGCTGCTCGCTGAGCTGGCGGAAGCGCTCGGCGGTGTCGTTGGCGCATCCCGCGCGGCGGTGGATGCGGGCTGGATCGGGCATGAGCACCAGGTTGGTCAAACGGGTGCCACTGTGCGGCCGAAGCTTTACTTCGCCATCGGCATCTCGGGCGCTGTGCAGCATACCGTCGGCATGAGCCATGCGGACGTTGTCGTCGCCATAAACAAAGACGAGAAAGCGCCAATTTTTCAATTTGCTCATTATGGCATGGTAGGCGATCTGTTTAAGCTGGTTCCGGCGATTACGCAAGAGGTGAAAAAGCGCCGAACGCTGTTTGGCAAGCCCGCTGCGGATACAACCGCTTCCGTGCCAACGCTGGAAAGGAGTGAGGCCAAATGAATGAAAAATTTGATGCGATCGTCGTTGGCGGAGGTCCAGCCGGTTCAGCTGCAGCTTTGACGATGGCGCGAGCTGGGTTATCTGTTGTACTCCTGGAGCGGGGGGAGTTCCCTGGTGCCAAAAACATTTTCGGCGGCGTCCTCTACCGTAAGCAAATTGAGGAACTCGTTCCCGAGTTCTGGAAAGAGAAGAACTTTCCGATGGAACGGTACATTGTGGAGCAGCGCATTTGGATGATGGGCAAAGAGTCCATGGTAACGTTCGGTCACCGCAATGAGGCGTACAAGGAGCCTTATAACTGTTTTACCGGTTTGCGTGTCAAATTTGACCAATGGTTTGCCGATAAAGCGGTTGCCGCTGGAGCCATTCCTGTGTACGAAACCGTTGCGCTGGATGTCATACGCGAAGGCGATAAGATCGTTGGCGTGAAGACGGATCGGGATGATGGCAATTTGTATGCAGACGTTGTTGTCATCGCCGACGGAGTGAATTCCTTGCTCGGAAAAGCCATGGGCATCCATAAGGAATGGACACCGGATCAAGTGTCACTTGCGGTGAAAGAAGTCATTGCACTGCCCAAGGAGAAAATCGAGGACCGCTTCGGACTGGAAGGCGACGAAGGCGTGACGATTGAATTCATGGGTGAAACTTCGCTCGGCATGGCGGGAATGGGCTTCCTTTATACGAATAAAGAAACCATTTCCTTAGGTGTCGGTGTGATGGTTAACCATTTGCGGGATAAAAAAGTCAAACCTTATGCCGTCTTAGACGCTGTGAAACAGCATCCAATGATTCGCAAGCTGATACAAGGCGGTGAAACGAAGGAATATTCCGGACATTTGATTCCCGAAGGCGGCTTTCATTCAATTCCTCCGCTTTCAGGCAATGGCTGGTGCGTCTGCGGGGATGCCGCGCAGCTCATTAACTTCGTTCATCGGGAAGGCACTAATTTGGCGATGACCTCTGGCCGTTTGGCCGGCGAAGCGATCGTGGAGGCCAAAGGGAGCGGGGACTACTCCGCCGCATCGCTGCAAGCTTACGATCAAAAAATACGCGAATCCTTTGTCCACAAAGATTTGCAAAAGTATAAGGGCATGCACCAATTCCTGAAGGAACAGGACCCTGAACTTCTGTTTGATAAGCTGCCTAGAGCGCTTAATGAAGCTGCTTATAACATGTTCCTTGTGGACGGCATTGCCAAAGCAGATAAGCAAAAAATGGCGATGAAGCTGATCAAAAACGCCGCAGGCGGCACAGTGAACTTGATGAAGCTGGGTTACAAGGGATGGAGGGCGATGAACGGATGAGTCAAAGCGACATTTCTGATAAGCTGTTTACGATTCGTTACAAATGTGATGACAAGTCACACCTCGTTATCAAAGACAAACAGACATGTATGAGTTGTGTGACCAAGGATTGCAACTATTTCTGTCCTTCCGATGTGTATGAATGGGAAAAGAAGCTCAAGATTACAACCGTCGCTTTTGAGAACTGCATTGAATGCGGAACCTGCCGAATTGCCTGCCCGTCGCATAACATCGATTGGGTTTATCCTAAAGGTGGCTACGGAATGACATATAAATTTGGCTAAATGGATAGGTTTAGGGAATGGAGCAGGGCTTTTAAGCCCTTGCTCCTTTTTTGCTGGAATTAGGGAATACTATAGTAAAACTACATTTCTCCATATGTATGTGCACAATCTCCATAGTGCAGATTCACAAAGAATAAGATAATAAGGATTAGGAGGGATATTATGCAGATAACTTTTGAACAGAAACAAGGTATTTTTCATTTACAAAACAATCAGATGAGTTATGTGATTCAGCTTGTCCAAAACGCCTATCCGGCACATGTCTACTGGGGTCGCCCCATCCGATCCGGGCAATTGGCTTCTATTTTACAATTTCATGAAAGATGCTCGTTTTCTCCTAACCCGGTTCCGGAAGATCGGAGTATCTCCTTCGATACGTTACCGCAGGAATATCCGGCATATGGAACCAGCGATTATCGGGAGCCTGCTTATCAAGTTGCGCTTTCTGATGGGTCTACGATTACTGAACTTATCTATGATAAGCATCGAATTTACGCAGGTAAACCTACGTTAGAAGGTTTGCCGGCTACGTATATAGAGCATGAGGATGAAGCGCAAACGCTTGAGTTGGAATTAGTGGATGCCTTGATTGGTTTACGGGTCATTCTTTCTTACACCATTTTTGACACGCATGCGGCAATGACGAGATCCGTGCGGTTCGTGAACGAAGGGACAGCTGATGTGAAGCTGCTTCGCGCGCTAAGTATGAGTGTTGACTATTCACACAACGAATTCGATCTGCTGCAGCTTTCAGGAAGCTGGGTGAGAGAGCGGTATATGGTCCGAAGGCCGCTTGCACCGGGTAAATTGACCGTGGAAAGCCGCCGCGGATCCAGCAGCCATCAGCATAATCCATTCATTGCCCTGCTTGCCAAGGAGGCGGGCGAGGACCATGGGGATGTATACGGGTTTAGCCTCGTGTACAGCGGGAATTTTGCGGCTCATGCGGAAGTAGAGCCGTATGGGAACACGCGCGTATCTATGGGAATTAATCCGTTTGATTTCTCTTGGCTGCTTGAACCTGGACAAGCATTCCAGACGCCTGAAGCTGTTATGGTTTACTCCAGCTCTGGCTTAGGGGAAATGTCCAGGTCTTATCACAAATTGTATCGAACACGCTTATGTCGTGGAGAATTCCGTGACCGTACTAGACCGGTGCTCGTGAATAACTGGGAAGCAACGTACTTCCAATTTAACGCGGACAAAATCGAAAGCATTGCCAGCGCAGGCAAGGAGCTTGGGATCGAGCTGTTCGTGCTTGATGATGGCTGGTTCGGTAAAAGAGACAGCGACAACAGCTCGCTAGGTGACTGGATCGTCGACAAAGCGAAGCTGCCGAATGGTTTGGAAGATTTGGTAGCCAGAGTCAATGGCATGGGGCTTCAATTCGGCCTCTGGTTTGAGCCGGAGATGGTATCACCGAACAGTGAACTGTACAAGAAGCATCCGGATTGGTGCTTACACGTGCCTAACCGTCGTCGCACAGAGGGTCGTCAACAATTGATTCTGGACTTCTCTCGTGAAGATGTATGTGAGGCGATCTTGGGAATGCTTCGTAACATTCTGAGCAGCAGCCCAATTACGTATGTCAAATGGGACATGAATCGCAATATGACGGAAATCGGCTCTGCCGCGCTGCCACCTGAAAGACAAAGGGAAACGGCACACCGTTATATCTTGGGGCTCTATCGCGTTCTCGAATCGTTAACGAAAGAATTCCCTCATATTCTGTTTGAAAGCTGCTCAGGCGGCGGAGGCCGCTTCGATCCAGGCATGCTCTATTACATGCCGCAAACGTGGACGAGCGACAACACGGATGCCGTTTCCCGCTTGAAAATTCAATACGGGACAAGCATCGTCTATCCGATTAGCTCGATGGGTGCGCACGTATCCGCAGTTCCGAATCACCAGGTGAAGCGCGAAACCTCGCTGAAGATGCGCGGTGATGTGGCGATGTCCGGCAATTTCGGTTACGAGCTGGATCTGACCCGTTTCACGGATGAGGAAAAAGAGATCGTCAAACAACAAATTGCGGATTACAAAGAAATCCGCCCGTTGGTCCAATTCGGCGATTTGTATCGTCTGCTGAGTCCCTTTGAGGGCAACGAAACGGCTTGGATGATCGTCTCCGAGGATAAAAAGCAAGCACTTGTCGGCTATTTCCGCGTGCTGGCAGAACCGAACGCGCCACTCAAATCGCTGCGGTTAAAAGGGCTTAACCCTGATCTCGATTACCGTATCGCGGGTAACGATAGTGAATATCCTGGCGATCATTTGCTTTACGCCGGTCTTCCCGTCAACGACTTGCGCGGAGATTTCCAGAGTAAAATATGGGTGCTTCAGGCATCTTCTCAATAATCTCAATTTCCGCTATGATTAGTCTATTACATAGATAGACTGATCATGGAAGGGAGATTACTACGATATGTTGAAGCGACCTGGGAAAGATGAATACGCACCTTATTATGAAACGTACATCAGCAAAGTGTCTGACGAGGATTACGAGGTGTTTTTAAAGCGTCAACTTGATGAAATCCTTGCGTTATTTGGAAATTTTGATGACGAAAAGGGACTTTATCGCTACGCATCGGGGAAATGGAGCTTGAAGGAAGTATTAGGGCATATAACGGACACGGAGCGGGTAATGAGCTACCGTATGCTGCGTATAGCCCGCGGAGATTCAACGGTACTGCCAGGGTTTGATCAGGATGTCTTTATTGCAAATACTTCGTTCGACGAAGTGTCTATCGAGGTGCTATTGCATGATTTCAAGGCGGTTCGGCAGGCTACTTTAACACTTCTACAAACAATTGCAGATTCTGCTTGGTCGCGCCAAGGTAATGTCAGCACGTTTGACATTACTGCACGAGGGCTTGCTTATGTGATTGCCGGCCATGCTGAACACCATGTGAGTGTTGTGCAGGAACGATATTTATAAAAAAAAGAGTTTGTCAGGGTACGCCCTCGACAAACTCTTTTTTTTAATATAGGGATAATGCCAATGAATCACGTTCATTGAATGAATGCAGGATCGCTTCACAGCCAACGATTTCAATGCTTATGATGGAGTCCAAGCATTTCTTAATCGTCGCTCTGCCTTTAGTAACTTTCGCTTCAAGAGCGGATTTCAATAAATTGAATTTCTTTTTATTTTTCTCATCGGAGTAGACAGGCACGGGTTTGTTGTGAATTGTAATAAACATTTTCATAGATTTTCACCATCCTAGGAATTGGATATACATCAAGCATATATGAGGATTATTAATTTAACCTTAAAATAGTTTTACAATTTTGAAACAAACTTGCATTTCATGTATTTCTTTTAAAACTATTCAAATTAATTCCTCATTTTGGAGCATCAATCTGCTAGCTTTTTCCGTTGTCAAAGAATATACGATTCAGAAGGCAAAAAAGTTCCATACTCTATAAAAAACTACATGAAAATTTTGTGAATTTTCTTTAATTTTGCGAATCCCGCTGCCGATACAGTTTTGGCGAGATCCCAAAGCGATGTTTAAAGGCACGATGGAAATACGGATAGCTGCCGAAACCGCAGCTCAAGGCGATTTGCTCCAAGGACATGGAGCTATCGTGCATCCGTTCCACTGCGCTGGATAACCGGACTTCCAAGGCGTATTGAATCATGGTTTTGCCGAAGTATTCTTTGAACAAGTGAACGGCGCGAGATACGCTGAGTCCCACGTGGTCCGCTACATCATCGACTTTGAAGGTGGCGGTTGCGTGCGCTTCAATAAATCGTTTCATTCGAGTGCCTGTAAAAGGCCGTCCTTGCAAGGAAACGGTTTCCGTTGCTGCGCGCTCAACATATAGGCAAAGGGCTTGCAGCAGGTAGCCGCTAAGCTCACGGTTTTCCTCTTCCATTCTGCGCTTCTCAAGAATAAGCTGGCGCCAAAGAGAAATGAGCCGCGCGTCAAGATCAATTCGCGTACAGGTTTGTTTGAGGCTGCGTTTCCACCATGCGTCGATCCATGTCCCTTTGCAAAATAAATAATAATCTCCGCTGGCAATTTTTCCACTTGGGTTGTCTTTTGCAGGTTCGATCCTTAGTTCGTAGGGATCACCTGGCTTATATAAAAGCAAATGGCCAGATTCGATTTGAATCATTTGCCCATCAACGAGAATTTCACATGTGCCTTCTGTTTGTAAACGGAAAAGATAAGTATTGAGCCCGGATTTCGTACTCACATTAAACGGTTCCATATGAAAAGAATAGCCGCAGGTTAACAACTCTGTATCCATTGCATTCACCTTTCATAGCCAAATAAGATATGTTTTGATTATATCGTGAATGGTCATAATAAGCTATGTTCCGCTATACTGTCTACATAGGCAAAAGAAATGCATAAATTGGAATCTAAGAAAAGAGGGAAACAAATGGGACGTTTAGGAATTGGTCTTCAATTGTATACACTTCGTGATGATATGGCAAAAGATTTGGAAGGCACACTTCGTCATGTTGCTAAGCTAGGATATGAAGGCGTGGAGTTCGCGGGTTATTTTGACAAGCCTGCGGCAGAAATGAAAGAATTGCTAGATGAGCTTGGGCTGAAAGCGATTGGAAGCCATGTAAGTCTGGAGAGATTCCGCAATAATCTGCAAGGTGAAATCGACTATCTGCACACAATTGGTGCAAAATACGCGATCTGCCCTTATGTAGGTGCTGAAGAGCGTGAAAATGCGGACCAATGGAGAACGCTAATTGCTGAATGTGAACAACTTGCGATTGAAGTTGGCAAACAAGGATTACAGTTCTTATACCATAATCATGATTTCGAATTCCATCATAAAGTAGACGGCGAGTTCGTGTTTGATGCCATGTATGCAGGCAAAGATGCGATCCAAGTGGAAATGGATGTGTGCTGGGTTAAATACGCAGGGCAAGATCCATTAGCTTATATTGCGAAGTATGCTGGACGTCTGCCACTGCTTCACTTCAAAGATTTCTCCAAGGATGCTGAAGGCAAGCTAGTTACGTTGGAGCTAGGATTAGGCGAGGTTCCACTCGAGCAAGTCATTACAGCTGCAGAGCAAGCAGGCGTGGAGTGGCTTGTTGTTGAGCAGGATCACTGCCAGAAGCCACCGCTTGTGAGCATTGAAAACAGTTTGAACTGGGTTAAAGAGCACTACATCAACGTTCATAACTAATTCATAACTAATCATTCAGAGGAGTGTACATTCAAATGAGTAAAATTAAAGTGGCCGTCGTTGGTTGCGGCTCCATCTCCAAACATAGACATATCCCGGAATACGCTTTAAATCCGAATGTTGAGTTCGTTGCTTTCGTTGATCCAATTATCGAAAGAGCTGAACATTACGCTCAGCTTCATGGCGGAAAAGCTTATAGCAGCTATGCTGAAATGTTGAAAGAAGAAAAAGTAGATGCAGTAAGCGTATGTACACCTAACTATTTGCACGCAGAAGTTTCCATTGCTGCAGCAAATGCTGGCGCGCATGTACTCGTAGAGAAGCCAATGGCTACTACAGCTGAAGAAGCGGAAGCTATGATCGAAGCTGCTAAGAAAAACGGCGTGTTCTTGATGGTTGGTCACAACCAACGTCTAATGGCGCCGCACGTGAAAGCGAAAGAAATTTTGGAATCTGGCAAGCTGGGCAAAGTGTTGACATTCCGTACATCTTTCGGTCATCCAGGACCAGAAGGCTGGAGCATTGACGGCCGCGAGAGCTGGTTCTTCCGCAAGGAAGAAGCGATTATGGGCGCAATGGGCGACCTTGGTGTGCACAAATCGGATTTGATCCGCTATTTGCTGAATGATGAAGTAGCACAAGTGGCAGCTTTCGTTGGTACCTTGCACAAAGAAGGTACTGATGTGGATGATAACTCCACTTGCTTGCTGCGCATGAAAAGCGGAGCTACAGGTTCCCTGGTTGCAAGCTGGACTTACTACAAAGGCCAAGACAACTCCACGGTTCTCTGGTGCGAGAACGGTGTTATCAAAATTGATACAGATCCAAACGATCAAGTTATCGTTGAACTTCGTAACGGCACAGTTGAACGTTACAAAGTTGGTCAAGTTGCTACGAATGAGAAGCAAACGGTCAGCGGCGTAATCGATGAGTTCGTAGCAAGCATTGTGAGCGGTACGAAACCACGTATTTCCGGCGAAGAAGGCAAACGTTCCTTGGAAGTTATCCTAGCTGCATTCGAATCCGAAGCAACTGGCAAAATTATTACGCTCTAATCGCATTTTAATACAATAAAAAAAGAGGCTGTCCCAAGTCATCCAATGACCTAGGGAGAGCCTCTTTTTGAACCTTTGAACAGCCAGTTCACATCTTATCTTCCACCGATTTCAATCGGGATCGTGTTCGATTTACCCACTACCGTTTCCTTCGAATCTTTCACATGGACTTGTATGTCCCAAATCCCGGATTTCAGTAAATTACCTTCCACCCTGGCTGTTACCATGTGCTCGTCCTGCCATGTCGTCGGAATGGCCTTACCATTCAGCGTTACAATGCTGAGCGGGGGCAAATTATTGCCGCGTATAGTGAGTGTTATACTAGTGTGCCCGGATATATCTTGTGTATCAGCCTCAACTCTATCAAGGAGTATGGGACCAAAACCTAGTATATACTTCGAATTAATAATAGGAACCTTATAATCTTTGTAAGCATGGCGGTCGCCGAACATAATGTCATATTGCAAGGTTTCATAATCCTTTAAATCCTGTTCATTAATGTGCATCGCCTCAAAATAATCTTTTGGCGGGATGACAGGGATCTTTTTCGAAAGCTGAGTTAAATAATCTGTATAATAACTGCCTTGCTGTTTAGATAATTCAATTAGATAAGGACCTAAGAAGGATGGACTAATGTTGAGCTTATCCTTGCGCTCGGTGTCGAAATTGTTCCAGACAACAAGGGGAACGCTGTACATTTTTTTCAAGAAATCCGGATCATCTTTACCGCTAATATATTTGGTGTCAATGTAAGTAGCATAGTCATCGCCCAAGGCTGGCAAGTGGTCGCCCCAGAATGCGATAATCGTTGGCTCGCCTTTTTTCTCATAGTATTCAACAAGCTCTTTCAGCATTCTATCAGAGGCATTAATGCCTTGTGCAAGCGTTTCGAGCATCCCTTGAGAAGAAGGGGACATGTCGCCTTTGACATCAAATGTATTTTTCGGAAACTTACCCGGGAAGTAATGGAAATGATTTTCCATGGTGTTCGCAAATACAAAATCGGGACCGTCACTTAGATCTGTCGCATGAATAATATTCGCAGCAACCTCACTATCCGCGATATAAGGGCCTGAATAGTTAGGCTTAAAATATTCAATCGGAATATACTTAGAGAAACCGAAGTCCTTATATATTCTATTACTGTTAAAATACCAATTATAGAAAGGACTAACAGCTGTTGATGTGTAGCCTTGTCTTGCATAAATACTAGCTAACGAGTCCACTTCATTCGTAATGAATTGGTTATAGGCAATCGATCCTTGCGGCAAGAAACGCATGGAGTTCCCCGTCAAAACCTCAAATTCCACGTTGGCAGTCCCACCGCCGTACTGCGGCGAAAGCATGGATCCGCTGGTTCCTGTCTGCTGCAACTTATGAAAAAATGGGATTGGATCCTGGCTGAATTCGACACCTTTGATAACGGTAGGATCCCAGAATGATTCACTTAATACGACAATCACGTTTGGTTTAACATTCGGATCACCGGCTTTAATCGGTGGCTTAGGCGAATTGCTGACAATGGTTTCGACGGCTTTATCATCATAACCTTCTCGTTTATCGCTGAACATCGACTTCGTATTCAGGAACGTGGCTAGGGCGTAACCGTTTGTTTGCGTATTTTCAACCTGATTCCATACGGAGGCTTTGATTCCGCACCATTTCTGAACAGGTAGTGGTAGATCGGAATAAACCGCTGCCAACATGCCGAGCGCAATAACTGCGATAATTCCCCGTTCTTTTATATGAACTTTTTTCATAAATAACTGTGTGCGGTATAACAAGAAATAGCTGGCTACTACGAACAAAGCGATAATAAGCAATATTTTGAAGGTGAAAATGTTCTTCACATATTGCACCATATCGGAAGCTTCGCCTGCTAGAACGATATCCCAAGGCGTCAAGGGGACACCTAGTATTTTGAGTTTGATCCCGCTGATGAGGCCCATAACGAGAAGTATCCCAGAGAGAACCCAATAGGCTACTCTAGTACGGCCAATGATAGCGATGAACAACAATAGTAGGCTAAAAACAATCCATTCATTATAAACCAGCTCGATAACATGCTTATAGCTCCATGTAAACATTTCTATATACTGCCCGCGGCTTAATATTTCCATGATGACCACAGGAATTAAGGCAATAAGAATAAAAGGCAGTCGCTGCCGAGATAGCTGCAGTAAACGATCTAGGTGTAGTTTCATATGTTCTCCTATGGATATGGATTGTAGATAAATTGTAAAGGACAACTGACATTATACCACGAGAATCTGCAATATTCGATGGTAGTTTATCTAATAATTTTAATGCATTTTGACGTGAAAAATGAATGGCTTTAGCAGGGAAATGATGCTTCCGACGAGAAGATAGTAAGTAGAAAAATGTAAGTGACGAGAGGGGATGAACGATGGCTAAAGAACAGATTGCATTGCAGAAGAGAGCTGCCATTAGAGCGCAGCATCGCAGAATGACCAAGAGCAGCCTACTGCGGAGAGGTTTCTTCCTATTTATCGGAGCAGCCTTAATGGCTGTCGGACTCGAAATTTTCTTGGTTCCTAACCGAATTATTGATGGTGGAATCACCGGTATTTCCATCATTTTGTCGTATTTGACCCACATTCAAGTAGGGATTTTCCTTACCTTATTGAATATTCCATTTCTATTTATCGGCTATAAAATGATTGGAAAAACATTTGCGTTATCGACATTATTCGCCATCTTGGTAATGTCTATAGGTACATGGCTGCTTCACCCGGTTCATGAGCTGACCAATGATCCTTTATTAGCTGCCGTATTTGGAGGCATTATTCTCGGGATTGGCGTGGGGATGGTTATCCGATTCGGAGGATCGCTTGACGGAACGGAAATTATTGCGATTCTAGTTTCCAAAAAGATTCCATTTTCCGTAGGCGAGATTGTCATGTTCTTCAACTTATTTATTTTAGGCAGTGCAGGCTTTGTATACAGCTGGGATCGCGCAATGTACTCATTAATTGCTTATTTTATCGCTTATAAATTGATTGATGTAACGATCGAAGGTTTTGATGAGTCCAAATCCGTTTGGATTATCAGTGATCAGTTTAGACAGATCGGAGAAGCCATTTTGGACCGACTGGGGCGTGGTGTTACGTATTTGGAGGGGGAAGGCGGGTTCTCCGGAGATAATAAGAAGGTGATATTCTGTGTTATCACGCGACTGGAGGAGGCGAAGCTGAAATCCATTGTTGATGAACTCGATCCATCGGCATTCCTCGCAGTCGGCAATATCCACGATGTCAAAGGCGGAAGATTTAAAAAGAAGGATATTCACTAGTCATTTTCGCGATCATTCGTAGTGTGCGTCGAGTTTCCTCGCTCGAACAGCCCTAATTCTCTCATTTTCTGAGCAGCATCCTTGCTGCTTGGGCTTCCTAGCTTCTTCAATATATGGCCCACATGAATTTTGACTGTCCGCAGTGAAATGAAAAATCGACTCGCAATTTCCGTTTGTGTATGGCCCTTATCGATCATTTCCAGTACCTGAAGTTCTGTCGGTGTGATCAAATCACGGGCTTCCTTGACCTTGAACTGATGTTCAAGCCGCTTGAGCCGGCGAAACTCTTCCCGCATTTGCTCGGCTACCGCGGCGTTGATGGACGCCTTCCGGGCATGCGTTGAACGTATAATTGCTGGCAGTTCCTCAAATCTGGATTTGATTTGGTAGTCGATGGCGCCAGCTTGGAAGGAACGGAAAATGAAGTCCTTCTCTTCCATTGAAGTCAGCATAATGACTTTGACACCCCATGCCAAAAGTGCCTGCTCGGCTAGACCGATGCCTGCTGGCTCATCTTGCAACATAATATCCATTAGTACAACGTCAACGTCTGATTCAGACGCCATAAAGAGCTCTCTCGCTTCTTCCGCGGTAGAGATGGTACGAATGACTTGTAGATCAGGCTGACGGTCTAAATACGCTTTCAGGCCGCGCAGCCAATCTAGGTCATCCTCAACAATTAATATGCGAATAGCTTCCAAGTTGGACCCCCCTTAAGTTTGTATTCGGCTACTTGGAAATGTAAGAAACACACTCGTGCCTTTCCCCGGTGTACTGCTTAGCTCCAAAGTTCCTCCATGTTTTTTCATGACACTGTAGCAATAGGCCAGGCCAAGGCCGAAATTGTTATGGCTTCCGCTTTTCGTCGTATAAAAAGGTTCAAGAACTTGTTTCAAGACTTCTTTCTCCATCCCTATGCCGTTATCTTTGATTTCTAGGACGATATTTTTCTTAGCTTGCATAGTCCGAATGATAAGCTCGCCACCTTGCGGCATGGCATCAATCGCATTCATCAACACATTCGTTAATGTTTCCGCTATTTGAATACGGTCAATTTGGAGAGTTAAATTGTGAGAGATGTTCAGCTGAGCAGCTATTTGCGAAAGAGAAGGCTGGAGAGGCAGAAGCACCTCCTCAAGCAGCTCACCCATAGGAACAGGAGTGACTCTCAAAGGAAGCTCCTGTGTTTGTTCATGAACCCGGGAAATCATATCGCGGATGTGTTGGGAAGCCCCCATGACAACCTCAATGTCCTGTATAAGTTCAGCTTGTTGAGTCTCTTCGGCATGCTGTTTCATTTTTTCCAGAAACAACCGCATTTTCCCGACATCATTCTTGATGGCATGGTTCAAAATAGCCGTCCCTGAGGTGATTGCACGAAGTGTAGAATCAAGTTTGCGACGTTCGATTAAAAGCCTCATACCGAGAAACCCGTATTTGAAAAAAGTGAAAACGAAAAAAGGTACGACAAAGGCAAGAATCCATACGTGGTATATCCACATCCGGTAATAACCGAAGCTTGGCATCACATAGTTTAGCACACCAACACAAAGTATAGGCGGCAAAAGCGCCAGACAAGTGAACAAATGCGTTCGTCTCAGGGCAGGAAGCCGTTCCTTTTTCATCATAATTAGCGCAGCGCCAATGAAAAAATAAGGCACCGCCCATAACGCGACGATGGGGAACGCAATCGGCATTTCCTCGGTATATCCTGGCGTGAACAGGAGACAAGCAATAGGAGGAAGCAGTAGTACGATTGGCAGCCACGTGCGTAAGACAGGTTTTTGCCAGACTGCGTTATAGCTAAGCGAGAGCATAGCGAACGAATACGGTAAGCCATAATAAGAAATTAACGAGCAAATCCCCATAAAGCGATAGAGCAGCGCGCTAATCGAAGGATTAGGCACTGTTTGCTGGATATAGGGAATGAAGGTTTCGGATAAAACGGCGGCAAGAGCGCCGAATCCTCCAGTAAAAGCGATGGCACTCATCCAGCGCATGGTGCTCGACCTGGGGTCGATCATAACAAGGCCGAGTGCGATAATCCATAGAGCAAATAGAACGAACAGCATGAGTCCTCCGTAGACAAATCCAATATTTCCTCTATTGTGGCACGGAGCCAACAATTGCACAAGAGTTCCTTTGCCACGCAATTGGCAGGATTTAGGCACTCTTTCTCGAATAAGTGGTGAGAAAGGAGTGAAGCCTCATTGATGTAAAGAAGCGAATGCCCTTATCCATTTTGACCATTTTGGGCAAAGTACTCTTGTCCCTTGTTTTCATTGTTGTCATTACGGTCATTTTATCGATTGCGGCAGCGGTTATTGCGATTTTGAAGCAGCCGGAGCTGGAGAGGAGCCTAGCCGCTGTTGCAGGCGATTCATTTTTTATTAAGGCAGCTTTGTGGGCGCAAATTATTGGTTTCGTAGGCGGCGTGTTTCTCTCGTATGGGATCTTTGAACGACGCAAAGGATGGACATTAGGCCTGCAGATTCGCCATTTTGGGAGACGATTTGGTGAAGGCTTCGCAGCGGGGGCACTCCTTATCTCGGTTTCCTGCTTAGGCATCTGGCTGCTCGGCGGTATTCGCATGCAGCTCAATTCATGGACGGAATCGATGCTGCTCGAATTAGTAAGCGGGTTCTTGTTATTCATTGGCGTAGCTGTTAATGAAGAATTATTCGCCCGTGGCTATTTGCAGGGACTAGTGAAAGAACGGTTTGGAAGATCGGTTGCCGTAACCGTATCGACACTTGTATTCGCATTCCTGCACTCGTTCAATCCCGGGATGTGGAGCACACCCATGCCGCTTTTGAACTTGATTTTGGCGGGGCTGTTATTCGGCGTTGCTCGTGAGCTTTCAAAAGGCTTGTGGATGCCGATCGGCATGCACTTGTCCTGGAACTTCATTCAAGGCTGCATCTTCGGATTTCAAGTATCTGGCACACCTATGCCTTCTATTTTCAAAACCGAAGCACAAGGTAACGTGCTTCTTTCCGGAGGCAGCTTTGGGGCTGAAGGCAGCATGGTCACTACGATAATTCTTGTAGTGGGGATCCTATTAGTGATGAACTATTACGGGCAAATAGCAAGAAAAAATACCTACAAACCTAGCTTATCTTAAGCACAAACAAGGAGGATTCAACATTGTCACGTTATGAATTAATCCATAGTGAATGGGACGGGGAGTCGACGCTTCGCCTCGTCGACCACGAAGCCCAAGCAACGGCCGAAATCATCCCGGCCGTAGGACTGCACCTGTTCCGCTTCGACGTGCGGAACCATGCCTACATCGCGAAGCCAGCCAGCGCGGCTGAGCTTCGCGTCAAGTCTTCGCGCTACGGCGTGCCCATTCTGTTCCCGCCGGGGCGCGTCAAGCAAGCGGCCTTCACCTTCGAAGGCCGCGAATACCGGCTCCCGGCTAACAGGGAGCCCGACCACTCCCACGGCGAGCTGCGCGAGCGGCCGTGGAAGGTCGTTGCCAGCGGCGCAGATACCGCTGGCGGGGCTTATGTCTCCGCGGAGTTCGACCTCGCGGAGCACCCGGACATGCTGGCGTATTTCCCACACGCCGCATGCTTTCGCTTCACGTACCGGCTGAAGGACGGTACGCTGTCACTCAGCGGTGAAATCGCCAATAAGAGCGGCAGTACGATGCCGCTGTCCCTTGGCTTTCACCCGTACTTTGCCTACGCGGACGGCGAAGCTAGCCGCGTGAAGGTTGTGATCCCCGCAGCGGCAGAATGGCCGCTCAGCGCGGACGGCTACGCCGCAGGGGAGCCTGCGCCATCGCCGCTGACTGCGGCGCTGCAGCAGGGTGAGCTCATTACGGCGCTGCCAAGCTATCCAGGGGGCTCGCAACTGCTCAGCGTCGAGCCAGGCCCGCAAACCTGCGAGATTCAGTATGAAGCTCGCGGCACGAAGCTCGTGTTCAATATGGGAGACAAGTTTCCCATCCATGTTCTTTTTACGGCGCCATGGACGAATGCCGTGTCTCTGGAGCCTTACACGAGTATTATGAACGTGTTCAACGAGTCCTTTGCACCTGAAATATCCGGTGCCCTTGGCTTAGCAGCAGGGGAGACATTCACTTTCGAGTGGTCCATTCACATTGAGACCAAAGAATAATAAACATGAAAGAGTCAAGTGGAGGCCTTAGAGCTTCCATACTTGACTCTTTTTTTCACCAAGGCTCATAGCCAAATCCAGTGGTAGAATACCCGGAGTACGTATGCTGATGCAGCTCTGTAATCAGCCCAGTTATTTTGGCGGAGATTCTTAGTGAGTTGCCTCTTGATGTGTTAAAAGCGTTAAGTTCGACAATTCCTTCTAAGTAATGAATATGAGTACCGTTCTGAAGCGCAATGGCAGGACCTGTCGTACCAAGGTAGCTATGATAATGCCCATATCTAATGCCAGTAATCCCTTGATACTGGTGAACATGCCCGTCATAGGCAGTGCCATTCACATTAAAGGTATACAGGCGTAATAAATGATTATGCTTGAGGGTGTCCGATGACATGACCTCAAAAAAATGAACATGAGCAGGCGGAACATAACTGGACAAACGCAAAACCCCCTTGGATGCAGGATATGGTTCATCCTATTCCAAGAGCGCTAACGTCATGACTGTGGGAGCGGGTATAGAGCTGATTGACCAATCTTCATCTTTTTATCGTCATAGACGCGTACTTCGACTTGATGAGGCTTATCGTTACCCAGGATAGGATTCTCCTTATCCGTCAAATCAACATACAAGGTATCTTCTCCATCAAAATTAGACTTAAACAATTTGTCATCAATGTACACATTACAGGATGAATAAAAAGGCTTGCCCACGACCTGAATTTTATTACCGCTGTGATTTATTTTAGTAATGACCGGATCTCCATAGCCTAACACATAACCTGGCTGAACGATTGTATCTTTGAAACCTTTGGCTTCGTACCCATAGCGGCCACCGAATAAATTGTCGTACTGAAGCTTCATATATTCGCTAAGATCGCTTGCTTTAATGTTATATTTATCCCACATGTCATTAGGCGGAATCACCGGAATCTTCTGCGATAAATCATACAGATAATCCGTGTAGTAACTTCCTTTAACGCCAGCCATGTGAAGAAGCTTTGGACCCAGGAACGAAGGACTCATCTTGAGATTCAACTGTTCTTGTTCTTCGGAAAGGAAATTGTTCCATATCAAGAATGGCGTATAGTGCGTTTTTGTATATAAATCAGGATCGTTTGGAAGCACATACTTCGCATCGCGGTACACTTTGTAATCATCTTCAAAAAAAGGAAAGTGGTCGCCGAAAAACAACAGAATGGTTGGCTCAGATTTCTTGGAGTAATAGTCCACCAATGACTGAAGCGCTTTGTCAGTTCCATTAATACCCTGAGCATACGTTTCCAAAATCCCCTTGGACTCTGAGGAAATATCCCCTGTCACTTCAATCGTGTTTTTGTTGAACTTCCCTGGTCTATAAGGATGATGATTTTCCATCGTGTTTGCAAAAATAAAATCAGGTCCTGCGCTTTTTTCAGTTTCCTCAATAATCTTCTTCACTACAGCCCGATCCGCATAGTTCGGTCCTTCAAAATCATTTGGGAAATACTCGCTGGAAATAAACCGCGAAAATCCAAAATCCATATACACTTTACGGCTATCAAAAAAATAGCTGAAGAAAGGGTTGATAGAAGTCGCTGTGTACCCTTGTCTAGTCATGATACTTGCTAATGAGTCAACGCCATGATTCATATACTGGATATAAGGCAGTATTTTATCAGGAGATTTCCCGAAGAATCGCATGGAGTTACCAGACAGTACCTCGAATTCTACGTTTGCCGTACTGCCGCCGAATTGGGGAGACATCATCCAACCGCTCGTGAACGTTTTTTGAAGTTGATGTAAGTTAGGGATCGGATCACGGCTAAATGTTACGTTTTTCATAAGTGTTGGATCCCAGAATGATTCGCCAAGTATGACAATGATATTTGGTTTTTTATCACTTGCTGCTGGCTTCTCTGGAATTTTAGCTAAAATGGCATCAATCGCTTTTTTATTATAATCATCTGGCTTGGCTACATTCAGAAAACCTAACATTTGTACAGAAGAAAAAAGGTACCCGTTCTCATCATAGGTTATTGTTTGATCCCAGGGGACCGTGTAAATGCCGTAAAGATTCATGAATGGAATTGGCTTGTCCGTATAAAGGCTCGTCGCCATCACGATGGCAATGACAGCATAGAGACTGCGTTCAATCCATGTAAACTGGATGCGATGGCGGCGCAGTACCAGATGAAATAACACGGCGAGCAAAACCAGAAAGATCGTAACAAATCCGAGTATTCGGAGATTGAGATACCCTTTCAAAAAAGGCATGTACGCGATAATTTGATTGTTAAAATAAAGATCCCATGGATAATAAGGAGCTCCTATTGCCTTTAATTTGCTGCCGCTTATTGCACCAAGCGGTAAAAGCACTGCGCAAAGCAACCAGAAGGACAAACGGCTTTTGCCAGTGACGGCAATTAGGAAGAGATACAGAGTTCCCACAACAAAGTAGGCAAGAACCATGGAAAGAGGATGGGTCATCGCCCATTTATGGAGCTCTTCATACGAGCCGCGTTCTAAATATTCGACCATGAACATCAGGAAAAAAGGCAAAATCACAATCATAGTACGGGAAGGCAGATGCTTGAGCCATTGAAGTAAAGTGGTCATTGAAGTAACTCCTGTTCGATTTATGCAAGTCCATTCGTTCATTATCTTATATCTTGCTGAAAGAAGGAAGATATCCCTTGACAGATTAAACTATAACAATTATTATTACAGTTAATTGTAATGAAAAAGTTTACAGATAACTAGAGAAAAGTGGAGGTGAAAACCATGCAACACGTTGCTTCTGCAACAGAAGAGGTGGCACAAGAGAAGGTTATAGATACCAAAAAGGCTGTGCCATGGATTATTTTTCTTATCTTTTTTGCTGTATTAAACGAAACAGTTTTCAACGTTTCAACACCCGAAATCGCTAAGCAGTATGGGATTACACCGACAGGAGTTAGCTGGGTGCTCACCACGTTTATCATCTTTTTCGGGATTGGCTCCGTTATTTATGGACGGTTATCCGATATTTTTTCCTTGAAAAAGCTGATCGTTGCCGGAATCCTTATATATAGTGTGGGATCTGCACTTGGCTTTGTACTTCAGGCTTGGTATCCCGCAGTTATTTTTGCACGCGCTGTGCAAGGAGCTGGGGCTTCAGCCATTCCAGCACTCGTAATGGTCGTTGTTGCACGCTACTTTTCACCAACGGATCGAGGAAAAGTTTTTGGGCTTTTAACTTCCACTGTTTCCTTTGCCATCGCCGTAGGGCCAGTAGTGGGCGGTTTTGTTTCCTCATCACTCCACTGGACGTATTTGTTCATCATTCCTTTATTCACGCTGATCTCAATCCCATTTTTCAATAAAATTTTACCAGAGGAAAAACGTAAAGAAGGCAGTGTAGACATTTTAGGCGCGGCACTTGTAGCATTTTCTGTTGCTGGTATAATCGTCTACTTATCTTTCCCTCATTGGTACTATTTGGCCGCGAGCTTAGCTCTATTCATTTGGTTTATCTCTCACATTCGTAAAGCTAAAGATCCTTTTATTGAACCGTTGTTATTCCGAAATAAACTGCTTCGGGGTGGTTTAATTGTTGGATTCCTCGTATTTTGCACGGTCATGGGGATTATGTTTGTCATTCCGCTCATGTTAGCCAAAGTGAATGATCTAGGCACGAGCACAATTGGTCTTATTCTCTTCCCAGGTGCGATGTGTGCCGTTATTTTTGGTACAATAGGCGGAAACTTAGCGGACAAAAAAGGCAATAATTTTGTTGTCTTTATCGGCCTTGGACTTCTGGTAATCAGCCTATTGGCAATTGCTTTCATGGTTGGACATTCACCATGGTTCATTGCTGCGGCACTTCTTCCTACTTATGTAGGTTTCTCCTTCGTGCAAACGGCTCTGGCCAATCGTGTCTCATTGACACTGAGTGTAAGTCAAACTGGAGTCGGAATGGGGCTATTCAACCTCATCACCTTTATTTCAGGTGCTGTAGGCACGGCTCTTGTAGCCAAATTGTTGGATGGCGGTATGATGGAGTTTTACAAGAATCCGGTTCTGAATTCCTTAGCAGCCATCCCATACAGTAATCTGCTTATCATTTTCGCGGCTGTGGTCATCATTAGTGGACTTTTTTACTTGCGAATATTCACTAAAAAAGCATCAGTAGAAGCATCAGAAGCAGCAGCCTAAATCGCAAATACAAACAAAAAACCGACAGCTTTTCATAGCGAAAAGCGAGTCGGTTTTTTGTTACTCAGCACTAATCTGCTGTAAGGCCTGCAGGAATGTTGCGGATGGCTGTGCGCCAGTAAGTGCATATTTCTTATTGATTACAAAGAAGGGAACGCCAGTGACACCAGCTTGGCTAGCGAACTCAAGATCATCTTCGACCTGTTCAAGGCCTTCCTTTGCTTCCAAAAGCGCACTTGTTTTCTCGCGGTCCATACCGATCTGTTCTGCTGTAGTCAGCAGCTCATCCAAATTGCCAATGTCTTTACCATCTTCAAAATATGCTTTAAATAACGCATCAACGAGCGGCTTTTTTAACTCCTCAGGCGCAATAGCAATAAGCTGGTGAGCTTTTAGCGTATTCGGCATTTTCTCAATTTTGGAGAAATCAAAATGTAAACCGGAGGCCTTACCTGCTTGAGTGACTTGCTGCAGCATGCCGTTTAATCGATCCTCGTCTGCACGGACTTTTTGGCGCATGACTTCGCGGAACGGAGAACCTTCCGTAGGTGTATATGGATCTAGCTGGAAGGCGCGAAAATGAATTTCCACGGGTTCATCTGTAAAATCGGCTAGCGCATCTTCCATATTCTTTTTGCCGATACGGCACCAGGGACACACAATATCTTCAAAAATCTCTATAATCATAAATAAGTCAGACTCCTTTAATGAAAAAATAGTTACTATATTTTCATTATAACTTATTCGATTAACTAATTCATCTGCCGGAACCTTTCTGGCGTTAGACCGACGTGCTTGCGGAAGCTGGCTACAAAATGACTCGTATCACGAAAACCCACGTACTTAGCCACTTCTTTGACTGTTTTCGTAGGCTTGTGAATTAGTATTTCTTTGGATTTACGGAGCCTCATGCGAATTAAATAGGAGTAAGGCGAAAGACCAAATGCATGCTGAAACAAGGTGTTCATATGCCTGGGTGTTATAGCTAAGACTTCAGCCATTTCTTCAAGACTTGTATCGGGATTATGATAATGGGTTTCAAGCCATATCAATAAAGGCTGCAAATGGGCAATTTGATTCCGAATCGAGGTGCGGTTATTGACCTGACCATGCTTTTTAAGCTGGATAAAAAAATGGTATAAATCGGCTGATGCGTCATACCCAGAGTACTCGGAGCCAGCATCCATATTTTTAATTATTTGACCAATTGCCTTCTGCATCGGACCATTCAAATCCCATTTGTAAACAGCAGAATCCAATAAATCTAAAGTGCCTAGGATAGCTTCTATACAAGCTCCGCTGAAGGTTACGTACTGCGTGCACCATAGTTCCGTAACTGCATAATAAGAGTGTGGAACTTCCGGTAACATGAAAACACCCGTTCCTTCCGGCAGTAAATATTTCTTCCCATCCAGCACGAACTCCCCTTCACCGGCATAAGTTTGAAGCCAATGATAACAAGGGAAGCCCCCCGGTCTAACCAGCTTTTCCTGATCCTCATGATGTCCAATACTCTCAATAAAGATTGGAAACGGTTGCGCAGTTGAAGGCGTTAATTCGTATCTTTTGTGCATGGGTAACTTCACCTGTTCCATTTTATTATATAAGTGTGTAAAAATATTATATTTTAAGATGAAAAATAATCCAATACAATGGACTTATTCTTATATTTTTAATCAAATTTGATGAGGTGGCAGCATGATCAATGAGAAACTCCCCAAAATTTGGTACGGCGGAGACTACAATCCCGAGCAATGGGATAAGGAAATCATAGATGAAGATCTACGCATGTTTAAACTTGCGGGAATTGATGTAGCGACCGTTAATGTTTTTTCGTGGGCCAAATTACAAAAGAATGAAGATACATACGACTTTGAGTGGTTAGATGAAATCATAGACAAGCTTTATGAGAAAGGCACTTACATTTGCTTAGCTACAAGCACGGGGGCTCATCCTGCTTGGATGGCTCGTAACTACCCGGATGTTCTTCGTGTTGATTTCGAAGGAAGGAAGCGCAAATTTGGCGGGAGACACAACTCCTGTCCAAACAGCCCTACCTATCGTAAATATTCCTCGCTCCTAGCTGAGAAGCTGGCAGAACGTTATAAGGATCACCCTGCTATTTTAATATGGCACATTTCAAATGAATATGGCGGATATTGTTACTGTGAACAATGTGCGGACGGTTTCCGCAGTTGGCTTCAAGAACGTTATACGACACTTGAAAAATTAAATAAAGTGTGGAATACAAGCTTCTGGGGCCACACCTTTTATGAGTGGGAAGAAATTGTTTCCCCAAATGCTTTGTCCGAAGAATGGGGAGTGGATAACACCAACTTCCAAGGCATTTCACTGGACTACCGCAGGTACATGTCAGATAGTATGCTAGAGTGCTACAAGCTTGAATACAACGCTATCAAAAAACATACGCCTGATCTCCCAATCACCACAAATTTAATGGGATTATACAAAGAATTAGATTACTTCAAATGGGCCAAATATTTGGATGTGATTTCATGGGATAACTACCCTTCCTTGGACACGCCAATCAGCTTAACAGCTATGACACATGACCTGATGAGGGGGCTAAAACAAGGCCAACCCTTTATGCTGATGGAACAAACGCCAAGCCAGCAGAATTGGCAGCCCTACAACTCACTTAAGCGTCCAGGTGTTATGAAGCTTTGGAGCTATCAAGCCGTGGCCCGCGGCGCAGACACAGTCATGTTCTTTCAGCTTCGCAGGTCGGTCGGAGCATGTGAGAAATACCACGGAGCCGTCATCGAGCATGTCGGTCATGAGAATACACGAGTATTCCGTGAGTGCGCAGAACTGGGTGCTGAATTACTATTACTTTCAGATAAGCTGCTAGATGCCAGAGTCGAAGCGAAAGTCGCCATCGTATTTGATTGGGAAAACCGTTGGGCAGTCGAACTTTCCAGCGGGCCAACCATAGCACTTAAATATGTAAATGAAATCCACAAATATTATGACGCACTCTTCCAGCAAAACATTCAAGTAGATATGATAGGTGTTGAAACCGATCTATCTAACTATGACATCGTCATTGCACCAGTTCTCTACATGGTTAAAAAGGGGTATGCAAAACGGGTTGAAGACTTTGTTCATGCAGGTGGGACATTCCTCACCACCTTCTTCAGTGGCATCGTCAATGAGAATGATATCGTCACCTTAGGCGGTTATCCTGGTGAGTTACGTAAAGTACTTGGGATTTGGGCCGAAGAAATCGATGCCTTGTTCCCTGACCAATCCAACCAAATCATCATGGCTGAACAGTGGGGAGAACTGAATGGTGACTATCAGTGTGGTGTACTTTGTGACCTAATCCATTCAGAAGGCGCAGAGATCAAAGCCGTGTATGGCAGTGACTTTTATTCAGGAATGCCTTCCCTTACCGTAAACAAATATGGCCAAGGCCAAGCCTGGTATGTAGCGACTAGTCCTGAGCCATCTTTCTTACAAGGACTCATTCGCAATTTGTGCCAAGACAAGGGAATTATTGCTCCAATAGCACCTGTTCCAGGTGTCGAGGTATCCATTAGGACTCAAAATACGGACGCCTATATATTCCTTCTGAATCACAATGATCATGAGGCAACAGTTGATTTAGGTGCTCTCAAAACTACAAATGTTATAACCAATCTACCGATAGAAAAAACCATCACACTCCCAGCTAAAGCAGTTAAAATTCTAAAAAAACATTAACAATCAATTGAAAAACCTCTGTCGCTTTATAGGATAGAGGTTTTTTTGCATTTTTGGTATAATTTCACGTATAGTAGGTTCAAAGGGGAGGTGCAGAGTGACCGAACAACAGCAGCTGTTTATTTGCTCAGATTCTATTGGAGAAACCGCCGATGCCGTTGCCAGAGCCACCGTTCGTCAATTCAATTCCGAACAAATGAGAATTAAACGTTATGGTCATATCAGCCAACAGAGTGAAATCGTTCAAATGTTGCAGGAAGCAGCTGCAGCCGGAGGCTTTGTTGCCTATACATTCGTGCAACCCGAGCTTCGTGAAACCATGAAAAATGAAGCACATCGTCTAGGTGTGCGAACCGTTGATATAATGGGACCGATGTTGGAAGCATTTTCAGAAACGTATGGACACCTACCGAAGCGCAAACCTGGCTTATTGCATGAAATGGACGCCGATTACTTCCGCAGAGTAGATGCTATTGAATTCGCCGTCAAATACGACGATGGCAAAGACAACCGCGGCATGCTTCAAGCTGAAGTTGTCCTTATTGGAGTCTCGCGCACTTCCAAGACACCACTAAGTATTTACCTAGCACACAAAGGGATCAAATCTGCCAATCTTCCTATCATCCCAGAAATAAAGCTACCACCTGAGCTTTTCAAAATCCCAAGCAAACGCATCATCGGCCTCACTATGGACGCCAACCAAATCCTGCAAATTCGCCTCGAACGTCTCAAAGCTGTCGGCCTCCCGGATGGTTCCCAATACGCCACATTTCGCCGCATCCAAGAAGAACTCGACTATGCTGAGTCCATCATGAAGCAGCTCGACTGCCCCATCATCAACGTCACCAACAAAGCGATCGAAGAAACAGCTGGAATTATCCTAGATCTTGTTTCATTCAGATAAATAGAATCCTTCTCAATAAACGATGCCCTATGAACTCTACTAGTTCAGCGGCATCTTTTTTTACATTTATCCTCGTCAATCCACCCATGCCGCCTAAGCGAACCAAGTGCTGTAACACCACCAATCGTTACATCGCAACTACTACCTATCAACAGCAACCCACACCCACACCCACACCCAGATCTACACCCGAGCCTCATATCGAACCAACCCGAGCCACATCTAGACCTATACCACCCCAACCGCCCCAACCTATCGCGCCGCACCCACATTCACATCTAGACCCGAGCCCCCAACCGCCCCAACCTACTGATCCTCATTAAACCCATCCACATCTACAGATAGCCGTAACCAACGGCACTAACCAATCGATCACCACCGCATCTCATCAACATCTAGACCCGCGCTACACTGAACCTGACCAACCTAGCGATCAGTTCACACATCCATACTCGCACCACACGCATACCTCGCCAGCCTACTGACCTGCACCACACCAGTCATAGAACTGTAACCCTCTCATTGGCAACTAAATATAACTTGAATTAGCAAAATCTGTCGTATCTACAAAATCGTAATATTGTCTTCATCATCCTATCAATGGTAATGGATCTGGGCACCAGCAAAATTGGATTTTTTAGTCCAGTTGCATATACCACAGAAATTGTGTTTATCCGACATATCCACCTAGAACCGGGCAGGGACCGCAGAAAAAAAGCTTTCAATTAGAACGTATGTTTGGTATAATCAAAATAGGAACAAACGTTCTTTTGTGAGGTGGGAATATGGAGCAGCAATTTATGGATATGAGCTCGTACACATTTCGTACGGAAGAGGAATGTGAGGAGTTTTTATTGAAAATGCGTTGGGCAAATGGTTTTTGTTGTCCGCGTTGCGATCATAATGAGGCATTCAAGATTCGAACTCGTAAATTGTTCGAATGCAAAGAGTGTAGAATGCAGGTTTCTTTAACTGCTGGGACAATCATGCACAAATCGAAGTTACCATTATTACTATGGTTTCAAGCCATTCAATTTTTAATTAAAGAGGGAGTAGAGTGCACAGCAAGCGTACTGTCTCTTGTTCTTGAAATTAATTATAGAAGCGCGCAATTATTGTTGAAGAAAATTCAGTTTGCATCCGAATATACGCAAAATAGAACTAATTTACTTAATAAACCTGAGATCTTTGCCCCCGATTCACCAAAACCTGATAAATTTCTACCCACTGAAGACTCTCACCAATGTGGACAAACTCCAAAAAAATCTTTAACTTGGGATCTAAATGCGTATCTTGAATCTAAATTAAACAGACTTAACACTAAGTTAACGATTTATAATAATCGTTTAAATAATTCTCCATTAAATGGTTGTATTAAAGATCAGTTCAACGGCAAGCATGATTGTGTAAGTTTTTTTATCAAGTGGGTCAAAATGGCGATATCCACTTATTTTTATCCTACATTTCTGAAGTGTTTTCAAATTCCTGAATAAGAATACCTGCGATTTGACCCCAATCTTTTTTTCAGGCATGATGGTAGAGTATCATGTTCAGTTAATTTTGATTGAGGGAGAGAGACATATCATGAAAAGGACGCTGCAAGCTCCTATTCATTTCTATCGGAAATTCATTTCGCCGCTGAAGCCGCCAACCTGCCGATTCTATCCGACATGTTCGCAGTATGCACTTGAAGCTATTGATGTCCATGGTGCCTTGAAAGGGTCTTGGTTATCTATGAAGCGGATTTGTAAATGCCATCCATTTCATCCAGGTGGAATTGATCATGTACCGCCGCGGGCGGAAAAATTAATTCATAACGATCAGTCAGCTTGACAGGTTGCTCTTTTTTTCGATATATTTGCCTTATGATGTTATATATGGTTTCGATGAACGGATAAGTACAGACGGAGGCCTATGAACAGAGAGCCGGGGAAGGTGAAAGCCGGTATAGGAGTAAGTTTGGAAGATGGTCCCGGAGAATAAGCCTTCGAGCGGCTCAGACTGCGTATTAGAAGTGATAATACGTGTGAATGGGAGTAAGCTGGCTTCGTGTCCCAGCGTTAATGGGCAAGTCGTTATAGACTTACTGAGCCCCGGGCTTGTGAAAGGCGGGGGAAACTGGGTGGTACCGCGTGAGTTCAGCTCTCGTCCCAAGATGGATGAGGGTTTTTTGTGTTTTCTACTTTTAGCTAGGAGGAATTTTGGATGACAACGAAATCAAAAACGTTTTACATCACGACGCCCATCTATTATCCAAGTGATAAGCTGCACATCGGTCATGCCTACTCAACGGTGGCAGGCGACGCTATGGCGCGCTACAAAAGACTTCGCGGCTTTGATGTAAGGTACTTAACGGGTACAGACGAACATGGTCAAAAGATTGAACGAAAAGCGCAAGAGAAAGGAACAACACCACAGGAGTTTGTAGATGGTATTGTTGCTGGAATTAAGGATCTATGGAGCAAACTCGACATTTCGTATGATGATTTCATACGTACTACGGAAACTCGTCATAAGGATGCGGTAGGAAAGATTTTTCAAAGACTGCTTGACCAAGGTGATATTTACTTAGGGGAATATGAAGGTTGGTATTGTATTCCGGATGAGTCATTTTTCCCAGAGAGCAAGCTAGTTGATGGAAAATGTCCAGACTGTGGGCGTCCAGTGGAGAAAATGAAGGAGCAAACCTATTTCTTCCGGATGAGCAAGTATGCTGACCGATTGGTGCAGTATTATGAAGAAAATCCGGATTTTATTCAGCCAGAGTCTCGTAAGAATGAGATGCTTAATAATTTCATTAAGCCAGGACTTGAGGATTTGGCTGTTTCTCGGACGACATTTGATTGGGGAATTAAGGTGCCAGGCGATCCTAAGCATGTGATTTATGTATGGATTGATGCACTTTCAAACTATATTACTGCACTTGGTTATGGTTCGGATGATGCGAGTAATTTTGAAAAGTACTGGCCAGCTGATGTTCACTTGATGAGCAAGGAGATCGTTCGTTTCCATACGATCTATTGGCCAATTATGTTAATGGCGCTTGACCTGCCGCTGCCGAAGAAAGTATTTGCTCATGGCTGGCTACTAATGAAAGATGGCAAAATGTCGAAGTCCAAAGGGAATGTTGTTGATCCTGTGACATTGATCGATCGTTATGGCTTGGACGCGCTTCGTTATTATTTGATGCGCGAAGTGCCTTTCGGGGCTGACGGAACGTTCACACCGGAAAGCTTTGTGGAGCGAGTCAATCATGATCTCGCTAATGATCTGGGGAATCTGCTTAACCGTACGATCGTAATGATCGATAAGTATTTTGCTGGCACGATTCCCGCGTATGTGGCGGGGGCTACCGAATTCGACGACAGTCTCTTGGAGACTGTTCAAACGACGGTAGCGAAGTATGAAGAAGCAATGGAAAAAATGGAGTTTTCCATTGCGCTTTCCGCCGTGTGGCAGCTGATTAGCCGCACGAACAAATACATCGACGAGACTCAGCCGTGGTCGATGGTGAAAGATGAAGCCAAGCGCGAAACTCTTGGCTCCGTCATGTATGTGCTGGCTGAATCCCAGCGCATCTCGTCTGTCCTGCTGCGTCCGTTCATGACGAAGACGCCGCAACTGATTTGGCAGCAGCTAGGATTAGCTGCTGAGGATCTGCCGCGCTTAACCGCATGGGAAAGCGTGCAATCATTCGGGCATCTCCGAGCGGGTACTACCGTTCAAAAGGGAGATCCTATGTTTCCAAGATTGGACGCCCCGGCAGAGGTTGCGTACATTGTTGAAGCTATGGGCGGAGGAGCAGCAAACACCGCCGATGAAGTGAAAGAAGCAGCACCTGCCGTGGCTGCATCAGCAGTACCCGCGCCAGAGCCTAAGGAAGAAATCGGGATTGACGATTTCGCCAAAGTGGAGCTGCGGGTGGCTCAAGTAATTTCGGCGGAGCCTGTGAAAGGTGCCGACAAGCTTCTAAAGCTGCAGCTCGATCTAGGATACGAGCAGCGTCAAGTTGTTTCGGGTATCGCGAAGTTCTATACGCCAGAGGAACTGGCTGGACGCAAGGTCATTTGCGTCACCAACCTCAAGCCGGTCAAGCTTCGCGGCGAGCTGTCTCAAGGCATGATTCTCGCGGCTTCGCACGAGGACCAGTTGACGCTGGCCACGGTTCCGGATTCTATGCCTAACGGCGCGATTGTGAAATAATCAAGGCAACACCCTTTCCCTATTTTTTCATAGGGCAAGGGTGTTTTTTTATCGTATGAGGGTTCATATAAGTGGGGTACTCTAAAGGAAACTAACCACGGAGTGATAAAGATGAGAGCGAGATATTTGTTGAAGTTGATCTGTATTTCGGTGATGGTTCTTGTTTTAACATCTTGTTCTATTTTCGGCGGAGGTTCGGATAAAAAGAAAGAGGAAGAGAAAGCAAAGAAAGAGTCTAAATCGAAGGCCTCAAGCACGAAAAAAGAAGATGATAGTATTATTAATCAGGAGTTAAAAAAACAATATAAGATGTACGATGAGATTATTCAATATAAGGTGAAGCAAGAGAACAAGCTTTTTAAGCAATCAGAAGAGCGATATAAGAAGATGAAAGAGCAAAGCGACAAAGCAGCGGGTTCCAAGTCTGATGAGGGAGCCGATAAGGAAGATAAGAGTTCATCTAAAGATGATTCTGACAGTTCAAAGAAGAAAGAAGAGCAAGAGCAGTAGTAATTGAATTAAGGCCATGCTGTGACAATTCACAGCGGGTCTTTTTATTTTGCCAACAAGATGTATTGACTTCAAGTAGGGGGACTCGTATAATCAATTCGTTAATAAAAATTATTACGATTTAGAACACGGGTGGAGTGGTTATTATGATACGTTCGAAATGGTTCATGTCCATAACCGTCATGGTTATTTTAAGTGTTATATTGGCTGGATGCGGTACTGCTGCAAGTTCAAAAGCTAAGCTTGTTCAAGGAAAGGTCAATGTAGTTACTAGTTTTTATCCCTTATATGAGTTTACTAAGGCAATTGGCGGAGATTATGTGAATGCAATTAACTTGGTTCCAGCTGGAGTAGAACCCCATGATTGGTCGCCAAAGAGCAGAGACATCAAAAATATGACGCAAGCACAGATTTTCGTCTATCAGGGCGCTGGATTTGAGGGATGGGTGAAGGATTTTCTAGGAAGTCTATCACCGGATTCAACTTTAAGAGTAGTAGAAGCAAGCAATGGGGCAGCTTTAATAAAAACTTCCGAAAATAAAGAGGAATTCGACCCTCATGCATGGCTTAGCCCGTTAAATGCTGTGAAAATGGCTAATAATATTAAAACGGCACTCATTAGTGCAGACCCGGCCCATAAAGATGCGTACGAGCAAAATTATGCGAACTATGCTGCGAAATTAACTGATTTAGACGCTCGATATAAAAAAGAACTGGGGCAAACTTCGAAAAAGGAAATCGCCGTGTCTCATCAGGCTTTTGCTTATTTATGCAGAGATTATGGCTTGACGCAATTGTCCATTATGGGACTATCTCCTGACGCCGAGCCAACCGCTCAGGATCTTAAGAATATGAATGAATACATCAAAGTGCATAACTTGAAATATATATTCTTTGAAGAGCTTGTATCCGATAAGTTGGCAAAGACGTTAGCCAAGGATGCTAAGGTAGAAACGATGGTATTGAATCCTCTTGAAGGATTAACGGAAGAGCAAGCTAAAGCAGGCGAAGATTATATTTCGATTATGGACAAAAATTTGAAAAATTTAGTGACTGCCTTACAATAGAAGGGTAGTTCATTACGAGTCAGGGGTTATAAAAATGGAGATAAGCCATAAAGATTTCTGTCACAAAAGTATCGTGTCTATTGATGAGGTTTCCTTTTCTTACGAACATAAAAAGGTCATTGATAAGCTTCGTTTTAACGTGCTTGAACGAGATTTTGTTGGTGTTATTGGCTCTAATGGTGCCGGTAAAACAACACTGCTCAAAATGCTTGTAGGACTTCTTAAGCCTACAAGCGGAGAGATCAGGTTGTTTGATAGTCCACTAAGCCAATTCAAGGATTGGGAACGCATTGGCTATGTTCCGCAAAAAAATGCATTCAATCCGTTATTCCCGGCTACTGTGAGGGAAATTGTTTTGTCAGGGATGTATTCGAAGAAGCGGATCTACCGCAGGTTATCCAAAGCTGACCTGCAAAAAGCGGAAGACGCGATGCTTGCCATGCGCATCGAGGACTTAGCTGACCGCAAAATCGGCCAGCTGTCAGGCGGACAACAGCAGCGCGCTTTCCTCGCGCGCGCGATCGTGAACAATCCCGAGCTGCTCATATTGGATGAGCCTACGGTAGGGATTGATGCTGAGTCGCAGCTCGGATTTTTCAGGATGATTCGTCACATGCACCAGCATCATCATATGACGTTCATCATGGTGTCCCATGACATGGATATGATGCAGTCTTATTTAGGTACAGAGCCGCAGCAAGTTAGCGGCGGCATAAAGTTTCATGTGAAGCATACTCATGATCCCGAGGATTGCCGAGAAACGAATTTGACACATTCGATCGGCCAGATTCGCGAGATGATCGGAGTTCAGTAAGGAGCGGGCATTTTGGACATATTCACGGAGTATTTTTTTCAACGCGCTTTAATTGGCGGTATATTGATTGGCCTGACAGCGCCATTAATGGGCGTTTTTCTTGTCCTTCGGCGATTGTCGATGATCGGGGATACACTCGCACACGTATCTATTGCTGGGGTCGCCCTTGGATTTCTCATTAACGTGTACCCGCTCGGTGTAGGGCTTGTCTTTGCCTTGTTAGCTTCGTTCGCTATTGAACGTCTGCGGAAAGCCTACAAAACGTATGCAGAGCTCTCTATCGCCATCATTATGTCTGGCGGCGTTGCGCTGGCTACGATTCTTTTTACCCTAGGCAAGGGCTTCAATATGAATGTCATGAGTTATTTGTTCGGAAGCATCTATACGCTGGATCGTCAGGATCTATGGGTTGTTCTCGGTGTATCCGTTCTTGTTGTCGGAGTTATTGCGGTTCATTTTAAAGAGTTCTTTCTTATGTTTTTTGATGAGGATGCAGCTAGTGTAAGTGGACTTCCGCTTAAATATTATAATATGATGATTACGATGCTTACTGCGCTTGTTATTTCGGTTGCCATCAAGATTGTAGGCGCACTACTTGTTTCGTCCTTGTTGACGATTCCGGTTGCGTGTAGTTTGCTAATAGCAAGAAGCTTCAAACACTCCGTTATTTTGGCTGTTATTTTTTCAGAAATTGCGGTTGTTATTGGCCTAGTTGTTGCTGGCGTTTGGGATCTCGCTCCGGGTGGGACTGTTGTGCTTACACTCATTGCAATGTTGATCGGGATCATTTTAAAAAGAGGATTGAGGATTTAACATGGACTCTGTTAATTTATGGATTGCTTTATGGGCGGGGATTGCATCTTTCATTTCGCCTTGCTGTTTGCCATTATATCCTTCTTATCTATCCTACATAACGGGAATCTCAGTAAGTGAATTGAAATCCGGTGAAACATCCGCTCAGGTGCGCAGACAAACAATGCTGCATACACTAAGTTTTATCGTTGGATTTTCAATCATTTTTTATGCGTTAGGCTTAACGGCAGGATTTTTAGGCAATTTTTTCATCGATTATCGAGATTTGCTTAGGCAAATAGCTGCGCTGTTGATTTTTATCATGGGTTTATTCCTGCTTGGTGTATTCCAACCGCAGTGGTTAATGAGAGAACGCAAGCTTCAAATCAAGTTTCGTCCCGCGGGATATATCGGTTCGGTATTGATCGGGATGGGATTTGCCGCAGGGTGGTCTCCTTGTGTAGGGCCAATCTTATCGGCTATTCTTGCTCTGGCTACAACGGAGCCTGGTACGTGGTTTCAACTAACAACTGCCTACTCGTTAGGCTTTGCGATTCCGTTTTTTGTACTTTCCTTTTTTATCGGCTCGACCAAATGGATTTTGCGTTATTCCAACCTGATCATGAAAATTGGAGGGGGTTTAATGGTCGTGATTGCGGTTTTACTTTATACAGGTAAAATGACGCAGATCACACTTTGGTTAAACACCATAACCCCGGAGTGGTTGAAGTTTTAATGATGAATGAGCATATGGTTAAGTAAAATACTCAATTTTGGCTTGAGGGAATTTATCAAAGATTTGTTCTGTGATAAATTCCCTTAGTGCGTTTGCTTGTTCATCTGGATATACGTATTTACCCTGTCCCCAACGGCCCCATTTATATTTGCGTTTTTCTTCGTCCATTTCAAGTTTCGTTTTCGGATATCTTTTTTCGATGACGTTTTTGGCCGTTCTAGTAAATCGATGTTGAATCATTTCAAAGGTTAAATCTATTGTTGCTTCGGGTGGAAGCTCCTTGTGAAGCCGTTCCAAAAGCGTGGCATAACCTTCTTCCCAGCCTTCGTGCCAAATGATGGGGGCAATGATAAAACCGAGTGGATATCCAGCTTTGGCCACTTTACCAGCAGCTTCAATTCTTTCGAGAAATTTGGAAGTACCTGGTTCAAAATTTTTAATCACATAATCCGCGTTCACACTAAAGCGAAAACGGGTATGTTTATTGTGTTTGGCATCTAAAAGTGGCTCTACATGATGGTATTTCGTAACAAACCGCAGTCGCCCGTGCTCTTGCTGCCCCATGAATTCGATGAGCTGTTTTAAGGAGCCAGAGATATGCTCCAAACCAACAGGATCTGAGGTACATGCGGCTTCAAAACGGGTGATTTCGGGTACCCGCTCGTCGATATATTTTTGAGCGGCGCCTAGAATATCATCCATATTGACGTAAACACGAATGTAGGGCTTTGCCCCTAAAGTAGTTTGGAGATAGCAGTAGTGGCAGTGCCCCATACAGCCTGTAGCGATAGGAATCGCATATTCGGCAGATGGCTTTGAAGTATCGAATTTAAGTGTCTTGCGAATGCCGACAACCAATGTTCGTTTGGCAATGCGGTATTTTTCAAGCTCAGTATCACCAGGAAGATCGCGTATTTGATTATGTGAGGTTGTCATCTGAATCTCTAACCCTTGCTGCTTGGCCCATTCATAGATCTGCCTGCCCTTGGTATAATTCATCGCGTCAGGCTCAAAATAAACAAGCTCTGGCACGAAGACTGTCGTGCTAGGTACAGGTCTAGTGAGTATTTCTGTAGTCATGGAAATCTCCTTTCAGCCAATCGGGATGAAGTTCGTTGCTGACATTTAGTGTGCCAATGCGCGGAGTGGATGAACCATGGGATATTTGACCGCATCTAGGTTGATGGATTATGATAGGTAAGCAAGTGGCAGGAAATAAAGGAAAGCAGGGGGAAATAAAGCAATGGCTACGCCTAGCATGGAAGACTATCTGGAGAGAATATATAAACTCATAGACGAGAAAGGTTACGCTCGTGTCTCCGACATTGCTGAAGGGCTTGAAGTGCATCCCTCCTCCGTGACGAAAATGATTCAAAAGCTGGATAAAGATAATTATCTGATCTATGAGAAGTACCGCGGACTTATGTTAACTCCAAAAGGTAAGAAAATGGGTAAGCGATTAGTTGAACGTCATCAACTGCTCGAAAATTTCTTAACAATCATTGGTGTCCAAGAGGACAATATATATAAGGATGTTGAGGGAATCGAGCATCATCTAAGCTGGGATTCCATCACATGTATCGAGACTTTGGTCGAATATTTCCGCAGGGATCCAGGTAGGACAGATGAACTCTTGAATGTTCGTAAAGAATTAGAAGCTGATAACTAAGGCAGAGGCCGCAACCCGCGGCACTCTGTCTTTTTATTGTGCATAGAAACAAACTGCCCCCGCATACATAACATAGTAAGCCCTTTTGTATGATTTGGGGGAGGGGTGTCGAATGTTAATCAATGGCGTGTTTGAAGGTGGTGGCGTAAAGGGCATTGCACTCGCCGGCGGTGTCAGTGCAGCAATGAAGCAGGGGTATGTATTCCATCAAGTCGCAGGTACAAGCTCTGGAGCGATCGTAGCGGCTTTACTGGCGGCAGGCTATACCGGAGAAGAGATGAGAGAAATAATCCTCAGGACTCCGTTCAAATCGTTTATGAAGCGATCACCGATTTTTAATACCAAAATCATCGGGCCGGCAGCGCGGCTGCTGATCAAGAAAGGCCTATATTCCGGTGAAGCAGTGGAGCAGTGGGTGTCGGGGCTGCTTGCTGCCAAGGGCATCCGCAATTTTGGTGATTTGAAGCCCAATCAGCTGCGAATTATTGCATCGGATATCACGCAAGGCAAGCTGCTTGTTTTGCCTGAGGATATTGCGCAATATGGGATTGATCCGCGGAAGTTCTCAATCGCCAAAGCGGTGCGGATGAGCACGAGTATTCCCTACTTTTTTGATCCGGTCATGATCCGCCGGCAAATAAAAAGCTCTGCGAAGGCAGCGCCATTCGCAGAGCAGTTTTATTATATCGTAGATGGTGGGTTGTTAAGCAATTATCCCTTATGGGTGTTCGACCGGGATACCGATCGTGAAGATATCATTCCCGTTATCGGGTTCCAATTGGTAGGTAAAAGCGAAACGCCCACGCACACAATTAAAGGGCCGATCACTATGCTCGAAGCCTTGTTTGGAACGATGCTCAGTGCTCATGATGAGCGGTACATTGAGATGAAAAACCGCTTCCGTACGGTTAAAATTCCTACGCTCGGTGTAGGGAACACACAATTTAATTTATCCAAGGAATTGAGTCTAGCGCTTTATGATTCGGGCTATCAAGCTTCCCAAGACTACTTTACTAAATGGTCCGCCCAAACCTATGAAGAGAATTATCTGAAGTACGTACTGCGCGTTCCGACCAAATGACGAGTTTGATTAATGATATTTCGGAAAATCATCCGAGTCTGACTCTTTTGTTCCATTGATTACGCGAAACTTTGCGTTTTTCCTTTTTGGCTTGGATGGCCCGCGGCCAAAGGAAGGTTTTTTCCAACGAGATGGCGGAAATTTGTATAGAAGAAATATAAGCCCTAATACGAGAATTGGAATGAAAAAAGATGGCAGATTTACCAACAATCCAATCGCAATCAAAACACCGATAGCGATCTCGACCGGCGAAAATCTTCTTCTCATGCCCGTCCCTCCATTATTCTTTTTTCTGCTTCACGCATCCGGTTAAAAGAAGCGATGGAAACCTCAACTTGGCTGTCTTCAGGTTCTTTGGTAGTCAGCAGTTGAAGCCACAGTCCCGGGTACCCCAAGTAACGGAGAACCGGTACTTCACGAAGGGAGTTCGTGAATCTTAGTACTTCATAAGAAACCCCGATAACAACTGGGAGCAGCACTAAGCGCTGCAAAATACGCTCAACATACCCATCATAGTGCAGGAATGAGTAGATAACGACGCCGATCAATACGGTAAAAACAATGAAGCTGCTGCCGCAACGATAGTGCAGCGTGTTGAACTTCTGTACATTGCTGACGGTAAGCTCGACGCCAGCTTCATAGGCGCTGATTACTTTGTGCTCAGCTCCATGATACTGAAAAAGTCTACGAATCATAGGTGTTAAGGATATGAAGTAAATATATCCTACAAGCAAGATGATTTTGATAACACCTTCTATAAGATTATGAAGAATTTGATTGCTAAATACATTCCCAAACAAAAACTGTTCAATGATTGCCGGGACTAGTGTAAATACAAATTTCCCAAAAAGGAACGATAATACACCCACAACCGCCACGCCAAGAATCATGGAAATGTTGGAGAAGAAGCCAGGTTTCTCATCTTTGGCCGCGGACTTGTCCTCACCTTCTTGTTCAGCGAAGGATTCTGCTGAGAAATTAAGATGCTGAGCACCTTTGGCGCTGGATTCTATAATGCCGACAATCCCTCTAATTAACGGGATTTTCTTGAGCGCTTGTACCCAAGGGATATCTTTCCTAGGGACTTCTAAGAAATCAAGTGAGCCATCTTTCTTGCGCACGGCGGTTACATGCACATTTTTTCCTGCGAACATGACGCCCTCAATGACGGCTTGTCCTCCGTATATACTGTTTTGTTCTGCCATGAGATCCACCTTCTTATCCTTCTCGAATTCGGTTTTTCGTACTTTCCTATTGTAACGGATTCAGGGTTTGAATGCTACCGATAACGGTAGAACATACTATTCTTACCTGTGAATGACGTGCAATATCTGTAGAGAAAGGAAGATAACGACTGATGAATGAGAAAAATGTGGGGGAAATGAAAACAAATCGTTGGCTTTTCGTCATCTACATTGGCTTTTTCGCTGGATTCATTTGGGGAGCCATGAAAATAATTGAACACTATTTTAAATTTACGACTATCGTGGTGGGCTTTCTTGTTGAGCCTTTTTTCAAACATGATTTTCTTATGACTTGGCAGGGAGTGCTCATTGGGTGGGGCTTTTTTACGGTATTTTCCATTATCGCTGCCTTCATCTATATGGTCACTATGTGGAGGTTGCAATCTGCTTGGTGGGGAATAGGGTATGGTGCGCTCTGGTGGGCGGCGATTTATTTATTGATTGGGCCACTGGCGGGGATGACATACTGGATTACGGATCTGGACCTCAATAGCATTCTGACTGATCTATGTTTATTCTTGGTCTGGGGAATGTTTATTGGATATTCAATTGCGATCGAGTACACAGATACAAGAACAAGACAACCTATACACAAGACATGAAAGTTATGGTAAAATATCAAAGGTTAAATAGGCGATAAAGTCTGTGGACTGAAAAATGCTGGGGAGTGATTCCTGTTGAAAAAGGTTCTTGTCATTAACGGCCCCAACCTAAATATGTTGGGCATACGTGAACCTGGTGTGTACGGAACGGTGTCTCTATCCGTCATTATTCAAGGCTTGACTGAATTAGCCGAAGTTCTTTCGGTTGAGATTGAGAGCTTCCAATCGAATCATGAAGGCCATATTATTGATAAAATTCATGAAGCCTTTGGTACGAAAGATGGTATTCTCATTAATCCCGGCGCATTTACGCACTATAGTTACGCTATTCGCGATGCGCTGTCTTCCGTTCAATTGCCTACCGTTGAAGTTCATCTATCGAACATTCATAAGCGCGAGGAGTTTCGTCATCACTCCGTCACCGCGCCGGTTGTTATCGGTCAGATTAGTGGATTCGGTGTGCAGAGCTATGAGCTAGGTTTAAGAGCACTACTAACCCATATGCAATAAAAGAAGAAGGAATGGTGATTTCGATGCAGGAGAAACGTATTGAGCGTCTTCGCAAGGTTATGCAAGAGCAAAATTTACCGGCTGTACTCATCACGAACGCATATAACCGTACATATGTATCTGGATTCACCGGTTCTTCCGGCTATGTTCTTATAACGCTTGAGCGTGCAATACTTTTAACAGATTTTCGTTATATGACACAAGCCCCTCAGCAAGCGAAGCTTTTTGAAGTGGTTGAGCATAAGGCTAACGTAATGGAAGCTGTCAAAGAACTTTTGAATCAACAAGGGATTACGCAGCTTGGCTTCGAACAAGGGGATGTGTCCTATGGTGACTTCCTAAGTTATCAAGCAGCATTACCGGGCATCGAGCTATTGCCGACTGCGAAACTCGTCGAAGGCATCCGCATGGTCAAAGACGATGCTGAACTCCAAATCATGCAGGAAGCTGCAGATCTGGCAGACCAAACTTTTTCGCACATTTTGTCCTACATCAAGCCAGGCGTGAAGGAACTCGATATTGCGCTTGAGATTGAAATGTTTATCCGCAAAAATGGCGGCACATCGACTTCGTTCGAAACGATTGTGGCTTCCGGCGAACGCTCCGCTCTGCCTCATGGCAAAGCAAGTGATCGCGTGCTCCAAATAAACGAATTTGTCAAATTTGATTTTGGAGCGTATTATAAAGGGTATTGCTCTGACATCACAAGAACAGTTATGCTAGGAAAGCCGACAGACAAGCATAAAGAAATCTATGATATTGTTCTGGAAGCTCAACTCCATTGTTTAGCCAATCTCAAACCTGGTATTGCAGGCAGAGAAGGCGACGCATTCGCACGAGATGTCATCGTGAAGCATGGCTATGGCGATTACTTCGGTCACGGTACCGGACATGGTTTAGGCATGGAGGTTCATGAATCTCCTCGCTTGTCGAAAACCGAGGATACAATTTTAACTCCTGGTATGGTGGTTACGGTGGAACCTGGCATTTATCTTCCTGGTTTTGGGGGAGTTCGAATTGAAGATGACGCAGTAATTACTGACACCGGCATTAAAATACTTACAAATTCTACAAAAGATTTTCTTATTATTGACTAGCGGAGGGATTCACAAGTGATATCAGTAAATGATTTCAAAACAGGACTTACCATTGAAGTAGAACATGATATTTTTACAGTTCTAGATTTCCAACACGTTAAACCAGGTAAAGGCGCTGCATTCGTGCGCTCCAAGCTGAAAAACCTGCGCAACGGCAACACCGTTGAGCGTACTTTCCGTGCGGGTGAGAACGTGGGCCGTGCACATATCGAAAACCGTGAAATGCAGTACCTGTACGCTAGCGGCGACGAGTTCACGTTCATGGATACAGAAACGTATGATCAGTTCAGCCTTTCCCGTGAGCAATTGAAATGGGAATTGAACTTCCTTCTTGAGAACATGAACATCAAAATTTTGAGCTACCAAGGTGAAATTCTTGGGATCAATCTGCCGAAAAGCGTTGATTTGAAAGTTGTAGAAACAGAGCCGGGCGTTAAAGGTAATACAGCTCAAGGCGCGCTTAAAGGTGCAAAAGTGGAAACAGGTCTTGTTGTACAAGTTCCACTGTTTATCAACGAAGGCGACGTGCTGACAGTTGATACCGAAGATGGCCGTTATATCTCCCGTGCCTAGTTTCAACTAGGACAAGCCTCTCTGACTTTTGACAAGTCAGGGAGTTTTTTTGTTTTGTGTGTGCAATTTTTCACACAAAACCACATTTTATGCTATAATATTGAATTGTTATGCACTAGTATGCGTTAGGAGTGGGTCAGCTTTGTCTCTAATAGTGATGAAATTTGGCGGTAGCTCTGTCGGTGATGCGGAGCGAATGAAACGTGTTGCAAAAAGAATCGTTGAGCGAAAGCAAGCAGGTCACAGCTGCGTTGTTGTCGTATCTGCGATGGGTGATACAACGGACGATCTAATCGACCTGTCTAAGCAAATTTACGATGGAGCCCCACCGGCTCGTGAAATGGATATGCTCTTAACGACAGGAGAGCAGGTTTCTGTAGCCCTCTTATCGATGGCGATACATAGTTTAGGGGAACAAGCGGTTTCTTACACCGGTTGGCAGAGCGGGATTTTCACGGAAGATGTTCACGGAAAAGCGAGAATTACCGATATTCAGCCAGGGCGCGTTCTGAATGCGCTCAAAGAAGGCAACGTCGTAATTGTAGCTGGTTTCCAAGGGATGAGCGAAGCCGGAGAAATTACAACGCTTGGCCGCGGCGGTTCTGATACGACGGCTGTTGCTCTTGCTGCTGCGATCAAAGCAGATCTTTGTGAGATTTATACCGACGTAGATGGTATTTACTCAACAGATCCGCGCATTGTGAAAGTAGCGAGAAAGCTGAGTGAAATTTCCTACGATGAAATGCTGGAGCTTGCTAATCTGGGAGCTGCGGTTCTTCATCCAAGAGCAGTGGAATATGCCAAAAACTATAACGTTACCTTGGTGGTACGTTCCAGCTTTACTAACAATGAAGGTACCAACGTGAAGGAGGAAGCAGTGATGGAGCAAGGAATCGTTGTCCGTGGCATCGCCTATGACAAGAATGTGGCAAGAGTTAGTATTCTAGGTGTACCTGAGAAACCGGGTCAACTGGCAAAAGTATTCATGGCGCTTGCCGAGGTTCAAGTCGATGTAGATATCATTGTACAGAGCGGTGTTCTCAATGGATCAGCGGATTTCTCTTTCACAACAACGCTTGCTGACCGTGAAAAAGCGCTGGATGCAATTGAATCCATCCGCGGTGAAATCGGCTTCCGTGAAGTAACTTTCGAAGTGAACATGGTGAAAGTGTCCATCGTTGGCGCAGGCATGGTTAGTACGCCTGGCGTTGCTGCTACGATGTTTAAAGTGATTTCTGACTTAGGTATCTCCATCTCTCTGGTTAGCACGTCCGAAATTAAAGTGTCTTGCGTCATCGAGAACACGAACTTGACAGAAGTGATCCAATCTTTGCACACAGCTTACGGCTTGGACACAACAGAGCAAGCATTTGTTGGCGGACCTCAAGATCGCAGATAATCTCGGATTTAACTGAATTTGTCCGATATAAAATAAGCAACTTTTAATAAAAAAGCTGTAATTCCGGCTGCCATTAAAGGGCCCACCGGAATTCCGCGCATAAAGATAATGCCAAATATGGAACCAATGACAAGACCCACAATTAATTGTGGGTCTATTTTTAATAGCTCCAACCCTTTTCCGTTCATATACGTTGCAATCGCTCCGCCTAGAAGCGCAATAATTCCTGGCCAAGAGGTAAATACCGACAAGATGTCTTTCACAGTGATGCGTTCGCTGGCAAACGGCACAAGGACACCAATCGTCAGAAAGAGTAGCCCAAGCTCTAAGCCTCTTCGTTCCATGGCCGGAAAGTACCGCATTAATCCGACTAGCTTCAAGGCAAGCAGCATGCAAGAAGCTGTTGTAATAATTGGCGAACGGCCAATGAGTCCAATAACAATGAGTGTAACTAAGATTATATTGCCATTCATAATCAAAACCCCTCGCCCTCATAACTTTCCATCTTAGTTTATGAGAGGGGCTTGTATTTAGAACGCAGGACGTCCTGAACTACGTTGCAGCAGCACCATTTGATCACGTTCAAGGATAGGGACTTGATCCGTAATATTTGTTTTCGCGCAGGCTTCGATATCCGTCATGAATCCAGACTTGCACATCTTTTTCCCATTACTGGAGGATAGCAGTGTATCGTATAACGTGTTTTGAGCTTGCAAATAGCATCCACGCATAGCTAAACCGAAATCATTGGTTGCTACCTGCTTCTCTCCTAAAGCCAAGACCAGCTCCTCAAGAATATGCCCGGCACAAAGTCCATCCTCTAAGGAGAAGACGTCCTGAGTCCCTGCACATAGAATGACAGTGTCCCTTTTGAAGGCAATCGCTGCCGCTGCGCAAGCTTTGCTATTTAAGAAAGAGCCTGCTAACACTTGATCGGCTTTTAACGCTTTTTGGATGCCTCTAGTGCCGTTCGTTGTAGTTAGAATCACGCGTTTGCCTTGTACAGCTTCCTTGGTATATTCCAATGGTGAATTACCGAAATCGAAACCGGGGATTTTCTTGCAAAAGCGTTCCCCTCCAAGCAGATCACCCTCTTGTTGCAGTTCTTTGGCTCTCAGCACGGTATCCACTGGAACAATGGCTTTGCAACCGTTAATCAATGCGGTGATGATCGTGCTAGTTGCACGGATAACATCAACGACTATGACGGTTTTATGAAGAAAATCGTCACTTCTTGCTTCGCCGATGTTGGCGACAACCTCGATATGCATCTTTTATTCCTTTCTGGTACCTAAGGACAACGTATCGGAACGCAGTCCTCTGCGCAATGCTTCCAAAGCGATAAGCTCATCCGGTGAGATATTGCCCAAATGGATATCTGATCCAAGCATGCTAATCAAATGCACCTGTTGACTTTTAAGCGGCGCTTCCCATAGAAGCTGCTGCCCGGAAACGGCGGAGAGCACTTGACCCACTTCCTCATCCTTACATTTCCCCTGTGAATCAAAAATCCCAACACCCATACCAGATTCACGAGCTTCAATGGTTACTAGTGAAGCTCCGAATTCTGTGTCTAACATGACGGTTTCAATCAATTCCTCTAATTCGATGGCGGAACCCCAGCCCTTTTTACCATATTCCGTTATGACCTCTAATCCTTCGTCTAGCCCGCGCGCTATCAACTCATTTCTGAGCTTACGGTCGAAATCAATGGTTCCATTGGATATTTCAACTCCGTTAAATCCGAGTGCAATAATCATATTGAAATAGGAATTCACTGCTTGCTGTGTGATAGCAACTTCGAGAAACGTTCCTCCTGGATAGATGCAAATTCCATGCTCCTTGGCAGAGTTAATTTTGCTTTTCAGCACGTGCTGCGGATACAGAGGAGATGTGCCGAAGCCGAGTTTGATCATATCCAGATGACTGCTGCCCACGGCAAGCAAATCTTCAAATGCATGTGGCCCTAAGCCTTTATCCATGACCATTGTTTTACCCAGCGTTCTAGGTTTGGCCTGCCTTTGTCCTGTGGGGTCGGCCAGAACGGGATTCCAGTTCAAATAAGAGGTAACTTCCATCGGTATTTCTCCTCACTGTCCTTTGAAGGTTCAATTATGTGTACAGCATATGCATCTGGGCAAATGGTGGTGCCCATCATGCCTAAAATCAGACGAGCCCGCATAAGGTAGGGTAAAAAGAGTGAGCTGCCGTTGAACCTTGGCTGAGCGTTAAAGTTACGCTAGTGTGCTCCGCAATTTTATAAAAACCTCCAGGCTCCATTGCAAATCTGTTCCTTCTTGAATTTATTTGGTTGGTTGGAACAGATTTGCAAAAGTCGCTCTTCCGGCTTTTTATAAAATCGCTTCGCAGAGTTACTTTGCCAAGGTTCAAAAGAGCTCTTCTTTTTAAGAAAGGAGTAGAAAGCACATGAACAAAATTGTCCTAACCATGGCGTCGCTAAGGATGATGTCAGGGAGCATGGAGATCATCGCAGCCATCGTCATGCTGAGACTGGCAACGGTGGAGAAAGCGCTGCTAGTGAACTCTACGCTCGCTCTAGTAGGTCCTCTAGTACTACTAGCTACTACGACGATAGGTTTGGTAGGGATAGCAGAGAAACTTTCCTACGGCAAGATGCTCTGGGTCATTGCGGGAGTAAGCTGTCTATTCATTGGTATTTTAAAAAAGTAATCGGTCATATTTCTTTCTATTAAGCATAGAAATGAATATAGAAGACTGGACAACTTGGAGGGATGTCTCTCTATGCACGATACGATCATGCACATTCTTCCTCAGACGCTTCGGATTCTACTCTCCGGTTTGCCTCCGGACGTACAAGCTAGCGTTGAGGAAATTAGGGTGAGAGAATCACGGCCCTTCGAGCTAATCTGGGGTGACGGATACGCTTTTGTTGATGAGAGAGGTCAATTGGTAACTGGGGAAGAACGGGCGTACAAGCCAACTCGTCAAGACTGTCTGACCTTGCTGGAGATGTTAACGAACCATTCCATGTACACCCATGAAGAAGAACTGCGAAGAGGCTATATCACGATTGTCGGCGGCCATCGAGTAGGACTAGCTGGGCGTACGGTGTTAGATCAAGGGGATGTCAAGCAGATTCGCGATGTTAGCTCTTTCAACATTCGGATTGCTCGCGAGATTCAAGGGGTGGGCAGGCAGGTGCTGCCACATCTCTACGACCCGATTCTGAGAAGCATACATCATACGCTTGTCATATCACCGCCGCAGCAAGGGAAGACAACCCTGATTCGTGACATGGCCAGGCTCATCAGCCGCGGAGAGTGGGGAGTAAGCGGTCTGGGGACGGCAGGCAAGAAGGTAGGTGTAGTTGATGAACGCTCGGAATTGGCGGCATGTGTCAAAGGTGTGCCTAGATTCGATCTAGGGCCGAGAACAGATGTAATGGATGGCTGTCCCAAAGCGGAAGGCATGATGATGATGATCCGCTCCTTATCGCCAGATGTGCTGGTCGTCGATGAAATCGGCCGTCCAGAAGACGCAGCAGCGATCCACGAGGCTATCCACACGGGGATTCGCGTCGTTGCAACCGCGCATGGTGCCGATTATGAGGATGTTCGCATGAGGCCTGTACTGAAGCAGCTTTTGGAAGAGGGTGTATTTACGAGATATGTCATTCTCCACCGAAGAAAAGGCGAGCCTGCTGCATTTCGCATATTGGATCGACTGGGGAAACCATTGGAACTCTATCCTGCACGTAAAGGATGATGAAAGATGCTGAAATTCGTTGGCGGAGTGCTCATTATCAGTGCCGCCACCTTGTATGGCTTTCTGCAAGCTGCTCATTATGTTAGGCGCCCTAAACAAATCCGGATGCTGATCTCTGCGCTTGGACGCATGGAGACAGAGATCACATACGCCCTTACACCACTGCCTGAAGCATTCTCCTCTCTTGGCAAGCAAGTTGCTGAACCTCTTTCCTCTTTGTTTCGATTAACATCGGAGCGGTTGTTAGCGAATGATGGGACATCAACTCGTGATATTTGGCATAGAAGCGTTAAGGATGTATGGGGAAGAACATCGATGAAACAAGCCGAGCAAGAGGTCGTACTGCAGCTTGGGTCTGTACTAGGCGTGACGGATCGCAGTGATCAAATCAAGCATTTGCGGCTCGCTATCTCCCAGCTTCAGGCAGAAGAAACAGAGTCCAGGGAAGATCAAAGGCGTTACGAAAAAATGTGGAAAAGCCTAGGTGTCCTTATCGGAGCACTAATCGTAATTTTGATGTATTAAGGGAAGCAGGGGACTTGCCCTATGGCAGTAGTTCCTTGTCAACAGAGTGAGGTGCCTGGAATGAACGTAGATGTGAATGCCATTTTCCAGATTGCCGGCATCGGCATCATCATCGCGATGATCCATTCGGTGCTCAAGCAAATGGGGAAAGAGGATATGGCACACTGGGTCACGGTCATTGGCTTCGTGGTCGTGCTCTTCATGGTTGTCAGCATGCTCGATCATTTGTTTAAAGAAATCAAAACGATCTTCCTATTCCAATGAGGTGCGCCGTATGGAAATCATCCAGATTGTAGGCCTGGGGCTCATCGTTACAATACTTACGCTCATCATCAAAGAGCAGAAACCCATGTTTGCGTTCTTGCTGGCCGCCTTTACAGGCATCATGATTTTCTTGTTTCTGATCGGCAAAATCTCCAGTGTCATCCAGGTGCTTGAAGATTTAGCGCAAAAATCAAATATCAATATGGTGTTTCTCAAAACGATCCTGAAAATTATCGGTGTCGCCTACATTGCTGAGTTCGGCGCACAAATCGTGCGAGATGCCGGACAAGAATCCATTGCCTCCAAGATCGAACTCTCTGGGAAAGTGCTCATTATGGTGATGGCGATCCCGATCATTACCGTCATCATTGAGACTGTCGTTAAGCTGCTCCCTGCTTAGATGATCCATTTAGGAGTGACTCAAATGAACCTACTTTATTCGCACCAGAAGCTGAACAACCGCTGGATCATCTTGTTCATCATGACAATGGCATTGTGGCTCGGCATGTCGAACTTCACGACAGCTGAATCCCCGACAGAAGCTATTATCAAGGAACAAGCCGAGCACTTGAATACGGAGCCAGTCGAGCAATATTGGGATAAGCTCATGAAAGATTACGGCGGCTACTTTCCCGAAAGCAAGACGCCAACCTTCATGGAACTGCTCTTGGGTACCAAAGGCATTAGCATGAAAAGCATTTTCAAAGGACTTTTACGCTACGTGTTCCATGAAATCATCATTAACGGCAAGCTGCTCGCTTCAATCGTGATTCTGACGATTTTCAGTATGATTCTTGAAACGCTGCAGAGTTCTTTTGAGAGAAATACGGTAAGCAGGCTCGGCTACTCCATTACGTACATGGTCTTGATTATTATCGCAATCAATTCCTTCAGTGTGGCCATAGGGTATGCCAAAACCGCAATTACATCGATGATCGAGTTCATGATTGCAATCATGCCATTGCTGCTAACGCTGCTAGCTTCTATGGGAAATGTAACCTCAGTAGCCATCTTGCACCCACTCATTGTTTTCATGATTCATTCGGTGGGCACGGCAATTTATGTGTTTGTCTTCCCGCTGTTGTTCTTTTCGGCTGTTCTGCACATTGTGAGCTCGCTAAGTGAGAAATACAAGGTCACCCAGCTGGCGAACCTGCTTCGAACGATCAGTCTTAGCATGCTTGGGGTCTTCGTCACTGTTTTCCTCGGCGTCATTTCAATACAAGGGAGTGCCGGTGCTGTGCGAGATGGCGTAGCCATCCGAACAGCCAAATACATCACAGGGAACTTCGTCCCCGTGGTAGGGCGATTATTCTCCGATGCAACGGAGACGGTCATAGGCGCGTCGTTGCTCGTGAAAAATGCGATCGGTCTTGTCGGAGTTGTCATTCTCATCATGCTGTGCGCGTTCCCAGCGATCAAGATTTTGACTTTAGCTTTTATCTACAACTTATCTGCAGCGGTTATGCAGCCCTTAGGAGACAGCCCGATCATTGCTTGCTTGCAGACGATTGGAAAAAGCTTGATTTACGTTTTCGCTGCTCTGGCTGCTGTCAGTTTAATGTTCTTTCTAGCTTTAACGATCATGATTACGATTAGTAATGTCTCGGTGATGATGCGATGAAAGGAGTATCGCTATGGATTGGTTAGGCGGATGGCTGAGGACGGTCATCATGGTCATCATGCTGGCCACTTTCGTTGATCTTCTACTTCCCAGCAACACCATGCAGCGCTATGTAAAAACGGTCATGAGCTTATTCATCCTGTTAACTCTTTTAACACCTGTCTTGCAGTTGTTTCAGAAAGATTGGGATGTAGATCAGTTGTTAACTCAAGCGGAACAGCAGCAAAACGAAAAGACGATGCTGGCTAGCGGGAGCGGAGGAAGTCCATGGATGAAATCACTCGATGTGATTACGAAGGATGCTCAGAAGCTCCAAGCAGCGGGTCAAGAGCAGTCACAGCAGATGATCCAGGCGCAGCTCGCTGGACTGATGAAAGAGGATATTCAGAAACAGACAGATCTAACTGTCCAAGACGTTCAGGTAGTCGCACAGATTGACAATAATGGGAAGCCTGCCATAACGAAAGTCAGGGTCACCCTTGATGATATAGAAGTCAAAAGCAAGTCAAGTCCTGCTCCTGGGACCAAAAGTATCGCTGTCATGGAACCGGTTAAGCCCATTGATCCGATAAGAATTAAAGCGAATGAGAAAGACACAACAGCATCGGCTCAGGCTGCAGTACCTTACGAGCAGGAAGTTGAACGGCTGAAACAAGGCATTACGCGCAATTGGTTGGTTGAACCTGCACGCATTGATATCCAAGTTGAACAAGGGAATGGAAGGATTGCGAGGTGAATCGATGGGAACATTGCTGCAATGGATGGAGAACAAATTCGGCGGAGGTCCGGGAGGACCGAAACGTAAGAATACACTCCTATGGGTCATAATGATCGGACTCATGGGAGCGGCGCTGATGATTATGAATGCATTTATGACTGTAAAAGAAGTTGATCCCATCACTGCGGGCAGAGCCTCTCCGCCTCCCAGTAAAGAAACATTTCTCAATAATACATCCAAGGAAAACTCGACCTTTCACGAATATGAACTGGCGTATCAGTCGCAGCTCAAAGAAATTTTACAAAAAATCGTTGGTGTTGGCGATGTTGAAGTACTGGTCACAATTGAGTCAACGGAGGAAATGACCGTCGACAAAAATTACAATGATAACCAGCAAATGACGACAGAACGCGACAATGGCGGGGCGACTAGGAATATATCCCAGGTCACGCGAAGCGGTGAAGTGGTTATCTATCAAGTGTCAGGCGACCAGAAACCGCTTGTGCTCAAATATATCAAACCAAAGATCAGAGGCGTCATCGTAGTCGCGAAAGGCGCTGAAAATTTGACGGTGAAGAAAATGATTTCGGAAGCCGTCGAGCGTGGACTTGATGTCCCAGTGAATCGTATCTCCATTTTACCCCGGAAAACTGGGGAATAAATCAATAAATCCAATTGGTAATCAAAATTGAGGAGGAATATAAAATGAACGCAAAAAGACAAACAATTTGGCTCGTATCAATGCTTAGCTTGATGGTGGTGTTATCCGCGTATTACTTGTTCACTGAGGATGTGAATAAACTCGATCTGGCATCGACGGAAACGACGAAACAGAGCCAAGAAGTGAAGATTGATATGGCACAGGTCGACACTGCAAATGCTGCAAAAACAGATGTAAAAGCAACAACTGGCACGGATGCAAAAGTCGACACGAAAGCAGTCACGCCGCAAGATTCAACAAAAACAGACGTGAAAACTGACGTGAAAACTGACGCGAAAACAGATGTTAAAACGGATGTTAAAACGGATGCTAAAACAGACGTGAAAGTAGACGCAAAAACAGAAGTGAAAACAGACGATCAAGTACTGAAACAAATGGAAGAGCAAGCCAAAACAACATCAGCCAGCGACTTCTTCACGAGTGAGCAAATGAAACAAAGTGAATATTTCGCCAAAGCCTCCTCCGATTTGATGGAAATTATCATCGATACGAAAAAGTCACCTGAAGCTGTCGCTAAAGCAACGAATGATTTATCCAAATTGACAGATGTTCAAGATAAAGTTGAAAATCTGCAAGATGTGCTGATGAAAGACTTCCCTCAAGCGATCGTTAATCAAGAAGGAAACAAATGGAAAGTGACGGTTCAAAGCGATAAATTGGAGAAAAGCCAAGGGGTTACAATCGTTGATATGGTTGTCAAAGAGCTTGGTGCGACTCCAGAAAATATCAAAATTCAATACGTTCGTCCATAGTTTAAAAGAGCTGTCAACCCTGCAAGGGAGGGCACAGGAAAGGGTCCAGGCAAAACTGGACTCTTTCCATTTCTTGCGTTTATGGGTATAATACATACGTTGCGGCTATGAAACCGCATTTTTTACTGGTTCACCAACTTTGAAGGAGTGACATGAATGTTCAAATTGAGTGAAATCAAAGAGTTAATAAAACTCGTCGATCAATCCTCTTTACAAGAACTTGAAATTGAAAATGAAGGTGCTCGCCTGTCTATTCGCAAGCCGAATAAATCAGAGCCTGTATACGTAACAGCACCAGTTCAACACACATATGCTCCGATCGGTCAAGCAAGTGTTCCTCATGCAGTAACAACTGCAGCTTTGGAAACTTCTGTACCTGCGACTACTGGACATGCTAAGCAAGAGGACTCATCTTTACATAAGATCGTCTCACCGATGGTAGGAACTTTCTATCAGTCTGCTTCTCCTGGCGCTGCTCCTTTCGCAAGTGTTGGTCAAAAAGTAGGCGATAAAACTGTTGTGTGTATTGTTGAAGCTATGAAATTGATGAATGAGATTGAAGCTGAAATCAAAGGTGAAATCGTTGAAGTACTCGTTGAAAACGGTCAACTTGTTGAGTACGGACAACCTTTATTTTTGGTGAGACCGGAGTAAGTTAGTATTTGCTAACGGAAAACTCTTAGGAGGAAAATTAATGAAATTTCATAAAATCCTAATAGCGAACCGAGGAGAAATAGCTGTTCGTATTATCAGAGCTTGCCGTGAGATGGGCATCTATACAGTGGCTGTTTATTCGGAAGCAGATCGTGAAGCGCTGCATGTGCGACTTGCTGATGAAGCCTATTGTATTGGTCCGACTGCGTCCAAGGACAGCTACTTGAACTTCACGAACCTGATGAGTGTTGCCACACTAACAGAATGTGATGCCATTCATCCCGGTTATGGATTTTTAGCGGAAAACGCCGACTTCGCAGAAATTTGCGAAAGCTGCAATATTACGTTCATCGGTCCATCACCTGACGCCATTAGCCGTATGGGTGACAAGGCGGTTGCCAAACAAACGATGAAAGATGCGCGAGTACCAATCATTCCAGGATCTGACGGGTTGGTTGAAAACGTAGACGACGCAATCGTCATCGCTAGGGATATTGGCTACCCAGTTATCATTAAGGCGACAGCTGGCGGCGGTGGTAAAGGGATTCGTATTGCGGAGAACGAAGATACGCTTGTCTCCCAAATTACGGCTGCACAACAAGAAGCCCAAAATGCTTTCGGGAATGCTGGTATTTATTTGGAAAAATTTTTGACTGGCATGAAGCATGTTGAGATTCAAATTTTAGCGGACAAACATGGCAACGTTGTTCACTTGGGTGAACGTGATTGCTCCGTTCAGCGCCGCAGACAAAAGCTCGTAGAAGAAGCACCTTGTCCGATCTTAACGCCTGAAACGCGTGCTGCGATGGGGCAGGCAGCCGTTCGTGCAGCCAAAGCAGTTGATTATTCAGGTGCTGGCACATTAGAGTTCCTACTAGGACCTGACGGTAACTTCTACTTCATGGAAATGAACACGAGAATTCAAGTTGAGCATCCCGTAACAGAAATGATTACAGGTATCGACATTATCCAAGAGATGATTCGCGTTGCTGAAGGCAATCCGTTATCCTTCTCACAAGACGATGTTCGTATCAACGGATGGGCAATTGAATGCCGTGTGAACGCTGAAGATCCGAACCGGAACTTCATGCCTTCAGCAGGTCAAGTGAAATTCTACTTGCCGCCAGGCGGTTTCGGTGTTCGTGTGGACAGCGCCGTTTATCCGGGTTACACGATTCCTCCACACTATGATTCTATGATCGCCAAACTTATCGTCTGGGGAAGTACGCGCGAAGAAGCGATTGCCCGCATGAAAAGAGCGCTCACGGAGTTTGCGGTTGATGGTGTCAACACAACGATTCCGTTTCATCTGAAGCTGCTCGAACACAAGAAGTTTATCAAGGGCGACCATGATATTAAATTCTTGGAAGAGCATGATGTGAACGATGCAGACTCGTAGATAATCATTTGTCATATTTTTGGCAAAATGCTATAGTAATAAATTAAGGATGGCTTATCCAAAAATTCTTAGGAGGTGCCACAATGAGCACAATCGCTCCGGATTACGTCAAAACAGACATGGGCAGCATCCAAATTGCCCCCGAGGTTATTGAAATCATTGCCGGTTTGGCAACGGTGGAAGTGCAAGGAGTAGCGGGGATGAGTGGTGGACTTGCTGGCGGCATTGCTGAATTGCTTGGACGCAAGAACTTGTCCAAAGGCGTAAAGGTAGAAGTCGGACAACGTGAAGCTGCCATTGACGTCTCCATCATTATTGAATATGGTAATCGCATTCCGGAAGTTGCTAGCGCCATTCAACAGAATGTGAAGCACGCAATTGAATCAATGACAGGACTTAGCGTCGTTGAGGTTAATGTTCATATTCATGATGTTCATTTTAAACAGGCAGAAAAACCGGTTGAAGAAGAAACAGCAGCTGCTGGTCGAGTGAAATAAGGCGGAATTGCTGCATCCATATGGATCATTGAAACCCCCTACAGCATGCAGGGGGTTTCCTCTAACTATAGGAAGGGGACAAGCTTACGTGGGTAAAATTGTGGACAGGCTCTTGCTGCTACTCTATAGCCTAATTATTTTCGTTGCATCTATCCTTGTATTGTTCACAGCATCAAGCTGGATCCCTCTAGAACAAGCAGGTCAAACGTTACATAATTTCTATTTCGAGAAGAACTATGCATATCCGGCCATCATTATTAGCTTGATCATGCTATTGATTTCTATTCGGTTCCTCATTCTAACGCTTCGCCGCGGCCGCGCTCAAGCGCCATCGATTGACCAACGCACGGATTTTGGTGATATTCGTATTTCCATGGAAACCGTCGAGAATTTATCGTTGAAAGCTGCTGGTCGTACGAAAGGTGCCAAAGACCTGCGCGCACGTGTAAGAGTGAATCAATCAGGTCTTGAAATTACGCTCAGAACCGTTGTGGATGGGGAAAGTTCGATTCCTGAGCTCACGGAAGAGATGCAAAGTACTGTGAAAAGTTACATAGAGGACATTACCGGCATTCCTGTAGCTTCCGTAACCGTATTCGTAGCAAATATCGTGCAATCAGCCCCAACGTTTAAAAGCCGAGTCGAATAGAGGTGAACCCACTCATGTGGAATGAATTGTGGGAGTCCCATAGGGGCAAAGTGATCGGAGTGGCAGCAGGCATTTTCTTCGGCTTCATTTATTTGTTTTTTGGATTTTGGGATATGTTGATCTTTGGATTCATTGTTATGGTCGGTTTTTACATTGGGAATAAATTGGATCGCAAGGAAAATTTCGTCACGCTTGAAGACATTTGGCGCTATCTCACGCAAAAATGGAGAATGTTTCGCTAAAATCCCTGGTACATCCATGGATTTTTTTGTTTGGATTGGCTCCATTATGACGTATACTAACAAAAAGAGCTTAAAAGGACGAAGTCAGTTTTGCTAAAGCAAAACTCAAATGTTTATGCTTACGAAGACAGTTTTGCTAAAGCAAAACTCTTAGGAGGAACAAAATGAAACGCAGGGTTGCACGAGAAATTGCCGTACAAAGTTTATACCAAATCCAGATGAATGAGGCTACCCCTCAGGAAGCTGTCCAAATCTCCGTTCACGAAGCGGAAAATGACAATGAAACAGAATTGGATATCAAAGGGGAAAAAATTAATTCAGCTTATATTATTGAGCTGGTCGAGGGCACATATAGCAATAAAGTTAGAATTGATGAGCTGCTTGAAGAATATTTAAAAGGCTGGGCAATGGACAGGCTGTCACGCATTGATCGTGAAGTGCTGCGTTTGGCTGTTTACGAAATGCTGTACAGAGACGATGTTCCACCGAAAGTTGTCGTGAATGAAGCGATCGATTTGGCTAAGCACTATGGCACGGATGAGTCCGGAAAATTCGTCAACGGTGTTCTTGGTAAAATGATCAAAGAAGTCGAAGAATTGAAAAGCAAGGTCACACCAACTTAATTAACAGCTTACGAAGATGATGTTCACAACATTTTTAGGGGGAAAAAACATGTCTGCACAAGTTATTAATGGAAAAGAATTGGTAAGTTCTATTCGTGAGGAAATTCGGGCAGATGCTGCAGCGCTTACAGCGAATGGCCATCAACCAGGTCTTGTGGTTGTTATCGTGGGGGAAGACCCGGCTTCGCAAGTTTATGTCAGAAATAAAGCTAAAGCATGCGACGACGTAGGCATATATTCAGAAGTCCACCGTCTGCCTGAAGCTACGACTCAGCAAGAATTAATCGCACTCATTCACAAATTTAATAGCGACAACAAAATTAATGGCATTCTTGTGCAATCACCCCTGCCTAAACATATTGATGAAGAAGCTGTTGTTGATGAGATCGACCCATTGAAAGACGTGGATTGCTTTCACCCAGTGAATGTTGGTAATTTAATGATCGGTAAAGACGGTATGAAGCCTTGTACACCTCATGGGGTTATCGAAATTTTGAAACGTACAGGGGTAGAGATCGCTGGCAAACATGCTGTTGTCGTTGGAAGAAGCAATATTGTTGGAAAACCAATGGCGATGTTATTGCTCCGTGAGCATGCAACTGTTTCTATTGTTCATTCACGCACTCCGAATATGGAAGAAATCACGAAGCAAGCCGATATTCTCGTTGTTGCCGTAGGTAAAGCGCATTTAATTAAAGCACATCACGTAAAACCAGGCGCAGTTGTCATTGATGTGGGCATGAATCGTCCTGCAGACGGCAAGTTGACCGGAGATGTCGATTTCGAAGCGGTAAAAGAAATAGCAAGCGCAATTACACCGGTTCCGGGTTGTGTAGGGCCGATGACAATTACGATGCTGCTTCGCAATACGGTGGATGCTGCAAGTCGCGCCGCTAAAGTGAATGTGAGTGTTTAACTGAGCTTATGGGTAAAAACGAGACGAAGATTTTTTCTGTCAAGGATTTAAACCGTTATATCAAAATGCTGCTTGAAGGCGACAATCGCCTTCAGGATGTATGGGTGCGAGGGGAAATTTCTAACTTTACTCATCATTCCAGCGGCCATATGTATTTTACGCTGAAGGATGCCGACGGCAGACTGAAGAGCATCATGTTCGCCTCTCATAACCAGAGGCTAGGATTTATTCCAAAAGAGGGCACCAAGGTAATTGCCCGAGGTAATATATCCGTGTATGAACGTGACGGAGCCTACCAGTTCTATGTGACGGCGATGCAGCCGGATGGCATCGGCAGTTTGTATTTGGCTTTCGAGCAGCTGAAAAAAAAGCTCGAAACGGAAGGGCTGTTCGCGGCGGAGCGCAAAAAACCGATTCCTCGGTTTCCACGCGCGATCGGCGTGATCACCTCCCCGACGGGGGCCGCTATCCGTGATGTCATCATCACGCTTCAGCGGCGCTTTCCGTCGGTGCAAATCCTCCTGTACCCCGTACTGGTACAGGGGACAGGGGCAGCTCCTTCGATCGTCAAAGCGATCGAAGCGATGAACAGGCTCGGTGAAGCCGACGTGCTCATCGTGGGCCGCGGAGGCGGCTCACTGGAGGAGCTGTGGGCGTTCAACGAGGAAGTCGTGGCGCGGGCTATTGCAGCCTCCGCGATTCCTGTCATCTCGGCCGTCGGCCACGAGACGGACTTCACGATCGCGGACTTCGTCGCCGATCTGAGAGCGCCGACGCCTACGGCGGCGGCAGAGCTCGCCGTCCCTAGCCGCGCCGAGCTGAAGCAGCAGCTATCGCAGCAGGCGCAGCGCCTGCATTACGGGCTGCTGCAGCAGCTGCGCCGCAAGCAGGAACGGCTGGAGCGCGCGAAGCGCTCGCCGTTCCTAACGAACCCTCGCAGGCAGCTGCTGATGCAGCCTGCGGAAAGGCTCGACCGGCTGGCGGAGCAGCTCGGTTACCGGATGCGCCAGCGCGTTCAGCGGCTGGCGGAACGGCACATGAAGCTGGAGCGCACGCTCAGCAGCTTCAACCCCAAAGAGCAGGCCGTGTTCGCAAGGCGGCGCCTCGATACCTCGGGGCGGCAGATGCTCACGGCCATGCAGACCCTCCTGCGTGCGAAGAAGCAGGAGTGGCAAGCCAGCGTCCGTCATCTGGACGCCCTCAGCCCGCTGAAGGTCATGCAGCGCGGTTACAGCTTGGCGTATGACGAGGAGGACCAGGTCCTCATTCGATCTGTTACCCAAGTGAAGGTTGGGGACCATGTGAAGATTCGCCTCAAGGATGGCAGATTGGACTGCCAAGTATCGGGGATGGAGGAGAACCATAATGTCAACGAATGAAACGGAAGTAAGCTTTGAACTGGCAATTGAGCAGTTAGAGCGCATTGTGGCGCAATTGGAAAGCGGTGACGTGCCTCTGGAGAAAGCGATTGAGCTTTATCAAGAAGGCGTGAGGCTCTCTCACTTGTGCGGTGTGAAACTCGAGCAAGTCGAGAAGAAAATTGAGATGCTGGTTGAAGGGGAAACAGGCACTGTAAGCAGAAAGCCTTTCCAACCTGTCTTGGAAGATAAGGGGAATTAGGTTGAAGACAATGTCCACGATTCGTGAATATATTGCTTCGAATGCTGAAATGGTCGAAGCAGCATTAATACAAGCACTCCCAGCGCAGTGGAATGTTCCAGCTTCACTGCGTGAGTCTATGAACTATTCCCTGATGGCTGGCGGCAAACGGCTGCGGCCTATTCTGGTGCTTGCAGCAGCTGAGGCACTCGGGGGATCTCAAGCAGCGGCAATGCCCGTAGCACTAGCAATCGAGATGGTACATACGTACTCATTGATTCATGATGATCTCCCTGCGATGGATGATGATGATTACCGCAGAGGTAAACTGACGAATCACAAAGTATATGGGGAAGCCATGGCGATCCTGGCAGGAGATGCACTGCTGACACATTCCTTCTACAGCATCACGCAAGCTCACAAAGTTCACGGCATTCCAGCGGAACGAGTGCTGGCAATCACAGAAGAGCTTGCTTCATATGCTGGTGCAAGGGGAATGGTTGGCGGTCAGGCAGCTGACATGCTTGGAGAACAAGGCTTAACGAAACTTGAGGAATTAGAGTTCATCCATCTACATAAAACGAGTGATCTCATCGTATTTTCATTAAGAGCGGGCGCGCATATTGCCGGCGCTACAACGGGGCAGTTAGCTGCATTAAGTGAATTCGGGAATGCGATCGGACTTGCTTTTCAAATTCAGGATGATATTTTGGATATTATCGGGGATGAGACCAAGCTTGGCAAACCGGTGAAGAGTGATGAGAAACAACAAAAGGTGACTTACCCTTATTTTATAGGGCTCGAAGCTTCGGAGATGAAGGTTAAGGAATTGACCGAGCAAGCCAAAAAAGCGCTTCTGCAAGGCGGATTTGCGAATCCGGAGAGGCTGTTCCAGCTTGCTGATTATTTAATGCAAAGAGATCATTAAAGGTTAATTTTACATATTTTGTTGTTACCCGGGGTGGATTTTCACGATTTGCCCAAAACTATGATATAATGGTGAAATGAATCTCAGTATTTTCACATTGAAAGTGAGGAAACAAGCGTGCTGCTCGAACAAATCAATCGACCTGAGGATTTGAAACGGTTATCCATGGCGGAGCTTGAGGTATTGGCTGGTGAAATCCGTCAATTTCTGATCGAAAAGTTATCCGTTACAGGTGGACATCTGTCCTCGAACTTAGGTGTGGTTGAGCTCACCATCGCACTACATACCTTGTTCCACAGCCCCTATGATAAATTGCTATTTGATGTGGGTCATCAGGCGTATGTACACAAGATTTTGACAGGCCGCAAGGATAAGTTTGATACATTGCGTAAGTACAAAGGCTTGTGTGGGTTTATCAAGCGATCTGAAAGTGAACATGATGTCTGGGAAGCCGGACACAGCAGTACCTCTTTATCCGCAGCGATGGGTATGGCCATGGCGCGCGATTTGAAAGGCGAACACAACAAAGTCGTTGCCATTATCGGTGACGGTGCTATTACAGGCGGCATGGCGCTGGAAGCCATGAATCATATTGGTCATGAGAAGAAAAATATTATGGTCATTCTGAATGACAATGAAATGTCCATTGCGCCCAACGTCGGGGCGATTCATAATTATTTGAGCAAGATCCGTTCGGATCGTCATTATTTGAAGGCGAAAGAAGAAGTTGAACATTTACTTAAGAAAATACCTGCCATTGGCGGCACGTTGGCAAAAACAGCGGAGAAGCTGAAGGACAGTCTCAAATATTTTGTTTTGAACGGAGTTTGGTTTGAAGAGTTAGGCTTTACCTATATCGGTCCAGTAGATGGACATAACTTGCCTGTTTTATTGGATACCTTGAAGCAAGCAGAGAAAGTCGTTGGACCTGTTTTGGTGCACGTCGTCACAACAAAAGGGAAGGGTTACACGCCCGCTGAGCAAGACTCCCACAGCTGGCACGGCCCAGGCCCTTACAAGATTGAGTCTGGCCAAGTGCTTAAATCAGTTGGACCTCCGATGTATACAGAGGTTTTTGGTAACACATTGATTCAGCTGGCTGAACAGGATGCCCGTATCGTGGCGGTTACGCCTGCGATGCCAGGGGGATCAGGCTTGCTTAAGTTCGCGAAGCAATTCCCAAGCCGCATGATCGACGTTGGGATTGCGGAGCAGCATGCGGCTACTTTATGCGCAGGCTTAGCTAGTGAAGGATTAAAGCCGGTATTTGCCGTCTATTCCACCTTCCTACAAAGAGCATACGATCAAGTTGTCCATGATATTTGCCGTCCGAAGCTGAATGTGGCTTTTGCCATTGACCGTGCCGGTTTTGTAGGACCTGATGGTGAAACTCATCAAGGCGTATACGATATTGCCTTCTTGCGCTCGTTGCCTAACATGGTGTTGATGATGCCGAAGGATGAGAAGGAATTACAAGATATGATGCAGACGGCGCTTGAATATGATGAAGGCCCAATCGCGTATCGTTATCCTCGGAATAGCGGAGTCGGGGCAAACCTTGATGAGGCGCCAAAAGCAATTCCGATTGGAACTTGGGAAACGCTGCGTGATGGCGATTATGCCGTTGTATTGGCGGTTGGCCCTATGGTCCAGGTTGCTGAAGAAGCTTCCGAGCAATTAGCAAAAGAAGGCATCAAACTTCGCGTTGTGAACGCTCGCTTCATTAAACCGCTGGATGAAGTGTATTTGCGCCAATTGGCGAATGAATCGATTCCGATCATCACGATGGAAGAAGGCGCGATTCAAGGCGGTTTTGGCAGTGCTGTCATGGAGTTTTTTGCAGCTAATCACTTCACAGGATTACATGTTAATGTGATGGGGATTCCTGATTACTTTGTTGAGCATGGATCGGTGAAGGAACAACGTGAAGAGGTCGGACTTACTGCACACAATTTAATTGCCGAAGTGAAGAAGCTCGTACCTCGCAAAAGACAACGAGCCTAAACGCTGCAACGCTACGAATAGGAGTAAAGACAAACACAATGTCATCGGATAAAGAACGATTGGATTTATTACTTTTGGAACAAGGCTATTTTGAAAGCAGGGAAAAAGCAAAGGCCGCCATTATGGCAGGCCTTGTTTTTGCTGATGAAGAACCCGCAGATAAAGCGGGGATGAAGATCAGTCGGAAAGCTGTGCTGAAAGTGAAAGGAGCGCTTCATCCTTATGTGAGCAGAGGCGGTCTTAAGCTGGAAAAAGCGTTAAAGCAATTCGAAATCAATCTAACTGGCGCAGTGATGGTGGATATTGGCGCATCAACAGGCGGGTTTACAGATTGTGCGCTGCAGAACGGGGCAGCTAAGGTTTACGCTGTTGATGTAGGATACAATCAATTGGACTGGTCGCTTCGCAATGATGAGCGCGTTCAAGTGATGGAGAGAACGAACTTCCGTTATACCACAATGGAGGATTTGAACGGCCCGCGGCCTACATTTGCCAGTATTGATGTCTCTTTTATTTCTTTGCGCATTATTTTACCTCCCCTTAAAGAAATCTTATTGAACGAGGGAGCCGTTGTTGCACTTATTAAACCCCAGTTTGAAGCGGGCCGAGAGAAAGTGGGCAAATCTGGCGTTGTACGTGATCCTGACGTACATATTGAAGTGTTGACCACGGTGCTGACTTTTGCTGAAGAACTTGGTTTTCGTTTGAAAGGTTTAACGTACTCACCTATTACGGGTGGGGAAGGAAATATTGAATTTCTAGCTTACTGGTCAAGCGATTCGAAGGATGATGCCACGCTTGCAGACGCTGCTTCGCTGAAAGACCTCATTGCCCTTACTGTCAAAGAAGCACAAAAATTGCATGGCAAATAAACTCATCTTTGAGCACCCTTTTTGCGGCCCAGAGATGGGTTTTTTCACTTCATAAAAAGGATTTCCGGTCAATATCCGCGAATACTATGGCGAGGTGAGGGACATGGAGAGAGGCGATGTCACAGTCATTTTGTTGATCCTGATTGTAGGTATAGGCTTTCTTTTTTTTCGATTTCAGAGGTGGTTAGACGGGCCAACGAAAAAACGAATCAGAATTCCAAAACATTCAGAAATTCCTCAGGATGAAGTTGTTGAGCTGCTGGAAGGCGCCGGCTTTGACGTGTTGGCTGGTAAAACCAAAATTCCAATCTCTATGACCTTGAACGATAAAGAGCAGCTGGAAAGCAGGCTATTTATTGACTATTTTGTCCAGAAGGATGAACGCATTTACCTGGTTAAAGTAGCCAAGGAACGCAAACCGCTTGAAATGACAGGCAGCTCTATTCGCGATATGCTGCTGGCTTACAGTCTTATTTACCCGGAGGCTGACGGGGTGCTTTATGTCGATATGGCCATGAATAAAATCAAAAAAATCACATTCCATATAGAGGTGTAGGCATGAAAGGTCAAAGGCATGTAAAAATTAGGGAAATCATTACGAATCACGAAATTGAGACGCAAGATGAGTTAGTGGAGTCCCTGCGGGCAGCTGGTTTTCACGTTACACAGGCGACGGTTTCCCGAGATATTAAGGAGCTTCACCTCATTAAAATCCCGTTAGATGACGGGAGATATAAATATTCCATGCCGGCAGATCAACGTTTTAACCCTATGCAAAGGCTGCGTAGAGCGCTCAGCGACCATTTTGTGAGTATTGATAGTACGGATAATCTTGTTGTCATGAAGTGTCTGCCGGGCACTGCAAACACAATCTGTGCACTAATTGATAATCTGGAGTGGGAAGGTGTCATGGGAACCATTTGCGGTGATGATACGATTCTAGTGATTTGCCGCGGCAAAGAGAAAAGCGTTACTTTTGTAAACGAAGTTATGTCCTTATTATCTTAAAGCCAGGAGGAATACATGCTTACAGAATTATCGATTCGTAATTTGGCGGTTATTGAACATGTGCATATCCGTTTTAAAATGGGGTTTCATGTCCTTACGGGGGAAACAGGCGCAGGGAAATCAATCATCATTGATGCGTTAACGCTTATTGTTGGCGGTAGAGGCTCTTCCGACTTGGTCCGTTATGGAGCAGACAAAGCAGAGATTGAAGCGATGTTTGAGCTCCCGAGCAACCATCCGGTTTGGGCCACGCTGACAGAGCTCGGTATTCAAGCGGATCCCAGCGAGCATCTGCTTATCCGCCGGGAAATTACGGCTACTGGGAAGAGCTCCAGCCGCATTAACGGGCAGCTTGTGAACCTAACGATGCTTCGTCAAACGGGCGAATGGCTCGTTAATATTCATGGACAGCATGAGCATCAATCGCTGCTCAACGATGAAGAGCACATCCATTCACTTGATTTGTTCGGAGATGCGGAAATTGCAGCAGCAAAAAAAATCTATCAATCTACTTATGACGAATATATGAAGTTACATAAAGATTTACGGGAGCTTCAGGAAACGAGTAAACAAGCGCTTCAGATGTTGGATTTATATCGTTTCCAAATCGATGAGATATCAGCCGCGAAGCTGAAGACGGGCGAGGACGAAACGCTGGCCGAAGAGAAGCGCAAGCTGGCAAACGCGGAAAGACTGTACCAAAGTACTTCAGATGCTTATGATTTTCTTTACGCAACGAACCGCGGTTTAGATGCTGCTGGTAAAGCAGTTTCCAAAATTCAAGATATCGTCCAATTGGATCCTGCTAATCTAACGCCATTGCTTGAACAAGCGCAATCTGCCTACTATCAGCTTGAGGATGCCGCCTACCAACTCCGCGATTATCGAGAAGGTATTGAGTTCAACCCTTCACGTTTGGATTTTATTGAACAAAGATTGGATACAATCACGTCTCTTCGCCGAAAATATGGAGAGAATATAAAAGAGATCCTTACCTACTTGGAGAAAATAAAAACGGAAGTCGATACCATCGAAAATAAGGACGAGCATATTCGCAAAATTGAAGAGAAGCTGGCTGCCTTGGAAAAGCAATTGGGTGTCGCTGCGCTTGATCTCTCCAATTTGCGCCGCGGAATTGCTCAGCAGTTGGCCGTTCAGATTGAGCATGAGCTTCGAGATCTGCAGATGGAGCGTACGCAGTTCCGCGTCCAAGTCGAGCAAGTGCTTGACGAGCGTAACGGGATTGAAGTCGAAGGAAAGAAAGTGAAATTTTCCCGTCAGGGGATTGATCATATCGAATTCCTAATGGCGCCCAATCCAGGCGAACCGCTTCGCGGGCTAAGCAAGATCGCTTCAGGCGGGGAATTGTCGCGGATCATGCTCGCCATGAAAACTATTTTTGCGCGTATTGATCAGATTCCTGTACTCGTCTTCGATGAAGTTGATACAGGGGTGAGCGGGCGAGCGGCTCAAGCGATAGCAGAGAAAATGTCTAATTTGTCAGACAGCTGTCAAGTCTTCTCGATTACCCATTTACCGCAGGTCGCCAGCTTCGCTGATGTGCATTTCTATATCCGCAAAGAAGTAGATCAGGACAGGACGTTTACACGGGTGCAAGATATGCCGGATTCTGGACGAATTGAAGAATTGGCGCGGATGCTCGGAGGGGTCGAAGTCACGGAAACGACGCTGCATCACGCAGGGGAAATGCTTACCATGGCAAGAAATAAGAAAGCAAGGGTATGAAAGTATAGATAGTCATCATTTTCAGTTATAAAACAGGGGGAGTGGGGTTAACTTATAGGTACGCATTTGACGACGCAGTTCGTCAGGGCCTAAGGATGTGTGAGGGAGCGTGAAGATATTGCAATCCAGCAAAAGGAAAAGATTGTTCGGACTCCTGCTCGTCTTCTTCGTTTGTATGGTAAGTTTGTCTCCGCCTTTTCAAAGTTTTGCCTCCTTCCCCCAGGAACTCCGCTTATTTAGCGGCCAAGGGAAGCAGCTACAATTAACGATGCCCGTTAGCGCTCAAGTGACTGTCAAAGACACGGACATTGTGAAAGTAAATGGCAATGCTCAGCACTCATTTCAAGTTAATCTGAACGAACCCATTTCACTACAATCCGATCACTCTGGGCAAACAGAAATGAAGCTCAAGCTATTCGGCGCAATTCCCATTAAAACGGTGAAAGTGAATGTCGTGCCTGATTTAAAAGTCATTCCAGGTGGCCAAACCATCGGTGTGAAGATTAAGTCAGCCGGCATTCTGGTGGTAGGTCATCACTTGGTAACTGTTGCCCCAGACCAAAAAGTTTCACCTGGTGAAGAAGCAAAGATTCAAGTTGGTGATCTGATTACCAAAATCAATGGGAAGGATTCGAAGGATGTCAGTAAGGTTGCAGACCTGGTTGCCAAATCTGGCGAAAGCAAAACGCCTCTGGATCTCAAAATCCTTCGCAACAACGAAGAGATCTCAGTTAAACTTCAACCTGTTTATGATGTTGTAGACAAGTCTTATCGTTTAGGGTTATATATTCGCGACTCAGCGGCGGGCGTTGGCACTCTGACCTTCTATGCGCCTGATCAGGGTGTATATGGTGCTCTAGGGCATGTCATTACGGATATGGATACTCAGACGCCAATTATCGTAGGTGACGGGGATATTGTGTACTCAAATGTGACCTCGATATCCAAAAGCCACAACGGTGATCCCGGTGAAAAGCATGCTACTCTTTACAAAGACAGTAAAGTGATTGGCAATATCGAACGAAACACAGCTTTCGGTATCTTCGGCAAAATGTACGCTGCTCCCGACCACAGCTTGGACAAAGAAGCGATTCCTGTTGCTTTCGCTGAAGAAGTGAAGGAAGGTCCAGCACAAATTTATACCGTAGTCGAAGGCCAGAAAGTTGAGAAGTTCGATATCCAAGTTGTTCACGTATCTAAACAGGACACGCCTGGAACAAAAGGTATGGTCATCAAAATCACAGATCCTCGTTTGTTAGATAAAACAGGCGGGATTGTGCAAGGGATGAGCGGCAGCCCAATTATTCAAAATGGGAAACTCATAGGCGCTGTAACGCATGTGTTTGTTAATGATCCTACAAGCGGCTATGGCTGTTTTATCGAGTGGATGCTGCAAGACTCAGGGATTATCCTTAGACCCTCTAACGGAGCGACTTTCAAAGAATCAAAGGCGAGCTAACAGCCTTTGGTTCTTTGTTTTATTTTTACTGGATTCTACAAAGGAATATCCGTTTTACTTTGAATTTGTCGAAAAATGTAGTATGCAGAAGATAAATATATTATTATATAAGAAAGTGAAATAAAAGAAAAGAAAAATAATATTCGACAGAAGGAATTTAAGTTGGGGTGTCGAATACCTTTCTTAAGAGAGAAATAACCAAACCTGCCCAGTAGCTAAAGGAGGATTTTACGTTGCAAAAAATTCAAGTATTACTAGCCGACGATAACCGAGAGTTTACCCATTTATTATCCGAGTTCATTGGTGAGCAAGAGGATATGGAAATTGTAGGGGTCGCGTATAACGGTAATGAAGTCCTTCGCTTTCTCGAACAACAACGTGAATTACCAGACGTACTCATTTTAGATATTATTATGCCTCATTTGGACGGTTTGGGCGTTCTCGAAAAAATGAGGGAAATGAATCTACCTGCACAACCTAAAATTATTATGCTTACAGCTTTCGGTCAGGAGAACATCACGCAAAAAGCTGTACAACATGGAGCTTCTTATTACATACTAAAGCCTTTTGACATGGAAACATTGACGAATCGAATTCGTCAACTGGTTGGCAACAATCAAACAAATGCGACAACCTCTTCCTCTTCATCGTCACGAGCAAATGTCGTGCATATGCCAAAAGGAAAAAATTTGGACGCGAATATCACAAGCATCATACATGAAATCGGCGTTCCAGCGCATATTAAAGGTTATCAATATCTCCGCGAAGCGATTACGATGGTATACAATAACATCGAAATTTTAGGCGCGATCACCAAGACGCTTTACCCAGCTATCGCTGAGAAGTACAAAACAACGCCTAGCCGCGTTGAGCGCGCAATTCGTCACGCGATTGAAGTCGCTTGGACGCGCGGCAACATCGACAGCATTTCCTTTATTTTTGGCTACACGATTAATATCTCGAAATCTAAGCCGACAAACTCGGAATTTATCGCGATGGTGGCAGATAAGCTCAGAATTGAGCATAAGGTTTCTTGAGACAGTTAGAATCTTTATAAATCTTAATAACCACATAAAGGCCCAATGAACCATTTTGGTTTATTGGGTTTTATTGTTTATTACAACGATGTGGAGTGGAGGACTTTAGCAATGAAATATGAACTCGGTAGATGTCTGCTTAGTGAGCGTTTGCAAGATTCGGGAATGTCGATGGAGGACTTAGCACAGGCCTTGCACTATAAGCCGGAGAAACTCTCTGATTTCGTGGAAAACAAACGTATCATGCCACTGAAGTCGGCAATTTCTATTGCTGATACTTTGGGTTGTGAAGTAAATGATCTATATGAATTAATCACCAGCGAGCCCGCTGTGAATTAGATTATTAGTGAAAGTTAGAGGTGGAATGCCAGAAAGACTACCTATCAGGTAGGTAGCCTTTCCGTAATGTTAATTACCAAACAAATGCGCTAGTGATGATTACCAGCAAAATGAAAAGTACCAAGATTGCTGCTGAAGAAGTATACCCACCAGTTCCACAACTCATCCGAATCAACCTCCAACTGAGATTTGGTTTGTGTTTCGAGATAGCTTATGACTATTTTTAAAATAATGCTTGGGCGATAAGACGGATTGTGCTAATGTCCCGAATCGCAAAAAAAGTTGGAACCAAACTTGCAAATTTACGTTATACATCTAAGTCAAAACATACTAATCACCGTAAGGTAAAGCTGGAGGCTGCGAAGAAGTTGTTATTAACATTAGCGATTGTTGTGGGGCTTATTGTTGTCATTGTTCTATTTATGTACGGATATCCGGTATTTGGGCGACAACCTTCCCAAGAGAAAGCACAGAAATTATCACGCTCTCCCCAATATGTGCAAGGAAAATTCCAAAATCCGGTTCCGACGATGATGGAGATGAACTTAAAAACGACGTTGGGCATTTTGCGTGAGTTTACCAAAAGTGCTCCTAATCGTCGACCTGCCACACCCTTAGTCATGGATGTCCCTCTTCTGCAAAAGGATGCCGAAACGAAAGTTACCTGGTTCGGCCATTCAGCGTCCTTGCTGACAATCGATGGTAAGGCGCTTTTGCTGGATCCTATGTTTGGCAGAGCACCTTCGCCTTTTCCTTGGTTCGGAAAAGGGAGATACAGCGGCGGTTTGCCTTTTGAAGTCGCGGAGCTGCCCGTCATTGATGCTGTCGTGTTATCTCATGATCATTACGATCATTTGGATTACGGATCAATTCTGAAAATTAAGCACAAAGTAAATAAGTTTCTGGTCCCGCTTGGGGTCGGAGGCCATCTGGAAAGATGGGGTGTGCCGCCAGAAAAAATCGCGGAATACGACTGGTGGGATGAGTTCACCTATGATGGACTGACATTTGCATGTACACCGGCTACGCATTTTTCAGGAAGAAGCATGACAGACCGCGGTGCTACTCTATGGTGCTCATGGGTGATCAAAGGAGAGCAGGCTAACGTCTTTTTCAGCGGGGACAGCGGGTATTCCGCTCACTTCAAAGCGATTGGCCAAAAGTATGGACCTTTCGATGTAACGTTAATGGAATGTGGTCAATACGACGAACGTTGGGGTGATATTCACATGCTGCCGGAAGAGACCGTACAAGCCCATATGGATGTGAAAGGAAAGCTGCTCATTCCCATTCATTGGGGGGCTTTCACCTTAGCGTTGCATGATTGGTTTGATCCAGTGGAGCGAGCAGTTAGGGCGGCAGCTCAACAACACGTTCGTATCGCGACGCCGAAAATTGGTCAAACCGTTAGCCTACATGCGGAAGAAATACCGACCACTGCCTGGTGGAAGATGCGGAGTTAGTCGCTAGAGATGGTAAGAAACTGGATAGTAGGCTTTCAGCATGGTATGATGGGTAGGATTTAGACAAGTAATCAGGAGAGTAGAATAATCTATGGTTGAGCAAAAAAGTGAAAGAAAATTTCATTTCTTGGGCGTCCTGCTAGGAATTGCGGTTGATAATTTGGGGACATTGGTATCAACTGCATTGATTGGCAGCCTATACTTTGGGAGTAGCCCAGTGAATGAGCAGGCTGTAAGCACATTTTATTCGAATGTCATGCTTTTACTATTGTTTTTAGTAATTGGCCTGTTCTGGTCGTTTCTTGGCGGGTATGTCGCAGCTAGGGTGGCCAAACGTGCGGAATATTTTAATGCTGCATGTATTGGTGTGATAGGGGCGGCTATCGGGTTCGATTCGATGTTAAGCAACAACGGTATCCCATTATGGTATGAGCTAATTGGCTTCTTTGCTATTGTGCCGGTTTCCCTTTTAGGCGGTTATTTGGCTTTAAAGAGGAAAAAGGCGCCATTAAAATGATATGGGTAGTTCAAAAGAGACTCGGTGCTTCACCGGGTCTTTTGGTATTTGGATTTTTCATCAAGAAATACGTTATACTAGTAAGCATTACTTTATCAGTTTGAGAGGAACATGCAACCATGCCTAAATATGCGAATGCAAGTGCGGAAGCTACTGAGTTTTTACGTCAAAAAACAGGAAGCAGTCAGCTTGAATGCTATACATATATTGACCCGGATCGGGCGGAAGACAGCTTCTTCATTGTCAAAACGAGCAACAAAGTCATCCATGTCTCATTTTCGGAAATGACCTATGAAGCGAACAGCTATCAAAGTTTACTAGAAGGGCTTTATCGGGCCATCTATGAATAAACGCCTGACACGGAGAATTGTTATTGCGGGAACGGGCAGTGGTGTAGGCAAAACGACCCTATCCATTGGCATCATGGCCGCCTTGCAAAAAAGGGGGCTATCCGTTCAAGGCTTTAAATGCGGCCCTGACTACATAGATCCGACCTATCATACAGCCGTTACTGGTAGACCGTCCCGTAACCTGGATTCGTGGATGGTAGGCCGTGAAGGTGTTAAGGAACTGTTTGTTCGGGGAAGCAGCGGTTCCGATATTTCGGTTATCGAAGGAGTCATGGGGATGTTTGATGGCAAAGATTCATCAACAGACGAAGGGAGTACGGCTGATATTGGACGTATTCTAGACGCTCCGGTCATTCTTATTGTAAACATTGCGAGTATGGCAAGAAGCGCGGCAGCCATTGTCAAAGGTTTTCAGCAATTTGGGCAAGGCGACAACATTGTCGGAATCATTGCTAATCGTGCCGGGAGTGAAGGCCATTACAATTTGGTGAAGCAAGCAATCGAGCAGGAATGTGGCGTTCCTGTTCTGGGCTACCTGCCGCGTGATGCGAATATTGAGCTCCCGGAAAGGCATCTAGGGCTTGTCCCTTCGATCGAGAGAGGCGAGCTGGGTCCTTTTTTTGACAAGTTGGCTGAACAGGTAGCTGCTTATGTGAATTTGGAGCAGTTGCTTGAAGTGGCGGTGGCCCCGCCTGTAGAAAGTCGCCCGCATCTGTTTACTGGATCCGATGCTATTTCGCCGAAACGTGTCAAAATTGCAGTAGCCAAGGACGCCGCATTTCACTTTTATTATCCTGAAAACCTCGAACTCCTGGAAGCGGGAGGCGCTGAGTGCGTATACTTCTCACCTCTGGCAGGGGAGGAGGTTCCCTCGGAAGCGGATGGCTTATACATCGGAGGAGGGTTTCCAGAAGAGTTTGCTGAGCGCTTAAGTACTGACGAGCAGGTGAAAGCGTCTTTCCGCAAGCGAATTGCGGAGGGCCTCCCAACCTTTGCGGAATGCGGGGGTTTCATGTATTTAACGGAGCAAATTGTAGATACAACAGGAAACGCTTATAACATGGTAGGGATTGTTCCTGGGAAGGTTACCATGCAAAAGAAGTTAGCCGCATTAGGCTACCGTGAAATAACGGGCATGCATGAAGACAACTTCCTACTCTCATCGGAGGAAAAGGCACGAGGACATGAGTTTCACTATTCCACTTTTGAAGCGGCGGAGGAAGCAGTGATACCGGCTGCGTTTCAATCGAGTGGACGTATGGGGATTAAAACAGAAGGGTATGCCAAAGACAACCTAGTAGCCGGCTACACACATGTGCATTTCGCTTCAAATCCGGGTATTGTGACAGATTGGATACGTGCCTGCGAGCAATATAAAGCGAAATAAAGCAAAATGGTTGGTCAGGATATGCTCCTGTCCAACCATTTTTAGCTTCAAGTATTATTTTATGAGTGTTAAAGCTTGATCTGCGATGGAATCTTTATAACGGTCTAGGCAGTTGCAAAGGTAATCTTTGCGGCAGATCGGGCAAGGTTCTTTCATCAATCTATTCAAATCGGTAACTCTGCCGATTCCGGTTTCGGAATCTCTTTCAAAGAATAAACGGCATTTGTTCCGGTCTTTCAATGAAACGACCACTTCGAAAAGACCATTTTTTTTATTATCACTAACGATTGTTGCGTCTACTACTTGCGGATCATAAGCCATAAGTAATTCCTCCTACTAGCATGCCCTTATCTTTATTAGCTTGGGCGCATTAGTATATTATATAAATAAAAAAGTTTTATTTCAATAGGAGGCCCTGGCGCTTGTGATAATCGATTATTGTGAACAGGAAATAGTGGAAGGCAAGGTGCAGCTCCATATCGGTCTGCAATTCGAAGATGAGCCTGATTCCTTATATGTAGCCGAGTTGGCGGTGGATGATCACGGCGTCGTTACGGAGTGGAAGTTGTTTTTTAATGGGTTTGATTGCAAGTATACGTTTCGTCCTGATGAGAAAGAAGCTTTCATCCACTATGCGGCTGAACAAGGCCTTTCGATTACATGAAAAAAGGAATCATCCCCATGTTGATGGTTCAAATTCCTTGATTTGTGCTTATGCAGTTGTTTGGCTTGCAATTCTTTTAGGCTTGGGGTCTTTTTGGATACGGGATTCACGCCGTTCCAGTGTAGACGATGAATGGCGGGATCGAGTTTACCTTCTCGTAAATTGCGCTGCCGCAGCTTCTGTGCTTGCGATTTGGACATAGGACGTTCCTCTTTTCATGGTGGAATGTTTCTTGCACTTCTTCATTGTAAATATCAACGGATCCAGTCGCAATGGAAAGTTTTTATGTAATTAAATTATAGGTGAGTCGAAGAGGGTGAGTGAATTGCGTATCAGCATTCAATTGGCTGTGGCAGGCGATATGGTGAAGCAAGATGTGCTTGAAATAGCTGAACATAAGCTTGGGGAAATGACGGAGGAAGAAATAGAGAGTGCGATTGAAATTAAGATTCGGACTTGGGTGGATCGTATGATCCAGGTGGAATGGGAAGTTATTGAAGAGGAATAATGTAAAAAAATAGCTCCGAGGGCGGCAACCGCCTTTCGGAGCTTTTATATGTGTGACTATGTATGTTTAGTGAACGATATTGCCCACTCCTGTTTTTTGCAAGGCGTGTTCCCAGCTTGGGTAGTAATACAGGGCGTTTTTCATTAGATCAGGATGCAGCTTCTTCACATTTTTCTTGGCTAGTGATTCCCCTGTGCTGTGAAGCTGCACAATATGGCCTAGCACTTCATCTGCACTCATGTTTAGCTCCATGGATTATTTTCTCTCCTTTCCTCAAGAATATAACCTCAATGCTTGCCATTAACTGGGCATAATATACATAGAATTTCATGGCAGAGGACAAAATAGAGGTATCTATAGACGAAAGGAAAGTCGGTGTCTATTTTGAATTGGTCCTCGCTGTCATTGTTTTCTTCTAAGCCGCTGCCGCATTGCAAAGGGAGAATTAGCGTAGGCGCGATCACGAAAGTATTGCTTCGTGACTTACCCCCTGGGCGCATCGTTGTACTCCAGCATCGTGACCTCGATGAAGTAGCTGCTCAAGAACTTATCGACCAGAAAGTAAAGGCAGTCATTAATTGCGAGCTGACAATGAGCGGCAGGTACCCGACTCATGGTCCGCTTATGTTGCTTCAAGAGCAAATTCCGATATGGGAAGCGGATAGCGCTGTATTCGAAGCCTTTAAGACAAACTCAGAAGTTACGGTCTATGAGGATCGAATCCTTTTGGAGGATCAGGAGATTTCTTGCAGCCTTTTTACGCGTGAAAAGTGGCTCAGCATGCAGCAGCAAGCGAATGAACGGACGACGCAGCTAATGGAGCATTTCATTGACAATACGTTAACCTATGCCATGCGAGACATTCATGCCGTTATGGAGCCGCTGCCGGAGATTGTTATCCAAACGAATTTGGAAGATAGACATGTGTTGATTGTTTCTAGAGGGAAAGGGTATAAAAAGGATTTGCTTGCAGCAAAAGCTTATATTGCCGAGGTCAAACCGGTGCTAATCGGGGTAGACGGCGGAGCCGATGCTCTTCTGGAATGTGGCTACATGCCTCATCTAATTGTTGGGGACATGGATAGCGTTACAGACAGGGCGCTTTCCTGCGGTGCTGAGCTCGTTGTTCATGCCTATGCCGATGGAACGGCGCCGGGGCTGTCGCGAGTAGATGCGCTTGGATTGTCTGCCCATGTGCTTCCATGTTTTGGTACAAGCGAGGATATGGCCCTGCTATTAGCCTTTGAGAAAAGGTGTGAGGTGTTAGTCACGGTAGGCGCACGCACGCATATGATTGATTTTCTGGAAAAAGGAAGAGCAGGCATGGGCAGTACGCTCCTGGTAAGAATGAAGGTCGGAGCGCGACTGGTGGATATCAAGAGCATCGGCATCCTATATAAGTCTCGTGGTTGGACGAAAGAAGCTAGTTCAACTTTGTTTCTTTCGCTCTTTTTTATCGCATTGGGTCTATGTCAACTGCATTGGATCGTGAAGCGGGTAGCCCATGTCGTTTGGAAACTCGGAGGTGAAGGATGAAACCATACATATCCATTATCATCCCGGCTTGGAATGAAGAAGGAAGCATTGAGCACACGCTTCGACATCTGCAGGACCAAGCCGATTTGATGTACAATCCAGCAATGAGAGTTGAAATTATTGTGGTGGATGATGGCAGCTGCGATAAGACTTACGAAGCCGCTTGGCCGTGGGCGGACAAGCTGATTAAACATAAACGCCGCTGTGGCAAGGGAGCGGCTATGCAGTCAGGAGTCGCTGAGGCCAGAGGCGATCTATTGCTCTTTCTGGACGCCGACCTGCGGGCTACGGCCGGGCAGGCGCTCGTACTCATCGAGCCGCTGCTGCGGCACGAAGCGGATATGGCAATCGCGAAGCTGCCGCCGCCCCGCACCAAAGCCGGCTTCGGCTTGGTGAAGGGCTTAGCCCGCCGCGGCATCCGCCGGCTCAGCGGCTATGAAACCGAAGCTCCCTTGTCCGGCCAGCGCGCTGTGCGCGCGGATCGGCTGCGGGAGCTTGGGGAACTTCGACGTGGCTTCGGCGTGGAAGTCGCGCTAACCATCGATGCGGCGCGGCGCGGCCTGCGCATCGTTGAGCTGGACGTGCCAATCGCGCATCGGGAGACGGGGCGAGATTGGCACGGGTTCGTGCACCGCGGCAAGCAATTCGCCGCGGTCAGCTTGGCGCTGCTTTCTCGCTGGAAGGAGAGAAAGCGTGTATGGTACTCATCGGATCGATCCTCGATCTGATTGTGATTGCTGCGGCAGGGCGATGGCTGCTGCCGCACGTCCAGAGGTTCCTGGAGGGCCACAGACAAGTCGAGACTAACTATGCTGGACAGGTAATCCCCAGAGGCCTGGGAGCGCTTCTGTGGTTGCTTCTATGGCTGCAGGAGCTAATTTTACGAGTGGTTGAGTGGGGAATTGAACAAATGCAGATAGACTCGCTCACGATGATTGAATATGTTGCTACGAACTCGAACCATCTGGTATTTACTTTTGCTGCTACCCTCATTTTCTTGCTTGGGTGGACGGATGATTTAATCGGCAGCAAAGCTGTGAAAGGTTTGAAAGGTCATTATCGCTACTGGCAAGAAACAAGAACTTTTTCCATGGGCGCTGTCAAGGTGCTCGGAATCGCCACGGCTGCGGGATGGCTGGTGTTGTCAGTCCGCAACGAACAAACCCCTATCTGGTGGATAGGGGGGCAAATGGTTTTGCTTATGTTGATGACGAATGCTTTGAACCTGCTTGATGTTCGTCCGGGGCGCTCGTTGAAGTTTTTTTTCACAGGTGTATTGACGGTTGTGCTTGTAAGCATAATGATAGCGGGTGATAGCATCCCGAAGTTATTTCCTATATGGCCAGTGTGCTTAGGAGGATATTGGGTATATCGCATGGATGTTCGAGGCAGGGGCATGTTGGGGGATGCCGGAGCGAACCTGCTTGGTTTTACGCTTGGATATACCGTCATCATGACCCTTCCATGGCAGCTTCAATGTCTGATTGCTATCATCCTCATCTTGCTGCATAAACAGGCTGAAGTGAGTTCCATTACCGCACTCATCGAGCGGAACCGATTCTTAAATTGGCTAGACCGTCTAGGCCGGACTTGAGAAATTGAGGGTCCGGTTTATTTGCGCCGTTTGGCTTTAAACTTAGGAGCTAAGTAATTGCGTTTGCGGTCACGGAAGAAGGTCCATCCACCAATAAAGGCAACACCCAATAGAAAAAGAATAAAGCCGAGAAAAAATTTTCCCCACAACATGTGGCCGTCCGTGTCGAATTGAGCGAAAAAAGCGTCTTTCATGGAGAGAAATCCATAAGTTGCTGTCAAACCGGGAATAACGAGTAGAAGAATGGCGATAAATCGGTAAAATGGTGCTTTCATAGCTGCTCCTTACATCTAGGTATCATGGTATTTCTATCATCATACTCTGAAACGGTTTGCCTGTCTAATTCACAAATAAGACTATGATTTCCCATCCAAAAAAGGGTAATATAGTAGAGACTAGCGTATACATATGATGGTACTGAGGGCTATAGGAGGAATTATATAATGAGTGAACATAGATATGATGTTGTAGTTCTAGGCGGTGGGATCGGCGGTTACACGGCTGCTATCCGAGCTGCTCAGCTTGGCAAAACGGTCGCTGTTGTTGAAAGAGAGAAACTCGGAGGAACTTGCTTGCACCAAGGCTGTATTCCAAGCAAAGCATTGCTTCGAAGCGCTGAAGTGTATGCAACAATGAAAAAAAGTGAGGAATACGGCATCACGGCAGGCTCCCTTGAACTGAAGTTCGAGAATGTGCTAGCGCGCAAGCAGCGAATCGTTGATCAACTGCACCAAGGGCTGCAATTCCTTATGAAGAAAAATAAAATTACTGTTCATTACGGAAATGGACGTATTATCGGTCCTTCGATTTTCTCTCCGCGCAGCGGTGCTGTATCTGTTGAGAAAGAAGACGGTGATATCGAAACCTTGCTTTCGAGCAATCTAGTTATCGCTACCGGCTCCAAACCGCGCAGCTTACCGGGACTTGAGATTGATGGTACACATATAATGACAAGCGAAGATGCACTGCGGATGGAAGAGCTTCCGAAGTCGATCATCATCATTGGAGGCGGCGTAATTGGTGTTGAGTGGGCTTCCATGCTGCGTGATTTCGGGGTTGAAGTGACTGTGGTTGAGTATGAGAAACGGTTGGTAAGCCTGGAAGATGGCGATATATCCAAGGAACTGGAGCGCTTGTTCAAAAAGCGTGGCATTAACCTAGTGACTGGCGCAAAAGTGCTGTCTGAGTCTGTGAAGATAGCTGAAGGTACGGTCACTCTGCAAGCGGACAAGCAAGGCGAGATGATTGAACTGCAAGCGGAAAAAGTGCTTGTTTCTGTCGGTCGAGCAGCCAATGTAGAAGGCATCGGACTTGAAAATACGGATATCAGAATTGATAAAGGTGTCATTCGTGTAAATCGTTTTATGCAAACAACGGAATCCCACATTTATGCAGTCGGCGATGTGATTGGCGGATTGATGCTGGCACATATGGCTGGACATGAAGGGATTTTAGCTTCCGAACATATTGCAGGGCAAACGCCGCATGAGCTTGAGGCACATCTGGTCCCAAAATGTACGTACACGAGACCTGAAATTGCTAGCGTAGGGTATACGGAACAGCAGGCAATCGATCTTGGTCGTCAAGTAAAAGTGGGCAAATTCAGCTTTAAAGGGATCGGGAAAGCACTTGTTTACGGCGATACGGACGGATTCGTGAAAGTGATCGCTGACAGTGAGACCAATGACATTCTAGGTGTGCACATGATCGGACCGCACGTAACAAATTTGATTTCCGAAGCGGCTTTGGCTCAGGTGCTGAACGCAACGCCTTGGGAAGTCGGACAAACGATTCATCCACATCCTACGTTATCTGAAGCTTTAGGCGAAGCTATGCTTGCTGTGGATGGAATCGCCATTAGCGGATAAAAAATTGTAATCATACGCATTTGCGTTTATAATAAGCTTATAGAGTCAAGTCTTAGGACCAGGTAATAAAAAAACTGCATGTAAAACTATTTTAAGGAGGCAACCTCCATGTCCATTGGTCAGCTTTATAAGCATAGAACATTAGGGTTATCTGACGAAGTCGTTATTCGTATGTATAGAGTCATGAGTCTTGCGGCTAAATATGATGAACGTGCCTTTATGCTTCAGCGTGCGGGCAAAATTCCTTTCCACGTTTCCGGTATGGGGCAATATGCAGGTCAAGTAGGGATGGCTTTCGCAATGGAAGCTCAGAAAGATTATTTCCTGCCTTATTATCGTGATTATGCGTTTGTTCTTGCGGTTGGTATGACCGTGAAGGACCTTATGCTTGCCGTATTCTGTAAAGCAGAGGACGTTAACAGCGGCGGCAGACAGATGGCAGGGCATTTCGGTGATCGGAAAAATCATATCGTAACAGCATCTTCTCCTGTAACGACACAAGTCCCTCATGCTGCAGGTATCGCACTTGCCGCAAAAATGAAAAAGCAAGATTTGGTTACTTATGTATCTTTCGGTGAAGGCTCCAGCAACCAGGGGGATTTCCACGAGGGGTGCAACTTTGCTGGTGTACATAAACTGCCTGTTATTTTTGTATGTGAAAATAATCAATACGCAATTTCGGTACCACTTCATAAGCAAGTAGCTGGCAAAATTTCAGATCGCGCGCTGGGGTATGGCTTCCCAGGCGTGCAAGTCGACGGCAGCGATGTTTTGGAAATGTACCGTGTTACCAAGGAAGCCAGAGATCGTGCAGCTCGCGGAGAAGGCCCAACATTGATCGAAATGATGTCCTATCGTCTAATGCCGCACTCCACTTCCGATGATGATATGCTGTATCGCACGAAAGAGGAAGTTGAGGAAAATCGTCAAAAAGACGGTATCGTCAAGTTCAAAGAATACTTAATGGAGTGCGGTCTGTGGAGCGATGAGCAGGAACGTGTGCTTCTGGAAGAACTCAAGCAAGAGATTAACGAAGCTACGAAGTATGCGGATCAGGCACCATTTCCGAAGCCGGAAGATACGCTTCGCCACGTTTACGCAGAAGGAGATGACCTCTAATTTATGGCAGTCATTACTTATTTGGAAGCTATCCGATCTGCGATGCAGGAGGAAATGCAAGGGGACGACAATGTTTTCGTCCTCGGTGAAGACGTTGGTAAAGGCGGTGTCTTGAACACCACCAAAGGGCTTCGCGATCTGTTTGGAGAAGATCGCGTGCTCGATACGCCGCTAGCGGAATCCGCTATCGTCGGTGTAGCCATCGGTGCCGCCATGTACGGCATGAAGCCGATTGCCGAAATTCAGTTCGCCGATTTCATCTTCCCGGCAACAAATCAAATTCTAAGCGAAGCAGCGAAAATTCGCTATCGCTCCAATAATGATTGGTCTTGCCCAATTGTAATTCGTGCACCTTATGGAGCTACCGGCGCAGGTGCCTTGTACCATTCCCAGTGTCCGGAATCCGTATTCTTCGGTACGCCGGGCTTGAAAATCGTAGCGCCTTCTAATCCATATGATGCGAAGGGATTGCTTAAGGCGGCGATCCGAGATGCGGATCCCGTGCTGTTCTTCGAGCACAAGAAGGCTTATCTCGCGCTGTCTGCTGATGTGCCGGAAGAGGACTACATCGTGCCTATCGGCAAAGCTGACGTGAAGCGTCAGGGCACGGACATTACGGTCATCGCCTATGGGATGGTCGTGAACTTTGCGCTGCAAGCGGCTGAGGAACTTGCGAAGGAAGGTATTTCTTGCCACGTGCTAGACTTGCGTACTCTGCAGCCTTTGGACAAAGAAGCGATACTTGAAGCCGTGAGAAAGACGGGCAAGGTACTCATCACGCATGAAGATAACAAAACAGGCGGCGTTGGCGCCGAAGTGTCTGCCATCATCGCTGAAGAACTGCTATTTGAACTCGATGCACCGATCGCTCGACTTTGCGGTCCGGACGTACCGGCTGTGGGCAGCAATCCTCCCATGGAGAAGTTCTTCTTGCTCAATAGCGATAAGCTGAAGGAAGCTATGCGCCAGCTTGCGATGTTCTAATTGATTCACAATTCCTTTGGTCTGATTACATGCCATTGATCATTTCCTGAACTTAGGAGGTACACCCATGAACCAAACGAACGGTCGACTAACAGAGGTAACGGTTCCGCATTTAGCGGAAAGCCTCGTTTCGGCTACAATCGGCAAATGGCTGAAAAAGCCAGGCGATTATATCGAACAATATGACGTACTCTGTGAGCTTTTCACAGAGAAGGTGAATACAGAAATGCCTTCACCGATTGAAGGCAGACTTGTGAAAATCATTGTCGGCGATGGAGAAACAGCGGCTGTCGGAGAGGCAATTTGTTTGATCGAGGAGTCAGCAGGAGATTCGGCTGGTTCGCCAGCAGCAGTGGAATTGGCTGGAAGCGCGGGAGTGTCGGTGCCGGAAGACAGCGACCAAAGCATGCGCGGCCGCTTCTCACCGGCCGTTCATCGTCTTGCCCAAGAGAACAACGTAGATTTATCACGCGTGCCTGGCACGGGGCTTGGCGGAAGAATTACACGCAAGGATGTCGAGCAGTTCGTCGCAGGTGGCGGCTCCAAGTCAGCTCCTGCAGCTGCGGCTGTGCAAACGAGCCAACAAGCAGCGCCAGCTGCAAGCAGTACGCCAGCTCCACAGGCAGAGGCGCAGCCTGCCAATCTGCCCGTGCGCAGCTCTGGCATCCATCTGTCTGCGAATCCTCAAACACCGCTGATTGAAGCGGAAGGACACTCGCTGGACTCGCGCAATGAGCACTTCATCGACGTAACGCCAATTCGTAATGCTATTGCTACCCGTATGCGTCAAAGTGTAACGGAAATCCCGCACGCATGGACGATGATTGAAGTGGACGTTACGAATCTCGTAGTTCTGCGGAATAAAGTGAAAGACGAGTTTATGCGCCGCGAGGGCATTAACTTAACGTATTTGGCTTTCATGATGAAGGCAGTCGTCAACGCGATCAAAGATTATCCGATTATCAACTCGGTATGGGCGGTAGATAAAATTATCGTGAAACGCGATATTAATATTTCCCTATCTGTAGGTACGGAAGATTCGGTTATGACACCAGTAATCAAGAAGGCGGATCAGAAGAATATCGCTGGACTAGCTAGAGAAATTGATGAATTGACGAAGAAGACGCGTGCCGGCAAGTTGTCATTGAATGATATGGTTGGCGGAACGTTCACGGTTAACAACACAGGCTCCTTCGGTTCGATTCTGTCTTACCCGATCATCAACTACCCGCAAGCAGCTATTGTGACCTTCGAATCGATTGTGAAGAAGCCTGTCGTTATTCAAGATATGATCGCAGTCCGCTCTATGGTTAACCTGTGTTTGTCGCTTGATCACCGCATTCTGGATGGTGTTATCTGCGGTAGGTTCCTACAGAGGGTCAAAGAAAATTTGGAAAGTTATAATGCCGATACAAAAATTTATTAAACTAGGAATCAAAAAATAATCCGGCTGTAAACAATATGCTGGATAGCAGCATGGTGATGAGCATTACGTAAATTACGACTTTAAACCATCGTCTATTCTGCAACATGAAGAGTCACCCCTTTATCGTAAAAGCTTGTACACTTTTATTGTAACCCATAGTGAGTATCGGAGGAAAGTACATGATTCAGCAAAACCGTTTAGTGGAAGAATTCATTTCGCTCGTACAAGTAGATAGCGAAACCCGCTTTGAGCAAGAAATTTGTGTCGTATTGAAAGAGAAATTTAGTCGTTTAGGCTTAACTGTCGTTGAAGATGATTCGATGGCAAAAAGCGGTCACGGATCAGGCAATTTGATTTGCACGCTGGAAGCAACGGACAGCAATGCCGCTATCCCGACGATTTTCTTTACATCGCATATGGATACAGTAGCTCCTGGTAATGGCATCAAGCCACAAATTGGTGAAGATGGCTACATCCGCAGTGACGGAACTACGATTCTGGGCAGTGACGACAAAGCTGGCATCGCAGCTATGCTCGAAGGTATTCAAGTGCTCAAGGAGCACAACATTCCTCATGGCCGCATTCAATTCGTAATTACGGCAGGAGAAGAAAGCGGTCTGAAAGGCGCTCGTGCCATGGATCGCAAAATGATGGAAGCCGAATTCGGCTTCGCGCTGGATTCCAATGGCAGCATCGGTGATATTGCTACTGCAGCGCCTGGTCGTGCGGAAATTGAAATTATTTTCCATGGCAAATCGGCACACGCAGGCGTTAACCCGGAAGATGGCATCAGTGCGATCCAAGTTGCCTCCAAGGCTGTTTCACGCATGTCGCTTGGTCGGATTGACAACGAAACAACAGCGAATATCGGCAGTTTCTCTGGTGTAGGTCCACTTAACGTTGTATGCGATAAAGTGAAGATGGAAGCGGAAGCTCGCAGCATCGTACAGCACAAGCTGGAAGCGCAAATCGCTGCGATGAAAGAAGCATGTGAATCCGCAGCGGCAGATGCAGGGACGACTTGCGAGTTTAATGCAGACATCGTATATGCTTCTTACATGCATGACGATTCTGCGCCGATTGTGCAGCTCACATCCAGAGCGTTGTCAACGCTTGGTCTAACTGCTCGCACATTCCACTCCGGTGGCGGCAGCGATGCGAACATTTTTAATGGCATGGGGATTCCAACAGTGAACCTTGCTGTGGGTTATCACGAAATTCACACAACGAAAGAACATATCGCCATTAGCGATCTGGTCAAAACGGCTGAATTGGTCGTTGCTCTTGTGAAGGAAGCTGCAAAAGTATAAAACGATAGAAACCGATTAGTCGATGCCAAATTTTGGCCGCTAGTCGGTTTTTTTGTTTCACGGAGTTGGAGTAATTCAGCTCTTTTTCACATATCCTTCCTGTAGCGGCTCTGGAAGGGGGAACGGCATGATGAAGAGGGAAGAAGGCCGGGTCAGCAGTGTTATTTCCGTTAGGGAAGGGCTGCAGGTCGTCAGTGTTATTATGCGGCGTAGTGGTGAGGAGAAACGCGCTGTGCATTATACCGATAACTCACCGCTGCTGCTTCCTGGTGATGTGGTTGTTCTGAATGTAACGGCTGAGGAACTTGGATTAGGTTCGGGAGGATATCACATTGTCCTGCCTGCTGACACGATGAACAGTGATTATCCTGCTGCTGATCTAGCGGGTGGACATATTATGAAACTCAAATACACCCCGTTACAGCGGAGTGTGCTTGCTGTGGAGGAAGAGAACAGCAGATTTCATGCTATTTTTCAAGGTGAAAAGCATCTGGAGGGTATGCCTGTATTACTTGGGGAATTACACAGTATGCTGCCTGTGGCGTTGTGTTGGCTTCGATACCGCGAGCAGCAGTCGAATCAGGTGTTTAAAACGGCGAGGAACGTGTCCTACATCATGACGGACGGGGGAGCACTTCCGCTTGCTTGGAGTCAGCATGCCGCACAACTCGAAGCCATGGGGTGGCTTCAAAGCACGATAACCTATGGTCAAGCCTATGGTGGCAAGCTGGAAGCCGTAAATAAATTTAGCGCTTTGATTACTGCTAAACATGTGGCTAAAGCGGATCTTTGCCTAGTCATGATGGGTCCAGGAATTGTTGGTACAGGTACACGGTACGGTTATTCCGGTATTGAAGTCGGCGAACTTGTTAATGCCGTATACGCCCTAGGTGGCACTCCGATCGTGATTCCGCGCCTTTCATTTGCAGATGAGCGACCACGGCATCGAGGGATTAGCCACCATACGCTAACTGCTCTGGAGCTTGCAGTGAGATGTCCAGCGGTCGTACCTTTACCGATTTTAACGGGAGAGGAACACGCGATCATTGAAGAACAATCGAACCGTTTGGAGCCGCATCGGATACGAATGATGCCATCTGCGCGGGTGGAGCAAATCGCAGAGTCGTTCTGTTCTTACCCGCTGCCGATTACCTCGATGGGAAGGGGATTATGGCAGGACCCTGTTTTTTTCCAAGGTGTTTGTGCTGCTGTGGATTGTGCAATCCTGCTGCATAGTCCATCAAAGTGATGTTCGGTCCGCCTTGCTGCAGCATGAGCTGAAGCTGACGTTTGATTTCCCAAGCTTTTCCCACCAGACGAATTTGTCTTTCCGCTACATAGCTCTTCATATCGATCTTCCTCTTTTCCGGTTGAAATTTGATATAATGATCGATATGCAAAAGTAGGACAAGTTATTCCAATTTAGAAAATGATGAGGTGTTCAGATGACCGTGCATAAGAAGTTTGAAGAAGTCACTGTTAAAACAGAGTCCATTTATAAAGGCCGGATTATCTCGCTTCAGGTAGATACCGTTACACTGCCAAACGGAGAGACAGCAACAAGAGAAATCGTTAAGCACCCTGGAGCGGTGGCTGTCATTCCATTGATTGGGGATAAAATGATCGTCGTGGAGCAGTATCGCAAACCATTGGAGAAAAGCCAAGTTGAAATCCCTGCGGGCAAGCTGGATGCTGGCGAAGAACCTTTGAAAGCAGCTTTGCGCGAGTTGGAGGAAGAAACCGGATATCGGTCTGACAACGTGAAATTGGTTAGTTCCTTCTATACGTCCCCAGGATTTGCTGATGAAATTATCCATCTGTATATCGCGGAAGATTTGGTCAAAGGAAACGCCAACCCAGATGAGGATGAATTTCTAGAGTGTGAAGCTATTACGCTGGAACAAGCTCAGCAATACATGCGCGAAGGCCGTATAAGCGATGCCAAAACCATTATGGCTGTCTACGCTTGGCAGTTATACAAGCTAACGGGCCAAATCTAGAATGAAGTCTTACTACGTAGACCTTCATATTCATATTGGACGAACTGAGAGTGGCCAAGCTGTAAAGATTAGTGCCGCGAATAACCTTACTTTTTTCAATATTGCCCACGAGGCGGCCGTCCGCAAAGGGATGGAAATCATCGGCATTATTGACTGCCATTCGCCATCCGTGCAAGACGATATCATGACGTACTTAGAACGTGGTGAGATGGTAGAGCTGGAGGGCGGAGGCATTGGGTATCGGGATACAACTGTTTTGCTAGGATGTGAGATTGAAGTCAGGGAACCTGGCATGGGGCCAGCACATTTGTTAGCGTATATGCCCAATCTTGAAGTGATGCAGGGATTTACAAAGTGGATGAAGGGGCATATGAAAAATGTAGAGCTTAGCTCACAGCGTATTTATGTCCCTGCGCGAGTTCTGCAGGAAGAGGTGCTCGGAAGAGGAGGGATTCTTATTCCCGCTCACATTTTCACGCCTCACAAAAGTATATATGGAAGCGCAACGAGCAGGATGGAAAATCTGCTTGATTTGGAAGGTATCTCAGCTGTTGAGCTTGGACTGAGCGCTGATTCGGAAATGGCTGGACTCATTTCTGAGCTGGATCCTTTTACTTTCGTAACCAATTCTGATGCGCATTCGCTGGGTAAAATCGGTCGCGAGTATAATGAGATCCAGTTAGCTGCACCTACCTATGATGAACTCGTTAAAGCACTGCATCGCCTAGAAGGGCGTGGCGTGGTTGCAAACTACGGGCTGAATCCTCGCTTGGGCAAGTATCACCGAACCTATTGCTCCCTCTGTGAAGCGGTTCTGGATGAGCAAGAGGGCACCGTAGAGCGCTGCGCTGATTGCGGCAGCAACAAAATCGTTCGAGGCGTTATGGATCGCATTATGGATTTGGCGGATCGAGAAAAGCCGTATCTGCCTCCCTACAGGCCGGCTTATCATTTTCAAATTCCGTTAGAATTCATCCCTGGGCTTGGGCCTAAGAAGTTAAATCAATTGCTTCACCGTTTTGGAACGGAGATGAATGTGCTGCATCGCACGACGCAGGAAGAACTAGTGAGTGAAGTCGGAGAAGAAATAGCCGCCTACCTTGTCGGCGCGCGTGAAGGCACGCTTTCGCTTGAGGTTGGCGGAGGCGGAAGGTATGGCAAAGTGAAAAATCGTTCATAGTTTCTAGCTCTCGCTCATAAGCTTGTCTTTGTAGAGGTTGTACACACGGGAGGAGCTGCGAGAGTGAATAGGAACCTAACGATGAAACAATATATGAAGGACAATTTGCCGCTGTTTATATTCGTCTCCGTGCTCTTTCTCATTGGTGTTGTGTTCGGCGCCGTGATGGTTAATGCGCTTTCCTTGGAACAAAAGCAGGAAATGACACGTCATTTGGGAAGTTTCTTCCATGAAGTTAATGATGGCGCCGAGTTTGACAGCAGGCAGTCGTTCGTTCAATCTTTTGGCATGCACATGAAGTGGATTTTACTGATCTGGTTGTTTGGGCTCTCCGTGATTGGCCTCCCGCTCATCCTTGTGCTGGATTTTCTCAAGGGCGTGCTAATTGGTTTTACTGTTGGCTATCTGGTCGGTCAAATGTCTTGGAAAGGCATGTTGTTCGCGCTGGTTTCTGTAGCTCCGCAAAATTTGATCGTCATACCGGCGATTCTCTTCTGCAGTGTTGCAGCGATGTCCTTTTCCATTTATATGATTAAAAATCGATTTATGAGCCGCAATGGAAACATGTACCAACCCTTCATGCGTTTTACAACATTAACACTTCTAATGGGTTTTTTCCTTCTTGGAGCAGCACTTTGGGAAGGTTATGTAGCGCAATTGATGATGAAATGGGTCACGCCGATGCTCGTTCCGCTCTATGGATGACAGAAAACAACATGTTTCTGTTTGACTTTGTCAGTAAGCTCCCCCTATAATGAAAAGAGTGGCTAAAATTGGGCTTGGATGCCCACCTTTCTGAGGGGGAGGCATATGGAAGCAAGGATTGAGAAAATTAAGCAGCAGTTGCAATCCCAAGGGTACAAGCTTACCCCTCAACGGGAAGCGACTGTGCGTGTACTTTTAGAAAATGAACAAGATCATCTTAGTGCCGAAGACGTGTTTATGCTTGTGAAGGATAAAGCTCCGGAAATCGGTCTGGCAACCGTGTACCGAACATTAGAGCTGCTGAGTGAGCTGCATGTCTTGGAGAAAATGAATTTTGGCGATGGCGTAGCTCGTTATGATTTGCGCGATGACAGCACTCGTCACCATCACCATCACCTAATCTGCGTCCAATGCGGGACTGTGGATGAAATTATGGAAGACTGGCTAGGGCCTTTAGAAGAAAGGCTGGATACGGATTTTCATTTTCAAGTATTAGATCATCGACTTGATTTCCAAGGTATATGCTATCGCTGTAACGAACGAGGGAAACCGGACTCATTGGACAAATCCAAGAATAACAGCTCGGAATAGAGCTGTTCATACAAAGAAAATGCCTGTAAGCACATGTTGTGCGTACAGGCATTTTTGCATCTTTCTCATATACTGGATATTAGGAAATAGAATCTCCTTCCACATAATTGGACTGGAAGCATGGGTACATTATGACTAACGTTCATGAGAAAGAAGGTAGACGCGAGTGACAGAGCAATCGATTGTGATCGGCGTCCCAAAGGAAATAAAAAATAATGAAAACCGCGTCGCACTGACCCCTGGCGGAGCAACGATGCTTATGATGGCAGGACATCAAGTGCTCGTTGAAGCAGGGGCAGGAGCGGGAAGCGGGTTTAGTGACGAGGATTATGCCATGGAAGGCGCCATACTTATTGCGGATGCCGCGGAAGTATGGGCTCGCAGTGACATGATCATGAAAGTGAAAGAGCCGCTTCCTGCCGAGTATGGCTATTTTCGTGAGGGTCAACTGCTTTTCACGTATTTGCACTTGGCTGCAGCTGGGGATTTGGCAGACAACCTGCTTAACAAGAAGGTGACAGGGATTGCTTATGAAACCATTCAGCTCCCCAATGGATCGCTTCCTCTGCTAACGCCAATGAGTGAAGTTGCAGGACGTATGTCTGTCCAGATTGGCGCTCATTTTCTAGAGAAGTTTTATGGCGGGCGCGGGATTCTTCTAGGCGGTGTGCCAGGCGTACCATCAGCTAATGTGGTCATACTCGGAGGTGGGATCGTTGGAACCAATGCAGCCAAGATGGCGCTTGGGCTAGGAGCTAACGTCGCCATTATTGAACGGAGCGCGGATCGGATGCGTGCTTTGGATGATATTTTCGGCGGACAGCTCAATACCTTAATGTCGAATCCGTTTAATATAGCACGCGCCGTTGCCAAAGCAGATCTCTTGATCGGGGCTGTACTTATTCCGGGGGCGAGAGCGCCAAGATTAGTGACAGAGGCGATGGTCAAAACGATGAAGCCAGGCGCTGTCATTGTGGATGTCGCCGTGGATCAAGGCGGCTCGATCGAAACAATCGACCGGGTGACCACACATAGCAGCCCTACTTATGAGACACATGGCGTGCTGCATTATGCGGTAGCGAATATGCCTGGGGCAGTTCCGCGGACATCGACGCTTGCGCTAACGAATGTAACGCTGCCTTATGCATTGGAGCTTGCCAATAAAGGATTAACAGAGGCAATTACAGCTAATTATGCTCTGCAATTGGGAGTTAATACGTACAAAGGCAGTGTAACCCATCCAGCTGTTGCAGAAGCGCTAGGCATGCCTTATGTGAAGTTGTCCGATCTGTCATAATCAGGGCCTGAGTCTCATATCCTGTCCTAAAGAAAGGGACAGAAATGGGGACCTGGCCTATGATTTTTTCCTATCGAAAATTACTTGTACGTTTGCGCTTTATGCTGCTTTTTATGACATTAACGGTTGTTTTGTATCAAGTGATGTTAGTGCTCTCCAGTTGGATAGAGCCTGTGAATCGCTACCGAACGCCTGCAGGGAACTCTGTCAAGGTGTTTGGACAGCATGAGCATGCAGCGCTTCCAGAGTCAGGCAGAATGAGCGACAGGCTGCGTTTATTTTATTGGTATGGTGAATAAAAGAGGAGTTCCTAGGTCTATCGTTGAATGCTATCAGTTAGAAATATGGCATGTTAACGAAGGAGCTTAATAACATGATGATGGTTGATTTGCAATCCTTCATCCGATTTTTGTCTGTAGAACGCGGATTATCTAAGAATACGCTGGAATCTTACGAAAGAGACCTGCAGCAATTTGTTGACTATTTACACCGGCAGGGGATCACAGCTTGGAAAGAAACAAGTAAAACCAACATTGCGGGTTTCATGTCTCAGTTGAAATTGCTAGGCAGAGCTGCAGCAACCTTGTCACGGAATCTTGTTTCAATACGTGCCTTCTATCAGTATCTCGTGAGAGAACGTTTGGTGGATGCAGATCCATCCCTTTTCATTGAAGCGCCTAAGCTCGAAAAGAAGCTGCCCAAGGTGCTTTCCGTCGAAGAGGTTGGAAAATTGCTGGATGCACCTCATCTAGAACTTGTAAGCGGCGTACGCGATAAAGCGATGCTTGAACTGCTGTATGCAACGGGGATTCGCGTCTCAGAACTTATCTCGATGAACGTTGATGATGTTCATTTGCAGCTGGGCTTCATTCGCTGTATGGGGAAAGGAAATAAAGAACGCAATATCCCGCTTAGTTCAATTGCTATCCGCTGCTTAACCGCCTATATACATAAAGATCGAAAGAAAATGTTGAAGAAGTCGGCGGATGAAGAAGCTTTATTTATTGGACACTTAGGGACTCGGATGACGAGACAGGGGTTTTGGAAAATTTTGAAAAGGTATGCAAGTGAGATGAATATTGAGAGTGATATTACGCCTCATGCCTTGCGGCATTCATTTGCTGCCCACCTGATTGAAAACGGCGCGGATTTAAGATCCGTTCAAGAAATGCTCGGGCATTCCGATATTTCGTCGACGCAGCTGTATGTTCAAGTCACCAAGCTCAAAATGAAGGATGTTTACAATCGCGCTCATCCGAGAGCGAATATGTAAGTGAAGGCAGCGGCGTTTTCCTTGAGGAAAAGCTGCTGTTTTGCATTCATAGAGTGGAAATGCGATAATTAAGGGTGGATAACATTGTGAACAATTTGGAGGGACAAGAGTGCGCTTTGAACGAATCGGTTTAATCGTATTGGATAGCGTAGGCATCGGCGAATTACCGGATGCTAAAGAGTTTGGCGACACAGGCAGTCACACACTTGGACATATTGCTGAGAGGGTGAGCGGATTCTCGCTTCCTAATTTACAGCGTATGGGTCTAGGCAGTATTGCTGAGATAAAAGGCATACCGGCAGCTGAAGCGCCAGAAGCTTATTATGGCAAAATGGCTGAGGTATCGGTTGGAAAAGACACGATGACAGGGCACTGGGAATTGATGGGGCTTCGTATTTCTACGCCGTTTAACGTATATCCGGATGGATTTCCGGAAGCATTGATTTCGCAGTTTGAGCAGGAAACAGGACGCAAGGTTATTGGCAATAAACCGGCCTCAGGGACAGAGATTCTCGATGAGCTTGGCGAAGAACAGATGAAAACAGGAGCATGGATCGTCTACACGTCAGCTGACAGTGTATTTCAATTAGCGGCTCACGAAGATGTAATTCCACTGGAAGAGCTATACCGCGCTTGTGAAATTGCCAGACGATTGACGCAAGGTGAATTTGCAGTAGGGCGAGTCATTGCAAGACCTTATATTGGCGAGCCTGGCGCTTTCAAGCGTACGCCGAATCGGCATGATTATGCGGTGAAGCCGCCGGAGCCGACGGTGATGAATCATTTGAAGGACGCAGGATATGATGTGATTGCCATCGGTAAGATCAATGATATTTTTGACGGAGAAGGTGTCACCAAAACGACATCCACCAAAAGTAATTTAGATGGCATTCAGAAGACCATCGAAGTGCTTGGCGAGCCGTTCAAAGGGTTGGCTTTTACAAACCTTGTTGATTTTGACTCATTATACGGTCATCGTCGCGATCCTGAGGGCTATGGCCGAGCGCTGGAGGAATTCGACAGCTTCGTACCACAGCTTAAAGAGAAGCTAGGGCCTAAAGACCTGCTGATCCTAACAGCAGACCACGGTAATGATCCCGTGCACCCTGGTACAGATCATACCCGCGAGTATGTGCCTATTTTGTTATACAGCCCGAGTTTTGAGGCGCCTGTTTCCCTAGGAATTCGCGGAACATTTGCCGATCTTGGGGCTACAATTGCCGATAATTTCGGGGTAAAGGCGACAGATCAAGGCGAGAGTTTCCTGCATCTACTCAAATAAAGCGACTGTTGAACTGAAAAAGCCAAGGAGGAATATAACATGTCAGAAACATCCATGATTCAAAAGATTCAAGAAGCTGCTGCTTTTATTTCGAAGGAAACGAATATTAAACCGCAAATCGGACTTATTTTAGGTTCAGGGCTCGGCGTACTTGCCGACTTAATCGAGCAGCCGATTGTCGTTGACTACTCGCGCATTCCACACTTCCCAGTATCAACAGTAGAAGGTCATGCGGGAGAGTTGGTCGTTGGTACGATTAAAGGTAAGCAAGTATTAGTTATGAAAGGCCGCTTCCATGCCTATGAAGGTTATGGCGCTGAAACCGTCTCATTCCCTGTTCGTGTTATGAAAGAGCTGGGTGTGGAAACGCTGATCGTAACGAATGCAGCTGGAGGCATTAACGAGTCTTATCAAGTCGGTGATTTGATGGTGATCAGCGACCACTTGAATTTGACGTACCGCAATCCTTTGATTGGGCCCAATGATGCTGCGCTTGGTGTTCGTTTCCCAGATATGTCGGAGGCGTACAGCAAACGTCTGCGTAAAGTGGCGCATGATGTAGCGGCATCGCAAGATTTTAAACTGCAAGAAGGTGTGTATGTTGGACTTCTTGGTCCTAACTATGAAACCCCTGCTGAGATCCGGATGTTCCGTACACTAGGCGGTGACTCCGTAGGTATGTCTACAGTGCCTGAAGTTATCGTTGCCCGTCATGCTGGCATTGAGGTGCTTGGCTTCTCTTGTATTTCCAATATGGCTTCCGGAATTTTGGATCAACCGCTTTCCCACGCAGAAGTAATGGAAACAACGGAGAAAGTTAAACCTAAGTTTTTGAAATTAGTACTGGGCATTATTGAGGCTATTTAATTAGAAATTGAGGCTATTTATCAGATAAGGAGATCAACATGGAATTGACGTACATAGAGAAAATTAATGAGGCAGCAGCGTTTATTAAGCAAAAATTAGGTGGTGTCGCTCCTGTCATCGGTTTAGTACTGGGTTCAGGGCTTGGCGATATGGCGAATCAAGTGGAGAATCCGATTGCTATTGATTACAGTGAAGTGCCGCATTTCCCCGTTTCAACGGTTGAAGGGCATGAGGGACGTTTTGTCGCAGGCACACTTGAAGGTAAGCAAGTCATCGTGATGCAGGGTCGTTTTCATTATTACGAAGGTTATGATATGAAAAAGGTTGTCTTCCCTGTGTATGTGATGAAAGCGATTGGCGTTCATTCCGTTGTTATGACGAACGCGGCGGGGGGCATGAACCGCGGCTTCAAAGCCGGCGATCTTATGGTGATTAGCGACCATCTCAACATGACAGGCGACAACCCGTTAATTGGACCTAACCACAGCGAGCTGGGTGTTCGGTTCCCGGATATGTCCGAAGCGTACAGCCGCGATTATCGGGCGCTTGCGCACAAGCTTGCACAAACGGTAGTTGGAGAAGATGGCGTGCCTCTGAAGCTTCAGGAAGGCGTTTACGCAGGGATTACAGGACCTACCTACTGTACACCAGCTGAGCTGATGATGCTGGCTCGTATTGGCGGCGATGCGATCGGTATGTCAACCGTAGGTGAAGTCATCGCGGCCCGTCATGCAGGACTTAAGGTGCTAGGCATTTCCTGCATCACTGACATGGCGGTTGGCGAGGAGCTAGAGCCACTAACGCATGAGCAGGTTGTAGCGGTAGCTAATCGGACGAAACCGAAGTTCATCGCTTTGGTCAAAGCCTTTGTGCGTGACGTGCAATTGGGATAAAATGGCTCGTTATTTAATTCAATTTTTATATGAATACACATCTTAGGACCTATCCTTCTGAGGGAACTCATGTTAATATATAGTTAATTAGAACTATATATGAGGGTGATCTGGTTAAGGTTACCCGTTCCGGGGATGTGATGGAGCATGTCAGTCCAACAATTAATGGTAGCCAACTGTCCGCGCTGCGGAAGAGTGTTTCAGAAAAACTTGCGAAACCAATGTGCAGATTGCAGCAGGAGTTTGGATGGGAAGCTTCAGGGCTGTCTAGATTACTTGCGCCGAAATTATCGCTCTACCAATGAGCAACTAAACGCGGCTGTTGGTATAACAAGCGAGCAGATGTATGCGTGGATCAAAGAAGGAAAGCTGCTGCTCACGGATTATCCGAATTTGAACTATCCATGTGGCTCTTGCATGAAGCCGATTCGGCAGCATAAGCTTTGTCAGGATTGTACGTACCGAATCAGCCGAGATATTAAAGAGCTTCATGAAAAGCAACAAATCTTACAGCCTATAGCGCGAACAAAACAAACAACAATGTCTGGCGGTTTCCAAATTCGCGACAGACTAAGTGGTGTGTAATTTACTTCAGTGTGGGAAATAGTAAGGGTAATGTCCTCCGATAAGGGGGACGTTTTTACGAAGACTCATTCACAATTCCGTCACAAAATATTCAAGGATTTGCCACTAAACCTGTATGGGATTGTCTCGCGATGTTAGGTAGAATAGATGAAGTGAACACATTATGAGGGGGATATGCATGCAAAAGTGGATTTTCTTTGTGTTATTTATACTTGCGGGCGCACTGGGGCTGGGAGTCCTTTTTCAAGATATCTCTGATCGCCAAGAGGCGAAAGCAGCAGAGGAAGCCGGCAGCAAAATTCAACAGCTTAAGATTGCAGCTTCTAACTGGCAATTTGACGCTACGGACTACACGATCAAAAAGGGTGAACCTACGAAAGTTTCCTTGTCTCTAAAAGAAGGCGTACATGCGATTGAAATCAAAGGTTTGGATATCAAGCTGGATAAAGAAAACCCTTCAAAAGAAATTACGTTCGACAAACCGGGAACTTATGAGATTGAATGCGTACTTCCTTGTGGTGAAGGACATGCCAAAATGAAATCCAAATTAGTTGTACAATAAAAGAGAATACTAGTACAAAGGGGGCTCCTGCAGCTCCCTTTTTTCGATTTATCATTGAAGGAGGAACAAATATGAGAATGGTTGATTTAATACATAAGAAACGGTCCGGTGAGGTATTAACCGAACAAGAAATCACATTTATCGTTCATGGGTACACCAAAGGAGATATCCCGGACTACCAAATGTCAGCGCTATTGATGGCGATTTACTTCAATGGCATGATAAGCGAGGAGATTTCTGCGTTAACAATGGCTATGGCGGGATCAGGCGAAATGATTGATCTGTCGGAGATTGCCGGAATTAAAGTAGATAAGCACTCGACAGGCGGAGTAGGGGACAAAATCAGTCTGATTGTTGGGCCGATCGTCGCTTCCTTAGGAGTACCCGTGGCCAAGATGTCTGGGAGAGGTCTCGGCCATACTGGCGGAACCGTAGATAAGCTGGAATCGATTCCGGGCTTCCAAATTGAATTATCGAAGGAAGATTTTATTACGGCAGTGAATACGAATAAAATTGCCATTGTAGGTCAGAGCGGCAACTTGGCTCCTGCCGATAAGAAGATGTACGCGCTCAGGGATGTAACCGCGACGGTTGATTCGATCCCGCTGATTGCCAGCTCCATCATGAGCAAGAAGATAGCATCAGGCGCAGATGCGATCGTTCTTGATGTGAAAATCGGTTCAGGCGCATTCATGAAAACCGTTGATGACGCAAGAGTGCTTGCCCGGACAATGGTTGATATTGGGGTCAAACTGAATCGCAATACGATTGCGATGATCACCGACATGGAGCAGCCGCTTGGCCGCGAAATCGGCAATGCCAACGAAATTCGCGAATCCATCGAAGTGCTGCGCGGCACTGGCGACAAGGAGCTGACCGAGGTCGCGATTTCCGTAGCGGCATATATGTCGCTGCTGGGTAAGGTGTTTGAGAGCTTTGAACAGGCGCAGGAGGCTGTTCGCGACATTGTGATGAACGGGAAGGCGCTGGACACGTTCAAACGCTTTGTAGCGAGCCAAGGAGGAGATCCGAGGGTGGTGGATCAACCAGAGCTGCTGCCGACAGCGAGTTATCACTTTGAGGTACTTGCCGAGCTGGATGGCTATGTGAATCAAATCGATGCCGAACAAATCGGGATCGCCGCCATGTTGCTTGGGGCAGGACGTGCCAAGAAAGAAGATCAGATCGACTATGCCGTGGGTCTCACGTTGAATAAGAAGATCGGTGACGCCGTTCAGGCAGGGGAGTCGATTTGCACCATTCACGCGAATCGCGAGGACGTGAAGGAAGTCACGGCGATGATTCAAGGGGCTTATCGTATCGCTCCTACTCAGCCAGCACCTGTTCAGTTGATTTATGATGTAATTGTGTAACATACCGTCACGTAATGGGCTATTTCTTAGGTTTTCCAAACCTTTGAGATAGCTTTTTTTTATAGAGACCTGATCGATGGTAAAGGGCATTATGGCATAGGTGAGATTTTGATGTAAAAGATGCAGGTAATTTGGTGCAAACAGGTCGTTTGGAAGCACTTTGATGTAAAAAGTACAGCAAACATCCGCAAGATCGCGTATTTCAGGTAGCGTCAAGCAAATTTGATGTAGGTTTTGCAGGTAAAGTTCCGGCTGAAGGTCAACCCCACAAAATAGCTGTACAATTTACATTTTCCTTGCCGACTGCGAGGGTTTGGATATCGAGCGGGCAGGTATTTTTGTTTATGCTTATTTTCCTCCCGTTGGAATATTTTGATGGAAAATCGTCAAGACTGATTAGCAGTCATTCAAGCTGCAAGTGTCTGGTTTTCACTTCATAATCTCACAGGAGGGGTACAAAGGCTATGCGAAAAAAAGGGCTAATAAGTTTAATCTGTTTACAGTTATGTGTGATGCTAATCTTACCGGTTGCTTTTGCGGAAGAGAAGAAAGCGCCTACGGTCGATTTAACGCCGAATGCGCAATCCGCGGTATTGATGGATGCAGACACGGGCACAGTCATTGCGGAGAAAAACAAAGACACCAAACTTCCGCCAGCTAGTATTACGAAAATCATGACGATGCTTCTCATCATGGAAGCCATTGACAAAGGCAATATTAAAATGGATGAGAAAGTCCGGGTCAGTGAGTACGCAGCCTCTATGGGAGGTTCACAAATCTTTCTGGAGCCAGGCGAAGAAATGACCGTTCAGGAAATGCTGAAGGGCATTGCTATGGCGTCTGGTAATGATGCTTCGGTGGCTATGGCAGAGAAAATCGCAGGATCCGAAGAGAATTTTGTGCAAATGATGAACGAGCGCGCGCAGCAGCTAGGCATGCAAAACACGCATTTTTCAAACTGCAACGGTCTGCCAGTCGCTAATCACTATACAACAGCCAATGATATTGCTGTCATGTCCAGAGAACTGCTTAAGCATGAAGGAATTACGAAATTCACAGGTGCTTATCAGGATTATCTGCGGAAAGAATCACCAAACCCTTTCTGGTTGGTAAATACCAATAAGCTTGTACGCTTCTATAGCGGAGCAGACGGTCTCAAAACCGGTTACACAAGCGAAGCGAAATTCTGCTTATCAGCAACGGCCAAACGGGATAATTTGCGTGTCGTGGCTGTGGTGCTGGGTGAACCCAACACCAAAACGCGGAACGCTGAGGTCACGAAGCTGTTTGATTACGCTTTTGCGCAATATACCAACTATCCTTTATTCAAATCAGGCGATAGTCTGGGGAATTTTACGGTAAACAAAGGGCAAGTTTCGACAGTACCGTTAGTTGCGAAGCAAAATTATAGCATTTTAATGAAAAAGGGAACCGCTACAGATAACATTCGACATGAGCTGCAGTTGGAGCCAAACTTGAGAGCGCCAATTACGATGGGCCAGCCGATTGGTAAAATTGTCGTATACAGCGGGGATAATGTGCTGACCGAGTACCCTCTGGAGTCACCAGTTGCTGTGGATAAAGCGTCCTGGTGGAAGCTGTTCAAGCGTACGACCTCACACATGTTCCACACAGATAATTGATGAGATTTCGCGAATAAACAGGCTTTTCTTCTAGTTTTAGCGGTTTTCTTCTAGTTTTGTCGGGGGTGCAGGAGTTCCTAACTCAGTTGTAGAAACTTAAGTTTCATGACTTAATATAGGGATCTTTGAGTGTAGCTCAAAGTCTCTCAGCTGAGAGGAGTGAACATGGTTGAGCCTGCAAATTGAATTCGAGCAAGGCCGAAGAGCGCTGATTGTTAGATTAAAAGGCGAGCTTGATCACCATACTGCCGATGTTGTAAAGGCCAGGATGGAGGAAGCGATTGCCAAAGAGCATACGCATCACTTAATCCTGAGTTTGAAAGATCTTACTTTCATGGACAGTTCAGGTCTAGGCGTCATTCTCGGTCGCTACAAGCAGATTACGAGTAAAGGCGGCAAGATGGTCGTATGTGATGTTTCGCCTGCCGTCTACCGCTTGTTCGAGCTCTCCGGAATGTTCAAAATCGTATCGATCCAGGATAACGAACGTAATGCAATGTCCAGTCTGGAGGTTGCACTATGAGCGAACGGAATTTTATGACGCTGCAGTTTGCCAGTCGTTCTGAGAATGAAGCTTTTGCACGTGTTGCTGTTGCTGCTTTCGTTTCGCAATTGGACCCAACCTTGAATGAGCTAACCGATATCAAAACGGTTGTTTCTGAAGCTGTGACGAATTCGATTATTCATGGGTATAACAATAAACCAGATGGTGTAATTACCATTACAACGGAAATTGATGATGACATGGTCCGAATTACGATTGAGGACAAAGGTTCAGGCATTGACGATTTGGAACAAGCGAAACAGCCTCTCTACACATCCAAACCAGAACTCGAACGTTCCGGAATGGGCTTCACGATTATGGAAAATTTCATGGACGAAGTGGAAGTTGTGACGGCCGTCGGAATCGGAACCAAAATAAACATGTTGAAGCGAATAGAATCTAAAAAAGCTTTATACAATTAGGGGTTTGATCTATGGATGTCGATCTGAAGCATGCTTCTCACAGTTATTTAGACGATTCGGAAGTCAAACGGTTAATCGCCCTCAGCCAATCCGGAGATGGACTCGCCAGAGAAACACTCGTCAGCTGCAATATCCGCTTGGTCTGGTCTGTGGTTCAACGCTTTTTGAACCGGGGATACGAAGCCGAAGATTTGTTCCAGATCGGTTGCATCGGACTGCTCAAGTCCGTTGATAAATTCGATCTGTCCTATGATGTGAAGTTTTCAACCTATGCGGTGCCGATGATTATCGGCGAAATTCAGCGCTTCCTTCGGGATGACGGAACACTCAAAGTTAGCCGTTCGCTCAAAGAACTGGCTAATAAGATTCGCAAGACGAAGGACGAGTTATCTAAAAGGCTTGGCAGGCTTCCTACGATTAAAGAGGTGGCAGAAGAGCTTATGATCACGGCGGAGGAAGTTGTGTTCGCGCAAGAAGCGAATAAGCCGCTTTCATCGATTCATGAGACCGTTTTTGAAAACGACGGGGACCCCATTACGCTAATGGATCAAATCTCCGATGAAAGCGGTGAAAAGTGGTTCGAAAAGCTTGCGCTCAACGAAGCAATTGGGACGCTCTCCGAGCGGGAGCGGCTTATTGTCTACCTCCGCTATTTCAGGGATCAAACACAGTCGGAGGTTGCTAGCAGACTGGGTATTTCCCAAGTGCAAGTATCGCGATTGGAAAAGAAGATTTTGCAGTCGATCAAAGATCAGATTGCTCAATAACGAGTGTAATAGCAATAACCGTTCTCCATCTGGAGGACGGTTATTTTTTGTGGGTAGAGACATTTGCAAGATTTATGTATAATAAGTACTGCCAATAACGGTAAGGATTTTTCTGAAAGAGGAGAATCAATCCATGCATTTATCAGTTGGGGAGTGGGAAACTTGTTGTACGAGAAGTGGAAGGATTCGTGGTTTTTTAATGTACGAAAGGATGTTTTGTCCGGAATAACGGTGGCTTTAGCTTTAATTCCCGAGGCCATTGCTTTCTCCATTTTGGCTGGCGTAGACCCGATGGTTGGCTTATATGCCTCATTTATCATTGCACTTGTGATTTCATTTACCGGTGGACGGATGGGGATGATTTCCGCAGCAACAGGCGCGATGGCTTCTCTGATGGGGCCTTTGGTAGCGAAGTATGGCATAGAATATCTATTTGCAGCCACTATTTTAACAGGTGTCATTCAATACCTCATGGGCGTGTTTAAATTCGGCAAATTTATCACCTTCATTCCGCATTCTGTTGTCATTGGGTTTGTAAATGCACTTGCCATTATTATTTTCATGGCTCAACTACCCAGCTTCGAAGGTGCTAACTGGCAGATGTACGCCATGGTAGCAGGCACTCTGGTCATTGTGTACGGGCTGCCGCGGATTACCAAAGCCGTGCCTTCTGCACTAGTCGCGATTATTGTGATGACGATTATTTCAATCAATATGCATCTGGACGTGCGTACAGTAGGAGATATGGGAGAAATCACACAGACGCTGCCTTTCTTCCATGTCCCTGACTTCCATCTGTCCCTACAAGCGATCGGTGTCATTCTTCCAATATCCTTGGCTCTGGCTGTTGTCGGTATTACCGAATCCTTGATGACGGCTACAATCGTGGATGAGATGACGGAAACAAAAAGTGATAAAAACAAAGAGGTTCGCGGGCAAGGGATTGCCAACGTGTTCTCCGGTTTTTTTGGCGGGATGGCAGGTTGTGCGATGATTGGACAAACGGTGATTAATGTGAAATCAGGAGGCAGATCGCGTCTATCCACCTTTGTGTCTGGCGTATTTTTACTATTCTTGATCATGGTGCTTGGCAACGTCGTTAAGCAAATCCCGATGGGGGCATTAGTCGGTGTCATGTTCATGGTGTCCATCGGCACTTTCGATTGGAAATCCCTAAGAACGATAGCCAAAATTCCAAGAAGCGACGCGTTGGTCATGGTGATTACTGTTGCGATCGTAGTTGCAACTTCTAATTTAGCAATTGGGGTTTTGTCAGGGGTTACACTAAGTGCTCTCATCTTTGGATGGAGATCGGCAAAGATCAAGGCCTTCACTTCGCTAGATTCTAATGGGGCCAAAACGTACCGTGTTTCCGGTCAATTATTTTTTGGTACAATGACCTACTTTATTGATTTATTTGATTATAGAAATGACCCGGATACGATAACGATTGATTTCAGCAGCTCACACGTATGGGATCACTCCGCTGTTACGGCCATCGCTAAAACCATTGCAAAGTATGAGCAGCTGGGTAAGACGGTCATCTGCATTGGTTTAAATGAGGAAAGCAAGCTATTGGTGAAGCAAGCAAGCTAAACATATTAAGTATGCAAATATCATGAAAAATGAAAAAGAGCCGCTATTTACCCGACGATCAACTGGGTATGGCGGCTTTTTTTTATTCACCTACGCCTATCGTGCAGAATATCTGGTGTCAGAATAAAATCTTACGCAGTAAATTCCACATATACCAACGATGGTATAGATGATTCGACTTAACGCCGAAGATTCCCGATGGGAATCCCCACCCAGTATAGCTGAAACTAAATCCCATTCGAAGAGCCCAACTAAAAGCCAATTCAGCGCACCAATAATCACTAGTGTTAACGCTAGTTTTGCCATGTTATCACCTTCTTTGTATGGAATAAGTTATCGTTATTCATTTCTTACTATGCCAAGTAGAGAGAAGCTTTATTCCTGGAGAATTTACCATTGAAGCGGGCGATTATGGGTAGGAAACATTTTGCATACTACTCCTATACATGGATGATACCCGTAAGTATTGAAGGGAGTGAGACCATGGTTATGACTGGAGCTCCATATCTGTATATTCGGCTCAGGCGTAGAGCGAATGTTCGCAAAGGAAGTGTCGTACAACTGCGGCATATCGCTCAAATTATCGTGGAACCTGACTATGAAACGGCTTTAAACGAGCTGATTATTCATAAGCCGCAGCAGGAGGATGGCAACCGCGTCCTGATTGATATGATGCTGATTGTTCGAAAAGTGAAAGAGCGGTACCCGGAGCTGCAAATTGAGCATTTCGGGGAACCGCATGTGCTTCTTGAGATTTTTTCTGATAATAAAAAAGCAAGTCCAGTGCTAATCGGATTGGTATGGCTTCTGTTGTTCATTGGATCAGGTTTGGCCATTATGAATTTCCATGCAGATGTCTCCATGCTTGAGGTTCACCAAAGGATTTACGAGCTGATGACGGGGAAAAAGGTAGAGCACCCGCTCATTCTGCAAATTCCGTATTCCCTTGGCATAGGTGTTGGGATGGTTATTTTCTTCAACCATTTGTTTAAAAAGAAATTCAATGAGGAACCTAGTCCGCTAGAAGTCGAAATGTTCATGTATCAGGAGAATATCAACCATTATGTGATCACCGAAGAGTATATGAAAATTCATGAGGAAGGGGAGTCGAAGTGATGACTCTTCTTGGGGAAGTCCTTCTGATTGCTTTTATCGGTTTAGCAGGAGGAATTGCCGTTGGAAGCGGTATGGTGGCATTCCTTGTGGTTCTGGACATTATCCCGAGGCTAGCGCAGATCACACGATCATTTTCCAAAATACACGCTTATGAAGCTGCGGTTGTTCTGGGTTCCCTTTTGTTTACCTGGGTAGATTTTAGCGATTTGAAGGTGCACCTATTTCCAATTGGTACTGCGCTCGTTGGGCTATTTGCTGGTTGCTTTGTTGGTATGCTGGCAGCAGCGCTAACTGAAATTATTAATGTGCTGCCGATCCTTGCTAAGAGGGTGGGCATGGGTTCCTATATGATTTTGCTGCTCATGGCGATGATTTTCGGCAAAGTATTTGGATCCTTGTTTGAGTGGTTGTTTTATTAAGGATTAAAGGAGGCGCTCGGCGTGAAGGTAATTGTCAAAACAGGACATGACAACGAACATGAACACGAGAATGGCAATGAATCTAAAGAAAAATTAGACAAATTAGCGATTGATGAGGAAGGGAATTTATCCGAGTATAATCCGATTACGAATATGACCCCTGAGGAAAAAGAACTCAAAATTCAGGAGGACATTCCAGATAATTTGAAGGATGTAACACGAGTTCTCGAGGAGCGCGTTGGCCTAAACCGCAGCTTCGATCTTGTGCTTAGAGAAATGGTGTTCGGTTCTAAAAGAGTAGGGATCTTCTACTGTAATGGGTTCGTCAAGGATACCGTTCTGACTGATATTCTGACACGTCTATCCTATGCCGGTGAAGAGAGCGTTTCGCACCATACCCTAGAAACCTTCATGGATAAGCTAATCCCGCATAATCAAGTTAAGTCCTATAAGAAAATGTCCGAAATCGTCGGGCAGGTGTTAATGGGTGGGACCGCATTCTTCATTGAAGGAGAAACAGCTGCTATCGCCGTCGATGTCAAGAGTTATCCCGTGCGTTCGATTGGCGAACCGGATCTGGAGCGGGTAGTCAGAGGTTCACGGGACGGATTCGTAGAAACCTTATTAATGAACGTGACACTCGTTAGACGAAGAGTACGCGATGAGCGGCTGAAGCTGGAAATTATGCAAATTGGCAAGCGAACCAAAACGGATGTCTGCATCGGTTATATCAATGACATTGCCAATTCGGATTTGGTCGATGCTGTGAAAGATAAAATCAGCCAAGTGCAGATTGATGGTCTTCCACTTGCTGAAAAGCAGTTGGAGGAAGCTATCGTTAGTAAAGGCTGGAACCCCTATCCGATGGTGCGTTACTCAGAACGACCTGATGTCGTATCCGCCCATTTGCTGGAAGGTCATGTCTGCTTGTTTGTAGATACATCACCAAGCGTCATGATATTGCCGACGACCTTCTTTCACCATGTACAGCATGCAGAAGAATATAGACAAACGCCGTTTATCGGCACCTATTTAAGGTGGGTACGGTTTGCCGGGATTATGTCCTCGATCTTCCTGCTTCCGCTTTGGTTTATGATGGTGATGGATCCTTCTTTAAAACCTGCCGGTTTGGAGTTTCTTGGGCCACAGAAAGAAGGAACACTGCCGCTGATTGTGCAGTTCCTAATAGCTGATATTGGGATCGATCTGATGCGGATGGCCGCGGTGCATACCCCATCTCCGCTCGCTACTGCGATGGGCTTGGTGGCGGCCATTCTGGTCGGCGATATTGCCGTTAAGACGGGCTTGTTCATCAATGAAGTGATTCTGTATCTGGCTCTTGCATCCATTGGGATGTTTGCTACACCAAGCTACGAGTTGGGGCTTGCCAACAGGATCGTCAGGCTGGGCCTGCTAATTGCCGTGGCTATCTTCCATGTCCCGGGTTTTGTTGTGGGATCGACCTTGTGGCTGATCTGGCTTGCTACAAGAAAGTCCTACAATGCCCCTTACATGTGGCCGCTCATTCCATTTAATGCGAAAAGCTTTTTTACGATTCTTCTTCGCCGTCCTTTGCTGGCAGCCAAAACGCGTTTAAGCATTACAAAACCGATCGACGGCACACGTCAACCTAAACCTTAATAAACTAAAAGGACAAGGGATTTTCATCTTGTCCTTTTTACGATTTAGGGCAGGAAGGATATTGTCAAATGCGCTTTTCCTATGTTACCTTAAATAGTAATGCGCATTCGGCCGTTTGAACGGAATATGAGTAGCAGCAGGTTCAGGGTGAGGGGGAAATGAAGCTATGTATTTGCATGGTACAAGTAAAATTAACGGTCAAGGTCACCTTGAAATCGGTGGTGTCGATGCAACGAAGCTGGTTGCTGAATATGGTACACCTTTATATGTGTTTGACGAAACTCTTGTGCGTGAACGTTGCCGCGAGTTTGTAGAGGCTTTCAAAGCGTCTGGTCTTAAATTCCAAGTGGCTTACGCAAGTAAAGCTTTCTGTGTGATGGCAATGTGCCGCATTGTTGAAGAAGAAGGAATGTCCCTTGACGTTGTTTCCGATGGTGAGTTGTATACGGCTCTTCAAGCTGGTTTCCCAGCTGAGCGGATACATTTTCATGGCAATAACAAGACGATTGATGAAATCGAAATGGCGATTGATGCGAAAATCGGCTGTTTCGTCGTAGATAACTTTATTGAGCTCCAAATGCTGAACGCCATTGCTGGTGAGAAGCGTCAGAAAGTGAAAATTTTACTGCGTATTACGCCAGGTGTTGAAGCTCATACGCATGAATATATTTCGACAGGCCAAACGGATTCCAAGTTCGGTTTCGACTTAGGCAACGGTTCCGCATACAGTGCGGTAGAAGAGGCCTCTAAGCTTAGCCATTTGGAACTGCTCGGTATTCATTCTCACATTGGCTCGCAGATTTTTGAAGTGGAAGGTTTCCGCATGGCTGCTGAGAAAATGGCAAGCTTTGCTGTTCAAGTTCGTCAAGAAATTGGCGTTACGTTCAAAGTCATTAATCTTGGCGGAGGTTTTGGCATCCGTTATGTGAATGAAGATACTCCGCTTCCGGTTGCTGTATATGTGAAAGCTATTACGGATGCGATTAAAGATAATTTCGGGCGCAACGAATATCCGCTTCCCGAAATCTGGGTAGAGCCAGGTCGCAGCATCGTGGGAGATGCAGGAACGACCTTATACACCGTTGGAACAACGAAAGATATTCCTGGTGTTCGTAAATATGTATCTGTTGACGGCGGCATGACAGATAATCCGCGTCCTGCCTTGTATGAGGCTGTGTATGAGGCAATGCTGGCGAACCGTGCTACAGAGGAGCCTACAGAGGTCGTCTCGATTGCTGGCAAATGCTGTGAAAGCGGCGATATGCTTATTTGGGATTTGAACCTCCCAAAAGTGAACACAGGTGACGTGCTTGCAGTCTCTTGCACAGGCGCATATAACTATGCCATGGCAAGCAACTACAATCGTATCCGCCGTCCAGGCGTTGTTTTCGTAAGCGAGGGGCAAAGTGATCTCGTCGTGAAACGTGAGACGTTCGACAACATTGTCGGGAACGATCTAATTCCTGCGAGAATGAAGCAAGTGAGTAAAACAGTTTAGAATAGAAAATAGCCTGGATTTCCAAGCTGATTAAGGGCTATCCCTCAGGTCATTCGCGACCGGAGGGGTGGTTTTTTTGACTTTCAGGGAACTGTGGTTCGCTATTTTTCTGTAAAGCAACAATTTCCGTGTGTAAGGGGAACTATACTCCACTATTTTATCGATTTCACCTAAAAAACGCGCCATGGAGGACTAATAGGACCCTAGCTGGATTTTCGCCCCACTTAAGCTACGTAGCATGAGAGATGTACATTTTCTCAGCTAAAATAGGCATAGATAGAGAGCCGATTTATTCTCGTGAAATAGCTATGTTTGTGAAATGCATCTTTTCATAGTAGAATAAGATATTATTGTCTAAAGGAGTGGACCACAATGGCCAAACAAGCAAAAATTAAACTAGCAGGCGGTGGCGAGGTTCTAATCGATCTATTCGAGAATGACGCGCCAAATACCGTTGCCAACTTTGAAAAATTAGCAAACTCCGGTTTCTACAACGGACTTGTTTTTCATCGCGTAATTCCAGGATTCGTCGCACAAGGCGGTTGTCCATCCGGCACAGGAACTGGTGGCCCAGGCTACCAAATCAACTGTGAAATCAACCCTAACAAACATGAGCGCGGCTCCTTGGCTATGGCTCATGCTGGCAGAAATACAGGTGGAAGCCAGTTCTACATCGCTTACCAACCACAGCCGCACCTTGATGGACAACATACTGTTTTCGGTAAAGTGTCCAAAGGTATGGAACTAGTCGATGCTTTCAAAGGCAAAGATTTGATGGAAAAAGTGGAAGTTGTAGAAGTTTAATTCAAATAGGTAAAAATTGCGAAGAACCTGCTGATAATCGTCAGTAGGTTCTTTTTTTCGTCGGTTATTTCTAAGGGAAGGGAAATTTTCAGTAGCGTTGGGGAACTGTAGGCAGCTAACGGACAGCAGAGCCGCTATTCACGATAATAGCGTGAAAAATGGTCATGAATTAACCGAATAACGCCTCTGGAGTCCGTCAGAGCTGAGAAATGAGGGATTTAACGGGAATAACGGCTGCGAGGTCCGTTAAATGGGGCAGAGTTTGCATACGCTAGTCTGGCACCGGCAAGTAGCTGAGCTCCAACGATGATTTTTATCGTTGTGGTACGCGTTGACCACGCATGAGCAGCCGCAACGATGTAAAACATCGTTGGAAGCAACAGGTGGTGCAGAACTAAGGTTATATAGTAGTTACAACGATGAATTTCATCGTTGTAGTACGCGTTGACCGCGTATGAGCAACTGCAACGATGTAAAACATCGTTGGAAGCTGAGGAGCTGAGGAGCTGGGGGCTGGAGGGCTGCAGAGGAACAGAGCTGTTGGACTTCAGCTAACGGACAGAGCTGACCTTATCGCGAGGAAATAGGGCTCTGTGAACTTCTAACGGACAGCAGAGCCGCTATTCACGATAATAGCGTGAAAAATGGTCGTGAATTGACCGAATAACGCCTCTGGAGTCCGTCAGAGCTGAGAAATGAGGGATTTAACGGGAATAACGGCAGTAAAGTCCGTTAAATGAGGGCACAGTATGCCCACGCTAGTCTGGCGCCGGCAAGTAGCTGTGCTACAACGATGAATTTCATCGTTGTGGTACGCGTTGATCGCGCACGAGCAGCCGCAACGATGTAAAACATCGTTCGAAGCCGCAGGTGGTGCAGAACTAAGGTTATATAGTAGTTACAACGATGAATTTCATCGTTGTAGTACGCGTTGACCGCGTATGAGCAACTGCAACGATGTAAAACATCGTTGGAAGCTGAGGAGCTGAGGAGCTGGGGGCTGGAGGGCTGCAGAGGAACAGAGCTGTTGGACGTCAGGTTACGGACAGAGCTGACCTTATCGCGAGGAAATAGGGCTCTGTGAACTTCTAACGGACACCAGAGCCGCTATTCACGATAATAGCGTGAACAATGTCCGTGAATTGACCGAATAACGCCTCTGGAGTCCGTCAGAGCTGAGAAATGTGCCAATTAACGGGAATAACGGCAGCGAGGTCCCTTAAAAGAGGGCCGAGTCTGCACACGCAAGTAAGTTCAGTTCAGCAGGGAGCATAGCGTTTTCCCAAAAATAGCGCGGCAATAAATTTAAGTCGCAACCGGGTTGAAGAGGTGCAAAAAGAGTCGCTTTTTGTAGGGTGAGTTAAAAAAGACCTTGCTTTTTCGATGAGTGAGTGATAAATTTTTCATAAGTTACTTTTCATATGTGTGCAAACCTTCGGGGCGTGGTGAAATTCCACACCGGCGGTGATTCGACTGCAGGCTGTTTTATCTGCTATCGATTAGTCCGTGACCCGTTTTGAAGCTAGCGGTACCTGATATACAGCTTCGCTACGGCTGACCCGGTGAGAATCCGGGACCGACAGTATAGTCTGGATGGGAGAAGGAATACGCGAATATTAGATTCGCTATGCATGCTTGTACATTTTTTCACGAGAACAAAAATTCGGCAGGTCTGTGCTTTCGCATGGAAACGTCGTGCTTGTTTGATTTGATCAAAAATGCAGCAAGTGTGGATGGATGAAGCTTCTTCGTGTTACCTAAACAATCTCTGGCCCCTATCCGATATACGGAGGGGCCTTTTTGCATTCTATTTCAAAATAGCTTGGAAAGGCAGTGAACACACATGCATGTCATGAATGATGAAGCTTATATGAGGCTGGCTCTGCAAATGGCCGAGAGTGCTCTTGGTCAAACAGGGATTAATCCCGTTGTCGGATGCGTTCTGGTGAAAGAGGGACGTATCGTGGGGATGGGGGCGCATCTGAAGCGCGGACATGGCCATGCTGAGGTTCTTGCTTTGCAGATGGCAGGCGAGGAAGCGAAGGGCAGTACGGCGTATGTCACACTTGAACCGTGCAGTCACTTCGGTAAGACACCGCCGTGCAGCGACCGTCTCATTGAAGCGGGTGTTACCCGCGTTGTCGTTGCGGGCACAGACCCGAACCCGCAGGTTGCTGGCACAGGAATCGCCAAACTGCGTGCCCATGGCATCGACGTGTCCGTTGGGCTGCTGGGAGAGGAAGCCTCAGCAATGAATGAGGCTTTCAACAAATACATCGTCACGCGGATGCCCTTCGTGACATTGAAAACGGCCAGCACGCTCGATGGCCGCATTGCCTCCAAGACAGGCGACAGCAAGTGGATCACGTCGCCTGCATCACGCGCATTCGTGCATAGCCTGCGCCATCGGCACCAGGGTATCATGGTCGGCGTCGATACTGTCATCGCTGACGACCCGCGCTTAAGCGCGCGCGGCGACGTACCGGCTGTGCAGCCGGTGCGGATCATCGCGGACTCGCGCTTGCGAGTCCCGCTGGGCGCCCAGGTGCTCACCGAGCAGGATCGTCAGCCGACGATTCTGCTCGCGACCGCACAGGCGCCCGCAGAGCGGCGTGCCGCGCTGGAAGCGCGCGGCATCACAATCCTCACCTGCGGAGATGGACCGCAGGTGGACTTGGCGCTCGCCATGCGGCAGCTCGGCGAGCGAGAGATCGGCTCCATCCTCCTCGAGGGTGGAGGCAAGCTTAGCGGCGCCATGCTGGAGCGGCGCCTGCTGGATAAGCTGGTGCTGATGTTTGCGCCGAAAATTATCGGCGGCGGGCAGGCAGCACCCATGAACATCTCCTTCGAAGGCTTCGCGAAGATGGATGATGCAATTACGCTCGACCGGTTAAAGGTCGAGCAGTTCGGACCGGATGTATGCCTAACTGGGTATCCGGTTTATAAGAGCTAACGAATGGAGGGCTGTCATGTTTACCGGCATTATTGAAGAAATCGGCCACATGCGCCGCATTCATAGCGTAGGTCAAGCTATGGTATTAACGATTGGTGCGAGAAAGATCCTTGAGGATGTTCATCTGGGGGACAGTATTTCGGTGAATGGTGTTTGTCTGACGGTCATTTCGTTTGATAATGATTCTTTCTCCGTAGACGTGATGCCAGAAACTTACCGGAAGACGAATTTACGCAAGCTGCAGGCTGGCACACGCGTGAATTTGGAGCGAGCGATGGCGGCAAATGGCCGCTTCGGCGGTCACATCGTGCAAGGACATGTGGATTCAACAGCAACGATTATTTCGCGTATTCCAGAAGAAAATGCGGTTGTTTATCGGTTCGAACCAGAGGATAAACACATTTTCAGATATATTATAGCTGGCGGTTCGATCACCATTGACGGGATCTCCTTAACGGTGGTTGATGTCACTGAGCGCGACCTGGCGGTTTCGATTATTCCGCATACACTGGCTCAAACCGTTCTGCATGATAAAAAAGCAGGAGATACTATTAACATGGAATGCGATGTTCTGGGCAAATATATGGAACGACTGCTAAAGTTCGGTCCTGCTGATGCCTCAGGAGGCAGCGCTAAAAAGCAAAGTACGCTTTCCGCAAGTTTTCTGGCGGATCATGGCTTTATGTAAGAGAGACTAACTTACAACGATAGTTTGGTTAGGAGAGGTGAATATGACAGAAATAAAATTCAGTACAATCGAAGAGGCACTGAAGGATCTTAGTTTAGGGAAAGTAATCATCGCTGTGGATGATGAAGATCGTGAGAACGAAGGAGACTTTATCGCACTGGCGGATAAAACGACCCCGGAAGTGATTAATTTCATGATCAAAGAAGGTCGCGGGCTTGTCTGCACGCCGATTACGGAAGAGCGGGCTCAAGAGCTTGATTTGCCGCCGATGGTCGCTAGAAATACCGATTATCATGGTACAGCCTTCACGGTCTCTGTAGACCATGTAGAGACAAGTACGGGAATTTCCGCACATGAGCGTTCAAGAACGGTTATGGGCTTGATTAATCCAGATACTAAACCACAGGATTTCCGTAGACCAGGTCATATTTTCCCGCTAATCGCCAAAAAAGGCGGCGTACTCCGTAGAGCTGGGCATACAGAAGCAGCGGTTGATCTGGCTGTTTTATGCGGGTCTTATCCTGCAGCGGTTATTTGTGAAGTCATCAAGGAAGACGGGACAATGGCTCGGGTTCCGGATCTTATGGAACTTGCCCAGAAACATGATTTGCGTATTATCACGATTCAAGATCTGATACACTATCGCAATCAACAGGAAAAATTAGTTGAGCGTGAGGTCGAAATTAAGCTTCCTACGGATTTCGGTACATTTAAAGCGATCGCCTATACGAATCAACTGGATAACAAAGAGCATGTTGCCCTTGTCAAAGGTACAATTGACCCTTCCAAACCCACATTGGTACGTGTACATTCCGAGTGCTTAACTGGAGATGTTTTCCATTCTCATCGCTGCGATTGCGGTCCTCAACTTGACGCTGCATTAAAACAGATTGATGAAGAGGGCAATGGTGTATTATTATATATGCGACAGGAAGGTCGCGGCATCGGTCTAATCAATAAATTAAAAGCTTATGCTTTGCAAGAGCAGGGATTAGACACCGTAGAAGCGAATATTAAGCTTGGCTTCGCTCCAGATCTTCGTGATTATGGAATTGGCGCGCAGATCCTTAAAGATCTTGGGATTACGCAACTGCGTTTGTTAACGAACAACCCTCGCAAAATTAAGGGGCTGGAAGGCTACGGTCTTGAAGTCGTTGAACGCGTTCCGATTCAAATGGCAAGCAAAGAGGACAACGTGAATTATTTGCGGACGAAAAAGCAAAAGCTTGGCCACATCCTGAGTTTTCATGATTCCGGCAGCGGGATCTAACCTAACTTACAAATAACGGTTTTTATATAGAAAAGGAGAATTTAATCATGGCTACAATTTATGAAGGACATTTAATCTCGCAGAATTTGAAATATGGTATTGTCGTAGGTCGTTTCAATGAATTTATTACTTCCAAATTGCTTGGTGGCGCGCAAGATGCGTTGAAACGTCATGGCGTGTTGGAAAGTGAAGTTGATATTGCATGGGTACCAGGCGCTTTCGAACTTCCTCTTATTGCTCAAAAAATGGCCGAGAGCGGGAAATACGATGCTGTTATTACCCTTGGTGCTGTCATTCGTGGGTCAACGCCTCACTTTGATTATGTGTGCAGCGAAGTTGCGAAAGGTGTATCCGCAATTAACCTGAAAACTGGTGTACCAACGATCTTCGGTGTTTTAACTACGGATTCAATCGAGCAAGCCGTTGAGCGCGCGGGAACGAAAGCCGGCAACAAAGGTTGGGAAGCGGCAGTAACGGCAATTGAGATGGCCAACTTGACGAAGCAATTCACTTCCTAATGCTTTCTTATTATCATCTGGAATCACTGCTTCCCAGGCTGCTTGCCTTCCTGATTGCTATGACGCTCCATGATGCTGCGCATGCAGGAGTTGCTTGGCTGCTCGGTGATCGGACAGCGCGGGACAGCAAACGCTTATCGCTTAACCCCTTGGTACATTTAGATGCCTTGGGGTTGGCGATGATTGTTTTTGGTCCATATGGCTGGTCGAAGAAAATGCCGGTTGAGGCTTTGCAGTTTAAAAGGCCAAAACTTTATCATACAATCGTGTATGCAGTAGGTCCTTTTACTAATTTGCTGCTCGCTTTGTTCTTCTGGTGGCTCTATTTCTTTCTTCCATCATTTCTTGGAGGAGCATCCGAGTCGATCGTTGTGGAACAGTGGCGAGTCTATTTGCAGTACGGCGTCATCGTCAATCTCATGATTTCTTTCATACATATGTTACCGCTTTATCCGCTAGATGGTTGGTATATACTGAAAGGCCTTATTCCTCCGAAAAATCAAAGATGGATGGATCGCAATCGGCGATACGCACTTATTCTTGTCATCGTTTTGATGATTACACCGACAGGGCAATGGGCACTAGAACATATTTATCCGTTTGCCGCGCAGTTTGTTATGAATATATTTTCACTATGACAAGGGGGAGATTACATGAAAGTTACCTATAAGTTAGAAGCTTTTGAAGGCCCCCTTGATCTTTTGCTGCACCTTATCGATAAAGATGAACTTGACATTTATAATATTCCAATCAAAGAAATTACAGATCAGTATCTAGCTTATGTACAAGCCATGCAAGAGTTGGAGTTGGAGATTACAAGTGAGTTTCTTGTGATGGCCGCTACACTTCTCTCTATCAAAAGCAAAATGCTGCTGCCTAAGCCGCCTGTTATTGAATTTGACGAATATTTTGACGATATGGACGATGAGCTTGATCCACGCGCAGAGTTGGTCGCTAAACTTATTGAATACAGAAAGTACAAGTCTATCGCTGATATGCTCAGAGACAAAGAAGTAGAGCGGAGCTTGGTGTATACGCGTGAGCCAGAAGACTTGACGCCATTCCTTCCTCATGTGCAGGAGAACCCAGTTGAGGGGCTGGACGTTGCTGATTTGCTATTCGCTTTTCAGCGGACACTTCGCAAGCTGGTGAACCGTAATATAGTTACTAGAATTCGAAGAGATGAGATTTCCGTCAAAGAACGGATTAGAGAGGTTATGGATTTGCTAAAAGTAAAAGGCGGCAAGCTGCTTTTCTCGAAGTTGTTCGATTACGAAATGACCCGGGAAGAGATCGTCGTTACCTTTTTAGCCATTCTTGAATTGATGAAAATGAAAAAAGTCGTATGCTATCAATATCAATTATTTGAAGATATCGTTATTCAAGCCAAAGAGGAGGTCTCCGACATTGACACTCAGTTTTCCACAGATGAAATCAATTATTGAAGGACTGCTCTTTGCCTCTGGTGACGAAGGATTGGATGCCAAGCAGTTAGCTGAGGTCATGGAGCTAGATTTATACATCGTTCGTGATTTGCTCAAGGATATGCGAACGGAATTTAAACGTAAGGGAAGAGGAGTTCAGATCGTCGAAGTGGCTGGTGCTTATCAGTTAACCACTTTGGCCGAGCATGCGCCTTATTTTGAACGTCTGGCTTATACACCCTCTCGTTCATCTTTATCGCAAGCAGCGCTTGAGACCTTATCCATCGTTGCTTATAAACAGCCAATTACAAGAGTCGAAATCGAAGAAATACGCGGTGTGAAATGTGATCGCGCTTTGGCTACCCTGGTAGGAAAAGATCTTATTTTAGAAGTCGGACGAGCAGATGCTGTAGGGAAACCGATCTTGTATGGGACATCCAAGCAATTTCTGGAGTACTTCGGGCTCAGTTCCATCCAAGAACTGCCGGATTCAGGCAGCTTCCAAGGCAATTTTGATTTGGAGGAAGAAACTCGCATGTTGTTTGATCGGATGGGCGGGGATCAGAAACAGATTACGCTCGATGATGTTTCGGAGGAAACCGAGTAACGATAAATGCATTTCATTTCCTAAATTAGCTCATACTAACTCTACTTGCCAGAAGATATCTTCTAGCTGTAGAGTTTTTTTGTTAAGGGGGAGAATGGGTTTGTTGTGGGTAGGATTCGTGCTTCTAGTCGTCATCCTTGCCATTATCATTGTGCTGCTCAGTTTCATTCGGGGAGAGTTTTATTTCTCTAGGGTGAAAGATAATGACACACTTTCTTTGGAGATGCGTGCGTTATTTGGGTTAATTCGCTATCGCTACGTCATCCCCATTATACAATTTAAAGGATTCACGAAAGGGATCCTTATTAAATCTGAAATCGTGAGTAAAACATACGCAAAGCTGAAGGATGAGAGTAAGGATCATATTACGAAGGACAAAGTGATTCAATTTTATAAAGAGACAAAAGACGTTCTGGTTCATACCCTTAATCTGTATGATTGGACGAAACAGACCTTAGCTAAAGTGGAATGTACGGAGCTCAAATGGATTACACGCGTAGGTGTCGGAGATGCACCGGAAACGGCTATTACGACGGGAGCGATTTGGGGAATCAAATCATCGCTTCTAGGGTTTACCATGCGCTTTGTTCAGGTAAAAGCAACGCCGCGGGTAGATGTGATACCGCAATTTAATGAGAAACACTTCTCAACGGAAGTAAGGGTTGCAGCCCGAATCCGCGTCTGGCATATGGTTTATGCAGGCGTCAGGTTGATGGCAAGAGCCGCTAAAGTAAAAGGCGGCATACGGAAGTGGATTCAATTAGCTCTCAAAGCAAAGTCAAGGCTTAAAACAGCTTCGTGATGTACATAACGATATTCCTCTAAGGGTACTCTAAAAAAGAACCAATATTGGTCTTAGACGCTTAAGCTTCCGATGCCAGTTTTTAATGGCGAAAAACGCTAAGGAGGAATATTATCATGTCAGAACACCCGATTCAAGGACTCATGAAAGTCGCCATGGAAAATATCAAAGAAATGGTCGACGTGAACACGATTGTGGGAGACCCGGTTGAAACCCCGGATGGTAGTGTCATTATGCCAATATCCAAAGTCGGATTTGGTTTTGCAGCGGGCGGCAGCGAGTTCGTGACCGATTCCGAAATTGAGATTGATGGCGGTTCGATGGGCAAAAGCGATGCGCTGAATGCAAAGGTTTCCCTTCCATTCGGAGGAGGCAGCGGCGGCGGGGTTTCCATTACACCTATTGCCTTCCTCGTTGTTGGCAAAAATGGCGTTAAGGTTGTTCCTCTCGACAACCAGACGCATATTCTGGAGCGCCTCATAGATTCTGCGCCGCAAGTCGTAGACCGGATTCAAAGTATGATCAAGGGCTTCAACACGAAGCCAGGCACAGTGGGAACAAACAGCGCGAACAACGTAACGAATATCGAAAATCAAAACTTCATCGTATAAGTGATCTGTTATCGTCTGGGCTGTCCTTTGTGACAGCTTTTTTTCATTTGTGCTCACAACAAGTAACGAAGATAAATATATACATGTGCAAGAAGTAAAGAAACCAACGTAATAGGAACGCCGACTTTTAAAAACTCCAAATAGCTAAAACCTTTCCCCTCTTTGGCCGCGAGGCCTGCCACGATGACATTCGCTGACGCACCGATAATGGTGCCATTTCCACCTAAACAAGCCCCCAAAGCAAGTGACCACCATAGCGTGTTAATTGGCGCTGAATCTACGGCAAGGCCGAGTCCGTCAGCCATATCTTTGATAAGAGGAATCATGGTTGCGACAAACGGAATGTTGTCAATGGTTGCCGAAGCCAGACCGGAGCCCCAAAGAATGAGCAAGGAGGCGCTTTGAATATTGCCTTCTGTCACATCCAGCGCAAGCATTGCCAGCTTTTTAATCAGTCCAACCTCTTGAAGTCCCCCGACTAGGCTAAATAATCCTGCAAAGAAGAAAATCGTCACCCACTCAATCGAGGCCAAGGCTTTTTCGACATCGTGCTCCTTTAATCCGAAAAGCATCAGTAAAACCGCACCCGTAATCGCAACAACTGCCGCGTCTACATGGATGACCGCATGAAGCATAAACCCGATAAGGGTCAGCGCTAAGATGATAAGAGATTTGACCATAAGCCGCTGATCTTGGATAACCTCTCGCTCATTCATCTCCATCAATTTGGCTTGGCGTTCAGGATTGGGATGCATCTGCTTTCGGAACATAAGGTAAAGCAGGACAAGGGATACAATCAATATGATTAGAGCAATCGGTCCAAGATGGATCAGAAAGGCATTAAACGTTAAATGCGGATTCGCAGATCCGATCATGATGTTAGGCGGATCGCCTATTAACGTAGCGGTTCCCCCAATATTAGAGGCAATGATTTCAGCCATAAGAAAAGGGACAGGGTTTATGTCCAATATGCGCGTGATCGCGATCGTAACAGGGACAACAAGCAAAACTGTCGTTACATTGTCCAAAAGGGCAGAACCAAGCGCTGTTAACGTGGATAGAACAAGCAATATCCTCATAGGATCACCTTTTACAGCTTTGGCTGCGCGTATGGCAACAAACTGAAATACACCTGTCTGGTTTGTGATACCCACAAGGATCATCATCCCGATTAACAAGGTGATGGTTTCCCATTCGATGTATTGCTCGAATACTTTGTGAACATCCAGGATACCCGCGAAAACCATGATCACTGCACCGAGTAAGGCGATCACAGCACGATTGATTTTTTCCGAAATAATGAATGCATAAGTGACTAAAAAAATAATTAAAGCAATCCAAGTAAGCATGGTTGACCTCCACCTTCTTCCATTTAGTTATGACACAAGCGAGTGGCTGCTAAACCTTATTTCCCGGGAGTACCCGAAAAATGGCAAAAAGGAGCCTGCAATGACAGGCTCCTCCGGTGATCTCGTTATTCATTTTGAACTCATTATACCGATCGATTCTCGTTTTGTAAATAACAGGACTTGGACATATCCCCATTTCAAAAGCATATACTTGTACAAAGTTTTTGTCTTGTCTATCTGGTAAGTAGGGGGATAACGATGAAGAAAAGAGTCAGGTTCATCATCTTGTGCAGCGCACTGATCAGTCTATTGCTCGCACCTTGGGCGCAAGTGGAAGCAGCGCCTCCGGGCATTCGTACCAATGCGGTTGGCGCCTCGCTAATTGACGTGGAGTCTGGACGCATCCTTTATAGTGAAAAAGGGGACACGCCTATGCGGATTGCCTCCTTGACCAAAATCATGACCGCGATTATTGCGATTGAACAAGGGAAGCTGAACGATACAGTGAAGGTCACCAAAACGGCCTTTGGCAAAGAAGGCTCATCGATTTACTTGAAGCTCGGCGAAGAGATGAGACTGCATGATATGCTCTATGGCTTAATGCTTCGATCAGGGAATGACGCTGCTACGGCCATTGCGGAAAATGTAGGGGGAAGCGTAGAAGGTTTTGTCTACCTAATGAACGAGAAAGCGCGCTCGCTTGGCATGGATCATTCGCATTTTACGAATCCTTCCGGGCTTGATGAAGGTGAAGGTCACCGCTCTAGTCCTAACGATATGGCCAAGCTTACCGCATATGCGCTCAAAAATCCGGTGTTCAAGGAAATTGTCTCGACGAAGCTGAAAAAGGTGCCAAACCCGAATGAAGCTTGGGACTATTCATGGTTGAACAAAAACAAGATGCTCTCCCTCTTCGAAGGAGCAGATGGTGTGAAAACAGGTTACACGAAGCTGGCTAAACGTTGTCTTGTTTCCTCGGCGACCAGGAACGGCCAACAGCTAGCCGTTGTTACGCTCAATGATGGCGATGATTGGGCCGATCACGCAAGGCTGCTGCAATATGGCTTTAATTATTACCCATTGCAAACGATCGTGAACAAAGGCGGTGCCGTCGAAGGGACACCTTGGGTAGCGGGCAGAACGTTCTCTTATCCGCTAGCGGAAGGCGAAGCGGCACAGTTGACGCATCAAGTGAAGCTGGTTGATCCTGCTTCAACATCGTATCGATTAGCTGAGCGGGGGACGATACAGTTTTCACTTCAGCAGAAACTGATTCAAACGGTGCCCATATACGATAAGGCGAGTCCGTTATTGCAAGCGCAGAGCCAGTCTACCTTCTCTTTTCAAGAGAGTAAACCTTATCAAGAAACGCTGCTTACACATTATAGTTTAATTTGCCGGATGTTAATTCAGGAGTTGTTTTCGATCTCTAGATCAGAGTGGGCGGACTAGAAAGTTCACAAGGAGGCCATCGATATGGTGAACTGGATTTGGTTGTTTTTTATCGTCATCGGCTTCGTTGTTGCTGCGTTGAATGGGAATATTGAAGCCGTTACGCAAGCTGCTTTCGATGGTGCGAAGAGCGGCGTGACAGTCTGCTTCGGACTCATTAGCGTGCTTGTTTTTTGGATGGGCATGATGCGGATTGCCGAGGATGGCGGCCTTTTGAGCAAGCTTGCCAGATTACTGCAGCCAGCAGTTCGTTTTTTGTTCCCGAGCGTCCCCAAAAATCATCCGGCTATCGGGTACATTATGTCGAACATGAGCGCAAACATTCTTGGTCTGGGCAATGCGGCAACACCGATGGGGATTAAAGCCATGCAAGAACTGCAAAAGCTGAATGCAGATAAAGATACAGCAAGTACTGCGATGTGCACACTGCTCGCGTTGAATACGTCAAGCATTACCTTAATTCCTACTACGTTAATTGCTATACGAATGAATTATAATTCCGTCAACCCCGCGGAGATCGTGGGTACGACGCTGATTGCTACGATAATTTCGACGGCTGTTGCTATTTTTGTGGATCGATGGTACCGAAGGTCTCGCTCTCCCATCCCTCCTCTGAAAGGATGATTACGCATGTATGCCTTCGTTTCGCTCATCTCTGCATGGGCCATCCCCATCATGATCGTGTTCATCCCTTTATATGCGGCTTATCGCAAGGTGCCTGTCTATGAATCGTTCGTTGACGGCGCCAAGGAGGGCTTCGACACGGCGATCAAAATCATTCCACATCTGGTCGGCATGATGGTAGCCATTTCCGTATTCCGCGCGTCGGGTGCGATGGATTTCTTAATTGGCTGGATGCGGCCTTTCTTTGAGAGCATCGGCGTTCCTACCGAGGTGCTGCCGCTGGCAATTTTACGCCCGATTACAGGAGCGGGTTCCCTCGCTTTTACGACCGATTTAATCGAGCAATTCGGTCCTGACTCTATGATTGGCCGAATTGCTTCAACCGTACAGGGAAGCACAGATACAACCTTGTATGTGATCACGGTGTATTTTGGAGCGATTGGCATTCGAAAGGCAGGGTATGCCTTGAAGGTAGGACTGATTTCAGATCTTGTCGGCTTTGTTGCATCGATTGTCATCTGCTATTTAGTGTTTAGCTGAGCCTGTGCTCTTGTGATTTGTAGTCAACTCCGTTATCATTAGCTTGAGGTGAAAGCGGATAATGGAAAGACTGCAAAAGGTATTAGCCGAAGCGGGGGTCGCATCCCGTCGGAAATGTGAAGAAATCATCACTGCGGGGCGTGTACAAGTGAACGGTGAAGTTGTCACGACGCTTGGCGTTAAGGTGAACCCGGCTGAGGATGAAATCAGAGTCGATGGACGAGCTATCGGCCAACAAAAGAAGATATATGTGATTTTACATAAACCAAAGGGTGTCATTACAAGCGCGACAGACCCTGAGGGACGTAAAGTAGTTACAGACTTCTTGCCAGGCATAAGAGAACGCGTGTATCCAGTCGGTCGATTGGATTATGATACGGAAGGCTTGCTCATTTTAACGAATGACGGAGAATTTGCTCATCTACTCACGCATCCTAAGCATCATGTGCCGAAGACGTATCAAGCAACCGTCAAAGGGGTGCCGCACGGAACGTTATTAGATAAGCTAAAAACGGGCATACAGTTAGAAGACGGGATGACAGCGCCTGCAGAGGTTGAGTATGCGGATGTGAATTTAGAGAAGAATGAGTCCGTCATTCAGATAACGATCTACGAAGGCAGGAATCGACAAGTCAGACGGATGTTCGAGGCGATTTCCTTCCCAGTGATCCGGTTGAAACGGATTAAATTCGGTCCAATCTTTCTTACAGGCCTGCCAAGAGCGAAGTATCGCCACTTGACGCCCAAAGAGGTTGAGGAGCTTAGGAACGAGGCTCTCAAGACACATAACGTTCAAAAAGGCCAATAAGAATTGGCCTTCTTTTCGTTATAATAAAGGTATTACCCTATGTGAAAAAACTAACATAGCTAAAGAAAAAGCGAAGGTGATCAATCGTGGGTGCAAGAAAGAAATGGGTACAGATCGGGATCTTCGCGATCGTGCTTATTATTGGCGTGTTTACCATTATTACGAATTTGTCGGCTTCTGACAGTAAAAAATATCCCCAAGTTGGCGACAAAGCGACGAACTTCTCATTAGTCGGCTTAGATGGCAAGACACATGAGCTATCGGAATACAAGGGAAAGCCGGTATTGATTAATTTCTGGGGCACTTTTTGTCCGCCGTGCAAGGAAGAAATGCCTGCTCTGCAAAAGCAGTATGACAAATGGAGCAAAGAAGGCGTCGTGTTCTTAGAAGTAAACGTCGACAAGAATAAAGTGACCGTTCAAGGCTTCATGGATCAATATAGCTTGAACATGCCTGTGTTGCTGGATGCGAAGGAAGTTGTGCGCAAGCAATATGGCGTAATGGACTATCCAACGACTTTCTTTATTGGTGCAGACGGCAAAGTAGCCGTAAAAAAAATCGGGCAAATGACAGAAGCTTTTGTCGATGAAACACTTACGAAGCTTGCCGTTAAGTCTTAATAGGATTAAATGCTTAGAGTTTTCAGGAGGTCATCATGTTCTACAACACCAAATGCGATTGTGGGCATCAGAATCCCACAGGAACAACGCTCTGTGAATCCTGCGGGAATCCGCTGATCGATACGGATGGCAGAGATATACTCGAAATGCGCTATGACGGTATGGCCCGCCGCTCGCAGAAATCTAACCCCTCTATTTTGGATAAAGTCTGGAATTTCTTCTCCTCGGTTAAAATAGCGGTATGGATTATTTTCGTCACCTTGCTGGCTTCTGCCGTTGGCACGATCTATCCACAAGAGAACACGTTTTTGGATATGGATCCTGCGCAGTATTATTCGGAAACGTATGGTAAATTGGGGACGATTTATCACTTTCTCGGTCTCTCTCACACATTTAACTCATGGTGGTTCATCACCTTGCTGTTTATGATCGGAACATCACTTGTTATCTGTAGTTTGGATCGAGTTTTGCCGCTCTACCGCGCTTTATCCAAGCAGCAAATCCGCAAGCATCTTAATTTCTTGACTCGTCAAAAGGTGACCCTGGTGACAGATTTGCCACAAGGAACAGATGAAGCAGCGTGGACGGATAAGCTTGGCGTGCTTTTACGCAAAAAAAATTACCGCATACATAAGGATGGGACAGCACTTCTGGCCGAGAAATACCGTTTCAGCCGTTGGGGCCCTTATATTAACCACATTGGTCTTATTATTTTTCTGATCGGTGTCTTGATGAGAAGCATCCCAGGTTGGCATATGGATGAGTATATGGGCATTCTTGAAGGTGAAACCAAAGCCATCCCCCATTCATCTTATTTTATAAAAAACGAAAAATTTACGTTAGAGCTTTACGACGAAAAGGATTTACCTGAAAGCATAAAGTCCAAGGGACAAGTCGTACCCAAAACGTATGAAACGCAGGCTGTCTTGTATCATTGCACAGCGAATTGCGATGATTCTACGAAAGAGCCGGTCTTGGAAGAAGTGCATAAAGCGAATATTTTGGTGAATCATCCTCTAGATTATAAAGGCTTGCAAGCGTATCAATTTGATTACAAAGCGACACCTCTCCTGATCTCGGTCAAACCAACATTGAGCAATCCTACAACAGGTGAAACGTATGGCAGCTTCGACTTGCCGATGAATAACCCGAAGGATGTTTATCAAGTCGGGCCTTACAAGCTGACATTAAAAGGGTTCTTTCCTGAGTTTGGATTAGAGAAAGGACAACCTATCTCCAAGTCAAACGAGCCGAAAGCTCCGGCATTTATTTTTAGTATTACTGGCCCTGGACTTTCAGCTAATGGTGAACCGTATTTGTATTTCCCAAGACAAATTGACAAAGAAGCGTTCTCCCAAGACACGATTAACGGAGCGATTAGCCAGAAGTTGAAGATTGCCGTCGGAACTATGGAAGGCGTACAGTTTGCTAACTATACCACTTACCTGAACATTCGTGTTGACAAAGCCATGCCTTATATCTGGGTAGGTTCCGCGATCTTCATGATTGGGGTCATTATGGGCTTCTACTGGCAGCACCGCCGTATCTGGATTCGCATCGACGATGGTAAGCTTACGCTCGGCGGACATACGAACAAGAACTGGTTCGGCTTACGTAATGAGGTTGCAGCAGCCTTAAAGAAAAATAACATGGAAGTACTGCCGAAATCATTAGACAATGGAGGGAACCAGGGGTGAATGTCAATTCAGTCAGCAGCACCTTTTTACTTATAGCGTTTTTCGTATACCTGGCAGCATTTTTGCTTTTCGTCCTCTCGATTACCGGTAGAAAGTGGAGTAATCGTGATCCAGAACAGCATCAGAAGCAATGGGGGTTCGTAGCCTTCCTAACTTCAGTTGTCGGCTTCGCCTGCCAAGTGACGTTCTTCTTTACAAGATGGGCGGAAGGGAACCACATTCCGACTTCGAATATGTACGAATTCATGACCTTCCTAGGGATGATGATCATGTTTGCGTTCTTGATCGTATATCTCATTTATCGTACACCTGTACTTGGTGTTTTCGCATTGCCGATCGGATTTATTATCATTGCTTATGCCTCTGTCTTTCCGAGCGAGGTTCAACCGCTAATTCCAGCTTTGCAAAGTTACTGGCTGAAGATCCATGTAACGACAGCTGCAACCGGTGAAGCATTCTTCGGCGTCGGTTTCGCTGGCGGACTTATGTATCTACTGCGTGCAGTAGATTTTAAAGGCAAGACCCAAACAGATAAGCGTGAACAAAGAGGCGTAGAGCTAACGCTCTTTTTTATCTTAATGCTAATCGCCTTTATTGCTTCTATTTTTACATTTAACGGTTCAGGCTATAAAGCTGTATTCTCCAAAGAGGTTACCGTTATGGATGCGCAAGGCCAGCAGCAAACAAACATTCAAAACGAGACTTACGTACTTCCTCCAATCGTGAAGCCTTACAATACGAAGGTTGTTGAAATGAAGCCATTCTTGGGTGTAACGGAACCGTTATTTACAGCACCATCTTGGATGGAAGGCGCGAGTGCGGGGCGTAAATTGAACACGGTGATTTGGTCTATTCTCGGGGGTCTTGTGCTTTATTGGCTTGCCCGACTGGTTGCTCGCAAACCTTTGGGGGCTGCTATTGGTCCTATCGTCAAAGGCATGGATCCTGAGGATCTCGATGAAATCAGCTATCGTGCTATTGCAATCGGCTATCCGATTTTTACTCTGGGCGCATTGATTTTTGCGATGATTTGGGCTCAGGAAGCCTGGGGACGATTCTGGGGCTGGGATCCCAAAGAAGTGTGGGCACTGATTACTTGGTTATTCTACGCCGTATTTTTACACCTTCGCTTATCCAAAGGCTGGCAAGGCAAGAAATCAGCTTGGTTAACCGTTGTCGGTTTTATTGTGGTTATGTTTACGTTAGTTGGGGTAAACCTTGTTATCGCGGGGCTGCACTCCTATGCAGGTGTATAAAACAAATCGAACTTAATTTAGATAAGGATGTGAAGCTCCATGGAAATGAAAGCTAGCATACTCGTTGTTGATGATGAAGAACGTATTCGGAGATTGCTCCGTATGTATTTAGAAAAAGAGGGCTATATCATTGAAGAAGCAGAAGATGGGGAGAATGCCCTGCGCATGGCGACAGAAACGGATTATGACCTAGTGCTGCTCGATGTCATGCTCCCTGGCATTGACGGGATTGAAGTGTGTGCACGACTTCGCCAGGTGAAGTCTACACCCGTCATCATGCTGACAGCCAAAGGTGAGGAGACGAACCGAGTCAGCGGTTTTGAAGTTGGGGCAGATGACTATGTCGTGAAGCCGTTCTCTCCACGTGAAGTTATTTACCGTGTTAAAGCGATTTTGCGCCGTTCCTCAGCTACAGCGTATCTGTCTAAGGATGCGAGCTCGAGCAACAATATTGTGTTTCCAAACCTGATCATTGAACATGATGCGCATCGCGTAACAGCAGGCGGTCAGGAAGTGGCGTTAACGCCAAAAGAATACGAATTGCTGCATTACTTAGCTGTATCACCGGATAAGGTATTCTCACGTGAGGAGCTCTTGAAGGATGTTTGGAACTATGAGTTTTTTGGAGATTTGCGGACTGTCGATACTCATGTCAAAAGACTCCGTGAAAAATTAAACAAAGTTTCCCCGGATGCTGCTGCGATGATTACGACCGTATGGGGAGTAGGCTATAAGCTAGAGGTGCCTAAATAACGTGTTTATATTCAGAACCGTCGTAGGTAAGCTTTGGTTGACAATCATTGGCCTAGTTGGGGTAGTACTGCTCATACTAGGTCTTTTTCTTGTGAATTATATGGAAAATTATTTCTCCCAAGCCAAGGATCAAACCGCTAATATTGAGAAGCTAGCTCGGAACTTTTCAGAAGAAGCCTCTCATCATATGTATAATGAACAGTTTTATCAGTTAAGCAACGAACTTTTAGGCTTTCAGGATGCGAAACTGCTGGTTATTTCCAGAGAAATGAAGGAAATGGCCATGCCATCCACACTTGGAAGTACATTAGGCGGTTTCCATTCTACGGACCTTTATACAGATGCTGAACTTCAACGTGTATTTGCCGGTGAAACCATCGATAAATCGATTAATAAGTCTAAAATTGGTCGTTTGAAAGCTGGCGAAGAGTATTTGGTTGTAGCCGTTCCGCTGAGAAACTTGCAAGGCAGCATTGCCGGGGCGACAATTATTTATCAATCCCTGCAATCGCTTGAAGCAACACAGTCCTACATGCTCAGATTGTTTATCTATGTGTCCATTGTTGGTTTTCTGATGACAACTTTTTTTGCTTTCTTCCTTTTTGCGAAAATCACAAGGCCGCTTCAGCAGTTGAAAAAAGCTGCGGATTTCATAACCAGGGGAGAATACGGGACTAGAGTACCTATTATATCTAAGGATGAAATCGGTGAATTGGCTAAGACATTTAACCATATGGGAGAGAAGATGCAGGAAAGTATCCGAGCACTATCCCAGGAGAAAGAGCACTTATCGAGTATATTGCACAGTATGACCGATGCAGTAATCACGTTGGATGCGAGTGGTTCTGTTATGCTCACCAATCCGCAAGGGGAGAAGATCGTGCAGGAGTGGAGCACGATCGAATGGTCGGAGGATGATGAGGAGACCAAGCGATACCGGAAGCCGGATACAGCGCTCGGTGATTGGGGTTTAACGAGCTACAGCAATCCGTTTTTGGTTCCGATACCCGTTCCGCTGATACCGCTCTTTGAAGCGGTGGTGGACGAATCAACGGAAGCCGCAACCAAGCTGCATGTGCAGAACTTCGTATGGTCTGTTGCCATGACGCCATTATACATGAGCGAACAAAGTGAAGAAGTGCGCGGCGCGGTAGCGGTTCTCCGTAATGTTACGGAGGAAGAGCTCCTCGACAAGCTGCGCAAAGATTTTGTGGCGAACGTCTCGCATGAGCTGCGTACGCCGATCTCGATGCTGCAGGGCTATAGCGAAGCCCTGCTGGATGACATTCCCTCCACGCCGGAGGAGCGCGTGGAGCTTGTGCAGGTCATCCACGACGAGTCGCTCCGCATGGGGCGCCTCGTCCGTGACCTGCTCGATCTGGCGCGGATGGAAGCCGGCCATCTCGAGCTTGCCATCAGTGAGGTCGATGTCGACTCACTGATCAAGCGTATGCACCGCAAGTTTTCGGTGCTGGCCAAAGAGCGCGGCATCGCGCTAAGCGTAGCGCTGCCCGATAAGCCCCTCATCCTCGGGCGAGGGGATGAGGACAGACTGGAGCAGGTGCTGACGAACCTGCTTGATAATGCTTTCCGGCATACGGCCTCGGGGGCCAGTATTGCCATGAAAGCGGAGCCGGCCACGTACAAGAATAAGCCGGCGATTCGCATTGAGGTCTCCGACCAGGGGCAGGGGATACCTGCCAATGACTTACCGTTCATCTTTGAACGGTTCTACAAAGCGGATAAAGCCCGTACGCGCGGTTCATCGGGAGGCACGGGGTTGGGTCTTGCGATCGTGAGAAATATTGTAGAATCACATTTCGGGATAGTCACAGCGCAAAGTGTGCTGGGGCAAGGGACAACATTCACGATATTACTACCTTGCGAACCCAATTAATGTCACAATTTCGACACAAAAGAGGCGTTTGCTGTGAAAACTCACAGCAAACGCCTTTCATTTTGTAGAATATTCAGACAAAATCTTGTTGTTCGTGAAACACTTTGTACCTTTTGGTGAGCGGATTATACCGTAAGTGCACGAACATTCACGATTTCGGCTTGTGTCGACAGGTCAGCTAACACTTCAGATGGAGCTGGTTTGTCGATTGTCAGAACCATGATGGCGGATCCGCCGATCACTTTACGACCTACTTGCATCGTTGCAATGTTCACGTTGTTGCTTCCTAGCAGTGTTCCTACACGACCGATGATACCTGGTTTATCATTGTGGGAAATAAGCAGCAAGTTGCCTTCAGCAGAGAAGTCAACTGGATATTGATCGATACGTACGATACGTTCGCCGTAACCAGAAAGTAAAGTTCCGGCAAGCGTTTTTTCTTCTTGTTTTGTTTTAACGGTAACTGTTACAAGGTTTGTGAAGGAGCTTGATGTACTCGACGTTTGAACAACGATGTTCACATCGCGTGATTTAGCCAAGTGCATCGCGTTAACGATGTTAATACCTTCCAATTGATTCTGGAAAACACCTTTAACAATGTAACGAGTTAATTGGCTTGTATCGACATCAATCAAATCACCAGCATAATTGACAACAATTTCATAGACAGCGCCTTGTGCGATTTGACCAAGAATGGAACCGATTTTTTCGCCAAGTCCGAAGTAAGGTTGAAGTTTGTTCAATACATTTGCTGGTACTGGCGGCAAGTTAACCGCATTTTTGAATGGTTCATTGCGCAGAATATGAAGTACTTCTTCAGATACGTCAATCGCAACGTTTTCTTGCGCTTCAATTGTAGAAGCACCAAGGTGAGGAGTTACGATAACTTTCGGATTGTTCAAGAATGGGTGATCCTTTTGTGGAGGCTCTACTTCGAACACGTCAAAAGCGGCGCCAGCTACGATACCTTGATCAATTGCTTCAACCATCGCCATTTCATCAATAATACCGCCGCGTGCACAGTTGATCAGGCGCATGCCGGGTTTCATAATTTCGAATTGCGGCTTGGAGATCAAGTGACGTGTTTCAGGTGTAAGTGGTGTGTGGACGGTGATGAAGTCGGCTTTCGCAACGATCTCATTAACAGTCCCAAGCTTAACGCCTAGTTTCTCTGCACGCTCTTCTGTCAAGAATGGGTCGTACCCGATAACCTCCATGCCGAATACTTTCGCGCGTTTGGCTACTTCGCTTCCGATACGTCCCATACCGAGGATACCAAGTGTTTTGTAACGAAGCTCAACACCGATGAATTTACGGTCCCATTCACCGCCGACTGTTTTCTTATACGCTTGCGGGATCATACGAGCAGTGGACATCATCATGGCAAAAGTAAGCTCGCAAGTTGCGATTGTATTACCGTCTGGTGCATTAATAACAATAATACCGCGTTTTGTTGCTGCTTCCAGATCAATGTTGTCTACGCCAACGCCAGCGCGGCCAATTACTTTTAGTTTAGCTGCCGCAGTCATAATTTTCTCTGTAACTTTCGTTTGGCTGCGAACCAGGAGCGCATCATATTCACCAATGATGGAAACGAGCTCATCTTCGGATAGACCAGTTTGTTTTACCACTTCAACATCAGCTGCATCATAAAGCATTTGAATTCCCATGTCACTAATTGGATCGGATACTAGAACTTTGAACATCATTCGAACCTCCTTAGAATATGAACATAAAAAAAACTCCCAACCCTCCGGAACAGACACGGATGTCTATATCCAAAGGGACGAGAGATTGCTTTCGTGGTACCACCCTAGTTCGCTCCCCATTCGCATGAGAAGCCTCAATCGGTCTTATGACCTGGAACTGTAACGTGTTCCTGTTCCGACTGCATCTACTAAACTTCAATGCAATAACTCTGGAGTGCTCCGCAAAATGTTCGTTACCGATTCTCACCAACCATCGGCTCTCTGAAAACTACTTTACTTGCTTGGCTCCGTCAACGCTTTACTGTGATAGAATTTTCATTAGATTACCATGCTGTTGAAATCGTGTCAATACATGTCGAATCATTTTCATCAAATTCACATGAAAGCCATGTTTGACATCAGTACGATAGCATTTTTGTTTATTTTAAAGCAACGAACCTTAGAAAGCAATGCTATTTTTGCTTGTATTTTGTCACGATTTTCGCTAATGTACTGATAAATAGGAATTGTATTTGCAGCAGGCTAGGAAGGAAGTGCCATAGTGGACATAACAAGTATTCACCCGCAGAAATTTGTTGAAGCACTCGATCAACAGACATTGCAAGATAGCATCATTATTGACGTGAGGGAACCACATGAATGGGAATTTTATCATCTAGATGAAGCTAAGTTGATCCCCATGGGGCAGATTCCTCATCGTTTAGGAGAGCTGCCGGAAGATCAGGATATTTATCTCGTATGTGCACACGGCGTGCGCAGTTATCGGGTTGCTGAGTATTTGCAAGAGAATGGGATAGACCGCGTTATTAATGTAGATGGTGGAATGGCCGCAGTTGCCATGCTTCGCGGTTTTCAATACGACTGAGTACATATCTTTTGGCACCAAAAAGGAGTTAAGCACCTTGAGGCCGCTTAACTCCTTTTGACTATCATAATCGATATGTTAATTGACATCCGAGAAGAAAGGCAGCTGTGGCAGCTGTTCGTTCGTATACCATTTGGCTTTGCCCTTCACAAAATCGCCGGATCGAACGGCATTCGTACTAAGCAGAAGATCCATCGTTTGATTGACGTCATTAACGTTCAGTTTCTTGGCTTGCCCAGAAGCGATAAACTCATCAATGCGGATCGTCAAATCTTGCGGGTAAAAGGGTGCAAATGATTTGTTTTTCAGAAGCTTTGCTGTTATGTACAAATTTTTGACATTTAGGTTCATTGCACGCCACTGATCCAAATTAGCATTATTATTAGGATCGAAATTTTCAATGTCAGGATCAATTGTTCCATTCCAAGCAACAATAGAGTCGAAGTAGTTTTTCTGAGCCGTCAGTGCCTGGGTTTTCGCTTCTACAAAATAAGCATCTTTTTGAATGGCATCGAGCAGCTGTGGTCCGCTCAGCCCATTGGCTTTGCTTTGATAACTTTTCAGCGTGTCCGCAAAAAGCTTCAAGCTTTTGAGATACCCTTGATGCGATTGAACGAGAAGCGGTGAGGTTGCCGGCATATTCTTACTCTGGAGGGCCGCATATTTCTCATCAGCTAGCTTGTTTAATTCTTTCAGCACGGCGGAGGCGTCAACGGTTGAATTGCCAGCTTCGATTTGACTCATCAATTCAAACCATTTATTCTGAAATTCCCTAAAGGGCAAAAAGATGGTATGGTAATAAGAAACGAGTACTTGCTGGTCGTAGGCTCCATATTCTTGCACAACCGTCTTGTCAGCGTGCAATATTTTCTCGTATTTCTGATCCGATTTTTCCTGCCCGATTTTCAATCCGTAGAAGAAGGCGCCGAGGATACAAACAAGCATAAAGATAAACATGAGGGCAAATAAATAATCAGTGCGGGTAAGACGCTTATCCATAATCAAGCTCCTTATTCTCTCTTTTTCTTTTAACTTAGTATAGGTGAAATAGGTATAAAAGGGAATATGTGAGGAAAGAGGCTGCATCTATGAAAAAATTCGATTTTAAGAATATCCGCTTCGGAAAAGTCGATGTGAATGATCTCAATGACCGAACTTTACTGCTCAATCTGTACATAACCCAACTACTTACGCTTATTATCGGAATCATAATCATTTTTTTTCAGAGCAATCATAATTTTATTTCAATGTTCACGATTCAGGGCGGTTGGAAAATCCCGATTTGGGGGAGTTTATTTGCAATAGCTGTCCTTGGGATCGATATGTTAATCTCAAGGTGGGTGCCTAAGGAAGTGTCTGACGACGGCGGAATCAATGAGATGATTTTCGGACAACGTCCGATCTGGCACATCGCGCTCATTTCATTCATTGTTGCTATATGCGAAGAAGTGTTATTTCGTGGAGCCATTCAGCATGCCTGGGGACCTTATTGGACCAGTATATTGTTCGCGGCGATCCATATCCGTTATTTGCAGCATTGGCTCATGACAGGGATGGTATTTAGTATAAGCTACGGTCTCGGCTGGATTTATCTCCAAACCGGGAGCCTCTGGGCGCCAATTATTGCCCACTTCATCATTGACTTTGTCATGGGATGCATACTTCGTTTTGGTAAGGAGGAGGAAGAACAGAGCACATGAATGCAGAGGGAAAGATGCCTTCTCGTTCTCAACGAAGGCCAATTGAAATGGAGGAAGATGACACCTATTTACCGCCGCGGAAAGCGGTGCATCCCTCTGAACGGGGAAAATGGACCCAAATCTTTTACGTGACATTACTTTGGTTATTTGTCATTCTTGTCATTAGTTTAACGGTATGGGGGATTAGGTATTATTCATAAGATCTCCCAGTTGAGTAAAGTTGTGTAAATTCAATAGAGAAGCTATGATAGATTCATAGCTTCTTTTTTTATGGGCTCACTTTGTCATGGGAGGATTTTATTGCAATGAATGTGATTCAAATAAGAAGAAAATGGACTACTTCGGTAAAAATAATAGCTGCACTGTTTGTTTTGTTATCTAGTTTGATTTGGTCGTCAAAGCCGTCTTACGCATTTTCCTACGGTTATTTGACCTATCCGCAAGGTAATGTAGGACTATCACGACCGGATATTGGGGTGGATTTAGAGCTAAGTGAAGGGAAAACGCCAGAAAGCTATCATTTTTATCTCAATGATCAGGAAGTGAAGGCTACTTACGATCCTGTTTCTGTTAAATATGTGTATCAACCAAAGGAAGATTTGACACCTGGCACATATTCAGCTCGTATATCCTTTAAATTCAACGGTTATGAGCCTGTTCAAATGAATTGGAACTTTACGGTGGTACAAGGAGCAGGCACAATCTCTTCGGAGACAAGCCAGGAGCAGCAAGCAGGTTTACAAGCGATTAATGATTATCGTGTGAAAATGGGCTTAAATAAAGTGAAGTTTAGCGATGCCCTGAATATAGCGGCTCAGAAGCATGCACAATATTTGTCGCAAAACCAAATCGACCCGATTAAAACGGCAGTTTCCCTTCATGATGAGGATCCGGCGCTGCCTGGGTATATCGGTAAGTCGTTAAAAGAACGCTCACAATATATCGGATACCGTCATTCGAGCAGCGAGGATGTTGCTTACAATAGGGTCTCGCTGGTTGAAGCAATAGATAGTTTGTTTGATGCTCCTTATCATCGAACACCATTCATGGTACCTGGACTCGTCGAAATTGGGGTATATAAAGATGGACCCTATCATGTCATAGAATTCGGATTTTCGGAGGGGGGATCACCTGAACTTGTTGTTTCTCCAGGAAGTAACGATGTATATGTCCCGACGATGTTTGATGGCCATGAAACACCGGATCCGATCCGTAATCATACTGCAGCGGCATATCCGGTCGGGTATCCGATCATGGCTTCCATATATGGGCCAGGCGTGAAGAAAGTTAGTTTGGATGAGGCTGAATTAAAGGATGAAGCCGGGAAAGCTGTCAATTTGTTGAAGAATGAGCCTGGCTCGGACGATCATCTGGATACAGAAGTTATTATCATGCCATCGAAACCGTTAGAGTTGGATACGACCTATAAAGCGAAAGTCAAACTAACGGCAACTATGGAGGATGGCACCACCAAGACTTATAGCAAGGAGTGGATGTTCCGCACAGAGCCTCGTGAGGGTTTAGGTGTACTCAAGCTTCATAATGATGCGGTTTCTTACACACTGCAAATGGGCAATTTCGGACTAAATCGAAATCATCTTGTTTCCTTTGCTTTAGCTGGCGACAAATACGTTCTCGATCTCATTCCATACCCTATGAAACAAAAGCCATATATTCAAGAGGGGACCTCCTTTCTGTATATCCGAGATCTCGCCGAGGCCCTTGGTGCAACGGTAGAGTGGGATGATAAGCAGAAGGCTGCGGTATACAAGAAAAAAGACAAGACGATCATTTTCTACACAAACCGGGATGCTTATAGCTTGAATGGCGTGGAGCATCAAACGGAGTCCGCGGCAAAATTAGTTAATGAAACAACGATGATCCCGGTTCGTTTGCTGTCAGAAGCTCTCGGAGCCAAGGTAACCTATGTGGAAAGCACGAAAACAGTCAATATTAACTATTAAAAGATAAAGCTTTGCAAGCCCCTGAATGGTGCGAGAGGGGGCTGCAAAGCTTCTTTTTGTTATCTCATTTCAAGCTCAATGGCATTCGGATCCACAAACGAATACCCTTTTTCCTCTAACTGTGTGAGGAGAGTGTCTAATATTTTGACCGTCCATGGGAGTTCATGCATCAGAATATTGCTGCCTCCGTGCAGCTGTTTCATGACATTCTCGATAACTTTGTTGGGATCATTTTTTTGATTGGTCATTTCCCAATCCAATGATCCATTTGACCATGTCATATAAAGCATTTTATTTTCTTTGATTTTGGCTTTCAAGTAATCGTTGCCCGAACCAAATGGAGGACGGAAAAACTGCGGGGCTTCCCCCGTTAATTCTTTAATCATTTTTTGAACATCATCTACTTGCTGATCAATTTTGGCATTTGGCATGTCTTTCAAATTGTCATGGTCCCATGCATGATTGCCAATGATATTGCCGCTGTCGTGAATCAGCTTAACGAGCTCAGGTTTTTGTTTGATCCGGTAGCCGTTCAAAAAGAAAATCGCCTTAGCGTTATGTTTTTTGAGAGTATCGATTAGCGACTGATTCATCTCTTGCTCTTTGGGTCCATCATCAAAAGTTAAGAGGATAATTTTCTTGTTTCCGTTAGGGTCGTTGGGGACAATATCATAATTTTTGTTCATATGATAGTCCTTCTTTACTTCTTGTGGAACTGGTTTAGCTGGCTCAGGTGTAGGTGTGGGAACCGGCGTTTGGGTTGGTGCCGCCGTAGGAGTTGGGCTAGCAGCTGTCGTAACTGCCGTTGTTGGTGTCGCACTCGTTGTGGAAACTGGGCTTTTGGCCGGTTGGCTTTCACTGCAGGCAGCTAGGAATATCATCATGCTGATCAACAGGACACTGGCTTTGTTATTCATTTCTCGTTCTCCTCAGGCAAATTAACTTCTATCGTCTCACCTTATAGTACCACATTTCGCTTAGATCATATCTCCTTTGTTTTCCTATTGTTTGAACGTATGCCCTCTCTACAACTCGCGCAACCTATGAAGGATTCATACTAAATTAACATGGAGGGAGACCCAATGAAGATAGGTACTTTCTTGTTAGGTGGTATTGCCGGAGCTGCAGCGGTCGTCTATCTGAATCGCAAAAGTAAATCAATGTTGTTCTCCGCGTTCAGCTCATCCAGTGAGTCGATGGGGAAAGTAGTGGATAAAGCGAAAGATACTTTTGCGAGCAAATCATTCAGCGATACGCCGGTCCGGAATTTCTCAAGTACAAGCACAAATGCAGGCACGAGCACAAGCGGCGGGCTCGGCACGGTGGGAAAAATCGTCAAGGAAGACCCGCACTTGAGTGTGACCGTCAACGAAATTTTGCAAGCCAACAAAGAAAATACGTCGACCATTCAATAAATGCTCACGGCAGGCACAGTCAGGCATACCCACGGGGCCGGCTGTGCTTTTTCTTTTTATACATAACTTGCGCGTGCAATTGGAATCAAATAGTGTTAACATGGTAGGTGAAAACGATAAAAGAATACTTGTCCAAATCTTGCTTCAAGGTTCACATTTTTGTTTTTTTATCATATTCTGTTTTAATAAGATGACCATGCTTTCGATGCAAGCTTTCCAATCGGGAGGCTCAAAGGAGGATCCTATCATGAAAATAGAACGCTTAAGTCAGGATAAGATACGGATTTTCCTAACATTCGATGACTTAACTGAACGCGGAATTCAAAAGGACGACATGTGGAGAGAAATCCCCAAAGTACACGAATTATTCAGTGAAATGATGGATCAAGCCTATTCAGAGCTCGGATTTGACCCGTCCGGACCTCTAGCTGTTGAGGTGTTTGCACTGCCAGCCCAGGGAATGGTTGTCATTGTAACAAGAGGCAAGCTTGATTTGTATGCGAATTCAGATTCGTATGATGATCATGAAGCTGAAGAAGTGTATGAGATGGAAGTAACGCTTGAACAAAGCGATTTAGTCTCCTATGCGTTCCGTGACTTTGAAGATCTGCTACGTGTCTCCAAAGTAATCAATCCGCTTCTCATTGAAGGCGGCACCCTTTATTCCTACAAAGGGAAATATATTTTACAACTAGAACCTGTTGACCTTGAAGATACGAAGTACCAAGCGTTAATCGCGGTCCTGTCCGAATTCGGGGAAGCTGCTTCCGTAACACAAGCGGTGCTTGAAGAGTATGGGAAGACGATTATTGCCGATGACGCCGTGAAGGTGCTTTGTCAGCACTTTAAATAAAGGCCATCCTCTTTTCTTTTGTTGTTGAATGAAACAAGCATCTTCAAAAACAACCGTTTTTGTTGATGCTTTTTTTAATTGGATAGAAAATGGTTTTGCATCCTTGCGAAGAGACGATGGGGGAGAAAATCATGACGAACTTAGAACATAAGCGCCTGGCGCCAACGTTGGCAGCGGTTGATTTGGACAGTTTACTGAGCTACTACCAGAAACAGATGCGAGAAGAAGCCTATTTGTATTTGCAAAAAAGAGGGATTACCGAGGAAACTGCGCAATTATTTCGGATTGGTTTTGAAATCGGGAAAATCGGGTTCTACGTCGATCAAAATCAACTGGGCGATTATTTTGAGCACAGAGTGATCCTGCCAATTCGTAATTACGACGGCGATATTGTCGACTTAATCGGACGCTCCATTGATAATAAGGAGCCGAAATATAAGGCCTTGTATGGGGTTGACCAATACCTTTTTAATTACGCTGCCATGGAAGATTCCGATGAAGTCATTTTGTGTAGTGGTATTTTCGATGTGCTTTCTCTCGCGCAGGCCAAAGTCCCGGCTGTTTGTGTACCAGATTATGGCATATTCAAAGAGCACCATCTCTCGCTCTTTACTGGGAAACGCGTCTATATTTGTATGGGGAACGATGAGTATGGACGTAGAGAGTCTACACGGATTGAATCCGTTTTGCGTGAACAGGGGAACGAAACGTATATTATCTCCTTGCCTGAGACCATTCGCGACATCAATGATCTATTCGTAAGAGCTAAAAATCCGGTTGAGACCTTCCTTGCACTGGTTAATCAGTCTGTTGAAGAGGCTATGTTAGCTCCTGTAGCGCCGGATATCAAGAACAGCACAGTATATTTGGAAGAATATATGAAGAGATTCCGCGGGCAGGTAGCCTCTATTCGTACGGGCTTTGACAAGCTGGACACGCTCCTATTCGGTGGGTTTGGGAATGGCTTGTATCTTCTTGCGGGATCTGGATCTATAGGCAAAAGTATGCTGCTGAAGCAAATGGCTGATCATATCGCACTTGAAGAAACACCGGTCATATTTGTCTCCTGGGACATGACGAATTTTGAATTGTGGTCTCGCAGCATCGCGCGGATTATTGGTGTAGCGCCGCAGAAGGTGCTGGGCGGCAAAATAGATCCCGAACAAGTGGCTGAGGCCAATAAACAGTATGCCAAAATTAGCAAGATGCTGTGGATGCTTGAGTGTACGATGAGTACAACGCTGGATCAAGTCGCCGCTAACATAGAACGAATTGCCGTCATCGTAGGCAAAGAACCCGTTATTTTCATTGATCATTTGCAACGTATTCCGATGGGCGAAGGTGCGGCGACTCTGACTTGGCAACAGCAACAGGCTGCCATAGCGTTTACGCTTAAGCAGTGGTCCCGGGAATGGGATTGCCCGATTATCGCAGCAACTGCTCTGGAGTTAGGCCAAGATAACGTACCAGATCGTGTGCAGGCGTCTGCTGATGTCGTGATGATTATGCAACCTGTGAAATCGGATGTGGATGGTCAACAGGCGATATCGCTGGCATTAACGAAGAACAGAAATGGCACAATAGGGAATATCCCTCTCGTTTTCCATAATGATTGTGCACTTTTTACGGAATAAAACATAGAAAAGTCGTTCCAAAATGACTATAATGTAATATGACATGACTGTACGGAGGGTACTTCATAACTTCTAGCATAAGGGGGAAGCCGCATTTGCAAATATTACCGATTGTTCTTGCAGCCGTAGCCCCAGGTCTCTCACTGCTTGCATACTTTTATCTAAAAGATCGTTACGAAACGGAACCTATCCATTTGGTTATCCGCATGTTCTTATTTGGTGTGCTGCTCGTATATCCAACGATGGTGCTTCAGAATGCTCTGATTCAAGAAGTGGGCGAAGGTACCTTTATTTCGTCATTTCTCCTATCTGGAGGCATTGAAGAGTTTATGAAATGGTTCGTTCTGTATCATTTGATCTTCAGGCATGAAGCATTTGATGAACCTTATGACGGAATTGTATACGCGGTTGCGGTAAGCTTGGGTTACGCTACTTTAGAAAATATCATTTACGCTTTCTTAAATGCAGCATCTTTCTCTGCGCTAATGATCCGCGCTCTGCTGCCCGTTTCAGCGCATGCACTTTTCGGAGTCATGATGGGTTACTACATGGGAAAGGCCAAGTTCGTTCCTCACAAAGCCCAAAAGTATCTGTGGTTCTCGCTCCTTCTGCCGATTCTCTGGCATGGACTGTTTGACTACATTTTGCTCTTCTTCAAATCCAACTGGATCTGGGTCATGATACCTGTTATGACATTTCTATGGATTCGTACAATATGGCGGGTAGACCGAGCAAATGCTCATTCGCCGCTGCGCGTCGCATCAGCAGATGAGAAGATTAAAATGAGTTAAATTGGTCAATACTGGACACTATAGAAGGCGATTCCTGGCTCAAAGAGCTAGGAACTACCGGGAGGGTGTACATGTCCATAACACGAGTGAAAGTAAAGATCCGCTGCAGACAATGCGGGGAAAAGTTCGTGCTGAAAGGTAAAAGAGAAAAAGGTAAGATCGAAACGGGTTTTAGGCAATGTATTTGCAGCAATGAGCATGATTTCGAAGTGGAGACGGATGAGTGATGAGAGGCCATTCTTTTGAATAGGCCTCTTTTTGTTGTCAATCTTGTATAAACCTGTCTATCCGCGCAAAAACTAAGCGCAAGTTTAGGGGATGAAAGGGGTATTCACGTGTATAAAAGATTGAGCATTGTCATGTTTCCATTCCTATTGATTGCTTTAATCGGTGCATCCGTTTGGGGGTACCTAGAGCATCAGGAGAAAAATACGATTTTGATTAAAGCCGAGAACCAATATCAGCGTGCATTTCATGATCTCTCCTTCCATATGGACAAACTGCATACGGAGCTAGGAAACACGCTTGCTGTTAACTCGACGGCTGAGCCTTCTTACCGCAAAGGGCTTGTGAATGTATGGCGGTTGACCAGCCAGGCGCAAAGCGATATCACACAGCTTCCGCTAACACTGCTGCCTTTTAACAAAACCGAGGATTTCTTGGCGAATATGGCTAATTACTCTTACCGAATGTCAGTTCGCGATATGACCAAGCAGCCATTAACAGAGACGGAAATAAAAACGCTAAGTTCGCTTTACGATCATTCCGCTGAGATTACGAAAGAAATACGCGGAGTTCAGGACAAAGTAATGACGAACAATTTGCGTTGGATGGACGTGGAACTGGCTCTAGCTTCGGAGAATGAAGTACATGATAATGCGATTATTGACGGTTTTTCCATCGTGGACAAAAAAGTAGGCGCTTATGAGGAGTTGAACTGGGGGCCAGGCAGTATGGGCGTGCTTTCCCAGAAAAAGATAAGCATGCTGTCTGGTAGCGACATGACGGCGGATCAGATTAAGCAAAAAGCGGCTCAATTTCTTGGGCAATCCGACACAGCTAATATGCAAGTCGTAGAAAACGGTGCAAATTCCCCCGAGAATCAAAGTTTCAGCGTTGTGATCCCGAGCGGGACTAGCGGCGCTGATAGTGTTCAGATGGATTTCACGAAAAAAGGCGGTCAATTGATTTATTTCATGAAGCCGCGAGACGTCAAGGAGTCGAAGTTTGACCTTCGGCAAGCTCGTGATATCTCGAATGAGTTTTTGGATCAACATGAATATAAAGATATGAGTGCAGTAAGCTATGATCAATATCAAAACATTGCGAATATTATTTTCGCTAAGCGTGAGAAAGATGTTACGATTTATCCCCAGCAAATTAGTGTTAAGGTAGCACTGGACACGCTCGAAGTGATCGGACTTCAGGCTACGGATTATATTTATGGACAGGTCGAGCGTAATATTGGACAACCCAAAATTACAGCGGCTGAAGCGCGGAAACAACTTAGTCCGAATATGAAAGTGACGGCAGAATCCCTTGCTATCATCAAAAATGATCTGGATGAGGAAGTTCTCTGTCATGAATTTATCGGGAAAATGAACAATAATCTTTATCGTGTCTATATCAATGGTGATTTGGGAATGGAAGAAAAAATAGAGACGATTCGTCCAGATCAAGCACAAGCGGCTGCAGAAAAAGCAACATAAAGTCGAAAAAAAGAAGCGGGTTCGAGCCCAGCTTCTTTTTTTTGCTATTCAAATAAGAGCAGCGTGGTATAATTGTGTCATAATATGTTTCGGAGGTGCAGGGATTGCTGCCCAAGGTCAACCAAATTTTACATATACAAGTAAACAGTATTGATGATGAAGAGTCTAGGATCGAATACAAATCTAGAATTGCCGATGTAACGGATCGCTCAATCGTCATAGAAATTCCAATGAATGAGCAATCGGGTCGACTCAAGAAGCTGTATTATGGCGATGAGTTGAACACCTTTTATATTGGACAAGGCGGTGTCAAACATTACTTCACAACATCGGTTATCGGTTTTCGTGAAGATGTGATTCGTCTAGTTGAACTTCATAAGCCCGAACCGGAAGCAATTACGCAAGTGCAGCGCCGAAGCTTTCTAAGGGTACCAGCTGAACTGGAAATTGCGGTCAAAGTATCAGACCAATTTCAATTTATTGGCGTGACCGACGATGTAGGCGGAGGCGGCATTTCAGTGGTTTATGATGGCCAGATTCCGCTTGGAATCAACACAATTATTTCTTGTTGGCTGCTTGTCCCTTACAAAAATGGCAACATTGAGCATATCCCTTTTAGCGGCGAAGTAGTGCGCGTCAAACAATTGGAAACCGGCAAGCAACTCGCCATGGTCAGATTTGTTGAGATTTTGGATAGGGAGCGCCAGAAACTGATTCGTTTTTGTTTTGAACGGCAGATGGATTTCCGGAAAAGATAATTGCATGAGAGTTAGCTCGCATGGGTATACTACCAGACAATATGCCTATTCGAGCAGGTGAAAAGCTCATGTCAAGCGATCGGGAAACGAAGTCCTATGAGCAGTTGTTTATCCTCTTCTCTGCGAAAGTAGAAAAGGTGATTATTCGGACAACGCTCATATGTTTTATCGTGCTTATTTGTGTCCAGTTGTTACTCCAAATCCCTTATATACGCAAGCATTTTACGAGGGTTGAACCGTTAGAAGGAAAGCCTTATATCATGCCTCAAAATGGGAAGGGAGAGCGCTCTTAAGCACATCAGGGTACAATCTATTATGCGTCCAAGTTTTGCATATACCTAGGTAGTGTGATATAATTTGAATCAATTAGCAGGCAGTGCCTGCTTTTTTGTTCGTAAGGTATTGTTGAGTATCGTTGGGAGGAACAGCAGCTTGGATAAGTTCAATATTGCCATTGATGGACCTGCTGGAGCCGGTAAAAGTACCATCGCTCGGCTTGTCGCCGGGGCGCTTGGATTCGTTTACGTGGATACAGGAGCCATGTATCGGGCAGTAACATGGAAAGTACAGCAAGAAGGGCTGCTACCTGATCAAGAGACAGAAGTGGCTGCTTTGGCCAATCGCATGAAGATTGAGCTCATTCCTGGAGATGAAGGTCAACAAGTATTTGTCGATGGCGCCGATGTGACGAAAGCAATCCGTACGACTGCCATTACAGATCATGTTTCCCAAATTGCCAGTTATGGCGCGATACGTGAACTGCTGGTCACCCTGCAGAAACAAATGGCGATTTCCAGAGGCGTGGTCATGGATGGCCGGGATATCGGCACTCATGTCATGCCGGATGCAGAAATCAAGGTATTTCTAACAGCCAGCGTAAAGGAACGCGCAGAGCGACGCTTCAAAGAGATGCAAAGCAGCGGTACTTGTACACTGACGCTCTCCGAACTTGAACAGGACATCGCTCGTAGGGACCAATTGGACCAAGATCGAGAGATTTCTCCGCTCAGACGTGCTCATGATGCTGTATTGATGGACAGTACCTCAATGACGATTGAAGAAGTTGTGGACGAGATACTTGGGCTTTGTAAAGACAAAGTCGGAGGTGGCAAATAAGATGCTATATCGCATCGGAAGAGCCTTGTTTCGCTGCTTTTTCACCTTGTTCTTTCGGTTACGTGCCATTGGCATGGAAAATGTCCCTAAACATGGTGCAGTAGTGCTTTGCGGCAATCATACAAGTGTATTAGATCCTCCATTATTAGGAACACCGCTGAAACGTATGGTGCATTTTATGGCGAAAGCCGAACTATTCGATATTCCTGTGTTGGGCGCAGCCATCTCCAAAGTCGGCGCTTTTCCAGTTAAACGCGGTGGTGTAAGCAGAGAATCGATCCGTCTTGCGGTGCAATTGCTCCGTGATGGTAATATGTTAGGCGTTTTCCCGGAAGGTTCGCGTAATAATGCTGGGGGAATGGGCAAGAAGGGCGCTGCCTCACTTGCTTTGAAATCTGGTGCTGCTGTCGTTCCTGTGGCAATTGTTGGTACTTATTCATTATTCCGCCGCATGACCATCGTATACGGTAAACCGCTTGATTTGAGTGCTTACGCGGGAGCTAGCTCAGAAGATCTGGAGCTGGCGACTGAAGCCATTATGAAAGAAATTCGCCGCTTACACAGTACATATAGCAAGGCATAGGCCACATGTATGGAAATGAAAGCTTGGAATTATACTATCTTCAAAAGCGAATGATTAAGATTGTTTTGTTTGAAACAGAGTAGAAGCTTACATACTGCTTTGTGACTTATAAATTATTTTTTGTTGGTTGTAATTAGAGGAGGCTAATCTCATGTCAGATGAAGTAAAAGTTCAAGATCAAACGCAAGAAGCTCAAGAAACAGCCGTATCGCAAGCAGAAGCGGAGCATGCCATGAACAATGTTGCTGTGCTGAAGAAAGGCGCTACCGTGAAAGGCAAAATCGTTAAGGTAGACGCAGATCAAGCCTTCGTGGATATCGGTTACAAATACGATGGTGTTATTCCGGTTCGCGAACTATCTTCCGTAAGTTTGGAAGATGCGGGTCAAGCGGTACAGCTTGGACAAGAAGTAGAATTGAAAGTTGTTTCTATCAACGATGCGAAAGAAACTTTGGTTCTTTCCAAACGTGTAGTAGACAGCGAAAAAGCTTGGGAAACACTGCAAGGCCAACTGGAAAGCAAAGAAATTATCGAAGCTTCCGTTGCTGAAGTTGTAAAAGGCGGTTTGGTTGTGGATATCGGCGTACGCGGTTTCGTACCTGCTTCCATGGTTGAGCGTCAATTCGTTGAAGATTTCTCCTCCTACAAAGGCCGCACATTGCGTCTTCGTGTGAAAGAAATCGACCGTGAGAAAAACAAAGTCATCCTTTCACAAAAAGATGTCTTGGATGAAGAATTCGAAGCAAACAAAAAGAAAATCATCGAAGGATTGCAAGTAGGACAAGTCCTAGACGGAACTGTTCAACGCTTGACTCAATTCGGTGCATTTATCGATATCGGTGGCATCGACGGTTTGGTGCACATTTCCGAGCTAGCTTGGCACCACGTAGAGCAAGCTTCTGATGTTGTAAAAGAAGGCGATAAAGTTAAAGTGCAAATCCTTAAACTTGATCCGTCCAACGACAAAATCAGCCTTAGCATCAAAGCTACACAAGCAGGACCATGGTCCAATGTGGAGAATGATTTCAAAGCTGGCGATATCGTAACAGGTACTGTAAAACGTCTTGCTGCTTTTGGCGCATTCGTTGAAGTGGCTCCTGGTGTTGAAGGTCTTGTGCATATTTCCCAAATTGCTCACCGTCACATCGGAACGCCTCATGAAGTATTGAAAGAAGGCCAAGAAGTTCAAGTGAAAATTTTGGAAATCAATGCCTCTGAGAAACGTGTTAGCCTAAGCATCAAAGAAACAGAAGAAGCTCCTGAAGCTCCTGCTGGCGCAGCTGCTCCGTCTGCTGCTAAACCAGAAAGAGAAAGACAACCTAGAGGCGACCGTGACCGCGGCAACAGCGCTAGTCATCAAAAAGAAATCGCTGGTAACGAGAACGTATCTTTAAGCAACCAAGGTCTTTCCATGACACTTGGCGAGCGTTTCGGCGACAAACTTTCCAAATTTAAAAAATAAGTGATACTTGATTTTTAGGAGGACCAAAGGAATGCGCATCTCACGCAAAATGGAGCATGTCCATTACGCGCTGGAGCTTGGTCAATCCAGACAGCAAGGGCTGTCGGATATCAAGCTTGTGCATAACTGTCTACCTGAGACTTCAACGGATCACATTGCATTAACGACTGAAATCGGCGATCTCATTATGAGTTCGCCGATTTTAATTAATGCGATGACCGGAGGCGCCCAGGAGACAGAGAGCATCAACCGCGAACTAGCCATCATGGCAAGGGAGAAGGGGATGGCCATGGCCGTCGGCTCCCAGATGTCAGCGCTGAAGAACAGCGAGGTAGCGTCCAGCTACCAAGTCGTGCGGCGCGAAAACCCGAAGGGTGTCGTGTTTGCGAATTTGGGCAGCGAGGCTACCGTTGACCAAGCAGTTAGAGCTATCGATATGATTGAAGCGAATGCTCTGCAAATTCATTTGAACGTCATGCAGGAGCTGATCATGCCTGAAGGGGATCGCAGCTTTGTAGGTATGCTGAAGCGCATTGAGGCGATCGTTCGGCAAGTGCAGGTGCCAGTCATTGTCAAGGAAGTCGGCTTCGGCATCCTGAAGGATAACGCCAAACAATTGCAAGAGATTGGTGTCCGTGTCTTGGATGTTGGTGGTTCGGGTGGCACGAATTTCGCTGCCATAGAGAATGCCAGACGTCCAGCAGCAATCGAGTGGCTGAACGACTGGGGTACCCCGACAAGCATCTCGCTTTTGGAGGCGCTGTCTATTTACCCAAGAGGCGCTGTTATTGCCTCAGGGGGGATTACGAACGCTTTGGAAGCTGCCAAAGCGCTTGCACTTGGCGCCTCAGCTGTCGGCATGGCTGGAGCATTCCTGAAGGTGCTGCGTGAGCAAGGCACCCAAAGCCTGCATCGTTTTGCAGACGAACTGCATCAAGGACTTATTTTAATTATGACGGCGCTTGGCGCCCCTACGATTAAGGATTTGGGGCAGTGCCCCGTTGTCATTATGGGAGAAACGGCAGAATGGTGCCGCACCCGCGGGATTGATTTAACCTCATACGCAGATAAAACCAATCGGAGTAAATAATCGAAAGATTGCCATACTAAGGATCAAGATGTGCTTCCCTCTATATAAGAAGAGTGGAAGCCGTAGATCCGCAGGCAAGCGGTGATAGTTATCATCGGTTCGCCTATGCCTTGTAGGGTGGTCAGATTATGAACTCCGGTTATTTGTCTCTCATTCTCCTTTGCATCACGCTGATTTTGTTTGCCAGCGGGTGGAAGGAGTTGTACATCAGAAGTATATCGCATAAGGGCATGCTTCTTTTTTTTGCCCTGTGGATTGTAGGTTCGTGTTTCTCTGTGACGATTAAGCAAGTACATATTCAACTCGTCTATATGTTGGTTTTTGCCATTAGCATAGCTATTCTCTTCGTGATTCAAGGCTTCATACATAAGCTTCATTTGCTTTCTATCGGGCTTCTGCTGGGTTCGCTTCATTTCTTGCTGCAGCAGTTGCTGGAGATGGATCCGATCCTCATTGTGCGAAATTCAGACTGGGATATTGCCTTATTGCTCGCTTTGATAGCGGTTGTTTTACAGCGTAGCGCGCTGGAGCAAATTGCCGCTCTCTCGATGGGCTACTTGCTCGGTGATATGTATCAGGCGGGCATTCATCCCGTTGGGGGTTACCATCAAGTCGGTCATTCGACATTTCAAGACCAATGGTGGCTTTCTGTCTTTACTGCGCGAACAATGACGATTATTCTGCAAGCGGCCTACACGGGCTGTCGAAGTATGATAAGAAGCTGGATAGAGCGAAGAGGAGGCTGGAGAAAGTAATGGACTGGTTTTATGCACATCGATATACGATAGGCATCGTTGTAGGTGTTATTTTTGGGATTTTAGCTAGGCTCAATATGCTTAGAACAGATTATAGGCAATACCCGACATATCCGCATGGAAAAATCATACATATCTCCCTTGGCGTTATCGCGGCAGGTTTAGGAGCTGTAGCAGTACCTGCCTTGCTGGACAAAAACTATACGGCGGTTACTTTTCTTTCTTTAGCCGCGCAGCAGTTCAGGGATGTTCGTAATATGGAAAGACAAAGTTTAACGAAGGTAGATGAATTGGAGTTAGTTCCAAGAGGGGCTGCCTATATCGAGGGCATCGCCATGGTATTCGAGGGAAGAAATTATCTGGTCATTTTCTCAGCTTTTCTGGCGTCCCTCTTCAGTATTTTGTTTGCTTGGTACTGGGGAGTCCTAGCCGGTATTTTGTCGATCTGGATTTCTCACTATTTTAAATCGGGTAAAAAGTTAGGTGAGATAGCGGATATAGAAGCCGTTCCGATCCGGATGGATGGACCTGATTTGTTTGTTGGCTCCATTTATATAATGAATGTGGGGCTGGAGGATAGCCGAAATAAGATTAAAGAACATGGGGTAGGCTTTCTGATTAAACCCAAAAATCGCAATTCACGCGTGACCTTGGCGAATCTGGGCCAAAGACAAGCGATTCTCCATGATATTTCTACCTTGTTTGGTGTTTACCGGGATGAGGGGGAACCCTCTTTGCGGCCTATGGCCAAGCTGGATATGAATACTGGTACTGTAGGAGTGCTGCTGCTGCCACAGGAGAAAGATGAGCACAAGACATTTATTGCTCTGCATCGGGTTCCCGTGCTGGAGAGCGCTGTGCGTATGCCGTCTGAGGCCGGTGTAAACAAAAATAAGGGGGCATGAAGCGCCATGTCGCAAATTCTTGCTGTTGTGACATTAACGAAGGATCGGGTTGGCGGAGGTGCGCCAATCTTTGTGGTAGAGCAAGAGGATGATCTGCAGAAAATCTCTTTCTCACTGGAAAAAATTTTGGATGCGAATGCGCATGATTTGAAAAATGGCACGATGATTCTGGTCAAGCATACCTAAGATGCTGGTGTCCCATGATCAATTTGGCGAAGTCTCAAAAGAGATTAGCCAATCCGTGTCTTTTTTGTTATGATGTAAGTTGCGTATTTTTCCATGGCTGATCATGGAATCAGGAGGAGTGAATGAGAATTGGCTAGACCAGTACTTGCAATTGTCGGCCGACCGAATGTCGGAAAATCCACCATTTTCAATCGGATCGTAGGCGATCGTCTTGCGATTGTGGAAGATAAACCGGGTGTAACACGTGATCGACTCTATGGTGTGGGCGAATGGCTGAATACGTCATTCAGCGTGATTGATACAGGCGGTATTGAAATTGATGGCGAGGATGCGATCCTCAAATCTGTTCGTGTGCAGGCTGAGCTTGCGATTGAAGAAGCGGATGTTATTGTGTTCATGGTAGATGCTAAAGCGGGTGTAACCCCATCGGATGAAGAAGTAGCCCAACTGCTATTCCGTTCCAAAAAACCGGTCGTACTTGCGGTTAACAAGGTCGATAACCTTGCGCGCCAAGATGACATCTATGAATTCTATTCTCTAGGATTTGGTGATCCTGTTGGGATTTCGGGTTCACACGGTATTGGTATCGGTGACTTACTCGAAGTTGTCTGTGGGCTTTTCCCTGACAAGAAGGACGACGAGTATGGAGACGAAGTAATTAAGTTTGCTCTGATTGGTCGCCCGAACGTCGGCAAGTCGTCCATGACGAATGCCATTCTCGGCGAAGAACGGGTTATTGTCAGCGATGTTGCCGGCACGACGCGCGATGCAATCGATACGCCATTTGAGCGGGATAATCAGAAGTTTGTTATTATTGATACCGCTGGTATGCGCAAAAGAGGCAAGGTTTACGAGAATACTGAGAAATATAGCGTTATGAGAGCCATGAAAGCGATCGAACGCGCTGACGTTGTGCTCGTTGTTATTGATGGTCAAGATGGCATCATTGATCAGGACAAGCACATTGCTGGATATGCGCATGAAGCAGGAAAAGCGATTATCATTGTCGTAAATAAATGGGATATCGTTGAAAAAGATGATAAAACCATGCAGCATTTTACACAAACGATCCGCGACCATTTCTTGTTCTTGAGCTATGCTCCGATTGTCTTTGTATCAGCCAAAACAACGCAACGCTTGCATAAGTTGTTGCCGGTTGTTATGCAAGTGGCGGAAAATCATGCCCTGCGTGTTCAGACTCATTTATTGAACGATGTCGTTTCTGATGCCGTAGCGTATAACCCTCCTCCGACGGATAAAGGCAAACGTCTGCGGATTAACTATGTGACACAAGTTGCCGTTAAGCCTCCTGTCTTTGTGCTCTTTGTGAATGAGCCTGAGCTCATGCACTTTTCATATGAACGGTATTTGGATAACAAAATTCGTGCAGCCTTTGGTTTTGAAGGAACACCGATTCGTATCCTAAGCCGTAGAAAGACTTCGGACAAAGAATAAGGAGATGTTGCAGCTTGCTTTTAATTTCCATAATAACAATCGTAGCAGGGTATTTATTAGGGGCTATAAGCTTTAGTTATTTATTTGGGAAATGGTTTAAAGGCATCGATATCCGCAAGCATGGGAGCGGCAATGCGGGCGCAACCAATACACTACGCGTATTGGGCAAGGGACCAGCAATCATGGTATTGATCTTGGACGGTTTGAAGGGAGTTGCTGCCGTTTGCCTTGGCATATGGGCAGCTCCTGGACCCGACGATATGTGGGTTCGCGTATTGTGCGGACTTGCTGCCATCGTTGGACACAACTGGCCGGTATATTACGGGTTCCGTGGCGGCAAAGGTATTGCCACTACAATCGGCGTAATGGCTACGCTTTGCTTCATTCCTACGTTAATTGCAGGTTTAACGGCTATCGTCATTATTGCGATAACTAGATTCGTATCGCTCGGTTCACTAATTCTAACCGCACTTTTACCTTTTCTTATTTGGGGAATGGATCGACCATTAGAAGTTTTGTGGATCAGCATATTGCTATGCGCGTTTGCCTTCTTGCGCCATCGTACCAATATTGTGAAGCTCGTTCAGGGTAAAGAGAATAAATTGGGCCAGAAAAGAGCATAGTGTTGGCGAACATCATCCAATAATTCCAATGCATAACGTTTAGGAGGGGTAACCATGTCAAACAAAGTATCGGTTCTGGTAGCAGGCAGCTGGGGAACAGCTCTTGCCACGGTACTGGCGGATAATGGACATCAGGTGTTGTTATGGTCTCGTAATGAGGAGCAAGTGCGAGAGATCAATGAGCAAAACCGGAATAGCCGTTTTCTCCAAGATGTGGAGTTATCACCGCTTATCGTAGCGACAAATTCGCTGCAGGAAGCGGTAGAAGGGGCGGATGCGATCATTATGGTCGTCCCTTCATCCGGAATGCGTGAGGTTGCATCCAACATGCGTCCCTTTTTGAATAAAGATGCTTTGTTGATCCACGCGACCAAAGGATTTGAAACAGGCTCCCTCAAGCGAATGACCGAAGTAATCGCAGATGAGCTGCCCGAAGTCAATCCGAATCAGCTTGTGGTACTTTCGGGTCCCAGTCACGCAGAAGAAGTCATTCGGAAATGTCCGACGACTGTCGTTGTCGCGGCGCAAGACCTGGAATCGGCTGAAGCCGCGCAGGATCTATTGATTAACGCCTATTTCCGCGTCTATACGAATCCGGATGTTGCAGGCGTTGAAGTTGGCGGAGCTCTTAAGAACATCATTGCACTAGGTGCAGGGCTGACAGATGGCTTGGGTTTTGGTGACAATGCCAAAGCTGCGCTAATGACCCGAGGATTGGCTGAAATCGCTCGCTTAGGCACCGCGATGGGGGCTAACCCGCTTACTTTTGCCGGATTAGCTGGAATCGGTGATTTGATTGTGACTTGTACTAGTCAACACAGCCGAAATTGGCGCGCCGGAAATAAACTCGCGAAGGGTATTCCTCTAGATGAGGTGCTTCAAGAGATGGGAATGGTCGTCGAAGGCGTGAAGACAACGAAAGCAGCTTACGAATTATCTCGCAGGTACGATGTAACGATGCCTATTACTGATGAGCTGTACAAAGTACTATTCGATGGGAAATCACCACAGTTAGCCGCACAGGACCTTATGGGCCGCGTTAGGACGCATGAAATAGAAGAAGTAGCTACGGATGTCATTACAAATGTATTGAAGTAGCCTACACCACATTCTTCCCGCACTCATACTATACCGTATAAGTATTTAGTTCTTATCAGGTATAGGGAGGCGGCACATTTGGCAAACAAAGATATGTCTAAAGACGTATTGAGCGTGGTGAAGAAGAAAACGGGGAAATCCGTTACACCCAAAGATATCGAGAGAATTGCAAGCGGTGTGAAACCTTCAACACTTCAAAGTGAGACTCAGCTGCGTCAGTTGATCAAGCAAGTCTCTGGCCTTGTAAATGTCAAAGTATCCGAAGAGACGATCAATGATATCATTCAGGCTGTGAAAAGCTCCAAGCTCGACAGCAACAATATGCAACAGCTAATGAACATGATGATGGGTAAAAAATAAAAGCATGAAGGGGAGCTTGCTGCCCTTTATGCTTTTTTTCTCATCCTATGCTATACTTACTGGTGATAATTTTAAAGATTATACATAAGGAGTTAAAAATATGTCAAGTTTGGACAAAATGTGGGCGTCTTTTGTAGCCATTGGACTAATGGTTGTCGCATCATTATTGATTTCGTACGCAAGAACGCGTACACAAGGATGGATTCGTGTCGTTCTTTCGACCGTTGCCTTTATTTTATTCATTCCAATTTTACTCTATATGCTGCTATCATTGTTCTAACTGGGAGGCGATACATACATGCTGGAATTAAAAACGCGCAAAATGCAAAAAACGATGGAGCCGGAAATTGGTTTAAGCATCTTGGATCATGCGCTCAAAAATGACGTGGAATGGGGTTTCTCGTGCACGCGAGGTACGTGCGCCAGATGCCGTTGTTATGTAGCTGCTGGACGCGAGCTGCTCTCACTCCCTTCCGATGAAGAAGAGAGTCGACTAGAGCCCGAAGAAATAGAACAAGGCTATCGACTTGCTTGTCAATGCCTGATTAAACAAGCAGGCACCATTTCCGTTACACATAAGCCATATTTTTAAAATCTGAAAGGTGTGGGCATCTTGGTCCTGCTGGAACCGTTAGTACCAACGATTACTACCATTCATACACAATTAATGCAAGCACCTGGCGTACGATGGCTCATCGGTGGCAGCTGCGGACTGCTTATGCAAAACGTAGATATTGGAAGAAGTCCAAGAGATCTGGATATTTATGTGGATAAGAACGACGTATCCGCCATTCATTCTTCTCTTCAAGATTATTCAGTTGATACACCTGTGTATAGTCAAACAAGCATATATGCCTCGATCCTCAGCCATTATCAGATTCATGGTGATGCAGTTGAAGTAGTAGGTGATTTCAAGGTTCAAGCACTGGATTCCTTCTATCAAGTGGAGGCTGCGTACCTATGGGAGGACCATAGCTATACAGCTGTGATTGGGAACCATGAAGTGAAGGTTATGCCGTTAGCTCATGAACTTCTCTTTAATCTATTGCGGAATCGGCCTGATCGTTATGAGGCTATCTATCATACAATGATTGCTGCTCCAGAGCTGCACATGCCGACATTAAATGCGTTATTGCAAAGAAATAGTTGGGGACTAGCGTTTGAGAAAAGGCTTGGAGAATTAATAGATTCGTGCTGATGATTGGGAAGTTGACAGATAAGTAGGTGGATCTTATGAGTGGGATTGAAGTGCATTTCTGGCCAGACGACAAGAAAATAAGTGTTCGGGCAGGCACAACTTTACTGGATGCTGGAAGGAAGGCTAAGGTTCAAATTCGCACACGCTGCGGAGCCAAAGCCGCTTGTCTGATGTGTAAAGTGAAGGTGAATGACGCTAGCAGCAAGGGGCTCGCCCCTATGAATGTGAATGAACGATTGAAGCTTGGATCACAAGCGGAGGAAGGCTACCGCCTTGCCTGTCAGGCTCGTGTGATTGGCCCTGTGCAGGTGACGATCCCAGAGGACCCTCTGAAGGCTGCTATACGTGCTCAGCTTGCCAGACAAGCTGAAGAGGATGATTTATTTTAGAGAATAAAGATAGGATGATGGATGCGTGAAAATAGCTCGAGGTGTTGTATATGGCAGATGGATAGGCATAATCCTTAGTTTAGTTCTGTTGTTAAGCGGATGCGCTTATCCTAAAGAACTGCGTAAGGAGAATCAAATTAACCCTGCGGAGTTTATTACCGTCGTTCAGCAAGCCGTTGATGTTTTCCATGAGAAAAGCGGTGTTCTGCCTATAAAAAATAGTGATATGACGACGCCGCTCTATGAGAAATATGTCATTGATTTTGCGAAATTGAAAAAGTCGAACTATTTAAGCACTGTACCTGCCAACGCTTTTGAAAGCGGAGGTATTTTCATCTATGTACTTGTAGATGTGGAAACGAAACCTACTGTAAAACTGATGGATTTATCGGCTTACCAAAGCGTGGAAGATGTCCAGAAGAAAATAAATGATTATAAAGCAAGTCATGATGGAAAGTTACCTGCTGGAATTGCTATCAATGAAGCGTTCGAGTATGTGGATTTCAATAACTTGGGGATGAAAGCCCCCGAAATCAAGTCGGTGTATAACCGCCAGACCCTCGTAACCTACTTGGTGAATAAGCAAACAGGCGAAGTTGCTATCGATTATGCCATGGATATTATGAAGTTTATTCAAGATCAGGCTTTAGCTAGCTCACTAAAACCGGATCAGGATTTACGAGAGATTCTCGTGAACAAATCATACTTCGTGCCGATTCGCAGTTTTGAATATCATTGGCAGAATAATCAGCCACTTCCCCAAGTGACGCCATAAATAGTGATACCTCTTACAGTAATCTGTAGGAGGTTTTTTTCATTTTTCAGAATATCGCCGTCGATGCAATCATATATTTTTTCAATGTGGTGAGGAAAGCCCTATATGTGCTTCATAAAATATGAGCGGTAAAAAAAAGATATGGCACATCTATCATATTTCTATCGAAAGTACATATATTTCTTACTAGTCCAAATGAATGTACGAGTAGTCAATTGTTAACGTCTCAAAAGTCAGTTGACGACCAAACTGTAGGAGGGATTCTCTTGGAGAAAGTGGATATCTTTAAGGACATTGCAGAACGAACGGGAGGGGACATTTACCTGGGGGTTGTTGGAGCAGTCCGTACAGGAAAATCAACCTTTATTAAGCGTTTTGTGGAATCTGTAGTGCTGCCGAACATTCAAAGCGAAGCGGATAGGATCCGGGCTACCGATGAACTCCCGCAGAGCGCTGCTGGCCGCACGATTATGACAACGGAGCCAAAGTTCGTGCCGAATACGGCGGTCCAAATTTCCGTGGCCGAAGGGCTGAATGTGAATGTGCGCCTTGTTGATTGTGTAGGTTATGCAGTTGATGGCGCCAAAGGCTATGAAGACGAAAACGGACCACGAATGATCAACACGCCTTGGTTCGATGAACCGATTCCATTCCAGGAAGCGGCAGAAATCGGAACTCGCAAGGTGATTCAGGAGCATTCAACACTAGGTGTTGTGGTGACAACCGATGGCACAATCTCGGATATCCCACGGTCATCTTATGTGCTGGCTGAAGAAAGAGTGATTAATGAGCTGAAAGAAGTGGGCAAACCTTTCATCGTTATTATTAACTCTCAGAAGCCAAATAGCGAACCAGCACTTGAGCTGCGCAGCGAGCTGCAAAGCCGTTATGATGTACCCGTTGTAACGATGAGTGTAGCTAGTGCAGGCGAAGAAGAAATGGTCTCCGTCCTGCGTGAAGTGCTCTACGAGTTCCCTGTTCATGAAGTGAATGTGAATTTGCCAAGCTGGGTCATGGTTCTAGACGAGAATCATTGGCTGCGTACTCAATTCGAAAATTCCGTACGTGATACGGTTCAAGATATTAGACGCTTGCGCGACGTAGATCGAGTCGTCAGCCAGTTTGCTGAATATGAATTTATTGATAGGGCGGCACTCGCCGGACTAAGTATGGGGCAGGGCGTTGCCGAGATTGACCTTTTTGCTCCTGATGAGCTTTATGATCGCATCTTGGTGGAAGTGGTTGGTGTTGAAATTCGCGGCAAAGATCACCTTCTGCAATTGATGCAGGACTTCACTCATGCCAAGCGAGAGTACGATCAATTCGCAGAGGCCCTGGAGATGGTCAAAACAACCGGTTATGGCATCGCACCACCAACGCTCGCAGAGATGGCGCTGGATGAGCCAGAATTGATTCGTCAAGGCTCTAGGTTCGGTGTCCGTTTACGGGCAACCGCGCCATCGATTCATATGATTCGGGTAGATGTCGAGTCCGAATTCTCCCCGATTATTGGAACTGAGAAGCAAAGTGAAGAGCTTGTCCGCTATTTGATGCAGGATTTTGAAGATAACCCGCTCAAAATCTGGGAGTCCGATATTTTTGGAAGATCCCTGCATTCGATTGTGCGTGAAGGTATTCAAGGCAAGCTTGCTCAAATGCCGGACAACGCGCGGTACAAATTGCAAGAAACACTTGGACGTATTATTAACGAGGGATCCGGCGGTTTAATTGCCATAATTTTGTAAGAAAGTAGACAAAAATACACTCGCAAGAGTGTTTTTTGTCGTTTTATAGCAAAAATACCCACATAAAATGGAAAGCGATACTTGAAATTGATGTCGTAGTATATTACTATGAATTTATTCGTCTGCTTTCGATGTTCATTTTTACTAAGAAAATCAACGTTTTTTCATGGAATCATGTATATTTTCTGACGAAACGGTGAAAACAGGAAGTAACGGAAGTAAGAAATCTTGGGGGGAGGTGAATGGCATGAATAAATCTGAATTGATTAACAAGGTTGCTGAAACCTCTGAGCTTTCCAAGAAAGATGCAACGAAAGCAGTTGATGCTGTTTTTGAAGCAATTTCCGAAGCGCTACAAGGCGGGGATAAAGTACAATTAGTTGGGTTTGGTAACTTTGAAGTTCGTGAACGTTCCGCTCGTAAAGGACGTAATCCACAGACTGGTGATGAAATCGAAATCCCAGCAAGCAAAATTCCAGCTTTCAAACCTGGTAAAGCACTTAAAGATGGCATTCAATAATTGCGTATTACATACTATTGAACGTTATATAACAACGAAGCCGTGACTGCATTTTGCTGTCACGGTTTTATTCATTTATAGGCAGAAAATGCCTTTACAATTCGAAAATCTCCTAATATAATTACAAAGTGAATAAATGAGCCTGGGGCTACAGACGGGGTATGGCGCAGCCTGGTAGCGCGCACCCTTGGGGTGGGTGAGGTCGCACGTTCGAATCGTGTTACTCCGATTATGAAAAAGACATCGAAAGTCCGATGTCTTTTTCTCTTGAAGAGGCTTGTTCCAAGTTATAAGTACTTTCTTAGATGATTTAGGGGGAACAGTCTTGAATAAGGGGAAACTCAGCGAGCTAGTAAAGTCGCAAGATTGGACAATGTTCGGTATTATTGCTTCGATTTACTTGGTTTGGCGAATTGGTGTCGTTGGGAACTGGAGTAAACAATGTTGGATCTTGCTGTTAGTTTGCTTGTTAGGCGTACGTAAAGATCAAATTGATGTGGATTGGAAGCGATTTTTTCTTTTCGGCATCCCGCTGCTAGGCGTATTTTATTATTTCTATGGATCCGGCAACGGATTTTGGTGGAAAATCGCTAATTGGATGTTTGAAAATAACCGCCATCCCTGGCACTGGGATGATTATATGAATGCGATTCCTCTGAACACTGGCGGATGGGCGAGGTGGATCGCTACTCCTAGACTAGATAAAGCCATGGTTTGGATTTATAATTACGGTTTCGTTTTATCTTTATGGATTTGTATTGTGAGAAGTTTCTGGACACGTAGTATTAAGAAAATGCTTTCGTACGCATTATCCGGTCACATGCTGCAATTTCCGCTGATTTTGCCATTCTACAACCTGATTTTGTTGCACGAGGTGTGGTATGTGAATAAGCAGCCGGATTTGTTAAATCGTGTATTTGCGGATCAAAACTCATTGCTTGTAGCTGTAATGAACTGTTTCCCGAGTATGCACACCTCGATTTCATTTGCCATGCTTCTTCTGGCCTTACGAGAAAAAGATCGTATTTTCAAAACGATGATGGTGACTTATTGCGCTTCGATCATTTTCTCAACGCTGTATCTGCAAATTCATTGGTTAATTGATGTGTTTGCCGGCATGCTATTTGCATATGGAACGGTTAAATTATCGGATTTCCTCATTCGATTGGGTTCTACTCGCGTACTGCCAGCCAGATTCAAGAAATATTACCGCAATGGCCTGCAAACGACTTCGAAAGAAGTTTCAATCTAGGCTAGTTGACTTAGGGATGCTTTTTTTGGCATCATTAGGTAAGGACATGAAGCGAAGGTAAGAACGGAGGATGGAAATGGACGACACGAGCAAAATGAATCAACCGAATACGAACGGCAATGAATATTTCGTTATTAAAGCCAAAGACAACGGTGTTCATGTAATTGGATTAACACGCGGTCAAGATACACGCTTTCATCATACGGAGAAACTGGACAAGGGCGAGGTTATGATTGCCCAGTTTACGGAGCACACTTCCGCAGTTAAAGTCAGAGGAAAAGCGCTTATCATTACGAAGTACGGCACTGTAGATACCGAAGAATAATTTATTATTGATAAAGCAGGCATAGCCTGCTTTTTTTCTTTGTACAATGGTGTATAGAGCTTGTAACAGAAGCAACTTTTATAGTCCGATTTGCTCTTGCTGATTAGCCAGGAGGTGCAATATGATATGAGATGGTCGATGCGCATCGTTATGACGTTAGCGGTATCTATTGTCATAGTCGTTTGTTTGTCTTTACTGCCCAAGATGGATAGTTCATTGGGATTAAGCTCCCCTTACCGATGGCCAAGCAACCGAGTTGGGCAGGTTACGGACAATAATTTACCGGACTTACTCGTACAAGTACCTCTGCAAATGCGGATTCGCAAAGTCGAGTTGACGAACACCCGAATGTCGCTTGATTTGAGTTTACCTAAAAATGCGGACTCAGCAGCCGTCTACCGGGATTTATACACGATCGCTCAGACCATGCTGTTGAAAACAAAAAATGTGAATCAAGTGTGGGTTCGGGTCATTGATTATTCCAACGTGTCTGACAATGCATCAACGCAGCTTGTACTCGCCATGGTTGCCGAGCGTGAATCTGGGAAGGATATGGAGAAGAGCGCAAATGACCTCAGCCTTATCCAACTTGAACAGGAGTTGCAGAATCGGTTTCGCATTACTTACACCTCGAAATGGCAGCAAAGATATCCCTTATAATTAATTGTGCTTCTCTTTACGTGTTATGATATAATGATTTGAATTGAAACTTGACCAACATTAATGAGATTTGGCACACGGTTACGGAGGCTTTTGCATGAATTCTTATCGGATCCCAGAGATCGCCAAGCAGTACACGGAGTATGATATGATCCAAATTCACACAGACTTGCCCGATTTCCCGGAGCTGCGCACGCGTCTGTTGTTTGCATTCTTGAACGGAAATAGTAAACTGAGCTCCTCTAGTGAGTTGTACACGCTAGCAACCTCGCTTGTGCAGCTTGCGCTTGACACGCATGAATTGGTTACAGCTTCGAATGACATCAAAGAGAAAAAGGCCGCAAGATCCAGACAGCTTAAGGTTCTTGCTGGGGATTATTTCAGTTCTCGCTTCTATCATCTCCTTGCCGGTGCCGGCCAAATTGACATGATTAAGCAATTGTCGAATGCCATTTGTGATGTCAACAGGTTAAAGATGAATACGTACATGAAAATGAAGCAATTGAAATTATCAGCAGAAGATTACATTCACCAAACGGTGGAGATTAAATCTCAGCTTTTTTTGTCATTCTCGGAATTCATGTCTGAGGTGTATGACCAAGCTTGGCCGGAGATTCTGAGAAGTTATACGAAATGTGAAGTGCTTTTTGAAGAGATTTTCCGACTAGAATCTGCTGCGGATTTCAAGGGCAGCTGGGGCTTCTGGCACATTTTGCAGCATGGTACGAAGGATGAGCGGAAACAGCTTCAAACGGAGGAATCGGATCAAGCTAAAGTCCGTACACTGATGCACAAATATCATATAACTTCGCAACTGTATCAAATGCTGGATTCTCAGACAAAGCTGCTGCAAGCCAAAGTGAAGCAGCTTGAATCGGACAAACTAATAAGTGAACTGTTTCACATAGGCGAGCCGTTCCTGCGATTTTTAGCCAAGCAGCCCAAAGTGCTGGAAGAAATTTGAGGTGATCTGACAGATGAATATGACAAAAACGAAAACACCCGTTAAAAACTCGAAAACTAAAGAAGAATTCGTCCACTCCGTCTTCGAAAGCATTGCGCCAAAATATGATTTAATGAACAATATTTTAAGCTTCAACAGGCACAAAGCTTGGCGTAAATTTACGATGAAGAAGATGAATGTTCAGCCTGGTGAGACAGCGATCGATTTATGCTGCGGAACTTGTGATTGGACCATCTCACTTGCTAAGGCAAGTGGCACTGGTAAGATGGTGGGGCTTGATTTCAGCCAAAATATGCTGGACTATGGTGCAGAGAAAATTAAACAGCTGCACTTGGACAAGCAGATTGAGTTAATTCAAGGCAATGCAATGAGTCTTCCATTTGACGATAACACGTTTGATTATGCAACGATTGGATTTGCCCTCCGTAATGTACCCGATTTGGAGCAAGTCATTCGTGAAATGCAGCGTGTCGTTAAGCCAGGAGGGCTAGTTGTGTCTCTAGAATTGTCCAAACCGACATGGCAGCCGTTTAAGTCAATCTACTATTTTTATTTCCAACGCGTCCTGCCTTTCTTAGGTAAGATGATTGCTCAGAAGTATGAACAGTACAAATGGCTGCCGGAATCATTAATTCATTTTCCCGACCACAAACAATTAGCAGCCATATTTACCAACCTAGGATTGAAGAGTGTGCAGGCTTACCCGTTAACAGGTGGGGTTGCGGCCTTGCATATTGGCACCAAGGGGAATACGAAATCAGGAGAGTAATGCGCATATGTTTACTAAACTAAAAATCTTTCTGGAAATGATTAAATTTGAACACAGTGTATTTGCACTGCCTTTTGCATTCATGGGAGCGATTCTGGGCTCCGTAGTATTAACTGGACATTTGCCAAGCTGGGCTCAAATCGGCTGGATTACATTAGCGATGGTGGGAGCAAGAACCGCTGCGATGGCACTTAATCGTGTGATTGATAAAGCGATTGATAAGAAAAATCCGCGCACCGAAAATCGCGCAATACCCGCTGGTTTAATTTCTATTCCGCAGGTCATTATTTATATTATTATTTCATTTGCTGTACTTTTCTGGGCAACTTCCAATCTAAGTTCGTTATCGATGAAACTGCTGCCTATCGCAGTGTTTTTTCTTGTCTTTTACTCTTATACCAAAAGATTTACATGGACATGTCATTTTGTGCTTGGATTGACTTTAGGACTCGCCCCGCTTGGTGGCTGGATTGCTGTAACGGGTCAATTCACATGGGCATCCATTATATTTTATTTAACAGTAGTTTGCTGGAGTGCTGGGTTTGATCTCATCTATGCTTGTCAGGATGCTGAATTTGACCGCAATGAAGGACTTCATTCTTTGCCAAGCCGCTTTGGTATTAAGGCAGCACTGAACACAGCCCGTATCTTGCACGTACTGACAGCGGTTGGTCTTGTAACCTTATTTTTCATGACACATCTAAGCTGGTTTTATTTAGTAGGACTTGTCATTGCTTATTTCATTTTGTACAAAGAACACAGACTGGTTTCACCTCAGGACTTATCCAAGCTGAATACAGCCTTTTTTACAATGAACGGTGTGCTTAGTCTTGTGATGTTTGCTTTTACACTGCTTGATGTGCTTGTGAGAGAGTACTTATGAGCGGCGGCAATTGGGTGGTAGGGATTACTGGGGCAAGCGGTGCTATTTATGGTGTTCGTTTGTGCCAGGTCATGCTGGATCAAGGCTTGGATGTGCATTTGATCATCACAGAGGCTGGCTGGAGAGTGCTGCATGATGAGCTCGACTGGCAGGTAAGCAAGCGCAAAGAAATGCTGCAAGAGCATTTTGGCGGCCGTACAGGCTCGTTCGAGCACCATCCAATTGCTGATATTGGAGCAACTGTTGCCAGTGGATCCTTTCGGACAAAAGGGATGGTAGTCGTCCCTTGCTCGATGGGTACGTTATCTGGTATCGCGCATGGCTCATCCGATAATTTATTAGAGCGTACAGCAGATGTCATGCTGAAAGAAGGAAGAAAATTAATTCTGGTTCCAAGGGAAACGCCATTGCATGCTATACATTTGGAAAACATGCTGACCTTGTCTAGAATGGGCGTACGTATGCTTCCGGCTATGCCAGCCTTTTATAATCGTCCGCGCTCCATTGAGGAGATGGTCGATTTTTTAGTAGGCAAAGTGCTGGACAGCATGGACATTGAGCATTCCTTGTACCGAAGATGGGGTGATATCCATGAGTAGTTCTGACCCAAAAATTCGTATTGGCCGTATCAATTATACAAATGTTTGGCCGATCTATTACTATTTTCCTGAACTTATGAACACATCCGAGGTAGACATTATTGAGCAGGTTCCGACCTCGCTCAATAAAGCTATGGCTGCTGGAGACATTGATATGGGGCCTATTTCCTCCTTTGCTTATGGAGAGTCCTTTGAGAATTACTTGTTGTATCCAGATCTTTCAGTTAGCGCATATGGTGAAGTCAATTCCATCCTATTGTTTCATGAGAAACCGCTCCGCGAGATTGCGAACGGGCATATTTTGCTGCCTACAACCTCAGCTACATCGGTAAATTTGCTCAAGATCATACTTGAGAAATTTTATGAGGGGAAACCCACGTATGAATATGCAACTCCGAATGTCGAGCAGATGATGGCACTTGGGGATGGAGCGCTGCTCATCGGAGATGATGCGATCAAAGAGAGTTGGCGCAATAAAACGTATATGATTACGGATCTTGGGCAAGAATGGGCGAAATGGACAGGACAATGGATTTCTTTTGCCGTATGGGCAATACGTAAGGAGACGGCAGACTTGTATCCGGAGCTTGTGACAGATGTTTTTAATGCGTTCATGGCTAGTAAAGCCAAGGCCCACAGTAATCCGGAAGAAATGATTGAGGAGGCGCAAGCTTCCGTTGGCGGTACGGCTACCTATTGGCATCATTATTTTCATACGTTATGTTATGATTTTGGCCCGGAACAGTGGGATGGACTCGCTTCCTATTACAAGTATTGTTATGAACTTGGTTTCCTGCCGAAGCCGGTAGATATCGCTTTATGGTCTGAGAATAAAGTGGCACGGGTGACAGAATGAAAAATTTATTGGATATTTATTCAAGAAAGAAAAAAGATATAGCCGCTATTGAAAAGGCGCTCGAGGAAAGCGTATATTCCGATCACGCTATGCTGAGAGAAACATCGAGTCATTTATTGAAAGCCGGCGGGAAACGAATTCGTCCTGTTTTTGTACTCCTTTCAGGTGAATTCGGAAACTATCAATTAGAAACGATGAAGCACGTAGCGGTGCCGCTGGAGCTCATACATATGGCTTCGCTCGTTCACGATGATGTCATTGATGATGCGAATACAAGGCGCGGGCAGTTAACGGTCCGATCGAAGTGGGATAATCGGATAGCGATGTATACAGGAGATTACATATTTGCTAAGGCGTTAGGGGTTATCACGCAAATCCACAAGCCAGCGGTGCATCAGATCTTGTCTAAGGCAATTGTAGAAATGTCCATTGGTGAAATGGAGCAAATTCGGTTCTTTTTTCACTCCGAGCAGACGGTTCGCGATTATTTATTGAGGATTAGACGCAAAACAGCACTTCTTATCGCTATTTCCTGTCAATTAGGGGCAATGGCTGCAGGAGCACCGGATTGGATCAGCAATAAACTATATGGATTTGGTTATAACGTTGGCATGACGTTCCAAATCAGGGACGACATTCTAGATCTTATTGGGACCGAGAAGCAGATCGGGAAGCCGCCAGGGTCCGATGTGAAGCAAGGCAATATTACGATTCCTGTCCTGTTTGCTATGCAGGATCCTGTACTTAAACCTCTTATTATGGCTGAATTAGATCGCATACATAAATTAGATGGCCAAACAGACGTTAGCCGCTTCTTGGAAATAATTCGTCACAGCGAAGGCATTGCTATGGCAGATTCGCTGTCGCAGAAATACATTGACAAGGCGATTGCTTCCTTGGATCAGCTGCCGAATGTGCAAGCAAAAAAAGATTTGATTGAGGTTGCACACTTCATAGGCAATCGATCGTATTAAGGGAATTTTGCAATTTGAGAAAAGCTGCCAGAAAGTGTAAACTAAGAGGGAATACATAAGATTTAACCCTGTTGGGCGTATAGGCCTACGATGGAAGTCAGTTTTCTAACGAAAACTCAGTAGATGCTTACGAAGCAAGTTTTCTAAAGAAAACGCTAAGGAGGATATCGTTATATGGAAAAAACATTCTTGATGGTGAAACCGGATGGCGTACAGCGCGGCCTGATCGGTGAAATTGTAAAGCGCTTTGAACAAAAGGGCTTTCAATTAATTGGCAGCAAATTAACGATGGTATCGAGAGAACAAGCCGCATTTCATTATGCCGAGCATGAAGGCAAGGATTTTTATGAAAGGCTCGTTAATTTCATTACGTCCGGACCTGTGTTTGCAATGGTGTGGCAGGGTGATCAAGTTATTCCTTTATCACGCACGTTGATCGGAAAAACGAATTCACTGGAAGCAGCGCCAGGTACAATCCGTGGCGATTATGCGGTACATACGAATTTTAACCTCATTCATGGTTCTGACTCGCCGGAAAGCGCTGAACGTGAGATCGGCAATTTCTTTAAAGCGGACGAGCTCCTTGAATATACAAAAGTCATTCAGCAGTGGATTTAGCTTTATAGAAACTTTAAGAACCTGTCATCTTACCGGATGCAGGTTCTTTTTTGTCGTGATTTGAAGGATTTTGGCAAGGAATGAAAGAATGTATGTTACTTAGACAATGACCAAGGTGGGTGGCAGCATGGAAGAAGATCAGGATTTTTTGTTATTTATAAAAAAAGTAAAAGAACATACGTCCATTGATCTTGCTCTTTATAAAGAGGCACAAATGAAAAGACGTCTGACAACACTTCGAATGAAACGTGGTTATCAAACGTTTGTTTCCTTTTTTGATGCCATGATGAAAAATAAAGAACTCTTTTATGAATTTCTGGATCGGATGACAATCAATGTTTCGGAGTTTTGGCGGAACCCGAATCGATGGGAACTGGTGGAATCAAGATTCATTCCCGAGATACTCAAAAAGAATCGCCGGCTCAAGGTTTGGAGCGCTGCCTGTTCTACAGGGGAGGAGCCTTATACATTAGCCATGATTTTGGCGGAGCAAGGGGCTTTGAGCGATGTCCATTTGCTTGCAACGGATATCGATGAAGGCGCCCTGGATAAGGCGCGTAAAGGAGCCTATCTCGACCGTTCCTTACGAGATGTGCCTGAGAAGTATGTCACGAAATATTTCCGGCAAGATCAACTTATGTATCATGTTTCTGATGAGCTAAGAAAGCCAATTAAGTTTCAAAAGCAAAACCTGCTTGTCGATACGTTTGACACCGGATTTGATTTGATTGTTTGCCGAAATGTGATTATTTACTTTACTGAAGAGGCGAAGCATGTGCTATATCAGAAATTTTCAAAAGCACTGAAGCCTGGGGGATTGCTGTTCGTAGGGTCCACCGAACAAATCTTTTCACCAGGGCAATATGATTTAGAACCGGCAGATACTTTCTTTTATCGGAAAAAAGGCGTATAAGATCTTCCATAAATTCCAATACTAAGATGTAGCAAACTCAGTGAACGTTAATGAGGTACAGTAGATAAAACTGATGCACTCTTAGGGGGCTCTTATGGACAAACGCAAAGTGATAACCGCTTATCGCAGGGGAATGATTTCCATTCAGGAATGTGCACAAATTTTGGGCGTAGATTCGTCGCAAATCATGGGTTTGATGAATGACCCGCAATTGGCAGAACTTCCAAGAGTTGTCCAAAAGCAGCCTATGCACGGGTAATCTTTGCTCCTGAGCAGATGTTAACACGCTTGCGCTTAAGGGAATACCCCTTATAAGCGAAGCGTGTTTTTGCGTTTGTGCTGTTGCCAAACCAGAGTACCTATACTATAATGACTAAAAGATAATCGCGCGTCAAAGCGCTAAAGCGTTTGAAACAATTTCAAGGTGAAACGGCAGAAACTTCATCTTGACAGCACTTATAAGTGATGGCTTCACCAAATTTTAGGGGGTAACGGATTGTGAGATATTTAACGGCTGGCGAAACACATGGACCGCAGCTCACTGCGATTATTGAAGGGTTTCCAAGTAATGTAACCCTTAACTTTGAGGATTTGAATTTTCAATTACATAGACGTCAGAAAGGGTATGGCCGTGGTCGTCGGATGCAAATTGAGAAAGATACGGCTACGATTGCAGGCGGTGTTCGTCATGGCAAAACAACGGGGGCTCCGATTGCGCTAGTTGTTGTCAACAATGACTGGAAACACTGGACCACTGTAATGGGCATTGAGCCAGTCGAAGAGGATAACGAAGGCAAACGCCGCGTGAACCGTCCTCGTCCTGGACATGCTGATCTGAATGGCGGTCTCAAATATAATCAAAAAGATCTGCGCAACATCTTGGAGCGCTCAAGTGCCCGCGAAACGACAATGCGCGTAGCGACTGGGGCTGTAGCACGCCAGTTGTTGGCAGAGTTCGGAATCAAGGTTGCTGGACAAGTGATTCGCATCGGGGATGTAGAAGCACAGCGTCAAGAGCTTCCGATTGATGAACTGATTGCAATTACCGAGGAATCACCTGTACGTGTCGTTGATAAAGAAGCAGAAGCCAAGATGATCGCGGCTATTGACGCTGCCAAAGAGGATGGCGACACACTCGGCGGTATCGTTGAAGTCATCATTGAAGGCGTGCCGGTAGGACTTGGCAGCCACGTGCAATGGGATCGCAAATTGGACGGTAAAATTGCGCAAGCGGTACTTTCTATTCAAGCATTCAAAGGCGTGGAATTCGGAATTGGGTTTGAAGCTGCTGAGCGCAGAGGTTCGAATGTCCACGATGAAATTTTATACACAGAAGAAAGTGGCTTTAGACGCAGAACGAATCGTGCAGGCGGATTCGAAGGCGGGATGACGACTGGCGAGCAAATCATCGTGCGCGGTGTTATGAAGCCAATCTCGACACTCTACAAACCGCTGCAAAGCGTTGATATTGATACGAAGGAAGTATTCACAGCGCAGGTTGAGCGCTCCGATACTTGCGCAGTCCCAGCTGCGGGCGTCATCATGGAAAACGTCATTGCATGGGAAGTTGCGAATGCCTTCTTGGATAAATTCGGCGGGGATTCCATTGAGGAAATTCGTGCGAATCTCAACAACTTTTTGAAACAAGTGGAGAACTACTAATATGAGAGAGCTCACGGTAGAGCTTGGCGAACGTTCTTATCCGATCTACATTGGTCAAGGTGTCCTGAACGATATCACGGCTTTGTTCGACCGCGCGAAGCTCAGCCGTAAGTCACCGCTGCTCGTTGTTACAGATAGCGAGGTGGCTCCACGGCACCTCGAGCGCGTCATGGCGCTGCTGCGCGCAGGCGGCTTCAGCGCAACCGCCTGCGTCGTTCCCGCAGGCGAAACATCCAAATCCCTCGCGCAGCTCGAGGGAATTGTCACCTCCGCCCTCCAGGCGGGCCTTGATCGCAGTTCTGCGATCGTCGCCCTTGGAGGAGGCGTGGTCGGCGATCTCGCCGGCTTCGCGGCGGCGAGCTTCATGCGCGGGATCCGCTTCGTGCAGATCCCGACGACGATCCTTGCCCACGACAGCTCTGTCGGCGGCAAGGTAGCTGTTAACCATCCGATGGCGAAGAACATCATCGGGGCGTTCCACCAGCCCGAGCTCGTTCTCTTCGACATCGACTTGCTTCTGACCTTGCCGCCGCGCCAAGTGAAGGCGGGCCTCTCTGAAGTGATCAAGCATGGCTTGATCTGGGATGCTGCCTTCACGCAGTGGTGTGACGACAATGCGGAGAAGCTATTGTCTCTTGATCCGGAAGCGCTAAGCTATGCGCTCTATGTAGGCTGTAAAGTGAAGTCTATTGTCGTCTCACAGGATGAACGTGAGAACGATTTGCGGGCAATTTTAAATTTGGGGCATACGATCGGTCATGCTCTGGAAGCTGTAGCTGGCTATGGCGAGCTATTGCATGGAGAAGCAATCTCAATCGGAATGGTTGGTGCTTCTAAGCTTGCTCAGCAGTTCGGTTATTCCGAGGAAATCCATGAAGTAACCAAGGGCCTGTTCCTGAAATACGGCCTGCCTATTAGCATTCCTCCGCATTTGGATACGGATAGCATTATGAGCGCAATGATGTACGATAAGAAATTTAAAGAAGGCACAATGGTCTTCATTATTCCTATGGAAATTGGTAAAGTTGAAATCCGTAAGGATGTTACAGTGGAGCAAGTTAGACAAATTGTCGAGCTTCTAAAAGGGAGAGGATAGCCGATGTTCTGTAGGGGAATTCGTGGCGCAACGACAGTTGAACACAATGAAGCGGAAGAAATTCTAACCGCAACTGGAGAGTTGCTTCGTGCCATCGTAGAGGCGAATGATTTTCGCCCAGAAGATATTTGTTCGGTTTTTATTACAGTGACAGAAGACATTACAGCAACGTTCCCTGCACGGGCCATTCGTACAATGGTTGGATGGGAACTGGTGCCGCTGATGTGCTCATTAGAAGTTCCGGTTGAAAATTCATTGCTGAAATGCATCCGTCTTATGGTTCAGGTGAACACAACGAAGAGCCAATCGGAAATCAATCATATTTATTTGAAAGAAGCAAAAGCACTTCGCCCTGATATTGTTAAATTGACAAATGAAGCTGCACGGTAGTATAGTGGAGTTAGATGAGATTAGGTAAGTAGAGCAGAGTTTAGTTGAGTAGAGCAGAGCCCAGATGAGATGAGAAAAGATAACTGAAGTTTGTATGAAGATGGACACGACTCATTCGGAGACGTCTGTTTCGTCATACATTCAACGTTTATTTTTCACATTCTTCTTAATCTTCTACATTTAACTAAAAGCCAGCCTCTACTTCGGTAGAGGCTTTTTTGTTATTCAATTAGAGTTTGGAGCACCTCGGAAGACGACGGAAGGCTCACAAGCTGAGAGGGGATGTTACCATGTATACACCTGAAATTCAAGAAGTGATTCGACTATCCAAAGACTATAACCTCATTCCTGTGGTACGTCATCTATTAGCTGATACAGAAACCCCAATTCGTGTTTTTCAACACTTGTACCAAGAAAAGCGTGCGTTCCTGTTAGAAAGCGTTGAGGGCGGCGTGAAATGGGCTCGATATTCCTTCATTGGAAGCGATCCTTTCCTGATGATTAAGGCCAAACATGGGAAGACGGTCATTGAGACACAAACCGAAAATAAGGTTACGGATGAGAAACCAATCGATGTGTTGAAGGCGTACCTAAGATCCTACTCCAGTCCTCAGCTTGCGGATCTGCCGAGGTTCACGGGTGGGGCTGTCGGATTCTTTGGATACGATCTTCTGCAATACTATGAGAAGCTGCCTGCTCATCAAATTGATGATTTGCAAATGAACGACATTCAATTCATGTTTTGTGATCAAGTGATCGTTTTCGATCATTTCAAACAGCAGATCAAAGTGATTGCTAACGTGCATGTACAGCCTTTTGCCACAGATGCAGATATCGCTAAGGCGTATCAAGCTACTTGTGAGAAAATCGATGCGACGATCGAGAAGATTAAGCGACCACTCGGTACGGAAACGATGACACATAATCCGATTGTATTGGAGCCGGATTTAGGTGATATTCGCTCTAATGTCACGAAGGAAAAGTACATTGCCAACGTGAATAAAGCGAAGGAATACATTCGTGCCGGTGACATTTTCCAGGTTGTGCTGTCACAGCGCTTTGAAATGGAAACAACCGTCTCACCACTGCAAGTGTACCGGGTTCTTCGGACAATGAATCCATCCCCCTACATGTATGTGCTCAAAATGGATGATGAAGTCGTCGTTGGCACATCACCGGAATTACTTGTAAGGGTTGAAGAGGAAAAAGTGGAAACGCGCCCGATTGCCGGAACAAGACCTCGCGGTAAGACGCCGGAAGAAGATTTAGCTCTAGAAAAAGAGCTGCTAGCGGATGAGAAAGAACGCGCAGAGCACTTGATGTTAGTAGATTTAGGCCGTAATGACATTGGCCGAGTATCGGAGTTTGGAACAGTGAAGTGTGATACATTCATGGATGTTGAGCGTTACTCACACGTCATGCATATCGTTTCCAACGTATCCGGAAAAATTGCGAAAGACAAAGATTTCTTCGATGCTTTTCTTTCCTGCATGCCAGCAGGGACGGTGTCTGGAGCGCCGAAACTGCGAGCTATGGAGATTATTGCTGAGCTGGAGCCAGAAGCGCGGGGGACTTATGCAGGGGCTATTGGTTATCTAGGCTTCTCAGGGAACTTGGACACATGTATCACGATTCGTACGATTGTTTTCAAGCATGGCAAAGCCTATGTGCAAGCAGGCGCAGGCATTGTTTGGGACTCAGTACCGGAAAGCGAGTACCAGGAGACAGTGAACAAAGCGACAGCTTTGCTCAAATCGATTCGGATGGCAGAAGCCATGTTCAGTCCAGAGCCGAGACCGGTAAGCGATATTAACAAAGACTACTTTGTTAACTCTTAAGGGAAGAAGTAGAGGAGGATGAATGTCATGAGTGGACTTATTCAGATACAGCAAGCGCTTGGCAAAGTGATTAGCGGCAGCGATCTTTCCCGGGAGGAAGCGCGCGGCGTAATGTCGGAAATTATGGAAGGGCTGGCGTCACCTGCCCAAATCGGCAGTCTGCTAACGGCTCTTCGCATTAAAGGGGAGACGCTGGAAGAGATTACGGGATTCGCTGAATCGATGCGGAACAAGGCGATGCAGGTGAATGTGCTGCAGCATGATCTACTGGACACATGCGGTACAGGCGGTGACGGTGCAGAGACGTTCAATATCTCGACGACAGCAGCAATTGTTGCGGCTGCGGGAGGCATTCGAGTAGCGAAGCATGGCAATAGGGCGATGTCGTCCAAAAGCGGCAGTGCGGATGTGCTGGAAGCCCTAGGCGTGAAGATTACGCTAAGCGGCGAGCAAGCGGCACAATGCTTAGACAAAACGGGCATTTGTTTTATGTTCGCGCAAGCGTATCATCAATCCATGAAGCATGTTGCGGCACCGCGCCGGGAGTTGGGTTTCCGCACGGTATTCAATTTGCTAGGCCCGCTTACCAATCCTGCGGGAGCGGATCGTCAAGTGTTGGGCGTTTTCGACCGCACGAAGACGGAGTTAGTCGCGCAAGCACTGCAAGCGCTAGGGCTGAAGCGGGCTTTGGTGGTAGCAAGTGAAGATGGATTAGATGAATTCAGTATTTCAGCGCCAACTAAAGTAACGGAGTTGAAAACAGATCGGATTAGCACATATACCATTACGCCTGATGATCTTGGCTTACGGGCTCACAGTATTAAGGATGTAGGCGGCGGGGATGCGATACTGAATGCAGAGATCATCCGTCATATCTTTGCTGGCGACAGAGGGCCTCATCGCGATATCGTACTCGCGAATGCAGCCGCGTGCTTCTACGTGACGGGTCATGTTGGAAGCCTTCAGCAAGGGGTTAAATTTGCGGCTGACGTTATTGATTCGGGCCGTGCGGAACAAAAGTTGAACGACTTAATCCATTTCACAGGAGAATTATGCCATGTTTCTTGATAAAATTGTTGCCACTAAACGAGCGGAAGTTGAAGCAATGAGCAGCTTTTCCATTGCACAAGCGGAGAAAGTTATTTCGGAGATGTCGCCTTGCTTAGGTTTTGAAAAAGCTTTGACGACACGTAAAAATCGTTCGATAGGTTTGATTGCCGAAGTTAAAAAAGCATCCCCGTCCAAAGGTTTGATCCGTGAAGATTTTGATCCGGTATTGTTGGCAAGTTCCTATCAACGAGCAGGTGCTGATTGCATCTCGGTGCTTACGGATGTGGATTACTTCCAAGGGAGCAACGAGTACTTGAAGGCTGTACGACAAGCAGTAGGTGTGCCTTTGCTGCGCAAAGATTTCACCATCGATCCCAAGCAAATCTATGAAGCACGTTTGATTGGCGCAGATGCGATCTTACTCATCGCAGCGATATTGACCACTGACCAGATGAAGCAGTATCTGTCACTTGCGAGTGATCTAGGTTTGGATGCTTTGGTTGAAGTACATGACCGTGAAGAGCTGGAGAGCGCGCTTGAGTTAGATACCCAAATGATTGGCATCAACAACAGGAACTTGAAGACTTTTGTTACCGATTTGAAAACAACGGAAGAGTTGATTCAATTCATTCCGGCAGGCAAAACCATCGTCAGCGAGAGTGGAATCTCCACGGTTCAAGATATGGCCTATTTGCAGCAAATCGGCTCACAAGCCGTGTTGATCGGTGAACATTTTATGCGTCAGCCCGGTATTGAGCAAGCGGTTCATGATCTGATGGGTCCGATTGTGAAAACAACGAGTCAGATGGCTTAGAAAGAGGCGAACAGGATGCCTGCAGACACGATTCCAACGGTTAAAATTTGTGGACTTCAAAGCGTTGAAGTGTTAAAATCAATCATACATTTGCCAATTAATCATCTCGGTTTTGTTTTTGCTCCAAGCAAGCGTCAAGTCAAGCCAGACAGGGCTGGGGAGCTTATTTCATACCTGAAAAATGAAGCGGATAATGGTGTTTCCGTGCCGCTAACAGTCGGCGTATTCGTGAATCCGAGCAAGGAACAGCTGACTGAAATCATGGCTGCTGCTCCACTCGATGTCGTTCAGTTACACAGCCAGGAAACTCCGGAATTTTGCAAATGGGTGCGTGAACATTTCCAAGTTCAGGTGTTTAAGTCTGTATCCATTTCCAGATCGGAGAATAAGATTCCTTCAAGCGCAGAAGTAGCTGCTCAACTAGATCCGTATATCGGATCGGTTGATGCTGTATTACTAGATACTTTTGATCCCGTGTATGGGGGAGGATCTGGGAAAACCTTTGCTTGGGACTGCATTCCCGCATATCAGGAGTGGGCTCGTTTGGCAGGCGTCAAATTGTTAGTAGCAGGCGGATTGCAGCCTGACAATGTGGATCAATTAGTGGAAGCCTATCGTCCTGACGGCGTGGATGTGTCCAGCGGTGTAGAGACAGATGGTGTCAAAGATATTGCGAAAATTACCGCATTTGTGGAAAGGGTGACCGGAAAGTGACGCAAGTACCTGATAAACACGGCAGATTCGGCAAATTCGGCGGCCGTTACGTACCAGAAACATTGATGAACGCCTTGACTGAGCTGGAAGAAGCGTATAACCAATATAAAGATGACCCGGAATTTATTGCTGAAGTTCGTTATTTGCAAAAGCAATACTCCGGTAGACCCACTCCCCTATATTACGCAGAGCGACTTTCTGAACAGTTAGGTGGAGCCAAAATTTACTTAAAGCGAGAAGACCTGAATCATACAGGTGCTCATAAGATTAATAACACCATCGGACAAGCCGTTCTTGCAAAAAGGATGGGGAAAAAGAAAATCATCGCTGAGACTGGTGCAGGTCAGCACGGTGTTGCATCGGCAACGGTTGCTGCTTTGATGGGCTTTGAATGCAAAGTATTCATGGGCGAAGAAGATACGAAGAGACAGCAATTGAACGTTTTTCGTATGAAATTGCTTGGTTCTGAAGTCATTCCGGTTACTTCAGGTACTCGTACGCTGAAAGATGCGTGTAACGAAACGCTGCGTTACTGGGTCAGTAATGTGCAGGATACTTACTATATCCTCGGTTCCGTTACAGGACCTCACCCTTATCCGATGATGGTACGTGATTTTCAGCGCATTATCGGCGACGAGTCACGCGAGCAAATGCTAGAAACCGAAGGCAGATTGCCGGATGCCGTTGTCGCTTGCGTAGGCGGAGGCAGTAACGCCATGGGGATCTTCTACCCGTTTGTTCAGGATGAAACAGTTAAACTTATCGGCGTAGAAGCTGCTGGGCGCGGTATCCATACGGAAGAGCACGCCGCGACGATGACCAAAGGTTCACCTGGTGTGTTCCAGGGCTCGCTGAGCTACCTGCTGCAGGATGAATACGGGCAAGTGCTGCCAGCTCATTCCATCTCTGCTGGATTGGATTACCCTGGTATCGGGCCTGAGCACTCCTATCTCAAAGATATCGAGCGCGCGACCTATTTTCCAATCACTGACCAAGAAGCACTTGATGCACTTCAGCTGTTGAGTCGTACGGAAGGTATCATTCCAGCTTTAGAGAGCGCTCATGCGATTGCACATACCGTAAAACTAGCTCCAACGATGTCCAAGGATCAAATTATTGTCGTTAACCTATCCGGACGCGGCGATAAAGATGTGGAATCTATAATGAGCTATCTTGGAACAGGGAGGGAATAAGTCATGAACCTAATTGATAAGCGTTTTGCTGAGCTTAAAGAGCGGGGGGAAACAGCAATGATCCCTTTCCTAACCATTGGTGATCCATCGATTGAAGCTTCATTAGAGCTTATTCTTGAAATGGAGCGGGCTGGAGCTGATTTGATCGAGCTTGGTGTGCCTTATTCGGACCCACTAGCTGATGGTCCTGTCATCCAACGCTCATCTGAACGTGCGCTGCTTCGTAAAATTACGATATTTGACGTAATTGATGTTGCGCGTGAGGCGCGGAGCAGAGGCTCTAAACTGCCATTCATTCTATTCACTTACTACAACCCTGTCCTGCAGATCGGTCTAGAACGCATATTCAAGACAATGCAAGAAAATGAAATTAGTGGAATCATCATTCCAGATCTTCCACTAGAAGAAGATAGTGAGACTAGAGCGATTGCAGAAACCTATGGTGTCCATTTGATTCCATTAGTTGCACCGACATCGAATGAACGTGTTAAGCGCATCGCAGCTGGAGCTCGAGGATTCGTTTACTGTGTCTCTTCACTAGGCGTAACTGGTGAGCGGGCTGAATTCTTCGGCGGGATCGAGGAATTTCTATCCACGGTGCGGGAAGCGGCGAATGTACCGATTGTCGTTGGATTCGGTATTTCGAACCGGGAGCAAGTTCAGCGGTTTGAGAAGCTGTGCGACGGTGTTGTTGTAGGGAGTGCCATTGTTCGCTCGATTGAAAGCGTACTGCATCATTTTAAAGAAGATACTGCTCATCCAGAAGGGCTGATGCAAATTGGCGGCTTTGTTGGCCAGCTAAAAGGCAAATAATGAAATCCCTCTAGACAATTGTCTAGGGGGATTTTTTAAAAATTACCTATTTACTGTTAAGCGTTAAAGCAGTACACTATAATGTGTTGATCATCGAGACTTTTGTCTCAAATGAGTGGCTAAAGCAATATTCCTTCTACATAAAAGGAACCACATTTTACAACGCTACTAGTTTTGTGGGACAATTACAAAATTCGGACAACTAATTGATGAGGTGGCTACCAATGAAACCGAAACAAACGATTGTACATTTGCCGGTCTATCAACCGGGTAAACCTATTGAAGAAGTAAAAAGAGAGCTAGGATTAACGGAAGTGATTAAACTCGCATCCAACGAAAATCCATTTGGCTCCTCGCCAAAAGTAAAAGCAGCAATTGAAGCGGAAATCGCTAACATCAGCTTGTATCCGGACGGCGGAGCCGTTCAATTGACAGAAGAAGTGGCTGAGTACCTTGGAGTCGCGACGAACCAAGTCATTTTCGGTGCAGGTTCCGATGAGGTTATTCTAATGCTAGCACGCGCTTTCCTCGTACAAGGCGATGAAACAGTGATGGCTACTCACACCTTCCCGCAATATAAGCACAATTGTGAGATTGAGGGAGCAGTGTCCATCGAGATCCCATTGAAAGATGGCACTCACGATCTGGACGGCATGCTGGCAGCTATTACAGACCGTACGAAAATCGTCTGGATCTGTAACCCGAACAATCCAACCGGAACAATGAATACGGACACGGAAATTAAAGCATTTTTAGCCAAAGTTCCTGAGCATGTATTGGTCGTTCTGGATGAGGCGTATTGTGAGTACAATACGACGGGAGAATTCCCGGATAGTATCGAGCTGATTGGTCAGTACCGCAATGTCATTGCACTGCGTACTTTTTCGAAAATATACGGACTGGCTTCATTGCGAATCGGTTATGGCGTTGGGCACCCAGATGTAATTCGATCCATTAATCAAGTTCGTGAGCCGTTCAACACGACTAGATTTGCGCAAGCTGCTGCTTTAGCGGCAATTAAGGACCAAGAATTCATCGCAAGCTGCCGCGAGGCGAATACAGCTGGTTTGAATTATTTAACGGAACAGTTTAACGAAATGGGATTACAGGCTTTCCCAGCACATGGTAACTTCGTTATGGTTAATGTCGGACGCCCAGCGGCTGAAGTATTTAACGGTTTGCTGCGTAGAGGAATTATTGTTCGTGGCGGGCATATGCTTGGCTTCCCGACATCCCTTCGAGTTACAATCGGCTCACGCGAACAAAATGAGAAATTCATTGCAGCTTTGCAGCAAGTGCTGGCTGAGGTTGCCGTTCAAGCCTAATACAAATTAAAGGTTGATCTCTTATGACAAAAATTGCGATATTTGGTGTAGGGCTTATCGGCGGTTCACTGGCCTTATGTTACAAAGGAAAACCGGGTTTTACCGTTGTCGGCCATTCTCCGAATCCGAAATCCGTGGATAAACTGCTCAAACGAAACGTGGTTGATATGGCAACAACGAACATGGCTGAGGCGGTAGAAGGAGCTGACTACATCTTCCTATGCGTGCCGGTTGGGATGCTAGAGGAGTATGTTCAGCAGTTGATGAATCTCCCGCTCAAGAAGGGTTGCATCATCACTGATGTGGGCAGCACGAAGGCAACCATTACGGAAAGTGCTGAAACCATGGTGAAAGATGGCGTTTTCTTTATTGGCGGCCATCCAATGGCTGGATCCGAACGTCATGGCGTTGAGGCAGCATCTTCGCATCTTTTTGAAAATGCCTTCTACGTGTTGACCCCAGCAGAGGGTACACCGCAGGCGGAGGTTGACCGCTTAACCGAGCTGCTCAGGATGACGAAAGCCCAGATCGTGCAAGTCGGTGCACGAGAGCATGATGATATCGTTGGGGCTATCAGTCACCTACCGCACATTATTGCGGTTGCGCTGGTTAACCAAGTCAGAGGGTATAACGAAACCAACCCTTTATATCAGAATCTGGCTGCTGGCGGCTTCAGAGACATTACGCGCATTGCATCAAGCGAGCCGATGATTTGGCGGGATATTTTAGTGAACAATCGGCAGGTGCTGCTCAAGTTGCTTTCGGATTGGAATCTTGAAATTTCCCGTTTCATTGAACTCATTGAGAATAGTGATGGCGAGGGAATCGTTGAACAATTCCGCATTGCTGGCGAGTTCAGAAGTCAACTGCCTGAGCGCAGAAAAGGGATGATCACATCCTTGTTTGATATTTATGTCGATATTCCAGATCATCCTGGTATTATTGGACAAATTACAACACTATTAGGTAATGCTAGAATTAACTTAAGCAATATCCAAATTATTGAGAGTCGTGAAGATGTGCCTGGCGTTTTGCGTTTATCTTTCCGTAATCAGGAAGACGCAGATCGTGCAGCAGAGCTGCTTAGCGGGCCTTATGCGGTACATGTTTAAAAAAAATGTGTACATCAACAAGCTGGTTTCTCCTCTTTTAGGACGTCCCAAAAGAGGAGAAACCAGCTTGTCTTTTATTCTATTGAAATTGATTCTCAAATGAAAAACTTCGTGCTATAATGACATCGTTCATATAAATATTACAAACTTCTATGTGTGGGGCGAACGAGATGAAGCTGTGGATGTTGTTAAAAAGCACGTTAATTATTATTGTTATTTTTGTAAATTTTTTTCCCTCATTTGTAAGTGCGAGCAATGTTATTTACTCGAAAGAGGTTGCCGTTCTCGTGTATCATCACGTTGATGATCAGGTGGAGGGCTCTGTGACGATTTCGACTAAATTATTTGAGCGACAGTTAGGTGCGTTGCAGCGGCAAGGATACAATTTCATCTCGATGGATCAGTTCAAGAGTTTCATGAAAGATGGAGCGAAAATTCCTGATAATGCAGTTCTAATTACTTTTGACGATGGGTATGAAAGTTTCTATACGAATGCATATCCGATTCTCAAAAAAATGCGTGTACCGGCTGTAAATTTTGTGATTACCAAAGATTTGGATAACCCGACAGCGACATTGCTGCCTTCCTTGTCCAGGGATCAAATTAGGAAAATGAGAAAAGAATTTTCAAATATTGACTTTCAGCTTCATTCCGATCAATTGCACGCAATGAAAGATGGCAAGCCTATGTTGAACAACAAAATCACGAATAATGGAGTAATTGAGACGCAAGAAGACCTCAGACAAAGGGTTATTTCGGATACGAAAACATGTATGTCCAAGCTTCGAGAATTAAATGGTGCAAAGTCTATTGATTCCTATGCTTACCCATTTGGCAGCTATGATGATTTTACGATCTCCTATCTCAATGAAGCCGGGGTTAAATATGCATTCACGACCAAAGCGGGATTAACTTCCATACAAACAGATCCCATGCAAATACCACGTATTAATGCAGGAAGTCCTTATATTCGTCCTCATTCCATCAATAATTTAATCAATCAATCCAAAAGGCATCAACTACAACAGAACAATTCTTAAGGCAAAAAGGACAAGGTAAACGTTTTCAAAAAAGTGTTGACAGAATGAAACCGTATACATATAATAAAAGTACAGTATGGTTTCTCTCCACTCCTATCCGATAATCGCACCATAAGTGCAGCCGCCAATATGGCGGTTTTTTTTTTTGCTCATTGATACCATATTTTTCTGAAATTAATATATAATGGATAGGGTGGGTTGTTGTTTTCAACAGACAAGCTTGGAATGTGAATTTTTTTCAACAATTTGTCGAATGGAGCAGGAATATCGCATTTTATCGAGAATCTTTTAATAGGTCGTATTTTACATATGGATCCTTTCACATTTATTTTACAAATGAACGCAACTTTTCACTCTAACCGCAGTACAACATGTATGAGCAGTTGGAGTGGTACCCGGGAACCGTTAGGAGGGTCGCCACGTAATGACCGATTCCCAATTGATCAGAGAAATCAAGGATGGAAATGTTCAGCTTTATGACGAGCTTATGCGTCGTTACGAGCGTAAAATCCTTGCATTCATCTTTCATATGCTCAAAAGTACACAGATGGAAGCCATTGCTGAAGATTTGTGTAACGAAACGTTCTATAAAGCGTATCGCAGTCTGCACTCCTTTAGAGAGATTGAAGCATCCTTTTCTACCTGGTTGTATACAATTGCTCGGAATACCGTTTTGAGTGAGCTGCGCAAAAATAAAAGTGTTCAAGTTTCGTTAGAGCAAAGCGGATTGACGCCACATGCATCATTTGATGCTATGCCGGAGCAAGCTATGCTGCGAAACGAGAAAGTATCAATGGTTCGAGATGCGATTAATAGTTTGCCTGAGAAACAACGATCTGCTCTGATATTAAGAGAGTATGATCAGATGGATTATCAGGAAATCGCCAATATTTTAGGTCAAACCGTAAGTTCAGTGAAGTCTCTATTATTCAGGGCTAGAGCATCTGTCAAGCTACAGTTGGACCCTTACTTCAGTGAACCGATATTCGAAGAATCGAAGGGATGAAACAGCGATGAAGTGTAGCGAGATCCAGGAATTATTTGGGGTGTATTGGGACTTGCCGAATGATGACCTGCGACGTACCGCGGTGGATGAGCATATTGCTACATGTGCCGAATGTGCAGAAGAATTTCTAATTTGGGAGGAAAGTACGATCCTTATACGTACTGCTGCAATCGAGAGCGAGCTTCCCGATTATGAACCGATGGTCTCAGGCAAGGTCATGAGTCGAATTTATGAGGATGAATCATGGCGTATTCCGGTTTCCGAGCGCATGTATACGATCTCTTACAAGCTTCGCCGCAACCTTACGGCAGTTATTGCTTTTTGTTTAGCGTTATTCGTATTCAGCTTTTTATTCGCAATTGTCTATGACGGTACTCCAAAATCGTCGATGGCTGCTGCTGATAATACGTTATTCGATCTGCAAGCGCCGCAAGCCATGAAGGCGTCAGGCACTGAAACGATGAATGGTCATAAGATGGTAGATGCCGTAGCAAGTCTAAACCCTAGCTTTATGGAGCCATTACGATTCCATGTTGGGCCGATTCATTCGTATCCGCATTATTTACTTGTTGTATCGATTTTGGGTTTGATTGCAACAATCATCATAATGAACTGGTTATCACGAACCAAAGCCTAGTGCTCCGGAAGGAGCATTTTTCATTTTATTGACTGATGGAGGAATACTTAATGACAACGATTGGCTTTATCCGGCATGGAAGCACGGAATGGAATCGCTTAGGTAAGCTGCAAGGGCAGTTGGATACGGATTTAACCGATGAGGGTAGAGAACAAGCCAGGTTGCTTGGAAACCGATTAGCCAATGAATCGTGGGATGGGATCATCTCCAGTGATTTGAAACGAGCAAAGGAAACAGCTCAAATCATGTCTAAGCTTTCGGGAATCCCGATTATCGGTACGGATAACAGACTTCGCGAGCGAAGATATGGTCAGGTCGAAGGAACTACTGTAGCGGAAAGAGAAGAACGCTGGGGGCCAGAGTGGAAGCTCCAGGACTTAGGCCAGGAATCCGATGATGATCTATGGAAACGTTGGTCCGAGCTTGAGGGTGAGCTGCTTGAGGCCTATCCGAACAAGAAGATATTATTGGTGTCTCACGGCGGATTCATTGTGCAGGTGCTCAGAGTATTGCGCATGGATAGCGAGCAATTCCTGCAAAATACGTCTCTAACCATCCTGCTGCGTCAAGAAAAAGGTTGGGAGCTGCAGCTGTACAATTGTTTATCTCACTTGGAAATCGTACACGAATAAATGCGTGACAAGAAGCATGACTCAGTTATAGAGTCATGCTTTTTTTACGTGGCTTGGAATATTTTCGGGAAAAAATCCCATAATGGTTACTAGAAACCACGGAGCTGGAAGCTTCGCCAAATGGGGGATGTAGATGGAAATGAACCTAGCGGACATGCTCAGCTACGCCGATATTCACGAGCTAGGCCGAATCGCTAACACTTATGAGTGTGAGTGCAATGGCCATTCAAAGAACGAGTTGATTCAATCGATTTTGAGTACAGCCCTGCGCAGAGAGATTTTCGAAAAGCATATTCAAAGCTTGAACTTGGAGGACATCCGATTTCTGAATTCTCTCCTCTTCGATCCTCGCAACGCATTCAGTATTGAAGAACTGATCGCTAGAGTTCAACAATCACGGTTTCAGAAGGATGAATCGGTGGAATGGAATCCCCGCGACATGGTCATTAAATTTAAGAAACTCGGCTGGCTGTTTAATGGGTATTCCCAGCAAACCAAATTTTTGTTTCATGTTCCTAATGATTTGAAGCGAAAATTTAGCGATGTGCTTACTGGAATATTCAAACAAAGCTTGAACCTGACCAATGAGCCTAGCGTTTACCGGGACGAACAATTACTCATTATTGATGATATCTTTCATTTCTTGACGTTCATTTCTCATGTGCAGGAATTACCTCTCACAACGGAAGGATCCATCTATAAGAGGCAGCTTCAGCAAATTCTTGATCGTTTGTCTGTGCAGGAGGAAATGGTGTCGAAAGGCTCTTGGCGCTTCGGATATGGCCGTATGTTTAAAGACTATCCGAACCGGTTTTCGTTCATCTATGATTATTGCTATTACCGGCAGCTAATCAGTGAACAAGGTCAAGTGCTGACTTTAACGGAAGAAGGAACAGCACGCTTGCTAGAAGGTAAGAAAGAGAACCTGGCAGAGGTGTATAGGTTCTGGCTTAGGTTATATAAGAATCCGATCCCCAATGTTCAAAGCCTCGCGGGCTGGGTCGACCGTCTAAGCGGTCAGTGGGTCACTTTAGCCTCTCTAAGTGACGTGTTATGTAAATTGGTTAAACCATTTTATTATGACAGCTCGGAATCCATCGTAGAACAGCGCATTTTACAAATGATGATGCATTTAGGGCTCATACGTATAGGAGAAGATCACGAGAACGGTATGGTCGTTCAGGTTACTAAGATGGGTTCTAAAGTGATTCAGGGTACTTTTGTTGCAGAAGAAGACAAGGTTGTCCTCTTTCTGGATCAGGAGAGTGCTCGTTTTAAAGGGGACAGCAAGTAGTAGGTAAAGGCACATTCCTGATCAATCGGGCTTTTGAACGAAGCGCTATTGTATGGAGTGAATATGATAAAAGTAGGAGCACACAGGGGTTGGCAGACACCTAGGAACGGACTTTCATGTTTTTGCGAATAAGAAGCTCCTGACAAACCGCGTACACATTTGGAGGTAGGTCTCATGGGAAAAATGAATGTATCTAACAACGCGCTGCTGGCACTTTTCGCGGAAATGGTTTGGGATGATGCCATTCGCAAATATAAAGAACAGAATCTCTACAAAGAGATTGATCTTGCGTTAGCAAAAGGGGATCAACCGACATTCCTTGCTCTTACATCTGAGCTTAAAATGCTGCAATCTTCAGGATAATGATCGTGGTGGCAGCCACAATAGGGACGAAAGACATGTGAAACCATTTCACATGTCTTTTTTTGCTGGAAAGAGGACAAAAAAGAACTATTTTGTAACTCCATACGTCGATTAGTTAGACCATATTGCGACGCAAAAGGAGAATACAAATGAGAAAGCTCTTGAAAACCATGCGGAAACGGAAAGTCTTGTCATCGTTTCTTCTATTAACATTACTCGTTGTCGGGGCAGCATCCGGCTACGCCGCTTTTCTGATGAATAAATGGAATCATGCCTTGGATCAAATAGCAGCTCCGAGCGTGCCTGCAACAAATGACATTCAAACAAGCAATTACCCCGTTTCACAGACGTCACATACCTCAAATGCACCCAATACGACTGAGAATGAGGAGAAACCGCTTACCTTGCTGCTTACGGCCATTGATGAGCGCTCAGGAAGCGAAGGATCGCTAAATACGGATGTCATGATGCTTTTTCGTGTGGATCCAGTGACTCATCAAGGGACAGTAGTTTCAATCCCAAGAGATCTTGAGGTATCTGCAGAAAAGTCCGGCTTAGAAACCTCGCATAAAGCTAACTATTTCTATGCTTATAACTATAATAAGAACAAAGAAACGGCTCTTGATGAAACGAAGCAGCTGTTTAGCAGAGTATATCAAGTTCCAATTGATCATATGGCTGTCATTAATTTTGATGGTTTCCGCAAGCTTATTGATCAATTAGGCGGCATGATGGTAGATGTCGATATGGATATGAAATACCAGGATGAGAGTGACGGAACAAATATTAATCTCAGAAAAGGCACGCAGCGCCTAAATGGCAAACAAGTACTTGATTATATTCGCTATCGCAAATCGAATTTGGGTACAGCGGAATCGTCTGATATGGAGCGGAACCAGCGTGAGCAATTTGTCCTTAATGAATTACTAGATAAATTAACTTCAATTAATGGTGTTACGGCGTGGGGAAAGGTGCTTGATATTATGGGAAGCTCCATTAAGACGGACATTCCTGCAGATGAACTTCGCACTTTAACCAAATCATACCGTGATTATAAGCCTGCTAATGTGCAGTATATTCATCTGGATGGGACATGGGAGAGTCCTTACCTGGTCGTGAAGCAGCAGGATTTAGAGGAAGCGCTGGAAGCGTTGCGCGGTGAAACGGACAGTTCAATTGACAGCCATTTGCAGACAGATTAAAGTGTACAAGAAGCGATGGCTATTGCTACATAGCAAACGCATTTTTGGTAAAAGATAGAGGGGGAAGCACGGTTGAAGTTTAATGAAATTTCTGCGCAAGAATGGCACGATTTAAAACCATACTTGGACACATGTTTGCTGCCAGTAACGGGGTTGACCGGATTCGAAGACCCCGCACAAGTGACTTTGGCGCTGGAGCAGCTCCGAGATGCACTGGAAACCATCGAAATTCCATACAAGGGTAGGGTAGTGACGTACCCAGCGCTTCATTATATGACGGCGGTGAGCATGAGGGACCAGCTAGAAGCCCTTTCCCTTCATTTAAAAAGGATGGGATTCCGCTATGTCATCGTACTAACCATACATACGGAAGGTGCAAGCTGGAAAGCGGATCAAACCGATTTGTTGATTGCTGTCGATATGGAGCAGTGGGAAAGCAAATCCGAACAGATCAAATCAAGTATTTCTAAGCAAGTCCAGCACTTATGGCAGCATAGTGATTAACTTTAGCTGTTAAGCGTATTATTGGAAAAAAAATTGTGCAGGATAAGGGGAGTAATGGCGTACATTGGCTGCCAAAAAGTTGTGACAATTTCGTTAAAATTTGTCCGAACGCCAAGTTTTCAATGGCTCAAAAGGAGTTCTGGATTCTTGACGACCTAGTAGTCGTAGGATATTATTAGTAATGTCCTAGTTATGTAGTGTAATGTCGAACGACACGTGATAGAGGTAACTGACGTCCGAGAGGGTTGGACATCGGCCAATGTAGGAGGGTAGACCTGAGAATGAGTGATCATAACAATCACAATGAAGAACAGCATGGGAAGAAGCCCGGGACAAAACGCGAAATGTCTCGTCGACAATTTCTATCCTATACCCTAGGTGGCGCTGGAGGATTCATGGGGGCCGGCATCATTATTCCGATGATTCGGTTTGCGGTAGATCCTGTACTTCAGAAAAAGGCAGAATCAGATTGGGTTAAAGTTGTCGAAGAAAGTAAAATTACAAATGTACCACAATCATTTACGTTCCAAGTGCATCAAGTAGATGGTTGGTACGAAAGTGACGCTGAATTGGTTGCGTGGATTTCCAAAGACAGCAGCGGCAAACTCTTTGCACTAAATCCTACTTGTAAGCACCTTGGATGTACGGTTAACTGGAACGATAACCCGGCTTACAAAGATCAGTATTTCTGTCCTTGTCATGGTGCTCACTATACGCAAGATGGTAAAAACCTTGCTGTAGCACCAAAACCATTGGATGAATACACAACCAAAGTTGAGAATGGGTTCGTTTATGTGGGACAACTGCATGCTAACACAAGAGTATAAGGAGGCGTCACAGTCAGATGTTTAAAAACGTATACAACTGGATTGACGAACGTCTTGATATTACGCCTATGTGGAGGGATGTAGCAGATCATGAGGTTCCAGAACACGTAAACCCTGCTCATCATTTTTCCGCTTTCGTGTATTGCTTCGGCGGATTGACGTTTTTCATTACAGTCATTCAAATCCTGTCAGGTATGTTCTTAACAATGTATTACACACCTGATATCATCAATGCTTATGCAAGCGTTGACTACTTACAACATAAAGTAGCTTTCGGTGTTATCGTCAGAGGTATGCACCACTGGGGAGCTAGTTTAGTTATCGTAATGATGTTCTTACATACCCTGCGCGTGTTCTTCACAGGTTCTTACAAAGCGCCACGTGAAATGAACTGGGTAGTAGGCATGCTCATTTTCTTCGTTATGTTAGGTCTAGGTTTTACGGGATACCTGCTTCCATGGGATAACAAAGCATACTTTGCTACACAAGTAGGTATGAAAATTGCAGCGTCCGTACCTTTAGCGGGTCCGTACATTGAAACGTTGCTGCAAGGCGGAAACATCGTTGGTGCGCAAACACTAACTCGTTTCTTTGCCATTCACGTGTTCTTCCTGCCTGGCGTTCTGCTCGCTTTGCTTGCTGGACACTTCTTCATGATTCGCAAACAAGGTATTTCCGGACCGCTATAAATTAGGGAGGGGCGAATAGCGTGGCGCATGGTCATAAGTCAGACGAGAAAATCGTTTACGTAGGGGATTCCCGCGTAATTAAGAAAACAGAAGAACAAAGATTAATTCCTCGCGATTACTCTGCGTATCCGGGAAAATCGGAAGCCTTTATTCCAAACTTCTTGTTAAAAGAGTGGATGGTAGGGGTCGTTGTATTAGTCGGTATGTTAGTGTTGGTAATGTCCGATCCAGCTCCGTTAGGCTATCCTGCGGATCCTAAAAATACAGCGTTTATTCCGATGCCTGACTGGTACTTCTTGTTCATGTATCAATTATTGAAATATCCGTATACATCTGGGGATTACGTAGTACTTGGAGCGGTTGTCGTACCTGGTTTGCTGTTCGGCGGTTTGTTGCTGGCTCCTTTCTTGGATACAGGCAAAGAGCGTCGCTTCTACAGAAGACCAATCGCTTCTAGCTTGATGATTTTATCTCTAATCGCTTGTACATACTTAACCTACACATCTTGGGATCACTACCAATTTGAGTTGAAAGAGAAAAACATCATTCCTGAGCACATTAAGCGTGAAGAAGAAATGCACGCTAACAAAGGCGCAGCTGCTGGCGGCGGTGCTGCTAAGGATACGAAGAAAGCTCCAGCTATCGTAGCTGCAGATGATCCGGGTGCTGAAATCTACAAAAAAGCAACTTGCTTGTCTTGTCATGGTGCAGGACTTAAAGGGATGCCGGCTTCAGGCGTACCGGCGCTGCTTGGCGTAGGTGACAAACATCCGCAAGATGAGATTTTGAACATCATCAAGAACGGTAAGGGCAACATGGGTAAACAATACCAAGCCAACATTGATAAAGGTTTAACAGATGCCGATATCACGAAACTTGCTGAGTGGTTATCCAAACAAAAGGCCCAATAAAATAGGGAAACCTGATCGCGAAAGCGGTCAGGTTTTTTTAAATCACTGGAGGAGGAGCTTCCTTGCATCAAGGCGTGTCCATTTCTTATTTTTGGAGTAAGGATTTCTTGTTAAGCAAAAAGATGCTGTGGCTGTTTTTCATTACGAATCTGCTTGGTACCGTGTATGGTTATGAGTGGTATTGGCTTCAAATGGTGGACACGATAGCTGAATACCCGTCATGGTATGTTATTTTTGTGCCCGATAGTCCGACAGCTAGCTTATTCTTCACTTTGTCGGTCGGTTACTTAATTATAGACCGTTCATGGGGCAGATCATCCGGGAAAGTTTACCAAGCTATTAGAGCCTTTGTGGAAGCCTTTGCTCTTATCACATCATTTAAATATGGCATTTGGGCAGTTACCATGATCTGGGCAGGCGCTTGGCAAGGAGTTCCTGTTGGCTGGGATGGTTGGATGCTTACGTGCTCGCATTTGGCAATGGCAGTGGAAGCGCTATTATTTGTTAGATGGTATTCTTACCGGATTCCTGCCATCCTACTTGTTACATGCTGGACGCTGTGGAATGACTTCATGGATTACGAACGAGGAGTATTCCCTAGATTGCCCGAAGTGCTTGTAAACAACTACTATAGAACCATAGAAGGGTTTACAATCAGCTTGAGCCTTATAGGTATTTTGATTGCTTTTATCTGTTTGGGTTTGCGTCAGAAGAAACAACGATAATCACATAACCGATGGTCTAAATTGGGACGAACCTCCATATGATGATGGTGAAGGAGGGGATGTCCCATGTTTATTTTTACCGGAGGAATTAAACGACTGACGGTCACACTTTTGCTGGCAGCAGTCGTAAGTATAAGCTCTGCATGCGCAGCTAGCACCAGTACGATTGGACAAGCCGCTAAACCAATAGATCCGGAACAATTGAAGCGGGTAGAGTTTTTGAATCAAATTGCCGACGAGATGTACAAGCAAACGATGGACGGCCAAGTGCTTGAGGCACGGAATAAGCTGATGCAAATGTCAGATCAAATTCCAAAGATACAATTTGAAGGAATTACATCCGTAGAGGGGCTTAATGCTTTAACGGAAACGATTACACAGGCCAAGAGAGTCTATAACGCCGCGAGCTACTCACCAGAAGAAGCTCAAATGGCTGTAGCCAAAATAAGACTTGCAACGGATGCCCTTACCCATAAAAATCAACCCATGTGGCTGCAATATTATAAAGTACTGCAAAATGACACAGCTGCATTGACACAAGTTGTAAAAGCAGGTAAACAACAAGAGAGCATTGCAAGCTTCGGGAAGCTATCGCAGCATATTGCCATTATTCATCCTTCTTTATTGATTAGCCGGGATGCTTCCTCTGTCGAGAAGCTTGACTCTGTCCTCCTCTTTCTAAGAAAAAACATCAATAGCGAGCCGATGATAGGCCGTCAAGTAGAAACAGGGCTAGACCATTTGGGTCAAGTGCTGGATGAATTGTTTTTGAAAAACAAAGATGCAATTGCTTTCGTTCCCATTACTGACCCTAAGCATCCAATCATCTGGTCTGCAGGGATTGGCCTTATCATCGTTAGTGTTTTATCTTTCGTGGGCTGGCGGATGTACCAATCCGGTCGGCATATCGTTCCAATTAAGCACTCCCGAGCGCGGGAAAAGGAACTTGGCGATTAAAAAAAGGTTGAGCAGATGTCGAAATCTGCTCAACCTTTTTATTGTGCTTTAAAGCCTTCGCCTATTACGTCATGGACTTCACCTATGATGATAAATGCGCGAGGATCGATGGATTGAATGAGCTCGCGAAGACGTCTTGTTTCATGGCGATACACGACACAATACAATACTTCTTTATTGTTGCCGGAGTATGCACCCCTAGCAGGAAACAGAGTCACTCCTCGGTCTAATTCCTTTGTAATGGCTTCAGATAAAGGCACGGCTTCATCGCTTATAATCGTGAATGCCTTAGCAGCATGAGCGCCTTCGGATATGTAATCGATGAGTCGGGATGTAACAAAGACAGCAACGAGTGAGTAGAGGACTTTTTCCTTGGGCAAATAGAGAAAGGAAGTACCAATTACGATAACATCAATAATTAAGATAACTTGTCCAACACTCCAGCCCCTTTTCTTATTTCCGATTCGAGCCAGGATGTCTGAACCGCCCGTTGTGCCGCCGAAGCGGAAGACAAGGCCAAGTCCGGTACCTAGTGTGATCCCGGCATAAAGTGTGGCTAGAAAATAATCCTGGGTGGTATGAAAGGGGATCAGCCAGTTGTTATGTATGAGTTGTTCCATCACCCAGAGAAAAAACGACAAAGATACTACCCCGTAAATCGTGTACATCATCGGGCCTTTCCCGAAAACACGCCACCCGAGATAAAACAAGGGGATATTACATACCAAGGTAGATATGGAAGGAGGAACGTTAAGCACATATTTCAGCAGCAGAGCTACACCCGTAACGCCGCCTTCCATGAGCTCATTAGAAATAACAAAGTAATGTAAACCAAACGCATAAATTGCGGTGCCAATCGTAATGGCAAGTACATTTGTGAATTGATCGGCAAATCGTTCCTTAAAAATCATTTCGTTTCCTCCAAACCTCATGGTTCGCATCTGTCAAAAAAATTTGTCAACTTTTCTTGTTTAGTTTAACATAGTAATGATATCTTGGTGAAGAAGAAGGGGAGAAGGGTGAACATGTCGGAACGCACGCTGAAAGATATACAGAAGGAAGTCGATACTTATATTTCCCAGTTCAAGGAAGGATATTTCAGTCCTTTGGCTATGCTCGCTAGAATGTCCGAAGAAGTGGGGGAGTTAGCCCGTGAAGTGAACCATACCTACGGCGAAAAACCGAAAAAAAGCACCGAAGCGGACAACTCCATCGAGTTAGAACTCGGCGATATTATGTTTATAACGATCTGTTTCGCGAACTCACTGGGGATTGATTTGACGGATGCACATGATAAAATCATGCATAAGTTTAATACGAGAGATGCGGGTAGATGGACTAAAATTAACACCGAAATTACATAAGCTTCATAAACTATACCATCCCCTCTGAAGGGAGACTCTCTTTCGATAAGGAGGATGGGCAGATGAATGGAGAAGATCAAATACAGAAAGCGTACGAATCTATACTTTCACAAGACTTCGATAAAGCCATCGAATGGTTTGAAAAAGCGATAATCGCAGAACCGCACAATGCTGCCTATCACTACAAACTATCGATTACTTATGCAAGAAGCAACAAGCTGAGTAATGCCATTGAACATGCTTCAGAAGCTACCCAACTGGAACAAGATAATCAAGTGTACCGCTATCACTTGCAAGTGCTGCATGCCAGAGAATTGGTCGATAAAGCACGCAAGCAGTTAAGCACACAATCTGAGCATGCCGAAAGAGCAATTTTCTTGTTGAAGGAAGCAATTGTGCTCGATCCTCTTGCAATAGAAGCCTACCTGATACTTGGGGAAGCTTTTGCTTTTCGTAAAGACTACGGGAGAGCCTATCAAACGGTGATGGAAGCTGTTCGATTAGAACCGACTCACGAATTAGCCAAGCAGCAGGCTGCTCGCTACCAGCAAAAGATGAAAAATAGAGTTTGAAACATACACAAAGGAGAAACATCGTCATGGATCGTAAAATTCGAGTAGCCGTCATTGGGGCAAGTGGAAGAATGGGGAGAGAGGTTGTAAAGACCGTACTCACGGAGTCCGATATGGAATTAGTGGCGGGCATAAACCGCTCCTCTGGCCCAATTGATCTTGGAAAAATGGTAGGATTAGAAGAATGCGGCGTCAAAATGAGCAATGATTTGGAACTTGCGCTAACCGAATCCAAACCGGATGTAATAGTGGATTTTACTGGACCGCAAACAGCATTTTCGCATACAAGTTTAGCGATTCGGTTAGGCATTCGTCCCGTAATGGGGACTACTGGATTCACACCGCAGGATATTGCAGAGTTGGACAAGCAGTGTCAGGATAAAGGAATCGGCGGAATTATTGCGCCTAATTTCTCCATTGGAGCCATTCTGATGATGAAATTTGCAGCGCAAGCTTCTAAGTACTTCCCTCACTTGGAAATTATCGAGTATCATGGTGATCAAAAGCTCGACGCGCCTTCAGGAACTTCCGTGAAAACCGCTGAACTTATTTCTGAAGTTAGAGAAGAGATGAGGCAAGGTAATCCGAAAGAAGAAGAAACGATTGAAGGTTCGCGCGGCGGGTATTACAATGGGTTTAGAATACATAGCGTACGTCTGCCGGGTATTTTTGCTCAACAGGAAGTCATTATGGCTGAACAAGGGCAGGCACTTAAGATTAGACACGACTCTTATGACCGTGCTGCCTATATGCCGGGCGTAGCGATTGCTGTTCGTAAAGTAATGACATATAGCGGTATGATTTATGGATTCGAGCATTTTATAGATTAAGAAAGTCCTAGGGGAGTGGAAGTCAGAATGTTAAATATTGCGCTAATCGCTCACGACCGCAAAAAAGATGAGATGGTCAATTTCGTTACGGCGTATGAGCATGTCTTTGCAGGTCACAAATTATATGGAACTGGCACGACAGGACAGAGAATCATGGAGAATACGAAACTCGATGTCCATCGCTTTATGTCGGGTCCACTTGGCGGAGACCAGCAAATTGGTGCTTTGGTCGCTCAAAATGAGATGGATTTGATTATCTTCTTGCGCGATCCGTTAATGGCCCAGCCACATGAGCCGGATATCATTGCTCTATTGCGTTTATGCGATGTTCAAGGAATCCCATGCGCCACCAATATTGCTACAGCGGAAATCCTCGTTAAAGCGCTAGATCGTGGGGATTTTGCATGGAGAGAACTCGTACATAAATATAAACCGGGACTTGAATAAGATGAGCGAACAATTAGATATTCTTATTTTTGGCGCACATGCAGACGATGCGGAGATTGGGATGGCCGGAACGATTGCGAAGCATACCGCGATGGGCTATCGGGTGGGTATTTGCGATCTAACCTACGCAGAGATGTCCTCCAATGGGACGGTTGAGACGAGGAAAGAAGAAGCAGAGCAAGCGGCACAATTATTAGGATTGACCGTGCGAACGAATCTGGGCTTACCAGATCGAGGCTTGTTCATGACTCCCAGTCATATTGAACGAATTACAGCAGAAATCCGAAAATATAAACCTAGAATCGTTTTCGCTCCTTATTGGCAGGATCGACATCCCGATCATATTGCCTGCTCGGCATTAATTCAAGAAGCTGTCTTTAATGCCAAACTGCGCAAATATTTGCCGGAGTCTGATCCAGTCAACGTGGAAAACATGTATTTTTATTTTATAAATGATGTGTACGAAGCTGATTTTATAGTCAATGTAACAGATTATTACGAGACCAAAAAGGCTGCACTCAGCGCCTATCGTTCGCAGTTTATAACAGGGCAAGGCAGCGTAGCGACACCGCTTAATCAAGGTTATGTAGAGCGTGTAGTGGCACGTGATCATTTATTGGGACAAAAGCGTATGCTTCCATATGCAGAAGGTTTCGTCTCTAAACTGCCTATGGTGGTAGATCGATTCGATTGATCTGGAAAAGAGGTGCAAAATGAACGATAAACTTAAAATTGGAATTACGTGTTATCCGACGTTAGGCGGTTCAGGCGTTGTTGCAACAGAACTCGGCAAGCTGCTTGCCGAAAAAGGGCATGAGGTTCATTTTATTACGCATAGCATGCCGTTTCGCCTGGGTAAATTTCATAAAAATATTTTTTATCATGAAGTGGAAGTCAGTCAGTATTATGTGTTCCGTTACCCTCCATATGATCTTTCTCTTGCAAGCAAACTTGCACAAGTTGCCAAGATGGAAGAGCTTGACCTGCTTCATGTTCACTACGCGATTCCACATGCCGTCTGTGCACTGCTTGCCAAGCAAATGGTTGGAAGTAAGCTGAAGGTCGTCACTACGCTTCACGGAACGGATATTACGGTACTTGGCCAGGACCAATCCATTTCAGATTTAATTCGATATGCAATTAATGAGAGCGATGCCGTTACAGCGGTGTCGAAGGATTTAATTAAGGAAACTAGGGAATTACTGGATATTGACCGCGATATCGATTTGACCTATAACTTTGTTGATAAAAGGGTGTATTATCCGAGAGATGTTACAAAGCTTCGTGGAGAGTTTGCAAGGCCGGAAGAGAAGATCCTTATTCATATTTCCAATTTCAGACCGGTCAAGCGCGTTCAGGATGTCATTGATATCTTTGCGAATGTAAGCAAGCGGATCCCTTCGAGGCTCCTGTTTGTCGGCGAAGGACCTGATTTGTCCAAAATGATTGCCAAGGTAAAAGAGCTGGGTCTTACCGACAAAGTCACGTTCTGCGGTAAGCAGGATGACGTATCACAGGTGATTTCCCTTGCTGATGTCATGCTCCTGCCTTCGGAGAAAGAAAGCTTCGGATTGGTCGCTCTGGAGGCTATGGCGTGTGGTGTGCCTACGATTGGTTCAAATGCAGGAGGAATTCCAGAGCTGATTACGCATGGGGAAACCGGTTACCTTGCCAATGTGGGCGATACGGAAGCGATGGCAGATCATGTAGTGAACCTGCTCAGCAACCAAGTACTGTATGAGCAAGTGGTGCAAAATTGCTTAGACCGTGCCAGATACACATTTTGTAATGATATCACCACGCAACAGTATGAAGAGATTTATTATCGCGTGTTGGGAAGAGAACTTCCGGAATCACATCGGATTACAGCTTCATCCTGTCAATAAGAGGATGTACGCTGGATAGGAGTAACATGTTGGATGCTCGAAAAATATGGGAGGAAGATCGAGGCGCTTCCTACGTACTGGCAAAGCTTACGGAGGCAGGCTATGAAGCTTACCTCGTAGGCGGCTGCGTACGGGATGCCGTACTCGATCGGCCGATTAAAGATATCGATATCGCGACGTCAGCCTTGCCAGAGCAAGTGATTGCCTGCTTCCCGCGGACGGCGCCGACAGGACTTCAACACGGGACTGTCACCGTCATCCTGCAGCAGGGGACGTATGAAGTAACGACGTTCCGCCAAGAGGCGGAGTATGAAGGCTTTCGCCGCCCGGCTTCAGTCGCGTATATCTCCGACTTGACGGAAGATCTGAAGCGGCGTGATTTTACCATGAACGCGATGGCGATGGACCGCGAAGGCGAAGTGATCGATCCGTTTGCCGGGCAAATGGATCTCGCTTTAGGCGTGCTCCGTTGCGTAGGCAAAGCGGAGGAACGCTTCGGCGAAGATGCGCTGCGCATGCTTCGCTGCATTCGCTTTGCCTCGACCTATGAGCTGCAGGTCGAGGAGAGCACGTGGCAGGCGCTGCTAGCGCAAGCCCCGCTGCTGCGCCACATCGCCATGGAGCGCGTGCGCAGCGAGCTCCAGCGCATGATTGACGGCCCAGCCCCTGCGCGGGCCGTCCGGCTGCTTCTGGCGAGCCGCCTAACGGCGCACCTCAAAAAGCAGCTTCCGCTGCCTTTTGAGCGCTGGCTCGCCTGGGATGACGCGCTGGACGCTGTCAGCGCGCTGGAGGGGCAGCATGACCGCTGGTCCATGCTGCTGATGCTCCTGGAGGTGCCGGCGGACGTGGTCCGCACGGCGCTCCAGGAGCTGACCTTCTCCCGCGCCGACGGCGACGCGGTAGTGGCCGTTTTGGCCCTGCGCGAAGCAGTGGCCGCCTCTCCGTCAGACCCTGCTCCGCTGGAGCGGGTCTGGAAGCTTGGCGCGGTGCGCAGCGGCATAGCCGCCGCCCGCGCGCTGCTGCGGCTGCTGCGTGCGCTGCAGCCGAGTAACGGTCAGCGCGGCGAGCTCGCGCTGTTTCTTGAAGCAACCGCGCCGGAGCTGGTGCGCCGCGGAGAAGTTTGGCTGAGCGAGGTACCCTGCTTCAGCCTGAAGGACCTCGCCATATCCGGCAAGGATCTGGCGTCAGAGCTGGGCATGCAGCCGGGCCCATGGATGGGCAAGCTGCTGCAGGAATTGCTGGAGAAAACCGCGCTCGGGGGATTGCCGAACGAGCGAGAATCGCTTTTACATGCCGCGCGTGCTGCGAAGTAGCAGCGCGCGTGGTTTTTTTACTCGTGTTTTTCAACTAGTTAATTGGAGTGAACAAAATGAATGAGCGGATTTTAGAGCTATTTCAAGAATCCCCGGAAACTTACGTGTCAGGTGAGGAAATTAGCCGTAGATTAAACGTAAGTCGAACAGCGATTTGGAAGCATATCGAAGAGCTGCGGGCGGCTGGTTATGAATTTGAGGCAGCCCCGCGCAAAGGTTATCGGCTGGTGAGCAAACCGGATAAATGGCAGGTAGCTGAGCTGCTGCAGGGATTGAAGACGAAAGTGCTTGGACAAAAGGTGCACGTGTATGGAGAAGTTAGCTCGACTCAGACGATTGCGCACGCACTGGTAGCGTCAGGGGCTTCTGAAGGCACGCTTGTGCTTGCTGAGGCACAAACAGCTGGGCGTGGCCGAATGGGGCGTGCGTGGCATTCTCCAGCGGGTAAAGGGATATGGATGAGTCTTGTGCTAACGCCAAAGGTACCCGTCTACTTTATGCCGCAGTTGACACTGCTGAGCGCAGTCGCGCTTTGTCGCTCAATCCAGAAAGTATGCCGTGTTGACATCGGGATCAAATGGCCGAATGATTTGCTGATTAAAGGAAAGAAAGTCAGCGGGATTTTGCTGGAGAGCAGCGGCGAGGATGAAAGATTGAAGTATGTCATTGCTGGCATTGGCATATCCGTGAATTTGAAAGTCGAAGACTATCCGGAGGAATTGCGTTCAATTGCAACTTCTTTGGCGATTGAGTCTGGGACGGATATCAAAAGAGAAACGTTGGTACAAGCCTTTCTTTTAGAATTCGAAGAGCTGTATGCTTTGTACTTGGAAGAAGGATTCTCCCCAATACGATTGCTTTGGGAAGCCTTGAGTGTCACTCTCAAGCGTCCTATCCGAACACATACCCCGAGTGGTGTGATTGAGGGTATTGCGGACTCCTTGGATGACTCAGGTGCGTTAACGGTGATTAAAGGGGACGGAGAGAAAATCAAAGTCTATTCTGGCGATATTGAACTGCGTTAGAAAAGTTGAGGTATCAATTGGAAGCTACATTTGGTATAATTGAATAGCGAGGCGGTATCCTTAAAGGAACTGCACTTGCTGCAATACAAGCGTAGTAACATGTTCAACTCAGCCAAATAACGAGTAAACAAGATGTTAGATTCTGCTCTGAGCCTACGGGACCGAGACAGAAGAATCATTGGATTCTTTCTGAACGCGATCCTTTTAGCTCTTAGCTAAAAGGTTTTTTTATTTTATATGAGGAAGCTGGGATACAAATGGAAAAGCGCAAGCCGCTAACAACAGCTAGAATGAGAAAAATGAAGCAAGACGGCGTACCTATTACGATGGTAACGGCTTATGATTACCCGTCAGCTCGCTTGTCGGAAGAAGCCGGCATTGATGTGATCCTTGTTGGAGATTCACTTGGAAATGTTGTGTTAGGGTATGATTCGACCCTGCCGGTGACGCTTGATGACATGGTCTATCATACACGTGCCGCGGTCCGCGGCGCTTCGAACACGTTTATCGTAGCGGATATGCCATTCTTTACGTACCACGGAAGCCTGGACACCACTTTAAAAGGCGTCGCCCGTTTAATGCAAGAGGGTGGAGCGAAGGCTGTGAAACTCGAAGGAGGAGCTGAGATTGCCGCTACGGTCAAAGCGATCACAGAAGCTGGCGTTCCTGTTATTGGGCATCTTGGGTTGACTCCGCAGTCGGTTCATCAGCTTGGCGGTTTCCGTGTGCAAGGTCGGAGCTCAGAGCAAGCAGAGAAGCTGCTCAGCGACGCCAAAGCCATTGAAGAAGCGGGTGCTTTCGCGATTGTGCTGGAACTGGTTACAGATGAGCTAGCAGAATGGATCACCAAGCAGTTGTCGATCCCAACAATTGGTATTGGATCTGGGGTTCACTGCGATGGGCAGGTTCTTGTCTACCATGATCTATTACAGTATGGTTCTGACAGCGCGCCCAGAAAGTTTGTAAAAGCTTACGCGAATATCGGGGAAACTATTCGTGAAGGCATTCGTGAATATGTAAAAGAAGTGAAAGAGCGCACGTTCCCCGCGCAGGAAAATACGTTTCATATGGATAACGATGTAGTTCAATATTTGTACGGCGATAAGGAGTAGTGAGCGGCCATGAAAGCGATCCAGACAATGGAAGTGATTCATTCGATAGCCGATTTGCGTTCTCGTATTAGGGAATACCGACGTAAGAATGATGGATCTGTAGGTTTTGTGCCTACAATGGGTTATTTGCACGAAGGCCACGCCAGCTTGCTGCGTAAAGCACGTTCGCAGAGTGGGCTTGTGGTATTGAGTATTTTTGTCAATCCGCTGCAGTTTGGTCCTGGAGAGGATTTTGAGCGGTATCCGCGCAACACCGAGCGAGACCTTGAGGTTGCTGAAGCAGCCGGCGCAGATCTGGTTTTCATGCCTACGGTGAGTGAAATGTATCCGACTCCGACGCGCACGACTGTTGCTGTTTCAGGACTAACCTCGAGGCTCTGCGGAGCGTCGAGACCAGGACATTTTGACGGCGTTGCGACAGTGGTTAGTAAGTTGTTCCATATTGTGCAGCCAGATCAAGCATTTTTTGGACTAAAAGATGCCCAGCAGGTTGCTGTGATTAAGCAGATGGTGCAGGATCTGAATTTGCCGGTCGAAATCGTGCCTTGCCCAACACTGCGCGAAAAAGATGGTCTCGCCATGAGTTCACGCAATGTTTATCTTTCGGACGAAGAGCGGAAGCAAGCGTTAGTTCTTTCGCAAGCTTTGGACAAAGCAAAGGAATTCGTGCAAGCTCGAAATAACTTCAAAGCTGCCGAACTGGAAAGCCTGGTTAGCAGCCATATCACGTCAGCACCATTAGCCGTTATTGATTATGCGGAAGTTCTTGCCTTTCCAAGCTTAGAACCATTTGAAAACAGCACTCATACCGATTCCATCATTCTTGCCCTTGCCGTTAAATTCGGCAAAACACGTCTAATCGATAATGTCATTTTACAATTAAGGAAGTGAAGTTTATGTTTCGCACAATGATGAAAGCTAAAATACACCGCGCTACCGTAACAGAAGCGAATTTGAACTATATTGGAAGCATCACGATTGATGAGGATTTGCTTGATCTCGTTGATATGCTGCCGAATGAGAAAGTACAAATTGTTAATAACAATAACGGCGCACGCCTTGAAACGTATATCATTGCAGGCCCACGCGGGACTGGGGTCGTCTGTTTGAACGGTGCCGCGGCACGTTTGGTGCAAGAAGGTGATACGGTCATTATTATGACGTATGCCATGATGACCGACGAAGAAGCCAAGAAGCATCAACCAACTGTTGCGATCATGGGAACAAATAATAAAGTAGCCCAATTGTTAAAAGCAGAGGAGCATTCCACCATCCTTTAAGATGGTCACTTCCATGCATGAAATCGGCTCTGTTTACAAAGAATGAGGGTAAGCTTTCGAAGCAAAGGTGGGATGCCAAATGTTTAAGCATTTATTTTCCACAATGAACGAGGTTTTGGAAGAAATCCAAAAAGAATATCCGAATAGTGATGTGGAGAAAAGAGCGGAGCTCGACGAACAATTGCAAGTGTTGAAAACAATGAGCGATGAGTTCATTGAGGCGTGGCTGCTTTTTGAGGAGAAGCTGGGAAAGTTTTATGGGGCCGTGCCGATCAGTACCCAAACCCTTCATAAAGAACTGATGGACCTCGATCTGTCAGGGAAGCAAACGGATGAATTTGTCCGGGGGCAAGGGTACTACAAGCTTTACATGTATGATCAAGCGATCAAGGAATTTGAAGTCTTGATTCGCAGGCAGCCTGATTTCTTGTTGGCAAGGGTCTATTTGGCAATGGGGCATCTGCGGAAAGGGGAGTTTGGAGAGGCGTATAGGCACTTCAAATTCCTGCTGCCTCTGACGGATAACTCCAAGATGAAGGCTATTTCCTACAACGCCATGGGAGTCATACAGGTGCAGAATCAGAATATAGAAAAAGCATTCGAGTATTTTCAAAAAGCATACCATACGGACCCATCATGTATGGAGCCTCTCATCAATCTGGACGAGTCCTAAAACCAATGTGGCGATCAGGTATTCCCTTTTCCTAATAAGATTTGGTATGCTAGGAGAAGTGCAGGACGAAGGGATTGAAGATACACGTCATGAAATTTGCAGTTTTGGATTTTGAAACGACAGGAAGTCAGCCTGCGGATGAAATCATCCAAGTTGGACTGGTCATTATAGATCAATTTCAAATTATCGACAGGTATACTTCTCTGGTTAATCCAGGGATTGGTATACCTTCTTCCATTACAACACTTACTGGCATTACGGATGAGATGGTTGCTGATGCTCCCACGCTTGATCAAGTGATGTCGGATATGTTTCCACTTTTGTTTGATTGCGTACTCGTTGCGCACCATGCAGCTTTTGATGTTTCTTTTTTGCAAAAGGGACTGACCAAAACCGGTTACCCGCCATTCTCAGGTCGAGTGCTGGATACGATGGATATGCTTCGCATATTATTTCCATCCATTTCCAGTCTTCAATTGAGCATGGTAGCCGGTTTGTTTGGCATTGACCATGAACGGCCTCATCAAGCTGACAGTGACGCTGAGGTTACGGCTGAGATCTGGGTTCGATGCCTGGAAAGGCTGATTGGGCTGCCTCTCCTTACTGTGCAGCGGTTACAGCATATTTTCGAAAATAGCTCCAGCGACTTAGGTTGGTTTTTGGACGAAATATGTCTATATAAAGAATCGATTACTAGCATCGATACGGATACGAATCGTTATTTCCGCCAATTTACGCTGAATGTTACGGATTGGGGCGAAGAGGATGACATACGTGGGGTTTCTGATGAAGACGGACTAGGTACTTCCTTCAAAGAATTCCAGCAAGGCTTGAAATTAGCGCTTCAGCAGAAGTTTGAAGTTTTCGAAGAGCGGGAATCTCAAGAGCAAATGATCTACGAAGTGGAGAAATCGCTTGAGAACGATCAGCATTTGATGATTGAGGCGGGAACAGGCACAGGGAAATCACTTGGGTATTTGATACCGGCACTCTATTATGGCATCAAATATGAGAAGAAAGTGGTTGTCTCTACGCACACGATTAATCTGCAAGAGCAGCTTAGAGAGCGGGATATTCCGCTGTTGAAAGAGATTTTTCCGGTTCCTTTCAAGGCGGCGGTATTGAAAGGGAGAAGTCACTATTTGTGCTTGCGCAAATTTGAGACGAAACTGACAACTCGCGATTACGAGAATGGCAAAGAGGACCCAGTCACTGCGGCACAAATGGTCGTGTGGCTGAGCGAAACGGAACACGGGGATGAAGAGGAAATCCATTTTGGGAATAAAGGGGCTCAATTCTGGTACTCTGTTGCCAGTGATACAGACTCTTGTTTGAATCGGATGTGTCCATGGTACAAAAAATGCTTCTATCATCGCGCGCGTAACGACGCCAATACGGCTGATGTGATTATTACGAACCATTCCCTCCTGTTTACTGATATGAAGGCTGAGAACCGCCTCCTACCGGCTTACAAGCACCTTGTCATTGATGAGGCGCATCACTTTGAGGAAGTGGCGAGTAAACATCTTGGCATCGAGTTGCATTCCTCGGCGATGTATCATTCGTTAACTTGGCTTTACAAAGATAATCGGAGCGGACAACTGCCAATGCTGCGGTTTCGACTGCAGAAGTCGGATGAGCAGCAAGAACGTGCAGCGGCATGGAGTCATACGATTGATGGACTTTTCCCGAAAATTGTGCAGATGAAAGAGAATTGGGACCAGCTGAGCGAATCACTATATGAGCTGGTGTCGTCCAAAAGTGACCCGTCGCAAACGGAGAATTCCACGTATGTGCTGCGCATGAAGCCGGAGACATTGCCTGCTAATTGGCACGAGCTGATGACGATGGAGGACAATATTTATTTGAATGCGAATGATTTGCTTCGCACGCTTGATAAATTATTAAGTGATGTGAAGGAACATCAGGAGGCGTTCGGGGTTCAAGGGTTAGTGACGGACCTGAATGGAACCGTGAAAGAGCTCTATGAGCATCGAGATGCGCTGCACTTCTTTATGAAAATGGCGGATGAAGGCTATGTGTATTGGATGGAAGCGGGAACTTATGCCAGAGCGAAATCTCTTCAGCTTTTCTCTATTCCGACAGATGTCAGCAGCTTGCTTCAGCAGCATTTCTTTGAGACGAAAGAAAGCATTATCATGACATCCGCGACTTTGTCCGTGAATAAATCATTCCAGTATTCAGCTGATCAATTAGGGCTGGTGATTCCGCAGGATGAAGAGAGTGGTAAACTCAAAACCGTGCAACTGCCATCTCCTTTTAACTATCGAGAGCAAGCTCTGGTTGTTATTCCAAGAGACTTTCCTACGATTAAAGGTGCTGGAGATCCCGTTTTCATTGCATCGCTCATTGAATCGCTAAGTGAAGTAGCTATTGTGACCAAAGGTCGAATGCTGATCTTGTTCACATCCAATCGGATGCTTAAGCAGATTTATGCCGGGATGAAAGATTATTTGAAATCATACGGCATTACGGTGCTGGGTCAAGGAGTTGACAGCGGCAATCGCAGTAAATTAACCCGTATGTTCCAGGACAACAAGATGTGTGTGCTGCTTGGCACAAGTTCATTCTGGGAAGGCGTTGATATACCTGGTGATGCGCTGAGCTGCTTGGCCATTATCCGGCTGCCGTTTCAACCTCCGAACCATCCGCTTGTTGAGGCAAAATGTGAAAATATTAAGAAACGGAATGAGAACCCGTTCATGAAATTTTCTGTGCCGCAGGCGGTCATTCGATTTAAGCAAGGCTTCGGCCGGTTAGTTAGACGCGCATCTGACAAAGGGATTGTGATCATCTACGATACGCGTGTCATTGAAACCTTTTATGGCAAGCACTTCCTCTACTCACTGCCAGGACCCAAAATCGAGCATATGACAACGGAACAAATGTTACCAAGGATTGAGCAGTGGATGGGGGTGGCGCAGAAATGAAATCACAAAAAATATCGGAGGCTGTTGTTCGCAGGCTGCCCATTTATCTACGGTTCCTAAACGAGCTTGCTATGAAAAATGTCGCAACGGTATCTTCGCAGGATTTGGGTCAAAAGCTTGATCTGAATCCGGCCCAGATTCGTAAGGATTTGGCCTACTTCGGAGAATTCGGCAAAAAAGGCATCGGTTACGATATTGCTTATTTGATCGAGAAAATTAGACAGATACTCAAGCTTGATCGGCACATTCAGGTTGCTCTTGTTGGAGCGGGGAATCTTGGCCGCGCCTTATGCAATTATAATACTTATCTGCGAAATGATATGAAAATTGTCGCTGTTTTTGATGCGATGCCGTCCAAAGCAGGAGAGACCATCAATAACTTGACGGTTCAACCAATGGCGGAAATGAAGACGATTTTATCGGATTTAGGCGTGCGAATCGGGATTATCACAGTGCCTGCTAGCGAAGCTCAAAATGTGGCCAATCAATTTGTTGATTGCGGCATTGAAGCTATTTTGAATTTTGCTCCTGTTATTATAAAGGTTCCACCGGAAGTTCGCGTGCATTACGCGGATTTCACAACGGAGCTGCAAAGCTTAGCTTATTATTTAGATTAATATCGCAGATTAATATCCAAAAAAAGAACCTGACCATTAGGGAATTAGTTCCCTGGTCAGGTTCTTTTTCAATTAGAGAATCAGTCTAAAGATAAGGAAGTAGAGCGAGTACGCGAGCGCAATGCTGATTGGTATGGTAATGACCCAAGTAATCAACATACGGCTGACGGTGCCCCACTGAACTTCATGGAAACGCATGACACTGCCTGTCCCAATAATGGCGGAGGAAATTACATGTGTTGTCGATAAAGGTTTTCCGATATGGGTTGAGAACTGAATGACGAGAGACGATGTGAGGTCGGATGCAAAACCGTTAATCGGTTCAATCTTTACAATTTTACCAGATACGGTTTTAATAATTTTCCATCCACCGATCGAAGTTCCAAGACCCATGGCCAAAGCTGCTGAAATTTTGACCCAAAGAGGGACGTCGAGCGTTGTTTGAACATCGGCAGCGACTAAACCGAAGACGATAATTCCCATCGCTTTCTGTGCATCGTTACCGCCATGTGAGTAGGAAAGTAAACCCGCAGAAATAATCTGTAAAGTCCTGAATATACGATTGAGTTTGGATCTAGATGTATTTCCGGACCAGATGACGATGTATTTGATCAAAAGCATGATGAGGTAACCAAGGCCGAAGGCAATGATTGGTGAAAGAATCAAGATGATAATGATCTGTGTAAAACCGCTCCAATTCACAGCATTCACGCCAGCACCAGCAATAACCGCACCGGCAAGGGCCCCGAGCAAGGTGTGAGAAGAAGAGGAAGGAATAGCAAGATACCATGTCAGCAGGTTCCATATAATCGCCGCGAGCAGGGCTGCGATGACGATTTCAACGCCATTTTCAATTTTGGCCGGATTCGCGATACTGCCACCGACTGTTTTGGCTACTTTGGAAGATACCATCGCACCAACAAAGTTAAGCGTCGCTGCCATGGCGATAGCTACCCGCGGGCTGAGTGCGCGCGTAGAAATGGATGTTGCAATCGCATTGGCTGTATCGTGAAATCCATTAATGAAATCAAAAAGTAAAGCTAGTACAACAATTACGATTAAATAAGTTAACATGATTTCCTCCTAAGAGCTTTCCATTCGGAAAACTATCCTTCGTACACATCGACCGATTAAGTCTTATGAATAACGAAGTACCACGCTGTCTAGGATATTGGCTACGTCTTCGCAAGCGTCCGTTGTTTCTTCTAAGCGCTCGTAGATTTCTTTTAGTTTGAAGTCTTCGTACACGTCTTTACGCGTGATGAAAATTTGGCGAATTCCTTCACGCATCAAGCGATCGCCGTCATTCTCAAGGGAATTGATTGCAACCGTATGTTCAGGGATTTGCATATATTTCTTCTTCGCAAGCAGTTTGAAGGCATCGAGCATATGTTGGCAGGAATCCACGATGACAGCCGAGAAGTCTTTCATATATGTATCCGTATGGGAGACGTTCAAGTAGTCAAAACGAGCGATTGTAGCTTCAATACCGTCCGTGACATCATCCACTTTGGAGGCAAGAACCATGATGTCCTCACGATCGATCGGTGTAATGAACACTTTATTGAGTCCTTTGAAAATTTCGTGAGTGATGGAGTCTCCTGCATGTTCGAGATCGTGAATGGACTGAACGTAGTCTATTGGGGATTTGTCACCCATCATGGCTGTGCGAAACAGCTGTGCAGTTTGCAATGCGTTTTCTGCAGCGCGGATGAGCAGTTGCAAGAAATCGACTTCGTTCTTTTTTGTGAATAACGTGGTCATAAATGCCTCCTAGTATTTACTATATGTACAAGATTTTGATCGAATTTATAAGATAAACAGACCAACTTGTTGAAAAAACTCACAAAGTTAAAAATATCATAACAATTGGACCTAAAGCAACGAAAATTCCGTGACATTTTACAATTTCTTAACATTGGGCACTTCCTTGATTTTACAAGCACGAAGATGTAAAGTTTATATAGCGGTGTTTAACTTAGAATGAGCATAGAGAGGGTTTTTTAGTATGAAAAAAACATTAATTATGAACGGTCATTTCATTTCTACTATTAAAGGAAAATCATCTATCAAAGGCTGTATGGTCATAGAAGGCGATCTGATTACATATATCGGTGAAGAAATTCCTGAACCCAAGGAAAACTACGATGAAATCATCGATGGTGCGAATAAATTGTACATGCCTGGCTTAGTCAATACGCATGGTCATGCCGCGATGTCGCTGCTTAGAGGATATGGCGACGATTTAGCGCTTCAGATCTGGCTAGAAGAGAAAATGTGGCCGATGGAAGCGAAATTTACGGCTCAAGATGTGAAATGGGGCACCAGTCTGTCCATTTTGGAAATGATGAAAGGCGGGACTACTACTTTCGTCGATATGTACGACCATATGAACGAAGTGGCGAAGGCCGCCCAAGAATCAGGGATGCGCGGCGTACTTGCACGGGGTGTGATCGGGCTGTGCCCTGCTGATGTACAAACGGCTAAACTGAAAGATGCAACTGAATTTGCAAAAACCTGGCATGGTGCAGCGAATGGACGCATTACGACGATGATGTCTCCTCATGCACCATACACATGTCCACCTGATTACATTGAACGAATCGTTCAAGCGGCTCATGATTTGAATTTGCCGATTCACACGCACATGTCGGAAACAAGCCGCGAAGTGCAAGGAAATGTAGATCAATACGGATTGCGTCCTGTTGCACATCTTGAGAAGATCGGTGTTTTCAGCAGACCTACACTTGTAGCGCATGGTGTCCATTTAACGGATGATGAAATAAGCGTTCTAAAACAATATGATGTTCGCGTCTCGCACAACCCAGGAAGTAATCTGAAGCTTGCCTCTGGTGTAGCGCGTGTGCCTGAGCTGCTTCGCGCTGGGGTGAAAGTTTCACTTGGTACGGACGGTGCTGCATCCAATAATAATTTGGACATGTTTGAAGAAATGAGACTTGCCGCGTTGATTCACAAAGGTGTTTCTGGTGATCCACTAGCTGTACCTGCTGCTGAAGCGTTATTGCTAGGAACGAAGATGGGGGCGGAGTCCATCTGGTTGGATAACGTAGGATTACTGCAGCCAGGCATGAAAGCAGATTTTATCGCGCTGGATATAGATCAGCCTCATTTCCTGCCAAAAACTGATTTTGTTTCTCACGTTGTTTATTCCGCTTGTGCCAAAGATGTCGTAGACGTCTGTGTGGACGGCAATTGGATTGTCCGCAAAGGCGAATGCTTAACGATGGACGAAGAAAAAATCAAACGTGAATTTGAACTGTGCTTCGACAGATTAATTGGTTAAGAAGGTGCCGGCAGTTTGTTTGGGGAGGTGAGCGGCGCTCATGGGTGCAAAGCGAACGAGAATTATTACTTTTGGTGTTTTTATTGTATTGACGCTTGGCGTCGTGCTCAGCCGCTTCTACTTAAATGTGCAAAAAGATCATTGGGACGGCAAACGCATCGCGGTAGAAACAGCTTTTGAGAAAAGCATCATGACGAAAGCGGCAAAAGTGGATTTCTTTTATGGGGATGAGCCTTTTCGGATCGTTTATGGGGAAGATAAGCTTGGCCAAGGTGTCATTGTGTGGGTCTCTGATAAGGACATTCACACGGAGATGGCTTCTGAAGGCTTCACGGAAGCACAAATCCGGGATGTTGTTATGAAGAAAAATTCGGGTGTGGAGATTGAACGCGTCATGCCGGGGAAGCTGGGTCAGGAGTACATTTGGGAAGTTTTTTATAAAAAGAAAGATGATAGCGGCACAAGATATTTTTATGATTATTATAAATTCAAAGATGGACTATATTTGGATACCTACAGACTCAGCCTGCAATAGGCTGAGTTTTCTTGTTTCCACTCATTTCATAAGGTCATAGTATATATCGCATGATATACTATTCGTATGGATTTGGACGCAACATAATATATCGAGAAAGGGGGACGTTGACTGATGAAGCTACGTCTCTTACCTGTCGTACTGAGTGTCATTATTTCTGCCGGCGTATTATTCGGAGGCTGGTTTGCTTATACAAGTTTTGCTATGGAAAACCCATTATCAGATATCATTAGTAAAGTTCCCGGAGTGACAAGCTCAACAATGAAATTGGAAAAAGATCGTGTTGATATAGAAGTAAATTTACAAGCAGATGCGAATTTAAGAACAGTTGTTGAGCGGATTAATAAAGATGGAGCATCGATTATTGGCAAACGTACTGTGAATATTCAAGTTAAAGATAATCCGTCTGAGAAGCTTAATGAGTGGTGGTCCAAAGCTCTATTCGAGGTCGCTCAAGCGATGGAGACCAAGCATTACGCGGACATTCCAACGACCTTGCAAAAGTATGCGGCTGACATGCCTAGTATGAAGGTTGAAAGTGAAATGGACCAAACTTACGTGTATATTCGATTAACAGATGGTGATGCCACAAAATTCATTATGCTTCCTAGATCCACGCAGATTGGAGTGTGGCCGAATGAGTAAAATTTATAAAGAAATTGGTATAGGCGCTATTCCGGTATTGCTTGTTTTTTTAATTTTCTTAGGGGTTAATATTATCCCGATTTTATTCGTCGGTATATTAGGCGTTTCTTTGTTTTATATGATTAGAGGACGCGGCGGTGTAGGAATTTCTGCTGGTGGTGGCGGTGATCGTAAAAGCAAAACTCGGACACCGGCTTATCTCACCTTTGACGAGATTGGCGGTCAGGACAGAGCGAAGAAAGAGTTGACGGAAGCTCTTGATTTTTTAATTAAACATGAAGAAATTAAGAAGTTGGGGATTCGTCCTCTCAAAGGGATATTGCTTACAGGGCCTCCTGGGACCGGTAAAACATTGATGGCTAAAGCTGCAGCTCATTATACAAATTCCGTTTATTTAGCCGCATCAGGCAGTGAGTTTGTAGAGATGTATGTCGGTGTAGGTGCAAGCCGTGTTCGTGATCTTTTTAAAGAAGCTAGAAGCCGCGCTGCGAAAGAGGGCAAAGATAACGCGATTATTTTTATCGATGAGATTGATGTTATTGGCGGTAAGCGTGATGGCGGTCAACAGCGCGAGTACGACCAAACACTGAACCAATTGTTAACGGAAATGGACGGTATTCATACGAATGATGCTCCGCGTATTTTGATTATGGCAGCAACGAACCGTAAAGAAATGCTCGACAGCGCGCTGCTTCGTCCAGGGCGTTTTGACCGTCATATCGAAGTGGATTTACCGGATAAGAAAGGTCGACTATCCATTCTAAATATTCATGTGAAAAATAAGCCGTTAGCTATCGGAGCTTCCTTAGATGCTATTGCGGAACAAACGTTCGGTTTCTCTGGTGCGCAGTTGGAAGGTGTGCTGAATGAAGCAGCCATTTATGCTATGCGTGAGGATAAAAAGGAAATTGAACAGCATCATTTGGCATCCGCGATTGATAAAATCATGATGGGTGAGCGGACGGATAAGGAAACCGCGCAGGATGAGAAAGAACGCGTTGCTTACCATGAACTAGGCCATGCTATCATTGCAGAGCTCGTGCGTCCTGGCTCAGTTTCGCAAGTAACCGTTAGCCCGCGTGGGAAAGCGCTTGGTTATGTACGTCATAATCCTCCGAAGGACCATTATTTGTACACGAAGGATTATATCGAACAACAAATCATGATCGCTTTAGGCGGCGCTGCGGCGGAGGAAATGTTCTATGGCGGACGCAGTACGGGTTCGCGGAATGACTTTGAGCAAGCTTTGTCTATGGTACGTAACATGATGGACTCCGGCTTAACATCACTAGGGATCATAGACCGTGAAATGGTCACTAAGGATCAACTGATGAAAGAGAACACAGCTATTCTTGATGCGTTAATGATACGCACCAAGTCGCTGCTGGAGCAGCAGCGGAGCGTATTTGATCATTCCTTCGCGATTTTGATGGGCGAAGAAGTGATCTCGGGCGATACATTCCGTAAATTGTTCGATGCTTCCGTTTCACAAATTGCATAGAAATTGTTGAGGTTGTCACCAAAAGTAGCGATAAAGCGGCTATTTTCGGGACGGCCTCTTTTTTTATATGTATTTTGTGTCTAAGCTCTTAAAGTTCCGCAAGGTTTTGTGACTAATAATGAAATTTGGAAGCAAAAATTGTATGATATGAGTGGGTTCCTTAGGTTGTATTGCCTTACAGTTGTGAATGATAAGTATGAGCCCTAAAGAAGGAGAAATATGGCATGGTGTTTAAAACAATTGGTGTAGTTGGCGGTGGCACGATGGGGCAAGGCATTTCTGAAATGCTTGCAGCCAGAGGCTTAGAGGTATTACTTCTTGAGAAAACAGTAGAGAAGCTGGACCGTGCCCTTGAGCAAATCCAGGTTAGTTTAGATAAACAAATCGAACGCTGGGCTTTGACGGAAGCAGAGAAAAAGCTCATTTTAGCTAAAATAAAGAAAGCGGATTCCCTCCAAGACATGGCTGAGTGCGATATGGTCATAGAAACCATTACGGAGGATTTGAATGCCAAGAAGCATGTCTTCTTTCAATTGAATCAAATTTGCAATCCATCCATTATTTTAGCGACGAATACATCAACACTCAGCGTAACTGAAATTGCTGCTATCACAACCCATCCGCAGCGGGTCATTGGCCTGCATTTCTTGCATCCGGTTGCGAAAGTCAATCTCGTAGAAATAATCCGAGCGATGAAAACGTCCGATGAAACCTTCGAACAAACCAGACGATTTGTTGATGAATTCATCCATAAAAAAGGGATTAGTGTGAATGAGTCTCCTGGTTTTATTACATCGAGACTGATCTGTACGCTCATCAATGAAGCCTTGCACACGCTCTCCGAAGGCGTAGCTACGGCGGAAGATATCGATACCGCGATGCGGATCGGTTACGATTTCAAGTACGGTCCCTTAGAAATGTGCGATCGCTTCGGCTTGGATGCCGTGCATGATGCGCTCGAAGGCATGTTCCGCGATTATGGGGACATCAAGTATCGGCCTTCATTTCTTCTGAAGAAAATGGTACGTGCTGGTCATTTAGGTGTAAAAACGGGAGAAGGATTTTTCCTTTATGACAAGGACGGTGACAGGTTATGAATATTCTCGTCATTAATGCGGGGAGTTCATCGCTCAAGTATCAGCTTTTTCATATAGAAAATGATACGGTTCTGGCTAAGGGCCGAGTGGAGCGGATTGGGATGGAAACAGCTATCCTCGTGCATGAGCCGAAGGATAAGCCTGAAGTTCACGAAGTAAGTGAAATTTTGGAGCACACCACGGCGATCCGCAAGGTGCTTGCGCTGCTCGTTCATCCTGAGCACGGTGTGCTCGCGTCAACGGCAGAGATTCACGCTGTCGGGCACCGCGTCGTTCACGGCGGTGAAAGCTTCAAAAGCTCCGTCCTCGTGAACCACGAGGTGAAGCAGGAGATTAAGCGGCTCTTTGATTTGGCGCCGCTGCACAATCCGGCGCATATGCTCGGCATATCCGCCGTGGAGGCGAACATGCCGGATGTTCCTCAGGCCGTTGTTTTCGACACGGCCTTCCATCAGACCATGCCGGCACAGGCCTACCTGTACCCGGTACCGATGGCGTTGTACCGGAAGCACAAGGTGCGCCGGTATGGTTTTCACGGCACTTCGCACAACTATGTCAGCGAACGTGCTGCAGCCTTTCTAGGCCGCCCTCTGGAGCAGTTGAAGCTCATTACCTGTCACATCGGTAACGGGGCTTCCTGCGCCGCCATAGAGGGCGGCAAGTCCGTGGATACGAGCATGGGGATGACCCCGCTCGAAGGTCTGATGATGGGCACGCGCAGCGGCGATCTGGATCCTGCTATCGTGCCTTATGCGATGGGCAAGGAGGATCTGACGATTGGTGAGATCTCTTCCATGCTGAATAAGCACAGCGGACTGCAGGCGATCTCAGGGCTATCCAGCGATATGCGAGAGATTACAGAAGCGATGGAAGCGGGAGATAAAAACGCCAAGCTGGCTTTTGAGATGTATGAGTATCGCTTGCGGAAATACATCGGAGCTTACGCCGCGGCCATGAATGGCGTGGATGCAATCGTCTTTACAGCGGGTGTCGGCGAGAATTCAGAAGCGCTGCGCAAGCGAGTTTGCGAGCATCTGACTTACCTCGGTGTAGAGTTCGATGATGCCGCAAACCGCACGGGAAGAGGGCTGGAACGACGTATTTCAACGGTAAATTCCAACGTGCAAGTGCTGGTCATACCGACGAATGAAGAATGGGTTATCGCCAAAGACACCTATGATTTAGTTCAATCAACCACACACTGAATCTTTGCTCGAAATAGTGTACAATAGAAAAGCGCCGAATTTAGCACTGGGGCAACCCGGCAGAAAAAGGTTCGCATGAAAACTCAAGGAGGTACTAAATCAGTATGAAATGTACGATTGGTGAAGTAAAACATCATGTCGGCGAGTCAGTAACAATTGGCTGTTGGCTAAACAAGAAACGGTCTAGCGGTAAAATTCAATTTTTACAACTTAGAGACGGTTCAGGATATATACAAGGTATCGTGGTAAAAAGTGAAGTAGGCGAAGACGTATGGGAAGCGGCGTCCAAGCTGACTCAAGAAAGCTCGCTGTACATAACAGGCAAAGTGAAAGAGGATACGCGAAGCAAAGGCGGCTTTGAGCTTGATGTTACTGGCGTTCAGATCATTCAAGTAACCGAAGAATATCCGATTACACCGAAGGAGCATGGCGTTGATTTCCTGATGGACAACCGCCATCTGTGGATTCGCAGTCCGCGTCAACGTGCGGTTCTGGTTATTCGTGCTCAGATTATTCAAGCTGTTCAGCAATTCTTCAATGACCGCGGCTTCCATCTGGTAGATCCGCCGATTCTGACTCCTTCCTCTTGCGAAGGTACAACGAATTTGTTCCACACCAAGTACTTTGATGAAGATGCCTTCCTAACACAAAGCGGACAGCTGTATATGGAAGCAGCTGCGATGGCGCTGGGTCGCGTGTATTCTTTCGGGCCTACGTTCCGTGCAGAGAAATCGAAGACTCGAAGACATCTGATTGAGTTCTGGATGATCGAGCCAGAAATGGCGTTCGTGGACCATGCCGAAAACCTCGAAGTTCAGGAGCAATTCGTATCCCACATCGTACAAACCGTACTCAAAAATTGTACACAAGAGCTGGAAACCTTAGAGCGTGACACGTCCAAATTGGAGAAAATCAAAGGCTCATTCCCTCGTATCACGTACGATCAAGCCGTTGAGTTCCTGCAAAAGAACGGACATGAATTCGAATGGGGCGAAGATTTCGGTGCGCCGCATGAGACTGCTATTGCTGCAGAGTATGAAACACCTGTGTTCATTACACACTGGCCAACAGAAATTAAAGCTTTTTATATGAAACCAGATCCTAGCCGCCCGGAAGTCGTGTTATGCGCGGATATGATTGCGCCTGAGGGTTATGGCGAAATTATCGGAGGGAGTCAGCGAATTGATGATCCGGAATTAATGGAACAACGCTTCAAAGAGCACGATTTATCCAAAGAAGCCTACCAATGGTATCTGGACCTGCGGAAATACGGTACTGTGCCGCATTCTGGTTTCGGTCTTGGTCTTGAGCGTACAGTTGCTTGGATTTGTGGTCTAGATCACGTTCGCGAAACCATTCCATTCCCACGTTTGTTATACCGTCTATATCCGTAATCCGTTTATCGACCAAAGGTAGAAAGGGGACCGGATGAGTAAATCGTTCACTACACAGCAGCAGATCGAGGCCGTCCTATTGGCCAGTTTCCAGGAAGGCAGCGTCGCGGTACCGCTTCTTCTGCTGAAGAACTATCGTGCCCTTCAGTTAAGCGAAATCGAGGTCATGACGCTAATCCATCTCATTACCTTTTTGGATAAGGAAAAGTACGATTTTCCAACTACGGACGAGATTCAATCTCGGATGTCAGCTCCCCCAGATCTGGTCATTTCCAGCTTACAGAAATTGATTCATGAGCAATTCATCACAATTGATGAAGACACGGAAGAATCGACTGGGATCCGCAGTGAGAGATATAATCTTACACCGCTTTATCGGAAGTTAGCCAAACAGGTAGCAGAGCAAGAACTGGCCAAATTATCGGCTGTGCGCACGACAGTGCTGATCGATGAGGGTGCCAAAAATATTTTCTCCACGTTTGAAAAAGAATTTGCGCGTCCATTAACACCGATGGAGCTGGAAACAATCAGCGGTTGGTTAGACAAGGATCAATACAAGGAAGACCTCATTATGACGGCATTGAAGGAAGCTGTTTTTGCCGGCAAGGTACACTTCCGTTATATTGACCGGATTCTCCTGGAATGGAGCCGCAACCGAGTCGGGACAGTGGATCAAGCGAAGGAATATTCACAACGTTTCAGACAATCTAGATAAGATAAGAGGCTGTCTCAAAAGCAGAGTAATCTACCATTGGGACAGTCTATTTTTTGTCTGCAAAGGTTGGCACTATAAATGTATAGGCAGCATGCAAGTCATAGAGGAACTAGAGGGCGCTATTTGCGGGATATTGGTGTTAGGAGGGGCTATGCGGAACTACAGGACTTTATTTGTCCTAATAACCTTACATGGAAGTCAAAGCAGGCGAAATAGCGGATCATAGTTCCCATTATGGTTGACATATATTTGACTGTATCGACTTTTTATAAATAAAAGGCTATCTCCTAGGTCATTTCAGACCTTTGAGACAGCCTCTTTGGTTTCTACAGCCTATCATCTTATTTATTCAGCAAATGAGAGCGATAAACGTATTCAAACAGGAATTCGAAAGCTTCCAAATGACGTTTAGCTTCGAACGCATTCGCACCCCATGCATAAATACCATGTTTGCGCAGGACGATTCCCGGAATCCGCGGGATAATGGCATCTTCGACGAGCGCGGCAATACGCGGGATTTCTGCATAATTTGGTAAAATGGGAATCTCAATTTGCGCTTCTTCGTCCCAGATGTTGAAAGCTTTGATCAGCTCAACGCCATCGACGGGAATGCTTTTACGCTCCCAATAAAGTTCTGAAATCAAATTATTAAAAATGGTATGCACATGAAAAATAGCGCCAGCGCCTGTTAAGCGATAGATTTCGCTATGGATTAGCGTTTCGGCTGAAGGCTTCAGGCTTGTAGCTTCGGTAGCAACGCCTTTCTCGTTTACAAGCAGGAAATCTTCCGGCGTTTGCACGGATTTATCTCTGCCGCTTGAAGTGATGGCAAAAGTGAATTGTTCAGGCTCGAAGCCGCCTACTCGAATGGATAAATTGCCGCTAGTCGCAGGAAACCAGCCCCTTGCTGCTAAATTGGCTTTAATCTCACGCAGTTCAGCGAAAGCGCGTTGTTTCTCTTCCAGTAAAATACTCATGCTACAGGTTCAGCCTCCAGTTGCTTCATAATATCGAAGAAGTTATCGAATGGGTAATACGCGTATCCCAGCTGCTCGCACATGTCGACAAGATGGGAGCGTGCAAAAATGGTATCAACCAGCTTAGCTCCTTCGAAATCTGTAATGCTATCTCCGATGATGATCCGCTCATACCGATTGGCATCATAAGACCGAATAATGCTTGTTTTACACATGCCACAGTCCGTTTGGCAATGCTCATCACATTTGTTAGGCCACAAAATTTCAATGACGCTGCCCTCAAATGAAGAGGCATTGCTGTAAATGTGCTCATGCGGAATGGGAAAAGGCTTCAGCAGCGGGTAAATAAAGAAATCGATGCCTCCGCTTGTGATTAATAGCTTGATGTTCTGTTCTTTGCAGTAATCCACGAACTCCCCGAAGCCGTCCCGGATGACCGCATTCCCAATGGCATACGCAACAATTTCATCCTTGCGTGAGGTGGGCAGCAGGGCGAACATTTCGCCGACGCCTTGACGAATGGAAATGCTTTTATCCAAAATGCGTTCCACGATCGCTTCCCAACCTGCTGGGTTAAAATGTTTCATGATAGCTACAATGTTATCATTCACGGTGATGGTACCGTCAAAATCGCAAAAAATTATGCGTTCCTTACTCATTCTCTAATCCCCCAAGTGTCAATAGCTGATAGTAATTCTGGATGTGTTTGGGCGTAGTCGCGAAGCTGTATGCCTTGCAGTGTGGCATCTATCGCTTGTCGGAATGCTCGTCCTCCGGCGATTGTACCAAGCGGATGACCATGAATGCCTCCACCTGCATTCACAATGACGTCTTGACCGAAGTCTCTCAGAATGAGAGGGACCAAACCAGGGTGTATACCCGCAGACGGCACTGGGAAGGAAGCAGCCAGTTTCAAATGAGCATCTGCCGGAGCCTTGTAGCTGTAATCGGTATGTAGATCATTTGTTAGAAGCACATGTTTGATCGCTAGGTTCTCTTCTCTCGGCATGACGACAGAACCGTAAGGAGAAGGGAAAAGAACCAGATCAGCTCCTGCGAGACGCATCAATTTACCTAGCAGCACGGAAGGGGAGATCCCGTAGTGTGGTGAAGGATACGTTGCGCCTGCCATTGCAGGATGGGCCATAATCGGAATCGTAATCTCAGGGTCAGCGCTCAGCTCATGCAGGACATCGAAGCCATAGGCTAGTACATTGAATAACAGAGCGTTAGCTCCTGCCCGAATCGCTTTTCTAGCTTGGGCAGCCAGCTTCGATGTAGGGCCGGTTAAATTAACGGCATATAGCAGCTTCTGGCCTGTTTCTTTGGAGGCTTGTTCAGCTGCTTCCATACAAATCTCAATCCGCTTCTCAAGCGGAGTTAACGGATTTTCAAACAAGATTTCATCGTCTTTGATTAAATCTACGCCACCTGCCGCTTGCAAATAAAATTGTTCGCGCAGCGCTGGTAGCTCATAGCCGACAACGGATTTGAAGATGCTCATCAGCAGCGGACGGTCATGCACGCCAAGAAGGTCGCGCACGCCTTGCATGCCGAACTTCGGTCCGGAGAAGCCAGCAAGGAAATCGGTGGAGAATTTCAAATCAATGAGCTTAATTTTGCCGTCCATGGACAGTTTACCGAAAACGGTGACTAACAGCGCAGGGATATCCCTGCTGAAATTGACGTCAGGATAAGCGATCGTAATATCCGCATAGCGCGTAGCGATCGGCTCTCCAGGCGCAGGCTCGTGAACCTCCACGGCAATCACTTTGCCCAAATGCTTTTCCATTTGTGCCTTCTGAGCCTCAGGCAGCTCTGTCCAAGAGCCAACTGTCAGGCCGACAGCAATGCCAGTTGCTTTTTTATGAAAATCGGCTTTCTCATCGAAACTCCGATATGTGGCTAAACAATATGCACTCATCGTAAATGTTCACCTGCTTTGCTAGAATAAAACCTCGTTCACTTAGGACAATTTGCTCACTGGACTTGGGGCCGCAATCTGCTCGCCCATTTCTTTGGCCCGTTCAGCTGAGCGGAATACGGCCTTCGTAATAGCTTCCGTAAACTGGTAATGATCCAACGCTTCAATAGAAGCCTGTGTAGCACCATTTGGTGACGTTACCTTACGACGAAGCTCAGCTGGATCTTCTTGTGTATGCTGGACCATATGTGCGGCGCCAAGCACGGTTTGCAGTGTTAATTGACGGGAATCTTCCTCGGTCAGACCGCCTTCGATGCCAGCTTTGATCATAGCTTCCATGAAATAGTAGACATACGCAGGACCGCTGCCGGATACGCCAGTAAGAATTTCAAGCTTCTCTTCCTCAACAATGGATACGATGCCGACTGCTTCGAACATTTGGGTTGCGAGCTGCTTGAATGTATCATTAACGTTTGCAGAGAAGCTCATTCCTGTTGCTCCTAATCCAATCGTTGAGGACGTGTTCGGCATTGTCCGAACGATACCCATATTTGAATCCAGCAAGACTTCTATTTTGGCGATGGATAAGCCGGCGATGACGGAAACGAGCAGTTGATCTTCATTCAGAAATGGTTTCAAATCTTCAAAAGCCGTCACAACATCTTTGGGTTTCATGCAAAGAACAACGACATTCGCTTGGCGCAGGTAAGCTTCTTTGGTGATGGGATCGGAAGTAGCCTGCAGGCCATACTCAGAACGCAGAAAGGCTAAACGGTCTTGATCGGAACGATTCATAACAAAAATATGCTGCGGATCGGCTACTTGGGTCTGGATCAGACCTCGGATGATAGCTTCCGACATGGAGCCTGCACCGACAAAAGCAATTTTGGCTTGGGATAAAGTTGTGGACATCGTACATTCCTCCTCAAATTGTAAAAAACTATTGACGTATTTGACCGCTTCCATAGATGCGGTATTTGGTTGAAGTTAAGGCTGGCAGACCCATCGGTCCGCGAGCGTGCAGTTTTTGAGTAGAAATGCCGATCTCCGCACCGAATCCGAATTCAAAACCATCTGTGAAACGCGTCGACGCATTGTGGTAAACCGCTGCCGCATCGACTTCTTGCAGGAATCTCTCCGCATTTGAGGCATTTTCCGTCACAATACATTCGGAATGCATCGTCCCGAATTTGCGAATGTGGTCAAGCGCTTCATCCAAATCTTTGACCACTTTGATATTAAGAATGTAATCTCCGTATTCTGTCGCCCATTCCGGTTCAGCAGCATTCTGTATGCTAGGGACTAATGCTCTGGCATGCTGATCTCCCCTTAGCTCGACATTTGCGCCAGTGAAGGCTTCCGCAATCGCGTTCAAATGCTTGGATGCCACAGCGTCATGAACGAGCAAAGTTTCCATCGAATTGCAAACGGAAGGACGTTGAGCCTTGGCGTTAAGCCCAATAGAGATGGCCATTTCAAGTTGTGCGCTTTCGTCTATAAAAGTATGACATACACCCGCTCCTGTTTCAATGACAGGGACGGAGGCGTTATTGACAACATTTTGAATAAGTGAATGCCCGCCTCTTGGGATGAGAACGTCGATGAGGCCGTTCAGTTTCAGCATTTCGTCTACAGAACTGCGATCTGCACTTAGAATCAATTGGAGAGCGTCAGCTGGGATGGCAGAACGATTTAGTGCGCCATGCAAAACCTCAACGATTTTCTCATTGGAAAATAGAGCGGAAGAACCGCCACGCAGCACGACGGCGTTGCCTGTTTTGAGGCACAATCCTGCGGCATCAACGGTAACATTGGGTCTAGCTTCATAGATGATGCCGATCACGCCAAGAGGAACACGAATTTTGCGAATGCGAAGTCCATTCGGACGATCGAAATCTTCAAGCGTATCCCCGATTGGATCGGGCAATTCAGCGATTTGACGCAAACCCTCGGCGATGGCTGCAATCCGGGTTTCGTTAAGGGCAAGACGGTCAAGCAGGGAAGCGCTAGTACCTTGTTGTTTGCCACGCTCCAAATCTTTGGCATTAGCTTCAATAATGGCTTGTTGTTCAGTAACAAGGGCATCAGCCATAAGCAGCAGTGCTGTATTTTTTTGTTCCGTTGTAAGATTACCCATTGTTTGGGCAGCTTGTTTCGCTAATTTGGACTTTTGAACGACTTCACTCATGGGAAGATCGACCTCCTGTTTGGAAAAAAGTTTGGCAGTGCTCAGCTAATTGCTCCGTTGAAAGCTCATATTGATCTCCGCTGCGGCGTTCCTTACATTCAACGATATGCTCTGCAGCTTTCTTCCCTACGGTAATTCGAAGTGGGAAACCAAGTAGATCAGCATCGTTGAATTTAACGCCAGGACGTTCTTCACGATCATCCCAGAGGACGGAATATCCGGCAGCAGTCAATGTTTTGTAAATCTCTGTGGATAACTTCATCTGAATCTCATCCTGTACATGAACCGTTAGCAGGTGAACGGCGAATGGGGTGACAGATACCGGCCAGATGATTCCTCGCTCATCATTGTTTTGTTCAATAATGGCGGCTAGCACACGGGAAACGCCAATCCCATAGCAGCCCATAATGATTGGCTCTGCAGCGCCATTCTCGTCGCTGAACGACGCGCCTAATGATCGGCTGTATTTGGTTCCTAGCTTGAAAACATGACCGACCTCGATCCCTTTGGCAAAAGAGAGTTCATGTCCGCAGGTTAGGCATTGTTCGCCCTCGGTAACATTACGCAGATCATAGCAAGTCAAATCAGCGAGATCGCGCTCTACTTGAACATTCATGAGGTGATAATCGACTTCATTCGCGCCGATCACTGCGTCCTGCATGCCTGTGATGGATGAGTCCGCGATGATCTTGATATTCTGAAGTCCAAGGGGTCCGATGAACCCAGCGATGGAGCCTAATTTTTGGATGTCGGCTTCGGAAAGCATAGTGAACTCTGAACCGCCAAAGACATTTTTCAATTTAATTTCATTGACTTCACAGTCACCGCGAAGAAGGACGATAACTGGTTCTTCATTCACTTTAATCGCGATAGATTTAATAATTTGCTGAGGTGAGATGTGAAGGAACTCGCTTAGCTGTTTAATGCTCGTCACCTGTGGTGTATGCACTTTCTGGGGCTTGCCATTAAGGTCTAGCTGCTTGCTTGCAGCAGGAGGAGATGCTGCTGGCAATTGGCCAACGGCTTTCTCCAAATTGGCAGCATAATGACAGGAAGGGCAATGAACAATGGTATCTTCTCCAATGTCTGCGAGCGCCATGAACTCATGCGTATCCGTACCGCCGATGGCCCCGGAATCAGCTTCAACCGCCCTGAAATTTAACCCGCAACGTGTGAAAATGCGATCATAAGCGTTGTACATGCTCTCGTAGCTTTCATCGAGTCCGCTCTGTGAACGATCGAAGGAATACGCATCCTTCATCAGGAACTCACGCCCGCGCAGCAGACCGAATCTTGGTCTACGTTCATCCCGATACTTCGTTTGTATTTGATAAAGTGTTACAGGCAGTTTTTTGTAGGATTGAATTTCGTCTTTCACAATCGTTGTAATAACTTCCTCATGCGTCGCTCCTAGAGCAAATTCACGACCATGCCTGTCTTCCAGACGCATTAATTCGGGTCCATATACATCCCAACGGCCAGATGCTTTCCATAATTCGGAGGGATGGAGCGCTGGCATAAGCATTTCTTGAGCACCTGCGGCGTCCATCTCTTCCCGAACGATGGTTTGGATATGTTGAAGGGCTTTAAGTCCCAAAGGTAAGTAAGAATAAATACCGCTGGATAGCTGGCGGATTAATCCTGCACGCAGCATCAGCTTGTGGCTTGCGACCTCAGCATCACCTGGGACGTCTCGTAAAGTTGGGATTAGCATACGTTGTTGTCTCATCGCCCATGTGCCTCACTTTCATCTATCATTATTAAGCAAGTGGAACCCATTCATCACGGTGAATGACTTCAATTCTTGCCACTTCTACGCGCTTCTGAACTTCCTCGGTTGATAAGCCTGCAGCCGCTTGTATTTGCCATGCTGCGTAATTAACTACACCGCGTCCGAGCAGCGTGCCTTCGTTGCTGAGCACTTCGACCACGTCGCCGGGGTGGAAGTCTCCGGTAGCTCCAATGATACCGGCGGGGAGCAGGCTCTTGCCGCCGCTCATCAGGGCTGATCTTGCGCCTGGATCGACAAGGATTTGTCCTTGGGGCAGCGAGTGGAAGCCTACCCACTGTTTCTTCACCGGCAGATTATTCAGCACGGTGTCAAAGTACGTGCCCTTGCCGCTGCCGCCAACGGCATTAGACAGATCACCGGGCTCCAGCACGCGCCCGATAAAGACCGGCACGCCCCCGCGCATCGCGATGCGGGCGGCTTCAACCTTCGAGCGCATGCCGCCGGTGCCGACCGCGCTCCCAGAACCTCCAGCGAAGCTGAACAGCTCATCGCTGATGGCGGCTACGCGATCGATTCGCTGCGCGTTCGCGTTCTTGCGGGGATCGTCCGTGTACAGGCCGTCCATATCTGTAATGATGATCAATTTGCTGGCCTTCGCCAAATTGCCCACCAAGGCTGACAATGTATCGTTATCGCCGAACTTCAGTTCATCCACCGCGACGGTGTCGTTCTCGTTGATAATCGGGATGACGCCGCGCTGCAGCAGCTCGTCGATCGTCATAATCGCGTTCTGGACGCGCTTGCGGTTGGAGAAGTCGTACCGGGTCAGCAGAATTTGTGCCACGCTAACGCCGTGGGACGCAAATGCTTCATGGTACGCCTGCATGAGCAGCGCTTGCCCGACGGCGGCAGCGGCTTGTTTCTCGTGCAGCACCTTGGGCCGCGTGCGGTACCCAAGGGAGGTGAAGCCTGCGGCAACGGCGCCGGATGTCACGAGCAGAACTTGGTTGCCATCCTTCTGCAATTGCGCTAGTTCCGATGCGAAAAAGCGGATTTTATCGGGATTTAAGCCACCCGTATCTGAAGTTAAAGAAGAACTGCCGATTTTCACGACGATGCGCTGTATCATTACGATCCCATCCTTTGTTTGAGCAAATATGTACATGTAGATACAAAAAAGACTCCCGTCCTTATAACATAAGGACGAAAGTCTGTTGGCTTCCGCGGTACCACCTTAGATTGGCGCACGCCAAAAGGCTGCACCCAACTCTAGATTCCCTGGATAACAGCAGGGGACTGTTCAACTCATCGTTGACGGTTCAGGGGCGGGTTCGGAATCGGTTCACGGCAAGCTCTCTCAGTCGCTGGAGCTCACTCTCTGGTTACGTGCTGCACGTTCCTACTATTCCCATCATAACATTGCGATATAGAAGTTTTGAAAGACTTCCTTTTTGATTCTATATAGAATAGCACGGGGTACGAGCGTTTGTAAAGAAGCATAAGCCACTATTTTTTCTGATTAACCGAATAGATTCAGCTTCCCGATTCGTTGTACGGCTTCTGCTAATCTTTCTTCTGAAGATAAGAGACCTAGACGCACGTAACCTTCGCCATGTGTACCAAACCCAATGCCTGGCGCGACAACAACTTTTGCTTCCTGAAGAAGCAAATCAGCAAGACTTTGCGACGTGTGTCCCTTCGGAACAGGCAGCCAGGAGAAGAAGGACCCTTGGGAAGGACGAGCATTCCATCCAATGTCCGCGAGAGCAGAGTACAAGGCATTACGACGGCTCTCATACACATCCCTAAGCTCGCTAACGCAATCTTGTGAAGCGGTAAGCGCCGTTGCTGCAGCCGCTTGAATACCACCGAATAAGGAGCAGTAGTAGTGATCCTGCATTAAGTTGATGAGGCGGATAACCTCTCGGTTGCCAAGCGCAAAACCAACGCGCCAGCCAGCCATGTTATATGTTTTGGAGAGTGTATAAAACTCGATGCCAACCTCTTTGGCGCCAGGCGTTTGTAAGAAACTTATCGGCTTCTCGCCGTCGAATCCTATAGCGCCGTAAGCGAAATCACTCGCTACGACCACACCATTGCGCTGCGCGAATTGAACCGTTTCTTCATAGAAGGAAGCGGGAGCTGTGGCACCAGTTGGATTGTTCGGATAGTTGATGAACATAAGCTTCGCACGATCCAGGTCGGATTGTTTCAAAGCCGAGTAATCCGGAAGAAAATTATTTTCTTCTCGCAGAGGCATGAAAGCCATCTCCGCGCCGGCTAAAGCGACACCTGACCAATAATCGGGATACCCTGGGTCAGGCACAAGGCAAACATCGCCAGGGTTCAGCAAGCACTGTGCGATCTCGATGAGTCCTGTTTTGCCTCCAAAAAGAATGGCGACTTCCGTATCCGGATCAAGATCAACCTGGTGATCTTCCTTGTAACGCTGTGCAATAGCTTGTTTTAGAAACGGAAAACCACTGAAAGGCGGGTATTTGTGGTACAAAGGATTCGCGGCAGCTTCCTGCATCGAAGCTACGATATGAGGAGGCGTCGGGCGATCCGGGTTGCCTTGTCCGAGATTGATTACATCATGTCCTAAGGCAATTTGTTCATTCGCTTTACCTACGAGGGTAGCAAAAAATTGGGTAGGCAAGCCTTTCATACGTTCAGCAGGCTGTATGGAAAAAGCACTTGTTTTGGTAGATAGCGTAGTCACGTCTTTAATTCACACTCCGGAGGTCGGGATTTTAATTAATAACCTAAATGTAACATGATTAGTCTTTTTTTCATAGTGATGAAAAAAACGATTTTACAATGATCTGGCCTTGTCATACAGTTAGTTCATAAGCTGTAGAAAGGTGATGTGAGCTATGTCTGACCAATCACAAGTTGCTCAAGTTTTTATACAGGAGTCGATTCGAGCTTTTGAGAGTATGAAAAAGCTGGCGGATCAAGCATTTGCGCAAGCAGCGGACGAGCATTTTTATCAAATCTTAGATGAAGAATCGAACTCTTTGGAAATGTTGATTAAACACATGCATGGGAATATGTTATCCCGTTGGGTCGATTTTCTAACATCGGATGGGGAAAAGGAGACGCGGGAGCGCGACAGGGAATTTGAAAGCAGCCGTTACTCGCGGGAGGAGCTTATTTCTTTGTGGGAGGAAGGGTGGAAGGTGCTGTTTGATGCCCTGCATGCGCTAACACCAGAGGATGTTCTTCGTATCGTTCGCATTCGCGGACAAGAGCTTACAGTGATTCAAGGCATCCAGCGCCAGGTTTCTCATTACGGCTATCATGTGGGACAAATTGTATTCCTAAGCAAACACTTGGCCAGCCAAAGCTGGAAAACGCTCAGTATTGCAAGAGGACAATCGAAAGCTTTCAGGCCATCTTAAGTCAGTACTTGGGTTCAAAACGATTTTCGATTATGATGGATAACATAAATGGCTATTTTTGCCCTCTGGAAGGAGTATTTACAGCATGTCAGAATCCAAACAGCTTCATGTGGCACTCATTCAAATGGATATCACGATCGGTGAGCCAGATACGAACTTTACACGATTGGAGAAACTTCTCCAAGATGCCGTACAAAACAACCCCAAACCGGATGTCATTGTTTTTCCTGAAATGTGGAATACCGGCTATGCCTTGACGGAGATTCAGGAGCTTGCAGATGTGAATGGGAAAAGGACGAAAGCACTATTAAGTAGCTTTGCCAAAGCGAACCATGTGAATATTATTGGCGGCTCGATTGCTGAAAAAAAAGAAAATCGTGTGCTGAACACGATATATGCGTTCGATCGCGAAGGAATGGAAATTGCGGAGTATTCCAAAATTCATTTATTCCGCTTGATGGATGAAGAGAAATTTCTGCACAGCGGCGACCAGCTTGGCCGATTTGAGCTCGAAGGCGTTCCGGCTGGTGCTATGATTTGTTACGATATTCGCTTCCCGGAGCTGGCGCGCAAATTAGCGCTGGATGGAGCTAGAATCTTATTCGTGCCTGCAGAGTGGCCGCATCCGCGTTTGCATCACTGGCGTACGCTGCTCATGGCTAGAGCGATTGAGAATCAAATGTACGTGGTTTCTTGCAACCGTGTTGGAACTAGTGGTACAACGAGTTTCTTTGGACATTCCATGGTCATTGACCCTTGGGGCGAAGTGCTTGTGGAGGGCGACGAAAGCGAAGCGATTTTGCATGCAACCATTGATTTAGAGGAAGTTGTACGTGTAAGGGCTAAAATCCCAGTCTTTGAGGACCGCCGTCCGCATTTGTATTAATTTTTTTTGAATTAGGCGTTAAGCATTTGATTTTTTGTAGGTTTTTCTGTAAACTAAAGCCAATTGAATGATCAATTGCGGCTGTGAAGGATGAATAGTACTTGAACAACTTCTTGTTCAGCGAGCTGGGGACGGTGAAAGCCCAGACAGGAGCTCAAGGAAAAGGCTATCCGGAGCCGATACGATAAAGGGGATACATGGCTTATACAGGTGTATCAACTAGGGTGGAACCGCGGGTGCGTAAGGCTCTCGTCCCTAGGCATGATTTGATGCCTTTGGATGTGGAGCTTTTTTTGCGTGCTCATATCCAAACGGACGTCTTAGGGCTTAGCCCATTATGATAAGCTGAAGGAGCGAATGAACAATGAGTGTTACGATGGATCAAGTTGTCGCATTAGCAAAGCACAGAGGTTTTGTATTCCCAGGTTCCGAAATTTATGGCGGTTTGGCCAACACATGGGATTACGGCCCATTAGGTGTTGAATTGAAGAATAACATCAAACGTGCTTGGTGGAAAAAATTTGTTCAGGAATCCCCGTACAACGTGGGTCTTGACGCAGCCATTCTGATGAACCCACAGGCATGGGTAGCTTCAGGTCATGTAGGAAATTTCAACGATCCAATGATCGATTGTAAAAACTGTAAAGCACGCCACCGTGCGGATAAACTGATTGAGAATAAACTAGCTGAAAAAGACATCGAAATCGTCGTGGACGGTATGACTTTCGATGATATGATGAAGCTGATCGTCGAGAATAACATTGTTTGCCCGGATTGCGGCAGCAAGGATTTCACGGATATTCGTCAGTTCAATCTGATGTTCAAAACATTCCAAGGCGTAACAGAAGCAAGCTCGAACGTCGTTTACCTGCGTCCTGAAACAGCTCAAGGTATTTTTGTTAACTTTAAAAATGTGCAGCGCACGATGCGTAAGAAGCTGCCATTCGGTATCGGTCAAGTCGGTAAAAGCTTCCGGAACGAAATCACGCCAGGTAACTTTACGTTCCGTACGCGTGAATTTGAACAAATGGAGCTTGAGTTCTTCTGCAAACCAGGCGAGGATATGAAATGGTTTGAGTACTGGAGAAGCTTCTGCCACAACTGGCTGTTATCTCTAGGCGCTAAAGGTGAAAACCTTCGTTTGCGTGACCACAATGAAGACGAATTGTCTCACTATAGTAATGCTACGACGGATATTGAGTACAAATTCCCATTCGGTTGGGGCGAGCTTTGGGGTATTGCGGATCGTACAGACTTCGACTTGAAACAGCACATGGAGCATTCCGGTGAAGATTTCAACTATATCGATCAAGAAACGAATGAGCGTTATGTTCCTTATTGCATCGAGCCATCCCTTGGCGCAGACCGTGTGACGTTGGCGCTTTTGATTGACGCATTCGAAGAGCAAAAGCTGGAAGGTGACGACAGCCGTACTGTGCTTCACTTCCATCCTGCCCTTGCTCCTATCAAAGCAGCTATTTTCCCGCTTTCCAAGAAGTTGAATGAAGGCGCACAAGCTGTGTTTGCTGATCTAGCGAAACATTTCATGGTTGACTATGACGATACAGGTTCAATCGGTAAAAGATACCGTCGTCACGATGAAATCGGTACGCCATTCTGTATCACGTACGATTTCGAGTCCGAGACAGATGGTCAAGTAACGGTTCGTGACCGTGACACAATGGAACAAACGCGGATGCCTATTTCTGAATTAAAAGCATTCATCGAGAATTCGCTTCAGTTTTAAATCAAAGAGGCTGGCCATTAGGGTAAATAAACCTTCTGGTCAGCCTCTTTTTCCTGTTGCGAGTTCATTTCAGTGAGAACCGTGGGGAACTACGGGGCGCTATTTTGCTCAAATAGCCAAAAAGAGGCTATCCCTCTGTCATTCACATGACTTATGGGACAGCCTTCTTTTGATTAAATAACGTAATCGAGAACTTCACTGTAAGGCAGATAGCGGTTAACGTCAGTGAGCGGCGGACTATAGACATGAATGGACACGGCGGGCTCATGGAACGGATTGCTAAGCTGATGGATTTGATCCTTCGGAGCTGTAAAATAATCACCTGTTTTAATAAAATCATCACTATGAACAACCGGGTAACCTTCCGTGTCTAGCAGGAATTTAGAGTTGACAATATTGCCTTGAACGAGGCAAGCAGCGCCTACGGACGCTCCGTGATTATGAATGGCCGTTGCGGCAGAAGCGGGAATATGAATGATAATGACTTCAAGCTCTTTTGTGCTGTAAATAACATTTCGGCCATAAGGGAGTTTCACAGGCTCGGTTTTATAATCTTGCACCTCATGAAGTAAACTGTTTAGGGATTGAAGCGCTGATTTTATTTGTTCTAATGAGGGTTCTTGCAACTTACAGAATGTCTGCTCAATTGCTTTTACTAACATCATGGTTTCCGCCTCCTAGGCATTGAGTATCTCTTTATCAATAATAATTAGAGAAACGATAAGTTTTTATTATATAGTATGCTTTTGGTGTTGGAAGGGTTAGGGGAATTGGCATAAGTTCCAAAAGAAAAGGGCTTGCAATCCGTCCACAGACGGGGAAGTTTTCATTCTTTCGTGCAATATGCAAGATCCACGAAGTCTGACACAATGGGGAGTAGAAGAGTAACGCGAAAGTTTATCGAAGGGAATGAAAGCTGATGAAAGTGATGGATGCGAATTTGAAAACGCAGAATGAACTAGAGATTTACAGTGTGTTCAGCGCCCTGCAAGCCGCATGGAATGAGCATAATGGGCAGGCATTTGGCCAATGCTTTACGGAGGATGCCGACTATGTCACGTTCAATGGGCAGCACCTGAAAGGGCGTCAAGCGATTGCGGAAGTTCATCAGAAACTATTTGACGGCGTATTGCGAGGTTCCTCAATGACAGAAGGAGGTTCGATCCAGATTCGATTTTTGCAGGGGGACATGGCTCTTGCTCACTGCGTTGGTGCGATTAAACTAAGATGGCAGAGAAAAGCTCCGAAAAACCGAGATTCCATTAATACGAATGTATTGATAAAAGAAAAAGACGGTTGGAAAATCACAGCATTCCACAACTGCCGCATCCAACCGCCTAATTTTATTCAACAATGGTTTATGAAATAGCAAGAGAATTAGACGCGAAACGGAGGCATTCGCCTGCCATCGATATCCGTGAACCCATATTCGGCAGCTAATGAACCAACCTCGTGCAGTAGTCCAGCCTTCAGGTGTACTAGTGGATCTGAAGCTAGTGCAACAACGGCGCGCCCAATATACTCGACGGATTCCGTTGGGTGTAAATCTTCAATTTTCATGAAGTCAGGATCGCCAGGTTCGAGACCGTAATGCTTGTACACGGCTTCAGTGCGCATCCAACCAGGAGCTAACGCTAGTGCTGTTACATCTAGTTGATTTGCTTTAAGATTCAGAGACATAGCACGGGTCATATGCACAACTGCACGTTTCACAGTGTCATAAAATACATTCACAGGGTAATCGCCGCCAATATCGGAGTAGACACCTGTGTTAATAATTAATCCGCGCTTCTGCTCAAGGAAGAAGGTTGACATGGCATAGCGACTGGACACCATTTGAGCACGTAAGCCGGCGTCGAACATGTTGTCCCAACGTTTCAATGGCTGCTCCCAGAAAGGCGCTAAAAAATCATCCTTTTCAATGTCCTCATATCCGCCCCAAGCGTTGTTGACTACAAGATCAAGAGAGCCTTGCTCCTGTTTGATCTGGTCGTACAGTTTTTTAACATCCGATTCAATTGTATGATCACAACGAACCGCGATGCCAACGCCGCCGCGTGCAGTCAATTCATCCGCTGTATCTTCAATCGTACCTGTTAGATCTGTCTGAGTCGACTGTTCTCTTGTACTGCGGCCAGTGACATAAACGGTGGCACCTGCTTCACCAAGTGCTAAGGCAATGCCCCTGCCAGCGCCTCGGCTAGACCCAGTTACTAGGGCTACCTGACCTTGAAGCTGCTTACTATTTGTCATTCTTTATGCCTCCTTCATGTCTATCACCAAGTTACTTTGCACATATAGCTTACCTCGTTACTATGACAATTCATGTCAAGGATTATAATTGCGCTAAAAAGCTCATACTTGTGAATCTTCGTCCAAAGTGCAGTATGCGCGAAGCATACCCTGAAGCTGGTCGCGAATCCATTCCACCATTTCCGAGGGTTCTTCGACTACGGCATCTGTCCCCATACTAAGGAAAAATTTTGAAAAATAAAGTAAATTGCTTTGGTGCATCTCAGTTACTAATTCGCCGCTCCCGTCGGCATGTACCGTGACTTGCTCATCACTGCCACTGCTTCGCTCGTAAGCTCTGACACCACCGGGTGTAAGCTTGACACGGAGTCTTATTTGCTGGGAGGAATCTATCTTTTGGCTCACTCCACCTGATAGCCAATCAAGAATTGTATAGTTCTTGAGGTCTTTGCTCGGATGGTCCGGCTCAGCACGTTCCAAGCTTTGCAGGCGATCTGTGCGAAATAACAGGATGCGATCTTTTTTAAAACAATAGGATGGAAAGTACCAGTAACCATTCGATGCGTAAATGCCGATAGGCTGTACGGTTCGTTCCGTTACACCATCTTTGGATGCGTAGGTAATGTGGAGGGGAAGAGCATCGATCGAAGCCTCCAATAATTGCTCCAAATAAGGAGAACTATGTGTGCGAGTAGGTGTCCAAAATGATACGCGGTTCTTAAGAGCATCAATTCTTCTCTTGGTGTCCGTCGGAAGATAGTGATAAAACTTACCTAACGCTGAAGTCGATTCTGCAGCAAAAGGCAGCGCTCCATAATACTGAAGCGACTGAAAAGCGAAGAACATCGCTACGGCCTCCTGTTCCGTAAACAGAATTGGAGGGAGCATTCGCTTCTTCAGCAAGCGGTATCCGCCGTGCGGGCCGAATTCCGTATACAGCGGCATCCCGAGCTCGGTAAGCTCCTGCAAATCGCGGTGCATGGTTCGCTCCGAGACGCCGAATTCCTGGGAGAGCTCCTTGGTCGTGAAGGCCATGCGCTCATTAACGGCCATCATAAGCTGAATTAAACGCTGCGTTTTGTTCATGACAGTTCGTTCCTCCTAGGATTCTTAGAGTTAACCAATTGTCTGCATGACCTCTTTCATTGTGCTGACGAAAGCCTCAGCTGCTTTGGAGAGATATCTGCCTTTGCGGTAGGCGATGACAAGTGTTCGGGTTGGTCTGCCTTCTAAGGCAAGATGAACGGGAGACAACTCGCTGAAGCTGCGCTTTGAGATCAAATACGGCACAAATGCGATGCCCATCCCAGCTGCCACAAGAGATTGGACGGTTTCCATGTTGCTGGATTCGAACACGATATTAGGAACAATCCCAGCGTTTTGACAGAGATCAAGCGTAAGTTTTCGAAAACCTTGCCCTTTCTTTAAGGCGATGAACGCTTCTTTTTCCAATTGCGAGATGCGGATCGGTTCTTGGGCCTGAGTCAACGAATGACGCGGGGGTACGGCAAGAACGATTTCTTCTTCTAATAGTGTTTCATAAATAAGCGATTCTTCCCGCATCGGCAAGGAAAGGAGAGAAATATCGGTTTGCCCGTTCATTGTCAATGTCTCCAAGTTTGCTGAAGTCTCTTCAACGAGCGAAATTTCTATATCCGGATAAGCGGCTTGGAACACAGGGACCACAAAGGGGAGGATAGTTGAGCCAGTTATCGGCATACTGCCTACGACGAGGCGTCCTTTTTTCATCTGAGAAATGTCTTCCATTTCTTTTTTGAGCTGCTCCACCATGTCAAGGATTTTTTGGGACTTTTCGACGAATAAAGAGCCAGCATGCGTAAGTTCAACAGAGTTAGTACTTCGCTGGAACAGGAGAACGCCGATCTCTTTCTCAAGCTTGGACAGCTGCTGACTGAGTGAAGGCTGTGCGATATGAAGTTTTTCTGCAGCTCGTGAAAAGTTCCGTTCAATGGCAATTTGAATCGCATATTGTAGTTGACGTAATTCCAATGATTTTACAACTCCTATTGTGAATGATAAGGATCATGTTTATTGCTTTTAACTATAAAGCAGTCACACGTGTTTTATTTATCATATATCATGATCATATTTTAGCATAACCAATAAATAAAAGAGGCTGCCACACAAGTATAATAAATCTACATGCGGACAGCCCTTTTTACCCGAATTAATTAAAATCATTACTTCTTCACCGTACTCCGGTACATCAGGAACAGTAAATACGGAGCGCCAATGACAGCAACTACGATGCCAGAGGGGATCTCTTTGGGAATGGCGATCACTTTCCCAATAATATCGGCAATGACAAGTAATATGGCACCGATCAAAGCTGACAGTACAACCGATTTCTGGTGTCGCTGTCCCATGAAGATCCGAACAGCATGTGGAGCGAGCAGCCCGATGAAGGATATAGTGCCTACACATGCTACCGCTATTGCTGCGATGAAGACCCCGATGCTTGCCGCAATCAGGCGGGTTTTCTGCAGCTTGAGGCCTAACCCGAGCGAGACAAGATCCCCAAAAGCAAGCAAATCCATACGGCGGCCAAGCAGCCAGGCAATTGGCAATAGGATTGCCATTGCCACGCTCAATTGGGAGAATTCCAACCAACCTCTGGCATAGGTGCTCCCTGCCAACCAGGTTAGTGCTGGAGCAGCACCAAGCTTGGATTTAATGATCAGGAATTGGATAACCGCTGATCCAAGTGCAGAAATAGCGATTCCGACAAGGATTAATACGACTGGGTTCAGTCCTTTTTTCCAAGCTAGTACATACACACTGCCGGCAGAGAGGAGAGCGCCGGCCATCGCGCCGATCGGCACCCACATCCCTGATGCGGTTGACCATAGGGTGAGCACGAGAAGCGCTCCCATACCAGCTCCTGTCGTAACACCGACAACGGAAGGGTCGGCGAGCGGATTGCGAACGGCGCCTTGCATCATGGAGCCGGCAATCGCAAGTGAAGCTCCAGCAAGTGCGGCTACTAGTACGCGAGGCAGGCGTAAGTTAAGGATGACATTGCTGGACATCTCGGGGCCGTTACCGGATAAAACGGCAAGGACATCCGAAAACGGAATTTTTAAAGCACCGGCAGATAAACCGGTTAGAATAAGTACAAGCAGAGAAGCAGAGGAAAGCAAAATAAGCAAGGGGTACGAAATTTTGCTGCCGATGTAGCCGACACCCATTGTTGAGCCGCTATCCGATGATGATTGCATCTTCGAGCCTCGAACAGCAAGCCAAATAAGCCATGGAGCCCCGAGGACAGCGGTGACAGACCCTGCAGGCAGCTCGCCAAGCGTGCTGCGAAACATTTTGGCTATCGTATCCGCTGAAATCAGCACGACCGCTCCCCATAAAGCGCTGCCTGGAATTAAGAACCTATGTCGTCTAAGTCCAATCAAACGAATCAGATGAGGGGCAATGAGCCCGACAAAGCCAATAGGACCAACGACACTAACCGTTACTCCAGCTAGCAAAATGGCAGCAGCAAGTGCCAGGAAACGGATCAAATTCACATTTTCCCCTAAAGAAACAGCCGTATCTTCATTCAGTTCCAGCATATCCAGCTTTTGACTGAACAAAAGGGCGGCCGCTAATCCAATCGTAACCCAAGGAAGAGCGTAGCGGACGCCGAGCCAATCATTCTGTCCTAACGCGCCTGAGCCCCACATAAAGAGACCGTTGGTCTCATTCTCGTACATAATCTGCAGCCCACTAGTAAAGGCAGAGAGGACGAGCGAGACGATCATTCCGGCCAAAGCCATGCGCAGTGGAGTGCTTTTGCGCCCGCCTGACATAAAGTAAGCCATGACGGCCGCGCCGCATGCGCCAATAAGCGCGAGTAGCAGCGAATGATCCGACCTTAAGCTAGGGAAGTAAACCGCTGCAAGTACGATGATAAAATAAGCACCTGCATTTAATCCCAGTGTTGAGGCAGATGCAAGTGGATTGCGTGTAACTGTTTGGAGCAATGCTCCTGCAACAGCGAGGGAAGCTCCGGCCAGAAGGCCAATGACGGCACGCGGCAAGCGAAGCCCCCGAACCATGTGATGGTCGGGGGTATCTTGTGGATTCAGCAATGCGTTCACGATGGTATGAACGGTAATAGGGGCTTCTCCCTGCGTGATGTTCAGGAAGAGGACCAGGAGCAGAGCAAGAAAGCCTCCTCCAAAAACGAGAAGAGCTTTCCAGGTCGTTTGCCGATGTATAAAAGGATCTGATTTTACTTGAATTTGACTCATTTGGTTAATGCGTTAGCTGTCAGTTCGGCAAATACTTTCGCGGACAAAGGACCGCCGAATGTCCAAGTGTTGCCAGGCAGCTTGTAGGTTTTGTTCTCTTTTACAAAGGAAAGGCCTTTCCAAACAGCGTTGTCTTTGAGTTGTTTCTCGAATACATTATCGTTATCTTGAACGATGTAAATAAAGTTGGCGTTTTGCACGGCAGGCAGTGCTTCTACGGAAGCTGTTGAGTAGCCGTACAGTTCAAATTTATTGGATTTAAACACGTTCTTCAATCCGATACGCTGAAGAATTTGTACGGCCATAGAGTTGTCCAAGAACATACGAAGATCTGCGTTATTTTGATTGCTGAAAGCTTGTGTTAATGCGACTTCAGCACCTTCTTTTTTAGCGGCGGCAAGCTTAGCTTTCGTATCGGTATATGCTTTTTGTAGATCGGCAAGCACTTTCTCGCCTTCCGCTTTCTTACCTACAACATCAGAAATTGTTTTAAAGGTTTTTTCCATCTCCGCGTATTGATCACCTTTTCCCTCAGCAGGGTAGGAGTTAAATACGATAGTAGGTGCGATTTTTTTAAGTGCTTCATAGTTTTTGCTTGAACGAAGAGTGCTCGTAATAATGAGATCAGGCTTGAGACCTGTAATGGTTTCTAGGTTAGGTTCTTGACGTGTTCCTACATCAACTACAGAAGCATCCAAAGCAGGCGTTACGTTAACCCAATTTGCATAGCCTTTTTTATCAGCAGACCCGATTGGTTGAATCCCAAGGGCGAGCAGATCTTCCGCATATGCCCACTCTAGCGTTACGACACGTTTAGGGGTGCCTTTAATTTCTGTCGTTCCAAGCTCATGTGTAATGGTTTTGACAGTGTCGGCAGCAGCGGTAGCAGCAGCTGTAGGCTTCACTGAAGCAGCCTCACTTGGTGAAGGTGTTGAACTGGATGTGCTAGCGGAATTACCGCAAGCAGAAGTAAGGAAAAGCATAACGAGTGAAGCTGTAACCGTTAATGGTTTAATGAATTTTTTACGCACAATGAAACCCTCCTGAGTATGTATCTGTATATGGATAGAATTGATGGTGATTCAATCCTACCTAGAGAATGATAATCATTATCACTATTAAAGTCAATGATTAATTAAATTATAGGATTAATCTATCAAGCTTATAGTTATTATATCTTGGAGCAATGACGGTAATCGTGCTAAACTACGTTATGAGGGTAAGACATTAACAAATTGAGCGGATAATGACAAGAGGTGACTGGATATGAGTAAAAAGACGATGTTCGAGAAAATCTGGGATAATCACGTAATTAACCAGGAAGAAGGCAAACCAAGCGTTATTTATATCGACTTGCAGTTGGTGCATGAAGTAACATCACCGCAAGCATTTGAAGGGCTTCGCTTATCAGGTCGCAAAGTTCGCAGACCAGATTTGACTTACGCAACAATGGATCATAACGTTCCAACGAAGGACCGTTACAATATTACGGATCCTATTTCCAAACAACAAATTGATACACTTTCACAAAACTGCCGTGATTTCGGCGTTACATTATTCGATCTTGACAGCATCGACCAAGGTGTCGTGCACGTTATGGGACCTGAACTGGGGCTAACGCATCCAGGTAAAACAATCGTTTGCGGCGATAGCCACACATCGACACACGGTGCTTTCGGGGCGCTTGCATTCGGTATTGGTACAAGTGAAGTTGAGCACGTTCTTGCAACGCAAACACTGCAACAATCCAAAGCCAAAACACTAGAAGTTCGCATTACGGGTAATTTGAAACCGGGTGTGACAGCGAAGGACTTGATCCTTGGTGTTATTGCGAAATATGGCACGGATTTTGCGACTGGCTACGTTATCGAGTATACAGGGGAAGCGATTCGCAGTCTTTCCATGGAAGAGCGTATGACAGTTTGTAACATGTCCATCGAAGGCGGAGCTAGAGCAGGATTGATTGCTCCAGACGCAACGACTTTCAATTATCTGCGTGGTCGCGAGTATGTGCCTCAAGGCGCTGATTTCGATGCAGCAGTTGTTGAATGGTCCAAGTATGTAACGGACGAAGGCGCAGCGTATGACTGGGTACTTGAGTTTGACGCTGATACTTTGATTCCGCAAGTAACTTGGGGAACTAGCCCGGGTATGGGTACAAGCGTTACTGCTCTTGTTCCAGATCCGCAAAGCTTTGAAACCGAAAATGAACGTAAAGCAGCTGAAAAAGCGCTTGAATATATGGATTTAACACCAGGAACACCAATGACAGAGCTGAAAGTTGACTATGTTTTCATCGGTTCTTGTACGAATGGACGTATCGAAGATCTTCGCGCAGCTGCGAAAATCGCACAAGGATACTCAGTTGATCCAAGTGTTACAGCCATCGTAGTACCAGGGTCCGGTCGCGTTAAGATTCAAGCTGAAAAAGAAGGTTTGGACAAAATCTTTACAGCCGCGGGCTTCGAATGGCGCGATGCAGGCTGCAGTATGTGTTTGGCAATGAACCCTGACGTTCTGCAACCAGGTCAACGTTGTGCGTCGACTTCCAACCGTAACTTCGAAGGCCGTCAAGGCCGCGGTGGACGTACGCATCTCGTTTCCCCAGCGATGGCTGTCGCTGCAGCGGTCAAAGGTCATTTCTACGATGTTCGTGATTGGGAAATTAAAGAATACCAACAAGCTTAATTTTGGCTGATTAAGGAGAATGAAAACATGGAAGCTTTCAAACAACATACAGGCCTTGTAGGTCCTGTGGATCGTGTCAATGTAGATACAGATGCAATTATTCCTAAGCAATTTCTTAAAAGAATTGAGCGCTCCGGTTTCGGTCAATTCCTATTCTTCGAGTGGAGATGGGATGAAGCGGGTAACGTAATCGAGAACTTTCCTCTGAATCAGGATCGTTACCAAGGCGCTTCCGTCTTGCTCTCCAGAGCGAACTTCGGCTGCGGATCTTCCCGTGAGCATGCACCATGGGCGATTCAAGATTTTGGCTTCCGAGTCATCATCGCACCTTCTTATGCGGATATTTTCTATAACAACTGCTTTAAAAACAGCATTCTGCCTATTAAACTTTCGGAAGAACAAGTTGATGATTTGTTTGCTCGCACAAATGAGCATGAAGGTTACAAGCTAAATGTTGATCTTGAGAACAACAAACTTACAGACGACTATGGCCTGGAAATTAACTTTAACATCGACGAGCACCGTCGTCAGTTTTTGCTACAAGGTTTGGATGATATCGGTTTAACACTCCAGCATGAAGACAAAATTACGGCTTACGAGCAAGCTCACGCTAAGCGTTTGGCTTATAAATAAGTTCGGGTCGAAGACGCATCTCTATGGGGACTCCATAGGATGCGTCTTTTTTTTGTAAATTTATTATGCAACTTTTGGTAGTTTCTTACGTCTAATAGATTACTAGATTGTCGAACGGACGGAGGTTATGCTGTCGGGCTAAGTGACTAATATGAGATAAAGGACAATTGCTGCTAGGTTTTGAGAGACAGAGGTCTCATTTTTGTGATTACGACTATAATTCCGACAATATATAGAGGTGAATGATGAAATTTCCTGCAATTTGTTTCATGCTGTTGGTTTCTGTGCTGCTGCTGCCTACTACTGCATTGGGGGCAGAAGCTCCTAATGCGATTAAGCTCTTTTTGAATGAAAAAAGATTAGTTTCGAGTGAAGTGCAACCACGTATTATTAGTGGAAATACAATTGTGCCTGTGCGAATTATCGTTGAAGAAATTGGCGCTAAGGTAACTTGGGATGAAGCCACGAGCAAAGTAACAATCGTCAAGGACGATGTGAATATTCAATTGGTTATCAACAGCAAAACGGCACTGATTAAAGGCAAAAAGGAAGCCATGGAGGTTGCTCCGATCATTGATAAAGGCAATACAATGCTACCTCTCCGTTTCATTGGGCAGCAAATGGGTATTGAATTTACATGGGACGCATCCACTTCTTCCGTACATATGTTCAAAAAAGACGAGAGCGATTCCAAACCCGTAACAGGTCCGGTTGATGTCGTCGATGACAAAACGCCAACGAAACCGCCAACAACTACGCCGCCAACAACACCAACAAATCCAGCCAAACCAGGGGAAGGTACTGGCACTGGTACTGGCACCAACATTCCTGATCCAAATGTTCATCTGGTGCAATCGATCGTGTTGACCGATAAGGAGTTAACGGTAACGGCCAAAGACGGATCGCTCGTACCGACGACGATGAAATTAGCCAATCCGAATCGGATTGTATTAGATTTCCCAAACACTATTTTAGATGAACCTCTCAAGAAACTGCTTGTCAAAAATGCGGGAGAGTTGATTTCGAAGCATCCACTCATCGAGAAAGTTCGCTTTTCCAACTTTAACGATAACCCGGCTACTGTAAGAGTTATTCTGGATTTGAAAAGTACTGCTGATATTAAGGTTCAGGCTTCCAAGCTTCCTAATCAATGGAAAGCGACAATTGCCGAACATCAGTTGACTGTCGTTATTGATGCTGGTCACGGCGACAATGATCCTGGCGCATTATCCATAACGGGCAGACATGAGAAGGATTTTACACTGTCTATGGCGAAGAAAGTAGAGCAGCTTCTCCTTCAGGACAAGCGTCTTAATGTTTTGATGACTCGTTCTGATGATACGTTCATTCCGCTGGATGACCGGGTATCTTTTGCTAATAACATTCAATCGGACCTTTTCTTATCTATTCACGGGAATAGTGCTAAGGCTACGGTATCCGGAACAGAAACGTACTACAACAGACCGGAAAGCGCAGCTTTTGCGAATGTCATTCACAAGTATGCGGTCCCTGCTATAGGGTTTCCTGATCGCAAAGTACGCGAAGCTGATTTTAGAGTCATCACGAAAACGACCATGCCGGCTGTTCTGCTGGAAGTAGGGTACTTGTCTAATAAGAACGATGAAACTGCGATGTATAAGGATGCGTTCCAGGACAAGCTAGCCGCTGCTCTCGTTACTGCTATCAAAGAATATTTGAACCTCAAGTAAGAGGTGAGAGCTCTATTTATGCTACGATGCTAGTTTTGCTAAGCAAAACGCGAAGGAGTGAGTGAAATGACTCAAACAAAACGATTCATACAGGGGGCACTCCTTGTGAGTGCTATAACATTGTCTGTAACGGCCTGTGGTCAAAAAAACCAATTGGTGAGCGGTAATGGTGCGCAGACATCTACAGCCCCAATCTCGACATCTTCGGTTCAAAGTCCTGCACCAACGGTTGCGGCGACTCCAACACCAGAACCTGTCTTGCAAAAAAAGATTAAAGCTTACTATAGCGATCAAGACGAAATGAAGCTTGTAGAGAAAGAAGTTACGATCTCTTACAAGAAGGACTCAGATGTATATGGGGCAGCCCTGAACGCGCTTAAGAAAAGTGATGATCCTAAAGCCATTCCTTTATTTGATGATTTGAAGTTTACAAGTTCAGTTTTTGATAAAACCAAAGGGGAACTGAAAGTGGATCTCACTTTTGGACCCAAAACGCAATTGGGCGCCCCTGGGGAAGAAATGTTTTTGAATGCACTAAAGAAAACGGTTTTTCAGTTTCCAGAAGTAAAAAGCTTATACATCCTGAAGGATGGGAAACAAGTCGACAGCTTAATGGGGCATCTGGAGCTTCCCTACCCAATCAAACGACCTAATTAAATGGAAGAGCAGAGGAGTTAATAAGAGAGATGAGAAACAAGAAGTTGGCAAGCGCAATCTTAAGTTCATTAATTGTAACAAGTTTAGCAGGAACGCCGGCTCTAGCCGCTGGGACCGTGAATGGAACCTCAACAAATAACGTCAAACTTTCTTTCCCGGATGTAAAATCAGATTATTGGGGAATTCGGCATATTTCGAAATTGGCCTTGGAAGGAATCATCGAAGGTTATGAAGATGGTGCCTACCGCGCAGAAAATTCGGTTTCCCAGCAGGATGTGCTGATTATGGCCGTCCGCATGATGGGCTTGCAGGATGAAGTTAATGACATGACATCAACAACGGTTTTTCCTGATTTCATGCTTGTGGATTCTTATGCGAGAAATTATGTAGCTGTAGCTCTTCAAAAAGGATTAATTACGAACGAAGAAGAGAAAGAAAGAAGCTCGAGCGATAAGTCCAAAGAGAAGTGGGGACAGCGTCAGGCATCAAGAGAATGGGTAGCAGAGATCGTTATTCGGGCAATTGGCCAAGGCGCCTTCGCCCAAAGCTTATCCCAAACGCAAACGACATTTAACGATAATAGCGAAATCAGTTCTACATCGCTTGGATATGTGAATGCTGCGGTAGCATTGAAAGTGGTCGATGGCTTTGAGGACGGGACGTTCCAACCGAAAGGTGCGGTCACACGCGCTCAAATGGCTGCATTCTTAAGCCGCTCCCAGAAAGATCTCACATCTTTACCAGCACATGCGAAAAAAGGATACTTGACCACCCTCACAAGCGGTACGATTGGCCTTATGGACAAAGATGGCAATACGAGTACATATAAACTCTCACCGAATGCTGTCTTCTATGGTAACAAAAACGATACGGCGATCGATCCGAAAGAACTTCAAGAAACTTATGAAGTTTCCATTGTTGAAGTGAATGGTGTTGCTTACTATGTTGAAATCGTGAAAGACGAGCTGCAGCTGGACATCCAAGAGGGGAAATTGCTCAAACTAAACATGAACTCCCTGAAGGCTACATTGGATGATTTTGAAAGTTATGATTTGGCGGCAGATGTGGCAGTAACGGATACGGAAGGTCGCGGCCTTAGCCTTGGAGATATTGTAACCGGTAGTACAATTCAGCTGCGTAAAAGCAAAATTGTCAAAACGGACAAATACACGTCTATCATTGTCAAACAAGTGCCGGTTAATAAAACAGCAAATGGAGCGATTCAAAACCTGAACAAAGACTCCGCACAAATTACGCTGCTGGATACGGAATCAGGTCAACCTGAATCTTACAGTTTCTCTTCTGCTTTACTTATTACTTCTACGGATAACAGCTTGGCAGATTTGAATTCATTACACATTGGCGATATCGTCGAGTATACGATTAAGAACAGCGAAGTTGTGAAAATTGCTGTTAAGAAGCAAGCGGATGTCGGCGTTAGCATTGAAGGGACTTTTAAAGAATTCTCAGAAGATAAAACGACGGTATTGATAAATAAAACAACAGGTAAACCTGTTGATGCTTATGAATTGTCTGAGAATGTTAAGGTTGTTATCAATGGAGTAACGAACGCTAGTATTTACGACCTTGCTGCAGGCGATCAGTTGAAACTGGAAGTTCTCAATAATAAAGTAACTTTGATTACAGTGGCAAACCGCTCCATTGAAAATTTATATTTTGCCAAAATAGTGGGTTATGATCAGAATTTGAAGCTGCTTTCGGTTATCGATAATAAAGGTGAGCCTCATGCGTATATTTTGACGGATAGCGTATCAATTTCATATGCTGGCATGAAACTTCCTTTAGCTAACTTTAGTGGTACATTTACAGTAGGAAAATATGTAGATTTACTGGTTTCACAAAAAAAGGTTACACAAGTTCAGATGTCCACGCAGCTAAACGGCTCTATCACGCAATTAAATCTGCAAACGAACGATATTACGTTAAAAACGGATAGCGGTCAAAGCTTGTCATTCAAGCTGCAGTATGCACCTGTCGTTGAGCTGGCGAATAAACCAAACAGTACACTTTCGGATCTGAAAGTCGGAGATACGATCTCTCTTCAAATTAGTTTCGACCAAAGTATCGTTACTAAAATCACGACTAGTAAAACTGCGATGTACAAAACGGTTATTACAAATGTGAATTCCAAGCAAATTACCGTGGCCGATGAAGCGAATACGCAGTATGTCATCTCACTAGACGGTGTACCGATCGTGAAACCGGATCAAAGCGCAGGCTCGATCAATGATTTTGTTTTGGATGACTATGTGAAGCTTTCGTTCGATGGTGCAAAAGTTGTCAGAGCTGAGATTGCAACTCCGGTAATCGGGAAGGTAACTGCTGTGAATGCGGCTAGCTCCTCGTTGACCGTTCAGGACTTTACTGGAAAAAGCCAAGTTATTAATGCAGGAACCAATTTCGGCGTGAAGCTGAATGGCGGATCGGATTATAATTTCGCATCTATTAAAGTAGGCGATCGTGTACAAGTAATGAAAGACGCGAGTGATAAGCTAATGATTCAAGTGGCTGCTGCGACTAAACGAGAAGTTGATAATTACAGCTCAGTTGTTAATCAAATGTACTTGAAATCAACTACTGCTGGAGATAAAACTTCCTATAGCCTTTTCCCAAGAGCTTATTATCACAAAGGAACAGATATTGTGGGTCCATCTTCTTTTGTGTCTGGCGATCAAGTCATGATTTATGTGCTGGATAATAAAATTGTTGAGATTGAGAAGTAACATTGAACAAAACAAACCTCAAATCCGTCTGTATCGTAGGAGCTTGTCTCCTGCTGCAGGCGGGTTTTTTATCATTTTAAAAATAAATATGGCAATTTTTTAGAAAATGTTCGCATTTTGACGCTAACAAGCATTGATTCTAACGTCACAATTCGCTAAACTGGAGAATATTACGACCCTAAGGAAGTAAAGACATGACGCAGAAGTTAGTAAGGCATATTTTGGATACGATTGGTGAACTATTTCCGGATGCACATTGCGAGCTGCGTCACAGTAATCCATTTGAATTAACGATTGCTGTTTTGCTATCCGCTCAATGCACCGATGAAACCGTAAATAAGGTGACATTGGATTTATTTCAGAAATATAAGAGACCTGAAGATTACTTGGCCGTTCCTTTGGAGGAGCTGGAACAAGACATCAGACGGATTGGATTATTTCGAAATAAAGCGAGCAATATTCAAAAACTGTGCCGGCTGCTGCTGGACAAGTTTGATGGTGAGATCCCAGAGAAGCACGAACATTTAGTCGAGCTGCCTGGTGTAGGCCGAAAAACGGCAAACGTCGTTGTCTCTAACGCATTTGGCGTACCTGCCATTGCGGTTGACACTCATGTAGAACGCGTGTCCAAGCGATTAGGATTGGTGGGCATCGATGATTCGGTGCTTGAGGTTGAAAAGAAGCTGATGAAAAAGGTTCCTCGGGAAGAATGGACACAAACCCATCATCGTCTGATTTTTTTTGGCCGGTATCATTGTAAAGCGCAAAACCCGAAATGCGAGGTTTGTCCACTCTTGGATCATTGTCGCGAGGGTAAGAAACGTATGAAACCAAGCTCAACTAGGAAAACTATTACAAACAAATGATATGCAGACAAAGGATGGGATTTAAATGAAATGCATCGCCGTATACACCAATAGCTTTGAACAATTCTCTGATATTTTCGAACAAGTGATTAATACTCCATTAGCCGATAATGAGGAAAAAGTCATTGAAGGTATTACAGTCAGTGAATCAGGTGAAGTTCCTCAGAATTACATAGACAAGATGAAAACAAAAACTGAAGTTGTTGTGATGAAAGTAAAAGAATCGGATATTACGATTCTACAGCATCGTGATGTTTTTGAAATTTTCTTGCCTGAAAAAGAAAAAGTGGTTATGTCCTAAAAAATTAAATCTCCCTCTGGGAGATTTTTTTCTGTATCATCATAGATATAGGATTGGATAGAAGACCGGTTAATAAGGAGCGGAACGGACGAATGACGCAAGCTATAGATACAAGCATTTCGGTCATGCCGGATGCGATTAAGAAGATGCAGTTGAATCTGCAAACAACTGGGGATCTAGATAACGCAAGTAAGCTGGGGCAGCTACTCATGAAGATTGATTCAGGCAGAATGAATATTGCTTTCTGCGGTCATTTTTCAGCGGGGAAATCAACTTTAATTAACCAACTATGCGGGCATCCGCTGCTTCCATCCTCTCCGATACCAACGAGTGCAAATATCGTAAGTATCCGTAATGGGACGCCTGGCGCTCATGTTACACATCGACATGCAAGCCTTCAAGGAAAAACGAATACGATTCCACTTGATGAGCTTGAAGCTTATTGTGTGAATGGAACAGACATTGAAACGGTGGAAATATCGTTTCCCATTGCTTTTCTAGGCGAACACACAGCGCTGCTGGACACACCAGGGATTGATTCCACGGATGATGCCCACCATAAATCAACGGAATCGGCGCTGCATTTGGCGGATGTCGTGTTTTATGTGATGGATTACAATCACGTGCAATCCGAAGTGAATCTCGCGTTTACGAAGAAAATGAAGGAGTGGGGCAAACCGCTCTACCTCATTGTCAATATGATCGATAAGCACAAAGAATGGGAATTGCCGTTTACGCAGTATCAAGAGGGGACGAAACAAGCCTTTCTGAACTGGGGAATCGTGCCGGATGACCTGCTCTTTGTCACAATGAAAGAGCCGAATCACCCTCATAACGAGTATGGGAAGCTGCAATGGCTCTTGAGCCGCTTAATTGAGCGTGGCGATGAGCTGCGCAGCTTCAGTATTGACGCCTCTGCGCGCTATCTTGCAGACGAGCATGGCAAATGGTTAGCTGAGCAGCATGAGCCCCAGAAGGCTGAGCTTATGGAGCAAATCAGCCAAGAAGGCGATGTACAGGAGGTAGAGGCGCAGTCAGCTGCAAAGCAGCAAGAGCTAACGGTCTTAAAAGGGCTGCCGGAAGCATTGACGGCACAGCTGCGTAAGGAAGTTGGCACGATTATTGAGAATGCCAACATCACTCCAGCCTTGACCCGCGATCAGGCTCACGCGTATTTAGAGAGCCGAAAGCCTGGGTTCAAGGTAGGATTCTTCTCCAGAGCTGCACAGACGGCTCTGGAGACGGAGAAACGGCTCACTGCGTTTCAAGCAGATTTGTCAGAGCAGGTGGAAGCACAGCTGGATTGGCATCTGCGGGATGCTTTGAAGAAGGCTGCGCAAAGCCAAGGGCAGCATGATCCTGAGCTCTTGGGTCAGATTGAAGCTTTGCGCGTCGAAGTTACATCACAGTGGCTCGCGGCACAAGTAAACGCTGGCGCCACATTTGGCGGCGAATATACACTTAACTTTATGAAGCAAGTGGCGTCTGATCTTAAACAGCAGTACCGCAAACAGGCATTTGCGGTTATCGACCTGCTCGCGGCTGCCGTCCGCGAGAACAACACGCAAGCCGCAGCTGCGCTTGCGGCTGAGCTAGAAGCGCTGGGCAGCCGCCTCAGCGCTGTCCGCGAACTGCGCCGCCTCGAAGAAGCCGAGGCGGCAGCGACTGCCCAGCTGCTGCGCATGGCCAGCTGGGCAAGACCATCTGCGCCGGCGCTGCCGGACGCGCAGCAGTACACCCCCATGGAGGAGCAAGCAGCTGCCCCGCTGAGCGGGGGGCTGCATGTCACCTCCATGGATAAGATCTTGCAGGCCGCTGCCACAGCATCGGCGGCCGTAGCGCCTGCAGCCGCTGCCCCAGTGGAGGCAGCGGCATCTGCGGGGGCCGCGTTCACCTCGGGTGAACACGGCAGGCGCATGGAGCGCAAAGCCGCCGACTTGCTGGCGGCTTCCCAGCTCATCGACGGATTGCCGTCGATGCGATCGATCGCGCGCGCCATGCGCGAGAAATCGGAACGTCTGCGGCAGCGGACGTTCACGATTGCGCTGTTCGGCGCATTTAGCGCCGGCAAGTCCTCTTTCGCCAATGCGTTGATTGGTGAAAGAGTGCTGCCGGTCTCGCCGAACCCGACGACGGCGGCCATTAATAAAATCATGCCGCCGCAAGAAGGTTGGCCGCATGGCACAGCCAAGGTGAAAATGAAGAAAGCAGATGCGATTCTGCAGGACGTTCTGTATTCACTAGAAATTTTGGGCGTGCAAGCCAGTGATATGGCGTCCTCATTGAAACGCATAGGCGCTCTTTCGCCAGCAGATGTAACTGCGAAAGGAAAGCCGCACTATTCATTTCTTAAGGCAGTCGAGAAGGGCTGGGAGCTGGCGCAGAATCATTTGGGCACGGAGCTGAAAATCAGCAAAGAGGAGTTTCCAAGTTACGTTGCGGACGAGTCGAAGTCTTGTTTTGTTGAATTTATAGAATTATATTATTCAAATCCCTTGACGGAACAAGGCATTATTTTCGTTGATACACCTGGTGCAGATTCCATTAATGCCCGCCATACAGGCGTTGCTTTTAATTATATAAAAAATGCCGACGCCATTCTTTTCGTGACTTATTATAATCATGCGTTCTCGCAGGCGGACCGTGAGTTCCTTTTACAGCTTGGACGTGTCAAAGATAGTTTTGAAATGGATAAAATGTTTTTCATCGTGAATGCTGCCGATCTTGCAGCAAGCCCCGAAGAACTGCAGGGTGTGATGACCCATGTGGAAACGAATCTCTTGCAGCACGGGATCCGCAATCCGCGTATTTACCCGATATCCAGTTATTTAGCAGCAGAAGGGAAAATTACCGGTAACGAGGCACTAGTGGCGCAGTCGGGTATCCGTCCATTTGAAGGTGAATTTGTGCAGTTTACATTCAATGAGCTTAGCGATGTCGCGATACATGCAGCGAATTTGGAGCTGCACCGCGCGATTTCCACGATGCAGCAGTGGCTGGAGAGCGCTCAAACAGGGGAAGAACAGCGGAAGCAACAGCTTGTGAAGCTGGAGCAGTCTGAGCGAGAGTGTGCAGAGCTGCTTCACAATACAGTTTTCGAAGCCGAGCTCAAAGAGTTGAAGAAAGAGATTCAGGAGCTTCTGTATTATGTGAAGCAGCGTACGATGTACCGGTTTGGCGAATTATACAATTACGCCTTTAATCCCTCCACGTTCCGTGAGGAAGCGAGAGATCCGAAGCAAGCGCTCCAGTCGGCCTGGGGCGAGCTGCTGCGCATGATCGGTTATGATCTTTCTCAAGAAGTGCTTGCTACGACGCTGCGCGTTGAGAATCGCATGAATCTGATATCCGGAAATCGTGTTAAACGATGGGAAGAGCAGCTTCGCCAAGTCATGGATGGTTTCGAGAGCGGTACTTACGAATCCAACACGTTTACGACGCCTGAAATCAGCTCGAAAATGGAAGCCCCTGAGATTTCACTTAAATTGCTGCAAAGTCATTTCAAGAATCCGAAGCAATTTTTTGAAGGTGATGGTAAAAGCAAGCTGAGAGCTGATTTGGAAAATCGGATGACAGCACCGGTGGCTCAGTTTATTGAGCTTCAAACTTCTGAGCTCGAAGAGGCCTATGCGAATCAGCTGGAAAATTGGCTGATGAAACAGAAAAATCAGCTGCTTGGGCAGCTGAATGAGCACGCTGAAGGGATGCGCGATGCCCTTGAAATGAAGATTGATTTGAACGAACTAATATCCAAACAGCATCAATTAAAGTCGTTTGTTTAACAATTAAACATTAGGGTTGGCCATGTTCAATTGAACGTGACCAACCCTTTTTCACGCATGTGTATGTAAAGGCTTACATCGTTGGTTATCGGGATGATTTTAAAGAATAGGGGGGATTCCTGCACGTTTTTGTGAAGTTATGGGGTTTTAAGCGAATATATCACGCATTCTTCTGATTGCCCGCATATAGGGATGGTGTTAAGATTCATTAAGTATTAAAACGCTTACCTAGCTTTTCCAAATTCACCTTCTTGAGGAGGGGTCACCAAAGTGGATGTATTCAGGCAACTGAAGCCCTATTTTTGGCCAGAGAAAAAACTGTTTTTTTTAGCAATTCTATGTTTAGCTTCAGCAACTGCATTAGGTCTCGTTTATCCGAATTTACTCCGGTATCTGATCGATGACGTGATCGCAAAAAAGCAATTTGAACTCGTTCCGAAATTAGCGATTGTTGTTGTGATTGTCGTATCGATTAAGGGGATGCTTCAATTCCTGCATGGCTTGTGCGGGGGCCGATTGGGCAACCGAGTTGCGTATCATTTGCGGAATGCGCTCTACAACAAGCTGCAGTATTTGTCCTTTCAGTACTACGATCAAGCAAGAACAGGGGACTTGATGTCCAGATTGACAGCTGATTTGGAAGCAATCAGGCAATTTATCGGCTTTGGTTTCGCTCAACTGCTAAACGTGCTACTTATGCTGATTTTCGGCATGAGCATGATGTTCTCGATCAATTGGAAGTTAGCCTTATTAACGATGATTTCGATGCCATTTCTGGCGTTTACGGCAATTCGTTTTGAAGGTAAGATTCATCCTGCTTTCCGGATGGTGCGCCAATCGCTTAGCTCGATGACAACCGCGGTACAAGAAAACATTACAGGGGTTCGGACAGTCAAATCGTTCGCGCGTGAGGCTCATGAGGTGGATAAGTTTTCAGCTCGTAATGAGGACTATAAGGCGATGAACATTGAAAGTTCCGGGATCTGGGCGAAGTATTTCCCAATCATGGAAATTCTGGCGAATCTGAGCGTCGTTATGCTGCTTGGTGTCGGGGGTTACATGGTTATCCAGAATACGATTTCTCTTGGTGAGCTAGTGGCTTGCTTCAGCTTAATCTGGTACATCATCGGCCCGATGTGGGGACTTGGCTTCCATATCAACAACTTTACGAATACGAAAGCTTCTGGTGAGAAAATTCTTGATATTTTGCATCAATATTTACATGTGAAAGATCAAGCTGATGCAACCATCTTAAAAAGCAGTGAAGTGCAAGGAAATGTACGTTTCGACAATGTTACGTTTGCTTATCCAGAAAAGCAGCCAGCTTTATATGACTTCAGCTTGGATGCTAAGCCAGGCTCCGTAATCGGACTGCTCGGCAGCACGGGTTCAGGTAAAACAACAGTGATTTCACTGCTGATGAGAGCGTATAACGTGAAAGACGGCCGAGTGATGCTTGATGGCAAAGATATTCGCTCCTTAGAGCTTGAAAGCTACCGTAATCAGATTGCGACTGTTTTCCAAGAAACGTTCTTATTCTCCTCCACTATTCTTAACAATATCGCATATGGACGCAAAGATGTCACGATGGATGAAATTATTCGGGCAGCGAAACTGGCTAAAGCGCATGATTTCATTTCTGAGCTGCCAGAGGGCTATGACACGGTTGTCGGTGAGCGAGGATTAGGTTTATCAGGTGGTCAGAAGCAGCGTATTGCCATTGCTAGAGCACTGATCAAAGATCCCAAAATTCTGGTGCTTGATGATGCAACTAGCGCTGTTGATATGGAAACAGAACACGAGATTCAAGCAGGTTTTAGTGAGGTCATGCAGGGAAGAACGACATTCATTATAGCCCATCGGATTTCATCCTTGAAGCATGCTGATGAAATTATCGTACTCGATAAAGGAAGAATCGTTCAAAGAGGCAAACATCATGAGCTTCTGCAGCAGGGCGGCCTTTACCGTCAAACTTACGATATTCAATATGCTGATCAGCCTAAGAAAGCGGTTCAAGATGATCAAGTAGCTGCAGCCAAAGATACAGAATTAGATGCGAAAACGCGAAACCATTCCTCTTTGCAAGAAAGAAGGTTAGCACATTGAGTACGAAATCGAATCAAGCCGAGGCGTCAGCCAAGATCGAAGATTCTCAAGTCGGACAGCGATTTGTCTACCAAGACGATGAGTTGATCGATAAGCCCTTCGACTGGGGGCAATTGAAACGTTTATTTAGTTATATGAAGCCGTATAAGAAACAAATGCTCCCGATTATCATCATTATGATGTTAGTTGGAGCCATTACCAAGCTGACGGTACCGTTACTGATCAGAGAAGCGATTGATAAAGCTATTATACCTAAAAGTACAAACTTACTGTTAATCATTGTTGGTATCATGCTAGGTGTATATATCATTCAATGGCTGGCAAATACGTTCCGAATTAAGTATACGAATATGATTGGACAACGTGTTATCTATGATTTACGGCACGATTTGTTCAGCCACATTCAAAAGCTATCATTCCGATTCTTCGATACGCGTCCAGCAGGATCTGTTCTTGTTCGTGTAACGAACTATGTGAACTCACTGCAAGATTTGTTTACGAACGGGGTCGTCAACCTGTTGATTGATGTCGTGCAGCTGGTTGGGATTATTATTATTTTGCTGACCTTTAATTTTAAATTAGGTGCAGCCATTATTGTGACGGTTCCTATCATGTTCATGATCTCTACCAAGCTGCGCAAAAAAATTCGCCATGCTTGGCAGGATGTAACAATGAAGCAATCGCGGCTTAATGCCCATTTGAATGAGTGTATTCAAGGGATTAAGGTCACCCAAGCTTATTCGCAGGAAAAAGAAAATATTCAGTTTTTCACCAAAATGAATATGATCAACCGTATGTCATGGAATCGCGCTTCCATGCTCAATCAGTCGTTCGGTCCCCTCATCGAGATAACTGGAGCTATCGGTTACTGCATTCTATTCTGGCTGGGTGCTTATTTAATCCAAACGGAGGAAATTTCAGTCGGGTTGCTAGTTGCCTTCGCTACTTACATAGGCTATTTCTGGGAGCCAATTACGCGCCTAGGTCAAATGTATTCCCAATTGCTCATTGCGATGGCTTCTGCTGAGCGGATCTTTGAGTTTATCGATGAGAAGCCATCTGTCGCTGAACTTGAAGGTGCGAAAGACCTGGCTAACATCCAAGGAAATGTGAAGTTTGAAAATCTCGTATTCGAGTACGAGGCTGGTCGTCCGGCTCTTAAAGGTTTTAATCTGGATGTGCATGCAGGACAATCTATTGCCTTAGTAGGGCATACGGGATCTGGTAAAAGTACGATTATGAATTTGCTTTGCCGATTCTATGATCCCACAGAAGGTCGTATTATGATTGATGGCGTAAACATTCGGGATGTTACGATTCAAAGCTTGCGTTCGCAAATAGGCGTCGTACTACAGGATACGTTTATATTCTCGGGGACGATTCGAGATAATATCCGTTTCGGTCGGTTAGATGCAACAAATGAAGAGGTTGAAGAGGTTGCTAAAGCCGTTCATGCTCATGATTTTATCGTCAGCTTACCCAATGGTTATGACACAGAAGTACAGGAACGCGGTAATGTGTTATCAATGGGGCAACGTCAGCTGATTTCCTTTGCGAGGGCACTGCTAGCGAATCCGCGAGTGCTCATCCTGGATGAAGCGACAGCTAGTATTGATACGGATACGGAGCTGAAAATTCAAGAAGCTCTCAAAACGCTCCTTGCAGGCAGGACGTCCTTCATTGTGGCACACAGGCTGTCGACGATTCGGAAAGCGGACAAAATCGTTGTCCTGGATCATGGCCGCATGATGGAAATCGGCAATCATGATGAATTGATGAAGGAGCAAAAAATTTATTACGGCTTGATTCAAGCGCAGTATAAGTTTTTGCAGGATGCTGTTTAGTTTTTGTTCTAACAACGATAACCTGGCGGTGATGTTCATACCGCTAGGTTTATTTTATTAGGTTAAAAGCGGGGAGGTGCATGCCCAAACCTTCGTACTACGATTAGGATCAGCATGGTGGGTGAAAGTTTTCAGCAGTAACCACTACACCGCCATGACAACGTAAGCTTTCGGCACGACTGCACCTCAACAACTGAACCCCGTGATACGTCACATTCGACAAACTGAGCCCCGTGATACGTTACATTCCACAAACTGAGCCCCGTGATACGTTACATTCCACAAACTGAGCTCCTTCTGGTACTCTACATCATCTGCTAACGGACTCACAAGCCGCTATTCGTCCAAATTAGCCCATTTTGAGAATCTAACGGACCTAGGAGCTGTTATTTCTGGAATTTACAGCGGTTTTAACTAGTTTCATGACGATTAGGGTTCCCTGTGTCCGTTAGAGCTCAAATTAACTCTAAAAGTAACCAATAGCGGCACCTCAGTCCGTTAGAGCATTGTATCCACAACAACATGGACTGGCGCCATTCGTAAGTTGAAAACCACGAACTCCACCAACAGTAACCCCGCGACCCAACCAACAGTAATACCGCAACACCACTAACAGTAACCCCGCGATGCAACCAAAAGTAACAATGCGACATCAAGACACAAGCCACCAACAGAACCCCCGCGATAAGAAACACACTATCAAAATTAACCTGCAGCAGGCCACACTCCACGAACTGAACCCGTCCCGCACTCTACATCTTCTGCTAAAGGACTCACGAGCCGTTATTCGTCAAAACTAGCTCATTTTGAGAATCTAACGGACCGAGGAGCTGTTATTTAAGGGATTAACAGAGGTTTTAACTAGTTTCATGACGATTAAGGTCCCCTGTGTCCGTTAAATTCCAAATTAGCCCTAAAAGTAACCAAAAGCGGCACCTCAGTCCGGTTAGAGCATTGTATCCGCAACGACATGGACTGGCGCTACTCTTAAGTTGAAAGCACGAACCCCACCAACAGTAGTACCGCAACGCACAACAGTAACCTCGCAACACCAACAACAGTCACAAAAGGGCGACCACCCCCACACCAGACAAACATAATTGAGGCTGTTTGAATGATGGCCAAGTATGTTATACTAAAAAAACGAACATATGATCGATTTTTACGAAGCGCAAATTTGCAACGTTTGCAAATTTATTCTAGAAGCTATACTCTTAGTATGAATTATGCCATTTATTCGCAGGAGGGGACATTCTTGAGATCATCTCGCTTCATATGGGGGACAATTGGCTTAACCGCATCGATTACGACGATTGTTTTCGCTGTAGGATTTGCATACGCGGCGAATCAGATATGGTTTCCGAAAGCTTCTGGAACGCTTCAATTGGCGACAGAGGCTCCGAAGAAGGAATCGATGATTGAAAGCAAAGCCAAGCTGCAAATTGTTGCGCTCGGCGATTCATTAACGGCAGGAACGGGCGATAATACAGGCAAAGGTTATGTGGGCCGCGTCCGTGAAAAGCTGGAAAAAGAGACAGGCAAACCAGTATTTGTGCTTAATAATTTAGCTATTCCAGGCTACAAGAGCGACCAGCTTTTAGCTGATCTGGCGCTAAAGAAGACACAGGATGCGCTTGCGCAGGCAGATATTGTGTTGCTCACCATCGGCGGCAATGATATTTTTGCAGGTGGAGATGGACTTTTTACAGGCGATAACCAGACCGAGTTTAACCCTGAAGCAGCGGTAAGCCGTGTGGCTCCGGCGCTTGATAAAATGCAGAAAATTCTCGAAACTATTAATAAGGCCAACCCTAAGGCTACCGTGATGTACGTAGGCTTGTATCATCCATTCCTAGATTTGGATCCCAAACAAGAAGGATCGCTCATTGTACAGCGCTGGAATAATGGTGTTTTCGAGATGATCAATCGTTATCCGCAAATGGTCATTGTCCCGACTTATGATTTGTTTGAACAAAATTTGATTAAATATTTGTCTTCGGCTGATCATTTTCATCCTAACGGGGATGGTTATGAGCGGATTGCAGATCGAATTTTACAAATTCTGAAGTAATGGGGGCAGCAAAGTGACAGAAGCAGTAATCGTTCCTGAGACCGTATTGTCCGTGAAAAATTTGAAAAAGAAAATTAAAAATAAAGAGATTATCAAAGGAATTTCCTTCGATGTTTATGCCGGAGAAATCTTCGGTTTCCTAGGTCCCAATGGATCAGGGAAAACAACAACAATTCGGATGCTCGTTGATTTAATTCGACCGACGGAAGGGACCATTCACATTTGTGGATTCGACGTCCGCAAAGAGCATAATCAAGCCATGCGTCACGTTGGCTGTATTGTTGAGAACCCTGAGCTGTATTCGTACTTGACAGGATGGGAAAATCTCGAGCACTTTGCAAGAATGCTGCCAGATGTTGACGAACAGAGAATTCAAGAGGTCGTTGAAATTGTTTCCATGGATGGGCGAATTCATGATAAAGTACGCACATACTCCCTTGGAATGAGGCAACGGCTTGGTATTGCGCAAGCGCTTCTTGGTCGACCTAGTTTATTAATATTGGACGAGCCCACCAATGGACTTGATCCGCAAGGTATCAAGGAAATGAGGGAATTTATTCAGCGTTTGGCGGCTGATGGATTGAGCTTGTTTGTATCAAGTCACCTTCTGAGCGAGATTCAGCAAATGTGTGACCGTGTAGCGATTATTAGCCATGGACAAGTCATTCAAGTAGGAGCGGTAGATGAGTTGATTGCGCAAGGCGGTAAAGTGGTTTGGTCCGTGTCTCCGGCCGATAAGGCTGAGGGGCTTCTCGATGCGTCGCCACTTGTGAATGCGATTGAGGAAGTTGGACCCGTAGATGCTATACATACCCATTCTTCGGTGAGACAAATTGTTACCCAAATGGATAAAGAGCATGTCCCGCAAATAAGTAGGCAATTGATGGAAGCAGGAATTAGCCTCTACGCTGTAGAAATCAAGAACCCAACGCTGGAAGATTTGTTCTTGAGCCTAACCGAGGGTGAAACCATACAATAGGGGACGGTGAAAGAAATGCGTATTCTGTATGAACTCGTCAAAAATGAATGCATCAAAATGATCAAGAAAAAACGATTTTATGTGATTATCCTGATTCTGCTTGCCCTTATTCCTATGTTTACTTATGCACAAATGCGTGTGGCTCAAAATACACAAAAGCAATTTGGAACGACAGACTGGAAGGCGGATCAGCGACAGAAAATTATTGATTGGGAGAAGCGTTTAAGCTCTGCTCGTACACCGGATGAATGGAAACAGCAGCTTAAAGTGCAGATACAGATTGCTAATTATTATCTGGAGAAGGATGTTGATCCAAGCTCACCGAATGCCGTTACTTTCACGCGCGAGTTTGTCAAAAATGCCGTCTCTTTATTCATTCCGCTGATCATCATGGTCATTTCGGCAGATATCGTATCATCCGAGCATTCTACGGGGACTATTAAATTATTGTTGACAAGACCGGTCCGGCGATGGAAAATCCTATTGAGTAAATTAATAACTGTTATTTTCTTTACTTCGCTTACGGTTCTGTCGACTGGCGCGCTGTGTTACTTGATTTCTGGCCTTGTTTTCGGCTATAACGGATGGACAATGCCAATTTTTACTGGCATTCAGATCAATGGCACAGATGTCGATTTCAGTCTGGTAAGAGCAGTTGATCAGTGGTTCTTCCTCTTGATGGAGTTTGGATTAGTATGGTTTGCGGCAATTGTCGTCGCACTCATGTCGCTAATGATCTCAGTTCTCATTCGATCAACAGCTGCTGGTATGGGGGTCATGCTTGCAGTCTTAATTTCGGGGACGATTCTTTCGAACATGGTGTCATCTTGGGAAACAGCGAAATATTTGTTTATGGTCAACTTGGACTTAACCAAGTATCTTACGGGAGGTTTGCCACCGATAAAAGGTATGGATTTAGCCTTCTCGCTAAGTGTTCTAAGCGTCTGGGCCGCAATTTCGCTGATTGTTTCCTTTACTGTTTTCTCTCGCAAGGATATATTGAATTAACAAGATACAAAGGAGTCGCGGAACTCCTATCAAAGAACCCTATATTAGAAAAAGGAGGGCTTCAATGACTGAGCAACTAGAATTTGCTAATGGAAAAGCCCCAACATCGGATTATGATGTCGATGATATTCAAGTACTGGAAGGGCTTGTCGCTGTTCGTAAAAGACCAGGGATGTATATCGGCAGCACGAGTTCTTCTGGTTTGCACCATTTGATTTGGGAAATTGTCGATAATGCGGTAGATGAGCATCTTGCCAAACACTGCTCCAAAATCAGTGTGACCATACATAAAGATCAGTCCATCACAGTGCAAGATAACGGTCGAGGTATTCCGACAGGTACGCATAAAACAGGAGTTCCTACACCGCAAGTTGTTTTTACGATTCTTCATGCCGGAGGCAAGTTCGGAGGTTCTGGGTACAAGAAATCCGGAGGATTGCACGGCGTTGGTGCTTCGGTTACGAATGCTCTCTCTGAGTGGCTGGAAGTTGAGATTTACCGTGACAGCAAGATTCACAAAATGCGCTTTGAATACCGGGTTGATGATGCAGGTATCGAGCATGTTGGTGAACCTGTTACCAAGCTTGAAGTCATAGGCAATACGAACCGCACAGGGACCAAAGTTACGTTCAAGCCGGACAAACGCGTATTCCAAGGCGGGACTACCATTTCGTACGATACTTTATCTGAGCGATTGCAGGAGATTGCCTTCCTGAATTCAGGTTTACTCGTTAATTTGAAAGATGATCGCACGGACAAACAAGATTCGTTCCAGTATGAAGGCGGCGCAAGCCAATTCGTTGAATTCCTGAATGAAGAGAAGACGGTGCTTCATCCCGTGATTCATTTTGCTTCTGAGAAGGACGAAATTGAAGTGGAAGTGGCTCTTCAGTACAATGATGGCTACACAGAAACGATTGCTTCATTCGTGAACGCGATCCCAACCCGCGGCGGAGGTACGCACGAAACGGGTTTCAAGACGGCATATACGAGGGTCATGAATGAATATGCACGTAAAGCGGGCATTCTCAAAGAGAAGGATAAAAATCTTGACGGTACCGACCTAAGAGAAGGTATGATGGTCGTGATCAATATTAAGATGGGCGATGTCGAATTCGTCGGTCAAACGAAGGATCAGCTTGGAAGCGCTATTGCAAGAAGTGCGGTTGATGCGGTTGTTTCCGACAAAATGACGGTGTTTCTGGAAGAAAATCCGCAAATCGCGCAGATGATGCTGAAGAAGGCAGTTCAAGCCTCCAAAGCACGTGAAGCTGCTCGCAAAGCTAGGGAAGAAATTCGCAGCGGGAAAAAAGGGAAGAGCGAGAGCTCGAATCTAGGCGGTAAGCTAACCCCTGCGCAATCCAAGGATTTGCAGCGTAACGAATTGTTCGTCGTTGAGGGAGATTCTGCCGGAGGTTCTGCGAAGCAAGGCCGTGACTCCAAGCATCAAGCTATTTTGCCGCTGAAAGGGAAGCCAATGAATCCCGAAAAGGCAAAACTTCTCGACATTATGAAAAACGACGAGTATAAAGCGATCATCGCAGCGATCGGAGCAGGAGTCGGCTCTGAGTTCGAAGTTGAAGAAATGAACTATGGTAAAATTATCATTATGACGGATGCTGATACGGACGGTGCGCATATCCAAGTGCTGCTCCTGACGTTCTTCTACCGCTACATGAAGCCTATGATTGATGCAGGTAAGGTGTACATTGCACAGCCGCCGCTTTATAAAGTGACTAGAAAAGGCAAAAATGGCGGATATAAATATGCATGGACCGACGAACAACTGCAACAAGTTGTGAAAGAGCTTGGCAAGAATACCGAATTACAGCGGTACAAAGGACTAGGTGAGATGAATCCGGAGCAGTTATGGGAAACAACCATGAACCCCGAGAGCCGGCAGCTGCTGCAGGTTCAAATTGAAGACGCAGCGAAGGCGGAACGCCGAGTAACAACCTTAATGGGTGATAAAGTTGATCCGCGTAAACGTTGGATTATCGAGAACGTCGATTTTACCGAATATGTAGAGTAGACCAAAAAGAGTGGTGACTGAAAGTTGGGTATTTTAGAAGAATTTTTACCAGCCTATCTAGAGGAGATCGTTGGCGATCGATTCGGGCGTTATTCCAAATACATTATCCAGGATCGTGCGATCCCGGATGTTAGAGACGGCTTGAAGCCTGTACAACGACGTGTTCTGTACGCGATGTACGATTCAGGGAACACCCCTGATAAACCTTACCGCAAGTCCGCAAAAACCGTCGGTGATGTGATGGGGAACTATCATCCACATGGAGATGCCTCTATTTATGATGGCATGGTTCGTATGGCACAGCCATGGAAAATGGGTCATACACTTGTGGATGGCCATGGCAACTGGGGATCTCTTGATGATGATCCGCCGGCAGCAATGCGGTATACCGAAGCTAGGCTCTCTGAAATTGCGATGGAGCTGCTTCGTGACATTGAGAAACGTACAGTTATGTTCAAAGATAATTTCGATAACTCAACGAAGGAGCCTGTTGTGCTCCCGGCGCGTTATCCGAATCTGCTTGTAAACGGTGTAAGCGGCATCTCGGCAGGTTTTGCGACTGAAATTCCGCCGCACAACTTGCGTGAAATTATTGATGCTTGCACAGCGATGATCGACAAGCCTGAGATTACAGTTGACGAGCTAATGATGATCGTCAAAGGTCCGGACTTCCCTACCTCTGGTATCATTATGGGGGAAGACGGTATTCGTGAAGCTTATCGCACTGGCAAAGGTCGTATCTACATACGGTCCAAAACAGCGATCGAAGACATGCGCGGTGGAAGACAGCAAATTGTGATCACTGAAATTCCGTATCAGGTCGTGAAATCTCGCCTCGTTACTGCCATGGAGAACATCCGCCTTGAGAAGAAAGTTGAAGGCATCGCGGAAGTTCGAGACGAAAGTGGACGTAATGGTTTACGGATCGTCATTGAGCTGAAGAAGGAAGCGGATGCGCAAGGGATTTTGGCTTACTTGCTGAAGAAGACGGATTTGCAAGTAACCTACAATTTCAATATGGTTGCTATTGTTAACAAAGCGCCGCGCCAATTGGGTATTCGTGAAATTCTGGAAGCTTACATTGGGCATCAAAAGGAAGTTGTCACTTTCCGTTCCCAATATGAGCTTGAGAAAGCGGAAGACCGCGCTCATGTGCTGGAGGGGCTTGTCAAGGCGCTTAACATTTTGGACGAAGTGATCGCAACGATCAAAGCGTCCAAAAATCGCCAGGATGCTCAAAACAACCTGGTCGAGAAATTTGGCTTTTCTGAGCGTCAAGCGGACGCCATTCTAGTCTTGCAATTATACCGGTTAACGAACTTAGAAATCACAACCCTTGATAAAGAGTTGAAAGATGTTGAAAAAACAATTGCTTATTTGCGCGGCATTTTGGGCAGCTTAAAAAAGCTGTTAGGTGTCATTAAAGATGAAATGGGCGAAATCCGGAAGAAGTACGGGATCGAGCGCCGCTCGGCCATTCAGGGCGAGGTTGAGGAGCTGAAAGTTAATCTCGAAGTGCTCGTCAATCCGGAAGATGTCTTCGTAACGCTTTCTAACGAAGGTTACTTGAAACGTACTAGCAAGCTTTCGTTTACGCGATCAGGCGGAGAACTGGAAAATACAGGTCTCAAAGAAGGCGACTACTTGCGCTTCTTGCTCGACGTAAATACGATTGAGAGCTTGTTGATCTTCACGAAGAAAGGCCAGTATTACTTACTGCCTGTCCATCAAGTGCCAGAGTACAAGTGGAAAGAAAATGGTACCGCGATCGTCAATGTCATCCCAATCGCCAAGGAAGATCGCATCGTCAATGTGATTCCGATCAAAGGGTTTGATGATCCAACGAAATCACTTGTGTTCGTCACCCGCAAAGGCCAAGTGAAGCGTACGGAGCTCAAAGAGTACATGACGAATCGTTCCAATGGACTTGTCGCCTGTAAGATTGCTGAGCAAGATGAAGTGCTTCATGTGCATCTCAGCGACAATACGAAGGAAATCTTGCTTGTAACGAAACTCGGCATGAGTATTCGCTTCCGTGAGGAAGAAGTAAACCCGATGGGCCGTGCGGCCGCCGGTGTGCGCGGCATCCAGCTCAAAGAAGACGATGATGTCGTCTCGGCTGAGTGGATTTACGGGGATGAAGGGGAAGTACTCGTCATTTCGGACCTCGGGTATGCGAAGCGATCCCTTGTGGTCGATTATCCGATTCAAGGGCGTGGAGGAAAAGGTATTTTAACCTTTGAGTTTAAGGAAGGCAAGCGTGTGAGACCGAATGGAACAGGTTTAATCCGAACATTCATTGTGAAAATGGATTATCAGATTACAGCTGTGATGAGTAATGGAGAGAAGCTTCGCTTCTCAACGGAGACAGCGCCTCTGGAAGATCGTAAAGCGCAAGGCAAGCAGCTTATACCTGTTACCAAAACAGAATCCATTATAGATATATTGCGGTTCCCTCAGTCATAACTGATTGAAGGTGGATCCAGCTTCTCCATCAGATTAAAAGCTAACTCTAATAAGACCCACAGGGGCATCGGTTCGTCTAATCGATCCAGCCACTGTGGGTCTTTTAGCATGCCGGCCTCGAGTGCCTTTTTGCCAAGCTCCATTTTCCAATCATCCACTTTGAACCACTCCTTAACCTGATCTGCAAAACTAACTGCTTCACAGTATATGTCAGATGTGGGCGGAATGTTAAAAAGTAATGAAGTCATTCTTCAAGTTCGGACAAAGTTGTGGACGACTCGACAACATGCCACAGCGTGTCCCTGAAATGTGCAGCTTTTGTAGGAAAGTATTAACGGCATTAACCTTTTAACCATTGAAAATGCGTGCTATACTTGCGTTATAGTAGATGTTGGAAGCGAGATGATGTGAGGTTGTATTCCGATGAGTTTGGAAAGCTGTGGCTGAAATTGTCTAAGGAATTGAAGAGCCAGATGGAAGTAGGATTAGCACCTACGATTACAGAAGGGCAACTTAACGTATTAGAATTACTTATGACGAACGAGCGAATGAAGCCTTCAGATCTAATCGAATATGTATCTACAACACCTGCAGCGGTTACAACGCTATTAGATCGTATGGAGAAAAGTGAATTAATCGTGCGGGTGCGGGATGAGAAAGACCGCCGTATCGTTTGGGTCCACGTAACAGACAAAGGAAAGACGGAATGCGAGCGAGGTACGTTAGTCCGAGAACAACTGCTGGACACCTACCTGAGCCGCGTTTCCGCCCATAATCAGAAACTGCTTATTTATTTGTTGGGGAAGGTCGCCAATTAATTGCAGAGGCGGCTCCCAGGGTTGAATTTACAATTCTGGGATTGTAAATTCACTCCATGGCCGCTGCACAGGTGGCAGCGACCGAAAGTGCATCGTCTCTTTGAGTGTTGGATGCTCAAAGGACAGAGCCGTCGCCCAGAGCGCTAGCTGCTGGCCGGGCTTGTTGACCGCGCTACCGTAGCGCTGGTCGCCGTACAAGGTGCAGCCGATGGCAGCCAGCTGCACGCGGATTTGATGCGGCCGCCCGGTGTGCAGCTTGATCTGGATCAAGCTGAGACCGTCTTGGCTGCCGAGCAGCTTATAATCCAGCACAGCCTCCTTGGCTTCGTGCTGGCCCGGTTTGACAACGCTGACGGTATTCGTCCGCGTGTCCTTCCAGAGCCAGTGACGCAGCGTAGCGGTCGGCTGTGGCGGTTTGCCATGCACAATAGCGACATACGTTTTGTCGAGATGCCTAGTTCTTACCGCGTCAGACAGCCGTGATGCGGCTTTTGACGTTTTGGCGAAGACCATTACGCCGCCTACAGGACGGTCAAGCCGGTGGACAAGCCCGAGGTACACATTGCCAGGCTTGTTGTGCCGGTGCTTGAGATCTGCCTTCAGGACGTTCAGCAGATCAGGATCACGCGAGTCGTCCTCTTGCGTTGGCATGTTCACGGGCTTCTCTACAACGAGAATGTGGTTGTCTTCGAAAAGTATCGGAATTTGCGATGCTCCCGAACCATCTTTCGCTCCAGTCATCTTACGACTCCCAGCGTCCCAGAATACCGCAAGGGAGCATTAAACCGGAGTGAGTGATCGGCAGGCCGATTTCGCCACTTGAGATCGTACCGCCATGTTTGCTTTTCATCGCCATCGTTAAGATATTTTGGAGTACGGTAGCCGAGATACCTGTTGTATAAGAGTTAATTAACAGGAATAAAGGATTATCGGTCAAAATGGTCTGGCAGGTTTGAATGAAAGGGAAGAGGTCATCTTCAAGTTTCCAAGTCTCGCCATTAGGTCCGCGCCCGTATGAGGGAGGATCCATGATGATCGCATCATATTTGCTGCCGCGGCGCTGTTCTCTTTGCACGAATTTGAACACATCATCCGTAATGAAACGTACGGGGCGGCTGCCCATATTGCTGAGATGCAGATTCTCCTTCGCCCATTGTACAACACCTTTGGAGGCATCAACGTGGCAAACCTCTGCTCCTGCATAAGCGCAGGCTAGGGAAGCTCCGCCTGTATAAGCGAACAAGTTCAATACCTTGATCGGTCTTCCGGCGTTTTGGATTTTATCCATCATCCATTTCCAGTTGACGGCTTGCTCAGGGAATAGGCCTGTATGCTTGAAGCTAGTTGGTTTAATATAAAATGACAGCTTCTGGTCATAGGTGATGGTCCAGCGTTCCGGCAGTTCAGCATTCTGCTGCCACTGTCCGCCGCCGCTGGAGCTGCGGTGATAATGAGCATCGGCTTGACGCCATGCAGGTGTTTCTTTTTCCAAAGGCCAAATGATTTGCGGATCCGGTCTTCTAAGTACGATCGTGCCCCAGCGTTCAAGCTTTTCGCCGCCGCCGGTGTCGAGAAGTTCGTAATCTACCCAGTCTTTTGCATAAAACATGTTGCATTCCATCCTTCAACTTGTATACTTTAACAAACATCCATTGTACACCATTTATTCACTTAAATCGATCTTTTCAATCAAACCGGGTAATTCTTTTTCTACAAATTGCTGGTACAGCGCTTGTTCCAGTGATCCTCTTAACGAGTCCTTGACGGAATCGAAAGATTTCACAGATCTGGACTCGACTTTGATTACATGATAACCAAATGTTGTCTCAACAGGGTCGCCTACAACTCCAATCGGTTGCTCAAGCGCAGCTTTCTTGAATTCAGGCACCCAATTGCCAACTTCTGCATCTGCATAAAGTCCGCCCGTTTCTTTGGAACCAGGATCGTCTGTTAGTTCTTTAGCCAACTTCGCGAAGTCTTCGCCATTCTTAAGTTTTTGTTGTGCATCCTTAGCAAGCTTAAGCGCTTCTTCTTTCGTACGGTTCACGGTCTTGTCCTCGTTTGTTAAACCAAACAAAATATGGCGGACGGAAGCAATCGTATAAAAATCTTTATCTTGTTTGAGGTTGTCATCATATTTGGCTTTCACTTGTGCATCGGTGACGCTGGACTTGATATAGTTTTCTACTGTTAATCTGCCGACGAGGTAGTATTGGAGTTCAGTTTCAGCGACTTTGAAGTTTTTCAATTCTTCTAGAAACTTGGCTTCGCCATTTTGGGCTTTCCAAGTCGCCATTTGAGCAGATGCTGTACCTTTAGCCGCTGTCTGATCAGCTTCGGAAGATTTACCGTACAGAATTCTATATTGAATTAATTGGGATAAAACACTTTTTTGATACTCAGGGTTATCCTTTGAAGCCGTATGGTTAGGATTGAAAATGGCCTGCATCGCAAAGAAAGTATCAAACTCACCTTTTGTTACCGAACCGCCTTTATAGGTTGCAACGACTTTTTTCGGATTGGTTCCGATCCAAATGGTTTCATTTTCTTCATCCCATTCGACTTTTTTTCCTAGCGCTTCGCTAACGAAGCGAAGAGGGACGTAAGTAGAACCTTCATAAACAAAACCTTTTCCATCTGTAGGCACTTTTTCGACACCATCAAACATATATTTGATGCTGCGGAAGGCCACTTCAATTTGACTGCTAGCCGCAAAAGCAGCTGTACCGCTAATTAACGAACCGATCGTTAAACCTACGATTAGTCCTTTCACCTTGTCTTTCATAATCTGGTTTCCACCTTTCAATTGACTGTCACTTAAGTAATTCACCTAGGATAAAGGATTTTCCTTTTTTTAATATGAGGGATTGAAGGATTTCTCGACCTGCTTGTTGTATTTGTACTGTATGTGATTAATTGTTACATCCATATTTTGAAGAAAAAGGTCGATTATGGGAGGGATAACATGGGGGCAAATGTTGGTACACCCAGCTCAGAAGATTTGTTTCTACTTCATGAAGGATCCCTGTATCACAGCTATCGCATTCTAGGGGCGCATGTTAGCAAAAGAAAAGGTTATGAGGGAGTTCGTTTCGCTGTATGGGCGCCTAATGCCAAACAGGTCAGCTTGCTCGGGGATTTCAACCAATGGCAGTCCGGTAAACACCGCATGGAGAAATTCAGCTCACTCGGGGTTTGGATGCTTTTTGTTCCTGAGGCAAGTGAAGGTGATCATTATAAGTACGAAATTCAAAGCGAGACAGGTCAAATTTTGTTGAAAGCTGACCCTTACGCCTTTTATTCGGAAGTACGCCCAGGTACAGCGTCTCGTATTGTCGATCTGGAAGGCTACGAATGGCAGGATGAGGCCTGGCAAGAGCAGAAGAAATCGGCTCCCGCTTATAACAAGCCTTTGTCGATTTATGAGGTGCATCTAGGTACGTGGCGCAAAAAAGATAGACATAGCGAAGAATTATATACCTATGACCAGCTTGCGGACGAGTTAGTCGATTATGCCGTGGAGATGGGTTATACACATATTGAGGTTATGCCGCTAGCTGAGCATCCGTTTGACCGCTCATGGGGCTATCAAGCGACAGGTTATTTCTCTGTAACCAGCAGGCACGGTTCGCCAAAGGCATTCATGCATTTCGTCGATCGTTGTCATCAAAAAGGGATTGGCGTCATCATGGACTGGGTCCCCGGTCACTTCTGCAAGGATGCTCATGGCTTGAGGCAGTTTGACGGAAAGCCGCTTTATGAATATCAAGACCCGCGCAAGGCCGAGAAACTGGAATGGGGGACACTTACATTTGATTTTGGCAGGCCGGAAGTGCAAAGCTTTCTTATTTCAAACGCCATATTTTGGATGGACATGTACCATATCGATGGTATCCGGGTTGATGCTGTAGCATCCATGCTGCACTTGAATTTCGGTAGATGGAATGAGAAGCCCCTTAAGAACCAATGGGGCGGGGATGATAATCCCGAAGCCGTCGCTTTCTTAAGAAAGCTGAATCAAGTTGTCTTCTCTTATTATCCAGATGCCCTAATGATGGCAGAGGATTCCACAGATTGGCCACTCGTTACAGCACCTGTGCATGATGGTGGGCTTGGATTTAACTATAAATGGAACATGGGCTGGATGAACGATATGCTGCGCTATATGAAGCTGGATCCCATTCATCGCAAATATCACCATAAACTGATTACTTTCTCCTTTATGTATGCCTTTAGCGAAAATTATGTTTTACCGTTTTCTCACGATGAGGTTGTCCATGGGAAACGTTCACTCCTGCATAAGATGCCAGGCGATTATTGGCAGAAATTCGCCAACCTGCGCGTTTTATACGGATATATGTCAGGTCACCCAGGCAAAAAGCTGCTGTTCATGGGCAGCGAATTCGGTCAATTCGACGAATGGAAAGACCAGGAGGAAGTGGATTGGTTCCTGCTGGACGGTTATGAGAAGCATGAGCAGATGCATGTTTATGTGAAGGCGCTCAATCAATTTTATTTGGACCAGCCGGCTTTATGGCAAAAGGATCATAGTCCAGACGGTTTCAAATGGATTAATCCGCATGATGAGAGCCAAAGTGTTGTTACTTTCATGCGTAAAGGAAACATGGCTGAGGATGATCTGATTCTCATCTGTAATTTCACGCCAGAGGTCCACCCTGATTATCGAATCGGTGTTCCACGCTACGGGATGTACGAGGTTGTTTTTAACAGCGATGCGCCTGAATTTGGCGGTTCTGGCCAAGGAAATAAGCTGCCAATCACAAGTGAAAAAAGAAAATATCACGAACAGCCTTATAGCTTATCTCTGTGTATTCCGCCGCTTGCGGCTGTTTATATAAAATGTGTGAAAGAATTCCAACTAGAGAAAACGAAGTTGAAGGGGGAAATCAGAGATGCGCAGTAAAGAATGTGTTGCCATGCTCCTCGCTGGTGGAGAAGGACGAAGACTAGGCGTGCTAACGAATAATTTGGCCAAACCAGCTGTTCATTTTGGCGGGAAGTACCGTATCATTGATTTCACCCTTAGCAATTGCACGAATTCAGGTATCGACACCGTTGGTGTCTTGACGCAATATCAACCTCTCGTGCTCAACACGTATATTGGAATCGGCAGTTCGTGGGATTTGGACCGCAAATATGGCGGTGTCACTGTATTGCCTCCGTTCATGGAGCAAAAAGGCGGAGATTGGTATAAAGGAACCGCGAATGCGATCTACCGCAACATTGGATTCATTGAGCAGTATGATCCGGAGTATGTACTGATCATCTCGGGTGATCACATTTACAAAATGGATTATGATAAGATGCTTTCCTACCACAAAGAGAAGAAAGCTGACGCAAGTATTGCCGTTATTGAAGTGAAATGGGAAGAAACCAGCCGTTTCGGAATTATGAGTGTGAACGAAAATCAGGAAATAACTGAATTTGCCGAAAAACCAAAAGAAGCGAACAGTAACTTAGCTTCGATGGGTATTTATATTTTTAACTGGAGTGTTCTAAAATCGTATTTGATTGCGGACGAGGAGAATCCGGATTCCAGTAAGGATTTCGGGAAAGATATTATTCCGATGATGCTGCAAAATGAAGCCAGATTGTATGCCTATCCATTCGAGGGGTATTGGAAAGATGTCGGTACCATCGATAGCTTATGGGAAGCAAATATGGATCTGCTCGATGATAATAACGAGCTGAACCTTAATGATAAAGATTGGCGTGTGTACTCCCAGAATCCATACCAGCCTGCTCAGTATGTGGCGCCTACAGCGAATATCAAGCGTTCACTCGTGAATGAGGGCTGCGCGATTTTTGGAGATGTCGATCATTCTGTCTTGTTCTTCGGTGTCCAAGTTGGGGAAGGCAGTCAAATTCGTGACTCGGTTATTATGCCGAATGCGAAAATCGGCAACAATGTAACGATTAACAAAGCGATTATTGGTGAAAACACGGTCGTAGAAGATGGCGCTGTTGTAGATGGTCACGGTGAAATTACACTCATAGGCGGCAATGAACGAGTACTAGCTACTGCCAAACAGAAGGGATGATCTCAGATGAAACATGTAATGGGTGTAATTAATTTAGTGAATGAACCGGACGATTTGGAAGAACTGACCTATTTCCGGTGCCCTGCTTCAGTACCATTCGGCGGACGCTATCGGTTAATTGATTTTACATTGTCGAACATGGTGAATTCTGGGATTGATAATGTAGCCGTATTTACACAGCACAAGTACCGTTCCTTGATGGATCACCTTGGATCCGGGAAAGAGTGGGATTTGGACAGAAAGCGTGGAGGATTGTTCGTGCTTCCATCCGTCATGGATGAGCCGACGGGCATTTCTCGCGGAGATTTGTACCAATTCTACAGCCATCGGGATTATTTCTACCGCGGTAAAGAAGAGCTGGTTATTATTTCTCGCAGCCATATGGTATGCAACCTTGATCTGCGCGACGTTATCCGTCATCACGAGGACACGCAAGCAGACATTACTGTCATCTATAAGCAAACGGATGAGGATATTCAAGGTAAGTTCCGCCGCCTGGCCGTCAAAGATAACGGACAAGTGACGCTTATGGAAGATCACACGGGAAGACTGCGGACAAATAACATTTCCATGGAAATGTATATTATGAGCAAAGCGTTGTTACTCGACATGGTAGAATCTTGCTTGGCTCAAGGTTATGACCACCTGGTTCGTGATGGCATCATGAAAAATATTGATAAGCTTAGCGTGTATGGCTATAAATTTGAAGGACATGTCGGCATCGTGAACTCGATTCAAGGCTATTACAAGCACAGCATGCAGCTGTTGAATCCCGTGATCTGGAGAGAATTGTTCTTCCAGAAGAATCTGATTTTCACGAAAGTAAAAGATGAGCCGCCTGCGAAATATTTGGAGTCTGCCGCAACCAAAAACGCGCTGATCGCGAACGGTTGTACGATTGAAGGTAAGGTAGAGAATAGTATTTTGTTCCGCGGGGTGAAGATCCGTAAGGGTGCCTACGTGAAAAACAGTATTATCCTCCAAAACTGCGAAATCGAGGAGAATGTTATTATTGAGAATGCGATTCTCGATAAGGATGTTTTCATCTCACGCGGTCGCGTTCTTACTGGAGACAACAAAGCACCGTTCATCGCGGCAAAAACCAAAGTGATCTAATCGGTATCGTTCTTGCGCAGATAACTAGATATAATCCGAAAAGCCTGCCTCCCCAAAGGCGGCTTTTCGACTATCAGGAGGAGTGGAAAGATGAAAGTACTCTTTGCAGCTTCAGAGGCTGTTCCTTTTATCAAAACAGGAGGTCTAGCTGACGTGATCGGTTCACTGCCTAAGGAGCTCACCCAGCAAGGACTGGATGTGCGGGTTATTTTGCCTAAATATGGCGGGATTCCAGCCAAGTACCGGAATGCGATGACAGCGGCCGTGAAGCATGATATCTATGTCGGTTGGAGAAAGCAATATATCGGAATTGAAGTCCTGCAGCAGGATGGTGTCACTTTTTATTTCGTGGATAATGAATATTATTTCAACCGTCCTGGCATTTATGGGTATGGCGATGAGGCAGAACGGTTTGCTTTCTTCTGTAAAGGCGTTATCGAAACATTGCCGCTGCTCGACTTCCAGCCGGATGTCATCCACTGCCACGATTGGCAAACGGGTATGATTCCTGTACTGCTGAAGGCTCATTATCAACATCTTCCATTCTATAGCGAGATCAAAACGTTAACGACCGTTCACAATTTAAAATACCAAGGTGTGTTTAGTCAATCGTTGTTTAGAGAGTTGTTTGGTCTATCTGACGATCACTTTACGGGCACAGCGCTTGAACTGCATGGAGGGGCCAGCTTCCTCAAGGGTGGGCTTCTATACTCGGACGCTATTACAACAGTGAGCCAGACTTATGCCGAAGAAATACAAACACCCTATTTTGGTGAAAATTTGGATAGCTTGCTGCGCCACCGCAAGGATCAACTGACGGGCATCGTGAACGGTATTGATTATGACGTATTTGATCCCATGAATGATCCTCATCTGGTGTCTACGTACCGAGATTCGCTGCCCAAAAAGCAGTTGAACAAGACAGCACTCCAGGAGCGCTTAGGATTAGAAGTGAGAGATGATGTGCCGATGATTGCCTTGGTAACCCGTTTGGTGCAGCAAAAAGGGCTAGATCTCATTCAGCATGTTCTCACGGAAATTCTGTCGTTAGACATCCAGCTTGTCGTGCTTGGGACTGGCGAATACGACTATGAGGAGATGTTCAAGCAAGCGGCTAAAAAGCATCCTGATAAAGTAGCGGCTCAGATCTGCTTTGACGAGGCTTTGGCGCATCAAATCTATGCATCTTCCGACTTGTTCTTAATGCCCTCTCAATTCGAGCCTTGCGGTATTGGACAGCTGATAGCACTGCGCTACCGCTCTGTGCCGATCGTTAGAGAAACTGGCGGGCTGAAGGATACTGTTCTGCCCTATAATGAGTTTACAGGCGAAGGCACGGGCTTCTCCTTCCGCGATTACAATGCGCATGATATGCTGCATACGATCCGCCGAGCGGTCTTTTTCTACAAAAACGATCGAGACGCTTGGCTGAAAATTCAGCAGAACATGAAAAAAGGCGACTTTAGCTGGAAGAAATCCGCGCAGCAGTACATCGGACTTTATAAGGAAATGGTCAAATAAATGAAAAAACAGGACTGGAGGCTCATAGCTTCCAGTCTTTTTTACCTATTTCCTCTTCATTTATCATTTACAAATGACGATAAGTATGTTGTCAGGTGAAAATGGTGAGGGAGGCAGTTGTTAATAATGAGCCGGGCTACAGATTGTTTAACAGACGCAGATATGTATCTTTGCATGTTATTTCAAACACCTGTTGAGGTGTGGTTTGACGATGAATTAGAAGACTCAGGAACACTCATAGAAGCGTATTCGGATGATGTCATTAAAGTAGGCGGCGTTTACTATCTAAGGAAGCTATGCCTAATTAAAAAAATAGCATAATGCAAGAGCAACCTCGTATTCTTAGTTAGAATACGAGGTTTTTTTCGAAATTGCCGAAAATAAGGTATAATATTCCTGATCCACCGACATCAACGGTTAGGAGTGGCAAAATGGATTGGATATCGCACGCGCTTACTGTACTTTTTATCGTTAATATTTTACTTGCTCTTACGGTTGTATTCTTAGAACGCCGGAACGTGGCTGCTACTTGGTCATGGCTGATGGTGCTTCTGTTCATTCCAATTCTCGGCTTTCTGCTCTACGTGATGCTAGGACAAAATCTAAGCCGCAGGAAGCTGTATAAATGGAACCAGCGCATGCAGGAAAGAATGCAGACCGTCATCTCTGAGCAGCGGGAGCAGCTGATGAATGGGACGATGACTTATCTAGATCCTATGGTCAACGAATACCGTCATTTGATTTATTTGAACGTGTCCTCCAATGACGCATTTCTGACCCAGGATAACGGCGTCCATATTTTCACGGATGGCATAAGCAAATTCAGCGATTTACTCTTGAAAATCGAGGAAGCGAAAACGCATATTCATATGCAGTATTACATTGTGAAGAATGATGCGCTTGGGAAGAGAATCATTCAGGCGTTAACGAGAAAAGCGGAACAAGGTGTCATCGTTCGTTTTTTGTATGATGATATTGGTTCACGATCTTTGAAAGATTCCTTTTTTCGTGATTTTCTGAAAGCCGGGGGGCATAAAGCTGCCTTTTTCCCATCCCGAATACCTTATTTGAACTATCGGGTGAATTATCGCAATCACCGGAAATTGGTCATTATTGATGGCCAAATTGCTTATATGGGCGGGTTCAATGTGGGGAATGAATATCTCGGCATGGATCCTAAGTTTGGGTTTTGGCGAGATACCCACTTGCGTCTAACGGGAAGCGTGGTTCGCGCGCTTCAGTCCCGTTTCATCCTGGACTGGAATTTAGCCTCTGCGATGCCAGTCGAAGTCGATCCGTGCTATTTTCCAGAACGTGGAGAAAGAAGTGCTTTGCAGCAGGTGCCTATGCAGATAGTAGCCAGTGGGCCTAATGAAGAATGGCCGCATTTTGTGTATACATTTCTCAAAATGATTCACATGGCCAAAAAGCGGATCCTGTTGCAGACGCCGTATTTTATTCCAGAAGAGAGCATGCTCAATGCTTTGCGCATTGCAGCGTTGTCAGGAATCGATGTTCGTATTATGATTCCAGAGAAAGCAGATCACTTGTTTGTGCATTGGGCTTCTCTGTATTATGTGGGGGAATTGCTTCGTGCCGGAGTGAAATGTTACCTCTATGATTATGGGTTCTTGCATGCGAAGACGATTATTATCGATGGGAAAGTGGCATCAGTAGGGACGGCTAACTTCGATATTCGCAGTCTGCGGCTTAATTTCGAGACGAATGCGCTTATGTATCACGAGGAAACAGCGAAAAAGCTGGAAGCTACGTTTTGGAAGGACATGGAAGGGTGTATGGAACTGACGTTGAAGGAATATGAGAAACGTTCCCTACGGATACGATTCTTGGAGTCCATTTCGAAATTGATCTCTCCCATTTTATGAACTAAAAAAAAACACCTCATTCTTCCTAGAAGGAGAAGAGGTGTTTTTTTGCATGCGATTGCTATGTCATTAATACACGGTTTCACCGCTATCATAATTAAACTGCCATTGGATGCCAAATTTGTCTTCCAAGCTCCCATAGCATTTGCTCCAAAAAGTTTCCTGTAATTCCATTCCTACTTTGCCGCCTTCTTTTAGCTTATGGAATGCGGACTTGATTTCTTCGACATCTTTGCTAACCATGGATAAGGAGATATTGTTTCCAGCTACAAAAGGCATGCCTGGGAATACGTCAGAGAACATCACTGTACTGCCGCTAATCGTAAGTCTAGCGTGCATGACTAGGGATTTCGCCTCTTCTGGGAGAGGGTATGCTGGGTCTGATGGCGTATCGCCAAAGGCCATGATTTTCGGTTGCTCTGTACCAAATACTTCTGCATAATACTCCACCGCTTCACGACAATTTCCATTGAAATTCAAGTAAAAATCTAATGCCATTTGTATCACTCCTCATATTTGTTTATTTTCATATTATTCCCATATTGTATCATTTAACTTGTCCTTAATCCAACCTAAAGAAGGCAAAGCAGGCTGGATTCAGCTTTTTTGAAATTGCGTTGGTGTCACTCCCGTGATTTTTTTGAAAATACGAGTGAAGTAGCCGGCATCATCGAAGCCAATAGATTCGGCAATCCATTTGATGGATAATTCGCCATTTCTCAGTAAAGGCTTTGCTTCTTCAATCCGCTGTTTCTGCTGGAAGTCTGTCACTGTCATTCCTGTTTCCTTCTTGAATTGCCTTGAAATATGTGCCGGATGTGCGTGGCACTCCTCGGAAAGTTCCTCTAAACTTAATGGTTTATTGTAACGCAGGGAAACGAATTGAATGACTTTTTGAACGAGGGGGGAATACCCCTTTACAGCATGCAGGCGTACCAGCTGACAATATTCGTCAAACAGGAGTGTCATTAATTTATCAAGCGTTTGGATCGTTTCGGTCCGTTCGATTTGTTTGGCGAATTTCTCAGAGATCTGATTCAAGAAAAAGGGTTGTACATTCGCATTTCTTGCGGCTACTCGCAGCAATGTATTTAAAATAATGAGTGCATTTCTTAAGGCTCTAACCGGCCTGTTTGGAAATCTTTCGGAGAAGTCATACAGATTTTTCATTTTGAAGCGCACTTTTTGCAAAGTTTCATGATCGCCATGCTGAACGGCTTGGATCATTTCTTGTTCAATTTGATAACGTAATTCAATCAGGTCGATATAAACTTCATCGGATTGCTGCAGCATGAGTTCGACTTTTCTCTGACGGGGGGATGGGTCGGGCTGCGCTTGGTGTTCTAATTCCCGTATATCGGCTTGCGAAATGCCTTCGATTTGCTCGAAAACATTGGCCATGCTTTGAACCCTCGCACCGCTAATTAATTTCATCCCTCGGTAAAAAACTTCTAGTTCAATTCGTTTTCCTTGATCCAGTTTGAATTTCGCGTATAGTCGATTGACATCTGGAACCTGCAGTAAGAAAGGCCCAGTGACTACGATCTTGGTGCGTTCCTCTTGGATTCGAAAAGCTTTGGCTAAGTAGGTAAATCCCCATGTATTCGTGTATTTGCAGCATTGTCCAGGGGATTGTTGGGCTTCCGAGCAAAGGAAAGCGATGTCCTCCTTCAGCCACTCACTTAGAAATTCAGGGGTTCGATCATGCTCATGACGCAACAAAACGGTTCCGCTGCTGGTCAGAACGATGGTATTGATATCAGTTAAGTGAAAAAATGTAGTACTTATCACTGACAGGTGGAGTGGTTGTACGGTCATAAGATTCTCCCTACTTTGAAATAGAGTGTTAAAATAATCCCTTAAATGCATTTTACGTCCTACTGTGTATACGATTCTCTTAGTATAATCTTATTGGTTGAGTTTGAAAATCAGATGAAAAGGAGCGGGTGTTATGTTATATCCAATCGCATCAGAGTCTCGGGGAATAATAGATCTTAGTGGGATTTGGAAATTTAAGCTGGATTTTGGAAAGGGCTTTCAAGAGAAGTGGTTCGCTACTGCGCTTACGGAGACCATCCCAATGTCAGTGCCGTCGTCCTTTAACGATGTAGGTGTTACAGCCGATATACGAAACCATGTTGGCTGGGTCTGGTATGAGCGTGATTTCACCGTATTAAATTTGCTGATGTCAGAGCGTATTGTCTTGCGCTTTGGTTCAGCTACTCATCAAGCCATGGTTTATGTGAATGGTAAACCTGTTATGGAGCATAAAGGCGGTTTCACACCATTTGAGGCGGAAATCAATTCTTTTTTAACAACTGGGCATAATCGGTTAACGGTTGCTGTGAACAATATCGTGGATGAGACAACACTGCCTGTTGGCATCTACAGTGAGCAGGAAGTTCCAGGACGTGGTATTGTCGCGAAAAACAGCCCGAATTTTGATTTTTTTAATTATGCAGGCATCCATAGACCGGTGAAGATTTATACGACACCACATGTATATGTGAGAGATGTGACTATTCTAACCAATTGGAACGAACAGAAGGGGATTGTTCAGTATGAAGTGGACATAACGGGGAAAGGGCAAGTGAAGGCAACCGTAGTCGATCAGTCGGGCGTTGTCGTAGGAGAAAGCAGTGGATATCAGGGGATAATCGAAATCGATGAGGTGACCCTGTGGGAGCCTCTGAAAGCCTATTTGTATACGCTTAAAGTTGAGATTAGCGACAATGGACAGCTTGTCGACGTGTATGAACAGCCTTTCGGTGTAAGAACGGTTGAGGTGAAAGACGGGAAATTCCTGATTAATCATAAACCGTTTTATTTCAAAGGGTTCGGGAAGCATGAGGATTCTGCGATACATGGAAGAGGATTTAATGAAGCGGTTAATGTTCTCGATTTCCGCTTAATGAAGTGGATCGGTGCCAATTCGTTCCGTACAGCCCACTACCCTTATTCCGAAGAATTAATGAGGCTAGCTGACCTGGAAGGGCTCGTTGTGATTGACGAGACGCCTGCTGTCGGACTGCACCTTAATTTCATGGCTATGTTCGGCAATGGTCCGAAACGGAAAACATGGGAGGTCCTTCAAACAAAGGAGCATCACCAGGAAGTTATTCGGGAACTCATTGCGCGGGACAAAAATCACGCTTGTGTCGTTATGTGGTCTATTGCGAACGAGCCGGCCTCGGAAGAAGAGGGAGCGGATGCTTACTTCAAGCCGCTTGTCGAGCTTGCCAAAGAGCTTGATCCGCAAAAAAGACCTGTGACCATAGTCACACACCTTATGTCAACACCGGATACCTGTAAAGTGGCAGAGCTTGTTGATGTGCTTGCGCTCAATAGGTATTACGGCTGGTATGTGCAAAGCGGTGATATGAAAGCAGCCAAGATCAAGCTGCGCGAGGAATTGAGCGGCTGGGGCAAACGCTGCCCAGGTAAGCCGATTATGATGACCGAGTATGGCGCAGATACGGTTGCTGGCTTGCATGATGTTGACCCTGTGATGTTTACGGAGGAGTTTCAGGTCGAGTACTTGCGTGCCAACCACGAAGTATTTGATGAATTTAACACCTTCGTCGGCGAGCAGGTTTGGAATTTTGCAGATTTTAACACGTCCCAAGGGATTATGCGGGTTCAAGGAAATAAGAAAGGCATTTTCACACGGGATCGGAAGCCGAAATATGCCGCTCACGAGCTGCGCAAAAGATGGCTGGCTATTCCAGAGTACGGGTATAAGCAATAGCATCCGAGCATAAGCTGGGTTATTTGTTCGGCGATTTCGGGAATGATTTCTTCTTTATCCTGGTGAGCTCATTCTTAATGGTCTATTACACGGACATTTTCAAGATTCATGCGGCGGCGATAGGTCTAGTATTTGTAATCGCAAGACTTTGGGATGCTATTGCAGATGTGCTATGGGGGCGGTTCATCGACACGAGAAAAGCGGGGATTCAAGGCGAATTTCGGCCTTGGATCTTCCGAATGTCTTTTCCGCTTGTCTTATCAGGTATTCTCATGTTCGTGAAAATTCCAGGGATGTCTGATGATTTCTACATGGCCTATGCGTTTGTCACTTATCTGGTTTGGGGCACGCTATACAGCACAGTCAATATTCCGTATGGGTCCATGGCGTCTGTGATTACGAGCGATTCGGTCGAGCGCACAACATTATCGACATTCCGGACGATGGGGGCTATGCTCGCTAGTCTAAAGCAGATTCTAACAGGTTCATACTGGCAGCCATGGGTACACAAATTTGGTAAGAAGGAGATTGCCGCAGCTGGTATGCTGCTTTCATCTGTCGTCTACCTTACTTTGTATTTCCTGCCTAATTTGACGACGTGGCAATTCGTGATCATTTCCGCTGTTGGGATGTTTGGCTTTGCTTTCTTCAATTTAGTCGTATGGGCTTTTTGTCACTGATGTGATTGACTATCAGGAGTATGTGACTGGCGTGCGGGAAGATGGCACCGTGTATGCCGTTTATTCCTTTGCCCGCAAGGTTGGCCAGGCGCTTGCTGGCGGGATCGGCGGCGGCACATAGCGGAACCTGAGGGCACTATTTGTGCCTCGGGCCTGTTCGAGAGCTTTTCGGGGAACTGTAGGGCCTTATTTCTAAGTAGTTGGCGGAATATCAGCCAAATACTTAGAAATAAGGGACCACAGTTCCCCTTCGGTGCATAAAGGGGCTATTTCACAGAAATAGCGCCCCGTAGTTCCCCACAGCCGTGCGTCAGCCTCGGCTTGAGCAGAGCCGCCAAGTTGGCAGGGGGCTGGCGGCGGCAATAGCGGAACCTGAGGGCACTCGTGTAAAAATTAACAATCCGCTGCTACATATTGACTTTTTCCAAACATCGGGATAGAATTTGGTTTGTGAATTAGTAAATTACTAATTTACTAAATTACTAAATGAAAACGAGGAGATAACCAAATGAAAATACCTACATCGTTAAAACATAAGCCCGTTATTGTTTCCGAAAACTATGAGCAAGTGGATGGCAGATACGCCGCCGGTACGTCCGATGCGAAAGGGCTCTCTTTAGGACTAGCCCAATGGAACGACAGAGGGAAGGTCGACATTTCGGCCAAAGTCTGGAGATACACAGGGGAGAAATGGTCCAGACAATCGGAAGAACTGCCACTGCATCGCGTCCTCGACCTGGCCATACTTGTAACAAGAAGCATGCTCTATTTCCGCGAAGAGGCGTATCGAAATAAGAACTTGTACGATCCTGAGAACCCGGTGATTGACCGTGTCGGTCTGCAAGGAGATGCGATGACTGTAGCGGTCTGTACAGATAACGAAAAAATCAATGAAGACATTCAACTATTCAGCCAAGCGCTTAGTGAAGATGATGAGCTTAATGGCGAACGTCTGCGTACGCTGTCTAGAATTTTAAAAGATATGGGGTATTAACGTGTTTACGAATCGATATGTGCGAACGATTATCCTTTCGCGGGTGTTCCTGCAATTAGGTGTTTGGATAAGAAATTTTGCCGTACTTTTATATGTTACTGATATTACGAACAATGATCCTAAGTATGTGTCACTCATCTCCGTCGTTGAATTTGCTCCTATATTTTTATTCGCGATCATCGGAGGGACATTTGCAGATCGCTGGAAACCCAAACGAACGATGGTTTGGAGTGACTTTTTATCAGCGGTTTCCGTGGTAGCCGTGCTACTCGCTCTTGTGATGGGTGAATGGAATGCGTTATTAATTGGAACACTGATCTCTGCGAGTTTATCTCAATTTTCGCAGCCCTCCGCGATGAAGCTCTATAAGAAACATGTTGCAGGTGACAAACTGCAAAGTGTGATGGCGCTATCGCAATCCTTGATAGGCATCTTTACTATTGTGGGTCCGATCATTGGTGTCTTTGTTTTCATGCAGTTTGGTATAAAGGTTTCCCTTCTGTTGACGTTTTTATTTTTCCTGACGTCTGCCATTATCCTATCGTTCTTGCCTCGTGACACAGATGATGTGAAGGCTAATCATACAGGTAGTTTTGTGTCCGAGATGAAAGCTGGAATAAGTTATGTATGGTCTAACCGTTCTTTACGAACCCTAGGTGCAACATTTGCTGCTTCAGGGCTTGCGGCGGGAATGATTCAGCCCCTTATGATTTTCATCACGATTGAAAACTTAGGTCAGGATAAAGCATTTATACAGTGGTTTCTTATGACGAATGGCGCGGCAATGCTGATTGGTGGAGCCTTCATCATGACTGTAGCCAAGAAAGTAAAACCGCAAGTGTTGCTTGCGATAGGCTTGATGGTTAGCGCCATATGCACCATTGCAGTCGGAGCATCGAAGATATTGCTTCTATCCTTTGCGCTCCAAGCACTCAGCGGATTATTTTACCCCTGCGTCCAAGTCGGCATTCAAACACTTCTGATGAAAAACACAGAAGCCGCTTATATGGGAAGGGTCGGAGGCGCCATAACCCCCATTTTTATGGGAATGATGGTGGTGGGCATGTCGATTTCTGGGTATTTAAAAGATCTGTCCTCACTTTTTGCGGTCTATGTGCTTAGCGGCTGTCTGCTCATCGTTGGAGCTTGGCTGTTATTGCCGATCATGAAGGAGAAACAGGCGCGGGCACAAAGTTTTTGATGTTCTTTCCAACTAGGCTGTCCGGGCGGGTTATTAAACCTGAAGGCAGCCTCTTCTTCTTTTAGTCAAGAACCCTGCCGCATTGTACACGAAAAGTCGGACGTAGACTTCGGACTTTTGCTATTTTATAGATAAGAGAGGGAGGTGAGTTTGAAGATGCTTGAGAACGTGAATGGTGCATTGTCTTATATCGAAGAAAATCTGACGGATGAGATTGATTTCAAAGAAGCAGCCAGATTAGCGATGTGCTCGGAGTTTCATTTCAAAAGAATGTTCTCGTTCCTCGCAGGTGTCTCGCTATCGGAATACATTCGCCGCAGAAGGCTTACGCTTGCCGCATTTGAGCTTAACCATAGCCCCATAAAGATCATTGATTTGGCGGTAAAATATGGCTATAACTCGCCAGACTCGTTTACCAGAGCCTTTCAAAGCCTGCATGGGATAACGCCGACGGAGGCAAGAGAGACGGGGCAAACGTTAAAAGCTTATCCGAGACTGACCTTCCAACTCACGATTCAAGGAGGAGATGTCATGAACTACCGGATTGAGGAAAAAGAAGCTTTTCGCATCGTTGGACTTAAGAAAAGAGTGCCCATTATTTTTGATGGTGTGAATCCAGAAATCGCAGCCATGTGGGGAAGTTTAAACGCGGGGCTGATTCAAGAGCTCAAATCGCTTTCGAATGTGGAGCCAAAAGGGCTAATTAGCGGGTCCGCAAACTTTTCAGAAGGGCGGATGGAAGAGAAAGGAGAACTCGATCATTATATCGGAGCAGCAACCACGTTGGAATGCCCGGATCATCTAGCTTCTCTTGAAGTTCCTGCCTCCTCGTGGGCTGTATTTGAGGCTGTAGGTCCTTTTCCAGAAACACTTCAACAGATATGGGGTCGCATCTATTCCGAATGGTTTCCATCGTCGAGTTATGAACAGTTGGATGGTCCAGAGATATTGTGGAATGAAAGTAAAGACGTAACATCCCCTAATTTCAGAAGTGAAATATGGATTCCTGTTTCGAAAAAGTAAGATGGGCTGAATGGTCTAACGTGTAGAGGTGGTGCTTCTTAAGCATCATTTCTTTTTTTTTGCAACATTTTATTATTTTTTATGTGATCTTTCACTTGTTTCGACAAACATTTCAAATTGAACGTGATAGATTATTCGTGTATTTAAACGGTGGAAAGGGTGAGCGCTTTCAATAATGTCAGCAAACTGATCTCTATTCGCACAATCTTGCTGTCTGTTTTTCTTTTGCTCATGATTCTTCCGCTAGTCGTAATTACCTATATTACCTATAAAAAGGAAAATGAATTATTCCAAAAGCAGGTTAGTCAGTACTTGCTGCAGACGGTGGGGCAGACTCAGCGGGCTTTGGATGCTAATCTCTCCGAGATTGATCGGCTTACTTGGACGTTGTTGTATGAACAGTCGCTTGATTTCTTAAACGGCCCCTTGGACTCCGCTTATCCGTTGTTCGAAGCCAATCAAAAATTTAAAAATATGGTGTATTCCAATTTATTTCGTGGCAGATTGGAGCACATCCGAGCCATCTATTTTATTACTGCAGGACATGAGGTTCTTTCGACAGAAAATTTATTTTACACGTATGAGCAAGTGGATCGAGTCAATATTCAATTTGTTATGGATCAGATTGAACGTCAGCCATTAAAGATGAACTGGTTTAGTGATAAAAGGTCAATTTACCGGCTAAAGGACGGTTTCGAAACGCCAGTTCGCGCGTCCGTCACCGCTGCCAGGCGGCTCATTGACAGTAATACAGCAAAGCTTAGAGGTTATTTATTTGTTCAATTTAACGACCGTTTTATTAGTGAGCATTTGCGAAACGTTCAAATTGGTTCAACAGGCTCGCTATTAGTCACGGACGCATCTGGCGATGTGATTTATCAGCAAGATCCTCAGCTGTCTCATAATAATAAAATAAGCCAAGCCATAAATGCCTTGCCATCTCAAGGCCAAGGGCTGCAGATTGTCGATGGCAAATGGCTTCTCGCCTTCGACACGTCCCAAATAAGTGGATGGAAGATGACGGCGGTCGTTCCCATCAATGAATTAATTGGCCCCAATCAGAAAATATTGCGGTACTTGTTGATGATGTCGGCAATCGGTGCGTTAGTCGCGGTAATCGTCTCGTTTCTCTTAGCTACAGCCATTTCTAAGCCCGTTATTAACCTTGCCAGATTAATGACATTCGCTGCGAAAGACAATCTTCATGTGCGGGATACGTTAGGACCCATTCAAGAGATCAGCATCTTGCAATTTAGTTTTAACCGGTTGATGGACCGAATTCAAACGTTGATTCATGAGAATGAAAAGCAGCAGAAGGAAAAACGCGAGGCTCTACTTCAAGCGCTGCAAATGCAGATCCATCCTCATTTTTTATATAATACGCTGGATATGATTTATTGGATGGCGAAGAAGCACAAAGCAGAATCCATCAGCAAGCTGGTTACGGCTTTGGGACGTTTTTTCCGGTTCACTTTAAATGCCGGCCAGGAGTGGACACTACTAGGGAAAGAACTTGAGCATGTGGAGAACTATTTGCAAATTCAATCCTTTCGGTACAGAGACAAGCTATACTACGAAATTGAGATAGATCCTGAAGTTACCTATGTAAGGGTGATGCCGCTTATTCTGCAGCCGCTAGTTGAAAACGCTTTAGAACATGGCATATCCAAAAGTCAGGATGGCGGGAAGGTAAGGATTAAAGCCTTTCGAAGCGAAGAGAAGGTGCTTATTGTCATATCGAATACGGGCAGGCAAGTTGATCTGGAGCATGTCCGGTTTTTGCTGCAGAATGCTGCTTCAAACGCCCATGTGGGGCTGCGAAATGTGCAACAAAGAATTCAGACAGCTTTCGGAACAGAATATGGCATTGAGGTAGCAGCTGGTGAGGATCAAGGCGCGTTGGTAACGGTTACAATCCCTTATCGATTGTCTTCGTTCCAGGAGGATCAAGAGGGGGCATAGCATTTGAAAATGCTGCATTTCAATAGATTGATGTTGGTATCGTTCGTCTTGCTTCTAGTCTGGGCGCTGAGCAGCTTGCTATTGCTGGATCGGGTCACAGTGGACTCTCCTAAAGCAGTAGCGAACCCCCAAAAAATAAAAGTGTTGATTCGTACGGGTACGGAATCTACCGCGATGCGGCAAATTTCCCAGACGTTTGAAGCGGATACGGGCATTCAGGTGGAGTTTATCGAATTGGGGAGAGATGTGTATTTTACCTCCGTTGGCACGCAGCTGCTCGCAGGAACAGAGTCGTTCGATATTGTCTCTATTCCCAATACATCGATTGCACAATTCGCGGCGGTACATGCCATTCTTCCACTAGATTCCTTCATGAATGATAATAATTTGACCGATATCCAGTCGTTTGATGTTAGCGATTTTTTGGCCACGTACAAATATCAAGATACGACATATGCACTGCCAACGGATATTAGCACGCACTTCCTGTATTATCGAAGCGACTTAATTCCAAGTCCACCAGAAACCTGGGACGAATTGTTCGAATTAGCCAATACGTATACCAAAAGCAAGAACCCCACTTCCCCCACGAGATGGGGCCTGGCAATGCCTGCTGTAGTGCCGGAAGAAAGATCCAAGATCTTCGCTTCTTTGTTATGGTCATACGGCGGCGATGTGCTGAATGAAGAGGACGGGAACGTCTTGTTGGATCGAGAGGAATCGATTCAAGCCGGTAAATATATAGAGAAGCTGGTCCAAGAGAAGGTAGTTCCACAGGATTTGCTAAGCTGGGATTTTACCAGAACTCGTGACGCTTTAATAGCTGGGGAGATCGCCATGGCCGCTCCATATTGGAATGCGGCGTATCCCATGATCAAGCAAAATAACGATCCGAATAAAGACGCAATCAAAATTGCGTTAATCCCTGGCACCAAGGATCAGCTTGGCCATATTAAGCGTGTGCCGTTTCAGCATGGCTGGACGCTCGCCATTAATGCAAGTTCCAGAAATTCTGTGGACGCCTGGAAATTTCTCCAGTATGCAACTGGAAAGCGCGGTGGAATGATCTATGCCCAGCAGGGGGGAGTTCCCGCAAGACGCTCTATACTAGCCGATCCATCCTTTGAGGTGACAAGACCAGACTTTGCATTAATTTTGAAAAGCATGGATATGGCCAAAATTGAGCCTTCGATCAGTTATTATCCAGCAATGGTGGAAATCGAAGAAAGGGCTTTGGCCAAAATCATTACATCTTTTGCCAAGCCGGAAATATCTTTTAAAGATGCAGCTAATGAGTTACGTCAGCTTTCTATGAAAATGAATGGAAATTTGAAGTAGGATGGAGGATGACTCGATGAACGCGACCGTTTGCCGTGCCGTGATTATTGATGACGAAACCTGGATTCGTGAAGGCTTAAGCGAGCATATCAATTGGGAACTGCTGGGGATCGAGCTGGTTCAAGTCTTTCAAGACGGCCTCGAAGCTATCCGCTATATGGAGGACCACCCCGTCGACATTCTGTTGTCGGATATTCGGATGCCTAATATGACTGGTCTTGAATTAGTTGCTAGATTGCGCGAATTAGAAAAAGAAAGTCGAATGCTGTCGAACACGAAGGTTATTTTCCTTAGCGGGTATGGTGATTTTAAATATGCCCAAGAAGCACTTCGTTTAGGAGCTGTGGATTACCTGCTTAAACCTTCGGATGTGGAAGAGATTGAGGTAGCTTTGCAGAAAGCAAAGATGCTGTGTGCGAATGAGGCAGCTGCGCCAGACAAAAATTCACAGGATCAGAAGGTCGCTGAGGAGCCCAGCTCTTATTTGATCAAGAAAGCACTTCAAATGATGGGTGCCAGGTTCACAGAGGATCTGCATCTCAATCAGATTGCCGATGAATTGTTCGTGACCTCGAATTATTTGAGCAGGCTGTTCCGCCAAGAAACAGGCAAATCGTTCAGTGATTATTTATCCCAGCTGCGGATAGAGAAAGCCTGTGAACTTCTTGGCAGCAGCAACCTCAAGATTTATCAGATTGGGGAGTCTGTCGGTTATCCTAACCCCCGCTATTTCAGTGAATGGTTTCAAAAGCAAAAGGGGATGTCGCCTGGCGATTACAGGTCAAAGCATGCCTAATTAACAGGGATTGCGTTTTGTGCAAAAAAACAGAATAAAAGATAGATTTACCTCATTAAAAGTATTTCCTCAATTGAGTAAGATAATTTTGTAAAGCGGTTTCATACAAAAGCGATCTGAAAGGGGAAGTACTGTGAAACGTAAATTATCTTTGATTCTTTCGGCTGTAACATTAACAAGTTCACTTCTTACGGCATGCGGCTCCAACACCAATGAGGCGACTAACAGTCCGGCTCCAACTCCGGCTGCGGCCGCAAACACGCCTGCCGCATCAGCAGCGCCCGCTACTCCGGCTCCGGCTGCTACCAAGAAGCAAGTGGAAATCTTCAGCTGGTGGACAGGTGCAGGTGAAGAAGCGGGTCTTCAAGGACTTATTAAACTGTTCAAAGATAAATATCCGGACATTGAAGTGATTAATGCGGCTGTTGCCGGCGGTGCCGGAACCAATGCCAAAGCTGTTCTCGCCAGCCGCATGCAGGGCGGAGATCCGCCTTCAGCGTTCCAAGTTCATGGCGGAGCAGAGCTGAATACAGGCTGGGTGGCTGCCGCTAAAGTCAGCCCATTGAACGACCTGTACGACAAGGAAGGCTGGAAGGATAAGTTTCCGAAGGACCTGATCGAGATGGTCAGCAAGGACGGCAACATCTATTCGGTACCGGTTAATATTCACCGGGGGAATGTTATTTTCTATAACAAGAAAATTTTTGACCAAAATGGTTTGAAAGCGCCTACGACTTTTGATGAATTTATTAAGGTAGCGGACGCCTTGAAAGCGAAGGGCATCACGCCTTTGGCACTCGGTGATAAAGAACCGTGGACTGCTACTATGTTGTTCGAAAACGTGTTGCTTGGCGAATTTGGTGCTGACGATTACAAAAAGCTGTGGACTGGCGAGATTCCGTTTGATGATGCTCGCGTGAAAAAATCACTCGAAACATTTAAAAAGATGCTCTCTTATACGAATAAGGACCATGCAGCACGTAACTGGCAGGATGCCGCCCAGTTGGTAGCCAAAGGTGAAGCCGCAATGAACAACATGGGAGATTGGGCAAAAGGATATTTCACGACGGATTTGAAATTGAAAGTGAACGAAGATTTTGGATGGGTTGCATCCCCGAATACAGACGGTACTTTCATGGTCGTGACGGATACGTTTGCATTGCCGAAGGACTCCAAAGATCAAGCGACGGCTAAAGAGTTTCTGAAGGTTCTTGGCTCGGTAGAAGGTCAAGATGTATTTAACCCGCTGAAGGGCTCCATTCCGGCAAGAGTTGATGCGGATGTTTCCAAATACGATATTTATGGGAAAACGACGATTGAAGATTTTAAAAAGAGCAAGCTTACTCCAAGTATGGCCCACGGCTCAGCAGCGCCTGAAGGTTTTACGACACAAGCCAACCAAGCGATTAATATCTTCGTGACTCAAGGCGATGTAGAACAAGCGGCAAAAGCACTTAAACAAGCACAAACTGCCAATGGCATGAAGAAATAGGTTTGAAAAATCGACAGGGCCAGATGTTGAATTTAGGCATCTGGCCCTGTTTTTCTGGAGTGTGAGTAGATGAACGCTTTTCGTTGGAAGTCGGAAAAGCTTGTGCCTGTCGCAATGCTGCTGCCGTCTTTAATTGCAATCGCCATATTTGTGTATGGTTTTATCGCCTGGACCGGTTACGTATCGCTATCCGAGTGGAACACACTTGTTAAGAACCTGACTTTCGCTGGATTCAGCAATTATGCTTTTCTATTTCAAGATTTCCGGTTTCAATCTGATTTAAGAAATACGGTGATGTTTACCGCTCTATTCATCGCAGGCGGGATGTTTGTCGGCTTGTTTTTGGCGGTCATGGTAGACAGGAAGATAAAAGGGGAAGCTTTTTTTCGAAACATATTCGTATTCCCAATGGCACTTTCTTTTGTCGTAACCGGGGTTGTGTGGCAATGGATTTTGAACCCAACGACGGGGGTTAACTTACTGCTGAAGTCGCTTGGCGTTACGAATGTGCCCAATTGGTTCATTAGCACAGAGATTATACCCAAAATCTCAATGGGCCAGATCGATTTTGGCCTACCAGTAGCCATTATCGCTGTTGTTATTGCGGCCATCTGGCAAACGTCGGGATTCGCAATGGCTATGTATTTGGCTGGATTAAGGAACATATCCGAAGAACTTCGCGAAGCAGCACGGGTGGATGGTGCAACGGAATGGCAGGTGCTTCGGAAGGTGATCTTGCCGCAGCTGAAGCCAATTACGATGAGCTTGATTATTATTTTGGCGCACATATCCTTAAAGATTTTTGATCTCGTCTATGCCATGACTGGACCTGGTGCGATGTTTGTTACGGATGTACCGGGCGTGTACATGTTTGAAACGACATTCCGCGGAAATCACTATGCCCAAGGCGCAGGAATCGCCATGATTATGCTGCTGCTTGTCTCTTTGTTAATCATTCCTTACTTAATTTCCAACTTGCGCAAGGGGGAGGATTAAGATGTCAATGGAGCGCGTGAATCGTTCGCTGTTATATGTAGCACTAATCGTTCTGGCGATTCTTTATCTGGTTCCGGTTTATGTCATGCTGATTACGAGCGTCAAGGGACTGAACGAAATTACACTCGATAAAATGTGGGCGCTGCCTGAGTATTTTAACTTGAAAGGTTATCAAGAAGCGCTCAAGAAGCTGATCCCGAATTTGATGAACAGCTTTTTGCTGGCTATCCCAGCTACGTTGTTATCTTCCCTGTTAGGGTCATTAAACGGCTACATCTTATCAAAATGGAAGTTTAAAGGATCAAACTTTTTATTTTCACTGATGTTATTTGGGATGTTCATCCCTTACCAAAGTATTCTTATCCCATTAATTCAGTTCTTGCAATCCATTAAGTTATACAACACGATTCCTGGATTAATTCTCGTTCATGTCATCTACGGTCTGCCCATTTGCACGTTGATGTTTCGCAACTTTTATGTGGGAATCCCAACGGAAGTGCTGGAGTCAGCCAAAATCGATGGAACCGGATTTTTCGGTATTTATCGGTATATCATGATCCCTCTTTCATTAACGGGATTTGTTGTAGTAGGGATATGGCAATTCACTAGCGTTTGGAACGAATTTCTGTTTGCCGTTACACTGACAACTCAGAAGCAGCAACCGATCATGGTTGCACTGCAAAATCTGTCAGGCAGCCAAATCGTGCAGTGGAACGTACAGATGGCAGGAGCAATATTGGCCGCATTACCCACGCTGCTTGTTTATATTTTCTTGAGCAAGTATTTTATTCGAGGGCTCCTCGCAGGTTCGATTAAAGGATAATAGAAGGCTCAGAAAGGAAAGATCTGCATGAAACGTAAATTGCTTTATATCCATCTGATTCTCATCTTTTGTATATTGTTGGTTCCGATGTCCACTTGGGCGGCAGACCTCAATACGTACACGCTAACCATCAGTAATGATAAACCTGAGGTAGGGAAAGACAAAGAACTGAAAGTTACGGTCACAGGGGATAATCTTCAGGATATTTACGCTTATGAAGTGAATTTTGTCTATGACACCAACCAACTACGATTTAAGGATGCGAAAAGCGCAATCACCGGTTTTTCCATTCCTGCTATCGTGAAAGATAATCAGATTCAATTTGCAAGTACCAAAGTTGGTAAGGTTGCCGGGGAAAGCGGGAAGGTTCCTCTATGCACACTCACTTTCGAACCGATTGGCAAAGGTCAAGCAGCGGTAGAACTTACAGACGTGAAGCTTGTCACCAGCAAAATGGTTTCCACGAAACAAAATGCGAGCACACAGATCGCTATGGATATCAGAAACGACAATGCGGCTATGTTTCGTGATATTGCAGGGCACTGGGCGAAAGAGGCGATTGAAAAAGCAGCGAAACTGGGCTTTGTCAACGGTTACGAGGATGGCACCTTCCAGCCGGATGGACTTGTTACACGCGCAGAGTTCGCAACAATGCTAGCTCGTGCGATTCATTTGCCGCTAAAGGACAATGCACAGCTTGCCTTTGCAGACCAGTCTTCCATACCGGCGTGGGCCAAATCAAGCATCTCCTCAGCAGTAGACGCCGGCATTGTGTCGGGGTATGAGGACAACACGTTCCGTGCAGGCCAAATGATCTCCCGAGCCGAAATCACCACAATGATCGTGCGTGCTTCAGGTATTCAGGCAGACGAGAATCAAATATCGACTTTTGGCGATAAAGATCAAATTCCTGCGTGGGCCAACGCTTACATAGCAGCTGCTGCTGAAGCTGGGTTGATCCAAGGCAAGGGAGATAACCTGTTCATGCCGAATGACAATGCGACCAGGGCAGAGGCGGTCACACTCATTCTATCTTTGCTTGATTATAAGAAGTGACATGCAGCTATTGATTCATACATAAAGCCTAGAGAGGATATTAGGCAATGAGAAAAAGGAAAAGGTATAGGACGTATCTTGTATATGCGCTTCTCATTCTTTTATCGGCTAATTGGTTCGCAGATCGCTCACTTGCCAAAGCCGAGGAAGCCATCCATGCCACCTTGTCCGGTGAGGACAAGGTGCAGGCTGGTCAAGCCTTTAATCTGACCTATGGATTGAAGGGTGTCACAGATGATGTCTACGCCCAGGATATAACCGTCATTTATGATGCTGAGCAGTTGGATTTTAACGGTGTGGACTCATTGAAGGATAATTTCTCTATAGCTGGTCTGTCCGAAACGCCTGGACAAGTCCGGATTATTGCGGTAAGTCATGGGGCGAAGTATGCCATTCACGAAGATAGTGAGTTGCTAACGCTTCGCTGGACTTCTATATCGCTTAATCATGCTGCCATGACCAATGTGACTATAAGCAATGCAGTCGTATCAAATGGCGACGGCGTGGAAATCAACGTAAGCGGAGCGACACATACGGTTTCCATCCGTAACTCCCAGCCTGAGGATTTGAATGGAGACAACAAATTCTCGATTGGAGATTTGGCGATTGCAGCAGCTTCGTATGGTAAAACATCGGCTGACTCCGATTGGGCAAACCATGTGAAGGCAGATCTCCATGCCGACGGCAGGATTGATATTTTGGATTTGGTTGTCATAGCCAAAGCCATATGGAATAGCTTGCCGAATACACCTGTGCCTCCAGAATGGACGGCGGAAAAACGGCTTGACGTATCCGATGTATCGTGCACAGGAGTGACGTTAAATTGGTCTGGGGCGACCGATCCAGTCGGATTAACCGGCTATCAGGTCTATCAGGATGGAGAAGCTTTAGGCACCGTGACGGGAAGTGTTTATCAATACACGATTACGGCTCTGAAGCCGAATACGATGTATACCTTTAAGGTGGAAGCGGGTAATGCATCCGGGCTGTGGAGTACAAATGGTCCAAGTGTTACTGTCACCACACAGGCAAATTCATCATCCAGTGACTTAAATAGTGACAACAGAATTTCTGTGGGAGATCTGGCCATAGTTGCGGCGTCTTACGGCAGTTCGTCAACCGATGACGATTGGGCGAAGCACGAGCGAGCGGACATTAGTCGAAACGAGAAAGTGGATATCGAGGATCTGGCCATGATAGCTAGTGAGATTTTTCGTTGAAGGCACAAAATGAGGGGAGAGGCGGTTCGCTGCCCCCCTTTTTGTTTACTTGGATGACGCTGGAATAGAAATGTGATTATTTTATCGGAAGAAAAGATAGATTTACCGCATAGTTAAAGCCAGGCTCTTTCAGTAAGATATGTATGGGGAAGCGCTTACAGGTGATCATCGAAAGGAGGCTGCTTGAGTCTTAAAGGTTAGGATGGCTTTGAAAACAATAATGGGAGGTTTTCTGGAATGGGTAACCGGAAAGCTAGGAAATTTCTGGCTATGGCAACAAGCTTTACACTTCTAGCAGGGTCATTGTATCTGCCTACGAATCAACGGGCATCAGCTGCTCCTGCTGCAGAAGGAACCGATTTCGCCTCATCATTCGAGGCTAGTGATCCCCTTGTATCATGGGAAAATACAGTGGAGTCAGACATCGATGGGAATCCTTTGAAATCCGGTATTGATGGGAACACGCCTTTTGCGGGAATTCCGGGCAGCATTACGAATAAGGTCGTTGAAGTAACAGCAAGAGGAGAGTTCGCGTCATCAGGTGAAGTAGCAGGCAATTTGATTGATTCAAACACGAATTCCAAATGGCTGGATACAAGCGCGACTAGCTGGGTAAGATTCAAGCTTAGCGAGGCGTCTGCAGTCGTGAGATATGCCTTGACCTCAGCGAATGATTCGGCTGGAAGGGACCCTAAAAACTGGCAGTTTGAAGGCTCCAATGACGGCAGCACCTGGACGGTACTTGATACGAGAACCAACCAGACGTTCAGCGAACGTTTTCAGACGAAAGTATATGACTTCGCGAATGAAATACCTTTTACCTATTACCGGTTAAACATTACAGCGAACAGCGGCGATTCTTACATACAAATGTCCGAGTTCCAGATTTCCAATGGCATCATTCTCCCTCCACCTCCACCAGCAGATATGAAGTCGTATGTCACGAACGGACCGTCAGGCCTTTATAATGCGAAATCCAACGTAGGGTGGACTGGGGCAAAAGCTTTTACCTATTCCGGAACCCACTTGGTTGATGGCAGAGCTTACTCCTACAATAAAGTTTATGATGCTAATATTACCGTGACGCCAACTACAGAACTTTCCTATTATATTGCTCCTGAATTTACGGATAAAGCTCAGATGGATTACTCCAGCACTTACGCAGCGGTTGATCTCGCTTTCTCAGATGGCACTTATCTGCATAATCTTGGTGCACTGGATCAACATGGCATTAAACTTAATCCCCAAGATCAAGGAAATTCCAAGACACTGTACAACAATCAATGGAATTTCAAAAAATCCAACATCGGGGCTGTTGCCGCCGGAAAAACAATTAAACGCATTCTAATTGCTTATGATAACCCGACAGCGAAGGTGGGAACAGGCTTCAAAGGAACGATTGATGATGTCAAAATCGAGGGCACACCTACAATTGCCAATTATAACCGACTCTCCGATTATGCCAACATCCTCAGAGGCACGCAGTCCAACGGAACTTTCTCCAGAGGAAATAATATTCCAGCCGTTGCCGTACCGCACGGATTTAATTTCTGGATACCCAAAACAAATGCAAGCTCGGATTGGGCTTATTATTACAACCAAAGCAATAACGCAAACAACTTACCTACGATTCAAGCTTTTGCATTAAGTCATGAGCCAAGTCCTTGGATGGGAGATCGCCAAACGTTCCATGTGATGCCTTCCGACACCGTGGGAACTCCGAATATTAACCGCACGACACGGGCATTACCTTTCAAGCATGAGAACGAAATTGCGAAGCCTTACTACTACGGCGTTACTTTTGAGAACGGTCTCAAAACAGAGTTTACGCCTACTGATCATGCGGCTATGTTCCGATTCACGTTTGCTGGAGATTCGTCTAATCTGCTTTTTGACAACCAAAGCAATAGTGGCGGTATTACGCTGGATGCTGCTAACAACGCAATTTCTGGCTACTCCGATCAAAAAAGCGGTCTTTCTACAGGCGCAACACGCATTTTCATCTATGCGACCTTCGATAAGCCTGTAACCGCAAGCGGCAAACTGACGGGTAGTGGCGGTGGTGGAACGAATGTGCAGGCCTACTACAAATTCGATACCACGACGAATAAAGTAGTCACCATGAAGATTGCAACTTCCTTAATCAGTCTTGATCAAGCCAAGAAAAATCTTGAGTTAGAAATCAGCCCAACCGATACATTTGAAACGATTAAAGATAAAGCTCAGACACAGTGGGATCAACAAATGGGCATTATCCAGGTTGAAGGTGCTTCTGAGGATCAACTGATCACTTTATACTCCAACATGTACCGTTTATTCTTGTATCCGAACTCAGCGTTTGAAAATGTTGGTTCGAATGAAGCGCCGGTATACAAACATGCGGATCAAACGCCGATTACGACATGTTCAACAAGTACAGCAACAACATCATGCGCCAAAATTAATGATGGCAAAATTTATGTCAACAATGGTTTCTGGGATACGTACCGCACGGCATGGCCAGCGTATTCCTTGCTGGCGCCGACGAAGGCTGGAGAATTCATTGACGGTTTCGTTCAGCACTATCGGGATGGCGGATGGATTTCCAGATGGTCCTCTCCTGGTTATGCCAACTTGATGGTAGGAACAAGCGCGAATGTTGCTTTTGCGGATGCCTATTTGAAAGGTGTTACGAACTTCGATGTTCAGAGCTTCTATCAATCCGCGTTGAAAGACGCTGCGGTTACTCCGCCGAATGCCAATGTGGGCAGAAAAGGGATGGCAACTTCCGTTTTCGATGGCTATACAAATACGGATACAGGCGAAGGATTGGCTTGGGCCGTGGATGGTTACATCAATGATTACGGTATTGCAAACCTGGCCGATGCGCTAGCTAAGAAAAATGATTCGAGCGATGCTTATAGCACTCACTACAAAGATGACCAGCAATATTACATCAATCGGGCACAAAATTATATCAACATGTTTAATCCGAATTTAGGATTCTTCAACGGCAGAACCGCAAGTGGTGCTTGGCGATCCACGCCTGCGAATTTTGATCCTAGAAATTGGGGCAGCGATTATACGGAAACGAATGCTTGGAATATGGCTTTCCATGCTCCGCAGGATGGCCAAGGTTTGGCAAATCTGTACGGCGGCAGAGGGAAGTTGGCTGACAAATTGGATCAATTCTTCAGCATACCGGAACCCGCTTCCAGCTCCAATGCTGGTTCCTATGGCGGTGTCATCCATGAAATGACAGAAGCCAGAGATGTCAGAATGGGGCAGTACGGGCACAGCAATCAACCGTCACACCATATTATGTACATGTATAACTACACTGGGCAGCCTTGGAAAACTCAAGAGAAAGTTCGCGAAGCGTTAGACCGGTTATACCTCGGCAGCCAAATCGGCCAAGGGTATGCAGGCGATGAGGACAATGGTGAAATGTCTGCATGGTACATTTTTGGAGCGTTAGGCTTCTATCCGCTCAAAATGGGTAGTCCTGAATATGCCGTTGGCGCACCATTGTTCAAAAAAGCAACGATTCAACTTGATAATGGAAAAAAACTCGTTGTCAATGCGCCGAATAACAGCAAAGAGAACAAGTACGTTCAAAGCCTGAAAGTGAATGGTGAAGCGTACACGCAAACATCGCTTCCGCATGCTGTAATCGCAGCAGGAGCTACGCTTGACTTCGAGATGGGACCTGCACCTTCGACATGGGGAAGCGGCGAAAATGACGTGCCGACATCCATTACCCAAGGTTCGGATGTACCTGCTCCACTGAAAGATTTGACAGATAAATTGGTTGCTCAAGGATTTGCGAAAGTGACCGACAGTACGAATAGCTCCACAATCGGTAACTTGTTCGATAATAGCTCGAACACCCGAGCTACCTTAAACAGCACGACGCCATGGATTCAGTATCAATTCCTTGGCTCGAAAAAGCAGGCCGCCATGTATACCCTGACTTCAGGCAATACAGACGGCGATGCGAAAAGTTGGATGCTGAAGGGTTCGAATGACGGCCAAAATTGGACCGTATTGGATCAAAGAACGAATGAAACTTTTGCATGGCGTTCGTATACCCGGCCTTTTGCCATACAAACTCCAGGGAAATACGAATTCTACCGATTAGAGGTCACAGAGAATTCGGGAACGCTCTCCACTTCACTAGCTGAAATTGAGCTTCTGGGTTATCCGACTCCACCTGTAAACGATGAAACGGCAGTAGCGGAGACAGTTAAAGGCCTAGATTTAGGCAACACCAGCGCTGTGACTAAGAAGCTGACATTACCTAGCGGCAACTTTGAATTTGGCACAACCATTACTTGGGTAAGCTCCAATCCAGCCATTGTCTCTAACGAAGGGAAAATCATCAAGCGTCCTGATTTTGGACAGCCGAATGCAAGCCTAACGTTGACGGCAACAGTCAATAGGGGCAGCGTAAGCGCGACGAAGGTCATAACGGTTACCGTGCTTGCTCTAAATGAAACGGATTTAAGCTATGAAGCTGGCGTCGATTTCAAAACGGGGCTTGAACCAGGCGATGTCATGCCGACTTGGGAAAACCGTACGATCGAGTCGAAGAACATAGGCGAGTTCTGCTGTGGAATCGGCGGTATTGAAACAAAAGCTGGCACACCAGGACGAAATAGCAGCACAACTGCAATTCTCTATTCCGGCAATGCGACAAACGCTGAAGAGAACTATGCTTATAATCAAATGTTTGATGCTGATTTTGACATTAAGCCGTCAACTGTCCTTTCTTATTGGATTAATCCAGAAGGCAGTGCAGGAACCGTCTTACCTGGCAATGCAAGAACAACAAGCCAGCATTACGCAGTAGACTTGCTGTTCACTGATGGTACGTACTTGCATAACTTAGGTGCCGTCGATCAAAACGGTGTCGGTGTTAATCCGCTCGCACAAGGAAATGGCGGTAAACTTGTTTCTGATCAATGGAATTTTGTAACGTCCAATATCGGAGCGGTGGCAGCTGGGAAAAGGGTAGATAAAATTCTCATTTCCTTTAATGCAACGGTTAAAACGGGATATTCACGTGGATACTTCGATGATATTTCCATCGAACACGGCAAGAGCGAGGCAAGTGCATTCTTAGCCGGCAGCTCGGCCGTTTCGGCTGGTCAAACGTTTGATTTGACGTATGGATTAGGTGGAGTGACACAAAACGTATATGGTCAAGATATGACATTTACGTATAACTCGGACATCTTTGAACTGATTTCTGATAAATCGGTGAATGAAGAAGAATTCGTTATCGTGAGTAAGAACGCAGTTCCCGGTCAAAGCAGATACCTTGCCGTTCATCTTGGGGCCAGAGCTTCCCAGCCAAACGGTGCACTGTTGACGCTTCAATTCAAAGCGAAGACTTCTGAGCTTGGCGCAGCCGGCACAATCGCTGTATCCAAACTTGTTGTTGCCGACGGAGAAGGTAAAGAGACGGAAATGCCTAACGTTTCGAAATCGATAAGCATTAAAGCTGTGGATAAAACAGCTCTGAATAGCCTGATCACAGAAGCGCAAGCGGTACATGATGCGGCTGTGGAAGGAACCAAATACGGCCAATATCCGATAGGTTCCAAAGCTATTCTGCAAGCAGTTATCGATACGGCGAAAGCAGCTGCAGCGAACATGCAAGCTACACAGGATGAAGTAGAATTAGCAAGAGCGCAGCTGAGCACAGCTTTGCAAACGTTCAAGAATGCAATCAATAGCACAGTGGATAAAACAGCGCTTAATACATTGATTGCAGAAGCACAATCCAAACATGATGCAGCCGTAGAAGGCACCAAAACCGGCGAATATCCTGCAGGCGCTAAAGCACTTCTGCAAGCGGCCATTCACACAGCTAGTCAGATCGCAAGTGATGCAGCTTCTACGCAATCTCAAGTAGATCAAGCTGTGACAGAACTGAACTCGGCTCTGCAAGGCTTCCTTGCGTCCGTGAATACACGCGTGCCAGAGGATATGAATGGCGACGATAAGTTTACCATTGGTGACTTGGCCATTGTGGCTTCTTATTATGGTAAAAATCATCTGGATGCCAATTGGAACCTGTACAAAAAAGCGGACTTGAGTGGCGATGGCGAAATTGATGTCGCAGATCTTGCGATCATTGCCAGCAAAATTTTAAATTAATATCTACATGTCGGGAGGATGGCGGGCGGCAAACGTCTTCCTCCCGATTTTTCACATGGTCACATGGAAAAAACTTGGAGGTGATCGAAATGATAAGAAAGACGGTCAGGAAATCGTGCAGTCTTTTGCTTTGTTTTGTGCTGCTGTGGGGCATTATGTTCATCCCGCCGACATTCGATCAATCTGCAGAAGCTGCGGCACCAAGCTTTTATGCAGGATTTGAAAGCAAAGAGGCTACACAGCCAAACTGGGAAGATGAAAGCGAATCGAGCAACCAGGTGAGTCAAGCAGTATCCAGAATTTCCAACGAGTTGCACCAATCTGGTAAAAAAGTTTTGCTTTATGCGGGTAAAACAACCGGTACTAAATCGGCTTACGCTTACAATAAAATGTTTGAAGTCAACATTCCTGTTAAATCCAATACTACTTTGTCCTATTGGATTTATCCTCAAAACCGCACAATGTTAGACGGAACTGAGCAGAATCATGGGAAAAACAGCACCTATGTCGCTGTAGATCTTGCTTTTGAAGATGGAACCTATCTGCACAGTTATCAAGCATTAGATCAGCACGGCATTGCAATGAGCCCCGAAGAACAAGGCAAAGGCAATCAATTAGCGTTAGACACATGGAATTTCATTACTTCGAATGTTGGTTCAACTGCAGCGGGGAAAACGATTAAACGCATCCTCATTTCATACGAACAAAGTGGAAATGCAGGAACATATCGAGGGTTTATCGATGAAATTCAAATTCGTAACTCCGAATTCGATCCGTCGGCCTATGCCAATCCGTTGTTAGGATCACAAAACAATAAGCTGGATATTGTCGGCTTCGGAGGCAATCGGGGAAATACATTTCCAGGTGCGGTAGTGCCATTCGGTATGATCCAATGGAGTCCAGACACCGGTTACAACGACCTTGGTTCTGGCAAATCGCCTTTGGGTTCGGGATATGATTATGATCGCAAATCAATTGCAGGATTCAGTTTGACGCATATCGACGGACCTGGCTGTGATATTGCGCAGAACATCCCTTTTTTACCTGTAGTAGGCAAAATGGGAAAATCTCCAGCAACGCATTTCGAGGACTATGCCTCACCTTTTCAACGTGAAAATGAAATCGCAATACCCGGTTATTACAGCGTTTTGTTGGATAAATACAACATAAGATCGGAATTTACAGCAACCGAGAGAACGAGTATCGGCAGATTCACCTATCCGGCCTCTACGCAGGCGATGATGCTAATTAATACGGGTATTAACGGCACGGGCGTTAGGGATGCCAATATCCAAATTGATAAAAATAGCAGCATGGTGACTGGGTATGTGAATGCTGGCGGATTCTGCGGCACCAAGGGGAGCGGCACATTAGCTGAAAATACGAACAACTACACCGTTTATTTTGCTGCAGAGTTCAGTCAACCGTTCACAGAGGTCGGTACCTACAAAGGTTCTCAAATTACGAAGGATAAGCCATCCGAACAATCTGAAATTCCCAATAATCGTAAGGTAGGCGGGTATGTCAGGTTCGATACATCCGATCAAAAAGAGGTTTATGTCAAGGTTGCGATTTCCTATACCGATATGGAGCATGCCAAGATGAACCTAAGAACGGAGAATCCAGGCTGGAACTTCGAATCTGTCAAACAAACAGCGCAGGCCAAATGGAAAATGGCGCTCAGTAAGATTGAAGTCACTGGAGGGACTGAGAAGCATAAACGGATGCTTTACTCCTTTCTGTATCATTCCTTGATCCACCCGAATGTGTTCAGCGATGTGAACGGCGATTATAGAGGGTTCGATCAAAAGATTTATAATACGGGTGGAAAATATACCCATTATTCAACGTTTTCCGGATGGGATGTTTATCGAACACAGATGCAGTTAATCGGACTTCTGTATCCGGATATAGGATCAGATATTGCGCAATCCTTCGTCGATGATGCGAAAAGCAGAAGCGGGTTTTTACCGAAGTGGAGTATTGCCAATTCTGAAACGAATGTGATGAATGGGGATCCCGCTTCGATTACGATCTCCAACATGTACGCTTTTGGAGCAAGAAATTTTGATTTACAAGAAGCTTTGAAGGTCTTGGACTTTCATGCATCGACTCCATCTAGCTTAAATGGACGGTTTAATCTGGCTGACTATTTGCAGCTGGGCTACATTCCCATTGAAAGAGGCGGATGGGTGACTGGATATATTCCGGAATATAATAATGCGGACTTCGCGATCGCGCAGTTTGCCAAAGCGTTAGGCGATGAGGAGAAATATAATACGTATTCGAACCGCTCGCAGAGCTGGATGCTTTCGTTCAAAGATGGCTATCTTCAACCGCGACTGGCAAACGGAAATTTCGAGAGCAGCTTTGATCCGGCTAGTGAGCACGGCTTCCAAGAAGCCAATTCAGCTCAATACACATGGGTGCTTCCTTTTAACTACAAAGGATTATTCGAGAAGATGGGCGGTCTGGAAGCAGCAAGAACACGGCTCGATTTCTTCTTCCAGAAATTGAATGCAGGTTCGACTGAGCCGCACTCATTCCTTGGTAATCAACCGAGTTATGGTATTCCTTGGGCTTACAACTTTGCCGGGCAGCCTTGGAAAACCCAGGAGATCGTGCGCAAGGGCATGTTTGAGCTGTTCCATGATGGACCTGCGGGTCTGATCGGCAACAATGATTTGGGAGCGGGCTCTGCGTGGTTCGTTTTGGCAGCACTTGGGTTGTACCCTTCGATTCCGGGGATCGGTGGCTTTTCGATGCATGCCCCCCTATTCGAGGAAACGATCCTTCATTTAAGCGATTGCAAACAAATCAGGCTGATCGGTAATCAGGCTTCAGAAGAAGCGAAGTATATCCAGGATTTAAAACTGAACGGCCATAACTATGACAGCACCTGGCTGCCATACGATTATATCAAGGACGGTGCTGTTCTTGACTTTACGCTCGGCACAACGCCAAATACAAGCTGGGGTACGAATCCGCCAGATCCGTTAGCACCGACTTCCAAGGGAGATTTCGCCGCTCAAGTCGCAGTTGCTTGTACAAATTACACACCAATAAACAATACCGCTCAAAAGGCGCCAGATTCGAACCATTCGGACGACACGGAGTCATTGGTTTCCGTGTTGAACACTAAAGTTGCAGCTACCGAAACTACAGCCGGATTTAGCAGCGTGGCACATCAGTGGAAGCTTGTCCAGATGCCTAAATCAAACGCCAGGTACAAGGGGGTTTCTGGAAGATGACGAAACGGCTTTTTAGTATTTGGCATGTTCTGATTTGCAGCCTATTGATGGTCTGCCTGCTTCCGATTGTAACCGTGCAAGCTGCTCCAGGAGATTTGATCAACGTCGCCCTAGCTAACAATATGACTGTTAAGTTCAGTAAAGAAAATCAGCCTAGTGAAACAGCTGTGAAATTATTCGATAACAATGTCAATACGAAGTGGCTTGCTGTGCAAACAACGAATGTTTGGGTGCAGGCGCAATTCAATTTCGGGGACACGCAAGCGATTAGAAAGTATGCCATGGTGTCTGCCAACGATGCCCCGACAAGGGACCCGAAGAACTGGCGAATCGAAGGTTCGAATGATGGCATGAACTGGAACGTGCTGGATGAGCAAAGCAATCAATCCTTCAGCGCACGTTTACAAACGAAAGAGTATACGATTGCAGATGGCAAAGTGAAGGAGTACGCCTATTACCGGTTATTCATTCTGACGAACAACGGTGAGTCGACGAATACGCAATTAGCAGACTGGAAATTGTACGCTGCCGAGCTTGATGACAATACTTCTGTTTCATCAGCAGTTGCTGCGCTCGACTTAGGAGATACAACGGCTTTGACGAAAGGAGTCATCCTTCCAACAACGTTTAGGAAAGGCACAACCATCACGTGGGAAAGTTCGAATCCCGGCGTAATCAGCAACACGGGAAAAATCGTGAAGCGTCCGGATCTCGGCCAGCCGAATGCTCAGCTCACACTGACAGCAACAGTGAAGAAAGGCTCTGCGTCGCAAACGAAGCCGTTTTCTGTGAATGTACTGGCGATGAGAGAGGCCGATTATCAATATGATGCGGGGATTGATTTTGATTCAGGCTTTGAATCGGAGGATATCGCTCCAACGGATACCACGGGTCCGGCTAACACGTACAGGATATTATCGTTGACGCAAAATGTTGGTGAGTTTTGCTGCGGGATCGGCGGCATGGAATCAAAAAAAGGAACTGGCGCGCACAATGGCGCAGCTGCGCTCCAGTTTTCTGGAAATGCTTTGGATGCTGATCAATCCAATGCTTTCAATCAAATATTTGATACAGAGATTCCAGTTAAGGCTTCGACTGCCTTATCTTACTGGGTGTTTCCGGAGAAGGAGTCCGATGTTCTGTCGAATTTGACTAGAACAACAAGCAAATACGTGGCACTTGATCTCTTGTTTACGGATGGCACTTATCTGCACGATTTGGGTGCTAAAGATCAGAATGGCATTGTCCTGCATCCGAATGCCCAAGGGAAAGGGGGCTTTGTCCTCGAAGATCAATGGAATTTAATCACGACCAACATCGGAGAAGTAGCGAATGGGAAAGTCATCGATAAAATTTTGTTCGGATTTGATTCCAGCGGTACTGTACAAGGATTTTTTCGCGGTTCTGTTGATGATATCACTATTGATCACAATTCGACGGTTGGAGAAAGGGATACCATCGCAGTTCATGCCGCGAAAGCAGCACTTAGCTTAGGCGATACGTCCGGAGTTTCACATGACTTGAGTCTGCCTGTTGCAGGCGAACAGCAAACAAGGATCACATGGGAAAGCTCGAATTCGCTTCTCATGAGCGATACGGGGCATATTGTAGGCAGACCTATTCAAGGTGAGCCAAGCGCTGAGTTGAAACTGACGGCTACCCTGATAAAGGGTGACTCGATCACGACGAAGGTTTTTCTCATTAAAATACTTCCCTTGGACGACGCAGAAGCGGTGGACTTGGATAAAACTGCACTCGAATTAGGAGATATGAGCGCAGTGGCTGATGATTTGATTCTGTCGACAAAAGGCAAATATCGATCGGCTTTCTCATGGCACTCATCAAATCCAACTGTGATTGACGATGCTGGGCATGTTTCTCGACCGCCCGCTGGTCAACCGAACGCGGTGGTCACATTAACGGCTACAATCACCAGTGGAGGAGTAGCGGCAGACAAACCGTTCGTCATAACGGTGGTTGCCCTAGGAGATAGCGGAGATGTAGCGGCAGACAAGGCGGAGCTTGAACTTAGCAGCAACAATACGGTGACCAGTAATGTGTACCTGCCAAGCATTGGACGTTTCGGTTCGAAGATTAACTGGGTAAGCTCCAACCCTGCTGTACTTAGTGAATCCGGGCAAGTTACACGACCCGGTGTTGGGCAGCCGGATGCTGGGGTCATGCTGACAGCCACATTGACCAAAGGTGCAGATAGCGTGGCGAAGGCATTCACCCTAACGGTTAAGGCATTAAGTGCTGATGAGGAAAGTGTGATATCGGCTGCAGCAGCGCTTCATTTGGGGAATACGAATTCAGTAGAGAACGATTTGTTCTTGCCGATCAGTCTAGATGTGATGCCAGAAGTAGTCATTACGTGGTCAAGTTCAGATCCGGGAGTGATTGATTTCCATGGTAATGTCGTGCGGCCTTGTTATGGTGATCCGAATGTAACGGCAGTGCTGACGGCTAAGATTAGCAGGGGTTCTTCAAGCATCACGAAATCTTTTAACATCACAGTCAATGCACGGGGTGACGTCGAAGAACCTTTAAATGACGATGCGGCCTTAAGCAGCATCACAATTGACGGGGATTCATTATCCGGGTTTAATCCAAATACGTTAGCCTACACGGTTGAACTGCCGGAAGGCGAAGGCCAAGTACCAACGGTTGCAGCAACAGTAGCAGATCCGAATGCAACGTTGGTGGTGACTCAGGCTGATAAATTACCGGGCCAAGCGATAATCGTGGTTACGGCAGAAGACCGATCAACACAGAAAACGTATACGGTTGATTTTAAAATTAAAGAAGCTCCTACCGGAAACATAGCGTTTTTATTCGGTGTTGATCAAGTCAATTCGGGTGCAACTTTTGATCTTACTTATGATTTGAGCAGCGTGAGCCATAACGTCTATGCGCATGACTTGATCTTCACGTATGACGCTGCGGCAGTGGAGTTTATCTCCGCAAAATCGTTACAAGAAAATTTCCTCTTCGTAGATAAGAAGGAAACCTTAGGTCAAGTCCGTGTTCTTGCGGCAAAAATGGGAACAGATAAAGATCCTCTTGTGAACGGTTTGATTAGTCTGCAATGGAAAACCAAACCTTCCTTGTTATCTGTATCCACAGCTATTACACTGACTAATGTCATTATTTCAGACGGTGAGGGTGTCGAAGTCAATGTAGCTGGCGCTACACATCTAATTCAAATAAACAGCGTAGATAAATCCGTGCTAAATGGACTTATTGAGCAAGCGAAAGCAAAGCACGATGCCGCGGTAGAAGGCACAAATGTCGGCCAATATCCGGTTGGCTCGAAGGCAGTTTTACAAACTGCAATTATTACAGCAAAGGCCGTAGCAGATAACGCGGCAGCAAGTCAAAGCCAAGTGGATCAAGCCTCAGCCGAGTTGAATGTTGCGATCCAAGTATTCATGGCATCCATGCATACACAGACGCCAGGTGACTTGAACGGAGATAACACTTACAGCATTGGTGATTTGGCAATGATGGCAGCGTATTATGGTAAAATGTCCGATGATCCGAACTGGCAGCTGTACAAGAAAGCTGATCTCACGAATGATGGGAAAATTGATATAGCTGACTTGGCGATTGTCGCAAATATGATTCTAGGCTAGAAGTTAATCCTGAGGTGGTGTCTCCGTGACATCATCTCTTTTTTTACCTGTCTAAAAATGGAATAGAAGCTGCGCAGTGATCACATCCTAAGGCTAGCTATATAACAATATCAGCGAAAACCATCATTAGAAGGGGGAGTATCGGTGAAATTAACATCAGAGCAGCGCATTACCTTGCATGGTTTTAATAATTTGACCAAATCGCTAAGTTTTAACATGTACGATATTTGTTTTACGAAAACCAAGGAAGAGCGTGAAGCCTACATCGCTTATATAGACCAGCAGTACAATGCAGATCGTTTGACAGCGATATTGAAGTCTGTTGCCGACATTATCGGCGCCCATGTGCTGAACATCTCCAAGCAGGACTACGATCCGCAAGGATCAAGTGTAACCATGCTGGTGTCGGAAGGCCCGATTGAGAAAGAGCCGAATGAGTCCTTCGAGGAATCACCGGGGCCGCTCCCAGAAGCCGTTGTCGCACATCTCAACACTAGTCACATCACCGTACATACCTATCCGGAATACCACCCTGACGAGGGGATTAGCACATTTCGAGCCGACATTGACGTATCCACCTGTGGAGAAATTTCGCCGCTCAAAGCGCTGAACTACCTGATTCGATCCTTTGACACGGACATTATGACGATGGATTATCGAGTAAGAGGTTTCACACGCGACATCGTAGGGCACAAGTTATTTATTGACCATGAAATCAGCTCCATCCAGAACTACATTCCGAGTGAAATCCAAGAGATGTACCAAATGATTGATGTGAACGTGTATCAGGAAAATATTTTTCATACGAAATGTAAGCTTCGAGAGTTCGATTTGAACAATTATTTGTTCGGCTACACCAAGGATTCACTGAGCAAGGAAGAGCAGCTGGAAATTGAGAAGAGCGTGAAGTGGGAGATGGACGAGATTTTTTACGGTAAAAATATGGTCTTTACTTGATATAAATATAAAAACCGCTCATAAGGGAATATCCCGATGTGAGCGGTTATTTGTTTTTATCCAGCTAGTCTGGTTGAATAAGCTTCGACTTTTTATTGCCGATTTTAAACTGGATTAAAATCATTACGGCTACCAATATCGACATGCCCATAAGTGCAGGAGGAAAGCTGCCAGCATAATCATGGATAGAGCCTACAAAAAAGGGACCCATAGCAGCAAAGATGTACCCGCCTGATTGCGTCATTGCTGATAACGCGCTTGCTTCCTCCGTAGTGGATGTTTCATCAATAGGCAGCATTAACGCCATTGGGAACAGTCCACCTGCGCCGATACCCAGAAAAATACAGGTTAGCCACGGGGTCACGGGAAGCTGGAGCATAATGAGCCCGATTAGCTCCATAACCGAGCAGCCAATCAGCCAGAGCATTCTGTGTTGAAAGCGGCTGACCAGAATTGGAATGACGAAGCTGACTGGCATTTGCACGGCAGTAAATAAGGTTAAGATCATGCCAGCCGTTTGTTTCCCGTAGCCCATTTCCTGCACCATGGGGGCCAGCCAGGCGGTAAGTGAGTAAAAGATAAAGGCCATCAACCCGAAAAAGCAAGTCAGTAACCAAGAACGTTTATTCGATAATGGAAGCTTCAATCTAGTTGATTTGGGCATGGGCCCAGGCTCCATAGATTCAGGTAATGTCGGGGCTTTCCGGACTGGTCTCCACCAGAAGCATAAAGCTATGAAAGCCAGAACAGACCAAGATGCGACGGAAGCCTGCCAGGAATGGTTAAACAAAGTCTGCAGAGGCACGGACAAAGCGGATCCAAGAGCGGCACCGACAACAAGTGCCATAGAATAGACCCCGACGATAGAGGGTGGGTTGGCAAAATTTCCTTTGATAAACCCGGACAACAAAGGCCCAATTATGGCAATCCCGATGCCGGCCAGGAAGGCAGTCACGAGCATCAACCATTCAGAGCTAACCAAAAATCTAGCGGCAGTAGCAAGGCCAATGAGCAGGAGACAATAGGCAATTGTCCTTTCAATGCTCCATCGATTGCCTAATTTGACGGCTGCAGGAGCAAAGAATCCCATACAGAGTACTGGCAGGGAGGTCAATAGACTAGCGCTGGAGCCGCTCATGCCAAGCGCATCCTGAATCGTTCCAAGTAGAGGAGAAACAGAAGTGATGACTGGACGCAAATTAAGTGAAGCGAGAAATAGGGCAGTGATCAGAAAAGTAAAGCGCATTATCCGTCATCTCCATGATTCGTTAAAGATTAATCAGCTTAGCCTACTACACGTGTGCAACGCTAAAGACTGTTTCCTTATTATGTATTTAGGCAAAGTGTAATATGTGTTTCGTATTTTGGCATTAACTTTGTTAGTATGCTAAGCTTCAGAGATAGGCAAAAAAATCCCAAAGGAGGGTGATCTTTGAACGAGAAGGATTGCATTATGCTGCAGTATCTTGCAGAGGAACAGAGCTTGACGAAAGCGGCGGAACGCCTTTACATCACGCAACCCGCGCTGTCCTATAGGATTCAGCAGTTAGAGAAAGACTTCGGGGTTTCCATCATCGTGAAATCCTCTAAGGGGACCAGGCTTACCCCAGAAGGTAAATACCTGGTTTCTTATGCAAAGAAGACGCTAGTAGAATTGAATAAAATGAAGGATAACATTCTTAGCTTGCGAAATGAGGTTAAAGGGACATTAAGACTGGGAGTTGCCAGTTACTATGGGCTATATAAGCTTCCGCCGCTGCTCAAAAGGTTCAAAGAGTTTTGTCCAGACGTACAATTCAATGTGACATCCGCTTTAAGTCCGGAGATTCTAGAGCTGCTTCACCAGGAAGAAATCCATGTGGGTGTCATTAGAGGAGACTACCCGTGGTTTGATGCCAGATGTCTCCTGCATGACGAACATATTTACATCATTTCCAAAGATGACATTGATTTAGATAACCTTCCGAACTTGCCTCATATCTACTATAAAGAACCTAGAATTAAAACAATGAGTTCCATGCAGTCACCCTTTAGCGAAACAATTCAAGCCTGGTGGCATGAACGATATAGCTCGCCGCCTACGATTACAATGTGGGTAGACTCCTATGAAACTTGTAAGGAAATGGTGAAGCAGGGGCTTGGCTACTCGATTGTTCCTGGTGTTTTTGTCACACCGCAAGATGGATTGAAAACCATTGATCTAGTTCGAAAGAGTGGAGAACCAATCAAACGAAACACATGGATGATCTACCGGGAATCAACGCTAGAACTTGCGATTGTTGATAGATTTGTGCAATTTATGAAAAGCCAATATGTTTAAGCTTAAATACAGTGCCACTCGGCAGTGTATTTTTTTGCGTTCTATTGTCTCTACTTCAATGGGTCATAAAAAAATTTAAGGGGTTGGCCAAAAAACAATCGATTGTACTTATATATTTGAAGCCGATAAAATAATATTCATTATGTTACATAATTATTCATTTATTCAGTGGTTTTATCCGTGCAGATAAGTAGATCATCATGTGGATTTGATAGGGGGATTAGAATTATGCAAGAGAATTTGGATGTAATCAAGAACAAACAACAGATTGAACAAGCGGTAGATTCGCTAGACGAGCAGCTGCGCCGTATATCTATGCAAATTCATACGAATCCGGAACTCAGCTTTCATGAACATAAAGCGAAGATGTGGTTGGTTGAACCGTTACTAGAAGCGGGATTCGAGGTAGAGCAAGGAATTGCGGGCCTAGAAACTTCGTTTCGCGCTACTTGGGAAGGACAAGCTGGAGGTCCAACGATTGCCCTTCTAGCCGAGTATGATGCGCTTCCTGCGATTGGCCATGCTTGTGGTCATAACTTAATTGGGACTGCATCCGTAGGTGCCGCGCTGGCTTTGAAGGCAGCACATCCGGATCTACCGGGAAAAATCGTTGTTTTAGGGACACCTGCGGAAGAAGAGGGCGGCGGTAAAATCATCATGTGCAACGAAGGGATTTTCGATGACATCGATGCTGTGATGATGTGCCATCCGCAGAATAAAACGATGGTTCTGCGCGGAGCCCTAGCTTGTGTGGATGCGACGTTCACCTTTCATGGCAAGCAAGCACACGCTTCGTCCTCGCCAGAGAAAGGAATCAGTGCGCTGGATGCACTAATCAATGCCTTCGTGGCGATCAACTCGATCCGTCAGTTTGTGAAAGAAGATGTGAGAATTCATGGCATTATCACCAAAGGCGGAGATGCTCCGAATGTCGTACCGGAGTTGTGCGAAGCTGTATTCATTTTAAGAGCGTCGACGGTCGAAGAATTGGAAATTGTAAGAGAAAAAGTATACCGGGCCGTTCGCAGCTCGGCAGAAGGCGTTGGAGCTACCGTTGATATTACGGAAGGGTTAATTTATGCGGAGCGGAACAACAATAAAGCTTTGGCTCAATTGTTTCAAAACAATCTGGAGCAGATGGGCATCGAAGTATCCGAACCGCCACTTAAGGGAGGCGTCGGCTCCTCCGATATCGGAAATGTGAGTCAGATGACGGCAACTATTCACCCGTACATTCGACTTGGAGATGCCACGACGCATACGCCGGAGTTCGCTCAGTTGGCGGGCTCGGAAGAGGGCATGATTGAGCTAAATCGAGCGGCTAAGGCGCTAGCCCTTACCGCGTATGATTTATGTGTCGACAAGACGGCTATGCAGCGCGTGCGCAGCGAGTTTACGCTTTGGAAGCAAAATAGAGAGGGGGGTAACGGGCAGTGAATAGTATAACAAAAGATAGTTCTCGCAAATGGTTTAAAATGCCTCATACCTTTGTCATCTTATTTATCCTTGTTTTCGTAGCAGCAGCATTAACGTATACAATTCCTTCGGGGAAATTTGAACGTGTAAAAGATCAGGCGACTGGAAAATCCTTGCTAGTAACAGGGTCGTATCATCAGGTTGATTCGAGTCCCGTTAGTCTGATTGAGATTCCGAAGGCAATCGTCCACGGATTGGTGTCTTCAGCAGATGTCGTTTTCTTTATTTTCATTATTGGCGGGGCGTTTCAAATCATTTCGTCGACAGGCACGATTGAGGCGGTAACTTCCAGGGTGGCAAAAACGTTTGCCAATAAAGGCAGATGGGTGATTCCGATCTTCATTACCCTGTTTTCCGTTGGCGGCTTTACCATGGGGATGTCCACCGAAGTCATGGTCTTCGTACCTATCGGGATCGCGATTGCCCGTGCGCTCGGTTTCGATGCTTTGACAGGCACGGCGATGATATCCTTGGGGGCATCTTGTGGCTTTACAGCTGGGATCCTGAACCCATTCAATGTTGGTTTGGCTCAGGCTATCGCGCAAGTTCCGATGTTCTCAGGGGCTTGGCTGCGAGTTATTTTACTGATTTGCTTGATTACAGTGACAAGTCTTTATTTGATTCGATATGCAGGCAAAGTAAGAAAAGATCCGACCAAAGGGCTTGTTTATGATTTGGAACAGTCCGTATCGGGCGAGAAAGTAGACTTATCCAAGCTGCCAAGCATTCAGCTCAAGCACTACCTTACAATTGCTGCTGTGATCATAGGTTTCGGTCTCGTGATTTGGGGTGTTTCGAAAAAAGGCTGGTGGATGGAGGAACTCGGTGCGTTATTCTTGACCATGGGGATTGTCTCCGGCTTCTGTGCAGGTTATGGTCCAAGTCGTATCGCCAGCGAATTCGTCAAAGGCGCAAGCAGCATTACCTACGGCGCGTTCATCATTGGTATTGCCAGAGGCATCATGGTCGTACTTGAACAAGGAAATGTCATTGACAGCATCGTGAATGGCTTGTCTATTCTAGTAGGTGACTTGCCAAGTTCGATTCAGGTGCTAGGGATGTACGCTTTTCAAAATATTATGAACGTCTTCATTACCTCGGGAACCGGAATGGCTGTTACAACTATGCCGATTATGACTCCATTGTCCGATTTGCTAGGCGTTACGAGACAAACATCCGTACTAGCCTTCCAATTAGGCGATGGCATCACGAACATGATCCTTCCTACCTCTTCCGCTTTGATGGGCAGCTTGGCTGTATCGGGGATTGCTTATCAGAAATGGGTGAAATTTTTCTGGCCGTTGATGTGTATGTGGCTGATTATTGGAGCTGTTTTTATCATCGTGGCGAATGTGATTAAGTATACGTGAGTAAAGGGATATGAAACTTTTTCTTTTGGGAAAAGTTTCATATTTTTTTTTGTGAGCTAAAAGATTTTATACCCTTGGGGTGGGAACTACAGGTCGTTATTCCTCTGAAAAGGTACGTATTCCGTAGGAAGGGGGAACTACGGTCCGTTAATATGCCGTTTTACACGATAAAAATAGCACGGAGGCAGAAATAAGAGCTTGGAGTTCCTCTCAAAGTGGAAATAGCTTGATTTCCTCGAAATAGAGGACGCCAGTTCCCTTTGAGGTAATTTTTAGCGGGATTCTGGGTAGAATCGTGCGAGATTTCGAGGTTTCTTTTGATGGGATATGATAAACTTAATTATTGATCATTTCCTAAAATAAACCATTTTTTCGAGGAGTGAAGACTGATGACTAATAAGGATATTGAGTATTACATGAAATTAAATTATACATACAGATTCCGTTTTATTTCTAATGATCCCAGCTACCCGGAAGGTTATTATTACGGCGGGTTCGAGGAGTTACAAGGGTGCAAGACGGATGGAAAGACGATTGAGGAGTTTCTCGCGGATTTAGAAGTAGTCAAACGTATGTGGATTGAGGTAAAGCTAGAATATGGAGAGCTGATTCCGGAGCCGTTAGGTTGATATGTTGGGATGTATTAATTACAGGAGACACTCGAATGAATTCTATATTAGAAATCAATATTAACAACTTAAATTTTCAAATAGCATGCAGTTTATTTGATTATTGGAGAATGGTTGATACAATAACTAATCTAACTGTCACACTTAAGAGTGGTAATATATATGGTTTTGTAGGCAGTCTTGGTTCAGGGGGATGGGCACTGTCATACTTATTGGCTGGTAAGCAATTACTAGATGATAAGTCTCAAAATTCACTACAAGTAAATGGTGAAATAGCCAATTCTGAATTGCTTCGTAAAATATCCTGTTATATCGGTGAAGGAGTCTCAGAACATCATTATAGTCCGAGACAAAATTACCCAAATAAATTAACAAGAAAACTCTTGGGCATTAAAACTGTTGCAGAACAAATTCAACTAGGAATTAAGAGTAGCCGAAGCAGCTATACGCTACACGAGATTTCAGAGATGTTTGATTTGTCAGGATTTAATGAAAATAATGAAAGGCATGGAAGGATACACAGACCATTAGAATTTCAAAGTGGTGAAGTATGGAGGGCATCAATGGCAATTGGTTTTGCATATGGTAAAAAGCTGTTTACTGTACCATGGATGCAAACTAATGGCTGGATGGATTACATAATTGGCGAAAATAACAAAAAATATCTTGAAATATTAAGGTATCATAATGCGATTGTAATAGTTCCAGTTCACGATGAAAAGTACTTAGGAAACTTAACGGATGATGTAATATATATGTAACAACGGATTGAACGCAGGATTTTATTTGGAGAAGTCAAGGTTGAATAGATGAACAGATGCTGATAATGCTTGTCCTTTAGAAGGTATTAAGAAGGCTTGGGAGTATTGATTGATTGGGGGTAATGTTCTGGCTACATTTAAGTGTGATTGTGGCAAAGTTCTAGCTAATTCAAGTTGTCCTAATGACGTACAGCTAATTGTGTTTACAGACAGAGAATGGGAAGAGATTCAAGAGAAAGTTAGAGACGGTTTTGACATTTACGATGCTGTGCCACAAATTGATGTTTGGCGATGCACAGATTGCGAAAGAGTCTATGTGTTTAAAGGTAAGAAAATGGCTCTGAGCTACGCAATTGAGCATGACGGCAGGAAATAAAACATGGAATTTCTTAGAATGGAAATATTCAATTGATTAAAGGAGTAGGTCATATTTAAATCGCAATAAAAGGATGATTATATTTGATGGAGGAAAAGGGAAATTAGATGAAATTCGTATATGAGTTAACAGGTAGCGGTTGGGCAGACGGATTTATTGAAATTGAATCTAATAATGTTCGTTTTACTGCAAGTTATCTATCCGATGCTTTAGATGATTTGCTGCGTTGTCTAATTTCCATAATTCCAGAGTGTGTACCGTATCCTCATAATAAAACAGTTTTTGAGTTTGATGAAGAACCTGCTGGAACAGAATGGGCATTTGAACGCATAACGAAGGATACTGTCTCTGTTAAAATTGTGCGTTATGAGGATTTGTCACTAAAAGAAAGTCCAGTTTTAGTGTTGGATTCCATATGCCCTCTTAATGATTTGGCGAGGGCAGTTCTATTTGCATTAGACATACTACTTGAGAAACATGGAATAGAGGGTTACAAGAAAAGATGGGTTTTGCATGATTTTCCTATGAGTCTTTATTTGAGATTAAAATGTTTCTTGGAAGCCAGTGGAGAATAAAAGCATACGCTAAATTAGACTATCCTCAATATGAAAATGGATTTACAACGTAAACAATAATATGTTTTACATCTACATAAGCAACCAATGGTTTTTAATCTACATAAGCAACCAATGGTTTTTAATCTACGATAACAGCTAAAGAATATTGATGTAAAGTTGGAGGATATCCAGTAAAAGAGCAATTTCTTTTTATCATGATTAAGGTGGTCGTAGCATTGAAACTAAACGGTAGCATGACAGAACAGAGTTATCGAGCTGAATTGTTAGCTTCACACCGATCATTATTTTGTAATGAAGTTAAACATAGATTGTTAAATGTATTACAAGTACGTTTCAATGACATGAAGACTGCCTATATTTTAGATTGGGTTCCGGATCAAGATGAAGACAGTTACTGGATTCTTATTGATGATAAGTTTGTTGTGCGGATTGAATTAGAACGTGGTGCATCTAAAGTAAGAGATGATGATGAATTTATTTCTTTGAGTGAGTACAAGAAAGGTCTCAGTAAGACAAGACAAATTAAGCTTGCAGTTGCAATGGATTTGGCAAAAAAGGACATTGGCTCTAAATAAAACATGGATTTCATTTAGTACCATTAGGAGAAATAATGAAGAAAATATTAATTGGTATTTCAATGCTCGTAATAATTATCGTCAGTAGTTTTGCTCTTTTTCAATTCAATCAACCAATGCTAACAAAAAGTCAAGCCATCGCAAAAGCAGGTGGCTACCTGACTATTGCAAATAAAAAAATGGGTCTTCCTTACAATACAGTTAATGTTGAAGTAGAAAGTTGGTACATCGAAGATGATTTTTGGAAAAAAATATTTGGGAATGCAAGATGGAGTGGTATGATTGATGGAGTCGGTATCGACTTGAAGGCGGATACTGGAGAGTTTATTAAGATGATTTTTCCTTTAGATGCAGTTCTGACCAAGAATGAACACCCAGATTGGTTTAAATAAAAGAGAAGTTTTATTTATAAATAGAAATTACTTGCTCTTTGAATTGAACGCCGTGCTGGGCGTTTTTTCATTTCTATAGCTAAAAAAAATAATGAAAATACTAAAATGTAGGAAGGGAATATAAAATGTCAGAACGCAAACAAAACTTGCTCATAAACGAAAAATCCCCCTATTTACTTCAACATGCTCACAACCCGGTTGATTGGTTCCCTTGGTCTGAAGAAGCGTTCGAGAAAGCAAAGCAAGAAAATAAGCCAGTCTTCCTATCTATTGGTTACTCAACTTGTCATTGGTGCCACGTCATGGCACACGAATCCTTCGAAGACCAGACCGTAGCCAACATGCTGAATAAAGATTTCATCTCGATCAAAGTAGACCGTGAAGAACGCCCAGACATCGACCACATCTATATGGCGGTATGCCAAGCAATGACGGGACAAGGCGGCTGGCCGCTTACCGTGTTCCTGACGCCGGAGAAGAAGCCATTCTTCGCGGGAACGTATTTCCCACGCAGCCGAAAATACAATCGAGCCGGTATGGTGGAAGTGGTCGCACAACTTGCAGGGAAGTGGCGGGAAGATGCCGATCACGTTCGCGAAGTCGGGGAACAGATCATCCAAGAGACAACAAATCGGCTGTTAGAGCACCAATCTGGCGGTGAATTAACGGAAGATACGCTTCATGAAGCGTTCCGTTTATATGAGAGCACGTTCGACCCTGAGTTCGGGGGATTCGGCAGTTCACCGAAATTCCCAACCTCACACAATTTGTCATTCCTGCTCAGATACTATAAGAAAACGGGGAACGAACGTGCCCTTGAGATGGTCGAAAAGACGCTAGATGCCATGCATCGCGGGGGCATGTATGATCATATTGGATTTGGTTTTTCACGATATTCCGTTGACAACAAATGGTTGGTGCCTCATTTCGAGAAAATGCTGTATGATAACGCGCTGCTCATCATGACCTATACGGAAGCTTGTCAGGTTACTGGCAAAGCCAAGTATGCTGAAGTAGCGGAGCAGATCATCACCTACATACTGAGGGACATGACCGATGTTGGAGGCGCTTTCTATTCGGCAGAGGATGCGGATTCCGAAGGGGAAGAGGGCAAGTTCTACGTATGGACACCAGATGAGGTAGAACTCGTCCTTGGTATCGACGAGGGGGATCTCTTCTCCGAGTTGTTTGATATTACGGAGTCGGGTAACTTCGAAGGGCACAACATCCCGAATCTGATCCAAACGACGCTCGCCTCATTTGCCAAGCGGAAGCAGATCCCTCTGGATCAGCTGAAGCAGCGGATGGAAGAAGCCCGCGCCAAGCTCTTCGAGCACCGCGAGAAGCGCATCCATCCGGGCAAAGACGACAAGATTCTGACCGCGTGGAACGGTCTGATGATAGCTGCGCTGTCCAAGGCGGCCCGAGCCTTGGACAAACCTGCTTACGCGGAGGCTGCCGCGAAAGCAGCGGACTTCCTGCTTCGCGAGCTTCGCCGCGAAGATGGCCGTTTGCTCGCCCGCTACCGCGACGGCGAGGCAGCTTTTCCAGGCTACGTGGACGACTACGCGTTCCTCGTCTGGGGACTGATCGAGCTGTACGAGACCACGTTCGAGCTTCGCTATCTCCGTGAGGCGGTCCAGCTGAACGCAGAGATGCTTCGTCTCTTCGGCGACGAAGAGAAGGGCGGGCTCTTCTTCTACGGCAGCGATGCCGAGCAGCTGCTCACCCGCCCCAAAGAGATCTACGACGGCGCGATGCCGTCGGGCAACGCCGCAGCCGCGCTGAACATGCAGCGGCTGGCAAAGCTGACCTACGACGCGAAGCTGTCGCAGGCCGCAGATGAGCAGCTCCAGGCCTTCGCGGGCGCTGTCGCGTCGTACCCGCCGGGCCATGCGCTCATGCTGGCCGCGCTCGATTTCGCTTACAGTGAAGCTAGCGAAATCGTCATCGCGGGCGATCCGGCTGAGCCGGAGACGCAGATCATGCTGCGCGCCGTACAGCGGCAGTTCTTGACGAATGCGCTGCTGATTCTTCACCCGCCAGGGGCGGTGGGAGAAGAAGTGCGCAAGCTTATCCCGCTTGTGCAGGACAAATTGCCGCTAGGAGGACGCGTGACGGCCTATGTGTGTCACAACTTTGCCTGCCAAGCACCGACACAGGATCTTGAAGATCTCGAAAATCTTTCTAATATCCGATGATAATAATTATCATTATTGGTTACAATAACAATAGAAAGAAAAAAGAGGCCCGAAAGGGCCTCCATATACATCTCTATACTATTGTGGAATTGAACTGTTGTTGAACTGATTTAACCTGTTGCTGAGATGTGTATCTAAAAACTAAACCTTAGGTTCAAACGTTTTGCAGTCTGTTTCTTCGGAGTTGCGCGCTTGATTGCTGCCGTGGTGGCTCACGACATAAATCGAAGACGCGTTGCATTTATTGCCATTTGCCCAGTTTTTGCAGGAATTTACTTCGCAAAGTACATCTTTTGCCATTGGTTATTCACCTCCTTTACTTCATAGGGTGGGGTAAAAAGGCGAGTTTTTATACATAGCTAGGCATGAAAATGGAAAAAAGTATGAAGATTAGGATTCACCATTCGTCTGAATGTCTTCATATACTTGGAGTAGAGAACCTACTTCAAGAAGGTGAAGCTATGGCTGAGAAGGAGTTACAGCAATGTGTCAGGTGCAAGTATGTGGCGGAGAAAGAGGAAAGATATTGTATTAAGTGCGGAGCTCCACTCAAAAACCGCTGTACAAAGGAAAAGACCTTGCTCCACAAGGGATGCTCGAAGGTGAATAAGCCTGACGCTAAGTACTGTGCAGACTGCGGAACGGCAACGATATTTAACGAATGGAATTTACTGTGAAACTGAGCGATTCAAAAGGGAACTATAATCCGCTATTTTCCTGAAAAGTCACATTTCCCACGTGTAAGGGGAACTACGTTCCGCTATTTTGCCGATTTCAGCCAAAAAACGTGCTATGAGGCCAAATAGGGCCATATAGTTCCACTTTGGTAGGAAAAACTCGGTTTTCCTCGAAATAGAGGACTCAGTTGCCCAAAAAGTAGGACTTAGCGGAATTTCTGCAAGATTTTGGTCGTTTTCGCGTAAAAATTGTGGTGGAACCAAGCACCCAGAAATAACTAAAAGCACTGTCAGGAGTTTCCCTGACAGTGCTTTTAGTTCTACGTAAATCACTTGTTTTGCAAAATCATCGTCCACAAGTCCGATGGATCATAGCCAAGCCGCCAAGCTGCGACACCAGCGATGTCATACTTTTTCGCGACATCCAATCGGGCCTTGACGGTAGCAGTATCCTCTAACCAGAACACATAAGTAAAGCCGCCTTCTTGGTACTCTATGCGATATTGCCCGTAAGTCGTATCCCAAGTTTGTTTGACAGTTTTGGAAGCTAGTAATGCTGGAATATCCTTCAACAGCACTGTCCGGTTACTTTGCAAGGCGCCGGCTGCGTCTAGTTTCCATTCCCTCACATAATAAGGGATGCCAAGGATGATTTTGTCCCGGGCGATGCCATAGGATAGGAATTCTTGAATCCCACCGTCTGTCCAGGGAAGTCCGGCAACGGATCCAGCGGAGGTACTCCCGCGATAGAACTGGTCATAGGCCATGATGACGATGTAATCGACAATGCCGCCGAGCTTCTCATGATCAAAAGCGGAAAGATGATTCCATTTGACGCTGCCGCGCGGGAGATCGATGGAAATAACCAAGCCGAGTGAGTGCGCGTAAGTTGTTAATTTGGTAATGAAAGCTGTAAATGCATTGCGGTCTGATCCTGCAAGGCTTTCGAAGTCGACGTTGATACCAGGAACACCAAGCTGCACGGAACGATCGACCAAAGCTTTGATGAATTTATCCTGAGCAGCACTATTGGCAAGGAATTGCGTAGTTAAGCTGGCATTGAATTGATTGCTGACAAGAGGGTACACGGTATAACCGCTTTTTTGCAGCCATTGAACAGTTTCGGGATTAGAGCTGTCTTTGAGATTACCGGCAGCGTCCGCTAGCTCGAAATAGCTCGGTGAATCAACATCCAGCCCAACTGTGTTCGTCACCTGAGACTTAATTACATCGCTGCCGGATTGGCCATTCCAACCCCACACCTGTAGTTTCTTGAAATTATCCCACAATATTCGGTGTTCAAGTGTTTGAATGGAGCTGTTGTTGTACTGAACGCTATAGTTAAGCGCATCGGGAAGATTGGTGTATTCGCCAATAAGAGAGGCGTTCTGGAACACTTGGTATGAGGCATAATTGTTCCAAATTTTGCGGCCATCCATGAATATGGCGGCGTGTCCCCATAGTTTTGCATAGTCAACGGCTGCATCTAATGAAGTGAAATCTTGAAGGAAGGCATCATTCTGGTATACTTTATAGGATTTAAGATTGCTGTAGACCGTTTTTTTGGAGTTCTTATTCATGACAGTCGAGTTTCCCCATTTCAGGGCTTCTTTTACCGCATCCTCGAGCGAAGCGAATTCCCAGTTGTCAGCTGAAAATGTTCCTTGATAGACTTTGTATAGGGGATCTCCAGCGCGCAGTGATGTCTTATCGTCACTAGAGATGTTGTCCCAGACCCAACCTCGGCTGTTTAAATCAATGATATGGGAACTGCCCCATTTCTTCGCTTCGGTGATGGCTTCATTCAGCGTTTGAAATCTCCACGAATCTAAGGTAATTTCATTTTGATAGACTTGATAACGAGGGTAGTTGTCCCACACCCAGCCCGTGGATGCTAAATCGCGAACACTGGCATTGGACCATTTTTTTGCTTCAGCAATAGCAGCATCTAGTGTAGAGAACTGCCATTCAGGGAGTGTAGCGTCTAATTGATAAACCTGATAACGAGGGAAGTTGTTCCACAGCCACTTGCGTGTGCCAATCTCCTCCACATAACTATTGGAAAAGCCTTTGGCAAAAGCTTCGGCTTGATTATAAGCAGCAAATTCCATGAGCACTTGATTATACTGATAAACGCGGTATTTCGTTGTTTTGTCAGTAGTTCCGTTTGAAGCTCCTGCTGCTTGTACAGCCTGCGGTATCGTCATTGACAACAAAAGGGTACTCGTCAGCAGCCATTTTCCAACTTTCATAGATCACGCCTCTTTCTCTTAATCTACTTAATAAGACGTACGGAATGATAGATTGGTTGCGCTGGCAAAAGGTAGAAATACACGGGGAAAGCAAGGCGATGTTGGACGATGGAACAACTTTCGAGTAACATGAGGTATACATAGTCATTATCGTGATCAGAACAAGGTGGAGGAACGATTTATGAAGCAATATCCGGAAGCATATATCGAATATTTATTGCATTTTCATGCGGAGCGAGATTATTTTGAATGCCATGAGGTTATGGAAGAATTTTGGAAAGAGCATCCAGGGGATGAGCGTAGCAGAACGTACGTCGCTTTAATTCAAATAGCTGTGGGAATGTATCATATTCGGCGTGGAAATCGTATGGGTGCCGTGAAAATGCTGCAAAGCGCAGAACGTAATGCGCAGGCTGAGCATGTTACTTCTTTGGGGCTTGATCCTGAGGAGCTGGGACAGTTAATTGGACATACTTGGGCTCAAATCGAGCGAGATGGTTATTTGTATCAAGATATCAATCTGCCGATCGTAGATTTGGAGTTAATTGCGCATTGCCAGTCCGAATGCGAGCAAAGAGGGTTGATTTGGCATGCACCAAGCCGAATGGCCGATATTGAACTCATTCAAAAGCATACGCGAAGAGACCGGACAGACGTCATTGAAGAAAGAGTAAGACAACAGCAAATTCGTAAGGAAAAGGGTGGCGCCAAGTGAACTCGGAAGGAAAAGTACTTGTCGTAGATGATGAGCTGAATATTGCGGAAGTGGTCAGACTGTATCTGGAGCACTCCAATTATGAACCGATTCTGCTGCCGCGAGGTCAGGAGGTTCTTCGTACAATTATAGAAGAGAAACCCAATTTAGTTCTACTGGACATCATGCTGCCGGATATTTCCGGTTACGAGCTATGCGAGATGATTCGGAAAATGGAAGCTCCATTTCACCAGACGCCGATTATTTTTCTAACAGCCAAAGGCGAGTCCATTGACAAGCTGAGAGGATTTAACTTAGGTGTCGACGATTATTTAGTCAAGCCATTCGATCCTAATGAGCTTATTGCCCGAATTAAGGCTGTCTTGCGACGTACGGTTCAGGTACCAACGGATCTGTCCGCATCTCAAAGTTCGTCTCGTAAAATATTGGAAATCGGGAATATTGTCATTGATTTGGATCAGTACCGGGTAACCGTGGGAGGGAAGCGTATTGATCTCACGCCGAAGGAGATTGAACTGCTGCATTTCCTGACCAGCCACCCGAGCCGTGTCTTCACTCGCGAAGATTTGCTCGGTTATGTATGGAATTTTGATTTTACGGGCGGTACGCGTACGGTTGACGCTCATGTGAAAAATTTGCGTAAAAAGCTTGGACAGCATGATACGTGGAACATTCAAACGCTATGGGGAATTGGTTATTCGTTTGAGGTGGTCCAGCATGTTTAAGATTTGGCTAAAGGGAAAATATAACAGCCTTTATCTGAAAATCTTCTTGTCCTTTCTGGCAACCTGCGTGCTTTTTTTTGCGGGATTGTTTCTATTCTGGAACTATTATTTTACGGATTTGTTTTACAAGGATAAAGTTGAACTGCTGGAGAAACGGGTCGTCGAGGTGACCCGTTTAATGAATTCCGTTCAAGACGGCACCATCTCCACGAGGGAATTGAAGTATACCGTGCGCATTTTAGCGAGAAGCATTAATGGCCAGGTATGGCTCGTTGATGACAAAGGGAATATTCTCAACGGTTCCTCTGATAGTGAAGGTCGCACGATACCCAAGCAGATGGATGCGCAGTTTATCGACGGGTTGCATGGCCATAGCGGCTATGGGATGGTAAACTTAACGGCGCCGGACGGAAGAATTATTAATTTGTTTACGTATCACGCGCCTTATCAATTAAACGAGCAGCCCATGGTCTTCATTTTGCATTTCCCTGCCGGGGACATTAGTGAAGCTATTTCTGCTGTACGAGTAAACATTCTGGTTCCGCTTTTGTTCTCTCTTCTGGCTGTAGGGTTCATTCTCTACATTATTTCGCGAAAACTCGCCGGCCCGCTTCAGCAAATGAATCGTGCGGCGCTTGAACTAGCGCATGGCGATTTTACGACTCGTGTTCCGGTCACTTCACACGATGAAGTCGGGCAGCTTGCCACCAGCTTCAACTTCATGGTTGAGCAATTGGAAGAATGGGAGGGTACTCGGCAGGAGTTTCTGACGAATGTGTCACATGAGCTGCGTTCACCGCTTACGACACTGCGCGGTTTTATCTTGGCAATGAACGATAAGATCATTCCTGAAGAGAAATACTCGCATTACCTGCGCATCTGTGATCAAGAGGTTCAGCGCTTGCAGCGTCTCGTGACCGATTTATTAGACCTTGCGCAGATCCAGAATGGCTTCGATGTGTTTCGACTCAGACCTGTCATTATGATAGAAGCATTGGAAGAATCGTTGGAATTATTGAAGGCACCGATCGCTGTTAATGAGATCATGCTGCATCTTATCTTACCTGATCCGGATAAGGAGCCTGCTCAAGTACCTCTAGATCCTGATCGATTTGCTCAAATCGTACATAATTTAATTTATAACGCTTTAAAATTCACGCCAAAGGGCGGGACACTAACTGTGGCGCTAGAAGAGGCGGAGCACGAAGTCCATCTATTCATTCGAGATACTGGAACAGGGATGACGGATGCAGAGTTAGCACGTATTTGGGATCGTTTCTATAAGGCGGATGAAGCAAGAACATCAAGCTCTGACGTGCCGACGGGGACGGGGCTTGGACTCACGATTGTGAAGCATTTAGTCACAGGTATGGATGGCACTATCCAAGCACGCAGCCGTTTAGGCGAAGGTACCGAATTTCGTGTTACATTTCCTCGGATTTCGTAGAGTTTCACAGATTTTTTACAACTAAAACAAACTTCTTTCATGTTTGAAGCGTATCCTGATCCTATTGGACAGGATTTTTTGTCTTGGAGGTGTATGTTAGATGAAGTACACTTGGAAAGCAGCAATAGGTTTGACGCTTATTTCCTTCCTATTGGGTGGTTGTCAGACGCATTTGCCAGAACTGTCCTTAACGCAGGCAGTGGTCTCTTCGCCCCCAACAACCGAGCAAGCTCTCCCCGAGGAAAGCCCCGCAGAAGACGTCCAAAATGTAAAGGAGATGCAGCTGGTCATGCTCTCTCAAGAACTGCTTCGTATGGACCGGCATGCCAATTTGTCGATTACTGCTAAGCAAGCAGAGACGATACTTCCATTAGTCCGTAAAAGCATAGATGAAGGAAGCATGAACGAATCCGAACGCAAGCTGGTGCTTGGCGGTTTGACTTTAGAGCAAATTGCTTATCTTGAGGAACAGTCCAAGGAAGAAAAGGCACGATTAGCTGAGCGCATGGGCAATCAGGGGGATGAGCTCTCCTCAGAGGAACGAGAGAAGCGAGTTAGAGCTTTTATGCAAAAAAGAAAGACCGATCGACAGACAGAGTCAGGCTTCATTGACCGTGAGCATGGAGAAAACCAGGTTGATCCCAAAAACATGGGGATCAGCGTAGAGCAGCAGTTAATGGAATTACTCATGTCCAAACTCTAAGGAGGAAGTTACTTCATGAAATGGTATCGCAGTAAGTGGTTTATAGTATCAATCGCGGTAATCATCTGCGCAGGTGGCACTTATGTTTATTTAACAAAAGGGAAGAAAAGCACTGCAGCGGATGTGAAAGAAGTTACTTATGAAGTCAAAAAAGGCAATATCCGTTCTTCCGTATCGGGAACAGCACAGTTCGAACCTAAAGATACACAAACGATCTCCATTCCGGTTGAATCGAATATTAAATCCATTAATCTGAAACGGAACCAAGCGGTAAAAGCTGGGGATGTTCTTCTGGAATTGACGAGTACGAGCCTAGAAAGTGATTTGCAGGATGCACAGTTGACTTACGAGCAAACACAGAAGGACTTGGATTCTTTAATGGAGCAGCAAGGATTAATGTCCGTTAAGTCCCCGGTTTCCGGGAAACTTACGTATGCAACGAACCTAGAACTCGGAGCTACGATTAATAAATCGACCAAAATTGCAACAATCTCTGATGTGAGTAACTTGACGGTGACGCTGCCATTCTTTGTGGAAGACGCTGCACAGCTGCACAAAGGTGATCCGGTTGATATTACGATAGATGGCTATATGATTACGAAAACGGGTACGATTCAAAGCATCTCGAAAGACCCGAAATCAGATGGGAAAGGCGGCAAAGTAGTCGATATTGATATTGACGTCCCCAATGACAATTCCATGGATGCAGGCACGAATGTACTGGGCAGCGTGACGATCGGCGGACGTGCGGTTGATTCGCAAGCGAAAGCTGCGCTTCAATATCTGAAAGTCACAACAGTTCTGGCCGGGACAACGGGTACGGTATCCACGATGCCTCTGAAAACAGGCAACATGGTTCGTCAAGGAGATACACTCGCAACCTTTGCGAATGATACGATTGGTGATGATATTCTCACAAAACAATCTGCTCTTGAGCGTGCGAAGTTGAAAGTGGATTCGGCGCAAGACAAGGTTAACGGGCTTAAAATATTAGCGCCATTTGATGGCGTGTTCTCAACGGACTTTGTTAATAAACGCAATGACATCCTTAGTCTTTTACAAGTTGGAACCAAAGTTAGCAGTGGTATGCAGCTAGGTGCCGTTGCCAGCATTGCCAAAATGCAGCTTCCGGTGCAGGTGGATGAGTTAGATTTGCCTAACATCAAGCTTGGCATGAAGGCTGAAATCAAAGTCGATTCTTATCCTGGACGCATTTTCCCTGCTGAAGTTACGCAAATTTCTACAGTTGGTACGACAACAAACGGTGTGACGGCTTACGACGTCGTATTGGCTGCGGATAACAAAGATAATGTATTGAAATATGGGATGACAGCTACAGGTGAAATTTTGATTCAAGACAAGAAAGATGCGATTTACATACCGCCTGAAGCGCTGCAATTGCAAAAAGGCAAGCGTATTGTCACATTGAAAAAAGCGGATGGTACAGTAGAAGCTGAGCACGAAGTAAAAATCGGTATTCGCTCAAAAACTCAAATTGAAATCACCGAAGGTCTAAGTGAAGGGGATAAAGTTGTTCTTCCTAATGCTGTGAAAAGACAACAGAACCTTAGTCAGGACGAAATTAATCGCTTAAGACAGCAGTTTCAACAAAACGGCGGCGCAGGTGGAGCCGGCGGATTTGGCGGCGGAGGAGCCGGTGGATTCCAAGGCGGCGGTGGTGGCGGCGCAGGTGGCGCTGTACGGACTAACGGCGGTGGTGGCGGCGGTGGCGGTAACAGATAATACTGCCGGGAAAGGAGTTATTGCGGTATGAATATCATTGAGCTAAAAGATATTGTCAAAACGTATAAGCGCGGTTTAGAAGATCTACCTATCCTGCGCAGCATCTCGCTTGCTGTAGAAGAAGGCGACTTCGTAGCTATCATCGGGCCCAGCGGATCCGGTAAATCAACGCTTATGAATACCATTGGGCTCCTGGATGTTCCGACGTCGGGAAGTTATATCCTAGACGGTGTCGTAACCGAACGCATGAGTGATAATGAGCTCGCTGCGCTTCGTAATCAGAAGATCGGATTTATTTTTCAACAATTTAATCTCTTGCCCCGTTTATCTGCGATGGAAAATGTGGAGCTTCCGATGATCTATGCCGGTATTCCAAGAAAAGAGCGGCGAGAGCGTGCGCACGAAATGCTCAAAATGCTCGGAATGGGCGAGCGGGGCCATCATAAGCCTAGTGAGCTATCCGGTGGTCAACAACAACGTGTTGCGATTGCCCGGGCCCTTGCGATTTCGCCATCGCTCATTTTGGCGGATGAACCTACAGGAGCATTGGATTCCCGAACAGGGGAAGAAGTTTTGGAATTAATTCTGCAATTGAATGCGCAAGGCAATACGATTGTTCTGATTACCCATGATCATCACATTGCCGATAATGCCAAGCGTGTCGTTGCTCTCCGTGATGGCATCATCATTGATGATTACCGGAATAACGCTGACAAAAGCGATGCAAAGCAAGAGGTGAGCGTATGAAGGTAAATGAACTGCTCAGAATGTCGCTGCAGACGATTGTCTCCAGTCCGCTGCGTACTTTTCTGACGATGCTGGGGGTTATTATCGGAGTTAGCTCGGTCGTTACACTAGTGTCGATTGGGCAAGGAACTTCGGAACAAATCGCCAAGCAGTATGAAAATATGGGGACGAATCTTCTCGTTGTTACAGCGACAGGCAACGGTCGCGCCACGCAGCTGGATTACAATGAACTGATGAATTTCGAGAATTTCGAGGAATTCAAATCCATTGCGCCGACAATGACGAAAAATGGTTCCAATATTAAATATGACAGAACGCAAGAGAAGTACAACGTGATAGGAACCAACGATCGATACATGGATATTATTAAAGCGAACGTCGATAAGGGTCGCAACCTATCACCGACGGATCTGGAGTTTCGTTCTAATGTGGCGATTCTGGGGAGCGAAGTGGCGAAGACCTTTTTTGGCACTTTGGACCCAGTGGGAGAGGAAATCAATATTGACGGCGCTGTTTTTAGTGTCATCGGGACTCTCCAAGCGAAAGGTTCTAACATTGGAGGCGCTTCGGTAGATAGCTCTATTATAGTGCCGTTGGAATCAGCGAGACGTGTGTTTAAGCTAGGGCAAATTCGTACGACCTACGTAGAGGCACCTACCAAAGAAGATATCTACACGGCTCAAGAAACGATGAAGCAATATTTAACTTATAAATTCAAAAGCGATACAGGCTTCGTGCTAACGAATCAGGATGAGCTGCTCAAGGCACGGACTGAAGCAACGAACACACTTACGAATCAATTAGTAGCTGTTGCCCTTATATCCTTGCTCGTTGGCGGTATCGGGATTATGAACATTATGTTGGTTACGGTCAGTGAACGTACGCGAGAAATCGGGATTCGTAAATCCATTGGTGCCAAAAGGCGCAATATTTTGCTCCAATTTCTAGTCGAAGCTGTCGTCATCAGTGGACTTGGCGGACTTATCGGACTAGGGTTAGGGGTCGGAATATCCTACGCACTGCCATATTTCAGCCCGAAACAAACGACAAGCCTTTCCTTTGATATTAGCATGTATGCCTTTTTATTTTCCGTCTTGGTCGGGGTTATCTTCGGTTTATATCCGGCCAACAAAGCTTCCAAACTGCGTCCGATTGACGCCTTACGATCTGATTGATGAACTTAGAGGAGGACTACCTGTGAAGCAACATCTTAAAATGAAACGCTTGCTCAGCCGCTCAGCGCTTATGTTAACGGCAGCAAGCTTCCTGACACTACCTCTGGCCACATCGGCTTTCGCTGGGAAGGAAGGCGTGTTCCTGAACGATTCCGTCTACTTTACATTAGACAAGGTTTCCCTGTCATCAGGAGCCGAGGACGGGTCGCTTCGTTTCTCCCTTGGGCTGAATAACAACAGCACCACACCTGTGGATTTTAACAATTATGGTGTCAAAGTCATGGATACGAATGGGGTCTCCTATACGGCCAAACTGAGTGAGAAAGTAAACGCTCGTGTGCAGGCAGGGGAAACGGGTACTTTCAAATTTAGTTCCGAAATACCAGCGAATCTGACACCAGGTCAGCTTAAAGTGGATATCTTCGAATGGAGCTACAATACGATGCATGATGTTGGGGCCTTATCCGTAGAAGCCGCCATGGGTGAAGCGGGACAATCCGTGCTTCAGGAAGCCGCCATCAATCTCCAGGAGGTAGACACTACCTTCGCGGATGATGCGCTAGTGACAGCTCAGCTTGGCAACAGCTACAAAGTTTACAAAGATGGTGCATGGTTGGTTTATACAGACTTAACGTTGGAAAATCTAAGTAACACGACGATTAAGCTTCCGGATGCGCTTGAACTTAATTTGCAAGATGCCAAAGGATTGACTTACGGTTCTCAGTTTATCTCGGGGTCAGGTCAAACATTGCTGCCGCAGCAGCCTGTTAAGACAACGATTCAAACGGCGGTTCCGGCTTCCTTAGAGGTAAACGGGTTATCACTGCTTTTCTCACCGAAAGGCCAAGTGAAAACGACAGTGCTGGGATCATTAAATGTAGCGAAATCATTCGTGGTTGGTAAAATCGGCGACGATACACAATATCCGGACGCAGATTTAGAGGGTCTACATATTACGACATCGTGGGCCGCGTCTAGCAAACAATCAGATGGGCTGCATCTGCAAGCCAATGTCACGCTGACGAACAAAAGTGATGGCATCGTAACGATTCCAAACTTGTCTGGTTCGTTTCAAGCGCTTCGCAGCAGTGTGGCAGTCACGTCTACGGATAATGCCGTGCGCACATCCTACTTATCGCCCAATGAATCGACTACCTTCCGCTTTTCCGGTATTTTGCCTGCCGGTCTGAACACAGATGCCTTGCAGCTGGTAGTTTCTGAGAAACAAGGTGCGGCGAATAGTAACACGCAAACTAACACTGGAAATAGTACAGATACGGGTACTGGTTCCGGTTCCGGTTCTGCTGATACAGGTAATACAGGCAATACGGGTAATACAGGTAATTCAAACAATACAGCTAATAGCAAAACGGCATCACTGCCTGTTTCAATCACGACTCTCGCGGGAGCTGGACAAGGTGGAGAGGTGTCCTCTTATACTTCTGCGGAAGATTACACGGTCGGTACGCCGTTTAGGCTCACGTCGAATAATCTCATTGACTCGAATATAGATGTATCGCTTGTAGAGCTTGGAATGAGCGAGAACGCGGACTTCGGCTTTAAAACCATCGTTGCCAAATATAAGCTGACGAATAAAGGAACGACATCATTGAATCTTCCGGATTTCCAAACCGATTTGACCAATGATGAAGGCTACACGTATTCGGGTGCTCGTCAGTCTACAGTAGCGAAGTCCATTGCACCGAATACCAGCTATGTGTTGAACTATTCCTACATGGTTCCTGGTACTGAAACAGCAGATAAGCTAGCGCTTAACTTATATGATGCAAATCGCTTAGCCATTGGTTCGTACAAAACAGCTGTTCAGCCAGTTCCAACAACGGGTGCTGTATCCTTGTATCCGTTTAGTATTGCTATCAACGACTACACAGTAAGTGCTACGTATAGCAAGGATCAGTCTTACGCGTATCGTCTGCGCTTGGACCTCGATGTGAAGCGTCAAGAGCAGGTCATTACGGATGCTAACTTCTCATCCCTCGTCTTCGAAGTTGTCGATTCCGAAGACCGTCTACTTAGTACGAAGGCCATGAGCTTCATCGGCCAGGACAAAATTATGTCCGGCATACAGTTTATTGATTTCGGTTCAATTAAATCCGAACAACTAAACACGAATGTTAAAATTAACCTTTACGAAGTTGTTACTACTCCGAATGGTGACGCGAAACGTTTGGTAAAAACATTGATTATGTAAGGTTAAAGAAGGTGCTCATCCCTTAGGGATGGGCATTTTTTTTTGATAAACTTCGCTTACCCTTATTTATATTCGTTGGGGAGTAACTGTGGTGCGGAGTGGGACTTTGATGAAATAGCTGGAGCTTGTGAAGGTAAATCAGTCGATTCGCCTCATTTTGACGAAACTGGAGGAATTAGCAGGAGAATTTCCATCTGATGGACCAAGAGAATTAGAAATGAACAAATTAGCAGCACTTTTTCCCGTTAAAAATTAAGGGAATGGTGATGAGTGATGGGTCATGGGTCATGGGTGATGAGTGGTGAGTGAAGGGATGGGAAGGGATGGGCATAAGGATGAGGTGATGTCGGGACGGCTGGGCAGCCAAGTCAAAGGCTTACGTTGCATTTTATACAACATAATGGTGTGGTCTGACCTCGAATGCGTTCTTTCGTTGCATAAAATACAACCATTTGTCGCGAAAGTAGTGATGTAAGCGGTTTAGTGCATGAATCGTTGTACAAAGTACAATCTAGTGGAGATTTGAAGCCCAATTACAGCCAAATGGTTGCACAAAGTACAACATAGAATGTTGTTGCAGTCGCAACTTGGTGATGAGTGAATGCAAATACAATAACTGCTTCAAAACACGGATGTCCCTTCGAGGAAAGGTTAGCTCTAAGTAAAATCAAATGGAAGGGAATGGCATGAAAGGATTGACAGTTAGATAACCATTTGCGAAAATGAGAATGATTATCATGATCGTTTACTCAGATTAAGTAGGCGAATAGAACTTATTATTGACATGTTGAAGTAATAATCTAACGAAATTGGAGGCACACGCACGATGAATACAATGCAGAATCAGAAAGTAGGCGCAATCAGCGAACTTATTAAAGACAGACGTTCCGTCCGGTCATTTAAAAACGACCCCATCGATACTGAGCTCATCACTGAACTGCTCAATGTAGCGGTATGGGCGCCAACACACGGTCTAAGGGAGCCTTGGCGGTTCATTCTTTACAAAGAAGAGGCGCGTAAGCCGCTTGCCGAAGCAATGATTCGCACCTACACGGCGGAGGAGAAAGAGAGGCTCGCTGCGCAGAAACTGGACTACTTCATGCAAATCCCCGCCCATCTTGTTGTGGTCATGAATGAAGATCCGAGGCAGAAACAGTGGGAAGAAGATTTTGCATGCGTCTGCTGCTTAATTCAGAATTTTCAACTAGCTGCGTGGGAAGCGGGGGTTGGCGTTGTTTGGAAGACGAATCCGTTTATTCATAGTCCGAACTTCCGTGAGGCGGTAGGCGTTAAGCCGGGAGAGAAAATTGTAGGTTTGCTCCATATTGGTTACCCGGAGCATGTACCAGCCGTGCGGCCGCGGACGGATGCTAGAGAGAAACTGATTATTAAAGAATCGGTATAGATGAATTAGTCTTCTGACTTCGGAGAGAAGTTTCGTACACTTTTCTCAGAACCTTTCATTTCAAGTTCAAGGCACATGACTATCCATTAACAGGAGAAATTCCATTTATTCATGCTAAAGCTGCGTTACTTCAGTAAATAGTGGTAGTATTTCCGCTAATCTGTAGCGGTGGTCCCATAGACACAAAAAAGAGGCTCTCCCGAGGTCATTTGATGACTTTGTTGGAGAGCCTCTTTTATTTGCTATTCAACCGTTTGATAACCGTCTTTAATTAAATCTAGTCTCCCGGTCTGCGGGTCAATAATCAGACCGTGAACAGGCAAGTTTTTGGGAAGAAGGGGATGATTGCGAATAATATTTACGCTTTTCTCGATCCCTTCACGGACATGGTCAAAGCCCGTTAACCAGCCTGACAAATCGATGCCGGAATGGCCCAACGTTGCAATAACATCGTCGGAAATACCGCGTTTCTTGGCACTTGAGATCACTTTGTCAGAATTTAGCCCTGTCATCCCACAGTCATAATGGCCAATAACGAATACTTCATCTGCATCGAGCTCATAAACAGCTACAATGATACTGCGCATAATACTGCCGAAAGGGTGGGAGACAATGGCGCCAGCATTTTTGATGATTTTAGCATCACCATTGTGCAAATTCATCGCCTTAGGCAACAGTTCGACTAAACGTGTATCCATACATGTCAGAACGACCATTTTTTTGTCCGGAAACTTCGTAGTCAAAAATTCTTTGTACTCCTCTTTTGCGACAAATTCTTCATTGTAATTCAAAATTTCACTAATCAAAGACATGGTTTCTCCTCCAGGTAAGTTAATGTGCTGCTTATCTATGGTTCATGCAGCTTTATCTTTTGTCGACTAAGCTCATACCCGCATTGTAAATCTGATTATTACTCTTCAGTATATAGGATTTGCTTCCGTCGGAAAAGTCGATTTTCATATTATTTTCATAAAAAATTTCATCATTGCTGCTATAGATCAGCTTAAGGGCATTCGTTTCAGCCGTTAAATCATTGTGACTCTCCTCAGAAACTAGCCAGAGCGTAGGCACTCCGTTAACGGAACAGCCACATCCCTCTGTATCAAAAACAAGCTTCAACAGGGCATCACCTTGGCCAATATATGGGGTTAATCGCTCAATGGCTGAATCAGTAAACATAATTTGCATGGATGTCATCTCCTCAGAATGTTGTTAGTATAATGGATTTGCCTAGCATTAAGAATAATAGCTTGTCATTATTTTACCACAAGTTTAATAAATTTGATTCTGTGGAAGGGACGAAGTATGATGAAAATAGAAACTTATGGGAGGAGATTTGAAGCATGAGTGTGCAAATAGCCACAGCTAAGCTGGAATCATTCAAGGCCTATGTTCGTAAAATGAAGCAATACGAGGAGGCCATCGCCTTAATATATTGGGATATGCGAACTGGCGCCCCGAAAAAAGGGATTGGAACACGCTCTGAAGTTGTAGGAGAGCTCTCCACCGAAGTATTCCGCATGTCCACATCTGATGAAATGGGCGAATATCTTGCGTTTTTCACGCAGCCTGCTGAGCTTGACCAGCTTGACGTCATTTCGAGAAAGATGGTCGAAGAGTGTAAAAAAGAATATGATCGCTCCAAAAAGATACCTGCTGAGAAGTATCAAGCCTATGTCGTGCTGACGTCTCAAGCCGAATCCGCTTGGGAAGATGCCAAGCATAATTCCGATTGGGCTTCGTTCCAGCCATATTTGGAGAAGATTGTGGCGACAACACAAGAGTTCATTGAATTATGGGGATATGAAGGCCACAAATATAATACGCTCCTCGATATGTACGAGCCTGGCATGACGGTCGAGAAGTTAGATGAGGTATTTGGGACCTTGCGCGAGAAAGCAGTTCCACTGCTGCAGCGTATCCAAGCTTCGCCGAATCAGCCGGATCGCTCATTCCTGGATCAACAATTTGAGATTAGCAAGCAGAAACAATTTTCTCTATCGATTTTGAAACAAATGCATTACGACTTCGAAGCGGGTCGTTTGGACGAGACAGTGCATCCATTTGCGACGGCACTGAATCCAGGGGATGTGCGGATTACGACGCGCTATTTGCCAAATGACATCACTTCCGCCTTATTCGGAACGATTCATGAAGGCGGACATGCGCTGTATGAGCAAAACATTTCCGAAGATTTGGTGGGCACTAATCTGTGCACCGGAACGTCCATGGGCATTCACGAGTCACAGTCCCGTTTCTGGGAAAATGTGATCGGCCGCAGTAAAGCTTTCTGGGACAGATACTATGGTGAGCTGCAAACGACGTTTTCACCGCAGATCGACCAAGTTGATGTCGGTACGTTTTATAAGGCGATTAATCACATCGAACCGTCGCTTATCCGCATTGAAGCCGATGAACTAACGTACAACTTACATATCATGATTCGTTATGAACTGGAAAAAGGGTTGTTTAACGGAACCATCGCTGTAGCGGATCTGCCTGCGGCCTGGAATGCCAAATATGAAGAATATTTGGGTGTAACACCAGCGAATGATGGTGAGGGTGTCCTGCAAGACGTGCATTGGTCAGGCGGGGCGTTCGGTTACTTCCCATCTTACGCGCTTGGCAACATGTACGCAGCGCAATTTACGCAAACATTACGTCAAGAGCTGCCTGCTTTCGATAGTTTGATAGCTGAAGGCAATCTGGCGCCAATTAAGGAATGGCTGACAGAGAAAGTGTATAAACATGGAAAACTACTGACTCCGAATGAAATTATTCGCGAAGTAACGGGAGAAGAGTTGAATCCAGAGTACCTAGTTCAGTATTTGGAAGAAAAGTATAAGTCGGTATACGGCATATAATAGCATAAGAGCAGCATCCTTCGGCAGTATCAACTGTCCAAGGGTGCTGTTTTTTTACGCTGCAAACGGTTTATTGCAAAGTTGGCGTTAACCGTCTTCTGGGCTCCTGCATAGGATAGATTACTACTTTATCGGAGGGACGTCTTATGAAGATTCGGAAGAAATGGGGAGTTGCTTTATCCGTGGTCCTGCTGCTCAGCAGCGTCATTTCGGCTTGCGGAACGAAAAGCACGGAAATAACCAAGGTTCGCATTGGTGAGGTAACGCGTTCTTTATTTTATGCACCACAGTACGTGGCGCTGTCACAGGGCTTTTTCAAGGATGAAGGCCTTGATGTAGAGCTAACGACAACACCTGGCGGTGACAAAACCATGACGGCATTGCTTTCGGGTGCCATTGATGTGGCGCTGGTTGGCTCGGAAACGTCCATTTATGTGTCGCAGCAAGGTTCAGATGATCCCGTTATTAATTTTGCTCAATTAACGCAAACAGACGGGACTTTCCTGGTAGCTCGCAAGAAAGTGGATCAATTTGACTGGAATTCACTCAAAGGCTCCGTATTCCTAGGCCAAAGAAAAGGCGGCATGCCGCAAATGGCCGGGGAGTTCACACTCAAGAAGCACAATATTGACCCGCAAAAAGATCTTCAGCTGATTCAAAACATCGATTTTGCCAACATCGCATCGGCCTACGCATCGGGAACCGGGGAATACGTGCAGTTGTTTGAACCGCAAGCATCGATCGTCGAAAAAGAAGGAAAAGGGTATGTGCTTGCTTCCTTTGGCGTCGAGAGCGGTCACCTGCCATACACCGTATTTATGACCAAACAAAGCTTCATGAAGCAAAACCCGGAAACCGTTCAAAAGTTTACGAATGCGATTCAACGCGCACAGCTATGGGTTGCGGCGAAAAGCGTAGATGAAATCACGACTGCGGTTCTGCCTTATTTTAAAGATATCGATGTAGAGATTGTAAAAAACGTCGTTAAACGTTATAAAGACCAAGGTTCATTTGCAACAGATGGCATCGTCGATGAGCAGGAATGGAACAATTTGCTCGATGTTATGACTTCCGCAGGTGAGTTGAAGGAAAAAGTGGCTTGGAAAACGCTAGTGAACAATACGTACGCTGAGAAAGCCAAATCAACTGTAAAACCATAAGAAGCACTTGGGAAGGCAATGAACAACGAGAGGGGAGTACGAACATGGATTCAGCTGTAACGGTTAAAAATGTAACACAAGTCTACGTGACCGAAGAGAGGGCGACACTTGCTGTGCAAGGGATCGATTTTGCCATAGCACGCGGCGAATTTGTAAGTCTCATCGGGCCAAGCGGCTGCGGGAAGACGACTCTCTTGTCGATCATTGCCGGCCTTATTCGGCCGACAGTAGGCACGGTGACGGTCGCTGGGAACCCTGTGAATGGTCCATCGACAAGGGTCGGCTATATGCTGCAGCAGGATTACCTGTTCCCATGGCGGACAATTGAAGCAAATGCCTGCATGGGATTAGAGATAGCAGGTCAGTTGACCAAAGAGAAGAAACAAAGCGTGCTTCACTTGCTGGAGGAGATGGGGCTGTACAGCTTTAAGGATTATTATCCTTCACAGCTTTCCGGAGGCATGCGCCAGCGGGTCGCTCTGGTTCGTACATTAGCAACTGAGCCTGAGCTGCTGCTGTTGGATGAACCATTCTCTGCACTGGATTACCAAACGAAGCTTCAGCTGGAAGATTTGGTTGTGGAAACGCTGCAAGCTAAGAAGAAAACAGCGCTGCTTGTAACACATGACATTTCCGAGGCTATTGCCATGAGTGACCGTATTATTGTGCTAGATCCTAACCCGGGACGGATGCGGCAAGAATTTCATATTCCGGAAGAAATTCGCAAATCAGTGCCTTTTGAAGCAAGGGAATTGCCAGGGTTCCATGCACTCTTTCGATTGATTTGGCAGGAGTTTGGAGGGCATGACGCATGAGAGAAAATCAACGCCAATCGGCTAAACATATAGCAAGAGAAGATTCTCTGACCAAACAGGTTCATGAGCAGTTTGCTCAAGCAAAGAAGAAGGAAACGAAGCAAGTAAGACTTGTTCAACTCATCATTCTACTTGTGTTTTTTGCTCTATGGGAAGTGGCGGCCCGGTTAAAATGGATTGATGTGCTCCTTTTCAGCTATCCATCGAAAGTATTTGAGCTGCTGTGGGATAAACTGCTTGACGGGAGCTTGCTTCCTCATGTGGGCGTTACGGTTGTGGAGACAATCATAGGTTTCGTGCTGGGCACATTATTTGGCACTCTACTCGCTGTCATCATCTGGTGGTCTCCGTTTCTTTCCAGGGTGCTTGATCCTTATATCGTCGTTTTAAACAGTATGCCGAAGGTTGCGCTGGGTCCGCTGTTTATTGTAGGACTGGGACCTGGACTGCTATCCATCATCGCAACTACCCTTTCGATTACGGTTATTATTACTACACTTGTCGTTTATGGCAGCTTCAAAGAAGTGGATCAGAATTACGTAAAAGTTGTGTCCTTATTCGGGGGGACGAAGAGGAAAGTATTCCAAAAAGTTATTTTACCCGCCTCTTTCCCAGCCATTGTTTCGACTCTGAAAGTGAATGTAGGGTTGGCATGGATCGGTGTCATTGTAGGGGAGTTCCTAGTCTCCCAAATGGGTCTCGGGTACTTAATCATATACGGGTTTCAAGTCTTCAATTTTACTTTGGTTATCTCGACGTTGTTCGTTATTGCGATTGTTGCGACATTCATGTATCAGATCGTATCCAATTTAGAAAAAAGATTGACAAAACATCGGTAAGACTTGCCACTTTGTAATCAAAGTGAAATAATGGGCCCATAGTACAACCAACTAAGAGGTGAGACGCTATGGGCTTTCGTGTACTCAAAACAGCCATTGCGGTCGGTATAGCGATGTATCTTGCTCATTTATTTGGGATCAAAACGCCTGCCGCCGCAGGGCTACTAGCTATTCTCGGAATAGAAGTAACCAAGAAAAAAGGCATACAAAGCGCGTTTCACCGCATAGCTTCATCTATGCTCGCACTTCTGATGGGGACTTTGTTATTCAGGTTCCTGGGCTTTCATGTTTGGGTAGTCGTTCTTTTCATTCTGCTGGTATTCCCGGTGATGCATCGCTTGCGGATTACGGAAGGAGCTGTGACTGGAGCGGTTGTTTTGCTGCATCTTTATGCTTATCAAGATGCTGGATGGGCAGCCGTATGGAATGAAATGATTGTGCTCCTGATTGGCTTAGGCGTTGCGACACTCATCAATATTGCTTATATGCCGAAGGCGGATAAAGCGATGGCAGCGCAGAAAAAAAGAGTAGAGGACTTATTTTCAGTTATTTTTCTCAATATGGCCAAGCATCTGCGGGATAATTCCATCGTTTGGGACGGGAAGGAACTTTTGGAGGTCAGTGAACAAATTGATCTAGGTGCTGCTCTGGCCAAACGCTCGTTAGATAATAGGCTAATTTTCGGAGGAGAACCCTACTGGCGGGTTTATTTCTATATGAGGGGCGAACAGCTGGAGTCGGTTAATCGAATGATCGTACTAGTCGCCCAAGTGTATCAAGCTGTACCGCAGGGAGAACTTCTCGCAAAGATCCTTGAAGATATTAGCCAATCTGTGAAGGAAGACTATTATACAGGCGAAGCGGAGAAAGAATTGCAAGAGCTGGATGCCCGATATAAAATGATGGGTCTGCCGCAAAGCCGCGAAGAATTCGAGGTCCGATCCGCGATTTTACTGCTAAACAGAGAGCTCAAGATGTACTTATCGATTGCCAAAAAGCAAAAAAAACACCGCGCGGGGGCAGGTTGACTCTAACAGATATCCATATTTTTAAACAGTAAAAATAATATAAAATAATTGTCACTCTAGACTACTGTCCTGCATACACTTGTAATGAATGATTGTATGGAGGAGGTTGAAAGGATGTCATTAGATAAAGATTTGCAAAGCAGAGAGATCATTACCAAAGCTGTCTGCGGTAAAGGTCGCAAATTTTCACATGTAAGTCATACCGTGACTCCGCCCTTTTCTCCGACCAGTATATTGGGCGCTTGGATTATTAATAATCAATTCGAGTCGATCCAATCTGGAGAGGGCGTAGAGGTAGTTGGTACTTATGATATCAACATCTGGTATTCTTACGATCGCAACACGAAAACAGACGTAGCAAAAGAAACCGTTTCTTATGTAGAAGTCGTTGGACTAAGCTATCTGGACAAAAAACATAAGCCAACGACAGCTGAAGTATCCGCTGTCGCAACGCAAGAGCCAAACTGTGTGGAAGCCAGTATTGCTACAAGCGGCGACAGCGTAGTGATTCGGGTAGAGCGCGAGTTCCAAGTCGAGCTCATTGCCGAAACGAAAGTGTTTGTCATTGTGAGCCCGTATGGTCCGGGAGATTTCGATGACAAACATGTGGACTTCGATGATAGTGGCGATGGAGATTTCGAGGATCTCGATGCCGAACTTCTTGAGGATGAATTAGATTAATGAACCCTATACGCCAGTGTATGCTGGCGTTGCAGGTTCGGCAGAGGGCATTTGCCCTCTTTTTTGTTTTATAGACATATTTGGGCGTAACGAGAAGGGGCAATCTCGATGGAATCATTTTTACTGCACGCACAGGAGAAAGAAGCACTGGAGCTGGCTGATCATATTCAGATTCCGAGCGGTACGAAACTTCCGGATGATTGGCGTGGACGCATCATTATACACTGGGGAGCGGCTCATGATGAATGGCCTCAGAAACAGGCGCTGCAGCCGATTAGAGCGATTCTGAGAGCTAAGTCAAGCACAAAGCGCGACGAGCAGCTAGCCATGCATGGGCTCAAGACCTTAGCATCTCTGAAGAAACGTGGTTTGATGAAGGATGCCCCGCTGACTTTCACCCACAAATATAAGGTGGCTGTCTTTCATTTGCAAACGCTTATTGTCTATGAGAAAAAAGAAACGCTGCTGCTGTCTGAGAAAACGCTGTTTAACCAACGTCAAGCAAGCGCAAGTACCGCCTACATAGAAGTCCTGCCGGAGAGAGCCAGCTTTCATGTTCGCCGAGCAAGCCGTGAGGCGGTAAAAGCCATTTATGCGCTAGGGTTAGATTATGGCTTGGTGACTATTGGTATTCTTGCCTCTGGTCATACCGTCGTTTTGGATGTGGATCCTGTACCGAAGCTTAACGGCAAGCTGACACAGTTGTTCGCACAGGCCATCGATCGATATGAACTTGCACTCTCGAAGGAAGTGCAGCGCAAGGAGCGGGTCATGCTTGGAACGGATCCCGAGTTCCTGCTGCTGAACCCGCAAGGCCAAGTCGTCTTCGCCGACCGCTTCTTGACGCGGAAAGGCGAAGTCGGCTGCGATGCCATCGTGCTCAGCGGGCATCGCCTGATCCTGCCGCTGGCGGAGCTGCGCCCGCAGCCTAGTGCAGACCCGCGCGAACTGGCGAGGAACCTGCTGTCTGCGATGCAGCTCGCCGCGCGGGTCATCCCTGACGAGAGCCTGGCGTGGCTCTCGGGCGGCATGCCGGTGGGGGGCTTCCCCCTCGGCGGACATATCCACTTCAGCCGCTGCTGGCTGAATGGCCATCTTCTGCGCGCGCTCGATAACTACCTCGCGCTGCCTTTGATCTTGATCGAAGGCGACACGACGGGTCAGCGTCGCCCCAGGTATGGCTTTCTCGGCGACTTCCGCAAAAAGTCGCACGGAGGCTTCGAGTACCGCACCCTGCCGAGCTGGATGCATTCGCCTTTAATCACGCGCGGGGTTTTCGCGCTTGCTGCGCTCATTGCGGATAACTACTGGCTGCTTACAAGGCAGCCGCTGCAGGATCCGGATATTCAAGCGGCCTACTATAGCGGAGATAAACAGCGGCTCTACGGTGTGGTTGCCAGGCTTTGGCAGGATCTTGAGCAATTGAAGGGCTATGAGGTGCACGCAGCCGTTCTAGACCGCTTCCGCGTGCGAATTCTATCCATGAATCCTTGGGATGAGAGAGAGGATATTCGCAAAGCTTGGAAAATTGCTCCGTACAACCGTAAAGAAGCAATTGAAGAAGGAATCATGTTATAATAGATTATCAGTACGAAGATGGAAGATTGGCTAACGCTAGAGGCTCGTAGATCGGTGTACGCTCTGTCCAACAGGCTGGCTGTACCCGACGAGTGGGGCCTTTAGCGGTTACTGCTTTTACTATTTTGTGAGTCTATGAAAATGAACAATGGTAGTTTCAAAGAAGCGTTGTTTGCGAATAAAGTGATTGGTTGGAGGAACGCAAGGTGGCCCAATATACGCCGATGATTCAGCAATACTTGGCCGTGAAGGCGCAAGTACCGGACGCATTTTTGTTTTTTCGTCTGGGGGATTTTTATGAGATGTTTTTTGAAGATGCCATTAATGCTTCCCGTGAGCTGGAAATAACTTTAACCGGAAGAGAGGGCGGCGCAGAAGAGAAAATTCCGATGTGCGGCGTGCCCCATCACTCGGCTGAGAATTATATGTCTCGTTTAATCGAGAAAGGCTACAAAGTTGCGATTTGCGAGCAGGTCGAAGATCCTGCAGAAGCCAAAGGTGTTGTCCGCCGTGAAATTGTAAGGATTGTGACGCCTGGTACTGTCATGGACAGCAAGTTATTAGGTGAATCCAGCAATAACTACATAGTTTCACTGGTGAACCGTGAAGAAGGTTATGCGTTTACAGCATGTGATATATCAACGGGCGAGTTGTATACGACGAAGCTGGCTCCTTCCTGGGAGCTCGTTGTTGATGAGCTTAACGTGTATAACCCCTCCGAGATAATTACGGATGCTGCACTGTTAACGACAATTCGTGAGTCTGGTATTACATGGGGACGGAGCACGGTATTAACGGAGTGGACGCAATCGGACGAGAAGCTGCTGGATGAGCATTTTGCTGATGATACCGCGCTCCCTGGTTTATCGTCTCTTAATCGTAATGGCGTGTCTTTACTGCTGGCCTATTTGAAAGAAACGCAGAAACGTGCACTTACGCACGTGAAACATATTAGGGTCTATGAGCCTGATCAATTCATGACGATGGATCCATTTACACGTAGAAATCTTGAACTCGTAGAAACGGTCCGCGAACGTGCGAAAAAGGGTTCCTTGCTTTGGCTGCTCGACAAAACCGTAACGGCAATGGGTGCCCGGATGCTGCGCCGCTGGATCGAGAAGCCCTTGATGAGCGTCTCGCGCATTGAAGAGCGTCTGGAAGCTGTTGATTTGCTTTACAATCAGTTAATTGTTCGTGATGACTTGAAACAAGCATTGAAGGAAGTCTACGATTTGGAGCGTCTCGTTGCGCGCATATCGTATGGCAACGCGAATGCCCGCGACATGGTCGCTTTGAAGCACTCCCTTCAGCAGGTGCCTTTGCTTCAGGAAGTTTGCGCACAATCCGGTTCGGCAACACTGCGTAAGCTTGTTGAGAATATGGATGCATGCGACGACGTTATGTCGTGGATAGCTGGCGCGATTGTAGACGAGCCTCCGGTATCGATTCGGGATGGCGGAATGATCCGCGAAGGCTATCAGCCTTATTTGGATCAACTGCGTGAGGCGAGCACCAACGGGAAGCAGTGGATTGCGGAGCTGGAGCGCCAGGAGCGCGAAGCGACGGGCATTAAGTCGCTCAAGATCGGCTACAACAAAGTATTCGGTTACTTTATTGAGGTGACCAAAGCGAATATGTCGGCGCTTCAAGAAGGCCGCTATGAACGCAAACAAACGCTGGCGAATGCGGAGCGCTACGTCACGCCAGAGCTGAAAGAGAAAGAAGCGCTCATTCTGGAAGCGCAGGATAAAATGATCGATCTGGAGCATGAGCTGTTCACGGAGCTTCGCGACCGGATTTCCCAGCATATCTCCAGACTGCAGAAGCTGGCGGAAGTGATTGCGACCGCCGACGTGTACCAATCCCTGGCCGCTGTCAGCGCGGCGCAGCATTTCCGCAAGCCGGAGATCGGCGAAGGCTTCGATCTCCATATTGAAGAAGGCCGCCACCCGGTGGTGGAGGCGGTGATTCAAGACGGCTCGTTCATCGCGAACGATACGCGCCTTGAAGGAGAGCAGGGTCGCATTCTGCTCATTACCGGGCCGAACATGGCCGGTAAAAGTACTTACATGCGGCAAGTCGCCGTGATCTGCCTGATGGCGCAGATTGGCTGTTTCGTTCCTGCCAGAACGGCGCGCATTCCGGTCACGGACCGGATCTTCACGCGGATCGGCGCGGCGGATGACTTGATCGGCGGACAGAGTACGTTCATGGTCGAGATGATGGACATCCAAGTAATGACGGAGAAAGCGACAAGCAAAAGTCTCGTCATCATTGATGAACTCGGACGCGGAACCTCAACAGGAGAAGGCATGGCGATTGCGCAGGCCGTTATCGAGTTCTTGCACGACCGGATCGGCTGCAAGACGCTTGTATCGACCCACTTCCATGAGCTTGCGCACCTGGAAGAAAGCCTTCGCCATCTGCGGAATCATTGCATGGCGGTCAAGGAAAGCGGCAGGCAGGTGACCTTCCTGCGCAAGCTCATTCCTGGGGCAGCAAGTACGAGTTACGGCATCTATTGTGCCGAAATCGCAGGGCTGCCGGATGCGATCATTCAGCGCTCCTATGAGCTGCTGAATGGCTTTGAAGAGCGAGCGGCGGGCTCTGCCCAGGTCGCCGCAGCGGCTGTGCCGGTCGCTGTTCCTGCGGCCGCTCCGATTCAGCAGCTGTCCCTCTTCGAGGAGGACAGCACGGCGGCTGTGTCCGGCAAGAAGAAGCCAGACGCCAAGTCTCAGCTGGTGCTTGATCAGCTGAAGGGAATTGACTTAATCAATATGACGCCACTGCAGGCGCTCAATTTAGTATACGAATGGAAACAAAAACTGCAATAATACGGATGCTATGCCTCTATTTATTTTATAAAACCCAAGGAGAGACGCACATGAAAAACCAGCCTAGATTGAGAAAAATGAAAGTAACCTTAGCCCTCGTCTCTGCTCTAATGGCAGTAATACCTGCAAGCGCCGCTCTCGCTCAAGAAGATTTGCAAACCATGCAAGTCAGAGAGATCATTGGAAAACTGCATGTGAGCGGCGTGACGGAAGAAGCATTAGCGGGTCAAAGTATTAAACAAATGATCGATGGATTGAAAGATCCTTATACGGTTTTCTTTAGCCAAGAAGAGTATGGACAGTTCTCCAGTTCTTTGGAAAATAATTATGTAGGTATGGGTGCACGCATCGGAATTGACGAAAAAGGCGTCTACTTATCTGAAATTTTTGCTGGCTCAGCTGCCGAAATTGCCGGTTTACAGCGGGATGACTATGTCCGTGCCGTAGATGGTGTGCCTGCCTCGACAACTTCCATTGATGAAGTTCGTGACAAAATCATCGGCGTGGAAGGCTCGAAAGTTAAGGTAACGGTCGCTCGTGGAGATAAGGAACTGACGGTTGAGCTAACGCGTAAAGGGGTTAACGTGCCCGAAGTGTATAGCAGCAGCTTTACTAATGGAGTTGGTTATATCCAAATTACAGATTTCTCCAGCGATGCGGATGAGGATTTTGACAAACAGCTTGCCGCGCTTCAAACAAAAGGCTTGAAATCATTGATTTTGGATGTGCGCAATAACCCAGGGGGCCTTGTGGACACGGCGCAGAACATTGCCAAGCATTTCGTGAAGGACGGCGTGCTCATTCATACGAGAGACCGCGATGGCGTGGATGATCCCGTATTAATCCAAGGCGGGAGCGAGCTATCGATCCCTGTTTATATTTTGGCCAATGAGAATAGCGCCAGCGCATCGGAAGTGCTTTCCGGCGCTTTGCAGGATTATAACGTTGCGAAAGTAATCGGCATGCAGACATATGGCAAAGGCAGCGTACAGCAGTTGTACCAGCTAGATAATGACACAGCGCTGAAAGTAACGATTGAAGAGTATCTAACGCCTAACAAACGTAAAGTGAATAAAGTTGGCATAACGCCGGATATGAAGGTAGATGGTCCAGCCGCGCAATTCATTACAGCGCTGCATACAGTAGGTATCTCTGATGTTCAAGTTGACATTTCGAATCATTTGGTAACGTTCAATGGGGTAGAAATAAGCAGTGGTTTTGGAAACTTCCATGAGAATGGTAAATTGTTTGCGACTTCACGCGGGTTAGCAGCCTTAGTTGGGGCGACGATCACATGGAATGAAACGAACCACACGGTTGATATTTCTGACAGTAAAGGAACCCATGCTATTCCGGTTGAAGATGACAAGCTAATTATCGAAAATGGGACAAGCTATGTGAATGTTGACCTGTTCGCGCAATATTTTCCACAGCTGCAAGTGAAGGATCAGGGAGAGCGTGTTTCCATCCGAGCTGTAAAGGGGAACTAACGTATGATGGGTAAAATCCAGCTTTTAAGCGAACATATCGCGAACCAGATTGCAGCAGGGGAAGTGGTGGAACGCCCTTCTTCTGTCGTCAAAGAGCTTGTTGAGAACTCGGTCGATGCAGAAAGCACACGGATTGATGTGACCATCGAAGAAGGTGGACTGCAGCTGATTCGCGTGTCCGATAACGGGACCGGTATGGCGCTGGAAGACTGTGAATTAGCCTTTCAGCGGCACGCGACGAGCAAAATTGCGACAAGTAAAGATTTGTTTTCGATTCGTACATTGGGTTTTCGGGGCGAGGCCCTGCCAAGTATAGCGTCTGTCTCCCGACTCGAGTGTGTTACGAGCTCTACCAATGATGGTTTAGGGCGGAAAATCTCCATCGAAGGCGGAACCATTCGTACGGTCGAAGAAACAGCGGCTTCACGCGGAACCGAAGTGACGGTAAGGGATTTATTTTATAATACACCTGCGCGTCTCAAATATATGAAAACGATCCAAACCGAGCTCGGCCATATTTCGGACTATATGTACCGATTAGCACTAGCTCACCCTGGCATTGCCTTTTCGCTCAAGCATAACGGCAATATGCTGCTGCAAACGCTGGGCAACGGCGATTTGCTTCAAGTGATCGCCGGCATATATGGCACAGCCATCGGCAAGCAAATGCTTCCAATCCAAGTGGATAGCTTGGATTACACCATCTCGGGCTTCGTTGCGAAGCCCGAAATGACGCGCGCGAATCGCGGCGGCATATCGACCATTGTGAATGGTCGATACGTCCGCAATTTCGCGCTGAATCAAGCACTGCTGCAGGGGTATCACACCCTGCTGCCGATCAACCGCTTCCCGGTTGCTGTGCTGCAAATCGGGATGGACCCTGCCCTGGTGGATGTGAATGTGCATCCATCCAAGCTTGAGGTCCGCTTCAGTAAAGAAGCGGAGTTGACGGCTTTAATCGAGACGGAGGTCAAACGTTTATTCGGCCGCCAGGTACTGATTCCTACGGGCAGCAAGCCATCAGCGCCGAAAGGGGCCTACGTTCAGGAGCAGCTTGATCTCACGCGAACGGTTGAACCGTTAACGCCACCGAATGCTAGCGCTCAGAAAGCACTGGAAATCCCTGTGGAAACGGAGTCTCCGCGGATTCAAATTAAAGAAAGCCTGTCTGCTTACATGCCTGAGCAGCAGAAATCAGCTTTTGAGGCGCCGCCGGCAAGAGTGGCAGAGCCTAGAGCATGGTCTCCACCTGCGGAGGCTCAGAGACAAGCTCCGAGTCCGTCCTATGCCAATCGGGCCACATCGCCGATGAACAACTCGTATTCGCCGGCAGCGGCAAATCCAAGAAATGTTTCCATTCAGCAGCAGCGCCGTACGAATGAAGCATTCATGGATTTGCTGCCATCGAATGAGGAGAACGAGCAGCCAAAGCTGCCTGTTTTTCCAAGCTTAGAACCAATCGGTCAAATGCATGGCACCTATTTGATTGCACAGAATGCCGATGGTCTATATTTAATTGATCAACATGCTGCACATGAGCGGATTAATTATGAATATTATTACGAGCGTTTTGGCAATCCTGCTGAGGCAAGCCAAGAATTGCTTGTTCCGATTACATTGGAGTTTACGCCTTCAGAGGCAGGTATTCTCTCGGATCGATTGTCTCTTTTTGAACAAGCTGGCGTGTTTATGGAAGCATTTGGCGGGAATACGTTCCTCGTTCGTGCTCATCCACACTGGTTTCCTTCAGGGGAAGAAAAAGGGATCGTTGAGGAAATATGCGAATGGGTACTCAGCGAGAAGAAGGCGGTTGATATCGCCAAACTGAGGGAGAAAGCTGCGATTATGTGTTCCTGCAAAGCCTCCATTAAAGCGAATCAAGGGCTTAGTGTCCTGGAGATGGAGACGCTCATCGACCGACTTGCTGGCTGCCGAAATCCATATACATGTCCGCATGGACGACCTATTGTTGTGAGTTTTACTACCTACGAATTGGAAAAAATGTTTAAGAGAGTGATGTAACCCTGTGATAGTAACGACTTCATTTGACCCTTCGAGCGAAATAGTAAGCAAAGCAGGACGGTTGGCTGCGGAGTACGGTGGCCGATTCGTCCCTCGAAGGAAGTATTCTTTGGAACATCTTAGGAAAAATAATAAGGATTCATCGCTCCTGCTTGTGACCAGGGATGAGATCAGGTACTATGAAGATGACCATCCTGCAGCTTTTTTCCATCCCAGTATGGCACTCGTTCGCGTGAAGCGTATGCTCAAAGGTGAATCAGACCTATTAGTTCAAGCCTCTGGTGCAGCACCTGGCGATGTCATTGTGGATTGTACAGCAGGATTAGCGTCAGATTCGATCGTGTTCTCCTTCGCCGTCGGTGCGCAAGGAAGTGTCACTGCCGTAGAAAGCGAAGACATTCCAGCCATGCTGATTCATGAGGGTTTAGCACTCTACGAATCAGAGGTTGTGGAGCTTAACGAGGCTATGAGGCGCATATCCGTCAAAAAACAGCATCATCTTGCCTATTTGCAACAATTAGGTTCGAAAAGTGTTGATGTTGTTTACTTTGATCCGATGTTCCGCAGTCCAATCGAAGAATCTCAAGCGATTTCTCATCTGAGAAGAAATGCGAACGATGAGGCAGTTACGCTGGATTCAATCGAGGAGGCAAAGCGTGTTGCACGCAAAAGCATCGTGCTCAAAGAAAACAAAGACAGCAAGGAATTTGCACGTCTTGGCTTTGAGCATGTATTACGATCGACGACCAAAACAACGTATGGAGTGATTCGACTGTGTTAGCCCCATCAGCCAAGCCGAAATTACTCGTGCTTCTTGGTCCCACGGCAGTTGGCAAAACCAAGCTTAGTTTAGAAATTGCCCAGAAGTTCGGGTGCGAAATTATTTCCGGAGATTCTATGCAGGTATACCGGGGGATGGATATTGGAACAGCCAAAGCGAGCGAAGCTGAACAGCTCCTTGTTCCGCATCATTTAATTGATATTCATAACCCTTCTTATCCTTTTTCGGCTGCGGAATTCCAAGAACGTGTGAAAGCTTTAATTCTTGATATCCACGCGCGTGGAAAGCTTCCTTTTATTGTTGGCGGTACAGGCTTATATATTGAATCCGTCTGTTATGACTACCAGTTTACAGATGTCAGTATGGATGAAACGTTCCGCCTCGAGCAGGAGGCTTACGCTATTCAGCACGGCGACGAAGCTCTGCACCTAAAGCTGCGTGAAGTTGATCCCGAAAGCGCAGACCGCCTGCATGCAAATGACCGTAGGCGGGTGATCCGGGCTATGGAAATATATCATGTCTCCGGAGAGACGATGACTTCTCATTTGGCCGCCCAGAAAAAAGAATCCCCGTACGAACTATGTATCATCGGACTGACGATGGACCGCGCGCTTCTATATAAGCGCATTGAAGAGCGCATCGACGAGATGATGCAAGAAGGACTCGTCCAAGAAGTTCAGTCGATTTTGTCCGCAGGATGTCCGAAGCAGGCTATTTCCATGCAAGCACTCGGCTACAAAGAAATCGTCAGCTATTTGGAGGGGGAGCTCACTCTTGAGGCAGCAGTGACGCTGCTGAAGCGGGATACGCGCCGTTTTGCCAAGAGACAGCTGTCCTGGTTCCGGCATATGAAAGATATCCACTGGGTGGATGTAACGGAGCCGGCAAATTTTTCTGCCCATTTCGAAAAGATTAGTGATATACTAGCAGGAAAGTTTGTACATAAAATTGAATATAACTAACAAATATGACCACTAGAAAATAGCGCCGTCAGGCGATAGTTTCATTCCATTAAGGGGGACCTACTGATGAACCGATCCATTAACATTCAGGACAACTTTTTAAATCAACTTCGCAAAGAAAGCATTCCCGTAACCGTCTATCTAACGAATGGGTTCCAAATCAGAGGGCTAATCCGTGCTTTTGACAATTTCACGATCATCATTGACAGCGAAGGCCGTCAGCAAATGGTGTACAAACATGCCATTTCGACGTTCACGCCGCAACGCGCTGTTTCTTTAATGGCTGCTACGGAAACAACGGAATAATATTCCTTTCCTCGTTTGGTTTTGCAACTTTTTAATGGACTGAACCGTCTAACCGAATAGAAACTTGTGGGAGCAACCTTGTTTAAGGTTGTTCTTTTGTTGGTTAATAGATAAAGAATTGTACACGAGGGAGTCGGTGGATTTGGAGAGACCTACAAACAAACAGTCAACAACGAATGCCAAAACGAAACCACAAGGCAAGAAGAAAGGTCCTAAAAAGAAGAAGTTTAATTTTCGTAAGTTAATTTTAGGTTCTATTATAGCAACGATTTTGGCAATCATTTGTGCAATGGCTATTTATATTGTTGTTATTATGAACGGTTTTAAGATTTTGGAATTGAATATTGATAAAATCGAGACGACAACGGAATCGACCCTTATTTATGCGCAGGAAGAAGGCAAGGATGCACAGGCTAAGGAGATTGCCAAGATTTATAAAGGCGAGAACCGGGAGAGCGTGAACATCAAAGATGTTCCGGAGCGTTTGAAGCAGGCTTTTATTGCGACAGAAGATCGCCGATTTGAGCAGCATTCCGGTGTCGACTTCTGGGCGATTGGCCGAGCGCTAGTCACGGACGTTATTCATATGAGCGCTGTTGAAGGCGGAAGTACGATTACCCAGCAGTTAGCGAAGAACGTGTTCCTCAGCTCAGAGAAAACAGCCTTCCGTAAAGGAACGGAAATGTCTATTGCCTTTGCTCTGGACGAAAAGTATACCAAGGATGAAATTCTTGAACGTTATTTGAATCGAATATTCTTTGGTAGCAATGCCTATGGGATTAAGGCGGCAGCCAAGGTTTACTTTGGTAAATCCAATTTAAACGATCTGAAGGTTTGGGAAATGGCGACTCTCGCTGCTTTGCCCAAAGCGCCATCGAGATATTCACCGTTAGCGAACCCGGATCTGTCCAAAGAGCGTCGAGCAGTCGTACTTAGATTAATGGCGGATCAAGGGTATATTACGGAAGCCGAGCGCGCAGAAGCTGCAGCTGTGGATTACGTCCCGCCTGCTGCGGCAGCTACAAACACGAAAGATTACGCCAGTTATGTGGATTATGTGATGAATGAAGCGGAAGAAATGTATGGCATTGATGAAGATGAATTGCTGACGAAGGGTTACCGTATTTACACAACAATGAATCCGAAAGCCCAACAAATCATGGAGACAACCTACGCGAATCCGAGCTTTTTCCAAAAGGATGCTGCGGATGGACAGAAAATTCAAAGCGCCATGGTCATTGTTGATAATAAAACAGGCGGTTTAATGGCGATGATCGGTGGCCGTGATTACAAATCGCGAGGATTCAGCCGTATTTATTCCAAAAGGCAGCCTGGATCTTCTTTTAAACCGATTGCTGCATACGGACCTGCCCTGGATAGCGGGGACTACACCCCTTATTCCATGATGGATGATTCTCAAACAAGTTTCGGGAATGGAACGTATTCACCACGAAACTATGACCGTGTGACGCATGGTCAAGTAACGATGCTTGAAGCCGTGAAAAAATCATATAACTTGGCTCCCGTGTGGCTGCTTGAGAAAATCGGTGTTAGAACCGGCATCGAGTTTGCCAAAAAGCTGGGCATTCAGCTGAATCCCCAGAAAGATGTCAACTTGGCTATCGCTCTTGGTGGTCTTACGGATGGGGTTTCACCTCTCCAAATGGCAACGGCTTACTCAGCCTTTGCGAACCAAGGGTCTCTAAACAAAACCCATGCAATTCTTCGCATTACGGATACGCAAGGGAAAGAAATCGCTGCCTATAAGCAGGAGAAGAAACAAGTGATTCAACCGAAAACCGCTTATTATATGACGCTTCTTCTTCAGGGAGTTGTCGAAACCGGCGGTACAGGTACGAAAGCTAAATTCAACCGTCCAGTTGCCGGTAAAACAGGTTCTACAGGGCTGGATATCAAGGGAATTGAACAATATGACCGTGATGTCTGGTTCGTTGGGTATACACCTGAATGGACGGCGGCCGTGTGGGAAGGATTCGATAAGGTAGATTCAAAGCATTATGTGACGGTCGGTAGCGGAAGCACGGCGGCTCTTTTCAAAGAGATCATGTCCAAGTCGCTGGATGGCGTTCCTATCACGAATTTCGTCAAGCCTGCGAATGTTCCTACACCCACAGAGACGCCTACTGGTGTTACCGATCTAGCGGCTGTTTATGAGATCGATAAGAAATCTGTTAAACTAACATGGACACCGCTTGGCGAGAAGACGGGTTATAATGTGTACCGCAAAGGTTCCAAGGATGCGGATGCTAAATTGCTGATTCAATCACCATCAGCAATTGTGAATGATTCGTCGGTATTCAGTGGAGAGACTTATCAATATTATGTCGTTCCATTTAACGCAGACACGAATGTGGAAGGTGCGAAGTCGAATGTGGCTTCTGTGGAAATTCCTAAGGACGACACGCTTCCAGATGGAACGAAGCCAACTCCATCACCAGGAGTGTCGCCTACACCTTCACCAGGTAATGGGAATGACCCGACGAATCCGACGCAATCTCCAGGAGGGAAGCCGACACCTACGCCAACACCGGGTAATACGGTTAAGCCAAGTGGGAGTCCGAGCCCAAGTCCAACTCCGAGTACGAGTCCGAACTCAAGCAATGGTCCAAGTCCGACACCTACGCCATCTAACAAGCCGGGGAATGGAACGCCGGATAAACCGAAGGATGGCAAGCCGGATGGGGAACAAGTAATTGTGCCCAAAACGCCGTAATGGAAGATCCGCAATTTGAAACCCACGACTAGACGGAGGAATTTACAATGAACCTGCTTAAACCAGCGAAACTATTGCCGCTCACACTGATCGCACTCACGATGCTTGCTTCGGCTTGCGGCAACAAACCAGCTGAAACCGCTGGCGGTACGGCTACACCGAAAAGCGGCGCGACAGCGCCGGCTGCTTCTGCTGCAGCATCACCTGCCACTTCAGCAGCTAAACAATGGAGCAAAGCTCCAGACATGGCGATTGATACAAATAAAAATTATCAAGCGGAAGTAACGACGTCCAAAGGCTCGTTTACAATTGACCTTTACGCCAAGGAAGCTCCCAAAACGGTGAACAACTTCGTGTTTTTATCTAAAGAGGGCTTCTACAATAATGTGACGTTTCACCGTATTATCAAATCATTCATGATTCAAACTGGGGACCCGCAAGGGACAGGAATGGGCGGACCTGGCTACAAGTTCGCTGACGAGCTCAAAACTTCACACAAATATGAGCCAGGTACGGTTGCAATGGCGAATTCCGGTCCGAATACAAATGGCAGCCAGTTTTTCATTTGTTCCGGTGATGATTGCACGAATTTGAACAAACAGCCGAACTACACCATTTTCGGAAAAGTGACGCAGGACGGCATGGCAACAATTGCGAAAATTGCTGAAACACCTGTTGAGATGGGTGGAGAAGCTACTCCAAGCAAACCGAAAGAAAAGGTAACAATTAACGCCATCACGATTAAAGAAAAATAGAATAAATTAAATTGTACGTCATTACACTGGAAAGATTGACGGGAGGGATGCCGGGTGAAACAGGTGAAACAACCCTGTTTATTGTTCCACGGATTTACAGGTGGGCCCTATGAAGTTGAGCCGTTAGCTCGGCATTTGCGTGAACGCGGTCAACTTTGTAACGTGCCGGAGCTCCCCTGGAATGGGGATTCCAATAACCAATTGAAAACTTCCCGCTGGGAAGATTGGGTAAGGGCTGCCGAGGAGCAGGCGGAGAAAATGACGCGTGAATACGGCGAATTCGACATGGTGGGCTTCTCGATGGGTGGTTTGTTAGCTGCGTATTTATCCGTGAGATATCCGATTCGCAGGCTCATATTATTAAATACGGCAGTGATTTATGTAAGCCCAGGCCGAATGCTTGAAGTAATCCGGGATGAATGGAAATTTGAGAGGAAAATTTCGCTCGACAAGGCCAAAGCAACACCTTTGAGAGCGACTTGGCAGTTTACTCGGTTAGTTCGCAAACTAAAGCCAGAGCTAAGTCATGTGAGTATTCCTACCCTAATTGCACAGTCGGAGAAGGATCAGGTGATTCATCCACAAAGTGCGCGTTACATTTATAGCAAAGTGAAGGGACAACGCGAGCTCCACTGGCATCCAAGATCCAATCACCTCATTTGTCATAGTGATGATGCGGCTTTATTGTTTCGGCAAGTAAGCGCATTTTTGGATAAGGAGTATGTGGATGACAGCAAAAACCAACATGAACCATAAGCAACAAACGGTTTCCCCGAAACCGAGAAAGGCTTCAAAACCTACTTCTAAATCTATGCCGAAGTCGAAATTCCGCCGGACTTTGGCCAACCTATTTCGAACGTTCATCGTTCTGTTTCTTCTTGGCGTGGTCTGGATTGTTTATATCCAGTGGAAGGTTCAAGTTGCTCCAGATCAAGATTTGCCTAAGCAAGTGGATGTCGGCATTGTGCTAGGAGCCTCCTTGCGTCAAGATATTCCAAGTCCAGGACTTCAAGAGCGGTTAGATTTGGCAGTTAACTTATATAAACAAGGCAAGTTCAAGCAACTTATCGTAAGCGGCGGTCTGGATCATAATGGCTCCAAGCTGACTGAAGCAGAAGGCATGCGAGATTATTTGATTAAAAAGGGGCTTCCTGTCAAAAGTATTCTGATTGAACCGAGGGCCACAAGTACATACGAGAATTTGTTGTTTTCCAAGCAAATTATGGACGAGCAGGGCCTTGTGAGCTCCATCATTGTGACGCATTCCTACCATGGCTCGCGATCGCTGGATATTGCGGAAAGCATAGGACTGAAAGAGCCGCTTGTTTCATCAATCGATTCCGAAGTACTGTTCATGCCGTATCATGAAGCAAGAGAAACGCTTGCTTATACGAAGTGGATATGGACGAAGCTGCTGCTCAAGGCGGGTATCTAAACGGAACAAATGCTATGACCTGTGTGTTTGAGAGAACTAAAGTCCGCTATTTCCCTGAACAGGTATGGTTTTCACATGCAAAGGGAACTACGATCCGCTATTTTGCCGATTTCACCCCCAAAATGCATCATTTGCGACAAATAAGTGCCTGTAGTTCCGTTCAGATGGAACACTGTGCTTGTTTTTCTCCAAATAGCGGACTACAGTTCCTCTGATAGGGGTCGATGTTCGTCAAAATGAAAAGAACCGTCAGGATTTCCCTGACGGTTCTTCTTGTGATTTATCCGTTAACAATCGTTCCGCCATTCACGTGCAGCACCTGACCTGCCATATAAGAGGAGTCCTCGCTGGCCAGGAAGACGTAACTCGCTGCAAGCTCAGCTGGCTGCCCTGCACGCTTCATTGGCGTCGTTGAGCCAAACGTAGCGACTTCCTGCTCCGTGAAGGTAGAAGGAATCAGCGGTGTCCAGATCGGGCCTGGAGCAACGGCGTTCACGCGAATTCCTTTGGCATTCAGCTGCAAGGAAAGGGATCGTGTGAAGGTAACAATCGCACCTTTCGTTGCGGAGTAGTCGATCAGCTGCTCATGTCCATGATAGGCTGTGATGGAAGCTGTATTAATAATGGCGCTTCCCGATTTGAGATGGGGAAGGGCAGCTTTGGTTAAATAAAAGAGTGAAAAGATGTTCGTCTTAAATGTTCGTTCGAGCTGCTCTGAGGTAATATTCGCGATGCTTGGCTGCGGATGCTGCTCGGCGGCATTGTTCACGAGAATGTCTAGCTTCCCGAAATGTTGAACGGCCTGCTCGATCATCTTCTTGCAAAAGTTCTCATCGCCAATATCACCAGCGACATGCAGACATTTGCGTCCAGCCTTCTCCACATGGCGCTGCGTTTCTTCCGCATCTCCGTGTTCATTGAGGTAGACGAGCATCACGTCAGCGCCTTCTTTGGCAAAGGCGACCGCAACCGCGCGGCCTATGCCGCTATCGCCTCCGGTAATTAGCGCGACTTTGTCTTGCAGCTTGCCAGCTGCTTTGTAGGCAGCGTTGTCAAATTCAGGACGCGGGTTCATCTGTGACTCAACGCCTGGCTGCACGTTTTGATGCTGAGGTGGGAAAACAGGTTTTGGCGTAGTAGCTGTTGCCATGAAATTAAGCTCCTTTCGTATCCTTGACAAATTCTTAGTTAGGATGACGCAAAGGGGCGTAAATCATACTTGATTCGGTAATGATAGCCATATTTGGTGTGGTAGCCAAGTTTTTCATATAACGAAACAGCGGCTGTATTGGAAGCGACAACTTGCAGATATTGCTGAGCAGCACCATGTTCCAGACTCCAAGTCGAGAGGGCGTGTATAAGGTTGTAACTCAGACCTTTACCACGCTCCTTCTCACTAACAACAACATTCAGGAATCCAGCCCATTCGCCTTCAACAATAGCCGTGCCGACAGCGATGATTTGATTATCCTTTATAATTTTTACAAATCCTTTGGTCTTGGAGATCCTATCACATATTCCTCTGTAGCATTCTTTGAGCGATTTATCGTAATTCTCAAGCGTAAGAAAGGCATCGAGCCACTCATCATCCACTTCGTTCACCCATTTGGTCGATAGTGGTGCATGTGGTTTCAACAGGAGTTTCTGCTGTGCTAAAGCGGCCGCTTTTTGAGCGTCAGCAAACATCATGAGACATGGTAGGTCACGGACATATCCTAGCGTATGTAACTTCGCATCCAGCCCAGGCGGCGAGGCATCGCTGATTTGGAAAATGGCAGGAAGGCCTTTGTCGGCATAGAATTGTTCGATAAGAGGCAGCCAGTTAGCGGTTTGCGGATATTCACCGATTGCAAGCACACTATTTGCCCGCTTCGTGACACCCTGGGTGGCTCGCAACTGCCAGTTATCGATAAAGGCGGAAATTTCAGCAGGCCATGTGTTGGAGGCAATCCTATCGAGTTCGTTGTAAAAGGTGATTAAATCGTTCATCAAAAGTAAACTCCTTTCGATTCTTCATAAGCATTTTAAATAAATATACATATTAATGCATAAAAATACAATATCAAAAGTGGAAAAATATTGTCCATTGATGTAAGCTATGAAACAAAGGAAAGAAAACTGCAAACTGCAACAGGAGTGGAGAATTTGGAACTTATCATACGACGAGCACGTTCCGAAGACTATGAAGCGGTGAATGCCATCATTCGTTTTGGTCAAGAGGAGCATGCATCTGCTTTGCCTAATCATTTTGCAAGATTGGATCGCGTAGTTGCCATGGGCTGGTACCGCAGCTTTTCAGATCAGATGAATAAGGTGATATGGGTCGCTGAGTATAGCGGACAAGTGGTAGGTGTGGCGATGCTGGAGATGAAGAAAAGCCCTTCGTATGAAGCGCTAGTTCCACGCCTTTACGCCTATTTGAATGAACTTGCGGTGTCTCCAGACTTTCAGCGGCAAGGCGTTGGAACGCAGCTTTATCATGCATCTGCAGCGTGGGCGCGGGAACAAGGGGCCACCTCCCTTGAGCTTAATGTTTGGGAATTTAATGAGAGCGCTAGAGCTTTCTACCAATCTTTAGGCATGTCAACACTCAATCGAACGATGGCGTCCGATTTATCTATCTAATTAAAGGAGCATACGCATGCGATTTATTGATAACGAAGGAATAACAGATCCACGGATTAACTTAGCGATTGAGGAATACGCGTTAAGGCACTTGCCTGATCAGGACAGTTACCTGTTATTTTATATGAATGAACCCTCCATTATTATCGGCAAAAATCAAAACACGTTGGAAGAAATCAATCCAGAATATGTGAAAGATCACAACCTGCATGTTGTTCGCAGACTTTCCGGCGGCGGTGCCGTCTATCATGATTTAGGCAATTTGAATTTTAGCTTTATTACCAAAGATGACGGAAATTCTTTTCACAATTTTCAAAAGTTTACAGAACCTGTCGTAGAAGCCCTTCGTAATCTTGGCGTGGAAGCAGCGTTAACAGGGCGTAATGATATTCAGGTCGGTGAGCGTAAAATATCTGGCAACGCGCAGTTTGCAACCAAAGGACGCATGTTCAGCCATGGCACGCTTTTATTCAACTCTGAGATTGAAAATGTCGTGTCTGCACTCAAGGTTAGCCCTGACAAAATCCAATCCAAAGGCATTAAATCGATTCGCAGCAGAGTCGCCAACATCGTTGAATTTCTGGATGCTCCTATAACGATTGAGGAATTTCGTCTAAAGCTGCTAACTTCAATATTTGGGATGGAAGCGTCACAAGTGCCGACATACAAGCTTTCAGAAGAGGACTGGCGCCAAATTCGTAACATATCCGAAGAACGTTATGGAAACTGGGATTGGAACTATGGTAAATCGCCGAAGAGCACCGTGCAAAACTTTAAGCGCTTCGAAGGTGTTGGGAAGTTGGATGTACGTTTAGCGATAGAAGAGGGACAAATTCAAGATATAAAAATTTATGGAGACTTCTTCGGCGCTAGCGATGTCGCAGAGCTGGAAGAGGTGCTGCGCGGCTCCCGTTATGAGGAAACGGCTATTCGAGAGCGGCTGGATGGCGTTGAAATGCGGCGTTATTTCGGCGCCTTGGAGCTTGATTCATTTATTGCTTTATTGATGTTAACTTAACCAAATTGATGCTAGGGGAGGGAAATTTGGTAATGACGAAGCTGTATCTTATCCGGCACGGGGAAACGCTCTGGAACGTGGAGCGACGCATGCAGGGACATTTGAATTCACCGCTGTCAGCTTTAGGCGAGCAGCAAGCTTTATGGTTGTCTTATGCATTAAAAGATGTGCCATTTGAAGCGATGTATGCAAGCACCAGTGGGCGCACGCTACAAACCGCACAGATTATCAAAGGGGATCGCGATCTTGCGATCCAATCTTCAGATGAATGGCGAGAGATGAATTTAGGCGACTGGGAAGGGCGCATTTCGGATGAAATTGAGCAATTAGACCCGGATAATTTCCATGCCTTCTGGCGCAATCCTGAGGCGTATCGCCCAGCGCAAGGTGAAACTTACCCGGACCTACAGGCCAGGGTTACTCTGGCACTTAAACAATTGCTTGCTGCGCATGAAGGACAAACCATTGCACTTGTTTCACACACAGTCACGCTGAAAGTCATCATGGCTTATTTTGAGCAGCGGGCTCTTGCTGAGCTCTGGAATCCGCCATATTTTCATCCAACCTGTCTAAGTATCGTTGAAATCGTAAATAACGAGCCACACATCCGACTTCACGCAGACACTTCCCATTTTGAAGATGAAGCCTTCGGATACTAACATTCATTCATTAGGAGGGACTAACAATGATTCTTGAAGTAGCCATTTTACCTGTAATTGCAGGAAAAAATACGGAATTCGAAGCTGCTTTCCGTGAAGCATCATCCTTTATTTCATCAATGAAAGGGTATGTTTCACATGAGCTTCAGTCCTGTATAGAAGACGCTAATAAATATTTGCTTCTTGTGCAATGGGAGACCCTTGAGGACCACACCGTAGGTTTCCGAGGCTCTGCAGAGTATCAGGAATGGCGTAAACTGCTGCATCATTTCTATGATCCTTTCCCGGTCGTAGAGCATTACACTCTCACACAAGCCTATGGCAAAGGTGTAAAATAAGGTTGAAAAGCTTCCGGCTAAGCTCGGAGGCTTTTTCTGTTTGTTTAGACACTAGTGATCGGTCTAAAAAGCAAGGAATGAGCGTAGGATGGATAGATACCATCCATCGAAACCAACTTGTAAACGAGGTGATCCTCATGAGTGGTCGGAGCTTGCCATCCAGACAGATCAACATCGTCTTGCGGCAGCCAGAGCATCGGCGAGTGGTTGATGGCGCCGGCGACCAGATTCATGCTTCGCCGCTGGCCGATGCAGAACCGCAGCATACCGGGAAAAGGACGCCGCTTGAGGGTCCGTTATCGGATATTTTTAAAGAGTTGAATCAATTGATAGGACTTGATAATGTCAAAGAATTGGTGCATGAGATTTACGCGCTGCTCCAAATTTCACAATTCCGCGCAGAGGCTGGGTTGATCAGCAATGCGCATGTGTACCATATGATTTTCAAAGGGAGTCCCGGAACGGGTAAAACGACGGTTGCCCGGCTGATGGGGCGCATGTTTCACGCAATGGGTGTGCTGAGCAAGGGACACTTTATCGAAGTGGAACGGGGAGATCTCGTAGGTGAATACATTGGACATACAGCTCTAAAGACGAGGGAATTGATGAAAAAAGCGATGGGCGGCATCTTGTTCATCGATGAAGCTTACAGCCTTGCGCGTGGAGGCGATAAAGACTTCGGGAAGGAATCGATTGATGCGCTGGTCAAAGGCATGGAAGATAAGAAAAATGACTTCATACTGATCCTCGCCGGCTACAGTGATGAAATGGAGCAATTCCTTGCAACGAATCCCGGGCTTCCTTCCAGGTTCCCGATTCAAATTGATTTTGAAGATTATCCCATTGAACAACTAATTCAGATTACGGAACTTATGGCCAAAGATCGTGAATATGTGCTTATGCCCCAAACAGTCATGAAGCTTAAGCAGCATTTAATGGAGGAGAAGGCAGCGACTTGGCGGGCTTTCAGTAATGCGAGGTATGTTCGTAATATTCTTGAGAAAGCGATGAGACATCAAGCGGTGAGATTACTTAGTCAATATGTGAATGCTCCTTCCAAATCGGAATTAATGTCGATACGACCAGAAGATATGAAATTTAAATGAACATTAAAGAGGCTATTTAACTTTTTTTTAGGTTAAATGGCTTTTTTTCTTGCATAAATGAATTGACAGGTTCGAAGAACGGAGTAAAATAGACAGAGTAATTAGAACTTGATAATGATTATCAATATTAATTAGATTGGTGGTTAATTATCCAAGGAGGGCTTTTGTTATCATGCCTAAAATGTTTATTGCTAGCTGGATTGCCTTGTTCTTATTTTTAACGGTCCCCTTTTCCGTTTTCGCGAAAGCAGAAGATGACCTCGCTAAGGAAGATGAGAGCATCGTGCGTGCTATTCAAGCTATGGAGAGCGGGAAGGTGGACGAGGCTTCCAAACTGTTCGACACGTTTCAAATGAACTGGTTGTCTTATGAAGGTGGCGTGAAGGAGCGCTCGGTTGCGGCTTATCAGAAGATAGAGCAGGCGATGGGTGAAGTCTCCTTCCAAACCGTAAAGCAGCCCATTGATGAGCCTAAGCTTCTAGCGGGACTGAAAGAGCTACATTCGCTAAATAAGAGCTTCATCGATGGGGATTTGAGTGCTTTTGGTCAAGCTTCTAAGAGCAATGCTCAAGTATCGGTCGCTGATTTGGTCGCCCTTTTGGACAAAGCATCCGGACAGCTCAAAGTGAACGATGTGAACGGGGCTTCGGCAAGTATTCAAACGCTCCGAGATTCTTGGCTGCAAATTGAGGGGATTGTCCTTACACAGTCGTCCACGGTTTACACATCCATGGAAAGAGACATGGTCACAGCCTATGCACAGCTGTCTGCGTCACCTGCTCAAGTCAGTGAAGCTTCAGCAACGATTGCACGTATGCATGCAGATCTGAATCCGTTAGCTGCCAAAACCAGATACACGATGCTGGATGCAACGACGATTTTGCTTCGAGAAGGGTTGGAAGCTTTGTTAGTTGTCATTGCCCTGCTCGGATTTCTAAATAAATCAGGTCATAGTAATAAAAAACAATGGATTTGGTACGGGGTGCTCGGCGGACTACTTGTTAGTATTGCTCTAGGCATCGTAGTTCAGCAGCTGTTCTCAGCGAGCGCTTTTGGCAATAACAACTTTTTGATTGCTGGATGTACCGGCATTTTCGCTGCGGTCATGTTGCTATATATGAGTTATTGGTTACACAGTAAATCGAGTATTTCGAACTGGCAAACATACATAAGGAATCAGAGCGTCAAAGCGCTAGCGACAGGGAGTTTAGTTTCACTAAGTTTACTAGCTTTCCTAGCTGTGTTCCGTGAAGGTACAGAGACCGTTCTCTTCATGATCGGGATGGCGTCTTCGATTTCATTGAGCTCTTTGGTTGGCGGTATCGTGATTGGTGCTGTTATTCTGATCATCGTATCGTTCCTCATTTTGAAGGTCGGCTTGCGTATTCCGATGCGCCCCTTCTTCTTGGTTTCAAGCATTTTCGTATTTTATCTATGCTTTAAGTTTGCCGGTATGGGTGTCCACGGACTACAGCTAGCAGGTTATCTCCCAGCAACGACGGCATCCTGGCTGCCTAGTTGGGATTTCGTTGCGCTGTATCCGACCCTCGAGAGTGCGATTCCTCAATTTATTCTTTTAATAGCAGCATTGTTCGCCGTCATTTGGGAACGTCTTAAATTGATTCAAAACAAAAATCGTGCGGTTTATAAATAATTTTTTTAATCGAAAAGGGGAGCACTAATTCATGAAAAAGAAACTTATTATTTTAGCGGCAGCAACAACGCTACTAGTCGCAGGTTGCGGAAAAACGGAAACAACAGAAGTTAAGAAAGTACCTTTTAAAGAAGGTTCGGCGGCTCTGCTTACAAGCATTGATCAACTTAAAGGTCAATTGGATGCAAACAAAATTAAAGATGCAAAGAAGCTATCCACGCAGTTGGAAGATCAATGGGCCAGCTTTGAGGATGAAGTGAAACCAAAATTCCCAGAACTCTATTTTAAAGTGGAGAAGTTTCTGATTCCATTGGAAGCTGGTTTGAAACAAGACAAGTTAGATTATCCCACATTAACGGCACTAAACACGAACGCTAAAGCAGCTATGACAGAGTTAACGACCTCTTTTACGGATAATAAGGGCGCTGTCAATAAAGATGTCATTGAGGCATCCATGGAACTTCAAGAAGCAGCGAAAGCTTATAACAAATATGTTCAGGATCAAGGGAAACAACTTGTCACTTTATTAGAGCAGCTGGATGCAGCGGTGAAAACTGGCGATTTGAAAAAAGCGCAGGAAGCTTATGGATTATCCCGTATGCCTTACGAAAGAATTGAGCCGATCATCGAAACATTCAGCGAATTAGACGGTGTGATGGATGCTCGTGTGGATGATTTCAAGAATGAAAAAGATCCAGCATTTACAGGGTATCACCGGATTGAGTATTTGCTATTTGTGAAAAAGAATGTGAAAGATGCTGAGCCATTCTCTGCACGCCTAGTAGAAGACGGCAAGAAAATGCAGCAGGCAATCGCATCCACAACGATCGAAGCATCAGACTTTATCGCAGGTGTAGGGGAACTGATGGAAGAAGCGCAATCCAGTAAAATTACAGGTGAAGAAGAGCGTTGGAGCGGGGCTACAGTGCCTGTTATCCGGGCTAATGTAGAAGGTGCGCAAGCGATATATGATCTTGTTAAAGGTGAACTGAAGAAGAAAGATGCTGCTTTGGATGAGAAAATTTCAAAAAGCTTAGCTGTAGTTATTGAAACAATGAACACACTTTCGCCAGCTGGACCAACGTGGAACGATTTTGGGAAACTTGAGCAATCCAAACAAGTTGATTTGAAAAATAAATTGGAAGCCTTAGCAGAGCCTCTTGTGAAAATGCCGGGAACGTTAAGCAAATAAACGAACGGATTGGAGAGGAGAAGCGGCAATGGCGGATAAAATGAATCGCAGAGCTTTTCTGGGGATGACTGCGGCAGGAGCAGCGGGAATCGTACTCGGTGATTTGCTGGGGAAAGCACAAGGAGCGGTTCCAAACGCAGCAGAGCCGAATGCGAACAAAGCCAATGCTGAGAGTGAAACGATTTCTTTCTATGGCTCTCATCAAACGGGTGTCGTGACGCCTGCTCAGAACTTTGCCAACGTAGCAGCTTTCGATATTACGACTGAGAATGTGCAAGAACTTAAGGAGCTCATGCAGCATTGGACGGAAATGGCGGCAACACTTATGGCAGGTAAGCCGCTGGCAGCCGAGCCTCAAGAAGGCAAATTTCCACCCACAGATACAGGTGAGCAGCTAGGATTAGATACAGGGAAGCTTACGATTACTTTCGCTGTAGGCGCCTCTCTTTTTGAAAAGGAAGGCGTTGATCGATTCGGACTTCGTTCACGCAAACCGTCTGGTTTAACGGAGATGCCGATCTTTCATAAAGATTCCTTGCAGGATCAATTAACCCATGGAGATATTTTGATACAGGCTTGCTCGGATGATCCCGTGATTTGCTTTCATGCCATTCGGAATTTAGCTAAGGCTGCACGTGGAGTTGCCCATTTACGCTGGCAGCAAACCGGACAGTTAGGTGTGAAAGCGCAAGGAACCAAGCGAAATTTGTTCGGTTTCAAGGACGGCACGAATAATCCGGCTTTGACGGATGAAGCATTTATGAGAAATAACGTATGGGCTGATAGCGGGGATGGTGCGTCCTGGTTTGCTGGTGGAACCTACATGGTCGTGCGCCGCATTCAAATGCGGATTGAAACATGGGATCAACAAACATACTCCGATCAAGAGGAGATTATAGGACGTCAGAAAGTTTCCGGGGCACCGCTGGATGGTCAAAAGGAAATGGATCAGCCTAATTTCGAAGGGGATTTGGACGGTAAGTTTACACCACTTGATTCCCACATACGTCTCTCGAATCCGCGCGCAGGCGAGAATTCAGAACGTGAACGTATTTTGCGAAGAGGCTATAATTTCATGGAGAATCTGGACAGTGTTGGGCGGTTGAACGCCGGATTGTTGTTCGTTTGTTTCAACCGGAACATTCAAACTCAGTTTGAATCGATCCAGAAGAGGTTGACGAATCCGAAGCTGCCAGATCAAATGCTGGCCTATACGGATACGACAGGCGGAGGTTATTTCGCCGTGCTTCCAGGTGTTCCTTCGAAAGGATCCTACTTAGGTCAAAGTTTATTTGTGTAACATTTGTGGAAAGATACCGGAAGGCCACTGGCCTTTCGGTTTTTTTGACGAGCATTGCTATAATTGAACTTTCCTTCGCAGTAAATTGACTTTCCCAAGCATTTCCTACACAATGATGAAGGAATCCGCCCATTTGAGGGGGATTTCAATCGTGAAAGTGCAAGGTAAAGGAGACTATAACTTATGAAAACAACTTCACATATGGTTGAAAAAGAGATCGATGATCGTGCTGTGCTCGTCAGTCTGGTTACACAGAAGCAGAAACGCAATGAAGAATTAGCTGAGTACTCGCTTCAGGAATTGGTGAAACTGGCTGAAACCGCGGGTGTGCAGGTTCTGGATACCATGACGCAGAACAAAGAGACAAAAGATAGCAAATGGTTTATCGGTAAAGGAAAAGTCGATGAACTCAAAGCAATGCTGGAAGATTTGGGTGGAAACACAGCGATATTTGATCAAGAGCTATCGGGTGCTCAAGTCCGTAATCTAGAGGCTGCACTAGACGTCAAAATCATTGATCGCACACAGCTTATTCTAGATATCTTTGCGCAGCGTGCCAAAACGCGTGAAGGCATTATCCAGGTTGAACTGGCACAGCTCAGCTATTTGCTTCCTAGGCTTTCTGGTCAAGGGAAGAACCTTTCCAGGCTTGGCGGCGGTATCGGCACGAGAGGTCCCGGGGAGTCCAAGCTGGAGACAGATCGCCGGCATATCCGAGGTCGTATAGATGAGCTAAAGGCGCAGCTTGAAGAAGTCGTTCGTCATCGCACCTTGCACCGAGAGCGTCGGAAGAAAACCGGTGTGTTCCAGGTTGCTCTGGTCGGCTATACGAACGCTGGTAAATCAACCTTATTGAAACAATTAACGCAAGCCGACGTCTATATTGAGAACCAGCTTTTTGCTACCCTAGACCCTACATCACGGACGATGGAACTGCCAAGCGGCAAGGAGATCGTTCTTACAGATACCGTAGGATTTATTCAAAACCTGCCGCATGATCTCGTCGCTTCATTCCGTGCTACGTTGGAAGAGGCGAATGAAGCCGATCTCATTCTCCATGTCGTCGACAGCTCTACAGATATGCGCAACGAGCAGATGCGCGTCGTAGGCGAGGTGCTTAAAGAGCTTGGCGCCCATCAGAAGGAACAGCTTACAATTTTCAATAAAATTGATGCTTGTCCCCAGGAAGACCGAGAATTGCTGACTGCCGAAGGGGAGTTTCTGAAGATTAGCGCTTTCGATCAAGCGGATTTGGAACGTCTGAGGATCGCTATTCAAGAAAAGCTGATGGGGGATAGCAAAGAGTTTCGTATTCCGGCTGATAAAGGAGACATCATCTCTTTGATGTACCGAATCGGCGAAGTGCTTGAGACGGAAGTAGACGGTGAGGATATGCTGTTCAAGGTCCGAGTGAACAAAGATGATTATGTAAAAGTAGCTTATCAGCTGGTTGCTTATGATCAGAATCCGCAGCATGAGGTACAAGAGAACGAGGGAGAGATTTAATAATTATGCAATTTGGGGATAAAGTCATGTCTTTGATGGAAAGTGCAGAGCGCCAAGTCGAGAGCGCTTTTCGTCACATTGAAAAAACAATTGATCTTAATCAATGGAAAGTGATTAGCGCTTTTCAGAAGCATAAAGTAAGTGATTACCATTTCGCCTCCTCAACTGGCTATGGGTACAACGATCGGGGCAGAGAGGTGCTCGATCTGGTATATGCGGATAGCTTTGGGGCAGAGGCGGCGCTTGTTCGCCCTCATTTTGTGTCAGGAACGCATACGATTGGGACTGCGCTGTTCGGTGTGCTTCGACCAGGCGAACATCTACTTTACATCACAGGGAAGCCCTATGACACCTTGCATAAGGTAATTGGCAAACCTGGTGATGGTACAGGCTCGCTGCAGGACTTTGGCATAGGCTACGATGAGGTAGCCTTGTTAGAGGATGGATCGCCCGACTGGGCGGCTATCGCTGCAGCCATTCAGCCGAACACGAAGGTGATCGGCATCCAGCGCTCTCGCGGCTACTCCTGGCGGCCGTCGTTCACGATCAAGCAAATCGGCGAGATGGTCCAATTTGTCAAAGAAGTAAACCCTAATCTTATCGTTTTCGTCGATAATTGCTATGGGGAGTTCACCGAGCTGCAAGAGCCGACGCAAGTTGGCGTCGATTTGATGGCCGGTTCACTGATCAAGAACCCCGGCGGCGGCATAGCCCCATCCGGCGGCTACATTGCCGGGCGGCAGGACCTCGTGGACCTCGCCGCCTATCGATTGACCGCCCCTGGTATTGGGGGCGAGGTTGGGGCCATGCTCGGAGCTACGCGAGCCATGTTTCAAGGGCTTTTCCTTGCCCCGCATCTGGTCGGGCAAGCGGTTAAGGGCTCGGTGTTCGCGAGTGCCGTATTCGAACAGCTGGGCTTCGAGAGCCATCCGCGTTGGGATGCGCAGCGGACGGATTTGATCCAAGCGATCCGCTTCACGTCTGCGGATCACTTGATCACGTTCGTGCAGGGCATCCAGAAAGCGGCTGCCGTGGATTCGCACGTGGTGCCTGAGCCGTGGGATATGCCCGGCTATGAGCATCCCGTCATTATGGCGGCCGGGACCTTCATCCAAGGCGGCAGCCTGGAGCTGTCTGCCGATGCTCCGATTCGCGAGCCGTACATCGCGTACATGCAAGGAGGACTTACCTATTCACATTGTAAGTTAGGGGTGCTCACGGCAATCCAACATATGGTAGACAAGGGATTGCTTTGAAAAAATAAGTCTGTGAACAAACCTTACACTCCTTGACACGTTTTTGTTACTTAGGTACAATATAGGAGAGGTACTTAACTTTGCAGGAGTGATTAGCATGAGTGATGATATACGTAGAAATATGGCGTTATTCCCGATCGGGATCGTCATGAAGCTGACGGATCTAACAGCAAGACAAATTCGATATTACGAACAGCATGAGCTTATTATTCCTGCCAGAACAGGCGGCAATCAACGACTCTATTCCTTTAATGATGTTGAACGACTTCTTGAAATTAAAGATTTGATTGAAAAAGGTGTGAACATCGCGGGGATTAAGCAAGTCCTTATCCCAGTCGATAAAGATTCGGAAGATGCTACGATTTTGAACGAGCATACGGAAGTGAAGCGTAAGGAACTAACCGACTCCCAGCTGCACAAAATGCTTAAGCAGCAGTTGATAGGCGGGGGCAAGCGTCCAGATCAGGTTTCCCTCATCCAAGGACAGCTTTCCCGGTTTTATAAATAACACTCCGTAAGCGCTTGTAAAATGAGAGGAGAATGAACGTGACCTACAACAATAACTATAACAAAGAAGATATTTTACGCATTGCAAAAGAGCAAAATGTTCGGTTCATTCGCTTGCAGTTTACGGACTTGATGGGAAGTATTAAGAACGTTGAGATTCCTTTCAGCCAGCTTGAAAAAGCATTAGACAACAAAATGATGTTCGATGGTTCTTCCATTGAAGGTTATGTGCGTATTGAAGAGTCGGATATGTACCTATATCCGGATCTGGATACATGGGTTATCTTCCCTTGGGTAACTGAGAGCAAAGTGGCTCGCTTGATCTGCGATATCTACTTGCCGGATGGGCGTCCATTCCCAGGCGATCCACGCGCTATCTTGAAAAATGCGCTTAAACAAGCGGAAGAACTTGGTTACACAGCGATGAATGTTGGTCCTGAACCTGAGTTTTTCTTGTTCAAAACCGATGAAAAAGGCAATCCAACGACAGAACTGAACGATCAAGGCGGATACTTTGATTTGGCTCCGATGGATCTTGGTGAGAACTGCCGTCGCGATATCGTGCTAACGCTTGAAGAGATGGGCTTTGAGATTGAAGCTTCTCACCATGAAGTGGCTCCAGGTCAGCATGAAATCGACTTCAAATATGCGGATGCGATTAAAGCGGCTGATCAGATTCAAACGTTTAAACTTGTTGTCAAAACCGTAGCAAGACAGCATGGTCTACATGCTTCCTTCATGCCTAAACCATTGTTCGGCATGAACGGTTCAGGCATGCACTGTCACCAATCTTTATTCAAAGGTGATACTAATGCGTTCTACGATGAGTCTGACAAGTTAGGTTTAAGTAATGTTGCAAGACATTATATGGCAGGTGTGCTTCGCCATGCACGTTCTTTTGCAGCGATTACGAACCCAACAGTTAACTCCTATAAACGTCTCGTTCCTGGTTACGAAGCACCTTGTTACGTAGCATGGTCTGCGAGCAACCGTAGTCCGATGATTCGTATCCCGGCTTCCCGCGGCTTGAGCACGCGCGTTGAAGTTCGTAATCCGGATCCGGCTGCGAACCCATACTTGGCGCTTGCGGTCATGCTTGCAGCTGGTCTGGATGGCATCAAAAACAAAATGCAGCTGCCTCCTCCAACGGATCGCAACATTTATGTGATGACGGAAGAGGAAAGAGAAAACCAAGGCATTCCAAGCTTGCCACTGAACTTGAAACAAGCTTTGGACGAGTTGCTGCGTGATGATGTGATCTGCGATACACTTGGCGAACATGCTTTGGCCCATTTCTATGAGCTTAAAGAAATCGAGTGGGATATGTACCGCACACAAGTTCACCAATGGGAAAGAGATCAATATCTGTCCCTATACTAGGATGTTCAGAAGCATTTGAAAACTAGATACGAAAGCCCGTCATGATTCAGGACTTCCTGAACTGATGGGCTTTTTCATGCGAAGGAGTAAGAACTCATATGGATAACTTTTTAGTCAACTTAGAGAAATATGCTGAACTCGTTGTTAAAATTGGCGTTAATTTGACCAAAGGTCAAGACCTTATGATCGAGTCACCAATTGAATGCTTGGACTTGACGCGCCTAATCGTTAAGAAAGCCTATGAAGCTGGAGCGAACTATGTTCAGGTCAACTGGCAGGATGACTTCTTGACACGTGCCCGGTTAGAAACGGCTCATGATGATGCTCTCGACTACTACCCAGTGTGGTACACAGATATGCTTGAGCGTTTTGTTGAGAATGGCGGTGCATTGCTGAATATTAAAGTGCCAGATCCTGATTTGTACGCCGGTATTGACCCCAGCGTAATTTCCAGAGCTTCCAAAGCGATGGCAACAGCTCGTTCCAAGTATCAAAATTATGTAAGAACAAGTACGTTCAGCTGGTGCTTGATTAAGGCTCCGACTGCGGCTTGGGCTTCCAAAGTGTACGCAGATTTTCCTGAAGAAGAGCGAGTGGATGCAATGTGGGACGCTATTTTCCGGTTCAATCGTGTATACGAAAATGATCCAGTTAGCGCGTGGCGTGCACATATTGAGCAGTTGAAACGCGTTCGCAAGGTGCTGAACGATAAGCAATATGCAGCGCTGCAATATCGGGCTGCAGGAACTGATTTGCGCGTAGAGCTGCCAGATGGCCACATTTGGCTAGGCGGGGATAAGGCGAACGCAAGCGGGATTCGCTTTGTTGCGAATATGCCGACGGAAGAAGTGTTTACGATGCCCAAACGGACAGGCGTTAACGGGACGGTATCTAGTACGAAACCGCTCAATGTGAACGGAGCATTGGTTGATAAGTTTTCGTTCAAGTTCGAGGACGGTAAGGTCGTGGATTATAAGGCAGAAGTGGGCTACGAGCATTTGACGAGATTATTGGAAATGGACGAGGGTGCTCGTTATTTAGGCGAAGTTGCACTTGTTCCTTATGATTCGCCGATATCTAATGTGAATCGAATTTTCTACAATACAGGCATTGATGAGAATGCTTCCTGTCACCTTGCTTTGGGCAGCTGTTATCCGATAAATATGAAGGATGGGGCTACTTTATCCAATGAAGAGCTGAAAGTAAGAGGCGGGAACACAAGCTTAATCCATGTGGACTTCATGATCGGGACGGCTGACCTGGAGATTGACGGTGTGCTGCAGGATGGCAGTTTGGAGCCTATTTTCCGTGAAGGTAACTGGGCGCTAGCGTTTTAGTGTCAGCGTGAGCAGAATTAAGCCTTTGAGCAGTAAAAAAAACCGAGGGACGAATTGTCCTTCGGTTTTTTGTCTTTCTAGGGAACTATAGCCCCTTATTTACTGAAAACGCACATTATCCTATCGTGAGGGGAACTACAGTTCGCTATTTTGTTGATTTAACTGGAAAAACGAGCCAAGGAGATCAAATAAGGGCCTGTAGTTCTTCTTCTGAATAAAACAGCTTGTTTTTCTCTAAATAGAGTATTCCAGTTCCCATTAATTAACCTTAGCTGGATTTGCGGGTGCAGATAAGATCGAATAAGGACCATCAGGATTCACCTGACGGTCCTTATTAGTCTTACATATCACGGAATAGTCCGATAACACGGCCGAGAATCGTAACATTCTTCAGTAGGATCGGTTTCAAAGCGGAGTTTTCCGGTTGAAGACGGATATGATCCTTCTCTTTGTAAAAGCGTTTGACCGTAGCTTCATCGTCTTCTGTCATTGCTACAACGATGTCTCCGTTGTTCGCTGTTTGCTGTTGTTTGACGATGACATAATCGCCGTTATGTATGCCAGCTTCGATCATACTGTCACCCATGACGCTTAGCATGAACACGTTGTTATCGCCAACCATACTGACAGGAAGCGGGAAGTAGTCTTCAATGTTCTCAGTCGCCGTAATTGGCACCCCAGCGGTAACTTTACCTACGAGCGGAACGCGTGCAACGGAAACTGCGAAATGGGTTTCAGCACCGTCTAAGCCAAGGATCTCGATGGCACGAGGCTTTGTTGGGTCTCGACGAATTAACCCTTTCTTCTCAAGACGCTCCAAATGCCCGTGAACGGTTGAACTGGAGGCTAGTCCGACAGCCTCGCCGATTTCACGTACAGAAGGCGGGTAGCCCTTATCTTTCACTTCGTTCTTAATGTATTCTAAAATAGCTTGTTGACGCTGTGAAATCTTACTCAATAGTTATCACTCCAATGCTGGGAATCATTACCCAAAGTATAACATAGAACCCGAGTTCGTACAAACATAAGTTCGAATAAATCGTTGACACAAACATGTGTTCGTGTTAATCTAATAACAGAACAAATGTTTGGGGGATGATTATTCATGTATATGGCCTACTCACACACTAACAATTCACGCACACCTCATAGATCAACTACGGCATCCAAAGGGATCGCAACTAAATCACGTTATACGAAAGCTATCGTTAGGTTTCTATTCATTGCTTTAATTCTGGGGACAGTGTTCTCTTTTGGTGCCATGGTACAAGCTTATGCGGCAGCATCTTCCCCGACGAGCAGTTTGTCAAATCACGCTGAGACTAAGACAATTGTTCCGGCGCAAGTCGTCATTCAAGAAGGCGATACGCTATGGGACATTGCAGCAACTCATAAGAAAAGCAGAGAGAACATTCGTTCCTATATAGATAAAATTAAGACGAAGAATCATTTAACTACGAGCTCTTTGAATGAAGGACAGGTTTTGTTGCTCCCTTAATCATTACTTTCCTATGAAATGGAAATAGACTTTGAGAGGCTAGGAATTGTTCCTATGCCTCTTTTTGCTGTTTTCTTGACATTCCACTAGAGGGATGGCAAAGTAGTACTCATATTGAATTTTTGAACTAGGAGGGTCATTATGAGTGACAGTATGGAAAAAAATATCGAGCGCATTAATGAGCTTGCTCGTAAAGCCAAAACGGTTGGTTTAACAGATGCAGAAATCGATGAACGAAATGAATTGAGAAAAAAATATATTGAGGCGTTCCGAGGCAATCTTAAAGTTCAACTTGATTCCATCAAGTTCACGGACGAAGAGTAGTTGCTTTTCACATAGAAACAACATTCAAAGGGGAAATGAATGATGACGCTCAAGGCTGTACTTTTTGATTTAGACGATACACTTCTATGGGATGACCGCAGTGTACAAGAAGCTTTTGAAGCAACTTGTGCCGAAGCAGCCAAACACGCGGATGTAAATCCGGAGGAGCTGGAAGCCGCTGTTCGTAAAGAAGCCCGTGCTTTATACGAATCTTATGAAACTTTTTCATTCACCAAAATGATCGGCATTAACCCGTTTGAAGGACTGTGGGCTAATTTCACACAAGGTGAAAATGAGAATTTTCGCAAATTGGAAAAATTAGCGCCAGGCTATCGCACGGAATCGTGGACCCGCGGGCTTCGCGCGTTAGGCGTAGAAGATTCAGAGCTTGGTTATAAGCTCGGTGAGCTTTTTCCTGCAGAACGCCGCAACCGACCATATGTGTATGAAGAAACGTTCCGTGTGCTAGATGCCTTGAAGGGAAACTACAAGCTGCTTCTACTAACAAATGGATCCCCTGATCTTCAAAAAGAAAAATTAGCTGGCGTACCAGCCATTTCGTCCTATTTTGATCATATTGTTATTTCTGGAGAATTTGGAGTAGGTAAACCGAATGTTTCAATTTTCCATCATGCGCTGGAGCTTCTGGGAATTCATCCGGAAGAAGGAATCATGATCGGTGATAAATTGACAACGGATATTCTTGGTTCCGGACGTGTAGGTATGCGCAATATTTGGATCAATCATCATGGTCTGCAAAGTGGAGATGAGATTGTTCCGGCTAATGAGGTATCGCGCTTAGAGGAAGTTTTACCGATTATCGCTAATGCTTAATGCAGCATAACGAGAAAGCCCAACGGCTGTTAGGACGAGAAGTCCTTCGCTGTTGGGCTTTTGTCTAAATAAGGAATTAAGCTTTGATGAAAGCAGGATCATCCACGTTGTATGCAACCCATCCATCTTTTTCAATGAAAAGGCGAACAGCAACGATTTGGCGATTATCCATCAAAGTGAAGAAGTGGTTCGTGTTCTCAGGAACCGAGATAACATCCCCCGGTTCAAGTTCAACATCGAAATAGCCGATTTCTTCGGATTTAATGATGAAGATACCTTTTCCAGAAACGATTGCGCGAATTTCATCTTCCGTGTGTGTATGAACTTGCTCAAATTTCTTAAGCAGATCTTCGATACTCGGAGTCGCATCGGAAAGGGAGATAACATCCCAAATTTCGTAACCGCGTCTAGCCGCTAAATCACGGATTTCGGACTCATAAGTGCTAATGATTTGAGCTTTCTCTTCATCACTAAGCACGAATTTCTCGCGAAGTGCCTCAGGAAGTTTGTTCGCATCCCAGTGTTCATATACAACTTGTTGGCTATCCAAGAAGGCTTTGACTTGCTCTTCGCCTTCGATTCGTTCGTTGGTATTGCGAATTCTAATTTGTGCCATGCAGCATCCCTCTTTCTTAGTAAATATACTTGTATTATAGTGGAAATGATGTGCGCTGTCGATGCAAGATCATAAGATTACCCGATAAAACCTATAGGTATTTATGATAATTCAAATTCTTTTCATAGAAGCCGTATTCTGTTACACTAAATCTTAACATAATTTGTCGATTATTTATTATTTATCGCTTTAGGATAAGTTGAAAGGGAGTCAATTCATGTCTAAACCACCGATTCAAGAGCAGCTAAAGAAAAAGATCATGATCCTCGATGGCGCCATGGGTACCATGATTCAGCAAGAGAATTTAACCGCTGAAGATTTCGGAGGCGATGATTTAGATGGCTGTAATGAAATTCTATGCGTAACTCGCCCAGATGTGATTCGTAAGATTCATGAAGCTTATTTCGCCGCAGGCGCGGATATGATAGAAACGAACACGTTCGGAACCACAAGTGTAGTACTTGCAGAGTATGATTTGCAAGACCGTCACCGCGAGTTGAACCTCGCTGCAGCCAAGTTGGCTATCGAAGCAGCAAACAAATATTCAACACCAGAATGGCCACGATATGTCGTAGGGGCAATGGGGCCAACGACCAAAACCTTATCCGTGACTGGGGGCGTTACGTTCGACCAGCTGGAGGAGAGCTACTACGAGCAAGCTTTAGCATTATGTGAAGCTGGTGTTGACGCGATTCTACTGGAAACATCACAAGATACACTTAACGTAAAAGCGGGAAGCATTGGTATTCGCAGAGCTTTCGAAACGTTGGGCTTTGAGCTTCCGATTATGATTTCGGGAACGATTGAACCAATGGGAACAACCCTGGCCGGGCAAAATATCGAGTCGTTCTATATTTCACTTGAACATTTGAAACCCATTTCAATGGGATTGAACTGTGCAACGGGTCCTGAATTTATGAGGGATCACATTCGAACGCTGTCGGGAATTGCAGAAACCGCAATCAGCTGTTATCCGAACGCTGGATTGCCAGATGAGAATGGTCATTATCATGAATCGCCAGAATCCTTGGCTAAGAAAATGGCCGGTTTTGCCGAGCAGGGTTGGCTCAATATTGCTGGTGGATGCTGTGGAACAACACCCGAACACATTCGTGCCATGGCAGAAACACTTAGCGAATACAAACCAAGAACGGAATATGGTACACATTTACCTGCTGTCTCGGGGATTGAAACTTTATTTATCGAACCTGAAAACCGTCCAATCATGGTCGGCGAACGAACGAATATTTCGGGATCGCGTAAATTCAAGCGCTTGATTAAAGAAGGCAAATTTGAAGAAGGTTCAGAGATTGCTCGTAATCAAGTGAAAAACGGTGCACACGTCATCGATATCAATTTACAGGATACGGATATTGATGAGGCTTACGCGGTAGAAGAGTTCATGCAGCAGGTGGTCAAAAAGGTGAAAGTTCCTTTGATGATTGATTCTACGTATGATCACATTATCGAGCTTGGGCTTAAATACTCGCAAGGTAAAGCGATTATTAACTCCATTAACCTGGAGGACGGCGAAGTGAAATTCGCTGGGATTTTACCTCTGATTCATCGATATGGGGCTGCCGTTGTTTGTATTCTTATTGATGAACGGGGCCAGGCGGTCTCGCGTGAAGCGAAGCTTGAAGTGGCAACTCGTTCTTATGAGCTATTGACAGGGAAATACGGGATGAATCCCGAGGATATCATTTTTGATCCGAATATGTTCCCTGTAGGATCGGGGGATCCTCAGTATATTGGTTCTGCTGTGGAAACGATCGAAGGAATTAAACTGATTAAAGAGAAATATCCAAGAGCCAAAACCATTCTCGGTTTGAGCAATATTTCATTCGGATTGCCGGATGCTGGGCGTGAAGTGTTGAACTCGGTTTACTTGTACCATTGTACGAAAGCGGGTCTCGATTATGCGATTGTGAACACAGAGAAGTTGGAGCGTTATGCCTCTATTTCGGAGGAAGAGCGTCAACTGGCTGAGGAACTGATTTACAATACAAATGACGAGACTTTGGCGAAATTTGTCGCCCATTTCCGTGAGAAGAAGGTCGAGAAGAAGGAGAAGATCTCCAATCTGTCCTTGGAAGAACGACTTGGTTCTTATGTGGTAGAAGGGACGAAGGAAGGGCTAATTCCAGATCTAGAGATTGCGCTGAAAACATATTCGCCTCTTGAAGTAATCAATGGACCGCTAATGAGAGGGATGGAAGAAGTAGGCCGCCTCTTCAATGGTAATGAATTGATCGTTGCGGAAGTACTTCAAAGTGCTGAGGTCATGAAAGCCTCCGTTAATTATCTGGAACCCTTTATGGAGAAATCCGAAACAGCTGTCAAAGGTAAAATCATCTTGGCTACCGTCAAAGGCGATGTGCATGATATCGGTAAAAATCTAGTCGAAATTATCCTGTCGAATAATGGCTATAAGATTATAAACCTTGGGATAAAAGTACCGCCAGATCAAATTGTTGATGCACAGCGCAGAGAGAATGCAGATGCGATCGGCTTATCCGGTCTATTGGTTAAATCCGCACAGCAAATGGTCATTACCGCACAGGATTTGCGTACTGCAGGTGTAGATGTGCCGATCCTTGTAGGTGGCGCCGCGCTGACACGTAAATTCACCAAAACACGTATTCAACCGGAATACGAAGGGGCAGTGCTCTACGCGAAAGATGCCATGGACGGTCTGGATATTGCCAACCGACTAAGCGATCCTGAGCAGCGTAAACGTCTTATTCAGGAACTAAGAGAAAGTCTGGAATCTGATGTCATGGATACAGGCAAGAAGGAAGAGAAACAGCCTCAGCTAACGCGTGTGAGTTCGTCTGCTGTGTCCAAGGATTTGCCTGTGCAAATGCCGCAAGATACGGATCGTCATATCATGAGAGATTACCCAATTAGTCATCTTATGCCATATGTGAACATGCAAATGCTGCTCGGCCACCATCTAGGCCTCAAAGGGAAAGTTGAGGCACTGCTTAGCGACAAGGATACGAAGGCCCTTCAGCTTAAAGATACGGTCGATTCCATTCTGTATGCTGCTCAAAATGACGGCATCATTAAAGCTCATGGGATGTATCGCTTCTTCCCAGCGCAATCAAGCGGAAACGATGTAATCGTCTACGACCCGCAAGATCACAGCAAAGTTCTTGAAACCTTCACGTTCCCGCGTCAAGACAAAGAGCCGTATCTGTGTCTAGCTGACTATCTGAAGTCCGTAGAGAGCGGGCAGATGGATTATGTGGGCTTCCTGCTTGTGACAGCTGGGCATGATATCAATGAGCTGGCTAAGGATTGGCGCGACAAAGGGGATTACTTGAAATCTCATGCGCTGCAGGCGACAGCATTGGAAGTTGCCGAAGGCTTTGCAGAACGAATCCACCATATTATGAGGGATGTTTGGGGGATCGCGGATCGCGTTGATATGACCATGCAAGAGAGATTTGGAGCCAAATACGTCGGACAACGATTCTCCTTCGGTTATCCGGCGTGTCCTAATCTCGAGGATCAAGCCAAGTTGTTCAATCTTTTGAAACCAGAAGATATTGGCGTGGAACTGACAGAGTCGTTCATGATGGAGCCGGAAGCATCGGTTTCAGCAATCGTGTTTGCCCACAAAGAAGCGCGTTATTTCAATGTAGGCTAAGAAAAAAATATTGCATAAAGCGAGGCAGCTTGCCCGGACACGATGTTCGGCAGTGTCCTCGCTTTCGGTGTTACCAACAGTGATTTTCAGAGAGATTGGGGTTTTAGATCGTGGAACTATATTTTTTGGGAACAGGGGCAGGCATGCCTTCCAAGCAACGCAATGTCACATCGATTGCTCTTAACTTACTGGATGAACGGGGTACTTTTTGGTTATTTGACTGTGGAGAAGGCACTCAGCAGCAGATTATGAACTCTCCCGTGAAACTCGGGCGTACGGAGATGCTGTTCATCACCCATTTGCATGGGGACCATTTATACGGATTGCCAGGACTGTTAACAAGCCGCTCATATCTGGGAGGGGATACACCGCTTACATTGTTTGGCCCGCCAGGGCTTAAACGATTTGTTGATACGGCTCTGGAAGTTAGCGGCGCGCATCTGACCTACCTACTAAAGATTGTGGAAATCGTGGAAGAGGGACCTCTTTTCGAAGATGAAACATTTAAGGTTGAAACTGCGCGTTTGGAGCATCGAATTGAAAGCTTTGGTTTTCGGGTTATTGAGAAGGATCAACCCGGCAAGCTGATGCTTGATAAGTTGACAGCGCTCGGCATTCCAGCCGGTCCGATCTATGGTAAGCTCAAGCAAGGGCAAACGGTTCAGCTCGAGGACGGGAGCACGCTGCATGGCGCCGATTTCCTTGGTGCGCCGATTCCCGGACGCATCGTCGTTATTCTCGGCGATACCCGTTACTGCAGCGGGGCTCAGCTTTTGGCACGAGACGCCGATGTGCTAGTGCATGAGGCGACATTCGCTATGGATAAGCAGGAATTAGCTTATTCTTTTGATCATGCCACTTCTACAGATGCGGCGAGAATTGCTCAGGAAGCTGGAGCGAATGCGCTAATTATGACGCACATTAGTTCTCGCTACCAAGGAGACGCTGTGCTAGAACTGCTGCAAGAAGCTCAGCATCATCACAGCAACAGTCATATTGCCAGAGATTTTTGGAGCTTTGAAGTGCCGCGCAAAGGATAACATGTATGGAAAGAGACTATCTCGGAAGGTCAGAAATGACTGGACGGATAGTCTATTTACTATGAAGTTGGTCGTGTCCATATATTGGAAGAAGTCATTTTCGTAATTCTTGCTCATACACTATCCAAAAGGTGTGTAGACTGAGGTGACGAAATGGGGATTGCAGCAGCAGAAATACTGCTTTCTATCTTTATGTCCTCGATTTTTTATGTTATGTTAAGGGAAATAAGAAATGCTTATAAAGACTCTGGTTGAACTTGTTTTTGAGCGGAAAAGGAGAAAATATGCTTGGTTTTGCAATTTTACTAGCTTTTAATTTCATAGGGTATGTGATCCAAATGGGCCTGCACCTGCCGCTACCTGGCAACGTGATCGGGCTCATGCTATTTACAGCAGCCTTATTCGCTAAGCTTGTTAAACTTGAATGGGTGGAAGAAGCCGCGTCGCTGCTGACTAGGCATATGATGCTTTTTTTTATCCCCTATACGGTTGGTATTCTCTTGTTCCTACCCATCATTGGGGCGAATTTAGTTGCCATTTGTGGTGGAATCGTTGGCGCGACAGCGGTCGTTCTGATCGTAACCGGATGGATATCATCTAAGCTAGGGAAGGAAGGGGAAAAATATGGCGGGTAATATGCTGCAGCACCCCTTATTCGGTTTATCGTTAAGTGTTCTGATTTATGCATTCGCTAATGTCATGTATCAGCGATGGCGATTTATGCATCCGCTTTTTGTATGCACAGGACTTATTATTCTTATTCTAGTTGGTTTTCGAATACCTTTTGAGGACTTTAAACGTGGGGCGGATGTACTGACCCTTCTGCTTGGACCAGCAACCGTTGCACTAGGTGTTCCGTTGTATAAATACAGATCCTTGATTCGCTCCAATTTAAAGCGTGTCATGCTTAGTGTATTGGCAGGATCAATCACTGGAATAGGTTCGAGTGCAGCTATAGTAGGACTCTTAGGCGGCAGCCAATCAATTATTCTTAGCATGCTGCCCAAGTCAGTTAGCTCGCCAATCTCGATTGAAATAGCTACGCGGTTAGGGGCGATTCCAGAGCTTACTGCCGTTTTAACGACGATGACGGGTCTGTTTGGCAGCATGTTTGGCACACGTTTGTTGAACTGGCTGAAGATTAGAGATGACATCTCTATAGGGATTGCTTTAGGGACGGCTGCGCATGGCATCGGGACGGCTAAAGTCGTCAAAGATTCGGAGCAGCAGGGCGGTTTTGCCGGACTGTCTATGGCGCTCTGTGGCATTATGACGTCCATTTTATTCATACCTATTTATTACTGGCTCAAATAGTATTACATGCGTTAAACCGTTTTTCGTCGAAGTGACGAAAGCGGTTTTTTTCATTTTCCAAACATTACAAATTTTTTACAATACGAAAATGAACCCATAATAAACCTCTGTTACGATGGGAAAGTGAGAATCCAGTGGAAAGGCGTGAGGAAGATGAGTGGACCCCTTCTGAATACGGCGCCTCAACAGGCCAAACTAGTCGTTAGGCTTGCAAGCAGCGCAGATGAAATTGAGCAGGCCATGAGACTAAGGTATCAGGTTTTCGTAGAAGAAGAGAAAAACATGCGAATGCTCAATGAGGAGGGTCTTGAAAAAGACGCTTATGATGCGTACTGCGATCATCTCATTGTGAAAGATTTGGACACGGATCAGGTTGTTGGTACATACCGTCTGCTGCCAGGAGATCGTGCCCTTCAAGGCATCGGCTTTTATTCGGAAACCGAATTTAATTTAGCGGCATATGCTGCGTATAAAGAACAGACGCTTGAGTTAGGCCGCAGCTGTATTGCACCGGAGTATCGCGGCGGTAAAGCGATTCAGCTTCTATGGGAAGGAATTGCCGGTTATATTACGGAGCGGAATTATACCCATTTAATTGGCTGCGCTAGCGTACATATGAGTAATTTAGAAGATTTAAACCTAATTTATACGATGCTGCTTCAAAAACAGGTCATTACAAATAGGTATGGCATTGAACCATTATCCACCCACCGGATACCCGGACTTGCTCGATTAGAAGTTGAATGCAATGAGAAAGATGTGTTTCGCAAGCTGCCCCCACTTATGAAGGGCTATCAATGGCTCGGTGCTGAAATTGGCGGAGATCCGGCGTATGATGAGCTATTTGAGACCGTTGACTTTTTTATTATTTTGGAAAAAGAGCGGGTTACTAGGCGGTATAAACGTCATTTTCTAACAACGTAGGCAAGGAGGATTTGCTTTGTATGATTGGATCGCCAAACTAACTTCAGATGAACAAAAGCTGGCGCGTACCGAACGAATGCTGCGAATTATTCCGCTTTGGGTTTTGCATATGGTGTGTACGTTTGTTTCTTTTGCTGGTCATGTTGCTTTGCGCAATAACTTAGTAAGACGTGTGGAACATAATATGGCCGATTTGCTTGATGGTTTGCCAAAGGGTGCAATTCGTGCGATTTCTAAGAGTTATATGCAAAATGTTGTGTTTACGCTTGTTGAGATTCTTTTCTTGTCTACGCGCTTGTTAAAATTGCAAAACCATAATTTTGATGTTCAGGGTGAGGAGAATCTTCACGCTGCCGAAAGTCGATCGGACGGAAAAGGGTTCATCGTCTATACACCGCACATTGGCAACTTTTTCTATTACTACTGGTATTTGACCCGAAAATATGATTGTCTGACTGTCGCATCAGCAGGCAGTCCGGAGCTTAGACCGCTTTATTATAAATTTGCTGCCATGGGCTGCAAGGGACTGGATTATGACAGCGTCCCTCCTTTGGAGCTGTATCGGACCTTAAAGAAGCATTTGCAGCACGGCGGTGTCGTGTTTCTGCTCGGAGACTTCTGGCGCTCCTCGTTTCCTTTATCCCGGTTCTTCGGGAGATTGACTCGCACGCCTGAAGGTGCGGCGATGCTTGCTCATGATTTGCGAATTCCAATTGTACCGTTTTACGGGCATCGCATCCGCGGATTTAACCATAGGCTCATCTTTGGTTCACCGCTTGAACTGCAAGCTGAGCTCCCGGGACGTATCGCACGCGCCGAGTCGAATCTGGTGCTGAATGGGTTCATGGAGCGGGCTATACGTGAGCAACCGGGCTCTTGGTTCTATTGGTTCAATGTACATGAACGTTGGGAAGAGATTTCTGTCACAAATGCCGATCAAACGACATCATCTGAAGTGGGATAACACACACATATGACAAAGGACGGGTGATTGACACATGGACACAGGAAGCCATTTATTGTTCGGCGTCACCTTAGCAGGTCTTGCTTGTTTGGAGCCTGTCGTATCGCAAGATCCGAATTTGACCCATGCAATTCTGGCCGGGACGCTCATTGGTTCGCATGCCCCTGATTTTGACACGATTGCAAGAATCAAAGGGTATACGAACTATTTGCGTGTTCATCGAGGAATTACCCATTCCTTGCCGGCATTATTTATTTGGCCAATTGTGCTCAGTTTGCCTCTTGCAGCTATGTTTGGGGTATGGGATCATTTGTTTAGTTTGTATGTGTGGACTTTGTTGGCCGTTGTTTTTCATGTGTTCCTGGACTTATTTAATGTATATGGTGTGCAGTGTTTCCGGCCATTTTCTTCCAAATGGCATCATCTCGATACCCTCTGTCTCTACGAGCCTTTCCTGTTCATCCTGCACACCGCTGGCGTACTTATTTGGATATTCGTCTGGCACGGCAGTGGGGGGCTTCATATCGGGGAGATGTTCGCGCTGATTTATGTAGCGACCTTCTTTTACATCGCTATTAGGAGTGAGCAGCGGAAACGATTTATTACGTTGGTGAAAAAGGAACTGAATCTGGAAAATGGGATATGTCATCTTATTCCTAGTCTCAGTTGGTTTCGTTGGCAATTCGTCATTGAGAGCGATACGCAGTTTTACTTGGGTGAAATTCGGGATGGTTCTGTCGTGATTGAAGTGGAATATAGCAAAATCGACTATAACCAGGAACAGTCACACCCGATTGTGCAAGCTACCCTGACTACGGATGGCGTTCGTGCCTTCCTGCACTTCGCGCAGCGCATCCACGTGTGCTGGACTGAGAAAACGGACGGCTATGAAGTACAGTGGCGCGATGTCCGCTTCTGGCATCAACGAAAGCTGCCGTTCGGGGTGAACGTCCAACTGGATCGGGACATGAATGTTGTCAGCGACACGCTGGGATGGGATAAAAAGGCGTGGGACCCACCCTACGTCTAAGGTTGAGAAAAGCCTAAGAAGCCTTGCTCCTATAAGGGAGTGAGGCTTTTTTGACATTTTGAGAAAGAGACACAATTTGAGCCCTGATTGTCATTTTTTATGCAGGGAAATCGATGGTTGGAGTCGAAAATATGGTACAATAGTCCTATATTATAGGTCTTAATAAAATTGAAATTTTAATCCTAGGAGCACAAGAGATGAATAGAAGAGAGCCCCGTGAAGAGGGATTTACGCTGATTGAGGTTTTGGCTGCGACGGTGATATTGTCTGTGGCTTCCATGGCGATGATGGCATTTTTCATCAACGCGATGTCCTATAACAAAGGGAATCAGAATAAGACGGTGATGGTGAATTTGGCGAGGAATGCCTTGTTTTATATGGAGAAGCAGAACTATGCAACGATTCATAATTATTTTATTGATTCTACAACGAGTGAGCCAAAGAGTAGTAACCCTGCAATTTCTCCCAAAAACTGCAGTACTAGAAATATTTGTTCAACTAACGATCTGCAAAATTTATTTCTGAACCCGAATATGAAGCTTTGGGACGTGCTTAATCCAAAGGTAAACGATATAGACTATCAAATATCAGTGTCTTATCAGGATGAAATTACAGATGAGTTGAAAAATGATCCTGTAAAAAAAGGGATGGCGAATTATTTGCTACCTATTCGTGTTGAAGTGAGTGTCAAAGATAACAACGTGAATAACGGTAGGAATAAACCTGTCATTGTGGAGGGCTATATCGCAAATGAGACGATTCGTTAACAGAATTAAAGAGCAAAAGGGTTACTCGTTGATCGAACTCATTGCTGCGTTAAGTATTTTCTCTTTAATAGCTGGTTCCATTTATGGGGTCATTAATTTTGGTTTCAAGGCTTATGATCGAGTAAATGTCGAGAATTCTCTACGTGATGAAGGCGATATTATTATGTCGGCGATTATGAGCGAATTTTATACACAAGGACCTGAAACCATTGAGAACTTCAGCTCGAGCAATGAAACTGAAAATGGTATTTTGATGCATATAAAAACAGAGGATAAGTCAGGTGTACATGTTTCAGCACGTCATGTGGTTATTGATAATACGGACCATAAAGTGTATATCTATAACGATCAGAAGACGTCTAGCAGTGCCGTGGAATTAAAATCTCAAGTTATGAGTGATTCGATAATACATATTAATAGCTGTACGAATGGATGTACGAACGGGCTTATCAATGTCACATTGGAATTGAGTCAGACTTCTAAAGGAAGAGATCACAAGCTCAAGCTGCAAAGTCAGTTCGGTTTCTAAGGAGGAATAACATGTTTCGCGAGGAACGCGGTTCAGCATTGCTGTTAGTTTTATTCATGGTTCTTATTTTTTCGATACTAGGTTTGGCTGTTTTGAGTGCAAGCATTGGCGGGGCGACAAGAACGGAGACGAAGCAAAAGGATGTTCAAAGTCTGCATTTGGCAGAGAAGGCATTGAATGAAGCAGCAGCTTATATCATGTCAGATTTTCAAAGTCAGGATGGCGTTAATATTGATGAAGTTCAACAGAGGTTAGATGACATTAAAGTTCAGTTGAACGGAAGATCGATTAGCACTTCGCTTGATATAGATGTTGGTGCGGCTAGAGGGGAAATACATAATATTTCGTTCAAAAAAAATGATAAAGATGACAGCTCATTAAATTATGAGATTACGATTGAAGCTGAAGCTACGGTCAATAATGTCACGCGTCGACTTACTCAGGTTCTTACGCTAGACACGTTTCCAGACTCTCTGAAATATGCGATGGGCTCGGAAGGTAATGTGCTGATTAACGGTTCGCCTTACATCATCGGTGATATTTATGCAGGAGAGACTTTAAAGGTCAAAAACGAAGCAGAATACTTGTATCTTGGTACGCCTTTATATCAATCGACGAAATTCCCGAAATTGGAGGGGAACGCGTACGTTCAAAAGAGTGCAACTGGTGACGGGTTAAATGCTTATTACTGTGAATCTGTAAGTTCTACTTTTTCTCAAACTAGTCCGCAATGTGATACGATTGAAAACGTCGGCAACGGTAATAGCGATTATAAAAGCATTAGTGAAGAAGAAGGAGATGGAGTAAAAACAATCAAAGATGTGCTGACTAGCACGGATTCAGCAAATATACATGTCAAAGATCAGAGTAAATTTGCAGGAATTGAGGTAAACGAAGCATTTGTGGATAAAATGGTCCAGGCCATCGGGAAAGACACGGCAGCTCCGGATGTGCAAAGAACGAATGTGAAGACGGCGATGGCTTCACGAAACAGTCTGACTGACTATTTGCGTCCTTGGATGGATATTATTGAGCCGCTGCCTGAAGTAGCACCTGACCCTGCAGATGCTGCGGCGTATGCCGCTTACGAGACAAAGAAGAGCAATCTTGCTGGCTTATTTTCATCTGAGCTTGAGAATACCATGCTGTATAATGGCAATTTAACGATAGATGGTGGCGATATTTTCAGTCAACTGCTTTACACGGAGAGCAGTAAACATCCAACGAAACTAAATTTAAATAAAAGTAGCTGGATCATCGTGAACGGTGATTTAACCATTAATAATACTAGTTTAGACAAAAGCAGCATTGACATTAGGGCTAATATACTAGTGACAGGAAACTTATCCATTCATAACACAGTTAATATGGATTCTACGATTTACACGTTGGGCAAAACTGAGATCGTAGATGCTTCTATTTTAGGATTGGATAAAAAGGAATTAGTTCTTATTTCTAAAGGAGCCATTGATATATATCGTGTGAATTCGTTTCGTGATATTAAAGAACCTTTTAAGTATAATTCGAATGAGCCAGGAAACCCGCCGGTGGTGACACATGGCGATAATCCACCTATATTAAATGCTTTTTTCTACACAGACAGCGATGCCACGATATATGGAGTAGGTTCTGTATTTTGGGTTTACGGCGGATTTTTCGCTAAAGGGAACCTTACTGTCAATGCGATCCGAGGGAAAGCTACAGGCCAGGTAGAAAGCATTGAGATGGAAGATCAAACGCAAATCGCCTCGGAGAATCAATCTCGTCTTATTATTGACTATAACAGTCAGATTTTTGAGAATCAGAAGGTTGGTTTGCCTCGTGTTTCTAAGGTAGGCTTGACCGTAGGGAAGAAAAAGCAAGTGACGAAGTTTGCTTCGTAAGATGGGTAACGCAAGAGGCTGTCCCCAAAAATTTGGGACAGCCTCTTCAGCGTCCCTGCGCGTATGAGCTGCTCACGGCGTATAACGATGTTTTACATCGTTATACGCACCTACCACATGCTAATCCCATACTACAACGATGTTTTACATCGTTGCATGAGAGTCACTCGTGCGCATCCGAGCTGCGCAGAGCGTATAACGATGTTTTACATCGTTATTGCAGCCACCAAGTGCTAATCCTATACTGCAATGATGTTTTTTATCGTTGCATAAGCGTCACTCGTACGCAACCGAGCTGCGTAGGCACTCTCAGAGATTAAAAAAAGAGGATGCCCCTCGCCATTTTCATGGGTTTAGGGACATCCCCTTAGATTTTAATACCTGTCGTCAAACTCGATGACGTTCACGGTAATTTCATCTTTCACATTTTCATCGTCTTTATTCGTAACCGTTATTGTTGTTGACCCTTGCTTGAGGCCGGTTACCTCGCCATTTGAGTTAACATCAGCTATTTCAGAACGACTGCTTTTCCATTGTAACTGAGCATTCAAGTCAGCAATCCATTCTGCTTTCCACTTTGATGGTGTAACCGTTAGATATTTGAGTAAGTCAAATGTTCTCCGAGCAGCTGTACCCTTTGTATATAAAGTGATTGTGGAACTAGGGAGTTCCAACTTCGTCAAATCCTGTTTCACGTCAACAACCTTGGCTGCTGTTTTGGAAGGAAAGCCAGGACCGCCTGCTACGTCGACCTTGATATGGATTTTGCCTTTCTTGATGCCTTTAAGTACTACAGTTTGGTTGACATCACCGCCAACAATGGTAGCTTCACCATTTTCTCCTGCTTCATTGATTAAGGACCATTTAAATCCATTGTTTAATGCATTAGAAGGATTCAAGGCAGCTTTCAATACAACGGACTCACCTTTGTCCATTGAGATTACAGCGGTGTCGCTCTCAACACCGTCCGTAATTCTTACAATGGATAATGATTCCACTGAGACGCTAAAGCGTTGGGTATACGTAATATTTTTATCAGTCAGAATACTGACCGTTCCTGTTACTAAACCAACGTTTTTACCTGTAAATACTCTGGAATCTTCTGCTGACTTCGTTACATTTGCAAAAGATTGATTAGGATTATCTAACGCCCAAGCGAAAGTCTTAGCATTCTGATGTGATGATCGCAACCATGCTCTAAGGGTTGTTGTTCCGTCAATATTCACGACGCGATCTCCTTTAAATTCTACACTCGGTTGAGCAACTGTGACCGTAGCGGATGCAATGACACTTTGATCAGCTATCGAAATAATCTTTACTTGCGTTGATCCTTCTGATATTGCCTGATAATTACCCGAGTTATCTACCGTTAGTACACTCTCATTCGTTGACTTCCAGATTACATCGGAAGTCAGTTCTAACGGAGGATTAATGGATGGCGACAGGCTGCCAGTTTGACCGACGTCTACGATTTGATCATTCAGTTGTAGTGAAATGACAGTTACTTTAAAGCTAGCATCGTAGGAACTGCCTTGGTTAGCGTCCATATGCACTGTGCCGTTAATGATGCCAGGCTGTTTTCCTGTTAGAGTTCTCGTTGGACTTCCAGCTGCGCCGGCAAAATCAGCCTTCAATTTATCCTCTTCTGAAACATTCCACGTCGTATAAGTTGGCGATTCATTGACGGAACTTAGAAGCACTTGAAGTGTGATTGGTTGACCACCAATAAAGAGTTTATCAGGCCCGCTAACAGAAATTGAAGGCCTAATGACTGTAATCGTCGCTGTGTCGGATTTATTCGTGCCGTCCGTCGTTGTTGCTGTAATTGTTGCTGTACCAACAGATACGCCTCGAATATTTCCGTTTGAGTCGACTGTCACAACATTTGGATTGTTCGACTCCCATGTAAGTACTTTAATACTTGCATTCGTTGGTGTAAATGTAGGTGTTAGTCCAAATGTTTGATCCACACGAATCGTAGCATTATCAATGCTTACAGAAGTTACAGGAACCGCTGTAACGTTAACACTGAAATTTTGAGAATAAGTACTACCCTTATTTGTTGTTATCGTAACTGAGCCATTCACAGTTCCAGCTTTAACGCCTGTTAATACTCGTTTGTGGTCACCATCTGTTACAAAGCTGGCTTTATCCTGATCAGGTGAACTCCAAGAAATGGTAGCTACAGTTTCATTGATTGTTGAGAAAATAGCTTCTAACGTGATCTTTTCTCCAATATTAACCGATGTTGGTCCATTCACTGTCAATGAAGGTTTAATTACGGTAACGGTCGCGTTAGATGTTAGATTGGAACCGTCTGTAGAATTAATGGTAATTTTAGCTGTACCTTCTGCTAATCCTTTGATGTTACCTGAACTGTCTACTGTAACCAGGTCTGATCGATCTGTACTCCAGGTCAAATTGGGATAATCAGCATCAGACGGTGCATAATTTGAATTTAATTTAACGGTTTCGCCGACTCGAATACTGGCGTTTCCTAAGTTTATTGATGTTAAAGGTGTGAATATTTTTACTGTGTAATCTTTGGAATAGGTATTCCCTTTATCTGTTACAACTGTAGCCGTTACGGTAACGGTCCCTTTTTGCACACCATGTAAAATCCCTGTAAATTTATCGCTTACGGTAAAGTTCGCTTTACTCGAATTTGAAGAACTCCATCTGACAGAAGTTACGTTCTCATTCACGGTCACAAGTGCTGCTTGTAAAGAGATATCTGCTCCAACGGCCACCTCAGTCGGTCCTGTAATATTTAAACCAGGTTGGATAACAGAAACGACGGAGGACGCATTAAGTCCGCTTCCATCTTTTGCAACAGCCGTGATTTTTGCTGTTCCAGCATTGACACCCCGAATTTCACCACTTGCATTGACCGTAACAATTGATGACGCATCAGTAGTCCAAGCGAAGTCTTCATTCCTTTGATAGGTAGCATCGATTGGCAATACCTTTGGAATCAGTTTGGAAGTATCACCTTTTGCGATTGTGAGGTTATCCAAATTCAAGGCAGTTAATTTCGTGAATGCGGTTATCACCTTATTAGAGAAGAGAACACTTTGATCACTTGAAGCAAAATCGTTGTATTTTAGATTGGCATTAGATAACGAGTAGTCTCCAGCTTTCGTTGGTTTGACAACGATGGTGAATGTGGAGCTGTTTGCTACAAATTGATTGCCTTCCCTGCGGTATGGAATATTGGCAATATTTCCTTCAAGAGTAAAGCCACTTGTTAATGTGCCAGTTTTCGTGAAACCTGTAGGAACTGTAACAAGCTCTAGGTTTGCTGGGAAAATTTCTTTATAATGCAGACCTGTAATTGTTAAATCATTTAGGTTAGTTGCCGCACTGTACGCTTTAGCTGTTGGATTAATTGAGTAATTCACAGTCACAGGACTATTAACTTCAATTTTTTCAGCTGACACCGTACGGTCTGGCGTTAATCCAGTAGAGGTAATGACTTTAACAGCAACTTCTTTTGTTTCAAGAGCGCCTGCGGCGTCTTTGGTTGAGACAGAGATTGTCAAATCGCCGCCACTTACAGATAGAGGATTTGCAAATGTTTTGGTAATTGTCTCACCTTTATTTGTTTCTGTATCCGCTAAAACTTTGTCAGCTTGATTATTACCTGAACTGTCTTTGTAATTGAAAGTAATGGATGAGGTAACTTTTTTATCATTTAAATCCAAATCATCGGGTTTGAAGCTGACAGAAATTGAGCTATTAGCCGAGATGTAGTTCTTGGATGCTTCATTGAAAGCTACTGGAGATATGATATCCAAAGTAGGCTTATGATTTGAACCGATGAAAGCTCTGTACATGGTGTTTACAAACAGTTTCTGTTCCCAATCTGGGAAGGAGCTGTTTTTGGTTGTGTTTACGAAATTGTGTCCTGTCCCTGAATAAGTTACATTTCCTTTGGAATAGGTATAATAATGATTCCAACTATCTTCAACGTCACGAGGACTGCCATTGATGTTGTACCAAGGAATAACCTTGGGATCATTCAGGTTTAGTCTGAAATACTGATCATGGGTTGTTGCCACTGATGGTGTCATTTCACTTATAAAGAAAGGAAACTCAGTTAATAAACCTTCATTTATTTTTACTGTGGATGTCGAAGTGTTAGGAGCATTGAGTCCCATATTCGTCATTGGCCCAATTTGGCCTGTATCAGCTTGAAATTTATTGATCCAAGTTGAATTCCCTTGGTAAACCGTGTCATGGGTGAACATGACGCCCTGACCTGTGGCAATGAATGATTTAACTGCATCTGCTGCTGTCTCAGAAATATTGGCAGTTCCGTTATAAGAATCGTTAAAACCGAAGATCAGCATATCGTATTTACTATTTAATGTCTTGTATTCAGTAGAGTTAAATGTGTTGAAGTCAACGACTGAAATGTTGATATTATAATCATCAGAATGCAAATAATTTTGTTTTAAGTTTGATTCTAGAAGTAGACTACTCGTCTGATTACTCGACTGTGAATTTGGAATAACTTGAAGCACCTTGATGGATGGCGGTTGATCTTGATATCGAAATACGCCAGACTCTGAATCCTTTAATTTCCCAGTACTGGTCTGATCAACAAGCTCAAGACGCCAGTAGTAGAGCCCTGAGTAGCCTTTGGGGAGTGTAAAGCTTACTGTATTGTTGGTAATAGAAGTTACTGGAACAGTTTGTACTAAATTGGAGGCATCGAATTTTAATACACTATCGACGCCCAAATATAAATTAGCCACTAAATTGCGCTGACCGATGTTTCTAACATTAGATACATTAAAATGATAAGTCAGGGTATCGCCAGCTTTATATTTGTTGTTACGGTTTGCAGTTAGTGTGTAGTCCGTGGGTTTGCTCGTCAGATTAAGTTGTGGACGAACATTCGCATTGACTAGCAAGTTAGTTTTATTAATAAACGCATCTAAGCTACTGATATCACCATCACTTACAAAAATAACATTGCTTTTAGGTGTTGTCGTTCTGTAAGGATTGAATAAGTTGTAGAGATTGCCTGGATTAGTTACCCAACTACTACCGTTTAAGTATCCTTGGTATAAAGCACCACGGTCCTTCGAATCATCGCTATAAACGATAACAGGAAGGCCTTTATTTATGTATTTATCCATAATTTCAGCCGCTTTAATAGAAGTAATATCATTCTCTAGGAAACGAGTATCGTGATTGCTACCTGTCTCTGAGGTCGGATTAAACAAACTTTTTCCAAAGTAAATGGCATCATATTTACCATCAAATTCATCACGGAGCGCTACAAATTTTTTCATACTGATCGTTTCTAACTGAATACTGGTATTCGTACCTAGTTTGGCTTTTAAATCTGATGTGAGTGTTTTCTCGTTAGAAGACTTCTCCAGATCCTTGATCTCTAGAATTTTCAATGGCTTGGTGAGATCAAAGTAGGAAATTTGAAACTTTGTAAGCGAAGAGGTGGAGCTGTTTTGTTCTGAGTTTATTTCATTACTGCTATCATCTTCTAAACTGATAAAGTAATCCTTTAGGTTACCTACTGGCTTGAACGATACAGTGGCATCAGAATTTGTAACCATCCTGAACTTTTGATTATCGCTAATTGTTTGAGATGAAGCTTTCAGCGTATCCTGTCTACCAGATCCAATAGTCACATATTTGGAGTTTGCTCTTGATTTCAAAGCATAGACGCTATCCCCCTGATCAACCAAGTCAAACAAATTGGATACCCATGGGTTCGTTTTATTGGCATAAAGTGAAGCATTGTTGCTCGTATCTGTTGTAATGAACTTGTTGTTATTCATAGATTTCAGTGCCACGGTTACGGTATCTCCGGCAGCCGCTTGAACTGTCTGGTTCGTTAGATCTGTGAATCCGAACCATGATATTGCCATGGATGCGATCAGTATTATACTGATCTTTTTTTGTATGGCTGAAAACATACATTTCTCTCCTCCCGTACTATAAAGTAATATTTAGTATATGAGACTATTTTACTACTTTTTGGACCTATAAATATACAGTTTGTGTATATGATATCGAAAATATTTTAGGAAAGTATAAGGAAAATGACGAAAAATACATAATTTTAATGATTTTTTTTAAGAGGATTATCCGAGGTAGGAAGCGAATTGTAACGTTAGAGGTAGTTTGGAACTAGATAACTCAGCGAATCGACATAAATCGATAAGAAAGTTATTCTAAAATGGTTCTCGATGTTGTATAATGATTTTTATCTTGTTTGAATTAGGTATTTAGTCCTATAATTTTTCCGGGGCGAAATCGGTAATGGAGTTGATAAGGAAATGGCTCTTGTTAGGAAAAGATTGGGTGATTTGCTAGTAGAGAGCGGGATTATTTCAGAAACTCAGCTCCAAGAGGCACTTAAGGAACAGAGTAAAACGAAACAGAAGCTTGGGGACCTGCTGATTACGCAAGGGTATATTACAGAGCAGCAATTAATTGAGGTTCTGGAGTTTCAACTAGGTATCCCTCATGTGAGTTTGTTCAAATATCAGATTGATCCCGAAATAACCAAGATCATCCCTGAAAGCATGGCTAGACGCTACCAGGCCATCCCCCTTCACAAAGAAGGCGGGAAGTTGATGGTTGCTATGGCAGATCCGCTGGATTACTTTGCAATTGAAGAAATGAGAATGAGCACAGGGTATCGTATAGAACCGGCAATTACGAGCAGGGATGAACTGCAGCGTGCAATTGCCCGTCATTATGGACTTCAAGATTCAATGAGCCAAATGATGACAGATATGCCGACGACCGAAGATATCAAGGAAACCGAAATTACGGACGAGGATTCTCCAATCGTAAGGTTGGTTAATCAAATGATACAGCAAGCGGTTCAGTTGAAAGTTTCAGATATACACGTTGATCCAGGTGAGACGAACTTGGTCATTCGTTACCGGGTTGACGGTCATCTAAGAACTGAACGTATGATTCCAAAGCAAATGCAAGGCTTCATTACTGCACGGCTGAAAATTATGGCTAAACTGAACATCGCTGAACGAAGATTGCCTCAAGACGGTAGAATCAAAATGCAAGTGGATTATAAGCATGTTGATATCCGTGTTTCCTCTCTGCCTACCATTCATGGTGAGAAAATAGTTTTACGTATTCTAGACTTATCTACTGGCGTAAAGCCGATTGAGCAGCTAGGGTTCGGGGAGCGTAACATGGGTGTTTTTCGTGAGATGATTGAGCAGCCTTATGGAATATTGCTTATTACAGGTCCTACCGGCAGCGGAAAAACAACAACGCTTTATTCTGCACTTAGTCATTTGAATCAAGAGAATGCCAACATTATTACGATTGAAGATCCCGTAGAGTACCAGTTAGAAGGCATTAATCAAGTGCATGTGAATCCTACTATTGGCCTTAGCTTCGCAGCTGGTCTTCGCTCCATTTTGCGGCAGGACCCGAATATCGTCATGGTTGGGGAGATTAGGGACTCAGAAACGGCAGAAATTGCAATCCGTGCATCATTGACTGGACACCTTGTACTGTCAACTCTACATACCAATGATTCCGTGAGTACGATTACTCGTTTTCGGGATATGGGGATAGAGCCGTATTTGATTGCTTCGTCACTGATTGGTGTTGTTGCTCAAAGGCTTGTTCGTAGAATTTGTCATGAGTGCAAAGTGGTTTACACACCGACGGAACAAGAGCGGATCTTCATGAATAACAGAGGGATACATGCCGAAAAGCTTCACAAAGGCAATGGATGCGGCAACTGTAATCGTACCGGATATCGCGGAAGGTTAGCCATCCACGAGATTCTCGTCGTGAACGATACCATGCGTCAGTTAATTAGTAACAAAGCATCTGTTCAGGAAATGCGGGATGCTGCACTAGAGCATGGGCTCATTCAACTCATGGATGACGGGATTCAGAAAGTACGACAAGGTATTACGACGCTGCAAGAGGTTATCAGAGAAACGGTTGCTTATTAACGAGAAAGGAGGTGTGGGAAATGTCAATTTCGTTAGAGCGGATCGTAAGTTTATTAAAAATTGCACACGAGTCTAAGGCTTCAGATTTACATCTTTCTGTAGGTTCGCCGCCGATCATTCGCGTGCACGGCACATTACAGCAAGTTGGAAACGAATCGCTGCAAGCTGATGACACCCGCTCGATGGCAGAAGCTCTTTTGAATGCTGACCAAATTGATCGATTCAATCAAGCTGGAGAGTTAGACTTTTCGTATGAGCTTGAAGGATGTTCACGATACAGAATCAATGCCTATCGTCAAAGAGGACGCGTAAGTGTCGCCATTCGTACGATTCCAACAAAGATTCCTTCTCTTGAGCAACTTCAGCTGCCTAGTGTAATAAGTGCTTTAGCGTTGAAACCACAAGGGCTTGTCTTAGTGACCGGACCGACGGGTAGCGGCAAATCGTCAACATTGGCAGCAATGATCGATTACATCAATCGAACAGAGAAGAAACATATTGTAACGTTGGAAGATCCGATAGAGTTTCTTCATGCTCATTCGTCTTCGATTATTGACCAAAGGGAAGTAGGTAGTGACACGAAGTCCTTCTCCAATGGCTTAAGAGCGGCTTTGCGTCAAGATCCTGATGTTATTCTTGTTGGTGAAATGCGTGATCTTGAAACGATCTCAGCAGCGGTTACAGCAGCTGAAACTGGACATTTGGTCTTTGCAACCTTGCATACAACAGATGCACCGCAAACGATTGATCGCATCATCGACGCGTTCCCAGCGCATCAGCAAGGGCAAATCCGTGTGCAATTGGCAGCAGTTTTGGTCGGAGTCATCTCACAACGGTTGTTTCCCAAGCCTGGTGGTCAAGGACGGACTTGCGCTACTGAAATCATGATCAATACGCCAGCTGTAGGTAATCTCATTCGTTCAGAGAAAATTCATCAGATCAAGAGTGTTATGCAAACCGGGCGCAGCTTAGGGATGCACACGCTCGACATGTCGATTAAGGAACAGATGCAGCAGGGGCTTATTGATCCAATCGCAGCAAAAGCTTATCTTGCTGAGGGTGGTGTGATGTAATGTCAGAGTATCTGTATGAAGTAAGGGGCAGCAGTGGTAAGCAGCTAAAAGGTAAAATTTCTGCCTCTGATAAATCGACTGCGGTTGAGGAGCTTCGAAAGAAAGGCTATATCGTTCTCTCTGTAAAAGAAGAGCAGTTTAAAGCCCTTAAAACGGAGATTTACATCGGTAATCCGGTGAAAACGATACATTTTATCGTGTACTGTCGGCAGTTTGCGACTTTGATCAGGGCTGGGGTCAATATTGTGGAAGCTACATCGATTTTGGCTGCACAAACTGAGAGTAAGCCGCTTCGCAAGGCGCTAGTGCAGGTTGCTTCGAATATTTCGAAGGGTGTTTCTTTCTCTAGCTCGATCTCCGAGCATAAAAAGATTTTCCCACCAATGTTTGTAAACATGGTTCGAGCTGGGGAAGAGACGGGTGACTTGGAAGGCACGTTGGAACGGCTTGCGAAGTTTTTTGAGAAGGAGCATGTGACTCGGGAGAAGATTAAGTCGGCGATGACTTATCCAGCAACGGTTGGTGGATTGTCTATTGTTGCGGTAATTTATCTTTTAAAGTCTGTTGTGCCTCAGTTTGTAACCACGTTCGAGTCTTTGCATGCGGAACTGCCTTTTATTACTAGAGTTGTACTGAAATTAAGTTATAGTATTCAACATCAGTGGTTTTTTTGGTTGGTTACACTTTTAGTAACTTTAGTTTTTTATCAAGTTGTCAAAAAAAATGAAAAAGGAGCTTATTTATTAGACTACTTGAAGTTGAAATTACCAATATTCGGTAAACTCAAACAAAAAGGATCTGTAGCATTAATGACCAGAACCTTATCTTCATTGTATTCTAGTTCAGTTCCTGTACTACAGTCTCTCGCAATTGTTGAAGAAGTAGTTGGTAATAGAGTGATTGGTGGGTTTATTAAAAAATCTGCAGAATCACTACGACAAGGAAATCCCCTTTCAGAACCGCTTAAGCAAGCGTGGGTGTTCCCACCTCTGGTAACACAGATGATCGCGATAGGTGAAGAGACTGGGGCTCTTGATCAAATGCTGGAAAAGGTTGCAGATTTCTATGAAATGGACGTTGAGAACACAGTAGATCGATTGAAATCATTGTTAGAACCAATTTTGTTGGTTCTATTGTCGGGGTTAGTAGGATCAATTGTTGCAGCAATAATGCTCCCGATGTTTAGTCTTTATTCAAATCTTGGTTAATAAAAATTCGGAGGTAGAAAATGATGATCGTGAAAATGATGAACCGTCTTAAAAAGGAAGAAAAAGGTTTTACATTAATAGAATTACTAGCAGTTATTGTTATTTTAGCTGTTATTGCTGCTATCGCAGTTCCAATGATCTTAAATATAATCAGTAGTCAGAAAAGTAAAGCAGATGCTGCAATGTTCCACCAAGTTTATGAGGCTTCGAGATTGTATATAACAGCTGAAAAGCAAGGTGAGATGCCTGCAGTTGTTAAGTTTAACACAGAGTTGCAAACCAAGAATTACTTGGAAGGAAACTTAGCAATGCCTAGTAGCGGGAAAAAGATCTCTGTAGGTAAAGTTGAATATGATCCAACTTCGAAACAACTTACAGGTGTAACATTAACAACGACTGATGGGACTTTCTATTTAGCTGCTGAAGGTGTAATGGCAAGTGCTGGACCAATCGTGGATAAAACAGCAACAGCACCTTATACTACTGAAACTCCATAATTGCTCCCCCAAAAAGGAATCGGTCCATTCCGATTCCTTTTTTAAAATCAAAGAAAGCGACCCAGACCTATGACGCTCCTCATCGCAATTTATATTTTAATAATCGGCCTCGTACTCGGTTCGTTCTTCAACGTAGTTGCGCTGCGAGTACCCGCAAAACAATCCGTCATCAACCCGCCATCGGCCTGTCCGAAATGCGGGACAAAGCTGAAATCCAGGGATCTCATTCCGGTGATCAGCTATCTTTTTACCAGAGGCAAGTGCAGGCATTGTCATACGAAAGTTTCTATTCTATATCCCTTAGGGGAGCTTGCAACAGGGGTGCTGTTTTTATGGGTTTATGTGCATTTTGGCATAACGGTAGAATCTTTAATCGCTTTAACATTAGTAAGTCTTTTAGTTATCATCACAATTTCCGATTTGTCCTATATGCTTATACCCAATAAAATTTTGCTGGTTTTCTTTCCAGTTTTAGCAGTTTTGAGAATCGTTTTTCCCGGAGATCAGGTTTGGTGGAGTTATGTGCTAGGTGCTGTAATCGGGGGCGGTGTCATTGTATTGATAGCAGTTCTTTCGCGCGGCGGTATGGGAATGGGGGATGCCAAACTTCTAGTAGTCTGTGGAGCAGTCTTAGGCTTATCTCATATTATGGTCGCATTTGTTTTGGCATGTATGATCGGTAGTCTGATAGGTGGATTGCTGCTTCTGCTAAAAATCACCAAGAGAAAACAACCGATACCATTTGGCCCGTCATTGGCGCTGGGCATTATGATTTCATACGGTTATGGATCGGATATGATAAAAGCTTACCTAACATTACTCGGATAGCAGGGTGTGATTAATATGTTCGGCTTAGGTACTAAGCGAATCGGGATTACGGTAGATCAAACGGGAGTCCGGTATGTTACTGTCAAAAAGAAAAAGGCGTGGGAAGTTGGAGCGAGTGGTTTCCTTCCCATCCCGCAAGGGATTATTATTGAAGATCAAATTGTCAATTCGGAATCTCTGAGCCTTCAGGTCAAACAATGGGTAAAAGCGGAGAAGCTGAGGGGTGCTTCTGCGACCATAGCCATTCCGACATCGCAAATTATCATTCGTAAAATGCGAATTCCAAGTATTAAGCCACAGGAACTGCGTCAACTGGTAGAGCTTGAAGTAGAGACTGCGTTGCGTCTGCCTTTTGAAGACCCTGTCTATGATTATATTAAGGTAAGCCACGATGATGAAAGTACGTTAGTTCTCGTGTTTGCAGCTCCCAAAAAGCTGATTATGAGCTATGTAAAAGTGTTTGAGGATGCCGGTGTGCACGTGAAAGCGGCTGAGATATCTGCCACTGCTTTAGTAAGAGCGATTTCGTCGCAGCAGGAGGAGTTTTTTGAGGAATCCATGTTGGTTTCCTTAGATCGTGGCACTCTGGAAGTGTACATGCTGCAGAATGGTAATCCCATTTTTATGCGTACGATTACGCTTGTGGAACACGATACAACTGTTGATGATGAACTAACACCCGACCAGATTGGGGAGATTATTGCTGAAATTTCTAGGATGCTGAGTTTCTATCAATATAGTATTCAAGAAGGGAAAAGCCGAATTTCTCATATTATTGTAACGGGTGCGAATCGAGGCAGAATTCAGCTTCATATGGAGCTTGAGCAGGCGCTCTCTGAGCTAAAGGTGGAGAAGGTCGACTTTGATGTATACGCAAATGGACGGACAAAAGATTTTAGTGCTAACGATTATCGTGTCGCGATCGGGGTCGCTTTGTTTTCCAAGCAAAAAGCGCAAATTAACTTGCTGCCGCATCGGAAAACAGAGACGAAAATTAAGTTTTTATTAGCCATTATCGGCATGATCGTGTGGGTTGCTTGTGCGGCTTTGATAGGCACGAACTATTTGGATAATCAAAAAATGTTGACTCAAAACGCGTCAAGACTTACTGCTCTCAATGCTCAAAAATCAGCTGCAGAAGCGAAATTAACGTCAAAGCCGGCAAATCAGGGGGATCCTGCGGCCTTTATTACAATGACGAGGGCAAACCGCAAAGATGTTGTAGCCATGATCGGCGATATCAAGAAACCGCTGCCGGTTGATGCTCAAATAAGTACAATCTCCTACTCATCAGAATCACAGATGACATTAACTGTTATTTTTGCGAAAATGGAGGATTCGGCTCGCTACTTGTTTGATTTGCGCAAGTTGTCTTTTGGTGAAAATACCATGCTTCAGTCGATTACCGAGACGACAGTTGGTACTACGAATGCAGCCGTGAATGCCCAGGCACCAGCAGACCCAACGAGTCCTGTTGTGGACAATCCGACTATAATTACTGCTAAGCAATATACCGTTAATTACTCAATAACCTTCAAGAAAGCCACGGCAACAAAAGAAGCGGGAACTAAGGGAACAATAGAAGCGAAAGGAGAGGAGCTTACGAATGTCCAGCAAAAATAATACCAGGTCTCTTCTTCTTTTCCTTGCGGTCCTGCTGTTTCTAGGCCTTTTTGCTTTCTACTATTTCTTGCAGCTGCCGTCTACCAATAAGATCAAAGCACAAGAAAATGAAATGGCTATTGTGGAAAAACAGGTTCAGCTTCTTACGAAAAAATTAAGTGAGAAGAAAGAGGATGTCGGTCCGTCTCTAAAAGACATTCAAGCTGCCCTTCCCTTGTGGGACAATACCGAACAGCTGACGCTTGATTTAAATCAGATTAAAACGAGCTCAAAAGTTAATTTCAACTCAATTTCCTATGCGGTGAATGATAAGAGCACACAAACGCAGCAAACAGATGCAAACAGTAAAAACCCGTACCCGAATGTCAGGGAAGTCAGAGTGACAACTTCAGTAGCAGGGACGTTTAATGAAGTTACTGATGCCATTACACAGCTGCAAGCTTTACCTCGCTTAATTCGTGTGGATACGGTAAACTTTGGAAATCTTCCTAAGGATTTATCACGAAAACTGACCGTAAATCTCACGTTCACGGCTTATTTTGACCCATCGTATAAATCAAGAGTAGAGAAGGTCGAACTTCCCTATTAATAAAAAAACACCTCATTCCATAATCGGAATGAAGTGTTTTTTTGGGTTATAGCGTTTGACCAAATGATCCTTCAAATAATAATTCGCTTACTGGACGGCGAGTTGAAGGAGCTTCACGCTCTTGAAAACGTTCTGGCAAAGCATCTACAGGACCCCGATAGCCAATTGCAATTACGGCATGCGTTTGGTAATCCTCAGGAATTTGTAGGGTTTCACGTGCTTGGTTATGATCAAAACCACCCATTGCATGTGTAACTAATCCTTGGTTGTTAGCTTCTAGCGCAAGGTATCCCCATGCTGCTCCTGCATCGAAAGCGTGACTCGGGGAGTTATTCCCGTTAGAGGTTTTGGTATAGGAAATGACTAAAGCAAGGACAGGTGCTTTTTCACACCATTCCCGGTTTGCCGGGGCAATAAAGCTGTGGAATTTGGCTAGCTGCTCTTCTGTGCGGGCAACAATAAACCGCCATGGTTGGATATTACTGCCGGATGGCGCCCAACGTGCTGCTTCAAACAAGCTAAGGAGTACATCTTCGGAAACCTCTTGATTCGTGAATGAGCGAGGTGACCAACGGGTCAGGAATTGTGGATTGATCTCGTGATCCGGTTGGCGATTGGATTCGACTTCGACGGGTAAAGATGCTGTCATGATGAATTCCTCCTTATTTATATACTATTCCTAATTTTACCTGATTTCTTGCTACAATACGAGTTTTAGAAAATAACCGCGTGCGGTATGTGTTTTCCCTATTATGGCAAAGCTAGAAGTTGTGAAATAAAGTACCGAGAGAGGTGCGAGGAACCGTGAATTTTACTAGTCATGATGTTGTGATCATTGAAAGAGCTTTGAGAATTGCGATGAAACATGATTTGGAAGAGCACCGTTCTAGAGATTATCAGGAAGTTTTGTTGAAAATGAAAGAAAGTGCTATCCAAGCCTTTCAAGTCAACGCCCCCGTTGCGATAGCTGATCACGAAGGGATTCGGTATGATTACGATGATTCATCCGATCTCATGTAGACATACGAACGTATATTCTGTAAAATGGAAGAAACGATATTGGTAAGGAGATTCGACGTATGAATCCTTTAACAGGCAAGGTTTCTTCCATGAACGAAATGATCGATTGGCTGCGCAAGCAACAGGACATCATGTCGCAAGTTACATATTGGCACACCATACCCCCGCGTGATCCGAAGCTGGCTGATTTTCCAGTGGGATTGCACGAGGGTATTCGGGTTGCACTTCAACATAAGCATATTAACCAGTTATATACGCATCAAGCGGAGTCATTCCGTCAGGTAACGGCCGGTCATCATGTGGTCACAGTGACGCCAACGGCCTCAGGTAAAACGCTTTGCTACAATCTTCCGGTTTTGCAGAAGATTTTGGAGAACGATGCTTCTCGTGCGCTCTACTTATTCCCTACGAAGGCGCTAGCGCAGGATCAGGTTGCCGAGCTGCAGGAAATGGTAGATTTCATGGAAGTAGATATCAAAACTCATACGTATGACGGAGATACGCCGCCAACGGTCAGACAGGCGATTCGTAATGCGGGACACATTGTCGTGACGAATCCGGATATGCTGCATTCCGCGATACTCCCTCATCATACCAAGTGGGTGAAGCTATTTGAGAACTTGAACTACATTGTGATCGATGAGGTGCATTCTTATCGTGGTGTTTTTGGCAGTCATGTAGCCAATGTGATTCGCAGGCTGAAGCGGATTTGCAGATTCTATGGGTCGAAGCCGCAATTTATTTGCGCATCAGCGACGATTGATAATCCGAAGGAGCATGCGGAGCGACTTATTGGCGAAAGCGTAGCGCTGATCGACAATAACGGAGCGCCGGCAGGCGAGAAGCACTTTGTTTTTTATAATCCACCAGTGGTGAACCAGCAGCTGGGGATTCGTAGAAGCTCCGTCTTGGAGACGCGCAAGATAGCAGGCACGCTGCTGCGAAGTGGAATCCAGACGATTGTTTTTGCAAGAAGCCGCGTGCGCGTGGAGATTTTGCTGACCTATCTGCAGGAGCTCGTGACTCACGAGCTGGGCAGCAAATCGATCCGCGGCTACCGCGGCGGGTATCTCCCGAAGCTTCGCCGGGAGATCGAGAAAGGTTTACGCAGCGGAGAAATTCGCGGCGTTGTGAGCACGAACGCGCTGGAGTTGGGCATCGACATTGGCCAGCTGCAAGCGTGCGTGCTCAATGGCTATCCAGGCACGATAGCCAGCACTTGGCAGCAGTCCGGGCGTGCCGGACGGCGGCAGGAGACCTCGCTGACGGTTCTCGTCGCGAGCAGCAATCCGCTGGATCAATACTTGATCCAGAATCCGCATTATTTCTTCGAGCGCCCGCCAGAGCAGGCGCGTATTCATCCTGACAATTTGATCATCCTCGTGGATCATGTGAAGTGTGCCGCTTATGAGCTTCCTTTTGAAGCGAATGAGAAGTTTGGCGATGAGTCGCTGACAGACGTTCTAGAGTATTTAACTGAAGAGCAGGTGCTTCATCAGGTGAATGACCGCTGGTACTGGATGGAGCAGTCATTTCCGGCACATAACATTTCCTTGCGGTCGGCAGCACAAGAAAATTTCATTATTATCGATATGACCAATGCGAATCGAGTGATTGGGGAATGTGATCGTTTCAGCGCGCCTACCCTTATTCACGAAGAGGCGATTTATATACATGAAGGCGTCCAATTTCAAGTAGAGAAACTGGATTATGAAGAGAAGAAGGCTTTTGTCCGCCAGGTTGATGTGGACTATTTCACGGATGCCAGCTTGGCGGTGCAGCTGAAAGTGCTGCATGTGAACCGTGAAGGGCAGAGCGGCGGCTTACTGCGGCAGCTAGGCGAGGTTACAGTAAATGCGCAGCCAACGATTTTTAAGAAAATCAGGCTTAGAACGCACGAGAACATAGGTTCTGGTCCCATCCGTTTACCGGAAGAGGAGCTGCATACCAGTTCTTACTGGTTCACCTTTGATGAAGAAATGGCAGCAGGCCGTTCAGCCAACGACATGCAATATGCATTGCTAGGTATTGCGAATGTCTTGTCACACCTTGCACCGCTTTATTTGATGTGCGATCCGATGGATATCCGAGTTGTCCCGCAGGTTAAGGCGGTGCATAACAAGCTGCCGACGGTGTTTTTCTATGACCGCTACCCTGGCGGCGTAGGGTTAAGTGACCGCTTGTATGAGGTGCACGGTCAGCTCATGGATCAAGCGCGCAGCCTCATCCAAAATTGCGGCTGCATCAGCGGTTGTCCGGCCTGCGTCGGGCCGATCGAAGAAGTGGGCTTGCTTGGGAAGAAGCTCGCTCTGGAGCTGCTGGCGCAGCTCGATGGCGGTGCCCGATGAGCGGGCTCCGCGAAAGACTCGGCCGCCTGCGGGGTCCCGGGACGGCGCAGACCGCTCCGCCGTCCGTGCCTGCGGCAGACGACGAATGGGCACAGCTCGGCGCTCATATTGAGATGAGCCCAGGAGGCTCGTTCGTCATGCGGCGCCGTGTGTACGGCACAGACAGCGTGCACGGCAAGTATCGGCTGCGGGAGCTGGCCGATTACGCGCAGCAGCTGGTCTGCTTTCACGACCGCGACGCTGCCGTCCGGCATGACGCGCTGCTTTTCTTTGACACCGAGACGACGGGGCTCGGTGTTGGCGCGGGCAACGTGCCGTTCATGGTCGGCATCGGCTATTACACCGGAGAGCTGTTTACGGTGGAACAGCTGCTTATTCGCAATCCAGCGGAAGAGCAAGCTATGCTTGTGTATTTGCAAGAGCTGCTCGACCGCTTCACCCATATAGTTTCCTACAATGGACGGACATTTGACTGGCCTATCTTGAAGAATCGATATGTACTAAACAGGCTCAAGCTCGACGATTCGAAGCTTTTGCAGTTAGATTTGCTATACCCTTCAAGAAGCTTATGGCGTAATACACTGCCTTCTTGCCGTCTGAGCAAGGTCGAAGAGAGCCGACTAGGCTTTGAGCGCGTGGACGATGTGCCTGGCTCTATGGCGCCTGCCCTTTATTTTCAGTACTTAGCAGAGAAGAATCCATCTGTCTTGCATGGCGTGTTCGTTCATAATGAGCATGATATTGTCACATTGGCGGCTTTAGCCATTCATTTTTCCAAGCTGCTCAGCGGAGAAATAGAACCAGTATCATCATCTGCGACTATGGAACTTGAAGGTGAGCCTGTAATCGAATTGGAAGAGCTGTATCGAACGGGTCTTTGGCTAGATAAAATGGACCGTTCTGCACGTGCGGAGTCGTTCTTTGAAGATTTATTTTCGAGGTTAATGAATGACCCCAAACCAGCAAATTCAACCGAACATGAATCGGCTATTCTCCAGCTAGCTGTCTTTTACAAGAAAAAAGGTGATTATTCGCGTGCTGTTGATCTGTGGAAACGATGGATTGATATCAAGAATGCAAGCCTCGCGCTGCAATTGGAGCCTTATTTGGAGCTGGCCATGTACTATGAGCATCGGGAGAGGAATTTGGCTCAGGCAATTTTTTATGCGGAGGAGGCTTGGGCCAAACTATGGCGCAGGCGCTCCTTGCACCGTGGCGATCGGAAGCAGGATGAGATTGAGCAAGCTTTAGAGAAGCGCATCAACCGCCTGAAAAATAAAGTGAGAAAAACCGAGAACACGGTTGTTCGTGAACGATCCCTTCCAAGAGACGGAGAGTCAACAACGAAAACCAAAACTCGCAAGATGAAGCCGATATACGCGAGTGAGGGATTAATCTAGATCTTTCTCGCAGCCGTTTACTTTCCCTATCATTTGGATATACAAGGTAGAAAAAGGCAAGGAGAATTTGTCATGCCCGAGCTACCGGAGATGGAGACCTATCGTCAGCAGTTATCGAGACTGATCCAGAACTCGCCAATCACAGGAGCGGAAGTTACGCGTCCCAAATCTTTGAATGTAGATCCGGAACTCTTTATCCGTAAGCTGACCGGCAATCGAATTGTACGAATTGAGCGCAGAGCCAAGCACTTGCTATTTCTTTTAGGATCCGGTGAAGTATTGCTGCTGCATTTAATGCTTGGGGGCTGGATGTTTTATGGGACGGAGGAGGAGAAACCGGACCGAACATCACAGGTGGTTATCCATTTTGGCTTGCAGCACTTATACTTCATTGGATTGCGGTTAGGATATTTACACATGCATGCCATACCTGATGCTGAGAAGGTCTTAAGTAAATTAGGACCTGAACCTTTGGAGCCGAGTTTTACATTTGCCCGATTTCAGAGTCTGCTCAAAGGGAAAAATGGCAATCTGAAAATGACATTAGTCGATCAATCTTTTTTATCAGGAATTGGGAACTGTTACTCAGATGAGATCTGCTTTATGGCTGGTATCTTGCCTCTACGTAAGCTGCCATCCCTAACAAGTGAGGAGCAGAACCAATTATTTCAGTCTATGCGTACAGTTCTTCTCGAAGCTATTCAGTATGGCGGCTATATCGATGAACCATTATTTGTCGGAGATCGGCTGACAGGGCAATTTGATGCAAAATGCCGTGTATATGACCGTGAAGGCGAACCCTGCTTACGTTGTGGTCATCCACTAATGAAGACAGAAGTTTCTAGTCGCAAATGCTTTTATTGTGCAAACTGTCAATCGTGAAAGGGCTGAGGGGTCATGTATGTTGGTGCCCATGTAAGTACACGGGGCGGATATAGCGGAGCAGCCAAAGCGGCACTAGCGATGGGAGCTAAAGCTTTTCAATATTTCCCGATGAATCCGAGGAGCTTATCTACGAAAATAGTAAATGTGCGGGATTCTGCATCCTGTGCCGAGTTTTGCCGTGAGCACGATATGCTTTCAATTGGACATGCACCTTATCCGCTCAATCCTGCGGCAGATGCTGCTGAGCGCGATTTAATGGTAGGCCTGATAAAGAACGGACTCGAGATCACGGAAGCATGCGGATCCGTTGGTCTGGTGGTGCATTTTGGGAAATATGTAGGAAAAGACCCGTTACAAGGTTATAAAAATATAATACAATGTTTGAATAGCGCCACTCAAGGCTATGAGGGGGCGTCTTTCATTTTGCTTGAGAATCAAGCTGGTGAAGGTTCTCAGCTTGGTCTTACATTGGAAGAAATGGTTCAGGTGCGGAAACTATGTCAGCGTCCAGAGAAAATTGGCTTCTGTTTGGATACGTGCCATGCTTTTGCCAGTGGTTTATGGTCAAGCCATGGATGGGCTGAGCTGCTAGCCAGAGGCGAAGTTCTTGATTATTTCCCTCATTTGAAAGCCGTTCATTTGAATGATTCCCTTCATCCTTTTGGCTCGCGTAGAGATCGTCATGCGAATATTGGAGCGGGATATATCGGTCTTGATAACTTTGGGCAGATGCTGTCTTCTTCCTTTTTAAGGCATATTCCGGTTGTTCTCGAAACGGCAAAAGGGAGCAATGGTACGCACTCTGAGGAAATTGCTGTTGTTAGAACTTTATTCAGTAACGCTGACTGACGAATCGCATGAACAGGAAGGGAAGGAAATCCGCTCATGATTCATGTATACTTAGATGATCTGCGTCCTTGTCCCCAAGGATTTACGCTAGCTAGAAATATACAGGAATGTTTGCTGCTGCTCGAGGAATGTGACGTCGATATTTTATCGCTGGATCATGATATGGGTTGGTCTACGGAGCAAACAGGCATGGATGTTGTCATTTGGCTTGTTCAGAAGCGGAAATTCCCGCGGAAAATTTATATTCATACCTCCAGCCAGGTTGCTTGTACGGCTATGTATCAAACGCTGTACACCGCCAAACCTGATGGGATGAATCTATATCCTCACCGTATTCCGGATGATTTGCTGCTGCAAATTGCTCAAGGAACATACAAAAGTGAACTGTAATAAGAAAGGAATGTAGCCTGATATGATTCATTTATCGCATATTCATTTTATTCGAGGCGAACGACATATTTTAAATGATGTGAATGTACATATTAATCCAGGTGAACACTGGGTATTATTAGGTCGTAACGGATCAGGCAAAACTACGTTGCTCGAAATGATGAATGGGTACGAATTCCCGAGTCGGGGAACCGTAGACGTGCTGGGTAACCGTTATGGTCAATGTGATGTGAGAGAAGTCCGCAAGAGAATTGGTTATATCTCTCAGTCGCTAATGGAAAAGCTTAATCTAAGCGATCCTGTAATTGAGGTTGTCGCTACTGGTGAATATGCCTATCTCAGATTTTATCAAGAAATCCCGCAAGATGTTTTGGATCGTGCAGTGGTTATGTTGGAGCGGGTACGAATTCCTCATTTGGCTCATCAAACATTAGGCAGTTTGTCACAAGGTGAACGGAAGAAAGTGATGCTCGCCAGGGCTTTAATGATGAAGCCATCACTTCTAGTTTTGGATGAACCTGCTGCTGGCTTGGATTTATACGAGAGAGAACGCTTTTTGAGAGATGTGAATGAGCTTAGTAAACAGGACATTACAGTTGTCTATGTGACTCATCATATTGAAGAAATTATTCCGTTAATTACGCATGTTGCCATTATTGAACAAGGGGAATTAATTGCTGCTGGACCTAAGAAAGAGGTGCTGACGCCGGAAAATATCCGTAGAGCTTTTGATGTGGATATTGCTTTGGAATGGTTTCAGGATCGACCGTGGATTAAGGTTTTGGATTAAAGAAGATAAAGGATGCGGCTATGACACTAATTACGACATATATTGGCTCTTCGAATCATGGATTTGCGCAGTACGCGCAGGATGAAATCCGTAAATTATTTCCGCTGACCAAGTTTACATTGCTGGTGCCAACTGAAGTTTTTTTATTCGAAGTGCCCTCGGGTACGGAAGATGCATTAACACTAATCAAAGAGCAGGAACCCATTTTTCTTAGACATATTCAGCCAGTTTCTCAGGAATGGGAAATCACTCGAACGGAAGAGGACCTTGAACATTTAAAAGGTTGGTTAAAAAATGCACATGCGGAAGGGCTTATTCACTCCGGTGAGAAAATAGCCATCCAAGTGCGTAAAGAAGAACGGGCAGATGTACCCTATGCGCCATTTATAGTCAAAGCTGCGCTAGATGAAATCCTTGTTTCGGAAGTTCACGCTGAACCGGTAGTTCGTTATGCCGACCAAGTTATTTCGATTTATATAAATGCGAAAAAACTGTTTGTAGGACTCTCTAAGCCAGCTGACAATTTGTCTGATTGGTCAGGCGGAGCCATTCGTTTTATGAAGGAAGAGGACCAAATTTCACGCGCCAAGTTCAAGCTTTTGGAGGCGGAGCAGCGGTTTGGAATTGATTTTAGTGTGGCTAGAACCGCACTTGATATTGGTGCCGCACCAGGAGGCTGGACCTCTTTGTTATTAGAGCGCGGCTTGAAGGTTACGGCTATTGACCCTGCGGCGATGAATCCGAGGCTGCTTGGCAACCCTAATCTCAAAATTTATAAGAAAAATGCAAGCGATGTGAAGCTGCGGGATCAAGAGTTTGACTTGCTTGTTTGTGATATGAGTTGGGATCCTCGCCAGATGGGGCGTTTAGTGGCTGATTTGCTGTACTCACTGCAAAGTGGTGGCACGGCGATTATTACGGTTAAGCTGATGCACAAGAAGCCGTTCCAAACGGTTCGCGATATTTTACGAATTCTGGAGCCTTCTCTTTTCCTGATTAAAGCGAAACAGTTGTTTCACAATCGGGAGGAATTGACCCTATACTTGCAAAAGATGTAGTATTTTTGGGAAAAAATGTAGATTTTTCTTCAAGCCCCTCTTATAATCAAGGTAATTATGACTTGATGAAGGGGGCTTTTTTTATCGCAAATCCTAAGAAGAATTGGATTGGAACCTGTATCGGCGGAAGATACCGTATGGAATCTTTGCTAGGGCAGGGAGGGATGAGTCAAGTTTACTTAGCAGAAGATCTGAAATTAAAGGGGAAGAAGTGGGCTGTTAAGGAAATCCTGTCAATGGAGCAAGAGGGAGCCTCCTTCATAGAGGAAGCAGAAATATTAGCACGGCTTCATCATCCCCAACTGCCGCAGTTGGTTGATTATTTTACAACGGAAGATGGAACAGGTTTTTTGGTAATGGATTATATTCAGGGACCAACGCTGCAAGATTTATTTGAAGAAAAACGGCGGGAACTACCAACTGCCCAAATCGTCCAAATTGCTTTTCAACTATGCGATATGCTGCATTATCTCCATACCTTCCAGCCTCGCCCAATCATTTACCGGGATCTCAAGCCTTCCAATATTATGTTGAACGAGCAGTCGCAAGTTCGGTTAATTGATTTTGGCGTTGCGAGACATTTCACACAAGGCAAACAGACCGATACGATGCAAATGGGGACGATAGGATTTGCTGCTCCTGAGCAATTTATGGGCTTACAAACCGATGCGCGTTCCGATTTATACTCGCTTGGTGCTATGCTGTATTACTTATTAACGGGTGGTCAGTACGCTTACCTCACTTATAAAACTTTGGATCAATTAAGTCCAGAGCTCCCAGAAACACTTACTTCTACGGTACAATTACTCTTGCAAGAAAATCCTCAGCACCGCTGCCAATCCGCCATGGAAGTGAAGATGCGACTTCGATCCATATACCCCGATCCAGCACATACTACGAATACTCCAAATCATTCGACTACATTGCTGACAGCAGATAAATTAATTGTTGTCGGAGGTCTTTTTGCTGGTGCCGGATCGACATTTTTGGGTGTCACCTTGGCTAGAATATTAAACGCCATCCAGATTCCTAACGCTCTTGTTGAACAACCAACCATCGAACCTGACTTGTACATGCTTTTATATGGTGATCTGAAAGCTCCAGAGACCTACAAATTTGCTGCTCATTCTCTTAGGGAGCAAGATCATAGTTTAACTCCTACACCTTCATGGGATAAAGGCTTTTCGACGTGGTTTCCTATTCATCCTGATGGGTATCATGGAGATTGGCAGCCCGCAGACTCCTTTAAGCTTCTACACACAATCAAAAAGCCGATCGTAATATGGGACGTATCGACTCAGTGGGAGCATCCCTCCGTTCAAGAACTCTGCCATAGTGCAGATGAAATTGTCGTTGTTCTAGACGCTTCCCCAGGAAAATGCAATCGGCCCAGCTCGCGAGCGCATTTCGAACGGATTGATTCCTATATGCAGCGTGGGAAAAAAGTGCACTATGTTGCTAACGGCAGCATGCAAAATCACTTTCGTAAGGAATGGATGGCATCCCTTCCAGCCTCTCCGCTCTGTACGATACCTGAGCTGCCTCGGGCTGAAGTCATGCGTGCAGTTTGGAAAGGGGAGTGCATCCAGGATCGCCCTGAGGTGTTACAACAATTAATGACAGCATTGTCCCCGCTTATAAAAGACATCCTACCAGGGAATCGTTTTAATGTTAACGAAAATAAGAAGACGAAACCATCCTTATTTTCAAGATTTAAAAAGTACGGATAGCTGTTTTATTTCATGATAAGTATGATATGATGTTTCATATTTGAATAAGGTTGAAAGTAAAGGGGCAGTTAGTTATGGAACAAAGATTTGCCAGAGAATCCAGATGCTTCAAAACATCACGCATTTTCCCGACGGACGTGAATAATCACAACACGCTGTTTGGCGGAAAACTGATGTCCTACATTGATGACATTGCTTCGATTGCTGCACATAAACATTGCCGGAGATCCGTCGTAACGGCCTCAACAGATTCGGTTGACTTTTTATACCCGATCCACACTTCGGATTCTGTTTGTTTGGAATCATTTGTGACTTGGACAGGGAAAAGCTCGATGGAAGTTTTTGTGAAAGTTGTTACGGAGGATCTGAAAACTGGAGCAAGAAAAATTGCCGCGACTTCCTTCCTGACTTTTGTTGCTTTGGATGATAATAAAGTGCCGGTCGAGGTGCCTCATGTGATTCCGGAGACAGAAGAAGAGACGAAACTGCATGAGTCAGCACCGCAACGCGCTGAAATGAGACGTATTCGCAGAGTTGAAAGTAAGAGGCTGGCTGGATTTTTCACGATGAAATATCCTTGGGAATAAAAGGGTTGATTTTTCGGTAAATTGTGGTACAATTTGGATAAATTGTTAGACGAGCGGAAGCACCGCTGATTTTGGAGATTATCTCTCTGAAGTCGGCGCGTGCTTTTTTTGTTTTTCGTCAGCGAAAAGGAGGAGGATGCTTTGAAAGTGGCAACTACGATTCGCCTAGCGATCGTAATCGGGGTGATTAGTCTTGTTTTAATCGGCAGCGGTGTGTATAGCCAATTCTCTTGATTTTAAAGCGTATAGGAGGGGGTCTGGATGAAAAAATTTCAACTCTATGTATTAGATGATGATGAGGAATATGCACAGCGACTAGCTTCTTTTATTCGTGCTTCAGAGTTCGGGGAACGAATGCAGGTGAAGCTGTTTTTGAAATTAGAATTGATCTTAGAAGTTCTTGAGACTCAGCAAGCAGTAGGCGTGTTATTAATTTCGGAGACGTATTATCAGCTTCTTATGAACCGAAGAACTAGTCTTCACAAGATGATATTAAGCGAAACGATTGCGAATTCCTTGGATGCAGAAACGAAGATTCCATTTTTGTATCGGTTTCAATCCTTGCACCATTTGCTTACTCGACTTCATGCTTTCTATGCTGAAAAACTGAATGAAGAGAGCTGCAACCACGGCGTTAATAAAACCAGTGTGGTCTCCATATACAGCTCAAGCGGAAATAGTGGTAAGACCATGACTGCTATTCATCTAGCCAAGCAGCTATCTTTTCGTGGTGAACGAGTTTTTTATTTAAGCCTGGAATCCGTTAGTTCGACTTCACTTTGGCTGATGGGCGAAACAGGGCGATTTTCACAGTTGATTTACTACCTGAGAAGTTCGCCTGGATTGCTGGGGCCTAAGCTGCAATTGCTTAAATCGTTTGACCCGCAGCTACGATTTGACTATTTGTCGCCTAATGATCAGATCAGGGAAATGCAAGAAATAAGCGGAGAGCAGATTCGAGTTCTCATCGACGCACTGGTTTCCTTGAATGAATATGAGTACATCATTATAGATCTTGAAGCATCTGTTCATCCGCGAATTGTAAAAGGACTGGAGGTCAGCGATCATATCATTTGGCTTGTTCGGGATGATTTGAATGATGTTTATAAATCGAAGGTGCTTTATAAGCAATTGGGTGCGATACAGAACGTCCATTTTGTTATGAATAAGTATATAGGTGTGCAAATGAATGATTTCTCGGAGCTTGGCCGTGATATCGCTTTTAACCTTCCTTATATCCCAGAGTGGAAAAGTATAAGAACGCCAGAGCAAATGTGGGCATCCAGCTTATTTTCGGAACAGACCTATGAGATGGCTGCAGCTCTTATTATCAGCAAAAGAAATTCATCTACGAATGCTGAGGGGGCTGTAGCTTCATGAATCAAAGTCAATTTGTGGCGTTGAAACAACAAATTAAAGAAAAGCTGGATCTTTCAAGCACGGTCAGTGATGCCAAGTTGATGGAGCTTATTGAAGAAGCTATTTTTCTTGCATCAAAGGAGGAAAAGTGGACATCGAACGAAATCCATGCTTCCGTCAAGCGAATGTTTGATTCATTTCGAGGATTGGATATCCTGCAGCCGCTTATCGATGATCCATCTGTTACGGAAATTATGGTTAATGGGCATGAGCATATATTTTTCGAGCGTAGAGGAGCGGTTGAGCAATATTCTTTTGCTTTGGAAAGTGCTGAGAAGCTTGAGGATCTTATTCAGATGATTGTGTCTAAAGTGAATCGAATCGTTAATCAATCCACGCCGATTGTCGATGCCCGGCTGCAGGATGGTTCAAGGGTTAATATTGTGCTTCCACCAGCCTCCTTGAGCGGACCAACGCTGACAATTCGTAAGTTTCCAGATAAGCCGCTGCTTATGGAAGATCTGATCCAGATGGGGAGTATCTCTGCGGAGGCTGCAGAAGTTCTACAAGTGCTTGTTGAGTCTGGATACAACATTTTTATTGGAGGTGGTACAGGTTCGGGAAAAACAACTTTTCTTAATGCGCTAAGTAGCTGGATTCCTGCTCATGAACGTATTATAACGATTGAAGATTCAGCAGAGCTTCAGATACAAACTGTACCCAATTTGGTCAGAATGGAAACCAGAAACGCAAATACGGAGGGTAGAGGCGAAATCTCCATTCGTGAACTAATTCGTGCTTCTCTCCGGATGCGCCCGAATCGGATCATTGTTGGGGAAGTTCGTGGTGCCGAAGCGTTAGATATGTTGGCAGCGATGAATACAGGGCATGACGGTAGTTTGAGTACCGGGCATGGAAACACTTCAATTGATATGCTGAGCAGACTTGAAACAATGGTGTTAAGTGGCGCTTCACTGCCGATTGAAGTTATTCGCAAGCAGATCGCATCGGCACTCGACGTAATGGTTCATATCAGCCGTATGCGTGATCGAACCCGGAAGGTGACTGAAATCCATGAAGTCATTGGGATGAAGGAGGGTGAAGTTCAGCTGCATCCGCTGTTTCTATTCGAGGAGAGAGGGGATGTGACAGACTCTAAGGTTATCGGTGAGCTCACGTATACGGGCAATCCGCTTCAAAGCATGCACAAAATACGAATGGCTGGCAAAAGACTACCAACTTGGTTTTCACATTGTAAAGAAGTGTGTGAAGCCAAATGAAAATGTTATTTCTTATCCTCCTAGTGGGGACACTTAGTTGGATGATCCTGTTGTACTTGGAAAAACGCCGGCATAGCAGCAGTATTGCTGAGAAGAAAGCTAAGATTCCGGATGCGCAACATCCCCGTTCTGTCCTCACATTAGTTGATTATAATTTCTATCAGTTGAATCCTCGTGAAAAACTGGGCGCGATACTTATGCTCGCCTTGCCTGCATTTGTTGTAGGTTACATTTTCTATAAAAGCCTCGTTCTTGCTGCCGCATTTTCAGCAGTAGGACTGATGTTTCCTCGTATTCGCAAACAGCAACTCATTCAGTTACGCAAAAATAAACTGTTTGTTCAATTCAAACAAGCACTTAGTTGTTTATCCTCTTCCATGGCGGTCGGCAAGTCCATTGAAAGTGCTTTTCAAGAGGCATTAGAAGACTTAAAGCTGCTGTACCCTGATCCTGCCTGCTTAATTGTAGTTGAATTCAGCGTTATTTGCCGAAAGGTTGAGAATGGCGAGCCTATTGAAGCAGCGCTGAAGAATTTGGCAGATCGCAGTCATTTAGAGGATGTGATTGGTTTTATGGACGTCTTTCTTACCTGTAAGCGGACAGGTGGAAATTTGGTGGAGGTGATGAAGCGTACAGCAACTATCATTGGAGAAAAACTTGAAATCACGCAAGATATAAGTGTCATGATTGCACAGAAACGGTTTGAGTCGAGAGTGCTATTGTTTGCCCCAATCGTCATTGTTGCCGTACTTGCCTTTTCATCACCAGAGTATATGCAACCTCTTTATACAGGGAGCGGGATATTTATCATGAGTGCGAGCTTGTTACTGCTTGGCGGATGTTATATGCTCACTCAAAAAATCATGAATATTAAGGTGTAACATGTGGATCACCATTTTGCTCATTCTCGAAATGTTGGCAATTCTCATTATGTGGTTGTGGGGGCGCAAACGATATGCAGAGATAATTAACGCCTACCCGTATCCTTTTCGCATGAAAATACTTTTTCCATGCAGTTATTTGTTAGTTGATCGGTTGAGCTTGATGGAAAAGCTACCAGATTTCACTTCCAAAATCCACCATAATCTAATTAAACTGCACGGCAGAAGTTTATCAGCTTATGGGAGTAAATGGTTTTTTGCAGAGATGATCTCGATGAGTTTGCTTTGTGTTGTGATTGTCACGCTTTTCTCGGCTCTTGCTGGGGGAGATGCTTCCCTATTGGGCTTTGGTTGTATCGTTGCGATTGCTCTACCCTTGCTCATAGTACGAGATTTGGATGTGAAAATCAGGAGGAAACAACTCATGATGATCATGGAACTGCCTGAGGTTTTGAGCACAATCGTGCTGCTCGTCAACGCAGGCGAAACCGTTAATCGTGCATGGATTCGCTGTGTAGAGGTTCGACCTCATAAAGCGAAATCACCGCTCTACATTGAACTAGCGCAAGCTGTTCATGAGTTGGAGATGAACGTCTCATTTACAAAAGTGATGGAAGACTTTAGTAAGCGTTGTGCGCTGCATGAGGTGTCTTTGTTTACTTCGGCCCTTCTGCTCAACCATAAACGAGGAGGAAGTGATTTCGTAGCGGCACTCCATTCACTTTCCTTGGAGCTTTGGCAGCGCAGAAAATCTGTTGCCCGAACGCTAGGAGAGGAAGCCTCCTCTAAGCTCGTTTTTCCCATGGTTCTTATTTTTGTCGTGGTCATGGTGATTGTCGCCATGCCAGCACTATTGATGATGAAATAATGGAGGTTAGAAATGATGAGAAGCATGATGGAAGGGTTGAAATCCTTTTGGAAGGAAGAAGATGGTCTTGGTACTTTAGAGATTTTATTGATTGTAGCTGTGCTTGTTGCCATAGCAATTATCTTCAGAAAATGGATAGTTTCGTGGTTTCAGAAGCTGATTGGGGATGCCAATTCGGACCTCAAGGACAACAGTTCGGTAGCTCCTTGCGCGCCAAGCCCAACGACTAGCTGTGCGCCATAACCGAAGACAACGTTTTAAGGATGGTGAGCAGGGAAGCTTTACATTAGAAGCATCCCTAGTGCTACCTCTCATCCTATTTTGTACAATAACCGTCCTATTCGTTAGCTTATACGCTTATCAAAAAGTTTATCTACAGCAAATCGCTAGAGCAGCAGCCGAACGGTTAGCTTTTACTTGGGATAACAGTCACAAAGATTTGGTGACAGGAAACTTTAATCCTTCGGAGACAGATGGGCTCTACTTTCGACTTACACAAAATCATGTGTCCGATTTATTTGGAAGGCTGGTTTCGAACGATCCATCTGAGATTGCACTTCCATCGGGGGCTGCTAGCGATCTCGTAGAGAGGAAGTTGGCTAAATCCTCTGAATTGCTGCCTCAAGGTGTGACTGGTTCAGCAAAGTTTTCTAATTTCATTCTAGACCAACAAGTCGAAGTTAAGCTTCATAAAGCTTTTCAGGCATCGCCAGTTATGGACAGATGGTTCAAGTCCAATCAAACAGGTGGAAGTGCTGTCTCGCATGTTGTAGAACCAGTTGAGCTTATCCGATTAACGGATATTACACGATCTTATATGAAAACGATCAAGGATCGGATTTCTCCTCAAAAAGCAAGAGAGGCACTTGCAGAACCTACTCAAAGTGATCTGTCAGGGCCAAGTATAACGATAAAATCGGAACGGCAGGCCGCCGCTTATTTGCGATCATTGGTTAGTGGCACCGAAGTCATTTTGACAACAGAATCTGGTAAAAGCCGAATAATTGACGCGTTGGATGTGCGTGGGATTGGTCATCAAGCCTTCTATAGCCTGACAGAGGCTCAGCTTCGGATGGAGCAGCTACCTAAGGACCTCGAGCTTATTCATCAAGGAACTCAAGTGAAAGGTGTGGTGTGGCATTTTTTCAAAAAAGATGCCAGCGGCAAAGGGATGCCCTCTAATGCTTTTCGAAAAGAGCTTGAGCGGAAAGGGATAGTCGTTGTCATTCATAATTAGAATGGGGGGAGTTTTTGAAGAGATTTGTTCGATCAGAAAGAGGAGCCGTTTCCGTCTATCTGATTCTAATCATTGTGCCGGTCTTTGTATTTCAAGCGGTACTCATAGATTTTGCGAGGATTAAATTAGCGGAAAAAGAGACGGAATCAGCGGTCAAGGCCGCTACGCGCTCGGTTATGTCATCTTTTGATACAAAGCTTCAAGCGATGGGCTTATACGGTTTGGGGATTTCGCAAGAAAAGTCTGAGGAAGTTTTTCGAACCGTGTTTGCTAATAATTTGTCAGGTCAGGTATCATCAGGAGCTTTTCATTATGTGGATACTAGGCCGAAAGATCAGGGAGTACGTGTTACACCCGTTTACTCGTTAGCCAGCCATGAAATTTTTGAGCGTCAATTGCTAGAAGATATGAAAATTAAGGCACCAATTGAGTTTACGCTAGAGATTACGGATAAATTTCGGAAAACAGGGACGAAGGCTCCTTTTCAGTTTGGAAGCCAATTTTCAAAGGAAGCAGCTGAGCTAGAGAAGCTCATAGATCAGAGAGAGAAGCAGCTTGATGAAGCTTGGCAGAGCAGTGAAGAGCTATATCGTAAAACGGGTTTATCCCACACCAATTATCAATCGCGGATAGCAGAATTGGACAGTTTAGCATCGCAAATTGGTATTCATACCGTAGATGAAGTGCGAAATGAAATCGTTCAGGTGGAAAATCAGCTGCATGCTGTTCAGGCATCGATAAGAGACTTGGATATGTCCATTGCCGCGATCAGTCAAGCAGGTCCAGGTGGTATGGCTGGCATGCAAGCCATTTTGGAATCTCGTCAGGCACTAGGGACTCAAGCACAAACATTAGCTCAAAAACTAAATGATCTCCAAAATCTGCTGCAATTAATTATCAAATATGCTGCGCTCCTGGCGGTTACGAAGCTCGAGGTTCAGGCAAATACCAAAGAAATCGGGTTATTACAGCAGACAATTGAGCCGGCATTACGTACAGCAAAGCAAAGAAATGATGAAATACGTACGAAGCTTATTGGGATTACTTCACGTCCTGACTCAGGGAATGCGGTGACCAGTGCGAATGAAGTTTTCCAAAGCGTTCCTGTGCTGGGGGATGAATACTTCTATAGGTACCAAACAGCTATTGCAAGCATTACAGCATTATTTACAGCTTTTGAAGATGTGATTGACTCTGTACTGCTGTATACAGCTGAAAATACAAACAAAGCTAATCAAGCCAATGATGCTTATTGGACGGAATCGCAAGATTTTAATCAAAAGCAAAGCATTTTAGAGAGAACGAGAATGGAACAAAATGGGGCTATCTCAGCAAATAAACAGCAACAAAAAAGTAAGATTCAAACGATCTTGGATCAAGCGAAGCAATCGATCGGTGGGTGCAGCTTAGTGAATGCTCAGAGTAGTGATGTCGAGCTGTATAATCGTCTTCAAGGTTCTGGTCCACAATCATCTTCATCTCCCAAAGGTTTCTACCAAAAGTATCGTGAGGCTAATGCACAGGAAGGTGCTATCGGCAGCGAAATTGCTTATGATCTAGAGAAATCTGAGCCCGTGAGCTTTAAAGCAATGGATATGCTTGAAGCCTTCAACAATGCAGCAGAGGTCATGCGTAATGAGCTTTATGTGAATGAATATGCGCTTACAAAATTCAATTACCGAACGCTTGCTTTAGAAACGAATCAAACAGGCAATCCCAAAGTTTCTAATGAGCGGGTAGATCCAAGATCTCACGCGCTAGCAAACCAAGAGGTAGAATATTTGCTATATGGATTCTCCTCATGTCCAGCAAATATTTCATCCGCTTATGCGGAAATGTTCTCATTACGTCTTGCCATACGTACCATTGAGGCGCTCCTCGATCCTAAAAAAGAACTGCTTAATCTTGGTTCACCGCTCCTGGTACTTTTGGCTGCAGCGGCAGAGGGGGCTGTTTTGGCTTTCCAAGACATGACAAAGCTGGTGAAAGGAGAGGCTGTAGAGTTATCTGCAAAAATTGCAGCCCCAGCCGTAAGCTTGACATACAAGGATTATTTGCGAGTCTTCATGCTCATCCATAGCAATAATACAAAGCAAATGGCTAGAATGCAGGCGCTCATTGAGCTCGAAACTGGAAAGGATTTAATGCAAGCTACGACTTACATACAGGGTAATGCCTCAAGTGATATTAAGCTGTGGTTTATTCCTCAGATCATGAAACTGTTGGATGGAAGCGGGTTATTAGGCTGTAAAGTGACAGGGAATCGCTGCCAATTTGTTGGCACAGCTGCAGTAGCGTACTGAATGTTAGGAGGGGCATCATGCTACATAAGTTTTATAGCGAACAAAAGGGAGGCATCGTGGTGGAAGCGGCTTTAATACTGCCTTTCTTCCTTGCCTTTGTTGTTGGCCTTGTTATTTGTATTCAAATCGCATGTCTAGAAATGGCGCTACAAGCCGGGGTTTCTGAAGCAACTAAATCTATAGCAGGTCAACTATTCCCGGTAAGACTTCTCGTGCAAGAAGCTAAAGTGAAGTTTGAGCAGAGCGGCCCAGCAGAAATAATGAATTCAGCTATCAACCATGTTCAATCTGCACGGGAACAAGTGTCCAACGCAGAAAGTTTAGCAGATGAATATGCCGCATATATCCCTGAACCACTGCTCGAATTAGTTAAATGGGAAAAAGAGAAGCGGCTGCAAGGTGAGGAGTTCGTGACAGAAGAGAAAGATGAGCTGTATGAGCAGCAAGTTAAACCCCGCATAAATGCTGCGTTTACGCCGATTGTATACGCTTTTTGTGATCGCTCAACCGTTCAGAGGAGTAACTTTAAGGTTATCTCAGTAACACTCCCAAGTCTGTATAACGACGGTGATGCTTATTTTGGAATTGAGGCGGAAATATCGTATCAACTTCCGGTTCCGTTTCTAAGTCAAACGATTCTTTTGAAAAAGAGGGCGTTTGAGCGGGCATGGGTAGGTGCTTAAATGCCGTTTCAGATAGAGGAGGGCTTTGAATTCACTATTTATTATTAATTTTTATTTCGATTGCTTTTGTTACTGACGTACGAAGAGCGGTAATCCCCAACAAACTTACAATCTGCGGAGTGGTCATAGGAACAATGTTGAATGTGTCAGTAAGCGGATTGAACGGCTTAATCTTTTCGTTTATCGGTGCAGGAAGCGCATTTATTGCGATGTTCCTGCTTTATCTTATCGGTGCGCTTGGGGCAGGGGACGTGAAGCTATTTACTGCTATAGGAGCGATGATGGGCACAAGTTTTGTTTTCCTATTGATGCTTTATTCCATTCTCTGTGCTGCTTTTATAGGACTTATTTTAATAATGATGCACAAACAAATGGCGGCTACGGGTCAGAAACTGGTGAAGTGGCTTTATTTAATCATCGTGTTACATGATCTGAACATCGTGATGGGGATGAAACGTGATCCTAATATCAAGTTTCCGTTTATGTATGCAGTTATGCCAGCCGCCATAATGACCTGGTATTACTCTTTTATTTGAGAGGGGAGGTGAGCCCGTGATAGAGGAAATATTCGGACTGCGCTACGAATTTGTCTATCAGCATGGTCATTATATGAGACTCTTTAAAGATGATGGAGTTGGTTTGACTGCAGATGCTCTTTCAGCTTTGCAAATTAAGATGCTTGAGGCTAACACGATCCCCCATATATTGCCGATCGAAATCCAAGAGGTAGATAATCAAATAAACTTGCTTTACAGCTTATCAGCTAAGAGAATGCTTGCTCAGGTGCTTAAAGTTGAGGAACTTTCCAAGTGCCATTTCGCCAAGCTCATGTATGCGATTGTTTGTGCAGTTGATGAAAGTAAGTATTACATGCTGCATGAGAAGGGATTTGTTCTGAAAGATAATCTCATCTTTATTGGCAGCGGCTGGTCTGATGTGTTTTTGACGTATGTGCCAATAGAACAAGGTATGGACGAATGGCATGTACACAACGCAATACTAGACTTAATGAGGCAGATTTGTTCGAAGTTGAATGACGAAACAAGGAGAGATTTAGATGCTGCGTTAGAGACAATGTCGAGTATCCAAAATCTACATGATTTCAAAATAAAACTATTGAAGCTTATGGATCAGCAATCTCCCGTTCAAGAGGGACTGCCAAAGCCGATTTGGAAACAAAATACGATGATTAAGCCCCCGAACCTAATCAGCCCAGTAGAAGATCGGCCGATTCAAACGCCAATTATGGACGTGAAGCAAGATTTAAACATTGGTCAAACGGCCGCTTTTACCCCAATTACACAGATATCTCAAATAATTGTCCTTATTGGTGTCATTCTCGTAGTGGCGTTTCTCTGGCAGCATTATATATCTTCTCCATCAACAAGTACGCTGCACCTGACAGCAGGATTAACCATTTTATTAGCAGACGTATGGTTTGTATTGAAATTTCTTGGGCTGCCGCGGTACAAAGGCGTTGGAGAGAAGCAATTGCCGTTTTTTTTCGGAAAACCAGATAAGCATTCTGAAAATAAGAGAGAGTCATCAACTGTATCCAAAGTTGAACCTCCAGACATTCATAGTCATTATCAAAATTTACATATGCATACAACATTAATTCAAAATAACACTAGAAATGCAACGATTTTCCTCGGGAATCTTAAGAGCAAACCCGAAGGGCCAAGGCTCGAAATGCAAAATCAAGGCATGCCGAAATCAGTGCCAATTCTTAGTGACCATTTCACAATAGGCCGAGGAGATGACAATTTAAAAGCAAATTATGTGTTGGAAGAAGCGGGTGTTTCCAGAATACATGCTGAAATAACAAAATGTGATCAGGGCTATGTGCTGAAGGATACAGGCTCTACGAACGGAACTTCTCTCAATGGAGAGACGCTAGTTACCTATCAATCTTACTTGTTAAAAGATGGCGACGAAATTCAGATTGTGTGCCAAACAATGATTTTTCGATATTGAAAATTTAACTATTTCCTGTCTAGCTATAGCAGTGGTATAATAAGAAGTCACGAGTATGTGCGATTTTTTAACAGACAGGAGTTTAGATTTTTAAAATGAGTCTTTTAACGATAGAGGATTTGAGCCACAGTTTTGGGGATCGAACGTTATTTAAGAATGTTTCCTTCCGTCTACTGGCAGGCGAGCGTGTTGGCATAGTTGGAGCAAATGGTGTGGGGAAGTCCACATTAATGAATATATTGACCGGGAAACTATTGAAAGATACAGGGAAAGTAGAGTGGACTCCAAGAATTAAATATGGGTATTTGGATCAGCATTCGGTCTTAGCGGCCGGCAGGACGATTCGCGACATTTTGCGCGATGCGTTCCTACCTCTTTTTGAAGAAGAGAAAGCGATGATGGCCATTACCGAAAAGATGGCGGATGCCTCGCCCGAAGAACTGGAAGTTCTTCTTGAGCAGATGGGTGAGATCCAGGAACGTTTGGAAATCGGCGACTTTTACTTGCTGGACGTCAAAATTGATGAGATGGCGAATGGACTTGGCCTTAATGCAATTGGGCTAGACCGTGATGTGACGTCACTCAGCGGTGGACAGCGGACCAAAGTTCTTTTGGCCAAGCTGCTCTTGGAAAAGCCAACCGTGCTGCTTTTGGATGAGCCTACGAACTATTTGGACGTGGAACATATTGAGTGGTTAAAAATATACCTCAAAGATTATCCATATGCGTTTATGCTGATTTCACATGATACGGAATTTATGAATGAAGTCGTTAACGTGATCTATCATTTGGAGTTTACGAAGCTGACTCGTTATACGGCGAATTATGAGAAATTCCTGGACATGGCGGAAATGAACAAATCGCAACATATCGATGCTTATGAGAAGCAGCAAGAGTACATCAAAAAACAGGAAGACTTTATTGCCCGCAATAAAGCCAGGGCCTCCACCTCTACGCGTGCCAAAAGCCGTCAGAAGCAGCTGGAGAAAGTGGATCGAATTGAAAAGCCAGAAAGCGCGATGAAACCCACGTTCATATTTAAGGAATCTCGTACAAGTGGTAGAATCGTATTTGAGGCAGAAAATTTGGAAATTGGATACGACCGTCCGCTTTTACCGAAAATGAATGTGACGATTGAACGCGGCGAGAAAATTGCGATCGTTGGTTGCAACGGTGTGGGGAAATCTACGCTGCTCAAAACAATTCTAGGGAAAATCGAACCTTTCAGCGGCAAAACGTATCAAGGCGATTACTTAAGCCCAGCTTACTTTGAGCAAGAGGTTAAAGCGCCCAATATGACGCCGATTGACGACGTTTGGAATGAGTTTTCCTCGATGAATCAGAATGAAGTCAGGGGCGCTCTAGCAAGATGTGGTTTGAAAAATGAGCACATCACGCGTGCCATGAGCATGCTCAGCGGGGGAGAACAAGCCAAAGTAAGGCTTTGCAAACTGCTGATGAGAGAAAGCAACTGGTTGTTGTTCGATGAGCCAACAAACCATTTGGACGTTGTTGCCAAAGAAGAACTCCAAAGAGCTTTGATCGCGTATAAAGGAACGGTTTTGCTTGTTTGTCACGAACCGGAATTTTATGAAGGTTGGGTAACTAGGGTTTGGGATGTGGAAGAATGGTCTGCCAAAGTAGAAGTAACGAATTAACCATTTAGGAGGAAATGTCCAATGTTAACTCATGTTGTGTTTTTTAAACTCAAAGATCGTAGTCCTGAAGCTGTAGAAGTAACGAAAGCGGTTCTTACGAATATGGAAGGAAAAATTCCCGTATTGCGCCATATTGAAGTAGGGACAGATATTCTTCATTTGGAGCGTTCGTATGATATTGCTTTGATTACAAAATTCGATTCTTTAGAGGATTTAAAAGCATATGACACTCACCCTATTCATGAAGGTGTGAAGGCTCATATGAAGACAGTACTTGATGGGACTTCCATTTGCGTTGATTTTGTAAGCTAATTGGGTTTGAAAAACATAAGGGAACAGTGTAGTATCCTTAGAAGGGGTTAGCATTGCGGCTTATGCCGCTAACGCAGCTAAAATTCCTAGGCTGCACTGTTTTTTGTGTGTTTATAGGAATCTTAATAAATTATAGAAAAGGGAGGAATCCCAATTGAAATCCAAATTAAATAAAGCTTATATGACGGAAGTGCTCGAAATGCTGCTGCGTACACCAAGTCCGACAGGTTATACGCACCACATTATGAAAAAGGTAGAACAAGAAGTGAATAAGCTTGGTTATGAGCTTACATATACGAATAAGGGCTGCGGCATTGTAACGGTTCCAGGAGTCCGTAATGACCGGGTTATTGGTATTTCTGCGCACGTGGATACCCTTGGTGCGATGGTTCGTTCTATTAAAGAGAACGGCACGCTTAAGATTACTTCATTGGGCGGATTCATGATGGGCGCTATTGAGAATGAATATGTTCAAATTCATACACGTGACGAGCGTGTTTATGATGGGACGATTCTCACATCAAGGCCATCTGTACACGTTTATGAAGATGCCAGAGAGTTCAAACGCGATGAAGCCAACATGGAAGTGCGCATCGATGAGCTTGTAAAGTCCAAAAAAGAAGTTCAGGAGCTTGGCATCCGGGTTGGGGATTACATTTCCTTCGATCCACGTGTACAAGTGAAGGAAAATGGCTTCGTGAAGTCTCGTCATTTGGATGATAAAGCGAGTGTAGCTTCGTTGTTCGGTCTGCTTAGACTTATCAAAGAAGAAGGCTTGAAGCCGCTCTTTACGATAAAACTGTTTTTCTCCAATTATGAAGAGGTTGGACACGGGTCTGCCTTCATCCCAGAAGATATTACGGACTTTATTGCCGTTGATATGGGTGCGCTTGGCGATGACTTGAGCGGTAGCGAACGTGATGTCTCCATTTGCGCTAAGGATTCGTCAGGTCCTTACGACTATCAGATGACTTCCAAAATGATCGAGCTTGCCGAGAAGCTGGAAATCGGCTATGCGGTTGATATTTATCCAAGGTATGGCTCAGACGCCTCGGCCGCGCTCAAAGGTGGACGCGATATTCGCGCAGCGTTGGTAGGCCCTGGTGTTCATGCGTCACACAGCATGGAGCGGACGCATATGGATGCTGTAGTTAACACAGCAGCCCTTCTTGCAGCTTACGTCATGGAGCCTGTAGAAGCATGAATATTTTGAGTGCAGTCAATATTACCAAAACTTTTGGCGACAAAGTTTTGTTCGATGACATCAACTTCACGGTGAACGAGAAGCAGCGCATCGGTCTCATCGGCGTGAACGGCACAGGCAAGTCCACGCTGCTGAAGCTGCTAGCGGGACTGGAAACAGCGGATCGCGGCAAGCTCTTGCACGCGAACCATTTCCGAGTGGAATTCTTGCCGCAGAACCCGGAGTTCGATCCGAACTCCACAGTCCTTGAGCAAGTATTCCACGGCGACACGCCGCTCATGAAGACGCTGCGCGACTATGAGCTGGCCCTTGCTGAGCTGGAGCTTGATCCCTCCAGCGAGAAAAAGCAAGCGCGGCTGTTCACAGCCCAGTCGCGCATGGATGAACAAGGTGCCTGGGAAGCCAGCACCTTGGCCAAAACCGTGCTGATGAAGCTAGGCATCAGCGAGTTCGACAAGCCCGTCGGCCTGCTGTCCGGCGGTCAGCGCAAACGCGTCGCCATGGCGCGCGTTCTGATCCAACCCGCCGATCTGCTCATCCTGGATGAGCCGACGAACCATATCGATAACGAGACCGCTATCTGGCTCGAGGAATACCTCGGCAAGTGGCGCGGCGCGTTGCTGCTCGTTACCCATGACCGGTACTTCCTGGAGCGGGTCACGAACCGCATCCTGGAACTGGACCGGGGCAAGATCTACAGCTACGAGGGCAACTACGAGGCGTTCCTCGAGAAAAAGGCGGAGCGGATGGAGTCCGAAGCCGCCAGTGAAGATAAGCGGCAGAATCTTATGCGCCGCGAGTTGGCCTGGCTCCGTCGCGGCGCGAAGGCGCGTACGACGAAGCAGAAGGCGCGCGTGCAACGCGCCGAGGATCTGCGGGACCACAAAGTGGACGGTCCCGCAGATAAGCTAGACATGGCGCTGGCTGGCAGCCGCCTAGGCAAGAAGGTGATGGAGCTGGAAGCCGTCACCAAAGCTTTCTCAGGCGGAAAGACGCTGCTGAGCGACTTCAGCTACATCGTGATGCCGAAGGATCGCCTCGGCATCATTGGCCCTAACGGCAGCGGCAAATCGACGCTGCTGAACATGCTCGCAGGGCGCATTCAGCCCGACAGCGGCACGATCGAGACCGGCCAAACCGTGAAACTTGCGTATTACACACAAGAAACGGTTGAGATGGATGAGAAGATGCGCGTCATCGATTACATCAAGGAAGCGGCTGAACTGATCCGTACGTCGGATGGCGAAACAATTCCTGCTTCGCAAATGCTCGAACGTTTCATGTTCTCTCCCACACTGCAGTGGTCACCTATCGGGAAACTGTCAGGCGGAGAACGCCGCAGACTATATTTGCTGCGTACACTTATGGGAGAACCGAATGTGCTGCTGCTCGATGAGCCGACGAACGATTTAGACATCCAAACGTTGACCATACTGGAAGATTATCTGGATAGTTTCCCAGGAGCCGTTATTACCGTGTCCCATGATCGATACTTTTTGGATCGCACGGTTACGCATCTGTTTGCTTTTGATGGCCAAGGAGGAATCGAGCCTTACATTGGCAATTACTCTGATTATTTGGAGGAGAAGCAAGAGCAAGAAGAGGCAGAGCAAGCACGTAAAGAATTGGCCCGTCAAGTAAGCAGCAATGCTGGCAATAGCAAAGCAGCAGCCAATAATTCCGCAGCTTCAAGCGGCTCAACGAATTCAAACCGTCCTAAGAAGTTAACGTTCAAAGAACAGAAGGAATGGGATGAAATCGAGGGAACGATTGCTGCTTTGGAAGACAAGGCGGCAAGCTTGAAACAGCAGATTGAAACGGCTGGCAGCGATTTTGATCGCGTACGCGAATTGTATGAGCAGGAGCAGCAAACAACAGCCGATTTGGAAGCAGCAATGGAAAGATGGACTTATTTATCCGAGTTGGTAGAAGAAATAGAGCGAAATAAGTTATGATAGAAGAAACTACAATAAAGGCAGGTATGTATTCCACATGATTAATGTTAATAACGTAACGCTTCGTTACGGCAAAAGAGCGCTTTTTGAAGACGCTAATATTAAATTTACGCCAGGTAACTGTTATGGTCTGATCGGTGCGAACGGTGCAGGGAAATCTACATTTCTAAAAATTCTTTCCGGTGAAATTGAGCCGAACACAGGTGAAGTGTCTATCACTCCTGGTGAAAGAATGGCCGTACTCAAACAAAACCATTACGAGTTTGACGACATTGAAGTTTTGAAAACCGTTGTAATGGGTCATTCTCGTTTGTTCAAAATCATGGAAGAGAAGGATGCGCTGTACGCAAAAGCAGATTTCTCTGAAGAAGATGGCATGAGAGCTGCAGAACTCGAAGGCGAGTTCCAGGATCTTGATGGCTGGCAGGCAGAGTCCGATGCGGCAGAGCTATTGATTGGTCTAGGCATTCCAACTTCCCTGCATGATACGAAGATGAAAGACCTCGACGGCAACGAGAAAGTTCGTGTTCTCTTGGCGCAAGCGTTGTTCGGCAATCCGAACATTTTACTGCTCGATGAGCCTACCAACCATTTGAACTTGGAGTCGATTCGCTGGCTGGAGAACTTCCTTGCTCGTTTCGAAGGCACAGTTATCGTTGTATCCCATGATCGTCACTTCCTGAACCAAGTGTGTACACACATTGCGGATATTGATTTTGGTAAAATTCAAATGTACGTGGGTAACTATGATTGGTGGTATGAATCTAGCCAATTGGCTCTAAGACTTACAAGAGATGCTAACAAGAAAACAGAAGAAAAACGTAAAGAGTTGGAAGCCTTTATCGCTCGATTTAGTGCGAATGCGTCCAAATCCAAGCAAGCAACTTCCCGTAAAAAACAACTCGAGAAGCTTACTCTTGAAGATATTCGCCCTTCTAGCCGTAAATATCCGTTCATTCACTTCAAAGGTGAGCGTGAAGCTGGTAAACAGCTGCTAGCTGTTGAGAGTATCTCCAAAACGATTGATGGCGTTAAAGTATTGGATAATATTACTTTCACGCTTAACAAAGGGGATAAAGTCGCGTTCGTTGGTCCGGACGGTATTGCCAAAACGACGCTTTTCAAAATCCTTATGGGTGAGATGGAAGCAGACTCGGGCACGTTCACATGGGGGGTTACGACTTCGCAAGCGTATTTCCCAAAAGATAGTCAAGACTATTTCAATTCCGAGTTAAACTTGGTGGATTGGCTTCGCCAGTATTCCAAAGACCCAGATGAATCATTCCTTCGTGGTTTCTTAGGACGTATGTTGTTCTCTGGTGAAGAGGCTTTGAAAAAAGCTAACGTGCTATCCGGAGGAGAAAAAGTACGCTGCATGTTCTCCAAAATGATGCTAAGTGGTGCCAATGTTCTCATTCTTGATGAACCTACCAACCACTTGGATCTGGAATCCATCACCGCGCTTAATAACGGACTTGTTGATTTTGACGGTACGATGTTATTCGTTTCCCATGACCATCAGTTCATTCAAACGATTGCTAATCGCGTTATGGAAATTACACCAAAAGGGTTCATCGACAAAATGCTTACGTATGATGAATACCTGGAAAACGAAGATGTAAAAAAATTGCGCGAAGCTCAATACGCGTAAGACCAAATGAAAAGCGCCCTGATGTTTGACTCTCAGGGCGCTTTTGCCTACATAGCTCTAGCTTCCGCCAGTACGACGGCGTTGATTATTCACTTTTTTGGTCATTTGACTTTTGGCACTTTGGTTGGCATTGCCTGCTTGTTTAGGGTTTGCACGTGCTGCGGCTTGATCCGCTTTCTTCTGAGCTAACTTTTGTTTGATCGCATCCGCTAGGCTTACTTTCTTAGGACCTTGTTGTTCGTCCAGCTGATCTTGTGGCTTGTCTGACATAGAAACACCTTCTTTACCGTGATATGTTAATAGTATAATCGAATCAAACAAAAGATGAAAGAAGGTGTGAACGATGTTTGACCCAACGATCTACGACAACATTAAGGTAGTTCTAGAAGGAGCCGTCTACGATTTGGATTTGGATGGCAAAATCTTAATTACACGCAGGGAAGATCTTGTAGATCTTTCTTCGATGTCACGAACGTATGCGATTGAATTTGCAAGAAAAATCGATAAGCCGAGCAAAGCTGAAATTAATTTGCATGTTCATCTAAGCGATTTGGCTGCTGAAATTTTAGAAAACCCTACAGCTAAACCAGGCTGTACGCTTACGATTAAGCTTTTCACGAAAGTTAAGAATCCAGAAATAGAATGCAAGCATATCGAAGAGCAGTTAGGCCGTATTTGGGAGCATCGTCCGCAAATCACACAACTTCTTTCTTACAAATACGGAATTTTCCCGATGATGTATCATAATCAAATTACGCTTTCTTTTGGCAGAAAAGTCGATGAGAGTCATTTGGATGATTTCCCTCATCTTATCGGCTATGCGGCCGACAGTTTGACTTGGTTAGATGAACGAGGAGGTTAGCATGAAGGAGCTGTCTCAACAGGAATTGTTTGAGATCGTTAACAGGCAGGAGGAGTCCTTTGCTGTATTTCTGTACACGCCACTTTGTGGGACATGCAAAGTGACAGAACGTATGTTAGAGATTATTTTGACAATGCAGCCTGCTTTGCCGCTGTATAAGAGCAACATTAATTTTCTTCCGCAAATTAGCCGAGAATGGCAAGTTACCAGCGTGCCATGCATCGCTATATTTGAACAAGGTCATGACAAACAATTGATTTACCGCATGCAATCTGTGGATGAGCTATATCGCAAACTGCTGCCCCTGAGCAGCAAGTAACTAATAGGAGATGATACGAATGAGCAATTTTCAAATAGGAGATCACGTCATTGCTGAGTATAAAACTGGGGTTTATTATGGGGAAGTGGTGGAAATGTCGAGTACGATGAAAGCAGCAGTCCGTATTCTGGCTGTGAAAGAACATCCAACACAAGGGGATTTGCATAATCCGATGGATCCAAGTGTAGCCTTTTTTCATCAAAGACGGGCATTATCGTTTCAGGAGATCGCTTTAATGCCGATTTCAACGATACGTTCCTATGCAGGTGCTATTCCTGAATATCAGGTATCACTGGAGAGAGCGCTTATGGCTCAAATCTCTAAGTTGTCGGAAATGGAAGCATGGGCTAAACGCTCTCTTCAGGAGCTTAGTCAACTGCAGAAGGAATATTTCCCGAAGTCGACTTAAGAAACTTCCAAATACAATTTTGTGCCGTCGTTATATTTAAAAATAGCGACATCACCAATGATCTCGATGAGCGAGATCATTTTTAATTTGCGGCGGAATTCAAAATGAAGTTCAAACTCCTTAAGCTTACTGGACAACAATTCCATATGTGAACTGCGATGTGTGAAATTAAGCACGGGAATGGATTTGTTTTTGAATTTAATGGTAACTGCTTGCATGCTAAGTCCTCCTTCATGTCTTCCATCTGGCAAATGTACCAGCTGGTCTACCTATTTAGGATACAATTCAAATGTTAGTTATGTTTGAGACAAACTATTAAAAAAGTTTTAGTATCTTATTATATGTAAAGAATAGCGAGAGAGGGCTAGTTCCTCGAATAACTTTTTAAATTAATCGGGATACCCGTCTACAAATGGTGGGTCTGAGCGATAGATTGGCGGTTGCGGGGAAAGATAAGCACATTTATAATAAGAAAGATTGTAATCAAACATGTTTTGGGGGGATTCAAATGACAGAAAGAAAACCAATCCGCATCGGTATTATCGGTTCCGGAAACATCGGAAATGTCCATATGGAAGTGCTGAAAAAAGTGCCGGAAGCAGAAATTGCCGCGGTAACAGATGTGTACTTACCACTTGCAGAGGCTAGAGCCAAACAGTATAACATTGAGCGGGTATATGAGAGTACGGACAAGCTGCTTGCTGATCCAAGCATCGATGCGGTTGTTATTGCTGTATCCAATGAATGGCATGCGCCTATTGCCATCCAAGCGTTAGAAGCAGGTAAACATGTCATGCTGGAGAAACCTATGGCACTCAATCTCGAATCGGCTAGACAAATTGTAGAAGCAGAGCGTAAGGCTGGTAAAGTGTTGATGATTCCGCACCAACTGCGTTGGGAGGTCCTTTCACAGGCTGTCAAACAACAGGTTGACAAAGGTGCGTTAGGCCATATTTATCATGCCAAAGCAGGATGGATGAGACGCAAAGGAATTCCTGGTTGGGGAACTTGGTTTACACAGATGGGTAAATCCGGCGGCGGCCCCTTAATTGATTTAGGAGTACATATGTTAGATTTATCCCTCTATTTGATGGGGAATCCGAAACCGGTTTCGGTTTATGGGGCAACCTATGCAGAGTTTGGTCCGCGTAAAAAAGGGATCGGCTCCTGGGGGACACCGAACTGGGATGGGCAATACGATGTAGAAGATTTGGCTACAGCGTTAATTAAGCTTGATAATGGTGCAACCCTATCACTCGATGTAAGCTGGGCTGCACTCATTGAAACAGATAGTCAGCCTTATGTTCAGCTGCTTGGTTCCGAAGGAGGCGCCTCGATTCGTGGAAATAAAGGGAAGCTTCTGGCGGAAATGTTTGACCGCGAAGCTGATGTGGATCTGACGATACCTGAGCTGGATGAAGGGCCTCGTGTACGTATGATGAGACACTTCCTATCTTGTATCGAAAGCGGTCAACAACCAATTACCTCAGTCATGACAGGCTATACGAATAATTTAATTTTAGATGCGATTTACCAATCCTCACAAACCGGCAATGAAGTTAAATTGAACTGGGACATCGAGTAGACAGGGGCTGCAGCAAGTGAATTGGGAGTTGTTTAGTATCATCGGAACAATCGCCTTCGCAGTAAGTGGAGCGATTGTTGCGATGGAGGAAGATTATGATATTCTAGGAGTCTACGTTCTTGGACTCGTAACAGCATTCGGTGGTGGTGTCATTCGAAATTTGTTGATTGGCAAACCGGTCGTCTTGTTGTGGGAGCAAGGACTATATTTTCAAATCGCCTTATTTGCTATGACCTTGGTCTTCCTGATGCCGGTCAAATATATTCGGGTGTGGAAGACGTGGGAAGCTTTCTTTGATGCTATCGGCTTAGCAGCCTTCTCAATTCAAGGTGCTTTCTATGCAACAAATATGGGGCATCCGCTAAGTGCTGTAATTGTGGCTGCTGTTTTGACAGGGATTGGCGGCGGCATGGTCCGAGATGTGCTGGCTGGTCGTAAGCCACTTGTGCTGAAGGACGAAATTTATGCGGTATGGGGCATGTTGGCTGGTGCGTTGGTTGGTTTGGGCTGGTCGCAAGGAGCGTGGCAGATTTCCGTGCTTTTTGCACTTATCGTCATTTTGAGGATGTTATCCGTGTTTTATAAATGGAAGCTGCCTAAACGTTCTTTGCGTAATGCGATCATGGAATCAACTCGTAGATCAGACTCATAACCTAATGTTAGGCAGCTAAACAAATTGCAAGATAGTCGGGTAAGGAAAGAGGTGAGTTTAAATGGAACATGAAGCATCTTTCATTCATCATCAAAAGATTTCCGCTGAAACAATTGCCTCACGGATTGTTCCTGTCAAAGAATTGCTTCAAACGGAACTGGATCTGTACGAGGTTTCCAAAGATGCAGAGACAGGCGAGCATTATCTTCATTATGCTTATATGCACCGTGATTTTACAAATACCGGGGAACCGGAGTCGTTTCATTATTTGCTGCCGATTGACAGTGATGATGTGCTTGGCATGATATTTGGAGAACAAGGTTATGCGTATCCGGAGTTTTGGCGTAAAGCCTTCTTGCGCAACGGGCCGGAAGGTTTCTACATCTGGTTTGATCCCGCTCATGAAGCGGAGCAGTCAGAGGATGAAGCTATCGCAGCAGATTTGCTAAATAAGCTAAGAGCTTTTAAAGAAAACGGGTCAGCCGATCCGGATGCGGTTCGCAAATTGCTTGAAGAATTGGATAAAACGCGTAAGAAAGACGACTAGGAATTTGAAAAGCCTGCTTGCCAATGAATGAATTGGCGGCGGGCTTTTTTTATGCTGAAGTTATAACTTGCTCTTTTATTATTTAGTAAAAATGGGGATAAATGACCATATTAAAGCTAATCGTTATTTTTCAGGAAGGAGGATGAAATCATGAGCATAAATGCTTATCAATTCGCAAATTTAGGGGCGCACGAGGATCTGCTGGAAGATCTCCGCAAGCTAGAATCCCGTATGAGGGAACAATTAGGTTATGAAGTCTCCTTGATTGCTTACACACCAGAAGCGCAGGAAAATGGCAAGAAGTAAAGAAAAAGGGGGAGCTTTTTTATGAAAAAAACGTTGATCCAACTTACACTTTCAATTGTACTAGTAAGCACAGCAGTGGGCTGCTCAGCTGCAAGTCCGAATAATCATGCAGGAGCAAGTTCGTCTAATCCGAATGCTGGCGCATGGGATACGAGTCTCAGGAACAATGAAAATTCTTCACTTGGTGCTAAAAGTGTCAATCAATCACCGCTGCCATCCATGCAACCGACTACGCTTGATACCGTTAAAGCCCATACGAATACGCATCTGACGATGAACCGGGATTTAGCAGATGGCGTCATTCAGGAGGCTCACCTAGGGAACACGGCTGTCGCGATTACAGATAACAATATTTATGTGGCTGTAGATATGGGCGGGATGCAAGCAATGGGTGCCGGTGACGAAGGTATGAAAATGCTTAGTAAAACCAACGACCCGGAAAACGGGGCTGGATTATTTGGTTCAGGAGCGGGAGCTCAGATGGATTGGCTCTCCGCCAAACCCTTGCCTGCAGAAAGCGCGAACGCCATAAGGAATCTTCTGACTCGGATATATCCGGAAGCGAATATTTTCATTTCTACGAATCCGCATTTCGTGAATCGCATGATGTATTACGATGGTCAGCAGCAAAACAATAAACACATGGATACGTATCTCAACGAATTTAACACAATGATCCAGTATGCTTTCCCAAGCTATTCCACAGGCCAAAGAAACATGCTGCCTTAAGAGAAGACGCAAGCGGGCAAGGTACACATATCTCCCTCAGCCTCCTGCTGGGGGTTTTGTCTTAGTTTTTGGATGATCTTATTAGAAAAAAGGAGTATGACGATGTTTCAACTAAAGGCAGCGATCTACAGGCATGACACGTCAAAGCACAAAAATGAGCAATAAATTTAAAGTCCGAGCCTATTGCAGTTCACGCCAATGTGATTTCGTGCATCCGGATGATGTCATTCAAGCGATAAATAGCGAAACCTCCTATGCGCTAGCACAGTTGTACAACGAATCGTCTTCCAAGCCAAGCTGCCCCAAATGTGGAGAAGCGATGGCTTTCTATTCACATTCGGTTATTGAAGAACCTTGGCTGCCTTGAAAGGCTTGACAACGTTAGCTTTCCTGATAAATAGTTAAAGAACAAAGGAATCAGGAGAGGAACATCAAAAGATATGCTAACTGAAGCCGTACCGCAAGAGATTAGAAAGCAATTGGAACTAAAGAGAGCACAAACGAACTCGAACACAGAGGATGCTAAACTAATAGGGGCAGCTGCTTTTGAGGCACCTCGTGAAGATATTTTGGTCGATACCATTATTGCGTTATTTTTGGGTAAAAATGTCCTGCTCGAAGGCCCGACTGGTTCTGGAAAAACGAAGCTTGCCGAGCATGTTTCGGCGATTTTTAATCAACCGATGCATGCCGTGAATTGTTCAACCGATTTGGATGCCGAAGCATTGCTTGGGTTCAAAACTTTGTCCCACGACGAACAGGGGAAATCACAGATTGTTTTTATTCCTGGACCGATCATGAAAGCGATGACGAAGGGACATTTTCTATACATAGACGAAATTAATATGGCGAAACCAGAGACGTTGTCACTCATCAACGGTGTACTGGATTATCGAAGATCGATTACGAATCCATTTACCGGGGAAGTCATCACCGCTCATCCTGATTTCAGAGTCGTAGCTGCGATTAATGAAGGATATATGGGAACTGTGCCTTTGAACGAAGCATTGAAAAATAGGTTTGTGACCGTTGATATTCCTTATTTGCAAGGGGACGCTTTGTACAAGCTTTTGAAAAGCAAGTCTGTTTTGCGTGATGACAAGCAGTTGAGAACTTATGTGCAGCTGTCAGCTGATCTGTTAACCCTGATCGAGATGGGGCAACTGCCTGATGAAGCGGGGTCGATAAGAGCGCTGCTCGATGCTTGTGATCTTACAGCATATATTCCTCCGATGCGAGCCGTAGCCCGAGCGATTGCGGACAAACTGGAGGATGAAAGGGAACGTGCAGCCGTGATCAACGCGGCAGAAACGTTATTCTAAGCCAATGTTTGTAGGAAAAATCGGTATGCTTGAAGATAAAATCGACGCAATGCTGCAGATGCAGTTAGTGGATTTGGGTCGGATGTTCACGAAACGCAAGGAGCTCGAGGTCGAAGCCGCATTTCACGCTGATTATGAAGAAAGCACAGCGCGTATGACCGTTAGCCAGTTTTGGTGGGATTATCCGCCACTGGATAAAGCTTCAGGGATGAAAAGCGATGTCTACCTCCGAGGCATTGGAACAGCATGGTTTACCAGCGCAGACGCTGTGAAGTCCTACCTCAAAGGAAGTCAGCAATCGTCGCTTCCTAAGCTGGCGAACTCGCTGTTTGCCTTGTGTGAAGATATGCGGCTGGAACGTATTTGCCGTGCCCGCAGGCCTGGAACTGCGCGTGTTTTCTCGGAGCGGCACCGCATTTATGGGGCTTATTTCGGACATAAACTGCGAACGCATCTGAGCAAAGGTGAACTAGCTGATGCCTTAATTTTATTGATTTATGGCTGGTTTACCGGTGCGGAGTGGAGCGCGGCTGAAAGTGTGGGTTTGACAGCGCGGCTAACGCCGTTATACCCGATTCTAGAGGGTATCGAGGAAGCAGAGCATACGGCGCAGGTAGCCGCCAGCTGCGAGGAAATGGTGGACGCGCTGGCTTATTGGCTGGACAGAGATGCGAGTTCCGCTTATTTCTGGATGCAGCCAGGGGGCGGCGTAGCAGAGCCGCTGCCCGCGGGGTATAAAGGCGAGCTCAAGCGCGCTAAGCGGCTCGCCAATGACGATGTGCTCCCCGAGAAGGAAGGGAAGCGTCAATTGCCGGGCCAGGAGCGCCTGCCGACCTGGCACCGCGAAAGCAGCGACCGCAGCCCGGGGCTGCTGCGGTTCGAGCTGGAGCGCGGCTCGCGCACAGCCGCGCTCGGATCTGCGCCCCGCGAGGGCGACGCTGCCGATCAGGCGCTCGCCATCGTCCAGGGGCACTCGCTGCGCGCCCAGCGCACCGGCGCCGCCTCCGGCGAGCGGCGCCTCAAGGCCGCCGTGCCCGCTGCCGCGGGGCACGGGGAGGGCGATGTCGCCGCGTACGCGACGGCGACATGGCTTGCGCCTGGGCGGCCAACTGCTGCGCAGGAGGCCGCCTTCAGGCGCCTGAGCGAGCGCGCAGCGCCGCTCGCGAAGCCTTTGCAGCGTGCGATTAGGCGCACGCTGGAGCAGAAGCGGATCGCCCCGCGCGGCGATCGCCTGTTTGGGCGGCTCGATAAGCGGCTGACACGAGCCTTCACGCAAGAGATGCCGCGCCTCTTCTATAAGAAGCGCGCGCCGGTCCCGCAGCTCGACGCAGCATTCGCGCTGCTCGTCGACTGCTCCGCGTCCATGTACGACAAAATGGACGAAACCAAGCTGGGTCTCGTGTTATTTCACGAGACCCTCCAGTCCTTGCGAATCCCCCACGAAATCGTGGGATTCTGGGAGGACGCGGACCGCGTAACGGAGCGCGAAGCACCTAACCTGTTCCAGGTTGCTGTGGACTTCGGCTCCTCGCTCGCTTCTGGAAGCGGCGCGGCTCTGATGCAGCTGGAGCCGCAGCAGGATAACCGCGATGGCTTCGCGATTCGCTGCATGACAGACCGCTTGCTGCGGCGTGCTGAGCGGCAGCGCATCCTCTTGGTTTTCTCGGATGGGGAGCCGTCCGCAGCGAATTATAACGACGTAGGTATCCTGGATACCTACGAAGCCGTCATGAGAGCACGTAGGCTTGGCATCGAGGTCATTTCAATCTTTTTAGCTAGTGGAGGAACCGTACATGAAACAGAACGGGCAGCGATGCGCAATATGTATGGTCGAAGCAGCATTGTTGTGCCACGTGTGGAGGAATTAACCGAGCAGCTCGTGCCGATTTTACGCAAACTTTTGCTGAAATCTATCTTTTAATGTCGAAATCCTTTACAATAGATCAGGGTATTTGCGCAGGATTGCTGGCTAATTACCCTGTTTATGCCATTCTTGTTATGTTTATTTACATACATATCCATTTGCTGTTATAAGTTTACTTCCGTTTGGAAAACATTAAGGGGGAAATCATTTCATGTACGGAGCACCATTATCAAACAAAGCGAAGAAAATCATGCTGCTGGGATCAGGAGAACTTGGGAAAGAAGTCGTCATCGAAGCACAGCGTCTAGGGATTGAGACTATTGCCGTGGATCGTTACGCGAATGCTCCAGCTATGCAAGTAGCGCATCGCAGCCATGTGATCAATATGCTAGATGGGGAGCAGCTTAGAGCGTTGATCGAGCAAGAGCGGCCAGATCTAATCGTACCTGAAATTGAAGCCATTGCTACTCCAGTTCTTGTAGAACTTGAGAAAGAAGGCTACCGTGTAATTCCAACAGCAACAGCTTCTCGATTAACGATGGACCGGGAGGGTATTCGCCGCCTTGCCTCTGAAACACTTGAGCTGAGAACAGCCAAGTATGCTTTTGCAAACAGTCTTGAAGAGCTGCATGCGGCTGTTGCTGAAATCGGTACGCCTTGTGTTATTAAGCCAATCATGAGCTCCTCGGGCAAAGGTCAAAGTGTGTGCCGGACGCCTGAGAATGTGGAACAATCATGGAACATCGCAATGGAGGGCGGACGTGCCAAAAACGCTCGAGTCATTGTTGAAGAATTCATTCATTTTGAGTCTGAAATAACGCTGTTGACGGTTCGTTCCGTTTCCGGTACAACGTATTGTGAGCCAATCGGCCACATTCAAAAAGACGGGGATTACATCGAATCCTGGCAACCGCACGCAATGACGTCGCAGCAAATTCTTGATGCACAGCATATGGCCAAAACGATTACAGACGCGCTTGGCGGCTATGGCATCTATGGCGTTGAGCTATTTTTGACCAAAGATGGCGTATACTTCAGTGAAGTTTCGCCTCGTCCTCATGATACAGGCATGGTCACTATGGCGACGCAGGATTTGAGCGAATTTGCTCTGCACGCAAGAGCGATTCTTGGATTGCCGATCACGGGTATTCGCCTTTTAACACCCGGCGCAAGCTACACGCTCAAAGCAGACCGCGAACAAGTAGAATATACAATCAGCGGGCTTGAAGAAGCGTTATCCGTTCCGAATACGCAAGTTCGCGTGTTTGGCAAGCCGGAGACGAAAGTCGGCCGCCGTATGGCGGTTGCACTCAGCAGCGGAGAAACTGTTGAGGAAGCACGCAGTTTGGCAAAGCAAGCCGCAGGCAAACTTCAGCTAAACTACGAATAAGAAATAATTTACTTACAGCCTATCGTCATCATCAGGAGGAAACGACATGGAAGCTAAACCAGCAAGACTCTCCCGAACCGTGTTGACCGAAATTATTTTGCCTGCTGACACGAATTATCACAATACCGTGTTTGGCGGACGTGTCATGCAGTACATCGACAAGGTTGCAACGATTGCTTCCATGCGCCATTCGCGCAGGGGGGTTGTCACCGCTTCAAGCGACAGCTTGGACTTTTATGCGCCTGTTAAGCTTGGTGAAGCTATTCAACTGGAGGCGTTCGTCACCTGGACGCACCGAAGTTCAATGGAAGTATTCGTGAAAATTGAATCGGAGAACCTGTTGACCGGCGAGAAGAAACGCACAGCCAATTCCTATCTAACTTTCGTCGCTCTAGACGAATACGGCCAGCCTTGTGAGGTTCCGGGCATTATCCCTGAGACGGAAGAGGAGAAACGACTTTTCGAAACGGCTGAGATGCGATTTGCCGCACGCAAGCTTCGGAAAGAAGAACGAAATTTACATTTGTAATCAAGATCGAGCGGATCCCTTGTGGGTCTGCTTTTTTTGTTTCAATCCCCCATTATTTGCAAACTGGAGAATTCGCGTAAAAAGGGTTATTATGGAAAATATAAGTAAATTCAGACTCGGAAGGAGCTCTTAATGCGAAAAAGGATATTTCGATCTTTGATCTTCGCAATTACTTTGGTTATTGTGTACTATGCCTTTCAAATGTTCATGGGCTTCTATACCACCTTGAAATACGTGCCGGACATCCGTGACTCGTATGCTGCAATTAACTTCGGAAGCCATAAAGTTGCGTTCGGCATTAAGGCTGCACCTTTTGAAGTGGTGATTGAGATTTTGACCATAATGGTTATCGGTGTTCTTACATATTTGTCAGGTAGCTATGTTACGAAGAAAATAAGAAACCCTTGAAACCTAACAGAACAAACATCGTATTGAAATAAAATCGGATTTATTTTCAACTTAAACTATTCGGAGGTAATACCACAATGAATGCACATGAAATTGATTATCGTATTTTAGGCAATGAAATGCAGTATGTAGAAATTGAGTTGGACCCGGGAGAAAGCGTCGTGGCGGAAGCCGGAAGCATGATGATGATGGATCAGAACATCCAGATGGAGACGGTTTTCGGGGATGGCAGCAGTGATAACAAAGGGTTCATGGGTAAACTTCTAGGAGCGGGCAAACGTTTATTAACCGGCGAGAGCTTGTTTATGACGGTATTCACCAACCAAAGCGGCAGCGGGAAAGAGCAAGTTAATTTCGCAGCGCCTTATCCCGGTAAGATTATCCCGATGGACTTGTCGATGCTTGGAGGAAGACTGATTTGTCAAAAAGATTCCTTCCTTTGTGCAGCGAAAGGTGTTTCCGTTGGCATTGCGTTTCAGCGGAAATTAGGTGCTGGTTTCTTCGGCGGCGAAGGCTTTATTATGCAGAAAATTGAAGGTGATGGCCTGGCCTTCGTGCACGCAGGCGGTTCGATTTGCGAGCGTGTGCTTCGTCCAGGTGAAGTCATTCGTGTAGATACAGGCTGCTTGGTTGCAATGACGCAGGACGTGGATTATGACATCGAGATGGTGAAAGGTGTGAAAACAGCGCTGTTTGGCGGTGAAGGCTTATTCTTCGCAACGCTACGCGGTCCAGGGCGTGTGTGGATTCAATCCTTGCCATTCAGCAGGCTGGCAGATCGTATGGCATCGGCTTCAAGAGCAGGCGGCAGGAAAGAAGAGGGAAGCATCTTAGGCGGTTTAGGTAATTTACTCGATGGGGACGGAAGATAAGTTCATTCGTGAGCAAAAAAAGAAAGCCCGGCAGCGAATATCACATTCGCTCCGGGCTTTTTTTGGGCAGTCTTATTTGGATCCGCCTTCTGCGAGGATGGTCTCCCAGATTGCGCCTTTACCATACAGTTCTTTATTGACTTTATCCCAACCGCCAAGATATTCGATGTTGAATATGCCGGCAGGTGTTGTGTAGTTTTTCTCGTATTGCTTAGCAACTTCCGGAAGTACGGAGCGGAAGCCTTTGTCTGCGAATACTTTCTGAGCATCAGGGCTCCACAGGTATTCAAGGAATGCCTGAACCGCTTCGCGATTTCCATGTTTATCTACGTTTTTATCAATGAGTGCAACTGGGTTTTCGATAGTAGTCGTGTATTGCGGGATAACTTCCACATATTTTTTGCCTGATTGAATCCGGGAAATGAGCTCATTTTCATAAGTGACGATAGCATCGCCTACACCTTTATCGAAGGTCGCAAGGGAATCGGCGCCGCTTTTATCAAGTACTTTGATGTTTTTGTAGACTTTAGCCAAATAATCTTTGGCAAAGGCAGGATCTTTTTTGCCGGCAGCTTCAGAAGTTTTGAGTCCAGCGCCATAAATCGCGTTAATGTCCCATTTGGCTCCGCCGGAGGTGCTTGGGTTCGGGATCAACACTTCAACGCCTGGTTTTGTTAAGTCAGTCCAGTCTTTAATGCCTTTAGGATTGCCTTCACGAACACCGATTGCCGCAATGGAAGCGGTAATGTTGCCTTTATAAGGGTTGTTTTTCCAGTCGTGTGTGATCAAGCCTTTTTCTACGATTTTTTGGATATCTCCTTCTAGGGAAAGAGGGGCAATATCTGCTTCAAAGCCTTGGATAATCGCGGTAGCTTGGGAACCGGATGCTACATAGGATTCTTGGAATTCTACGGTTTGACCGGTTTTCTTTTTCCACTCTTCTTTAAATTTAGGCAAAATGACATCAAAAGAGTCTTTAAGAATGGAATATGCGCCAATCGTGATCGTTACTTTTTCAGCTTTAGGAGCAGAACTTGCCGCTGTGGTAGCTGCAGCTGTTGCCGCCGCGGATGGAGCAGGTGTGCTCGCTGATTTTGTACCTGTTCCGCAAGCCGTAAGTGTGATACTTGCCGTGAATAATGCAGCAGTGATAAGGCCTAGTGATTTAATTTTTTTCATGGTTTACAACTCCCCTTCATTCGTAAGCTTATTTTTATATAAAAACAGGCAGCGGATCTTGTTTAGCCTGATTTTCAATGACGATATTCTCGGTTTTCGTAAAGACGGAAATCTGATGGATTAAAATATTCACTTCATCACCGGGGCGATAAATTTTTTCTTTTACGGATTGATAAGCGAATAACTTTATTGAACCTGTATCGATTTCTAGATACCAGGAGTCCCCGCGGAAATGGACATGCGTCACTTTTCCTTTCTCACCAGCTGTCGCCAGATGGCTTACGTCATGCGGGCGAACCTCAATGGATTCTGGTCGAATCAACACGTTCACATCCAGCAGCCATTTGCCGTCCTGTTGAAGCTCATTTAAGTAAGGGAACCCAACTAGCGGCGTATATTGTGAGATCACATTAGACTCGCCAATGAAAGAAGCCACGAATGAAGATGCCGGCTTCGTATAAATTTCCCAAGGACTGCCTTGCTGTTCGATTTTCCCGCCTTGTACGAGAATGATTTCATCTGCAACTTCGATGGCTTCATCTTGGTCATGGGTGACGAAGAGGGTCGTGACCTTAAATTCATCGATCAGGTTGCGCAGCCAAAGGCGCAGTTCTTTACGAATCTTGGCATCGATTGCTGCAAATGGTTCATCGAGCAGCAACAATTGTGGCTCGGGAGCCAATGCTCTAGCGAAAGCAACCCGTTGACGCTGTCCACCCGAAAGCTGGTGCGGATATTTGCGTTCATTGCCCGCAAGTCCCATTAAGTTCAGCAGATAAGTGACTCGGTCATGGATGACTTCCTTCGGTTTTTTGAGAACTTTGAGTCCGTAAGCGACATTGTCAAAAACGGTCATATGTTTAAACAGGGCATAGCTTTGAAAAACGAAGCCAATTCCTCTTTCTTGAACAGGCAGGTGTGTAGCAAGCTTCCCATCGAAATAAATGTCACCTGTCGTCGGACTTTCGAGGCCAGACAACATGCGTAGAATGGACGTTTTACCGCCGCCGCTGGGACCGATTAAACCAACAAGATGCCCTTTCGTAATACTGAAATTAACATCTTTGATGGCATGAAAAGCTCCGAAATTTTTATTAAGATTTTTAACTTCGATATGCATACAGGGTTCCTCCTTAATGACTGCTTAATTTTTCGCTTCTTCTTTTCAACCACTCAAGTGTTAACAAAATCGTAATTGAGATGAGTCCGAGCACAAATGCGACACTGTTCGCTGCAACGAGCTGGAACTGCTCAGCATCTTGATACACGAGTGTTGTAGCCGTCTGCGTTTGGTTGATGATATTGCCTGAGACAACTAAGATAGAGCCGAATTCACCAAGCGATCTTGCGATGGTTAAAATGAGACCGTAAACGACGCCCCAACGAATACCTGGCCATGTGATTTGAAAGAAGGTGCGCCATGGACCAGCGCCAAGTGTAGCCGAAGCTTCTTCGGATTGGGTACCGATTTCTTCGAGCAATGGAACGACCTCACGAACCATAAGAGGAAATGTAATGAACATCGTAGCAAGAACCATACCAGGAATGGCGTAAACGATTTTCATATTATGATCTTCAAAGAATGCGCCAAGCGCTGTATTGGGTCCGAAGATCAAAATGACCATTAAACCGACGATGACCGGTGATACGGCAAAAGGCAAATCAATCAAAGCATTGATCACTGGTTTCAACCAGCGAGAGATCCAGGAACCTCTAACGATTTCAAGTGAAATGTAAACACCAACGATTGTATTAAGTAAAGTAACAATAAGGACGATAATAAATGAGATCTTCAAGGCATGCAGCGCTTCGGGTCTTACAAGAGCATCGATAAAGGCTTGCGGACCTTCTTCAAAAGCGCCAAAGGTAATGCCTAGGAACGGCAGCATAATTAATAGAAAAATGACGAGAAACGAAATGCTAATTAAAATTTTTCTCATGCGAGGCGCCCCTTTCCGCGTGTCAATACATTGATGATCCATAAAATAAGGAGTGACAATGTAAGGAGCACAAGAGAAATAGCGGCCGCGCCTTCGGGATTATAGTTCTGCGTCTCACCGTATATATAGACCGAAGCAACCATCGTTTTTCCTGGTAAATTACCGGAGATCAGTGAGATGGCGCCAAACTCGGCTAGCGATCGGGAAAAGGCAAGCATGCTGCCGGCAAGAATACCGGGGAAAATGGCGGGAAAAACAATTCGGCAGAACGTATAGAATCTGCTCGCGCCTAGTGTGAAGCTGGCTTGTTCTTCCGCGGGATCAATTTGTTCAAGCAGTGGTTGAACGGTTCGAATCACGAATGGGAAAGTAACGAATACCAAGCCGATGACAATTGCTGTTTGATTGTAGAGCAACTTAATACCAGCGTGATCGAGCCATGCGCCTAGTGGACTAGACGGTCCAAGCAAGGTTAGGAACATAAGTCCTGCCACAGAGGTTGGCAGTGAGAAGGGAAGGTCGACCATACTGTTCAGAATGCTCTTGCCTCGGAATGTATATCTTACAAGAACATAAGCGATGATGGTGCCTACAATGGCTTGAATAATTGTCGATACAATACTGAGTTTGACTGTAAGTAAAATGGACTTCCAGGCTAGTGGTCCTGTTACTTCTTGCCAAAAGGGCTCCCAGCCTAAGGAAAAACCTTTGAAATAGATGGAGCCAATCGGGATGAGTAGCAGCACAATCAGATAGCCGATAAGCACAGATCGAACCGTAGCTTTAAACACCTTGTTAATCACATTACACCACCCATTAAAATTAATCATAGTGCTTTACTCGGAATATTAAATTGACTATAACAGTGCGTGGTCGAATTTGTCAATATACCTATTTCCGATATTTATGAATTTATTCAAAAATTTTTATTAATGTGACGAAGGCACGATGATTTGAGTTTGACATTAGATGAAAGGATACAAGGAATAAGGTTCAACACATGGACTAGCTCGTGAAAAAAGCGTTGACGAAGCTAAAAGGCGATGGTAATATAGGCATCAATCAATACCCGAGTAAAACAGTGTGAATTATATGTTTGACAAAAGTCGACCGGATGACTGGAGACTCCCGTCCTTGCTTCGTATATTACAAGCAGGGGCTGGGAGTCTTTGCTCGAGCTGATGGACTTAAATTGATCGAAGAAACGAAGAAAATTTTTGGTCCAACAAGGTTTAGCTAAGAAAGGTTATGCGATTAAGGATTGGTTGACAAATTAGGAGTGACGCTGATGAGAGAAGTCCCGCTATCCCTTGTGAAGGCGAATCAAGCAGGAATTGTTGTCTTTGTTTTACTAGCAATAGGGTTTCAATGGCCTTGGTTAATTGCTATTCTGTGGGCTATACAGGTGCTCGGATTAGCTGGAGGGGCGAAGTGGAATTTGTTCGTAACGGTCTTAAAGAGGTTTTTTTCGAGAAATAGGACAGAAACACAAGCGCTTGAGTTGACCAGGTTTAACAATGCTTTGGCAGTCATATTTCTTTCCATATCGTTATTAGCCTTTGCCGTGGGATGGTCTTGGGTAGGTTATCTCTTTGAGGTAGGTTTGCTTTTGGCAGCTGGAGCAGCACTGTTTGGCTATTGTGTTGGCTGTACGATTTATTTCCAGTACAAACAATTTGTGAGCAGACAACGAATTAAGCGCGGTTAATGAAAGCCAAATATGGAAAGACTCTCACTGGGGGATAACTTTAACGAGGGTCTTTTCCAATCAACTTATTTTTACGAAAATATGTTAAAAACAGGATTGACACCCTCGTACGCGGATGCTAATATTGGTATATACTTAATTCATACTAATCTTATCGGAATTATACGAAAGGGAGTAAACATCATGGAGCATGCCATCACTATACAAAGCGACGACATCGAATTGTCCGCTACGCTGCATTACCCAACGAATCAAACAGGAGCTGCACAGGTTGATTGTCAGCGCTGGCCGCTGATTATCATCTGTCATGGTTTCATCGGCAGCCGGATCGGGGTAGATCGGTTGTTTGTGAAGGCAGCGCGTGAGTTTAGCTCGAAAGGCTATTTGGTCTTGCGATTTGATTATGGCGGTTGCGGCGATAGCACCGGGGATTATGGTGCAGGCGGGCTAGATACTCTCATTGAACAGACACGCAGAGTGATTGATTATGCGTTGACCATTGATTGCGTAGATTTGAGCCGAGTGATATTGGTCGGACATAGTTTGGGGGGAGCTACAGCGGTTCTGACAGCAGCCAAAGATTCCCGTGTTAAAACACTCGTGCTATGGTCAGCAGTAGCCCACCCACATAATGATATCGTTCGAATTGTTGGCAGAAATGAATACGAGAAATTGCCACTTGGTGGCGCCATCGACCATCATGGTTATTCACTAACCAGCCATTTTTTTGATACGTTGGCACAGCATCAGCCTTTTGAACAACTACGTAAATTTAATGGGGATGTTCTCGTCATTCACGGAACGGCGGACGAAATTATCCCAGTTGATTATGCCCCATTATATCAAAAGATGTTCTGGTTGCGAAATGAAGGACAGTGTGATTTGGATCTGATTTATCAAGCTGATCACACCTACTCATCTTCAGGAACGACCAAAGAATTATTAGAGAAAACAAGCAATTGGCTATCCTTCATTCAAAAACAGAAAAATGATTGGAATGATTGGACGATCTGATCAAGAAGCGGAGGAAAATGAGATGGCGAAACCATTAGAGTTAGATGACGTTTGGGTGGACCGAATTAAGCAGATGTTGAATGGGTTGGAATATGGATCGGTACAGATTGTGGTACACGATGGGAAAATTGCGCAAATTGATAAAACAGAGAGAAAACGATTTGACACGGCTTCGCAATCACAGTCTCAGCTGCAAGCAGTAAAATCAGTCAAACAAACGAGCAAAGTTTAGCTATTATACGTATATTGCCGATCAGCCGCTTTCTTCGGAAAGGGGCTGTTTTCATGTGGAAAGAGCAGTATACTGAAGAGAATACAAGCAGATACAGTATAAGGGGGCATAGAAACTTATGCTAAAAAAGCATTTTATTTGGCGTGACGATCAGACTGTCAATCATTATGTCTATGAATGGCTTCCTGAGGAAGCGATTACAATTAAAGGGCTTGTACAGATAGCACACGGTATGGCTGAAACTGCTGGAAGATATGAGAGACTAGCCGAGGTGTTGACGAGAAGAGGTTATGCCGTTTACGCGAACGATCATTTGGGTCATGGTCGAACAGCTGGATCGCCGGATGCCGTTGGCAAGTTTGGAAAGAATAGCTTCCAGCGTATGGTGGAAACTATGGGCCAAATTACAGGGCAAATTAAGAAGCGGTATCAGGAGAAGCTGCCCTTGTTCGTGATAGGACATAGCATGGGCTCCTTTTTGACGCAATCTTACATGGGTACCTACCTCAGTCAATTTCCTAACCAAGTACAGGGGATCATATTGTCTGGATCGAATGGGAGTGAGGGCGCTGCTCTCCATGCAGGAATCGCGCTAGCGGCTGCTGAAGCTGCCATTCGAGGAGACCATCACCGGAGTTCGCTGCTGACGTCGTTGTCCTTTGGTGCGTATAATAAAAAATTCACACCTAATCGAACGTCCTTCGACTGGTTAAGCACAGATCCAGCGGAAGTGGATAAATATGTGGCTGATCCTTACTGTGGCGTGGTGTTTACGTCAGGGTTTTTCAAGGATTTCTTCAAGGGGCTTAGGGATATTCATCGCCCAGACCATGTTCAGCGGATTCCGAAGGAGATACCACTCTATATTTTTTCTGGTGAAGAAGATCCTGTTGGCGGACACGGGAAAGGTGTGCGGAAGCTCATACAAATGTATGAGGAGCTTGGGCTTCAGAACGTTAGCAGCAAGCTTTACCCAGGCGGCCGGCATGAAATGTTGAACGAAGTGAACCGTGAAGAGGTCATGGCTGATTTGGCAGCATGGCTGGATGAGCAGGTTGGAAAAGGGCGTGGGCTTAAGGGGTGAGATTAGGAGATTAGGAGATTAGGAGTTCAGCAGTTAGCAGTCCCCCGGATTTACGCAAACACAGTGTGTGTTTTGCGTAAATAGGGTCTTGCTTGATCTAAGCGTTTCGCTGAAGCTGTAAACGGATGCCTTCGCGATCGATTTGAATCCAGTACTCGACGATTCGTTCGTTTTCGATGCGATAAACAGCGCTTGCAATCTCGACGATCGGCTTTCCTGTAGGAGCAAATCCGTCCACCTCGCCGATATGTGTTCCGGTTTGTTTCCAACGGACGTAGACACGATCGTTCTGCGCGATCATTTCTTGAATGACTAGTTGAAAATCACCATAGGCGGCAATCATTTCTCTAACGTGGTCAGCATAATTGGCAGGTGTGCGGTGAACGGTAGTTTCGTTCTCTCCCGTCATTTGATGGGCCAGCACGTGTTCAGCCATGTAATCATGAGCAGCATCAGGTTGTAAGCCAGTACGAGCTTTAGCGAAAAATTGTTGTACAACTTCAGTTGGTGTCATTGACATAAAGAGGACTCCTAACATGTGAAATGTAAATGTACGATGAGTTTACTGGAATAGCGTGAGGATTTCAAGAGCGAAATGCAAGATCTAGGGAACTGCGGCGCACAGTTCCCTAAGATCAACACATCGGCTGTTTCTGCCGCTATTAACGGCCCCTAGTTCCCACATGGGTGAGACGTTGTGATAAAGCGACTACTTCAGCAGCTGCCGGAACTCCTCGGTGAGCAATGGCACAACCTCGAACAGATCGCCGACAATCCCATAGTCGGCTACTTTAAAGATCGGCGCCTCCGCATCCTTGTTAATCGCGATGATGACGCGCGAGGAGCTCATCCCCGCAAGGTGCTGGATGGCGCCGCTAATGCCGCACGCGATGTAGATCTCCGGCGTCACCACCTTGCCGGTTTGGCCGATTTGCATCGCGTATTCGCAGTAGCCCGCGTCGCAGGCTCCGCGGGAGGCCCCAACAGCGCCGCCCAAGACGGCAGCCAGCTCTTCGAGCGGCTGGAAGCCTTCGGCGCTGCGCACCCCACGTCCGCCGGAGACAACGATCTTGGCTTCTGCCAAGTCGATGGTGCCGGACGTTTTCTTAACCACCTCCCGAATGATGCTGCGCAGGGAGGGGGCAGGGTAGGCAACATCGATGACCGAAGCCTGACGCGAGGCGTCTGGCGCTTGCGGGGCGATGTTGTTCGGTCTAATCGTAACGACCCATGTGCCATCCGGGTCGGTAAACGCTTTCTTCTCAACGGCTTTGCCAGCGTAAAGCGGCCGAGTGAATACCACACGATCGTCGCTGCGCGAGATCGCCGTCACGTCTGACAGCTGGCCGGCGCCAAGCTTCGCTGCGGCCAGCGGTGCCAGATCTCGGCCAGCAGCCGTGTGGCCGAGATACAATGCGCTCGGCTTCACATCGCCAGTTACTGCTAGTAATGCGCTCAAATAGGCTTCCGAATTGTAGTTATCAAGACCAGTATCCTCAACAACATAGATGGATTCTGCGCCGTAAGCAGCCAGTTCACTCGCAAGAGCTTTGATGCTGCTCCCGCCAATGAGTACAGCGTGAATGCTATCACCTTCCGCAGCAGATAACTGAGCAGCGCGTAGAGCTTCAAAGGATACTTGACGCAGCTTGCCACCGCGAGCTTCGGCGACAACGAGAAATGTTTTAGCCATGATCGTAGCCTCCCTTTCGTTAAATCACTTTGGATTCGTTGCGCAGTGCTTGGACAAGCTCAGATACCTGCTGAGCGATTTCGCCTTTGAGAATACGGCCAGCTTGGCGTTCAGGCGGCAGCGTTAGTTCAATACGAGTGGTTTTGGCAGAAACGGCGCTCAAGCCCTCAATATCATCAAGTGTTAGGTGCTGGAAGGGCTTTTTCTTCGCTTTCATAATACCTGGCAGGGAAGGATAACGAGGCTCATTCAAACCTTGCTGGGCGGTGAAGAGAGCAGGGAGTGGAACCTCGATGACTTCAATGTCGCCTTCCGCATCTCGGTGAGCAACCGCCCCGCCACTGGTGATTTCAAGTTTTGTAATGGATGCAGCATGTGGGATATCAAGAAGAGCGGCTAAGCGAATGGCTACTTGCCCAGCTCCATTGTCTACAGAGAAGTTACCGCCTAACACGAGATCGAAAGACTGACTACGCAGGAATTGGGCTAAGATTTCAGCAACCTCGCATTCATCGCCTTGAATCCGCTCATCGGTGATGAGAATAGCCTCATCTGCGCCCATAGCCAGAGCAGTGCGCAGTGCTTCGGCTGTCCTGTCTGGTCCTACGGAGAGCAAAGTGACTTTGCCCCCAAATTCATCTCGCAGCTGAATGGCTTGCTCCACGGCATATTCATCATAAGGATTTATGACGAATTTGGCGCCATCCTCTTGAACACTTCCCGCTTGCAGAACAATTTTCTCCTCTGTATCAAACGTTTGCTTCAATAATACAAAAATGTCCATAGCCAAGCTCCTTCCTGAATATACATGTTATACAGACCCTTAAGCCTCGATGCCTTTCATGAAAAAGTTAACCGTAGGGCCGACTTGAGCGGTTAAAGAATACTTTTGCCCGGAGATGAGCCAAGAGGTCACAACTTCATCCATCCCTCCAAAGATGAGAAGACGTACGAGTTTTACATCAAAGTCAGCGTGGAAGCTCCCGTCTTGTTTGCCTCTTTCTAATATATTTTCAATCAGGATAATATATCTCTTGAGGGCAAGGCCAATCTCTTTGCGAAGCTCCAAATCGCTTTGTCTTAGTTCAATTTGGGTGAGAAAAGCAAGATTGACATTCCCTTCAAGCTCGCTGAAATGAATTTCACATACTTTATATAACGCTTGCTTCGCTGTCATTTGTTCGTTGACACCCGTGTTGAACTTCTCCACAAGCTCGCCTAGTTTCTCTTGAAACAAACTGGTCAAAATATCCTCCTTCTTTTTGAAATATAAATAGATGGTTCCGTCCGCTACACCGGCTTCCTTGGCAATTCGGGATACTTGGGATTTGTGAAAGCCATTCTCTGCGAATACTTTCAGAGCGCCTTCGAGAATTGCGTAATACTTGTCTGGTTTTTTGCTACTTGTCAAGGAGATCACCTCGGTGTTAAGATACAATTATCGGTGAATGAATACTCATTCATTTTTGTAATCTCATCATAAAATACGTAGTACGCCTTGTCAACGACTTATTCAGCTTAAGAAGCAAGTAAGAAAGTTAGCCGGCTTACACAAGCAAACAAGCATTTTTCAACTCTGGAAATAGGGTCATATGGAACTTGCTTTTTTACGATCCTTCAATGTAAGCGCTATCTTTTTCATGTAAGGAGGTCCTCCATGATTGGTTCACTCATTCAGTTTGTACTGTTTCTAGCGGTTACCGGATATGCGTTGTTCTTATTTAGCCGAATTGTCTACCACCGGTATTTGTACATCCAGTTAGGAAAGTCAGTGAATTTGAAGAAAGAAGCTAAGGCTCGGTTAAAGGAGTTTGCCATTCAAGTATTTGGCCAGACGAAGCTGCTGAAGGATAAGAAAAGCGGCATTATGCACATCGTCATCTTCTATGGCTTTCTAATTTTACAGTTAGGAGCGCTGGATCTAATTTTAAAAGGATTAATTGGCCGTGGGTTACCGATTCCCGGTTACGATTATTTTACCTTCATTCAAGAAGTGACGGTTGCGCTTATTCTGCTGGCTATGGGTTATGCGACGTATCGCCGTTATATCGAAAAGCTTAGACGTCTCAAGCGGGGCTGGAAGCCAAGTATTGTTGTGTTCTTCATCTTTTTCCTCATGTTATCCGTCGTTGTCAGCGGAGGTTTTGAAAGGGTGCGAGAGGGACTTGGAGCTTCAGGTTATGCGCCTATTTCATCCGTCTTTGCTGGGATGTTTAGCGGTCTTTCGCATACAGGAGCGACAATAGGGTTTTATGCCAGCTGGTGGATGCATTTGCTGATCTTGCTGTCTTTCCTCATCTATGTACCACAATCGAAGCATTTTCATATTATTACTGCTCCTATCAATATCTTGCTCCGACGCACGGAGCCAACTGGCAAGCTGGCTTCGCTTGATTTGGAGGATGAGGAGGCGGAATCGTTCGGTGTCGGTAAAATTGAGGATTTTACACAAAAGCAGATGCTCGATTTCTACTCCTGTGTAGAGTGTGGGCGCTGTACGAATGTTTGCCCTGCGAATACGACAGGCAAGCTGCTCTCACCGATGCATCTCATTACGAAGCTGCGTGATCATTTGACTGAAAAGGGCGCTGCCATCACGTCCAAATCGCCGTGGGTTCCGGCGGCGGCATTCGCTACACATAGCGGGCATAACCCGCTAGAGGTTGAACTTATCGGCGGCGTCATCACGGAGGAGGAACTCTGGGCTTGCACCACCTGCCGAAATTGCGAGGATCAATGTCCAGTCGGTAATGAGCATGTAGACAAAATTATAGATCTGCGCAGACATTTGGTCTTGACGCAAGGCAGCATGCCGCATGATGGTCAGCGTGCGCTGCAGAACATTGAGCGTCAAGGAAATCCGTGGGGAATCAGTCGGAATGATCGTGTGAAGTGGGTGAAAGAAGTAGATCCGAGTAATGAGCTGAACGTTCGTACGGTGAAGGAAAATCCCGATTTTGAGTATTTATTCTTCCTAGGTTCAATGGGGGCTTATGATAACCGCAGCCGTAAAATTACGCATGCTTTTGTGAAGCTGATGAACGAAGCTGGTATCCCCTTTGCCATTTTGGGGAATGAGGAGAAAAATTCCGGTGATACCCCCCGCCGTATGGGGAATGAGTTTCTTTTCCAACAGCTGTGTGCCGACAATATTGCGACTTTTCAAAAGTATAAGGTTCGAAAAATCGTAACGACCTGCCCGCACACGTATCATATATTCAAAAATGAGTACCCCGAATTTGGCCTGGAGGCCGACGTTTTCCATCACACAGAACTGCTCAATCAATGGGTGAAAGAAGGGCGCTTGAAACCGCAATACGAGGTGCAAGAACGCATCACGTATCACGATTCCTGTTACCTAGGCCGGTACAACGAAGTGTATGAGGAACCACGCAGCATATTGCGTGCGATTCCAGGGGCTGTCTTGGTGGAGCAACCGCGTTCCCGTGAAAACAGTATGTGCTGCGGTGCCGGAGGCGGCATGATGTGGATGGAAGAAACCGCTGGTACACGCGTTAATGTAGCGCGCACGGAACAGTTATTGAGTGTGAATCCGACGGTGATCTCTTCGGCCTGTCCTTATTGTTTAACGATGGTGGAGGATGGAACCAAGCTAAAGGAGGTTGAGGAACGAGTCAAAGCACGAGATATCGCTGAAATTCTAGCTATGTCTGTATTTGGAACTGCTTAAGACAGACTGAAAATTTCATGTAGGAGGATATTTCCATATGACAAAGATTCGTACTGCTGCCGTCATCGGCTCCGGTGTGATGGGCTCCGGCATAGCTGCCCATTTAGCAAATGTAGGTATTCCTGTCTTATTGCTCGACATGGTGCCAGCCCAATTGCTGCCGCAAGAAGAAACCGCAGGATTAACGCTGGAGCATCCTAAAGTACGGAACCGTCTAGCGGTTAACGCGATGGATAAGCTCAAAAAGACGAACCCAGCACCCCTTTACAGTGAAGCTTTCATCGATCGAATTACCCCTGGTAACTTGGAAGATGATTTGGCAAAGCTCGGCCATGTGGATTGGATCATTGAAGTCATCGTGGAAAATTTACAGGTGAAGCAGCAGTTATTTAGCCGTATTGAAAAAGTTTGGAAGCCGGGAACGATCGTTTCTTCTAACACGTCCGGTATATCGATTCATGCGATGATCGAGAACACAAACGATGAATTCAAAAAACATTTCTTAGGCACTCATTTCTTTAATCCGCCTCGCTATATGAAGCTTCTCGAAGTCATTCCAAGCAAACACACAGACCCGGCGATTATTTCTTTGATGACCGAGTTTTGTGAGAAGAAACTTGGGAAGGGTGTCGTGCAAGCAAAGGATACGCCGAATTTTATTGCCAATCGGATTGGCACGTATGGGCTTCTTGTTACACTGCGCGAAATGCTCGCGAACGGGTATTCCGTTGAAGAAGTCGATGCAGTGACAGGTCCTGCTATGGGGCGCCCGAAAAGCGCGACGTTCCGAACGCTGGATTTGGTTGGTCTGGACACTTTTGTACATGTCGCGAATAACGTGTTTGGACTTGTGGATGATCCGAGTGAGAAGGCTGTTTTCGACACGCCAGCTATTTTACAGACCATGGTGGAAAAGGGCTGGATCGGGGAAAAGACAGGTCAAGGGTTTTATAAAAAAGTAAAAAGTGATGCTGGAAAAGAAATCCAGTCGTTAGATTTAAACAGCATGACGTATGCGGCAAGCCGGAAAATTAGCGCCGCCTCCCTGGAAGCTGCCAAGCAAGCCAAAGGCACAAGCGGAAAGCTTAAGGCGTTGCTAGGCACCAATGATCGATACTCCGAGCTCGCGTGGAATATTTTGAAACCAGTGCTGCTATACTCCGCGGCAAAGTTGGATGAAATTGCAGACTCCGTTGTCGAGATCGATAATGCGCTCAAATGGGGATTTAACTGGGATTTGGGACCTTTTGAGACGTGGGATGCCATTGGACTTAAGCGTTCTGTGGAGCGAATGGAGGCTGAAGGCAGCGAGGTGCCTGAGTGGGTTAAAGCTTGGATTGCTGCGGGTAACGATAGCTTCTATACAAGTAAGGAAGGTCACAGCTTTTATTATTTGAAAAATGAGTACCAAAGCGTTGAAACAAAACCCGAGCTTATCTCTCTGGCAGCATTAAAGCAGCAAAATAAAGTCATTCGTTCGAATAGCGGCGCAAAATTGATTGATATTGGCGACGGCGTTGCCTGTCTGGAGTTCCAATCTCCAAACAATGCGATAGGCGGAGATATTCTCACCATGATCCAGCAGAGTGTAGACGAAGTTCGCAGTAATTACCGCGGGCTTGTCGTTGCAAATGAGGGGAAAAACTTCTGCGTTGGCGCCAACTTAATGCTGCTGCTCATGGAGGCGCAAGACGGCGAGTGGGATGAAGTGGACGGTATTATTCGTTTATTTCAAAATTCCATGATGAAGCTCAAAAGCCTGGATAAACCTGTGGTTGCTGCACCTCATAAAATGACGCTCGGCGGCGGTGTTGAAGCTTGTATGCCGGCTGATCAAATTATTTTCTCATCGGAGACGTATTATGGACTCGTTGAGGTTGGCGTGGGCTTAATTCCTGCCGGAGGCGGCTGTAAGGAACTGGCGCTTAGGGCGAGCTCGCTGGTGCGTGATCCTGAAGTAGACCTACAGCCTTGGATTAATGCAAGCTTTGAGACAGTAGCGATGGCCAAGGTGTCAACGAGTGGGCATGATACGAAACGGCTCGGCTATATGCGGCCTCAGGATACGGTCGTCATTCATCCGGATCATCGGATTTATGAGGCCAAACAAGCTGTGCTGCGCATGGATGCGGCAGGTTATACCCCAACTGTACAAGAGAAGATCCGCGTTGTCGGTGAAAATGGCAAAGCCGTTATGCAGGTTGGCGCATATTCCATGAAGCAAGGCGGCTATATCAGCGACCATGATGTGCTTATCGCTAACAAGTTAGCGCATGTGCTTGCAGGCGGGAATGTCCCCGCTGGTACTCTGGTTACTGAGCAATATTTGCTCGATTTGGAAAGAGAAGCTTTCCTTAGCCTGTGTGGGGAATTGAAAACGCAGCAGCGTATGCAATATATGCTTTCTAAAGGGAAAGCGCTGCGGAACTAACTGTGGACGAGAATGGAAATGAGAATAAGAATGAAATTATGAATGAAAATGCGAATTGAAATATGAACGAAAGCTTGAAGGCAAGTACGAACGGAAAAGCGTGAAAATGCACTCCTTACTACTCTAATCGAGGTGAGAAATGATGAAGGAAGCAGTTATTGTATCGATTACGCGCACCGCAGTCGGGCGCGCGAAGAAAGGCAGCTTCGCTCAAACGAGAGCGGAGGATCTAGGCAAAACCGTCTTGGAGGAGGCTGTGAGGAGGGCTCCAGGCCTGGGCAAAGGCGACGTTGACGATATCATCATCGGCTGCGCCATGCCAGAAGGCGAGCAAGGGCTCAACTTCGCCCGCACGATGGCGCTTTATGCGGGCTTCCCGGTGACCGTGCCGGCGATCACAGTCAATCGCTTTTGTTCCTCCGGGCTGCAGGCCATCGCTTATGCGGCGGATCGCATTATGTTGGGCCACGCGGAGGTAATCATCGCTGGAGGCGTAGAGAGCATGAGCCACGTCCCGATGACGGGCTTCAAGCTCTCGCCGCATCCGCGGCTTGTTGAGACCATGCCTGAGGTGTACATGGGCATGGGGCATACGGCCGAAGCTGTGGCGCAGCGCTTCGGCATTTCGCGCGAAGCGCAGGATGGCTTCGCGACGCGGAGCCATCGCCTGGCGGCTGCGGCGATTGCAGCCGGCAAGTTCGTGGATGAGATCGTGCCGGTCAGCACGAGCGTGAAGGGCATTGACGAACGCGGCAAAGCGTTTGAGCGTTCGTTTGTGTTTGCAGCGGATGAGGGCGTTCGCCCCGATACATCCGTGGAAGGGCTTGCCAAGCTGAAGCCTGCGTTCAGCTTGAACGGCACGGTGACGGCGGGCAACGCGTCACAGACGTCGGACGGCGCAGCGGCGGCCGTGCTGATGAGCCGCGAGCGCGCGGAGGCGCTCGGGTTGAAGCCGCTGGCGACGTTTAAGTCTTTTGCGCTGTCCGGTGTGGAGCCGGAAATTATGGGGGTTGGCCCGGTGAAGGCGATACCGAAGGCGCTGCAGATGGCGGGGATCACCCAGGACCAGGTGGATCTGTTTGAAATCAACGAAGCATTCGCTTCGCAATGCGTGCATATTATTCGCGAGCTCGGATTGAACGAGGAGCTGGTGAATGTGAACGGTGGCGCGATTGCCTTGGGGCATCCGCTGGGATGTACTGGCGCGAAATTGACGACCTCATTAATTCATGAGCTGCAGCGGCGCGGTGGCGGATATGGCGTAGTTTCGATGTGTATCGGCGGCGGGATGGGTGCTGCTGGTGTTTTCCAGGTGCATGCTTGACTGCGATGTAATTAGCGGGAAAAACTCCTGTTAATCATTCATCATTGTTGTCTGCTTATCCAATTAAAGGGAATTTCTCCCGCTATTAGTCATCAAATCGCTATTATCGATCCGATTGGGTTGAATTAGCGGGGGTTTTTCCATATATATACTTTTTACAGCAGTATTTTGCAAAAATAACGGTAGAATATCCAGTTAAACGCTGATGGTAACCAATTTCTGCAGCTGCTCCAGCTTCCACACCCAATTATTAACCCTTGTCCAATTCATTCTGAGGAGAGATGAACCATGTCAGATAAAGTCGTAGGCGGCAGTTTTGTCATTTCAGATATCGATTTCCACAATATCGTGACTCCGGAGGATTTTACTGAGGAGCATCGCATGATCGCAGAGACGACGCGCGATTTTGTAGCGGGCGAAGTGATGCCGAATGATGAGCATATCGAGAAGCTCAATTACGATTTGACGGTTAAACTGATGAGAAGTGCGGGTGAGCTTGGTTTGCTCGGAGCTGATGTACCGGAGATTTATGGCGGTCTAGGACTTGATAAGGTAAGCTCCACAATCATAAGTGAAAATCTGGCGCAAGCGTCTGCTTTCGCTTTATCAATTGGCGCACATGTGGGGATTGGGACGCTGCCGATTGTGTTCTTCGGGACTCCCGAGCAGAAGAAAAAATATTTGCCAGACCTCGCTACGGGCGCAAAAATTGCGGCATATTGCTTAACCGAGCCAACGTCTGGCTCAGATGCTTTGGGTGCGAGAACGACCGCACGGCTTTCAAGTGATGGCAAATATTACCTGTTAAATGGTTCCAAACTATATATTACAAATGCGGGCTTTGCCGACATTTTCATTGTGTATGCCAAAATTAATGGAACGGATTTCACGGCGTTTATCGTGGAAAAAGGGGACCCAGGCTTTACGATGGGACCGGAAGAGAAGAAAATGGGGATTAAAGGCTCGTCAACCCGTCCGCTATTTTTTGAAGATGTCAAAGTACCGGTTGAGAATTTGCTGGGCGAAGTCGGGAAGGGCCATCTGATTGCTTTTAATATTTTGAATATCGGTCGTTACAAATTGGCTACAGGCTGTCTGGGCGCATCGAAGGAAACAATCGAATTGTCGGCCAAGTATGCGAATACCCGTCAACAGTTCAACACACCAATATCCAAATTTCCGTTGATCGGGAAGAAGCTGGCTGAAATGAATATTCAAACGTATATGCTAGAGAGCATGGTTTATAGAACGACAGGATTGATGGATCAAATTCTTAAAGATATTGACCATACAAGTCTGGATGCAGGCAAGCATTCGGCCAAAGGTATTTCTGAATACGCGCTAGAATGCTCAATTAATAAGGTGTTTGCATCGGAAGTTTTGGACTTTGTTGCAGATGAAGGCGTGCAAATTCATGGCGGATACGGCTACATTCAGGAATATAAAGTAGAGCGCATTTATCGCGATTCGCGGATTAATCGTATTTTCGAAGGGACGAATGAGATTAACCGCCTGCTAATTCCGGGTACTTTAGTGAAGAAAGCAATGAAAGGCGAGCTGCCTTTGATGCAGAAAGCGCAAGCGCTGCAAGGGGAATTGCTGTCGATTGTCCCAGGCCAAACTTTTGACGGTACACTGGCTGAAGAGACGCATCTGATTTCAATGGCGAAGAAGATCTTCCTAATGGTTGGCGGACTTGCCGTGCAAAAATATGGAATGGCCTTGGAGAAAAATCAGGAAGTCTTAAGCAACTTAGCTGACATCATGATACAAATTTTTGCTGGAGAAAGCGGTCTGCTTCGTACGCAAAAGCTGATTGCCAAGAGTGGCGAAGAGAAGGCGAAAAATGCGATTCAAGTAACAATGGTTTTCGTGCATGAAGCTTTTGACAAAATTGAGGCATACGCGAAGGAAGCGCTCAGTACGATGGAAGAAGGAGATGTTCTTCGGACTCAGTTATCTATTTTGAAAAAGCTGACAAGGCGCAGCACTGTTAATACGACCCAGCTGAAGCGCGACATCGCCGCACGTGTTATTCAGGGTGAGAAATTCATCGTCTAGTCATCCGTGTGAAGAACCTGAAGGGGATGGTTTTGTATGAGTGAGGCAAAGCCTTGGCTGCGTCATTATCCAGAGGAAGTGGCTCCGACGTATGAGTACCCTAAGCATAATCTTGCACGTTTGTTGGTAGATTCCGCGCATAAGTATCCAGATCGACCTGCCTTGTATTTCCTTGGTAAAACGCTGCGTTATCAGGAGGTGCTTGATGCGTCTTATCGCTTTGCGCATGTTCTCAAGGAACTTGGTGTGTGCCAGGGAGATCGCGTATCGATCATGCTGCCTAATTGTCCATCTGCCATTATTGCCTACTTCGGCACACTCATGATGGGTGGGATTGTCGTCATGACGAATCCGTTGTATATGGAAAGAGAGCTGGTTCACCAGCTCTCCGATTCCGGGGCAGAGGTCATAGTTACGCTGGATTTATTAGTTAATCGTGTGCAAAAGGCGAAAGCGCAGACGCCAATTCGACATGTCATTGTGACATCGATTAAAGATTACTTGCCTTTTCCAAAAAATGTCTTATATCCGATTAAAATGAAAAAGGACGGCGCAAAGCTCGACGTTGTTTATGGTGAAGGCGTGTACGCTTTCAAAAAGCTGCTTCGGGACGCTTCATCGAAACCTATATGCGTGGAAGCAGACGCAGATACGGATATTGCTTTGCTTCAGTACACGGGAGGTACTACGGGAGTTTCGAAGGGAGTTATGCTGACTCACACCAATTTGATCGCTAACACGTTCCAAACGACGAAATGGTGTTATCGGATTCAAATGGGGGCTGAGCGGTTCCTCGGAGCGATTCCCATCTTCCATGTGTTTGGCTTGACGGTTCTGTTGAATCAATCCATGCTTCAGGCAGGTATGCTGATTCTGATTCCCAAATTTGATATCGACCTGATCTTAGATACGATTAACAAGATGAAGCCAACGATTTTTCCGGGCGCACCTACGATGTACATTGCAATCATCAATCATAAACGGGTGAAAGAAGTTGATATTTCTTCCATTAATGTTTGTGTAAGTGGTTCAGCACCTCTTCCTTTAGAGGTTCAAGAGCGTTTTGAAGCTTTGACTGGAGGTAAGCTAATTGAAGGTTACGGGTTAACGGAAACCTCTCCGGTTACGCATGCCAATCCTATTTGGGGCTATCGTAAAATTGGTTCGATTGGTGTGCCTTTACCCGATACAGCTGCCAAAGTTGTTGATGTGAACTCCGGTGAAGAATTACCGATCGGGGAAATCGGTGAATTGCTGATCAAAGGCCCGCAGGTAATGAAAGGGTATTGGCAGCGAGAGCACGAAACGGCCATGACGATTCGTGATGGCTGGCTCTACACAGGGGACATGGGACGCATGGATGAGGATGGCTTTTTCTCGATTGTGGATCGTAAAAAGGATTTAATCATAGCCGGAGGCTTCAATATTTATCCGCGAGAAATTGAGGAAGTGCTCTTTGAGCATCCTGCTATTTTGGAGGCGACAATTGTTGGGGTGCCAGATGAATACCGGGGGGAAACCGTGAAAGCATTCGTCGTGTTGAAACCCGGAATGACGTTAACGGACAAAGAGCTTGAGTTATGGTGCCGGGAGCGTTTAGCCGCTTTTAAAGTTCCACGGAAAGTAGAATTCCGCCAGTCTCTGCCAAAGACGATGATTGGGAAAGTACTGCGCAGGCAATTATTAGAAGAAGAGAAAAAAACATGAGTGTCTCTTCTTGTTAGTTCGGATAAGGGTTAGCCCTTTACAAGGAGAGTGGAGGGGGATCCTATGGATAATGCTCACGAGCGAGTAAATAGACGACTGCAGCAGTTAGCGGCAGCGGCGGAACCTACGTTTTGGGGGTTTCTAGGTTGTGAATTCGTTGATTTGAAAGACGGCATCATTACGATTGCTCTGGAGGCAAAGCCTCATCATTTGAATCCGATCGGAATTGTCCATGGCGGTGTTCTATCCTCTTTGCTGGATAATGCCATGGGGATTGTCGTCATGACGGCAAGGCCGGAGGATAAGGTTGTAACTACGAATTTGAACGTTCATTTCGTCGCTCCGCTTTATGAGGGGCGGCTGATTGTAACGGCTGAGCTTGTTCATCAATCCCGTAAAATGATTACGACTCAGGGACGTGTGATGGATCGCGAAGGAAATTTGGGGACGATGGGGACAGGGACGTTTCGTGTGATTTAGTGGATAAAGTGTTTGGAACGAGGGGCATGTGCGAGCATGTCTCTCGTTTTTTGCTTATTTATGTTACATTAAATAACATCGTTGTGCGACTTAGACATAAATTGTTCAAAAAAATTTAACCAATGTTATATAATCTAACACAAATGCATTGACTGTTTGGTCCTTGTCATCCTATAATCTGTTAAAAGGCATAAGGGGGGAAGCACGATGCATCTTACCATTCGTGAAGCATTATCCATTTATCCATTAACGGAAGCGAAGCTTGTAGCTGGCAAGCAAGGGGAATCCCGCATCGTTAAATCTGTCAATGTTATGGACGCGCCAGATATTGCGGATTGGACGAAGTCCGGCGAGATGCTCTTCACCACCGCTTTCGCCATGAAGGATAGTCCGCAGGAGACGGTCAATTTACTTCGCAAATTAAATGATCGGGGAGCTGCTGGACTAGGGATCAAGCTTGGTCGTTTTTGGACAGAGCTGCCACAGGCTGTTGTTGAGGAAGCGGATCGACTGCATTTTCCGATTATCGAGATGCCCTTCCAGTTTACTTTTTCTGATCAAATGAATGCCTTGTTCAATGCAGAATACCGCCGCAATACGAAGCTGCTGCAATCCGTGCTGGAGAAACAAACGAGGTTGATGCAGTTCGGTTTGAAACAGGACAATATGGCTTCAATGTTCCAATTACTCAGTAATATTCTTGGATATCCCATGGCTGTAGTTGGGGCCAGAGGGCAAATTTTATATAATACAAGCGCGTGGAAGCAAGATCAATTAGCTCAGAACTGGCCTAAGAGAAAGTGTGGCTGGGTATATTCGAACAAAGACCGCGCGTACCGGGTAGGGCTCTACCAGCAGGACGATGAGCTTCTTGGACATTTGCTGATCATGCCAGATGCTGTTCTGCTAGCCAATGTCGAGGAAGGTTTGTTCCAGCAAGCAGCTGACATCTTAACTTTTCATATGAACTATACGTTCCGGTCGCATGTGGAGGCATCAGCTGAGCGTGATTTGCACAACTCGCTGTATCGCTATTTGGAAAAGGGGACATCGCTTGAGGAGTTCCTGGAGCAGGCAGAGGGTAGAGGCTTGACGCTCTTTACGGGTGCTTACCAATGCGTGATTAGCAAAAGCAAGCCTGAAGCTCAGTTAGACGAGCAACGGCAAGGTAGAATGATGCGGCTGAAGGAGTATATGGAGCTGCATCCCAAATCCAGCCAATTGCGTGCGAATCACTTCATACTCAAAGATATGATGTTCTCCATCTATTCTGCGAATCAAGCAGAAGGCTTTCCTGAGGATGAGCTGGCACAGCTTCTGATCAAATATGCAGGGGATTCAGGCTGTCGAGAGGAAGCCGGAGAGATGGTGTTCTATACTAGTGCCATGAAAGCTAAGCCGACAGCTCTAAGAGAAGCTTACATGGAATGTATGGAGACACAGCGAATGGCGAATAAGCTCGAGTTGTCGGATCGTGTGGTTCACTATGAAACGATAGAGTTCGCTCATCTGTTCCAACATGTGTCGGTCAATATGATGGAAGATTACTGTGCCAAAGTATTGCGTCCGCTCTTGGAAAAAGATGCTGAATATTCGCAAGAAATGATTCGAACATTAGAGGTTTTTATTCGGAATGACGGTCAAGTTAGCGAAGCGGCCAAGCAATTATTCATTCATAGAAATACAGTCACCTATCGTTTAGAGAAGATCAGTGATCTTTTACAGGTGGATTTCAAGAAAGTTAATGATCTTTTGAAGCTGAAGGCTGTCTTCTTATTCCGTCAGTTTTTGCATGTCAGACAATAATTACTGAACCCTGAGTCGCTGTTTAGGCGCTCAGGGTTTTCGTTTTTCCATCGTGATAACGGTAATTTCAGGTCTGCAAAGGAAGCGGAATGGGAGAAACGTTGTGCCTATCCCCCGATTGGTATAGACAAGCAGGTTGGAGTCAGGCACTTCGTAGAGCCCTATCACATATTTTTTACCTTGAAGCGGCGTAAAGAGAGCACCCAGGAAAGGTAAACGAATTTGCCCCCCATGAGAGTGGCCGGATAGCTGCAGATCAACGGGTTGCCCGACGACTTGATTAGCGAAATCAGGACAATGCGAGAGCAGGAGCGTAAACATTTGAGCATTGGTGCCTTGGAGGGTTTTGAGGATATCGGGAGAGCCAGTAAGTCTATCTTCTACTCCTGCAATTTGAATGGATTGACCTTTATAGGTAATCTTTTTGCAGGCATTAATCAGCGTTTGAAACCCGCCATTCTGAAGGATCGGCAGCGTATAGTTTTTATCGATCCATTTATCATGATTGCCAAGTACCGCCCATTTACCCAGTGGCGCCTCTATGCTAGCGAGCAGGTTGCTCGTTAACGTTTCGTCTTCCGTAATCCGGGCATCGAATAAATCTCCTGTGAAAGTTAGAAGATCAGCTTTTCCTTATTAATAAGGGTAACGATACGTTCTAAATCTTTTAAATTAAAATGATGACCAATGTGTAAATCGCTGAACTGTAAAAGTTTAAGACCATGGAAGGCATTGGGGAGCCTTTCAAATGACAATGTGATTCTAGTAATATCGTACCATTTTGTTTCTATGAAGCTGGAATAACTGCCAACAAGACCTCCGGAAGCCAGTAGTGAACCTGCAAGCAGAGCGCCTTTTTTTAGAAAAGTACGTCGTGTCACTGGGGGTGTTGATTGCATCATGTTCCTCCTAGTTCCAAAGCTCATTTTATATATTGATTATAGCAATAAGCATACAGTGTTTGCGAATCTTGCGAGGTCTGGCGAGTTGCATAAGCAGCTTGGTTAATTTATAATAATTATAAAGTAAAAGGAAGGGAGAGATTGAAATGTCAGCATGGAAAGAGCTCACAACGGTTGATCAGTGGCAGGAAGTTTGGGATCGTTCCTCCGATAAACCAGCAGTCGTTCTGAAACACAGCACAACTTGCCCAGTAAGCGCAAGCGCGCTTGATGAATATGAACAATATTTGTCAGGGAAGCCCAACGAGGATGTAGATTATTACTTAGTTAAGGTAATCGAGTCTCGCCCGGTCTCTAATCAAATTGCGGAGGATCTGGGTATCAAGCACGCATCACCGCAAATTCTTTATTTCAAAAATAAAGAATCCGTCTGGAATACATCGCATTGGTCTGTTACAAACAAGCATATTACGGCTGTTTTAGACTAAATCATGCACAGGATTTAAACGCAAAGCCCATGGTGGCTGCCTATTAGTACTTAGGCGGCCGCTGTGGGCTTTTTTCTGTGGCTTACAATAATTGAACAATGTCTAAAAAAGATTGGCAATACAAGCATCCTCCTATATAATGATTTGGTGTTTGGCATCAACAGGGTAACTACGCAGTAAGGAGTTTTGTAAGATGAATGCAATGAATAAAACCAAAGTTCCAATTCCTGTCTTTTTGTTAATCGGTATTATCGCGATCTCGTTTTCGGCTATTTTTGTTAGATGGTCTGATGCACCTGCCGCAGTCACAGCTATGTATCGTTTGTTGATGACGAATGCATTAATGCTGCCTTTTCTATGGAGTTATCGGTCAGAGATTACTAGCATTCGCCTAAGAGACTGGCTGCGAACGGCGGCGTCTGGTATCGCGCTTGGCTTGCATTTTTTATTCTGGATGGATTCCCTTCGATTTACGACGGTGGCAAGCTCGACAGCGATTCTCACGTTAGAGCCCATCTTTGTCTTGGTTGGAGCGTTTCTGTTTTATGGGCAAAAAACAAGCCGCGCGGCTGTTATGGCGATGTGTGTGGCTATTGTAGGCGCTATTTGTATTGGGTGGGGCGATTTTCAATTCTCAGGCGCGGCATTGAAAGGCGACTTTTTATCCCTCATCGGAACTGTGGCGGTTGCGCTGCACATGCTTTGGGGCAAAGGCTTGAGAGAGCGGATCTCGGCTTTCGTATACAGCTTCTTTGTTTTCCTATTCGCGGGGCTCGTACTTGCTATCACGAACGTTATTACGGGCACCTCATTCACAGCTTATCCAGCGAAAGAGTGGGGCGTTTTCTTACTGCTAGCAATCATCCCAACGGTCTTCGGTCATTATGTATTTAACTGGCTGCTCAAGTATATGAAGGCTTCGTCTGTATCGATGACGGTTCTGGGTGAACCGCTGGGCGCTTCTATATTGGCTTATTTTTTGCTCGGTGAGAAAATTACTACAATTCAGCTTTTGGCCGGATGTCTGTTGTTAGTTGGAGTTGGCTTGTTTTTGCGGAGCAACGAGAAACAGTAATTTATTAGGCACTAATTGAACGAAGGTGAAATACGAGGTTTGGCAGATTTGTTTTTCCACTTGGAGGGTTAACGTGAGATTTCGCGATTTTCATCGTAATGTTAAATTAAGAATCGGCCTTTCTTTCCTTTCCGGTACCGCGAACAATATGGTGCTTCCCTTCATGTCCATTTACTTTTCTGGAAAATTAGGTGATACGAGCGCTGGGCTTGTGGTCATTCTGGGTATTCTAGCGGGTGTCGTCGCGGGCATTGTAGGCGGCTATTATGCGGATCGAATTGGTCGTAAAAAGCTGATGCTTACCGCAGAAATTGGTTGGATGTTCTGCTTTATGGGGATGGCTTGGTGTAATTCGCCATGGTTGTCGTCACCGTGGATGACGTTTGTTCTGATGATTGGCGTGAGCATGTTCTGGGGCGTTCATGGACCTGCCAATGATGCGATGCTGCTCGACGTTACAGCCCCTGATATTCGGAAATACATGTATGCCATTATGTACTGGATGAACAACTTATCCTTTGCGATTGCTGGTATAGCAGGGGCGTTCTTATTCAAGTCTTACCTGTTTGAGTTGTTCATTGGCTTATCGGTCATTGGTTTGATATCGCTAATTATCACCTATTTCTTTATCCATGAGGTTTACCAGCCAAAGCCATTATCTGTTGATACGGATGGAGAGGGGCGCAGCCTTCAAGGAAAGACGTCCATATGGTCTAATTACAAGCTGGTGCTGTCCGATAAAACATTCATGATCTTCACACTTGCTTCTTTATTGTTAGTCTCAGTGGAATTTCATCTAGGTAATTATGTCGGTGTCCGATTGGAAAAAGAGATGGTTTCTGCCCCGTTCATCCCTTGGATGGCGTCATCCTGGACTGTAGATGGTCTCAAAATGTTAGGTTTTATCCGCACAGAGAATACAGTGCTCGTTGTTGTTCTCTCCGTGCTTATGGGTGTATTCATGCGGCGGTTCTCGGATAGCAAAGTGCTGTTTGTAGGCTACACTTGTTACATTTTGGGCTATAGCTATTTAGCTTATAGCAACCAACCTTGGCTGCTGCTGCTCTCGATGTTCATTGCAACTGTTGGCGAACTGATGTATGTGCCGATCAAGCAAGCGTACTTGGGGAATATTGCCCCTGACCATGCAAGAAGCTCATATATGGCTCTCTTCGGGATGGTGTACAAAGGAGCAACGCTGCTCGGCGGTTTGGGCGTGATCCTTGGTGGCTGGATGCCATCTTGGTTGATGGCAACGCTTATTGCGATTAGCGGGGTCATTGGAATGGCCATGTTCTACGCCATTCTGACTCAGCTCGAAGAGCGTAAAGAAAAGGCGGAGAAGAGCCATAGGGAGGCAACTGCTGGTGCTTCGGCTGCTGGTGTCACGGCTTAAATCTGTAATTAGCGCCGATTACTCCTGCTTTTTCTCATCATAAACCCAGTTTATACCAAATAACTGGAATTTCTGTCGCTAATTTCACCAATTCTAGCGGATTTCGTCCAGCTACTGGCGATTTAGCTGGAGTTTCTACCGCTATTTCATTCCCTGCCACTGAGCAGCTTAAATTAACGGTAGTTCTTCCATCTATTTCAGCTGGGTGGGCTAACTGGAACGTACCGCTGGAGCGGGAAAAAAGGGGCTGTCCCTCAGGACTTTCATGTCCTGTTGTGACAACCCCTTTTCTGTCTTATTTCGTTGCTGCGGCAAACTCATCTTTGATTCTCTGTAGCAGCTCTGGGCTGCAAATGACTTCGTAAGCTGTGCAAGCAAGCGCTTTGGCTGTGAAAATCATAGCGTCCAGAGCAGGCTCTTGCAGCGCCAAATCGCGGAACTCCTTGGTGTGCAGCATGTGCTTCTCGCCAACGACCTTAACGAAGGGATGAATCGTTGGGCATTGAATCGATACATTACCCAAATCAAGTGAGCCGTGGTCCTTGCCGATCTCAATGTCCTTCGGATCGATTCCCATCTCGTTAAGTTGATCCGAGAATACCTGAGACAACGTTTCGTTAGTGCGCAGTTCATCATACGAATATTCGTAGAAGGACGTCTTGAGCGTGCAGCCTGTTTGTAAAGCAGCGCCCTCCGCGCAGTGGAGCACTTTCTGGACAAGCTCATCCGTGTAGGCGCGAGTCGCTGATCGGACATAGAACTGAGCGACGGCATAGTCCGGGATAATGTTAGGCGCTTTGCCGCCTTCACTAATAATGCCATGAATACGCGCATCCGATTTCATTTGTTGACGCAGCGCGTTGATGGAATTGAATAGCTGGAGTACGGCGTCCAGCGCGTTAATGCCTTCATAAGGCTGCGCAGCGGCATGCGCAGAACGGCCGAAAAATTCATACTGAATCGCATCCATGGCCAGGGATTCACCAGATTTTTCGTAGGTGTAATACGGATGCGCCATCAAGGCGATATCCACGTCGCGGAATAGTCCAGCTTCAGCCATGGGCACTTTTGCCCCCTTGGTTTCCTCAGCTGGAGTCCCGTAGACGCGGATACTGCCGCCTGTTTCTGCAAGAACAGACTTAAGCCCGATAGCTGCGCCTAAACTCATCATGCAGATCAAGTGATGTCCGCAGGCATGTCCCAGATCTGGCAAAGCGTCATACTCCGCTAAGAAGCCAACAACCGGTCCTGCTTTCCCGGAGTCATAGGTGGCGATAAAAGCTGTAGGAATATCTAATACGCCGCGTTCAACCCCAAAGCCATGATGTTCCAGCTCTTCCGTTAAGCGTGCGAAAGCCTTAAATTCTTCATGTCCGAGCTCTGGATTCGCGCCGATAAAGCTGGATATTGCTTTGAATCTGTCTGCATTATTGTCAATGGTTTGCGTGATGGTGGATTTCATATGTGAGAAGGCTCCTTTATCTAATTACTTGCTTTTATTGTAGTATAAAGGAGAGCAAACTACCACTTTAAGGAGCTCTGAGTTACAATAAGTGAACGAAGTTCAAATTGAAAAGATGAGCTTGCTAAGAAAATCATGTTGTGGGGGAACAGTCAGATGATGAAATATGGCGCAGAGCACGTTGAACACAAATTTACATTATCTTTTATTGAATCCGAGGTACGCGGACAATGGCGCGACATTTATCTAAGGATGCATCTTGCGGCTGGTGAAACGTTTCCGGAGGATCTCATCGATCCAACTATTCTTGTGATTTGCAATTTGGATGGGGATATTGTGCAGGTTGTGCTTCATGACGAGGGCTGTGACTGCGAGTTTCAATTCACGTATGCAGAAAAAGCGCAAATCGAAAATTTTGTTCAGGGGCATGTAAACGTATAAAAAATCTTGCCGAACAACTGGTGAGAGTGTCCCTTCCCAAACTGGGCGCTGACGCATATACTATCCTACGTCAGGCTTTAGGGAGAGGATAGCATGGAAAAGACGATTAACTATTTGGCATTTGGCGATTCACTAACCGTTGGATTTGGTGCACCGGATGGTCGCGGATTCGTGTACAGCTTTAAGATGAAGGTCGAGCAGTGGCTTAACGTTCCTGTTCAATTAATCCAAGCGGGCACGAACGGTGCTACGACTAGCGAATTGCTCCAAACGCTTGAGTCCGATCCGATAATTCAGAAGGATATCCAACAAGCGGATATCATAACGATTACAGCTGGCGGCAATGATTTAATCCAAGCGGCAATTCCTTTCTTTTATCAAAATGATCCTGCGTTTCTAAAGTCAGCTCTTCAAACCTACGAATCGAATTATAAACAAATCATGGTGCAAATAGAAACGCTGCGGCAAGGTATCGACACCCCGTATTTAATTGCCTTGATTGGATTGTATAATCCTTTACCGCAGGTCCCTGAATCGGCTTATTGGGTGCAGCGTTTTAACATATTTTTACGGAAATTAGAGCAGCCGCATATTCATATCGTTCAGGTGTATGATGCTTTTGTGGGGCAGGATACCCGTTACCTTTCCGATGATGCCATTCATCCGAATGAAGATGGTTATGATGAGCTGGCGCGTCAGGTTGAGAGCGTCGTCTCCTTGCAGCAGCTGCAGCGGCTAATTCCTTAGTTATGACATGATGACATATCCAAAGATGGAAACGAAATGACAGGCGCTACCGGCGAGCACGAAAATATGCCAAATGGCATGGTGATAAGGGATGCGCCTCCATACATAGAAAATGGAACCGAACGTGTACAGCAGTCCGCCAACAACAAGCCAAACGATGCCTCCGAAGGGCAGGTTCACGTATAGAGGCTTGAAGGCAATAACAATGAGCCACCCCATGAGAATATAACATAGCGTTGAGATGAGGATAAATCGTTTCACATAAAATATTTTGAGCACGATTCCTGCTAAAGCAAGCCCCCAAATCACGCTCAAGAATGTCCACCCCAAAGGCCCACGCAGCGTCACAAGCATATAAGGGGTATAGGTGCCAGCAATTAAGACGTAAATAGCGGAATGATCAAACACCTCGAAAATATCTTTCAAACGGGGATGACTGACGCTATGCAGCAAGGTGGAGCAGGTGTATAGCGTAACGAGCGCCACACCAAATACGCTAAAGCTCACAATATGCCACGCATCGCCGTGCAGACATGCCTGAACAACGAGCAGGATAAGCGCTGCGATGCTCAAAAGGACGCCAATCCCGTGGCTGATGGCATTGGCTTTCTCTTCTTTAACGGAATATTCCATGTGATTCCCTACTTTCTTTGTTAGCTACAACTACTTCCTAATAGATTGGACGATGAGAATATGTTTTTACCTTCATTTCGACTAGATAATAAAATTGCTTTGGTGACAGGAGCAGGAAGAGGAATAGGCAGAGCGCTCGCGATCGGGCTTGCTGAGGCCGGTGCTGATGTTGCCCTTTTTGCGCGTACATCAAGTGATATCGAAGAAGTTGCCGCCGAGATTCGTGCATTGGGCAGAAAAGCTTATCCGTTCCAAGTGGACGTCACGAATAGAGAACAAATTGAACAGGCTGTAGGACAAATCATTGAAAAAACAGGTAGATTGGATGTTCTAATCAACAATGCCGGGATGAATATTCGCAGCCAAGCACTGGCCGTAACGGATGAAGAATGGGATACCATTATGCAGACGAATCTCAAATCCGCCTTTTTGTGCGCGCAAATTGTTGGTCGTCAAATGAAAGAGCAGGGATATGGTCGGATCATCAATATTGCCTCTGTTGCCGGACATGTTGCCCTGCGTACCGGCGTTGTATACGCAGCTACTAAAGCTGCCATGATTCAAATGACGAAGGTGCTTGCACTGGAGTGGGCAAAATTCGGAATTAACGTGAATAGCATAGGTCCTTGGTATTTTAAAACGCCGCTTACGGAGAAAATATTGGCTAATCCTGATTATTTAGCTGATATTATTGCGCGCACGCCCATGCAGCGTGTTGGGGAGCTTGAAGAGTTGGTGGGACCTGCTGTGTTCTTGGCTTCTGATGCAGCGAATTATGTGACGGGTCAGACACTGTTCGTTGACGGCGGTATGACGATCTATGGTTTCTAATGTATAGTTACTTCATTTTGTATGATTGAGCTTTCCTTCCATATCCTTTATACTGAACACACAACAATCCATAGATTTAATGTGGTTTTCAGTTTGTAGACGGATAGATAGAAAGATAGGGTGGTTGACCGTAATGTCCCAGGTGCGTATTTTTACAGACAGCACATGTGATTTAAGTGATGAACTCATTCGAAAATATCACATCGAAGTTGTGCCTCTTTATGTTATTTTTGATGATCAATCGTTAAAAGATGGTGTTTCAATCAAGCCAGACCGGCTGTTTGAGCTTGTTGATGAAAGCGGGAAACTGCCCAAAACAGCAGCGCCTTCTCCAATTGATTTTGAGCGGGCGTTCGAAGGGGCTGTACAGGCTGGAGATGATGTCGTCTATATCGGACTTTCGTCGGAATTATCAGCGACGATTCAAAATGCATCCATAGCGGCTGCAAATTTTCCAGATGATAGAGTTACTGTAATAGATTCTAGAACTCTATCAACAGGGATTGGTTTGCTAGTGTTGAGAGCAGCTCACTCGGCTCAGGAAGGTAAGAGCAGCTCGGAAATCAAAACGATAATTGAGTCGTATCGATCCCATATTGAAGTAGAGTTCATCATTGATACTTTGGAGTATTTGCATAAAGGTGGAAGATGTTCGAGCGTCCAGCATTTCCTCGGAAGTCTATTGAAAATTAGACCTGTTGTGAAAGTGATTAACGGGGCTATGACATTGACGGACAAAGTAAGAGGGAAGCGGGAGAAAGCGCTTCAACAGCTATTAGATAATGCGCTTGCTCTAAAAGACGATATGGATACAGAGTTCCTGTTCGTCACTCATGCCATGGCAGCTGAGGAAGCTGCGTATGTCAAAGAGCAGATTGAACAACAAACTAATATTAAGCAAGTCTATATAACCGAAACCGGCTGTGTGGTATCTAGTCACTGCGGACCTCGTACGGTTGGAATCGTTTTCGCCAAAAAATAAGAAATGAGTGTTCACAACATGACGACAATCAAGATTATCACTGACAGCAGCTGCGACCTCCCCCAATTGATTGTGGACGAGCTAGGGATTACAATTGTGCCTTTGTCCGTACATTTTGGAGAGGAGTGCATGCCCCCTCACATGGAGCTTTGTGAATTTTATGCGAGAATGAAAACGGAGAGTGTACTGCCTAAGACGTCTAGTCCTTCACCGCTACATTTTCTCACAGATTATCAGAAAAAAGCTGAGGTAAATCAGGATATTCTTGTGATTTGTCTTTCTTCTGCTCTAAGCAGTACGTACAATCATGCACTTATGGCCAAAGCGATGCTCCAGGAGGAAGGTTATCAAGGACGCATTGAAGTCATTGATTCGAGAACGGCTTCATTAGGGTTAGGTGTACTAGCCTTTAAAGCTGCCAAAATGGCTGTGGAACATGTTCCTTTTGAGCAAATCGTAGAGTCGATACGTCGTTCGGTTGCTTCTTCGGGGACACTGTTTTTCTTGGATACGTTAGAAAATGTTATTAAAGGTGGACGGCTTGATCGGGTCCGAGGGGCTGTAGCTTCTGTTTTGAATATTAAGCTCGTCATGAAAGCCAGTGAAGAAGGCTCGATTGAAGTCATGGACAAAATCCGCGGCACGCAACAAGCGTTGAAGCGGATGATCGCCAAAGTGGGCGAGGCGGTTCACGACTACGAAAAAGATGTGATTGCCGTCGCACACAGCAACTGCGAGGAAAGAGCACGTGAGGTTTTGAGCCAACTCCTCCAAAAGCATCCGTTCCGCAACGTGTTATTCGCGAACATGGGGACTGTCATAGGCACGTATGCTGGAGAAGGCGGCGTACTGATCGCTTATTAAATGAAAAGAAAGACACCTGATCGATTTCTATGGCACTTAGGCCTTAGAGGAATCAGGTGTCTTTTTTATGAAGGAGCAACCGTTGTTACAATCTCAGGATCATCTGTCGAGACAAGAGGTGATAATTCGCCAGGCGCCATTAGCCACAACTCATGAAGTGCACGTGTACAGCCTACATAAAGTAGTTTGGCATCTATGAGCGTTGCTTCGTAATGTCCAGCAGTGACATCCATCAGCAGAACGGCGTCAAACTCCAGTCCTTTGGTCAAATAGACCGGCACGACCGAAATTCCCCCGCGATACACACGTTGTTTGGATGTGATGAGATTTGTTTCAATGCCGGCTTTCGTCAGGACGTCATGCAACTCCTCAGCCTGTTTCTCCGTACGAGCAACAACGGCAATCGTGCTGGATGTTCCTTGCTGTAAAGTCGCGATAGCTTGTTGCAGCAAGGGAATTCGTCCTTTGAGGTCCGTCTGCAACACCCGGACTTTGTTCCCGCTGCGGAACACGGGGACTGCAAGAAGCGGGTTCTCGACGCCTCGTTGCAGCACCAGATTAGCGAACTGGATGATCTCCATTGTTGACCGGTAGCTGCGCTCCAGCTCGAAGTAGCCGCCTTGGTCTTCTTGAAATAGACTTGAGAATTCCTTCCAGTCTTGGATGCCTTGATACGCATGAATACCTTGTGACAAATCACCCAGAATTGTAAAGGAACTGTTGCGTGTATAGCTATCTAGAACGGCCACCTGGAAAGGTGAAAAGTCTTGGGCTTCGTCAATGACGACATGGTCGAACAATTGGTCTGATGGAATGCCATAGAGACGCGTATGGATATAAAGGAGTGGAGCAAGATCTTCGAGCTGCACTTCTTTTTTCTTGAAAAGCTTAAGCGATGCGCTGACAATGGGCTCGGGCAGCTTACGGAGAAGCTCTGTAGGCAAGCTGTCTGGGCGGTTGGTTTCAGCGAACAGCATTTTGTAGAGACTGAATGCCGTATGCTCTGGCCAACCTGTCAAATAGGTCCGCAAGCGCTGTGCGGATTTCTTTTTCAGATCTTTCTTCCGGGTTTGCTCCCAGATCTTGTCGAGCTGCATTTCCATCCAACGCTTGATGCGGGCTACGACGCGTTCGCGACGTTTGACGAGTGGATAATGCTTATTCTCGACGAAAAACCATTCGCGTATATTTGCTAGCGGCAGCTTAACGCCCTCCCAAGGAATGAAATCCGCTGTAGGGACGTAGGAGGACTCGAACTTCGTTAAGCAATCATCTAAATATTGTTTGAAGTTAATCGATCCTTTAAATCTGCCTGGTGCATGATCGTCCACCGGAGGTCTCTTGCTTCCAAGAGAGAACCAAGTTTGCAGAGTCAGCGCTTGATCCGCTAACTTCACTTCTTGATCGAGTACATGGAGTGCCCAATCTGTAAAAGTGCTTTGCTGAATATTGCCTACACCCAGTTCAGGCAACACACCTGATATGTAATCAAGGAACATCGAGTTCGGTGCGAAAATAATCATTCGCTCTGCACGAACCTGTTCACGGTATTGATAAAGTAAAAAGGCGAGACGATGCAGGGCAACCGTTGTTTTACCACTTCCTGCAACCCCTTGGATAATGAGCGCCGTATTCTTGGCTGCACGGATGATCCGGTCTTGCTCCGCTTGGATCGTGGAGACGATATCACGAAGCTTGTTGTCTTTATTTTCCCCTAACCGATAGAGCAGAAATTCGTCGCCAACGGCTAATGAGTCTTCGTTGCGGTCATACGTATCCACGACGCGTTGAAGGATTTGCTTGCGAACAACGAGATTTCGTTTCAAATAGACGAGACCTTCAATGAGTCCGTCCGGTGAGTCGTAGGAAGCAGCATCAAGTCCGCCAGTGAATGAGTAGAATAAGCTGGCAACTGGTGCGCGCCAGTCGATAACAAGCAATTGACCGGTACGTTCGTCTTCTACGCCTGATTTGCCAATATATAAGGGCTGGGATGAAGCCGTGCCTGACTCTTGGAAGTCTAGACGGCCAAAATAGGGCTCATCAACGGCTTTGGCCAAGTTGTGGCGGCCATTTTCACGTGCGACTTCTAGCGCTTGTTCCGTTAAATCAGGGCCGTAATAGACAGGAGTTGATCTAAGCCTAGCCAGCTGCTTGTCAATTTCGATATTGGTTTCTTCGAGTCGTTGCAGTTCTTCTTGATAGGCACTTTGAGTCTTTGTGTCCAAGATCAGTTACCTCCTAAGATCAGATGTTGTGTCTATTTTGCGAATAAACAGGTAAACAATATAACACACCTGTCAGGATATGGGAAGCTAAACCGTGTAACGTTATGATATTTGGGGGTGATGGGAAACAATGCTATAATGGACAAGTAGTTATTTTAACTTTAAAGGAGTAGATTGCGATGTCCATTTATGATATTGAGGTTCAGACCATCACGGGAGAAACGAAGTCACTTGCTGATTACAAAGGCAAAGCATTACTCATTGTCAATACAGCAAGCGCATGCGGCCTTACGCCTCATTACAAAGGTTTGCAGAGTCTATATGAGCAATACCAAGAGAAGGGTCTTGTTGTTTTAGGATTCCCTTGTAATCAATTTGCCGGTCAAGAGCCTGGGACTAATGAAGAGATTCAAAGCTTCTGCGAGCTTAATTACAATGTTACTTTCCCGATGTTTGCAAAAGTGGATGTGAAAGGTGAAAACGCTCACCCTTTATTCACCTATTTGCTAAGCCACACACCAGAACCTTATCGCACTGGCGATATTGAATGGAACTTCGTGAAATTCCTTGTAGATGCAAACGGTAATGTAGTCAAACAGTACAGCGCGAGAACGGAACCTTCCGATATTGCAGCTGATATTGAAGCAATTATAGCGTAACCGACTTAAGAAAAAAGTTGTTGCATTGCTGACAACCCCTCGCTATAATCAGAAATAATCATTGAAAATGAAGGAGTCGAATCCATATGAATAAGACAACTTGGTTCGTACAATTTCATTATTTTTATAGGCGTTAGCACATACCTGAACTTATCAGGGTGGGCTAACGCATTTCGCGTTGGCCTCCCTGCGGGATAGTAATTCGCGCAGGACCATAGGTCCGGCGCGTTTTTTTATCTCGGGAGAAGGGACTAGGTGAAGGTATGGGAAACAGCAATCAAAGGTATGAGAGTCCGGAAGATGAGAGTCGGTTCATGAATCACCTCGAACAAGCTAGAGTAATCCTGTTAGCGCCTAAAGCTTCAATGAAAGTGAATGCACGGATACGTGAACTAACGAATGAACTGCAATTAGTTGGCATTGGGGTAAGAATGGAATGTCTGACTTTCGATTCTGGGAAACATATAGCAGATGGGCTTGGCATGCGTTTTGTCATTTCGATAAGTGATAACGGCAAGGCGGAGAATGAAGTCAGCTTGATGGATTTAGAGGAACACGTTGAGAGGACGATGCCTTGGGATCAAGCGATTTATATGATTGAGAAAGTGTATCCGCCCGCAAATTTTACATAAAAGAAAACGGAGTGAAGATCAAGATGGGAACTCAATATGGTTTTGTTTATGCGCATCCGGATGATGAGACATTTCTGAGCGGATGTTTAATTCGCAAGTACGCGGATGAAGGCAGCAGACCTGCTTTGCTGTTAGCAACTCGAGGAGACGCTGGCCGACATGGGTTAGAGCGAGCCGCGGATAAGTCGGAGCTCGCTAGGCTGAGGGAAGAAGAAATGAACGCTGCCGCTGAAGTACTAGGAATTTCAATTGTGGAGCATTTGGGCTTCCCAGACGGTCAATTGGCGAATATTAATTTCAATGATCTAGTCGCTGGCGTTATTTCATTTATTCAACGGTATGAAGTGGAGAATGTGTTTAGCTTTGCAGAAGACGGTGGGAATGGACATCCGGATCATGTAACCATTTCCAAAGCATCGACAGCTGCTGTTTTAAGTGGGAAATGTCCTAGCGTTCGCAGGCTTTACTATGCGGCGTCCGGAATTACTCGGGAACGGGGACTTGAGCCTTCGATCGTAGTAGATACGAAATCGGGCTGGGCAGTCAAAGCAGCTGCCTTGAAAGCTCATGCGACCCAGCACATCGCCATTGCCAAATATTTTGGGGATGTTAATGTTTTTCCGGAGGAACGCAGATGGGAAGCTTTTGTACTGGGATGGGAAGACGGTGTCATGTGGCCGGAGCTTGCGGCGAAACATTAGGCTGCAAAGAGTGGAAATGTAATTAACAACAAATGCCGAAAGTGCATAATGATAAGTAAGTTGCGAAATTTTGGACAAGGCGGGTAGGCATAAATGACGATGATTGTAAAAGTTGAAGCTGTGCTTATAGCTGATAATCCAGCTACATTTGTGACGAGGGAAATTGACGGTGTAGAGCTGAAATTTGGCGGTATTGAAGGCGACAGACATTTTGGCGTATTGGCCAAAGCTGACTCGAGGCAGCCGATGTATAAGAGAGGCACCGAGATCATGAATCGCCGTCAGCTTAGTCTTGTATCTGTCGAGGAACTTCAAGGCATCGCAGACAGGCTAGGTGTAGAAACCATTCGACCTGAGTGGTTGGGAGCGAACATACTGGTGAGTGGTGCGCCTGAATTAACCAAGCTTCCCATGGGTATTCGGATGATGCTTTCAAGCGGCGGCGGGTTAGTATGCGAGGGAGAAAATGTACCATGTGCGGGACCTGGCAGAGTGATCGCGGAACAGTATGACGACAAAAGTTTAACGAAACATTTTATCATACAAGCGCAGAAAAGTAGGGGGATCGTCGCCTATGTTGAATGTCCCGGTGAAATAAAGCCAGGAGATCATATTGAAATTGACATTTAATTTTACACTTTGTTATTGAGCTACCCCCTCAAAAAAACACGTTGTTACGAAAGCTATTTCTAATAAGAAATAGCCTGGAAATTGTTGGCTTTGGAAGGTGCAGAGAAATGTCACTTAGCAACTGTGAAGCATGCGGAAAACTTTTCATAACGAAATTTGAAAAACGTTGTAAACCATGTGCGCAGCTGCTGCTGATCGAGTCGCATAAGGTCAAAGATTTTGTTCGGAGCCATCCCGGTGCCACGCTGATTGAAGTTTATCATGAGACCGGCGTATCGCTCCAGACGATCAAAGAACTGATGCAGGCCAATCAGTGAGAGCGGAAGATTGCTTACGATAGCAGCCTCGCGGCGAAGTATCCATGTTCAGCTGACAAGAATTCAGCGGAGGGCTATACTCTAACGGAGCTGGAGTCCGTTATTTGGAGGAATACGAGCTGTTTCTTCTCTGTGAGGAACTACAGGGCCTTATTCGAACTCCGTGGCATGTTTTTCTGGTGAATTTAGCGAGATAGCGGACTGTACTTCCCACTGCAGGTGGAACATGTCCCTTTTCAGTGAAATAACGGATTGTAGTTCCCCAATAGACAACTTGGAGATCAATAAACGGTGTGTTTGGAGCGGCGGAGAGATAACAACCGTTGCGGCATAATACTTTTTACTTTTACATACATAAAACAGAAGTGAGCGGACATACTATCTTTGACGGTGAAAGCAGAGAGGTGTCGTGTCAAAGACAATTTACATTTACACCAAGGGAAGTTGTTGTTGAATCCGTATGGAAGCGAGGAGATGTGCCGCAGAAATCATTAATGTAGTCAGGTACTGCAATAGTGTTGATGAGGTAGAAACCGAGCTGAGTAAGGTTCAAAGCATAGTACCATAAATCTATTCACCGTCATGAGGACTCCGAAAGGGGTCTTCATTTAATTTATATAGGACTTTGATGAAATAACTGGAGCTTGTGCAGTTATTTCAGTCGATTTACCTCATTTCTTAGGAAACTTGAGGAATTAGCAGATAAATTTCCATCTAATGGCTCGAGAGCAAACATCGATGCAGCGGAAAAAATAGTGTACCTAGAGTCCATCGTGTATAACGAAAGGTTTGCAAACCGAGTCATTCGCGGTTTTGGTGAATTTCAAGTGAATTTAGGTTGACCCAATTATTTGAAGAGCGATTCAACCACAGCGCAAGAAAAGGAATAAAAAACCAACTCCCGTGCCTTCCCCTGCCTTCGCGTGGGCTCGCCCACACGAAGGAAAAAGACTGAAAAATCAATATTCAATCTTCGCAATCGTGTATTAATGTATATTCCTACTAGCTTACACAAACTTCTTGACGCTACCCGAGAGCAGCCAGAAATGAACAAATTAGCAGTACTTTTTCCCTTTAAAATTTAAGGGGATAGTGCTGAGTAAAGTGAGGGGCATAAGGATGAGGCGATGTCGAGACGGCTGAGTAGCAAATTCGAAGGCATGACGTTGCATTTTATACAACGTAATGGCATGGTCTGACCGCAAATGTGGTCTTTCATTGCACAATATACAGCCATTTGTTGGTAAAAGGTGAGATGTAAGCGGTTTAGTGCATGAATTGTTGTACAAAGTACAATATAGAGGGGTGCTAAGGCCCAATACAGCCAAATAGTTGCACAAAGTACAACATAGAATGCTGTTGCAGTCGCAACTTGGAGATGAGTGATAAATGGTGTGACGGGATGAGATGACGATGTGGGCGTCTGAGCAGCAAAGTCGAGGTCGAAGGCTTGTGTTACATTTTATACAATAATGGTCGTTGTTTGCGGTTACATGATAAATTATCCCCCGAAAACCCATGAAGGGATTCGGGGGATTGTTTGATTGGGGTCATCGCTTCGCAAACACATCAAGCAGCAGCTCATCCTTAGCAGGGTCTTGCATATCCCAAGCCGTTGCAAAACGCACCTGATGCGAGACACCGACAATCTCGTATTTGTGCGCGAGATGCTGGCGGGCGGAGCCGATGATCAGGGAATGCAGCCGCAGCTGCTTTTTTTGGCCCAGCAGCGCGAGCTGCTGCTGGGTTGCTTTGGAGATTTGGCCAACGCCATCGGTGACCATCACGAAGTCAGCATCGTGAAACTGCGGCTGATGCTGAACGATGTCCATGCCTCTGCCCAGCGGGGCGTCGAAGTTCGTGCCGCCGCCGAAAGCAAGCTGCGCAAGGCCGTAGAAGCGATCCCAGTCAGGACGCTTATAGGACAAGACGTGCTCGACAAGCTCGCCTTTGGCGCCGAACAGCAGCAAGACGAAGTCCCGCCGCTCGAGAAGCGCGAAGGAGGCGAAGGTCGCAGTAAACAGCTGGGCAAGCCGAAGCTTGTTGCCGAGCATCGAATGCGACGTGTCGAGCATGCAGATCACGGGACCTTTTTGCGGTTCTGGAGAAGAGCCGCTGTAGTTGTAGGTCATGAGCTTATTTTCCATCCATTTGACGAGAAAATAAGGCTCAAAATCTTCGTCCGCAAGCAGGCTAGCTTCGCTGGGAAGCAAATGTGCGATGTCTCCGGAATGACGCAAATCATCGTAGGACTCAGGTACATACGGCGAGCGCTGCTTCTTCCGCTGAACCCGCAGGTGATGGATGTTGCGGCCCACCTCCTGCAAGAAAGCCACCAAATCCTTGCTGCGCTTCAGCTTTTCAATCCACTGTACGTAGTACTCGAACGTCTGCCTCCGCAGCTTACCCAGCTCGCTGCCCCAGCGCCGGTTCGCGAGCCGCTGACTCGCCTGCACGAGCTCGTGCACATTAAAGCTGTCCACCTCTTCGAGGGACAGCGTCTCCTTCAAAGATCGCCCGAGCCAATCGCCTAGCTCGGACTCGAGCTCTTGCATCGCGGCGAGGTCGCGGGCGCTCATGCGGTCCAGCTGGCGCTTGCGGCGCTCGAGTTCCTCTTCCGCCTTACGCAGCTTAGCTTTCAGCTTGTCGCGTTTCATGAACTCCGTGCGCAACTCGCCTTGCAGTTCCAGAATACGCTGCTTCAACGCGCGTATCTCTTCTACAACAAGTGGCCGCGAATCGGAGGCCTCTTGCTTGTCTTCAACGGCTCGTTTTCCTTGCTGCAGGGTATAACCAACAAGCCGCAGCTTCTCAATTTGCTTGTCAGTGAGCCGCTCGCTGACGCTTTTGTCCTCTTGGCCACTCATCTGCTGTTTTTTCTCTAAACCGATACCAACTTGCTGCTGTTCTTTTTGCCGCTTTTTCACTTCTTTCTCATATGATTCTGTCAGCCACATCAATGCTTTGAGCGCTGTCTTGAAGGAAGCGTTCACTTGTCCAATTGTGCGTGGATGAATGGAGACATAGAAGTATTGCTTGGTCAAGGTTAGTACCATCCAGCGGTGGAAAGGTGTTTCCTCAGAGGCAGCATCGATCTCAGGTTTCGTTAAATAAAAGCACATGAAGAAATCGGCAAACAGTTCAAGCGAAAACCAGGGAGCTTGCCGCATCGCTTCGCGCATCCACTCCTGAGCGACGCGGGAAGAATGAACGTAGCCCTCAAACACATACCGATCGACCCGTGTGCAGCGTATGATCATAGAGTAACCTCTTAAAGAGTATAGTCGTACACGATTCCCGGAATTTCACGGTCAAACAATGTGCGATATAAGCCCTGAATGGATTGTAAAATGCGTTCACCCTGGATACGAAGGTGAGTAAATTTAACGGCATACTGCTCGGGATGCTGCAGAAAAATGGATTGTGAGGCGATCCATTCGGGCAGTTTCTTTTCTTTTTCCTGCCAGGAGACGAGTCTACCTCGCAAACTGCGTGCCGTATCCTCAAGTTCAGTGCGGCATTCTTCCAAGCTGCCCTTAAGACGTTCAGCGGCCTCTTTGGATAAGGACCCGCCGATCTCTTTTTTAAATTGGAAGGCGTGGAGCTCATCTTCCTTGTCGAGCCACTTTTTGACCGTCATACTGTACTGCTGCAGAGGAAGCTCCTGTTCCATCTCGCGTTTGAGCATATCCTGAAATAACGTATCAAAAACGGCTTTTACTTCAGGCAAATCTTCTGGGAAATCCCAAAGCATGTGAGGAGTGAGGACGGTATCCCAAACGCCAACTGAACTGCGCCCATGAATGGCGGCTGAAATTTTCCAAGTGTGTCCAATTTTATTCCAGCGCCGATCGGAGAGCACATATTCTTTCTCTTGCAGGGCTGTTTTCAATTGGAAGAGCATGTAGATCAAAGCATCTGGCAAGTGTATATCCATAGCTTGTGATTTCAATTGGTTAATGAGCTCTGTTGAAAGCAAAGTGGGAAGAGGTGACCTTGGCGCCTGAAACATCAGCTCGAAGCTGGAGATTTGCTTGACATACTCGACCTCAAACCGGAACAAAAAGCGATCGTAAAGTGCAGCTAGCTGCTCGTTATCTTCAGGCAATTCATTGGAGGCTGCCATTAAAAATAAGAGAGGTGACGGCTGCTTCAGACGTCCATTGAAGAAAACGCGCTCATTTAATATGGATAAGAGTGAGTTAAGAATCGCGCTGTTTGCTTTGAATATTTCATCAAGGAAGGCGAAACGCGCGCTAGGCAGATAACCTTCCGTGAGGCGACTGTACTCATCTTGTTTCAATTTTTGCAAGGAGACTGGGCCGAATAGCTCGTCTGGTGTAGTGAAGCGAGTCAATAAATAGTCGTAATAGGGCTCATTGCCGAATAATTCTGCTGTAGCTCGAGCCAACTGTGATTTTGCCGAGCCGGGAGGTCCGACTAAAAGGACATGTTCACCGCTCATGCTCGCAAGAAGCAAAATTCGGATAAGTTCTTCCCGCTCCATGAACCTTTTCTCGAGATGCCCCATAGCTTCTCTTAACTTGTTCTGTATGACGATGGGATCTTTCATCATGGTTGTCCCCCTTGGCGTATACTTCAGCATTATTGTATCAAACTGCGCTGCAAACATCGAATTTTCAGGACATCCGTTTCATGAGTCAAACACCTTAGTTTGCTCATAATTCTGCTTTGTATTTGCAGTTCCTTCTAGCGAATGAGAAAATAGGAGCATATGTGGAAAAAGGGGTGATTTTATGCGAATTGGTGTCATTTCCGATACGCATCTATCCGCGAGGGTACATAAGCTGCCTGATACGCTTGTAACGGGTTTAAAGGGTGTTGATCTAATCCTGCACGCAGGAGATTGGGTGAGCGAGCATGTGGTCGATCTTGTTGAACAAATTGCTCCATGCGAAGCTGTGGCCGGGAACAATGACGGTCATGAGATTGTAGAGCGCTTTGGACTGAAGAAAATCGTGAACGCCGGGAAATATCGAATCGGGCTTATTCATGGTGACGGCTTCCGTAAGACGACAGAGGAAAGAGCCCGTGAAGCATTCCGGGAAGAGCAGCCGGATATTGTCATTTTCGGGCATTCTCATGTTCCTTATAGTCAAACCATTGACGGGATACTGATGTTCAATCCAGGCTCGCCAACGGATAAAAGAAGGCAGCCTCAATATTCCTATGGCATTATTGAATTAGGCGATCGAATTCAGGCTCAGCACTATTTTTATGAGAGTAAAGCTTAGCTTTATGAATTCTGCAAGCGCAGGGTTACCCGCCGGAGACCGCTTGGAAAATAGTGAGTCGATCTCCGAGCTGAAGCGGGATATCTAGATCATCCAGCCAAGCGATATTCGTATCATTATAGTAAAGCAGGACATGCTTTCGAACTTGTCCTGTTTCTGTCCAAAGGTGAACTCGCAGCTTAGGGTAGCTAAGCAGAAGTTGATTAAGTGCTTCTTGCAAAGTGAGCGCATGCAAATCAAATTTCACTTTGCCGCCTGTGCAATCACGCAGCAAAGAGGGGAGACTGACCGTAATGTGCATACTAGTCCTCCAGAATTAGTGTTTTCACCGTGAGGATGCGCGAAAATTGGCCTGGAAGACGCTCCCAGTTTTCTCCGCGATCTAAGGAACAGAACACTTCACCAGATGTGGTGCCAAAGTAAAGTCCATATGGATCTAGATTGTCAACGGTCATGGCGTCGCGCAGCACGCTAACGTGGCGTTCCTCTTCCGGCAGTACATCACCGATCGGCTTCCATCTATGTTCGCCAGGTGCCATGCGATAGACGAGCAGCTTGCCGTCTCGCATCGAGCGCTGTTCGCTGCTTTCCAGCGGAATCAGGAACAAATCACCAGTTGGCGCTATGGTAATGGGGAAGCCGAAGGGCATGTCGCCTTCTCGCAGTGTCAGTCCTTCTTCAATCGGAAACCACGTGTCTCCGCCATTCAAGGATTGGAATACACCGCTATGCTCCTGCATATACAGCACATTCGAATTTTGCGGATCGAGCACCATTTTGTGCACACAATAGCCCACGCGCTCATCCGGCTGACCTGTTGGGACGCGGTTCAAACCGTTATTGCAAGGATGCCAGCTAGACCCGCCATCTAGCGTTCGGAAGACACCTACTGCCGAAATGCCAACCCACATTCGCTGGGCATTCCGAGGGTCAACGAGGATGGTATGTAAGCACATACCGCCTGCTCCGGGGAACCAATCAGGGCGAGTAGGGTGCTTCGTTAATCCATCTAACTCCTGCCAAGAAAGACCGCTGTCGCGGCTGACGAAAATACCGGCTTCTTCGACACCAGCGAAGAGGGTTTCAATCTCCGTCGCGTGGCCTTGAACGATTTGCCATATACGATTCAAAGAGAAACCGCTTTCAGTTGAATACGAAGGACTTTCTTCGATTTGTTCCCATGTTTCGCCTCCATTTTCAGAGATCCGAAGCGTGGCGCCATAGGCGGCGTGCGAGGTGCCGACATAAAGCTTATTTCCGTTGCGTGTGTCTCCAAGAATACTGTAGGCTTCCCAACCGGGTAGGAAAGGTCCTTGCAGTGACCAATTTCGTCTCTCCGTCGTAGAAGTATAAATAAAAACACCTTTATTGGTACCCACTAGCAATTGAACGCGCTTAGCCATAGATTCCCTCCTCATTGCTTCCTATTAGCCTACATTCGACGAATGTTAAAAAATTCCTTCTCGTTTTTCGTTTGCTTAGGTATTTACCGTGTTATCCACTAGTAGAGATACATACACTGACAATGTTCTAATTTGCGGATGGTGGTGTTGTATTGGTGCGAACGATGGTAGGCGTCTTGCTGGACTTAAAAACATATAAGGGGATTTCAAAAGGAAGAACTGGGAATGAACGTATTGCGTTATATAACAAAGCAGCTAACAAGCACGGACTCATGCCTTTTTACATGTGTTTAATGTATGTGAACAGGAACTCAGCTGTGGGTTATGTCTACTCCAATCATAGATATAAGCTTGTCCGTATGAAAATTCCTCGTGTTACACACAACCGCACTATAACTCTAACGCCATATTTAAAAAATAAATTAAGCCAGCTATCACGTTACAGCAACGTATTTAATAGGCAAAATCGTTATGATAAATATCGCATTCATCATCTCATTCATAAGAATGAACATCTCCGCAAGCATTTGCCGGAGTCTACGAGATACACGCGCAAGCAATTGGAACTGGCAATGTCCAAGCACACATCGCTCTTTATTAAGCCAACGAATAGCAGTGTAGGGAACGGCATCATGAAAGCTTCAAAGCAAGTAAGCGGAGCTTGGAAACTGCATGGCGTATTCAGAAAACCTAGGCTTGTATCCCGGAAGCAGGCCATTTTATTAATCAATAATAAAGTTCGTAATCAAACGTATATGATTCAAAAAGCCATACCGCTAGCGACTTACAAGGGCAGGCCTTATGACATAAGGGTGTCTGTCCAGCGAGGTGAAAGTGGACAATGGCAGATCACTGGCATCGTAGGCAAAGTCGCAGCTAGAGGCCGTCATGTGACCAATGTGGCGAAAGGTGGTCAAGTGAAGCGGTGCGAGGAGCTTTTTAAGTCGAGCGGGTTTCATGCCTCACAGCTTACGCAGGAATTACATCAAGCTTCGCTAGCGATAGCAAGGCATCTAGGCACTTGTCTGCCCCACATGGCTGATCTTGGACTTGATGTAGGTGTTGATGAAAACGGAGGCATCAAGTTAATCGAAGTGAACGGAAGAGATCAGCGATACTCCTTCAGAAAGGCGAAAATGCATGCAACTTTTTATCGAACCTATGAAACTCCTCTGAAGTACGCGAAGTTTTTGCTGAAATAACGACAGCACGAAATCACATTCTTGGGATGCCGAGAGTGGTTTTCGTGCTGGTTACCTGTATGGACTAGAAATATTAGGCTTCGATGTCATTCAGCCTGTTAAGCGCCTCTTTGGAAATGGTGTAGGTAGGGGACAGTTCATAGGCTTTTTCATAGGCGTTTATTGCCGCCTGGTTATTTCCTAATTTTTCCCAGCATAGACCTAGATAATAATAGGCGTGAAAGCTTCCTGTGCCTCGCAAGGTTAGATGCTGCCCTGTCGTTTCCCCTGACGCAATGCAGTGCCGAAAAACGTCAATTGCCGCAGCATACCACCCCTTCAAATAACAAATGACACCCTTATAGAAATGAAGATCAACATAATCGGGATACAAGGCAATAGCTTTCTCGATACCAGGCCAAGCGCCATCAATGCTGCCAGTGTTAAAGAGGATGGCATATTTCAGTTTATACAGCATAGAAGGGGGCATTTTACCCGCTTGAATGAAGCGAACAATGGATAGATTTACATACTCAAATGCTTTGTCATACTGCTGGGCTCGGTAGTATTCGCTGGCTATGTGGTATTCAATCCAGGGGTTAGAGCTTGCTGCCGGTAATCTTGCTTCCTGCTGTAGAAGGGTCATGTTGCGAGCAAACTTGTTTTTCTGAATCGTAATAGGCTCCATATATCCACGGTGAAATAATTTTAGCGGAATAGTACCCAATATTTCCGCGCTCTCACGATCAGGGTAAATGTCGTCGACATTCAGTGTTTCATGTATAGCATATTTAAACTTCAGCCCGATATGGTTGCGGAAAAAACGAGGATGAGCAATATGAAATGCTTCGTCTTCATTTGGCGATTCGCCAATATAATTAACTAAATGGAGGGATAAGACGGAGGCATGTGTTTCCTGCAGCACCTTATGCAAATCGAAATCACCTAGAGGCGAGAGCTCCTCATCAGCATCTAGATAGAGGATCCAATCTGATTTGGCATGCGTTAGCCCATAATTCCTGGCATCGGCAAAATGGTTATTCCATTCGTAATTAAGGACAGAAGCTCCCATATAATGGGCAATCTGGCTGGTTTTGTCTAATGAACCTGTGTCTACGATGATCATTTCATCGATCCAATTGTGGACACTTCGTAAACAGGCTTCGATTAGGCTTTCTTCGTCTCTTACAATCATGCACAGCGAAACTGTAGGGCGGCTCATTCAAAGGCACCTCCGGTTTATACACTTATGGCCATAGATATGCGAATACCTTCATTTAAATGAAAGAAGGGATGATCACATGCAGCCATGTCCGCTTTGTCAAGAAAATGAAAGCATGCTTTTCCATTCGTATGAGAAATTTACGCTTGTGATGTGCAAGTCTTGTCAGCTTATTTATCGGTTACAAGTCGACCATGTTCAGCAGGAACAACTAATTAAGAATATATATGATAGCACTTGGGTAGCGATGAGGGATATTTATGCCGTGAATACGTTTAAAGAACATGCATCTTTCAGCGCATTGCTGCTTGATATGTTTTTTCGTAAAAAAGGCAAGTTGCTTGAAGTAGGTTCAGGAACCGGAGAATTTCTATGGTTAGCCAGGGAAACAGGCTGGCAGGTGCAGGGGATCGAACCGTCAGCCGTTGCTTGCGAATACGCAAAGGAGCGATATGGTCTAGAGCTCAGAAATGAACTATGGGAAAAGAGTCTTTTTGAAGAGGATGAAAAGTTTGATGCGATTGTTTTTTGGCACGTTTTAGAGCACATACCATCTCCGATTTCATTTATGAAGCAAGTAAATTCCTTGCTAGCGCAGGGAGGGAGAGTGCTTTTCAGTTTGCCTAATCAACATTCGCTGACAAATGTGCTGCAAGGATCTTCTTCACCGATATTTGTTGAAGAGGACCATCTGATTCATTATGCCAAAAGACATATTGAGCAGTTGATGGCCTTGAGCGACTTTGAAATCATCTCCTTGTTTTCCAGGGAGGAGCCAACTAGGCTCGAATATGATTTGCGCATCCACCCGGTGGCGATTCCCAATATGTCTGAGAGGGATAAAACGAAGATGATGGTTGGACTTCAGTCAGGCTGGCATGGGCATGAAATTTATTGCGTTGCGGGGCCTCGCCATGAGTAAACTGACACTTTCCATGGTTGTAAAAAATGAAGGACACCGCTATTTGCGTGAAGCTTTGCTCAAGCACCGCGAGTGGATAGATGAAGCGGTCATCATCGATGATGGAAGTACAGATGATACTTCAGAGATCTGTGAAGAGCTTCTATCCGGCATCCCGCTACAGTTGATTCGCAATCCTGAATCACGTTTTGCCAATGAAGTACAGCTAAGAAAGCAGCAATGGGAAGCGACTGTGCGAACGAATCCGGAATGGATACTGAATTTGGATGGGGATGAGCTTTTAGAGGACCAATTTGCCAACCAAGTTGGCGACTTGCTAAATAATTGTGAGCAAGATGCCATTTATTTTCGGCTATACGATATGTGGAGCGAAACCAGCTATCGGGATGATGCTTATTGGAGTGCCCATCATTACTATCGTCCTTTTCTGATTAGGTACAAACCGGATTTTCCATATCTCTGGAAAGAGACGCCTCAGCACTGCGGCCGATTCCCGGCTACGATCAACCATTTTTCCTATCTATGCCACCCTGCCAGAATCAAGCATTATGGCTGGGCCAAACCGGCAGATAGGAAAGAGAAATATGAACGCTACATGCGGCTTGATCCGAATGCGCAATATGGCTGGAAAGAGCAGTATGATTCCATTTTGGATGAACATCCCAACCTTGTGACTTGGGAGGAATAAACAATTGATAACGATAAGTTTATGTATGATTGTCAAAAATGAGGAACAGTCACTTCACCGTTGTCTTCATTCTGTGAGAGAAGTAGCGGATGAAATTATTATCATAGATACAGGTTCTACAGATCGGACTAAAGAGATAGCTTCTCCGTTTACAGAATTTATTTATGATTTGACCTGGAATGATCATTTCGCTGAAGCTAGGAACTTTGCCTTTTCGAAAGCGACCAAGGATTATCTCTTATGGCTGGATGCGGATGATGAGCTAGAAGAAGAGGACCGGTTGAAGTTCATAGCACTAAAAGCTTCCATAGATCCGTCCGTTGACAGCGTGATGATGCCCTATCACCTAGCTTTTGACGCCGATAACAAAGTAATCACGAGCCTTAAGCGCAACCGTTTAGTTAGGCGAGCATGCGGATTTCGTTGGGAGGGTCCCGTTCACGAAGTACTGATTGTCAGCGGGCACGTGATTCATTCCGACATAGCCATTACACACAAGAAGGATAAGGAGTATACGGACCGGAACTTGCGGATATATCAGCAGCGCGAGTCTGCGGATGAAATCTTTTCTCCCCGTGATCTGTATTATTTTGCAAACGAGCTTAAAGATCATGGTCTTAATGAAAAAGCGGTGACGTATTACGAGCGTTTTCTTTCTACCAAACAGGGGTGGCGTGAGGATTGTTTTGCCGCTTGCTTAAAAATGGGAGATTGTTATGGGATTTTAACGAATCGGCAGATGCAGCTGAAAACTTGGTTTAGAACTCTGCTATATGGGAAGCCAAGAGCGGAGATGTGCTGTCGGGTGGGCAACTTTTTCCTCGAAGACAACCGGCTAGAACTCGCGATTTATTGGTTTCAGAAAGCAACATCCTTAGGAGAACCAACCGACTATGCAGGTGTGGTTGATCATGCAGCTTGGACGTGGTTGCCACACCTGAACCTCTGTTTGTGCTACGACCGATTGGGGCAGAAGCAGAAAGCGGAGCTGCACAATGAGATTGCATCCGTGTACAACCCGACTCATCCCAGCATTCTGCATAATAAAGTTTATTTTGCTAATCTCCGCCGAGAGGAGAAGGCAATTTGAGTCCTAAAAAGCGCGTGCTGATTGGAAGTCCCATTCGTCAAATGCCCGAAATTCTTAGTCCTTTTCTCTCTTCACTTGCAGATCTTGAACGTAAAAACTTCACGGTAAGTTATTTATTCGTTGATGATAACGAGGCAGAAGCTTCCAAGCAATTACTGCTTGATTTTCAAACGAAATATGGCAGGACAATTATTCACGAGGAGGAGAAACAGCCCGAAACTTATGAGAAGGACGAATTCACGCACTATTGGCCGGAAGGAACGATTTGGAAAGTAGCCAGAATGAAGGACGCAATCCTTTCTTATGCTTTGGCGAATAGATTTGATTATGTATTTCTGATTGATTCCGATCTCATTATACACCCCCGCACACTAGAACAGCTTGTTTCAGCAGACAAAGCGATTATCTCCAACATTTTTTGGACGAAATGGCAGCCGGATACGATGGAAATGCCGCAGGTCTGGCTGAGCGATCAGTATACGCTGTATCACAAAAACAGGCAGGAATCATTAACCGATGAGGAATCAGCTAGGCGGACATGGCAGTTCTTTGCACAACTAAGAGTCCCGGGTATCTATGAGGTGGGTGGGCTTGGAGCCTGTACCTTAATCAGCCGCAAAGCCATTCAAGCTGGTGTATGCTTTGCAGAAATTCCCAACTTGTCATTTTGGGGAGAAGATCGGCATTTTTGCATACGAGCACGCGCGATGGGCTTCTCACTATATGTAGACACCCATTTTCCGGCTTATCATATTTATCGCAAATCAGAATTAGCCGGCGTTGATGCCTATAAGCAAGGCAGTATTGGGGTGAAAGACGCGGAGCGCAAAATCACAATCAGTTTGTGCATCATTGTCAAAAATGAAGAAAACGCGCTTCCTATTTGTCTCCATTCCGTTCGCGGGATTGCGAGTGAAATCATTATTGTCGACACAGGCTCCACGGATAAGACAAAGGAAATCGCCTCAAGCTATACGGATCTAATTTATGATTTTGTTTGGGTCGATGACTTTGCCGCAGCTCGAAACTTTGCTTTTTCCAAAGCTACACAGCAGTATATCCTATGGTTGGACGCTGACGATACGTTGACAGAGAAAGATCGATTGCTATTCCTCGAGTTGATTCGGACGTTGGAATCGCCTGTGGATCGCGTGACAATGAATTACAATCTCGGCTTTGACGAGAATCAGAACGTGACGTACAGTCTGCGCAGGAACCGTCTTGTGCGCCGAGAGTGCCAGTTTCAATGGATTGGCGCTGTGCATGAATATTTAGCGGCAAGCGGCTCTGTGCTCCACAGTGACATTGCGGTCACACACAGGAAAGATAAACGGCATACGGACCGCAATTTACAAATATATCGAAATAAACTCGCCGAAGGAGAAATGTTAAGTTTACGTGACCAGTTCTATTATGCTAACGAATGCAGAGAGCACGGTTTTTATGAGGAAGCTGTGATGTATTATGAAGATTATCTTCAATCGCCAGACGGTTGGTTGGAAGATAAGATTGCCGCAGCACTTCATTTGGCGACTTGTTACAGCCATTTAGGGAAGAGAGACGAACAGCTCTTGGCGTTGTTCAGGGCTTTTGAATTCGATACACCTCGTGCTGATTGCTGCTGCCGAATCGGCTCTATTTTTCTTGAGGAACACGATTATTTACAAGCCATTTATTGGTATGAGTCCGCTGCGCAGTTTCCTAAGCCGAAGGAATCAATGGGCTTTATGGATCATTCGTCCTGGACGTGGCTGCCGCATGTTCAGCTATGTTTATGCTACGACCGGATCGGTAAGTTGGATAAAGCGAAATTCCATCATGATATTTCCTATTCATACAATCCAACTCATCCATCCGTTATCCATAATCAACGATACTTTGAACAAATTGGGATTAACTAGTACTAAAATAAATGTTCGATAAAACAAGTTCTGTTGCATATATATTAGCAACTTAAGCTTATCGAGTGAGATTGGAGGGAAGAGAATGTCACAAGCCAATATACCGAATATTACACCGCAAATATCGCTTACGTTAGGCGGGACTGTCAATTTATTGTTAGCTTCTATCGCTTTGGAAGAGCTGGCATTGGCACATATCGTCAATGCGGAAGCAGAGAAAATACAATATGTGCTTGGCACACTATTTCCAACAGTTACGCCGCCTACGACCAGCATCTCGAATCTTTTGCTCATTAATGACAGTGTGAGAAGAACTTTACAAGACGTGATTAAGAAAGAAATGCTGCTGCAATTTAAAATGGAAAATATTATGGAGCTTTTCCCAACTTAAAGTCCCATAAATTAGTCTGTAACAAAAAGCCCGCAGGGGCTTTTTGTTTTTATTTTCCAAAAAGAGATCGAAAAAATCATGAATGGAGACAACCATCATATACTAAACTGAAGGTGCGGATATATGCCGAAAAGTTCCTATCTCACATATACAGGAGTTGAAAGACATGTCCATGCCTAATATTCCTGACATTAAACCAGAGATTATCCTGAAACGAAAAGAAGTCATTAATTTATTATTGACCTCAATTGCGCTTGAAGAGATCGGACTTTCCCATATTATTAATGCCGAAGCCGAGAAATTACAGCACGTTCTGAAAGACCGCTGCCTGACCATTAACGAAGCATTGCTTATTAATTCCAGCGTTGATCGAATGATGCGAAATATTATTAGCAATCAGATGCTCTTGACCTTTAAATTATCGGATATCATGAAACTCGAAGAAAAGGATGAGATTACGGAGTATCTTATAGATGAATGTGAAGAATAGATGTTATTTTCAGGCAAAAGGGGAGTGAATCGTTGAGTGTCCATGCAAAGTTCCCATTTGAGCAAGTACCTCCATCCTACTCGGCTGCGATCACTCATCTACTGCAGTCTATCGCTTCTGAAGAGGAATCCCTCGCGAAACTAATGCGAACAGAAGCAGATAAAACATCATCCTTTGTTGGAAGAGATCTCGATTTCCCTACAGCACCAACCACACAGGAAGTTCTTCTATACAATCACAGTGTCATTCAATTCCTGGATTCCATGGTGATGACCCAATGGTTAATGCTTAAGAAGCTGCACACCATCTCACATATGCAGTTCCTTCAAACAAGATCGTCAACGCTGCTTAAAGAAGGGGAGCCAGAAAATATTATGGAACTGGAAAACTTGGAGTATGAGCATTTCGACTACTGATCAAACGGTAAACCAATGTGCAGCTGCTATCTCACAATTAAGTTTATCCATATTCCAGCTTGTAGAAGCTTTATTGTATCGGTTAAAAAGTGAAGTGGATGAAGACAGGGACGTTCTGTCTTTTCAAATTTGTGTCTTACTCACATCTTTATTGGATATTCATGCCGCTCAACAACGTAAACACCAAAGTCTTTCCTGGATTAAAAAAAACAAGCATGAGCTCTTTTCATCCTCGGAGGTAGGCGAGATGATAAGTCATATAGAGACACTACTCCAACAAACGGATCTTCCATCAAATAAAGAATGTGTGGAGAGGTTAGATGAAATTAAATTTTTTTATCATCGGAATAATCCGATTCAGGATGAGAGTGAGCTGTTCAGTTTAGAAAAACGTGTAGCTGTATCTGAACAATTACCAACAGTAAGTCTCCAAAATGTGAGGGAAACTTCAAACAATCCAACCAATAAGTCAATCTCACCACCACTCATTTTTACTCAACAACGTGAAAATAAGCGTAATAAGAATAGACGCTCGTGAAGGGTCGTCCCTCAGTCATTAGTGACTGGTTGGGACGGCCTTTTTTTGATTTTGTAGACGCTTCATTTCATTTTCCGAAATTAGGTATAAATGCGATCACCATTTCGAGATAGGAGAATACGCTGTAACTATCGAATGGAGGTTGAGATACATGTCTCAGGCTAATATACCTAATATATCACCTACTATAACTGTAACGCGTGAAGATGCAATTAATTTATTGCTTTCGTCGATTGCGATGGAAGAGCTTGGATTAAGCCATATACTTAATGCAGAAGGTGAAAAGCTCCAGTATGTACTGGGCACACTGCCGGGATTAACAGGACCGCCGGCGACAATCAGTGATATCTTACTTATTAATGAGAGTATGAAAAGTACAATTAATACGGTAGCTAGAAAAGAATTCCTACTACAGTCCAAGTTGGAAAGTATTCTTGAGACTCCTATCTCTGTAGGAGCAACAGGTCCTGCGGGTCCAACGGGCCCTACTGGTGGGCCAGCCGTTGGACCGACAGGTACGACAGGAGCACAGGGTATTGCAGGAGCGACTGGAGCAACGGGGCTGACTGGAGCAACAGGGGCAGGTGCAACAGGGGCGACTGGAGACATTGGTCCAACGGGTGCAACAGGTTCAATCGGAGTGACGGGGCCAACAGGAGCTGGTGCAACAGGTGCTACTGGTGTTGCTGGTCCGACGGGAGCGACAGGATCGATCGGCGTAACGGGGCCGACAGGAGCAGGGGTAACGGGAGCAACGGGCATAGCTGGACCAACAGGTGCAACAGGGCTTGATGGGTCTGGACCTATTATTCCATTCGCGTCGGGATTGCCAGCGAGTTTGACAACTATTCTTGGCGGAGTGGTTGGGACCGTAAGTCTAATAGGTTTTGGCAACATGGCGCCAGGTGTTTCAATTTTAGGTGGAATCATTGATTTAACGGGTGCTGGAGGAACATTGCTTAACCTTTCCTTCTCCATGCCTAGGGCAGGAACGATAACGTCTATCGCTGCCTATTTCAGTACAACTGCTGCCTTGTTGCTGCTTGGCTCTACCATAACAATTACTGCTCAATTATGGAGCTCAGCGACGCCGAGTAACTCGTTTACAGCTATCCCGGGTGCTGTGGTTACTTTGTCTCCAGGCTTAACAGGGCTTTTGCCGCTTGGCACAATCTCTAATGGGATTACGACTGGTTTAACCATACCAGTGACAGCTCAAACAAGGCTTTTACTAGTATTTTCGTGCACAGCTACTGGAGTATCTTTGATAAATACAGTTATTGGTTATGCGAGTGCAGGGGTTGCAATGGTTTAATTCGAACTTAAAAACATAATGAAAAAGGGGTTGACTTCTGCAAATAGTCAACTCTTTTCGTTTTTCAATGATTCCATAGAAGAGAATGGGGGGATTTCATAATGTCTTTAAGTGACTTTCCTAATATTTCACCGACAATTTCAATTACAAGAGAAGAAGCCATCAATCTGCTACTCGCCTCGATCGCCTTGGAGGAACTGGGATTAAGTCATATTTTGAACGCTGAAGGAGAGAAACTCCAGTATGTATTAGGGACTCTTCCAGGTATAACACCTATTGCAGCAACAATCAGCGATATCTTGCTTGTCAATGAAAGCATAAAGAATACGATTGCTGCGGTGAGTCTTGAGGAAGCCATTCTGCAAGCTAAATTAGCAGATATCTTAGCAGCTCAAACGTTACCGGGTCCTACTGGGCCTACTGGGCCTACTGGACCGACGGGTCCTCTCGGCGGACCATCAGGACCAACAGGAATAACGGGAGAGACTGGTGCAACTGGTGCAACTGGTGAAACGGGGGCAACGGGGGCGACGGGAGTAGCGGGAGTGGCAGGTGCGACGGGAGCAACGGGTGCGACAGGTGCGACGGGTGCAATGGGTGCAACGGGTGCGATGGGGGTAACGGGTACGACAGGTACCACGGGAGCAACGGGAGCAACAGGAGCGACAGGTGCAACGGGTGTAACGAGTGCAACGGGAGCAACGGGAGTAGCGGGAGCAACAGGAGCCACGGGAGCAACAGGCGCGACAGGTGCAACGGGAGTAGCGGGAGCAACAGGAGCCACGGGAGTAACGGGTGCAACAGGCGCAACAGGTTCAGGAGCAACTGGAGCCACAGGAGCAACCGGTGCAACAGGTGAGACGGGAACTAGTCTGACCGCCAATTCAGCGTTTGCGGCAAACACTTCAGGCACTTTATTGGTCGTATTGGGTGGACTTAATATTCCGCTGCCGAATAACCAAGATATTGGCCCAGGAATCACGATTAATGGTGCCAATACGACTTTTACGCTCACAAATGCGGGCCGGTATTATATTTCTTATAAAATAAGCGCCACAGCAGGAGTGCTCGCGCAGTCTCGCGTTATGTTAAACGGCGTTTCCGTTCCAGCGTCTGTGACAGCGCCTGCGGTTGCCGCGTCCTCTTATTTAGCTGATTTTATCATTACTGTGACGGCAGGGTCGACCATTATTCTCCAATTATTCGGACTAATTGCTACAGTTATTTTGTCACCTCCAGGAGCGACCATTAATATCATTCGACTTAGCTAAATTTGACTAACAGAGCCGTCTTCCTTGTCTGTGGAATTCATAAATTCGACCTTTGCCATATTGCAGAGGTGAATAAAGTGGGATACACTGAGGCGATAGATGAGATCCATTTAGAAAGTATGAATAAGGAGCGATACTCTTTTGAAGACACTAATTATTGCGGAAAAACCGGACATGGGGCGAAATATAGCCGCCGCAATAGAACCTAAAGCCAAAAATCTTAGGTCCTACCTGGAGGGTGAGCAGTACATTATCACCTGGGCGATCGGACACTTAATCGAGTTGGCTGAACCAGATCAATATGATGACAAATATAAAAAATGGAACATAAGCCACCTGCCGATCATTCCGGATGAATTTAAGCTGATTCCCAATCCGCGGACGTATGATCAACTGAAAGTGATTGCTGAACTTGCGAAAAAATGTGATCAACTCGTCAACGCCTGCGATGCCGGGCGAGAGGGGCAGCATATTTTCTCGCTAATCCAGCGGCACTTGGGACTGAAGCAGCCGGTGAAACGTCTCTGGATTTCTGACTTAACGTCCGAGACGATTCGCAATGGCTTTGCAACGCTTAAAGACGGATCCGAATATGAGAATCTGACTCGGGCGGCACGCTCCCGAAGTGAAGCCGATTGGTTGATCGGCATGAATGGCTCACGCGCTTTTACAACAAAACATAATGTCCTGCTTTCTGTTGGTCGCGTTCAAACACCTGTCCTTGCCCTCATTTATGATCGCCAGAAACAAATTGAAGCCTTTTCCTCACTCAAGTTTTACGAGCTGGAGGGGTACTTCACACAAGGCGAGACCACCTATCGAGGCATGTGGCAGGGCGACCGCTTAACAGACCAACCGAAAGTGGAAGCATTAGCGGCCAAAGTGAAGGGGAAACCGGCGCGCATTATTTCATATGAAGTAAAGGAAACGAAGGAATACCCTTTTAAATTGTATGATCTGACGCTGCTGCAGCGCGAGGCGAATGGGAAATATGCCTTCTCGGCCAAGAAGACGCTTGATACCGCTCAGGCGCTTTACGAGAAGCATAAGGTCATTTCATATCCAAGGACAAATTCCAACTACGTCACGGAGCAAAATATTCCGGAAATGCATAAGTCATTATCGGCCTTGCAAGGAACCGCTTATCATGACCTAGTGCAAGGCGCTAATCGTAATCTGGTGCATAAAAACAATAAAAATATTTGCAATCCATCTAAGGTGGAAGACCATCATGCAATTCTGCCAACGAATCGTAAAGCATCTGGACTCACGCCGGATGAGCAGAAATTGTACGATTTGATTGTGAGACGGTTTTTATCGCAATTTTATCCGCCTGCCGAGTATAAGGTTCATACGGTAATGACAGAGGTCGAGCAAGAGATGTTCAAGACGACTGTCAAAGAACTTCTCCATCTGGGCTGGAAGGTCATTTATGCCGATCAGAAAAAAGAAAAGCCCAAAAGTACGAAGGGCAAAGAGAAGGAAGAGGAAGAAGACGAAGAGGTAGAAGTCAGCGAGCCTTTCTCGATAGATGCTCAAGGTCAAGTTGTTTGTAGTGACGCTGTCGTCAAAGAGAAAGATACGCAGCCGCCAAAGCATTTTAATGAAGGCACCCTACTCAAAGCAATGGAAAGTGCCGGCAAGCAGATTGAGGACGAGGAGCTTCGCGATGCGATGAAAGATTCCGGTCTCGGGACGCCTGCCACACGCGCAGCGACCATTGAACGGTTGAAAAAGGTAGGCTATATCGACATGCAGGGCAAGAAAATTTTGCTTACCCAAAAGGGCAGGATGGCCGTCGAATTAATTCGCGGAGCCGGCATCGAGCTACTTACATCTCCGGAAATGACGGGCCAATGGGAGCGCAGGCTGAACGAGATCTCCCGCGGCACAGCGTCGGACGAGCAGTTTATGCATAATGTCAAAAGATTCGCAACATTGATTGTTGACAAAGTAAAGGTGCAGGCTAGAGCTTCCAAAACAGCTTTTGAAGGTGAAACGCCATCTGCCGGGGGGAGTAAGAGAGGAACAACGGCACGAGCGAGCTCGTCAGCTTCTTCATCAAGCGCCGCCAAAACGAAAACAGCGCCTAAGAAATCAGCTGATGCCAAGACCAGCCCATCAGACGGTGCAAGTACTTTTCTGGTGACTTGTCCACGGCCAGGCTGCGGCGGATCTCTTTTTATGGGGCGTAAAGGGTATGGGTGCTCTCATTATAAGGAAGGCTGCAAATTTGTCATCTGGAAGGAAAGCTTTGGACGGAATTTGACCGATACGCAGGTGCAAGCACTTGTTAATAAAGGGAGAACAACCAAATTGAAGCTCGTGCTCCCAGACGGAACTGCAGCAGACGGACGTATTGTATTGAAAAACATCGATACGGGGGAGCTTGGCACGGAAACCGAGTAATGGAGGATCGAAAGTGTTTTATTTAACGAACGATTGGACTAAAATTGTGGGCTCCGAGCTGGAAGAGCCTTATTTTCAAACATTATGTGACTTTCTCATCGACGAATACCAAGTGAATACGATTTATCCGGAACAAGATGAAGTTTTGAATGCTTTGCATTTAACCCCCTACGAATCTACGAAAGTTGTTATAATTGGACAAGATCCTTATCACGGAAGAGGCCAGGCTCATGGCCTCAGCTTTTCCGTTAAACCGGGCATCACACCGCCGCCGTCTTTACAGAATATATACAAAGAATTACAGTCAGATCTAGGCTGCTTTATTCCCAATAACGGCTACTTGGTGAAATGGGCCAAACAAGGTGTACTTCTCCTAAACACAGTCCTGACTGTACGCGAAGACACGCCTAATTCTCATAAAGGGAAGGGCTGGGAGCGTTTTACCGACAAAGTGATCGAGGCATTGAATTCACGGGAGCAGCCCGTGATTTTTGTACTTTGGGGAAGTCATGCCCAAGCCAAACAGCGGCTCATTGATACAAATCGGCACTATATACTGAAGTCGGTTCATCCAAGTCCACTATCTTCCTATCGTAGATTTTTTGGCAGCAAGCCGTTTTCGCAGATAAATGAGCTTCTTAAAGGGCTTGGCATACAGGAAATTGATTGGCAAATCCCCAATTTATGAGGATAATGAAGATAAGGCCGTTATTTTGAAAAAAAATGCGAGGGAGAGAAGTCAATGAAATTCCAAGACTTTACGTATGTAAGACCTGAATTTAGCACATTTGAAGCGGCGTTTAAAGAGCTATTAGAACAGTTTAAGCAAGCAGCTTCCTTTGGAGAGCAGGATCAAGCAATGGAAGCCATCGTAAAGCTTCGAAGTGAGCAAGAATCTATGGAATCTATTGCGCGAATTCGGCACAGTGTGGATACGACGGATGAATTTTATAAAGCAGAGCAAGAGTATTTTGATGAAATTGAACCTCTATACCAAGGCTCGATCACAGAATTCTACAAAGCGCTGATCGGTTCCGCCTATCGTGATGAGCTGGAAGCCAAATGGGGCAAGCAATTGTTCAGAATTGCTTCACTATCACTCAAGACTTTCTCACCTGAAATCGTTGAAGATCTCGTCCAGGAAAACAAGCTGGCTAGCGAGTACTCAAAGCTGCTTGCTTCGGCTAAGCTGGTTTATGCAGGGGAAGAGCGAAATCTATCACAGCTAATCCCTTTTCAATTATCAACAGACCGAAATGTTCGCAAAGAATCGAATGATGTAAAATATAACTTTTTTATCGAAAACGAAGCGAAATTGGACGAACTTTATGATCAACTTGTGAAGGTCCGTACAGCTATTGCTAAGAAGCTTGGTTACAGCAATTTTGTGGAATTAGCTTATGCGCGTTTGAACCGCTCCGATTATAATGCCAAAGATGTGGAAGCGTTCCGCAATCAAGTATTGGAGCACATTGTGCCTGCTGCTACGAAATTGAAGGAACGGCAGAAGGCTAGAATTGGCGTAGACGCTCTTCATTATTTCGATGATAAGTTCGGCTTCCCATCTGGAAATGCGACACCCAAAGGTAATAGCGATTGGATTGTCGAGCAAGCACGGAAGATGTATGCGGAGCTTTCGCCGGAAACAAATGAATTTTTTACGTTTATGATCGAAAATGGCTTAATGGATCTGGTGGCTAAGAAGGGGAAACGCGTTGGAGGCTACTGCTCTTATATTAGTACATACCAAGCACCATTCATTTTCTCTAACTTTAACGGTACTGCTGGAGACATTGATGTCTTAACACATGAAGTTGGCCATGCCTTCCAAGGTTATAGCTCTAGAGAATTCCAAGTACCTGAATATGTTTTCCCTACCCTGGAGGCTTGTGAAATCCATTCTATGAGCATGGAGTTCTTGGCTTGGCCTTGGATGTCACTATTTTTCGAGGAAGAAACAGATAAGTATAAATTTAAACATTTGAGTGAATCCCTCTTGTTTATTCCATATGGCGTAGCTGTCGATGAATTCCAACATCGGATCTACGAGCAGCCGGAGCTGACACCTGCCCAGCGTAAACTCGTTTGGCGCGAGATTGAGCGGAAATATTTGCCGCATCGGGTTTATGAGGATAACGACTTTTTGGAAAGAGGAGGCTTCTGGCAACAGCAACCGCACATTTACAAAAGCCCGTTCTACTACATCGACTACACACTTGCGCAAGTATGTGCGTTTCAGTTCTGGAAACGGGCTAATGAAAATCCGGAGCTTGCCTGGGAAGATTATTTGCGACTTTGCCAGCAAGGTGGGAGCCAAAGTTTCACGGAACTTGTTCAAGTTGCTAACTTGATCTCGCCTTTCCAAGATGGCTGCGTAGCTTCTGTAATCGGCCAAATCGAGAATTGGTTGGATCAAGTCGACGACGCGAACCTTTAAAGCATGGGCTTCACATGTGTGATTTCCAAACCGCTGTCACAATCTTTCCCCGTCTCGTAAGAGCGATTGCCTAGAACGGCAGTAAAGGCCTGTAGGTCGGCAGACGAACCTCGAAGCAAAATTTGAATTGCCGCTTGAAGGACGATTTCACCGTCTGCCAAAGCGATATTCCATAAGTCCCAGACGCTATGCGTATAGGTCTCTTCAAGCGATGTCGGACAGTTCCAAATGGTGTGGGCTTCGTTAAGATAGTCGAGCGGAGCCACACGCTTTTTATAAACCAGCGGCGCAATTTTACCAAAGGTTAATACCCTCTTGATTCCTTTAGGATCATGGAAAAGTCGCTGCGCCTTCATCATATCGAAATAAGCGTCGTTCCAATCTTTCTCCGTAATGTTCGTAGCAATGTCCGGGTAGTTGTTTGCCGTTGCTTGGGTAAGAGCAGGTACAACGCCAAGCGGCAGCTTTTCACCCACATAAATTTCTTTCCAAACTGGTGTTTTCCATGTCTGAATTCCACGTTTACGCTTTACGATAAGGGTATCCATAATAATTTCAAATCGTTGATGGTCCCATTTTTTGAAACCTGATTTATAGAAAACATATGGATGCATGTTGCGATCTAAAATATGATGCGTAATAAATCCAAGTACATAAACAACAGCTGGATTATACAGTCCACGGCCTTGTACCTGACGAAGCATATCCTCGAGAAATGGACCGCAATTTTTCGTATGCATAAGACTTCCTAATTGATTTAGCGTTTTATCTTTTTTCCAAGGCAGGAAATGATGATAGAACAAGAAATCCGGTCCTTGACAGCCAAGGGAGAAAACTTGTCGCATTTGTCTGTCATTCAGCATTTGGTCATGCCCCATTTGCGCTATCAATTCTTGGCCGAATATGAGATGAGTCCAGATGTTTGGCAAGCTGTGAATCCTCCTTCGTACAACCCGTTAAAATATAGTGAGCCCCCTTACATTTTAACATAACAATTGCGCTCAAGGTCACAAATCGCGAACTATTTATGTTCCAACAGCTACTAAAGAAGGAATAATATGCAAGTTGTCGAATTCAAAAAACGATCGGTACTGGAAGCCATCCAATGCATATCTATGATAGGAGAAAACGTATGAATAGGGTCAATAATCCGCAGGATCGTTCAAACCATGCAGATCCTGACAATATTCAGGGTTTGCTTTCGAGCACAGAGCCGTCTTTTGCCGCAGTCTTCGAATTCACCACGATGGGAATCGCCATTATTTCGCTGAACGGGTTATGGTTAAGAGTGAATAATAGCTTATGCACTTTAACTGGATACGCGGAGGAAGAGCTTGTTAACAGGGAATTACATGCGATTTTTTCACCGGATGAATCCGAAGAATTAGATGCTTATTTCCAACAAATGGTTTCTGGAGATACAAGCTTCTATCAACTTGAGAAAAAATTGATTCGCAAAGATGGTAGCATCGCCTGGGTAGAATTCAGGATTTCTTTAATGAGAGATTCACAGGATGAACCGTTTTACTATATGTCTCAAATCAGTTATCTTTCACAGAAAACGGAAATGGAACGGAAGCTTGCGGAGAGTGAACAGCGGTACAAATCATTAATCGAGCATAATCCTGCTGGCATTCTTACCTGTGATCTAAAGGGGACGATTAAAAGTCTGAACCCTGCTATGGAAAGGATTTTAGGATATACAGAAGGAGAAGTAGTCGGTCAATCCATTAACCGCCTCTGGAAGCAGGAACATCAGGGAGATAATTGCATCAATAGTATCGTCTCAAAGTCAGATAACTATATGCTTCGAGTTAAGCATAAGAGCGGTGAGCAGATAGAGTTAGGCTTGAAGAACGTGCCCATTATCGTTGATGGCATGAATGAAGGCATTTATGTGATTGCCAGAGACATTACGCAGCATAACAAAGATCGCGAATCACTCAGAGTAGCTCAGCAGGATCTGCACGATACTGTACGCAGACAGCAAGGCATGACGATGAAGTTCAGGCAAATGCAAGGGAAATTCATTCACACGTTATGCGACGGCGAACTTCTCTATCGACTGGGATTTCAACCTTCGAATATTCTTGGCAATCATCTCTACGAAATTTGGCCTTATTCTATGGCTGTTAATATGGATTCGTTTTACCGCAGGGCGTGGAATGGTGAAGAAAATGTCATGTATGAAGCGACCTTTCGAGGGATTACTTACTTAACTTCCTTGCGCCCGATTATTGAAAATGGCCGCGTGGTCGAAGTTATCGGATCCTGCGTGGATATTACAGAACGAAAACGAATGGAAACAGAGCTTAGGGAAACGAAAGATCTTCTTGAATCGTTCATCAGCAATACAACAGATGCCATTTGTGTACTTGATTTAAGGGCGAGAGTTATTTCGGTCAATGGGGCTTACGAGCAAATATTTGGCTGGCATCAAGACGAATTATTGAATAAGCCGCTGCCGATTTATCCTGATTTCTTGGAGGAACAACGCAAAGAAATCTACGATATGCTGAAGGCTGGCAACCAGATTTCAGGGCTTGAGACCGTCCGACTGCGGAAGGATGGGCAACTTGTACATGTGAGCGTGACGAAAACGCCAATCAAAAATGAGAAAGGCGAAATCATTGGCTTTGCCGGCATCTCACGGGACATCACAGAACGGAATCGAACGGAGGAATTGTTACGTAAATCAGATAAGTTATCTGTCGCGGGACAGTTAGCCGCAGGGTTAGCGCACGAAATCAGAAACCCCCTTACTTCACTACGCGGCTTCTTGCAGCTGCTGCAGAATGATGTAAAGGGGAAACAGCACTATTTTGACATTATGCTCTCCGAATTAGATCGGATCAACTTTATTGTCAGTGAATTTCTTGTGATTGCTAAGCCGGAGGCGATTCATTACAAAAAAAGCGATTTGAAGGATATCCTTCAATCCGTTACTGCACTGCTCGAAACGCAAGCGGTATTATGCGATGTGGAGCTTGTTTTAGAATTTGAAACGGAACGTACAGAACTCGTTTGTTCGGAAATGCACTTGAAGCAATTGTTTATTAATTTGGTCAAAAATGCGATGGAAGCCATTGAGAAGAATGGCCAAATCAAACTGACAGTGTCCATGCAAGGAAATGATGTGATAAGGGTTCGGACAGAAGATAACGGCTGCGGTATTCCGGAAGATCGATTAAAGCAATTAGGGGAGCCTTTCTATACCACTAAGGAGAAGGGGACAGGTCTCGGGTTGATGATGTGTTTCAAAATTGTCGAGGCGCATAAAGGGACAATGACCATCCAGAGCCTTTTAGGAGAAGGAACGGCCATTGATGTGTGTTTACCTACGATAACAATTGGACATAACACCAAGGAATGGAACTGAGTTCGCGTGAAAAAACCGTCTTTCCACTTATGGAAAATGGCGGTTTTTTTTCATTAGTTAGAAACTGATGCTGAATTCATTGGATTCACGGGAATACCATTTCGAAATAGACGCGTCCTGTTCATTTTGGATTCGCACTTCATCAGGCGTATATTTGACAATAATTCCTGAGCTGACTTGATAATAAACGCCTAAGGGATCTAACGACCAAACATAGACAGGTGTTTTGGTCAAGGCTGCAATGAATATCTCTATATCTGTATCCAGTAGTTTGGTTCCGTAAATCATCGACACACCTCTGTCTTATTATTTTATGAACTTGCACTTATTATTAGTGACAGTATGAACAAATAAACAATCACGGAAACATAGGAACATTTTTTGTGGTGTTTCCAAATTAGACGAAGTACAATCAAAGTTGTGTATTTTGGTGAAAAATAAAGGCAAAAAAATAATGTTTGCAGGACTATAAATTCCTTGTATAATAGGTAAGCTTTGCGAAAATTGACAGTAGGTAAATTATGATTGGGTAGAAGGAGAAAGGGGTCAATGGCTGTGATTGTGGTTGGGGGAATGATCGGTCTCGGTAAAACATCAGTATCTACTTTGCTAGGAAAAGAACTGAATTCAAGTGTTTTCTATGAAAGTGTCGATGATAATCCGATTTTACCGCTGTTTTACACGTCATCTCCGGAAGAGATTGAGAAGAAGCGTTATCCGTTTCTGCTTCAGCTGCACTTCCTGAATACAAGATTTAAGGCGATTAAACAAGCGCTGGTACATAATCGAAATGTACTTGATAGAAGCATTTATGAGGATTGGTACTTTGCAAAAGTTAATAGGGAGCTTGGGCGAATCTCTCAACTAGAATTTGATGTGTACGAAGGGCTTGCTGACAATATGATGTCTGAGCTTGCTGAACTTCCGAAAAAAGCGCCAGATTTGATGGTATATCTCAAAGCTTCCTTTGATACGGTGATGCATCGTATCGGCTTAAGAGGACGCAGCTTCGAGCAAGATCAATCTTTGGTTGATTACTACCGACAGCTCTGGTCGGGGTATGATGATTGGGTGATGAATCATTATCATGCATCTGAAGTGTTGATTGTGGATATGGACAAGGTTGATGTTGTGAACCGTCCGGAAGATGCGCGAGAACTAGTGGATCAAGTACGAGCTAAACTTTCCGAATTAGCGATTGTTTAATAATGAAGACCCCCTCTAATCAGAGGGGGTCTTTCGAATTATATACAGGGTTGAAAAGTTTAAAAAAGTTAGCATATTGCCCTGTGCAGTTGCATATACATATCGAATATTGACGGTGTCCCGCTTTATTTGTCGGAAAATACAAGAAGGCTGCGCAAAAAATTCATAAAGGATCGGTGATGAATTTGTTATTTATCGTATGTTACAACGGGAAACCTATGTGCCCTCCACTGCCGAAATTGGCTGCTTCTGAAAAAATGCAAAAACTCAGCCTGTTTTTCTCCAACTTGGAACTCATTGAAGTGCAGCAAGAGAAAGTTGCTAACTGATCGTTAACTAATAATTTAGATGCTTGATAGCTATGCTCCTTACTCTTTGGATTAAGGAGTATTTGTCTTTCGCAGAATATGATAAAGTAGATGGAAATGACTGGATTTGAGAGGGGGCATGGAATCTATTGCACCTAGGAAAAAAGCTATTATCATTGGGGCAGGCATTGGCGGCCTAAGCACAGCCTTGTTTTTGCAAAAAATCGGCTGGGAAACAGTCATTTATGAGAAAAAGGAGACGCGCGCTGAATTCGGAGCAGGGATTGTCATGGCCGCGAATGCACTACATGTCTTATCTGATCTTGGAGTCGCCGAAAAGGTGAAGCACGCAGGCGCGAAAGTTGGTCAGGCGGACATCCGCTCTTGGGATGGCAGAGCCATCACGGCGGTTCCAGTAGCCAAACAAGCAGCTCTTTATGGAACCTATAGCTATCTTATTCATCGTGCAAAGCTGCAAGCAATTTTGGTTGAGCATCTGAGTGATGAAACCATGTTGCATGATCGAAAAAAGTTGATTTCTTTTAACCAACTTGATGATGGGGTTATCGTTCGTTTTGAGGATGGTACGGAAGACAGCGGGGATATTTTGATCGGTTCGGATGGGTTGCACTCTGATGTGGCTAAGCTATTGTTGGAGCCTGGTCCGCTGCAGTATTCTGGATTTACGGCTTTTCGAGGCGTAGCTGCCTATGTTGACCCTGCGTACACGCTAGAGAATGGCGGAGGTTTTGAAGCTTGGGGCAGAGGACGGCGATTTGGATTCTCACAGCTAGGCGAGGGTCAAATTTATTGGTTTGTTGCGATCAATGCCTCTGAAGGACAAGAGGTACGGAGAAAGAAAGAGCATGTCCTTCAGCACTTACAAGGTTGGCATGATCCAATTGAGCAGGTGGTGCAGGAGACAGACGAACAGGCGATTCTCAAACATGATATTTATGATCGAAAGCCGCTTCATTCTTGGAGCAAGGGCAGAGTGGTATTGCTTGGTGATGCGGCGCACCCGATGCTGCCGAATTTGGGACAAGGTGGAGCGCAAGCGATGGAGGATGCCTATGTACTCGCAAGGTGTCTAAAGGAAGTCGCGGAGGTTTCATCAACTAGTATCAAAAGTGCTTTCGAGTCCTACGAAGCGATTCGAATCCCTCGAGCTAATCGTGTTGTGCGGCAGTCGAGACGCATGGCTCGAATGGTGCAAATGAATAACTCGGTGACGATAAAAGTACGTAATCTAGTGCTTAGCTTATTTCCTGATTCATTCAAAATAAAGCAGCTGCATTGGTTGCTTGGCTACCGCATGTCAGATTGGGACAGTAAGAAGTGATTAAAATGATACGATTAGACGTAATTTTAATTGAAGAGAACGGAGCTCAAATCTAGGAGGATATACATGAAAATACTCATTCTTGGTGGTACCAAGTTTCTTGGCAGAGCCCTTACAGAAGCGGCCGTGGCGAATGGGCATGAAGTTACTTTGTTTCATCGCGGCTTACATGATGCTGGTGCCTTTCCACACGTTCAGCATATTAATGGTGACCGTAATGTTGATTTGAACCGCCTGCAAGGGCCTGAGTGGGACGCTGTGATTGATACCAGCGGGTACGAACCTGAGGCAGTCTCAGCGGCCGCGAAGCTGTTAAAGGATCAAGTGAAACACTACACGTTCATTTCTACGGTTTCCGTCTATGAGGATCTTAAGAAAGTAAATATTAATGAATCAGCGCCTGTCGCTAACTTGACGGAGCAGATGGATGCTGGGCAGAAATATGGGGCAAAGAAAGCTCTAAGTGAACAAGCTGTGCAGGAGGAATTCCCCAATCGGGCGCTAGTTATTCGTCCAGGTCTCATTGTTGGACCTTACGATCTATCAGATCGTTTCACGTATTGGCCTTCTCGTTTTCATCGCGGAGGCGAAGTGCTGGTGCCTTTGCCGAAAGAACGGAAGGTGCAATTTATTGATGTGCGTGACTTGTCTGCTTGGATTATTCGTTTAGTGGAGCAAGAAGTTGTAGGGACCCTACATGCGAGCGGAAGTGATTATACAATGGAAGAGGTCGCCCAAGCTTGCAAACAAGTAAATCCTCATGGAGTTACGTGTACGTGGGTGACGGAAGATTTCCTTGTGGCAAACGGGGTTGGGGAATGGATGGAACTGCCGCTTTGGATTCAAAGCGATAGTCTCGTCGGTATGTTTTCTTTAGATAATACGAAGGCATTTGCAAACGGATTGAAAACAAGACCATTGATTGAAATTGTTCAGGATACGTTGGCATGGGATCAAAGTCGATCTGCTACTACATCGCGTGCAGCCGGAATGGACCCTGTCCGTGAAGCGGAACTATTGCGGATATGGTCGAAAAATATTTTTTGAATTGTGTGAAAATCAATAGAATAGATGGAAAACTCCGAATATAATGGAATAGTATACTTTGAGAAAAGAGGTGCTGTCCATGTATGATTCCACAGATATTCAAAGTAATAAAGGAATGGCTATTATTGCGTATATCTTGTTTTTCGTTCCGCTTATTGCTGCTAAAGATTCCAAGTTTGCTATGTATCATGCGAATCAGGGGCTTACGCTATTCCTCTGCTGTGTCATCTTGAACGTGGTTTTGGGAATCATTCCGATTATCGGTTGGATTCTGCTACCGCTCGCAAACTTGGCGCTTGTCATCTTTGCCGTTCTTGGCATTGTCGCAGCCGCTCAAGGTCAGGTCAAACCGCTGCCGGTGATCGGTGCTTACACGCTATTAAAGTAGTTTGACGTACATAAGGGAAGCAGGTTGCCTCTAAGGGCAGCCTGCTTTTTTTCTTATGTCAAAGCTCAGTTGCTAGTTCAGCAATCCGAGCGTTGGGATTATGATTGAACAGCCCGCCATGATAGCAGATAACCGTTTCGATGTCATAGTGAGTGAACTTCTTTAGCGACTGCTTCGCCTGCTCATAATCTGAGCAATAAGCTGGAATAGGACCCATCAGTTGTCCTTCCGCAACAACCAAGGCATCCGCGGCAATCAACGTTTTACTTGGCATGTGATAAAAGCTGAGATGCCCCGGTGTGTGCCCAGGACTCAATATGACTTGCAGACCTCCAGAGATCGTAAGGATCTCGCCATCTACCAAGATGCCATGGACAGTTCCTTTTGGGGGATTTTCTAAATTCGTGCGAAAAGCTTTCCGCCATTCGGGCGAGACATCGGCAGGTAAACTCGCGACAGCGCGCTCAATGGCTTCCGGAGTGACTTTGATCAACATGTTCTCGCCTTCGATATAAGGTTTCTCAAGTTGACTCGCAAGTACAGTTAATTTTCCTGGCATTTCAGATAAGAAGGTAGGCAAGCTCCCGATATGATCAATGTCTTGATGAGAAATAATGATCGTTTTTAGTTGTTTAAGAGGGACATAAGCATTGTCGAATGCTTTACAAATGAGAGGGTAGTTGCCAGGGTAACCGGTATCGATTAATACCGCTCTGTCGTTATCACTCAGTAGGACAGGATGAATTACGTTTGTATGTCCCATGATGGGAACTTCCAACTCCAACATATGTATTCCGTTTGCGATTTGCATCTTAATCCCTCCAAAGTGAAAGTAAAAGAATGAACCTATCATACCTACGGAGGGTGTATAAAGTCAACTAAATATTTAATTATAACACAAAATTAATGTAATGTCAATAGTTATTTTTGTGAAAACCTAATTTATACATTTGTCCAAAATTTGATCAACGTGTGAATAAAATATGAACATTTTTTTATTTTTTGTGTTATACTAACTGTATTAGACTTTTACTTCTGAGTTTGGAGTGATGATGATGGCTGTTAAAACAGTAACGGTTAGTAATGAACGCAGTGAACGTGATGTGGTACCATTGGTGAAGTTAATGACTATCGCGGCATGGGCTTTGCTTGGCATAGGTTTAGTTTTAAGTTTACTCAGTTTGGATCATTTCAGTGATCAAAATACGACGTTAATGGTTGGAATCGGATTCATGGTAGGCAGCGTTTTCGTTTATGTGATTCGCACAGCGATTCATCTGGTCCATTCCCGTGCCGTATCGAAGACGGAATGAGAACACAAATCATGAATAAATTTAGCCTTTCAGGTGAATAACTTGAAGGGCTTTTTGATTTTCATGGATTTTCATACATTTACATAATAGTCAACAAACGTTGTGTGACATTTGTTTTACAGTAAAACGTCGATCCTTTGACGTATTTGTTAAGTCCTTCTAGTGCCCGTGTACTTTTAAATGCAATTTGTTATCTTAGTATTAGATAAAAAAGCGCATGTTAATAAATACTTAGAAACAGCACTTTGTAGATTGTGGATTAGGAGGTTAGTTGGATGAAGAAGAGAAAACTCGTACAAGCACTGCTGCCTTTGATGATGATTGCCATCGTCGTGTTATTGGCAGGCTGCAGCGATCAAGCAATGGTACTCGATCCTAAAGGGCCAATTGCTGAAACGCAAAAAGATTTGATGTACATCTCCACGGTAATGTGTTTGGTAATTCTTGTTCCGGTTTTGGCACTAACGGCATGGATTGTATGGCGGTATCGGGATCGAGAAGGAAGCAAAGCTTCTTATAAACCGAACTGGGCACACAACACAACGCTAGAAGCTGTATGGTGGTCAATACCGATTATCATGATTGCAGCACTCGCTGTAATCACCGTTAAATATACGTATGCCTTGGAGCCGTCTAAACCGATTAAGTCGGAGAAAGCTCCCGTCACCATCCAAGTGACTTCACTTGATTGGAAATGGTTGTTCACTTATCCGGAGTTAGGCATAGGAACACTTAACTATGTGCAAATTCCGGAGGATACACCGATCAAGTTTGAACTTACCTCCGACGCGCCGATGAACTCCTTCTGGGTTCCGCAGTTAGGTGGACAGATTTATACGATGTCTGGAATGGCAATGACCTTGTATTTGCAGGCCGATGAGATCGGTCATTATTTCGGAACGGGAGCTAACTTCAGCGGATCCCATTTCGCAGATATGACATTCGACGTAAATGCGACTTCCCAAGCGGATTTCGATGCCTTTGTAGCAAAAACGAAACAATCGCCAACCAAATTAACCATGGAAAGCTATGAAGAACTGGCGAAGCCTGGTCAATTGAAAGGCGTTCAGTATTTCTCCGCTATTCCAGATGGGCTTTTCCAAAAGGTTGTAACGAAATATATGAATGGTCAATCCGCTCATAGCGGTCATGGAGCTTCTGAAACTAATCATGATGCGATGAAATCTTCATCAACAGAGAAAAATGAAGCGAAAGACCATAAGCAAATGGATCATAGTCAAATGAATATGTCAAAATGATAGAACGAAGTTTTTACGAAAGGAAGTCATGCTCATGTTGGATCGTATTAAAGAGTTCGCATCAGAGTTTTTCGTAACGGGCGACCCGATTATTTTGGGCGCTCAAGTAAGTATCGGGCTCTCGATGATTGCCATGGTTTTCGTACTGAGCTATTTCAGGAAATGGGGCTGGCTCTGGCGGGAGTGGTTAACAAGTGTTGACCATAAGCGGATCGGGATCATGTATATTATTTGCTCCATCCTGATGCTTTTCCGCGGCGGTGTTGATGCGCTAATGATGCGTTTACAGCTCGCAATGCCAAATATGGAGTTTTTACAAGCCGATCATTATAACGCAATTTTCACAACGCATGGCGTTATTATGATTTTGTTTATGGCGATGCCGCTCATGTTCGGTTTATTTAATATCGTTGTTCCTCTGCAAATTGGAGCGAGGGACGTTGCCTATCCATTCTTGAATTCACTCAGCTTCTGGTTGTTCTTCTGGGGTGCGATGCTGTTCAACGTGTCGTTCGTCATTGGCGGATCGCCGGATGCAGGATGGCTTAGCTATCCGCCGCTTTCGGAGCTTTCCCATAGCCCAGGCGTCGGACAGAACTTCTATATTTGGGGGATTCAAATCTCAGGTATCGGTAGTTTGGCGACAGGGATTAACTTTATCGTAACGATTATCAAAATGCGTGCGCCAGGCATGACTCTGATGAAAATGCCGATGTTTACTTGGTCTGTATTTTCCAGCTGCGTCACGATTATCTTTGCTTTCCCAATTCTAACGGTTACATTAGCGCTGTTATTCCTGGATCGTTTCTTAGGTGCGCATTTCTTCACCTTGGATGGCGGCGGGAATCCGATGATGTATATCAACTTGATATGGATGTGGGGACATCCTGAGGTTTACATTGTCGTCCTTCCGGCATTTGGGATTTTCTCTGAAATTGTTGCCACGTTCTCTAAGAAAAAATTGTTTGGTTACAAATCCATGGTTTTCGCCATGTTCATCATTAGTTTGTTGTCCTTCTTCACATGGGCGCATCACTTCTTCACGATGGGTTCAGGCGCGGATGTGAATGCCTTCTTCGCACTCACGACGATGTTGATCGCGATTCCTACCGGGGTCAAAGTCTTTAACTGGTTATTCACCATGTTCAGAGGGAAAATTCGTTTCTCGACACCTATGATGTGGACCATTGCGTTTATACCTTGTTTCGTCGTAGGAGGAATGACAGGGGTCTTGCTTTCTGTTGCACCTGCTGATTTCCAGTTCCATAACAGCTACTTCCTGATCGCGCATTTCCATCAAGTTTTAATTGGCGGTGTAGCTTTCGGATACTTCGCAGGTCTGTACTACTGGTGGCCGAAAATGTTCGGCTTCAAGCTTAATGAGCACTTAGGCAAATGGGCTTTCTGGCTGTGGAACATTGGCTTCTATGTCTGTTTCATGCCGCAATATTTCTTAGGCTTAGACGGTATGACTCGCCGTACGTATACGTACGATTTCGATATGGGTTGGGGACCGCTTAACATGGTATCCACGATCGGTGGTTTCTTGATGGGGATCGGGTTCCTATTCCAAGTATGGCAAATTGCACACTCCATTAAGTTCAGAGAGCCGGATGTGACCGGAGATCCGTGGGACGGCCGTACGCTTGAGTGGTCTATTCCTTCACCGGCACCAATTTACAACTTTGCTGTCCTTCCAGAAGTGTCTACGATCGATGCATGGTGGGAGACGAAACAGAAGCTTAAACAAGGTAACCATGCCAAACCGGCAGCAACGGCACCAGTCGTCTATGAACCGATTCATATGCCTAAAAATTCGGCCATTCCATTCCTGAAGTCTGCGCTGTGGTTTTTCGCAGGATTTGGCTTCGTCTGGGATTGGATGTGGCTCACGATTCCAGCGCTAATCGGTGTCGGAATTTGCATGATAGCCCGTTCGTTTACTTATGACACAGACTATTATATTCCTGTTGATGAAATTAAACGGACAGAAGCCGCATTGAAAGGAGCGAAAGTCTAATGGCACATGCAGCCGCGAATGGTGGGCAGCACGCTCATGCACACGACCATGAACATGATCACGAATCGCTCAAGACCTTCGGATTCTGGATTTTTCTAATCACGGATGTCATTTTGTTCGGATCATTATTCGCCACATACATGGTTCTCCATCAGAATACGAATGGGGGACCTACACCGGAAGAACTTTTCAAAATGCCGGGTATTATCGCCGAGACCTTCATTCTGCTTACCAGCTCTTTCACAAGTGGTTTAGCAGTGCTAGGCATGAACAAGGGGAACATGAAGCAGCTGATTGGCTGGCTTATCGTTACAGTGCTTCTAGGGGCTTCCTTCGTCGGGCTTGAGGTAACGGAATTCGTTAGCATGGTTAATCACGAGGGAGCATCCATTAGTACAAGTGCTTTCTTGTCTGGTTTCTTTGCACTAGTAGGGACACACGGGCTTCACGTTTCAGTGGGGTTGATCTGGATGATCGGGTTAATTCTGCAGCTCAAACGCAGAGGTATTACAGCTGTGACAAAGCGCAAAGTGGAAATCATTTCTCTTTACTGGCATTTCCTTGATGTCGTTTGGATCTTTGTCTTTACAATCGTTTATTTGATGGGGGTGATGTAAGATGAGCCAGCACCAAACGGGTACTCATGATAACCATGCACATGGGTCGTTAAAATCTTATATCATCGGCTTCGCGCTCTCCATCATCCTAACCATCATTCCGCTGGTTGTTGTTATGAACCACATGATGAGTAAGACAGGAACACTAATTTTGATTCTCATCATGGCTGTTCTGCAGTTTGCGGTGCAATTGTTCTTCTTCATGCATGTGAAGGAAGGCGAGAATGCGCGTTGGAACATTATGACGCTGATTTTTGGTCTCATTATCCTCGTGACCATCGTTGGCGGTTCTATTTGGATCATGACTTACAACCAAGTGGCACATTAATCTAAAAGTTTAAACGAAAAGACGCTCACAACCGCAAACGCGCGGGAAGGGCGTCTTTTTCGTTTCATCAGCTTAGCATGACGATTTTTTGTTGCGCTCTTTCATTTCACGTTTATCTTGTTGGACGGCTTTTTCGCCAAATTGATCCAAGCGAGAAGGGCTGCCGGATGGTCCATTATTTTTTGGTTTGCTGTTTCTCCCACTCATCTTTATCACCTCCGAGATTCAGCTTTTGCTAAAAGGGAAGGGTTCATGCTGGTGCTTTCAGGAAGCAAGAAAAGGGTTGTCAATCGGATAGTTATCATGATACATTATGTATCAGAGATACTAATCGTATCAGTCATCCGATTGGGACAAGCCAATTTCTTGAACGGAGAGGAGCCGAATGATACGCCATACCCAGCGATTCCGTAACCATCTCGATGACAATCTCATTCATTTGCACAAGAACTTGTTCATTTCTCCGTCCGATCCCCTGTACTATGAGAAGGTCATCCGGTATCTAGATGCTACTTCACCGGAAGCTCATTATAAGATCGGGCAAAAGTTTCAAAGAAGAGGTAATTTCAAACGAGCTCTTTTTCATTACAAAGAAGTTCTTCGCACTTACCCATCTCCTTTCTATTCCGCTGCGAATCGAGCGATTCGTGACATCGAGGAGGAGAAAGCCGCAAATGCGATGAACTTGCAGCATGCTTTTCCGGAGGAAACGAAGGGCATATTGCCGCCATTTATGAAAACGATGCTTATCGTTCTACTTGTCCTTAATCTCTTATTAATTGTTTTGTTTGCAGGGAGTAATCCTCTCTACAAAACAATTTCTACGATGAAGGTGTGGGGCGCTGGTAGCGACATCACCTACGAAACGGTGGATGCCCCATTCGTGATGTATATTGCGCCTGAGACGCAGAATGAAGCGATCGAAGGAGCCTTGCACAAGCAGGCTCTGGAACTTGCTCAGGAAATGCCGAAGTCGAACATCTTGATTTACGGGGTTATTTCGCAGGATAACGCTAATCAAGGGAAAACGATGCTGCTCAGGGATGAAGAACTGACAAAGGGTGCTGTTGTCGTTACCGAGTATCATCCCGCGACAGATGAAGCTGTCAAAATCCGTTTCTTGAATACCGAATTTGGAAAGCACCAACCGCTTAGTGCGATTGGTGCTAATTTAGTTCGCACGGCACTTATGGCATACACCAAAAATAATGGGAGCCCGCCAGCCCGTCTAGACGCGCTGCTGCAGGACTATCCGAACAATTATCTCAGCTTTATTCCATTGGAAGCGACAACGGGCTCTAATGGCATTTCTGAGGCTTTCACGGGGAAAGGTGGCTGGGTTTATGCGCCAGATGCCGCGAACCCCGTGCAGATGTTCTATGCGAATTCCCCAAATGTACAGGATATCCCATACGAACCGGTTCACATTGAAATCAATAAAGAGGAACATCAACTCAAATTGGTAAGCGGAGATTATATTTTATGGGATAAAGAAATCGGCCTTGGCGCGAATGATCGTACACCGCAGGGGCAGTTCCTCGTGCAGGACCGCGTGCAGAACCCTCAGGGAAGCCGTACGCAAAGTTACGGGGAAGCAGGCTTGGGTCTGGGGGTAATAGCGCTTCACGGCACTTACGATGAGAGCTCCATCGGCTCGGACAAATCCCTTGGGTGTGTAAGATTGACGAATGGGGATGTTCAGGAGCTGTTTCCATTTGTTCCAAAGGGCGCAGAAGTGCAAATCCAGGCCACAACATGGGCGGCGGCAAGCCATGAGCAGGTGAAGAACACCAATCTGCTTATCCCTCCCGCGCGGCCGACCTTAGATGAGTCGCCAGATGACGTCATATTTCACTGGCTTGGATAAGTCATTATGCAAAACTTAATGCCATTACATAAATAAAGCAGCTGAAGCTATCCGATCATTAACGGATGCCTCAACTGCTTATTTGATTACATTAAGTTTTCTGGATTGAGCTTCTCAAGCTCAGGCAGGACGAAACGTCCGTCTTTGCGAATAAGTACATCGTCAAAGTATATTTCTCCGCCGCCGTATTCAGGACGTTGGATTAGGACCATATCCCAGTGAACGGATGACCGGTTCGTGTTATCCGCAGTTTCATAGGCCTGACCTGGTGTGAAGTGGATGCTGCCGTCAATCTTCTCATCGAATAAAATGTCTTTCATTGGATGCTGAATGTAAGGATTCACGCCGATAGCGAATTCACCGATATAACGCGCACCGTCATCCGTATCCAGAATATCATTCAATTTCTTGGTGTCATTGCTGGTCGCTTCCACAATGCGGCCGTTTTCGAAACGAAGCACGATGTTCTCGAAGGAAGTGCCGGAGTAGATCGTTGGTGTATTATAACTGATTACACCATTAACAGAGTCTTTCACTGGCGCTGAGTATACTTCGCCATCTGGAATATTTCTCAGACCGGAGCAAGGGACTGCGCCAATATTTTTGATGGAGAAGGAGATGTCCGTTCCTTTGGCAACAAGACGAACTTTATCTGTTCGCTTCATTAGGTCTACCAGCGACTCCATAGCTGTCGCCATTTTGCTGTAATCGAGGTTGCAAACATTAAAGTAGAAGTTTTCGAATTCCTCGGTGCTTTTGCCAGCAAGCTGGGCCATAGAAGGATTCGGGTAGCGCATGACGCACCATTTGGTATTGTTAATGCGCTCGTCAAAGAGCGGACGTTGGAAATATTTCAGGTAAAGACGCATTTGCTCATCGGGTACATCAGACGATTCTGTAATGTTATCTCCGCTGCGAACAGCTACATAAGCATCCATCTGTTTCATGCGGGCAAGCTCGAAATTAGCCCATTCACTAAATTGCTCTTCGGTGCCATTCATCTGCAAGCTTCTCGTGATCATAGGATCACGCAGCTCAATAAATGGCTTGCCGCCTACGGCATATACTTCTTCGATGAAGCATTTGGCGAGCTCAGGATCTTTGACGCCAATCATCTCGATCAAAATGTTCTCTCCGGGTTGAAGACTAACCGAGTAGCGGATAATGTTGCGGGCAAATGTTTGAAGTCGCGGATCTCTCATTCTATAGGTCTCCCTTAATTGAAAATTAGTACTTAGAAAGTATATCGCAATGGGAGCCTTAAAGCCAATTGAGACCTCATTTCATGGAACTTTAAAGGGTATGCTACAATAGAGAATTGTGAAGAAGACTTGCTTGAGCACATCATAACAACAAGAGGAGGACACGCATGGGAAGAGAGCAGATCAAAGTGCCTTTTGGGTATGAACCGCCAGCACAAACGCACAAAGGCACGGTTTTTGTATTCGAAACATTCGAAGATTGGACGGAGTCCGACATGCATGCTTTTACGGCATGGGCAGAGGAAAAGAAATTCGTCAGAGCTATCTTTTACCCGCAGCATGAAGAAACGCTTCGTAGAATGGACATTTCGTGCAGCATGCCCTATTATGCCAGGGTGAAGCATCTGGAAAGCCTAGTGAAACAAGTGAACACCACGGTTCAAGTGGATTTGGACACACGGGAGGGAAAGCGTAAGAAATATACGCCTATCGATACCTCATTGCATTTTTTAACGGAGAAATCATCAGGTCCTTATTTTTTATGCCTAAGTGATCGGTACGCCAACCTGTTTGTAACTTATCCGTCTTTCAAGGAATGGATTAAAATTCTAAGACTTTATATTAATGAGCAGTTCCATGTCCCACTTCATGGCAAGCTGAATGAATATGCTCAAAGATGGGAAACCGTTCGTTTTGGAAATGGCTCTTAAAGAGGGGCTTGCTCCCCAAAAATTAACCATATTAATTATGGTGATCATCGTAGCTGGCATGAGTCAAGGCATGCTTCTGCCGCTGCTAACGATTTTGCTGGATCGATCAGGGGTATCTACGGATGCCAATGGTCTGAACGCTGCTGCGCTGTATATCGGGATCTTCTCGACGATGTTCTTCATCGAAAAGCCAGTCAGGCGGTTTGGCTATAAACCGGTCATTATGGTTGGGATGGGACTGGTCATCATGGCAAACTGCTTATTCCCTGCTTGGCAGCAAATCGGGTTCTGGTTTGTGCTTCGTTTGCTAGTGGGGATAGGGGATAGCGCTCTTCATTATGCAACGCAGCTATGGATTGTAACGTCTAGCCCTAAAGAGCATAGAGGACGGAATATCACACTGTATGGTATGGCATACGGCATTGGGTTTAGTTTAGGACCCGTAGGGATTACACTATTAAAAGTGGGCATATGGGGGCCGTTTCTGACCACAAGCAGCTTTTTTCTACTTATTCTGCTGCTTTTGACGAGGTTGAAAAATGAGCGTCCTGAAAGGGGCGGACGCGTGGAAGCTGTACATAAGCGTGCTTCTAAAGTTGCTGCCCTGGCATGGTTCCCGCTAATTACTTCGCTGCTATATGGGTATATGGAAGCCTCGATGAACAGCAACTTTCCACTCTACGGCTTACGTATTGGTCTGTCTGAGCCTAATATCGGAGTTTTACTACCTGTGATGGGGGTAGGCAGTCTCATTATGCAGCTGCCGCTGGGCATTTGGAGTGACCGCATCGGGCGGAAGAAGATTCTCATTTCATCCGGGCTAATCGGCGCTCTTGCCTTTTTTTGTATCCCATTTGCGGGAACTAAACTATGGTTGATTGGCTTGCTATTTGGCATTGCCGGAGGCATGGTGGGTTCGTTTTTTTCGCTTGGACTAGCCTACGCGGCAGATATTTTACCTAGACATTTGCTTCCTACGGCCAACGTATTGGCCTCTATCCAGTATAGTGTAGGGAGCATAGCAGGTCCTTTAATGGGAGGAACGGCTATCCGCTATTCGAATGTAGCTAGTATTTTTTATGTGCTGAGCTTCATTTATGTTCTTTTCGCACTCTCTGGACTTATGTTTCGCCGTGAAACTATGACATCGACATAAAGAAAGACACTCTTACCAAGAATGGCGAGAGTGTCTTTCTTTAATTAGCCTATTTCGTAATCGGCTGCCTGATCCGTCATATAACGTTCCGTCAGAATCGTCAGCATGGAGATGCCGATCTGGTTCTCTCCGCCTTCAGGAATAATGATGTCCGCATATTTCTTGGAAGGCTCGATGAAAGCATCATGCATCGGCTTCACTGTCGTCAAATACTGATCGAAGACCGATTGCAGCGTGCGCCCTCGTTCATTAATGTCCCGGGAAAGACGACGTAGAATACGTACATCCGGGTCGGTATCAACAAACACTTTGATATTGAGTGCGCTGCGAAGATCTTCATCGGTTAATACATGGATGCCCTCTAGCAATACAATGGGTTTAACTTCAACTCGGATCGTTTCTTGCGAACGAGCATGCTTTGAGAAATCATAGACGGGGATATTGACCGCGTTACCGTTCTTCAATTCATTAAGATGCTTAAGAAGCAGCTCGTTCTCAAACGCTCGCGGGTGATCGTAGTTAATGCGTTCCCGCTCTTCGAAAGTAAGACCACTATGATGAAGATAATAATTATCTTGTGAAATTAATGTCACGTTCGTGGATCCCAGCTTGTTGATGATCGATCTGGCTACTGTAGTTTTTCCTGAACCGGTACCTCCGGCAATTCCGATAACGAGCATGAAATGGTGCCTCCCCAAATAACTTGAAAACCTTCCCCAGTAGTTTAACATAATGTTTATATAAAGAGAAAAAGCGATCGAATTTCGATCGCTTTTTACATAGAACAGACGTTTATCGAATTTGCTTAGGGGTGTGAAATTTCACCTGATTGGCGTCGACGTCCTGAGAAGCTTGGATCAACTGCTCCATCGTTTGCTGGATTTGCTGCCCATACTGCTCATTATTGTAGGTTTGAAGCTGCGCATGCGCGTCTCTGACTTTATGCCTGGCTTGCGTGAGAGCGGCTTGAGCGGATTGAATATCTTGAGGGTGAGCCTGCATAACGGCTCTTTGCAGTTTATACTCAGCATCTGAAGCCAGTCTTATGGCTTGATCTGCTGCGTCAATGGCGTGTTGGACCTGCATCGAAAACTCACGGGTGTCGGACATAGGGGAGAGCCTCCTAAGGATCGAGTTATTTTAAAATGAACAGTGACTTTACTACATTGCTCCAAAGCTGGGGAAATCATTCTTGATTCGGGAAATGAAATTATTTCCTGGGTAAGCGCAAAATGTGAGCGTTCTCATTATGATTCGACATAAGAAGTCTGAAAATTAAGAATACAATGAATAGTGCGCTGATAAAGGGTTTTGTTTCCAAAATATAAGTGGACAAACCTTGCGAATATTCATAAGCTAAAGAGGATAGCTTTTTTTGACATGATTAGACAATTAGCGATTAAATAGGGGATGAAAAGATGAGAACTTGTAAAAGTATATGCTTGGCAGCTGCAATGGCCATCTTGATTTCCGGATGTGGGTCACCGAAATCGAGTGTGGCGCCAGCTAGTGCGTATACGCCAACTTTAGAGGTCAGCGCGGTAGTGAATGGAGATGCCGTAACGCTGCAGATGACGACGGATCTGAAGATTTCCAAAGAGCATTATGATCATCAACGTGTTGAGGGGGAAGGCCATGTGCATATTTCCCTGGATAAAGGCGAGAAAATTGTCGTGACGGACAAGCAGAAAGTGCTGGACCATTTAAGCAAGGGACCACATGAAGTCAAAGTGTCTTTACATAACAACGATCATACACCTTACGACGTTAGCAAAACAGTAACGTTTGATGTGAAATAGGAGCCTCTTTCATATGCCAATACTGCGAAAGAAGCTGAGTTTACAGAAACGTATTGTCTTTCTGATTACATTTGTGACCGTCATTATGATTTCTACGATGATGGTGTTCGACACGATGAGTTTAAATCAATCCATCAAAGAAGCTTATGTGAGCCAAATTAGCGGCATGACCATCGCCATCAATGGGCGTTACGAAGAATCACGTTCGGTTTCGGATGTGCAGCAAATTTTTGACTATATTCAATATAAAAATAATCGCGTACTTGAAATGAAATTATATAGCAAGGACGGAGCTATTCTGGCTGCATCTGATCGTGAGGAAGTCGGTAAGCGGCTTGATTCCTCAAACATTATTATTCCAAAGCAGGATAAAACGATCGTTGACCGGTTACCGATGGCGCAAAGCGATAAACCGGTTGTCCGTTTAATTGCACCGCTGCAGGAAGATGGGGTAGTTGTTGGGGCTGTTGAAGTCATTTTCGACTCCTCCGAGGAGACATTGCTGCTTAAGAAGCGCACGAAACTCATTTTAGCTGTTGGGATTAGTATTGCTATCATCTTATCTATCTTGCTCTGGCTCATCTTACGTACGATCGTGATTCGACCGTTAAGCAAGCTTCGCGAAGCCGCTGTGATTGTTAAGCAAGGAGGGGAGCTTCCTAGGCTGCAATTTCAGACTTCCCCCGAAATAACAGAGGTATCCGAGGCCTTTAATGATATGGTTAAAAATCTGGATGAACGCTATCAGGAGCTCCAGCAAGCGCTGAACACGCTGCAAATTACGCAGGATCAACTGGTTCAATCAGAGAAAATGGGAGCCTTGGGGAACCTTGTTGCCGGTGTCTCTCACGAAATCAATACGCCGATTGGCATTGGTATAACCGCGATCACCTATTTAGATCAAAAGAGTAAGGATTTCCGAAGCTTGTACGAAACAGGTAAAATGAAAAAATCTGATTTAGAGCAGTTTCTTTCTATTATCGGTGAGACGAATACTATGGTTCAGACGAATTTAGAACGAGCCTCTTCGTTAGTTCGCAGCTTTAAGCAAATTTCCGTGGATCAGAGCGTGGTAGTGAAACGTACGTTTCTTTTGAGGGAGTATCTAGAAGGAATCGTTGCCAGCTTAAAGCCGTCTTTGAAGAAAACAAGACTTCGTGTAGACATTTATTGTGATGATCGCCTTAATCTCTATACATATCCGGGAGCTTTGTCCCAAATAGTTACGAATTTAGTGATGAACTCATTGAATCATGCCTATGTGCCAGAGGATGAAGGCAGCTTAAGCATTCGTGTAACAGAGCACCAAGATCATATTCTGCTCGCTTATTCCGATGATGGGAAGGGAATGACGCAGGAGGTGCTGGATCATATCTTTGATCCTTTCTTTACGACTAGCCGCGGCAAAGGCGGTACGGGTTTAGGAATGAATATCGTTTATAATCTTGTCACGCAATCCCTGTATGGCGGCATCCAGTGCTTCAGTACGCTAGGACAAGGTAGTTTGTTTATGATCACGATTCCGATAGAGGAGGAGCCAGAGTTATGACGAGACAGGATGGGTTAATGGACCTGGATGAGCTTCTTTTTGCCGATGAGGAAGAGAACGTTCCCACAATTGACGCAGTGATGGAACAGGATCCATGGATTGTCTTAATTGTCGATGACGAGAAACAGATTCATCAAGTGACGAAGATGGTTTTGCAGGATTTTGAGTTTGATGGCAGAAAGTTGGAGTTTCACGGTGCTTTTTCCGCTGCAGAAGCCAAACAGGTCCTACAACAGCAGCCTAATGCAGCATTAGTCTTGCTAGATGTTGTTATGGAGCAGGAAGATGCTGGACTTCAAATTGTAAGATACATACGCGAGGAATTAAAAAATACAGCGATACGAATTATTTTGCGTACAGGACAGCCCGGTCAAGCACCTGAGCGCACAGTTATCATGGATTATGACATTAATGATTATAAAGAGAAGACTGAACTAACGACTCAAAAGCTGTTCACGACCGTCGTTACGGCACTGCGCTCGTACCGCGATTTGAAGACAATTGAGAAAAGCAGAACAGGCCTGGAGGAAATCATTAAATCTTCAGCAACGCTGTTTGAGCTGCAGTCGATGAAGAAGTTTGCCTCAGGCGTTTTAACGCAAATGACCTCGATTGTCAATTTGCATAAGAACGCCATTCATTGCAGTTTCGCGGTAACAAAGGGCGTTGAAGATATTTATATATTGGCTGCAAGCGGCGATTATGCGTCCAATCAGGACGAAAGAGCACGTGATGTTGTTCCCGAGCAGGTTCTCGGTGAGATTGAGCAAGCTTTTTTAACGAAAAAAAGCTCCTTTGCCTCAGACCGTTTCGTGATTTATTTTCAAAGCAAGATGGGCATGGAAAATGTCATCTATATGAACGGCTTCAAAGCGCTCAGCGAATGGGAACGATATTTGATTGATATTTACTGTACCAATGTGTCTGTTGCATTTGAGAATATATATTTGAATGAAGAATTGGAAAGTACGCAGCAAGAGATCATTTATACAATGGGTGAAATCACGGAAACAAGATCCCGGGAAACAGGACACCATGTGAAGAGAGTAGCGGAGTATTCGCGCTTGCTGGCGATAAAATATGGACTTTCAGAGCAAGAAGCAGAGGTTATACGCCTAGCTTCTCCAATGCATGATGTGGGGAAAGTCGGGATTCCGGACGCGATTCTGAATAAGCCAGGCCCATTGACGCAAGATGAATTCGAAATTATGAAAACCCACTCGAATTTGGGGTATGAAATGCTGAAGCATTCGAACAAGCAAGTGTTGAATGCCGCGGCTATCATTGCGCAGCAACACCATGAGCGTTTCGATGGTTCTGGATATCCGCATGGACTTCGCGGTGAGGATATTCATCTCTATGGGCGGATAACGGCGCTTGCCGATGTGTTTGACGCACTGTGCAGTGATCGTGTCTACAAAAAAGCATGGGAGCTAGAAAGGGTGCTGGATCTATTGAAATCAGAACGCGGTCATCACTTTGACCCTGTGGTCGTGGATCTTTTTCTGGAGCATTTGGACGAATTCCTGGTGATCAAAGAGTTCTATCGAGAACAACGTTAACGGTATTAAGGATTGATAAAGCATAATAAGCCAGCAGCCTTCTCATACTAGGTGGGAGATGATGGAGGTGAAGGCAATGACCAAAGTGAATCGTCCTGATAAGAAGAAAAACCAGCAGAATGACGCTTCCTTGATGGAAGAAGCTCAGACATTAACGAAGCAAAATGCTGCTGAATTTCCGCCTAGCTTAAATAACATTAGCAAAAACAATTCATAGGTAAAAGCGGTAAGGCTGTCTTTTTAATCTGAAAAGACTATCCTCAGGTAGATAATCTACTTTGAGGATAGTCTTTTGTTTGTGTACAACTACCCAAAAGTCCTGAATGTCCTAAACCTTTCCCTTATGTGCATGTACGGCTTGATAAAAATGAACTCTTGATTTGTGGATAAGGATAAAAATAATGTATTAAGGAAAATATTTTTCCCTATTGCAACTTTTTCTAATCTGGGTAATAATGTTCTTGAGATAATGTTTCCCTAGGTAAACAAATGTGGGCTTGTACAAATTAGAAAAGTAACAATTCGGGGAGGATTTAACGTATGAAGGTAATGACGGCAAGAGGGATTTGGAAGAAATTTTCAGCAGTGGCTTTACTAGGAATCATGATGACGATAGCAGCATGTGGGAAAACAGAGGAACTACCAGCATCTTCAACGGGGAAGGAAATTAAAGTAACGACGACGATTGGGATGATAGCCGATATCGCTCAGAATGTGGGCTCCACCCATGTCAAGGTAACCGGACTTATGAACGCGGGAGTTGACCCGCATTTATATAAAGCTTCACAGGGTGATATTAAGAAGCTGGATGATGCGCAAATCATTTTCTATAATGGTCTGCACTTGGAAGGCAAAATGGTTGAGATTCTGGAAAAGATGGGGAAAGAAAAACCAACTGTTGCTGTTTCGGACAAAATTGATCGTAAGTCATTGCGCTCCGGTACGGAGATGGCAACGGAATATGATCCGCATATCTGGTTTAATGTGAAGTATTGGATGAGTGCGACGGAGCAAGTACGTGACTCTTTAAGCGAATTGGATCCTGCTCACAAAGAAGACTACAGCAAAAATGCAGCAGCTTACTTAGCGAAGCTCGAAGAATTAGATCGTTATGCGCGTGAACAAATTGCTTTAATTCCAGAGTCGACTCGTGTTCTTGTTACAGCGCATGATGCGTTCGGTTATTTCGGAGATGCCTATCACATCCAAGTGAGAGGTTTGCAAGGCATCAGTACCGCTTCCGAATATGGCTCTAAAGACGTGAGTCAACTTCGTGATTTCCTAGTTGAGAAAAAGATCAAAGCTGTATTCGTGGAGTCCAGTGTTCCGAAAAAATCTATTGAAGCTGTCATTCAAGGAGCGAAGGAAAAAGGTCATGATATCCAAATTGGTGGAGAGCTATTCTCAGATGCCATGGGAGCTGCGGGAACCGTAGAAGGAACTTATGTAGGGATGGTTCGTCACAATGTGGATACGATTGTGAAGGCTTTGAAATAGCAGCGGTTCGTTTTATAACAGAAATCATTAAGGGGGAATTGATATGAAATATTCGGAAGCACCGCTAACCATTCAGAATATGACGGTAGCTTATCATAAGAAACCTGTTTTAGAGCAGGTATCTCTAACGATACCAGAAGGCAAGTTGATCGGGATTATAGGTCCGAACGGGGCAGGAAAATCCACTTTAATCAAAGCCGCACTCGGTTTAATCCCGAGCTTATCCGGAGAAGTGAAGATTTATGGCAAGCCCTATAAAGAGCAGCGCAAGCTGGTTGGTTATGTACCGCAGAGGGAATCCGTCGATTGGGATTTTCCAACGAATGCGCTCGATGTTGTTACCATGGGGCGTTACGGCCACTTGGGTTGGTTTCGTAGACCAGGAAATAAAGAAAAACAAATTGCTATGTCATGTTTAGAGAAAGTAGGGATGGCTGATTTCGCCGAACGCCAAATCAGTCAGCTGTCTGGAGGTCAGCAGCAGCGTATCTTCTTAGCAAGAGCGCTTGCGCAGGATGCCAGCTTATATTTTATGGATGAACCCTTCGTCGGTGTTGATGCCGCTACGGAGAAAGCAATTATCACTTTGCTAGGTGAGCTTAAGAAGCAAGGGAAGACAGTGCTAGTGGTCCATCATGATCTATCCACGGTCCAAGAATACTTTGACTGGGTGATTCTGCTCAATGTAGGAATTATTGATATTGGTCCGACGAGCGAAGTATTTACAAAGGATAAATTGCAGCAAACGTACGGCGGTAAACTGGCGATCTGGGATCGGGAAGATGCCAACACGCGAATAGGATGAGGTGATCAACATGTTAGACTCCTTGCTTCACTTATGGCTGGATCCTAATGCAAGGTGGATATTATTAGGATGCTCATTGCTCGGTTTAAGTAGTGGTGTATTAGGAAGTTTTGCCTACTTGCGTAAACAATCGTTGATGGGTGATGCCTTGTCACATGCAGCGCTTCCCGGTGTGTGCGTAGCCTTTATGATTACTGGTTCCAAGTCGATCCTATTCTTTCTCATTGGCGCAGCCGCCGCGGGTTTGCTTGCCACACTTAGCATTGGTTGGATTACGAGACATTCCAAAATCAAACAAGATTCAGCTTTAGGCATTGTACTATCTGTTTTTTTCGGAGTTGGCATCGTGTTGTTAACACAAATCCAGCACAGCTCCAGCGGTAATCAAAGTGGTTTAGATAAATTCCTGTTTGGGCAAGCGGCGTCCATGGTGCATTCCGATGTCATTACAATGGCTATCATTTCATTTTTATTAATTAGTGTATGCACATTGTTTTTCAAAGAGTTTAAACTGCTTAGCTTTGATCCTGGGTATGCCAGAGGGCTTGGTTTTCCGGTGTCGATCTTAGATCATTTCATGATGTTTTTGATCGTAGTTGCCGTCGTGGTCGGCATTCAAGCCGTTGGTGTCGTGCTGATGGCAGCCTTGTTAATTACACCGGCTGTAGCTGCGAGATATTGGACGGAAAAGCTCGGTCTGATGGTCATCTTATCTGGTATTTTCGGGGCGTTCAGCGGCTTCGTAGGTACGTATTTAAGCACAATGGGCAGCAATTTGCCAACAGGTCCGCTTAGTGTGTTAGCAGCAACGGGGTTATTCGGGCTCTCTCTCTTGTTTGCACCCAAACGCGGACTGCTTATCAAAATGATCCGTCAAACTTCAATGAAGCAGCAGGTATTGAAGGATACGGAACCTTATGTCAAAGCAAAAGGGGTGAGCCAAGTTGAATGATTTTTGGATTATCCTAACGGCGGCGCTTGTTGCCGCATCCTGTTCATTAGTTGGCTGTTTTCTCGTACTCCGGAAAATGGCCATGATCGGCGATGCGATCAGTCATTCTGTGCTTCCTGGTATCGTGATTGCTTTCCTGATAAGCGGGTCCAGAGGTTCGATCTTTATGCTGATCGGGGCAGCGGTTATCGGTCTGATAACGGTATTATTAATTCAGTTGTTCCAACAGAGCGGCTTGCAGTCAGATGCTTCTATTGGTGTGGTTTTCACCGCTATGTTCTCTATCGGAGTTGTGCTTGTTTCATTGTATACAAGACAAATCGATCTTGATTTGGATTGCGTCCTATATGGTGAAATTGCTTATGTGCCATGGAACACGATTGAGATTGGAGGCATCAGCATTGGGCCTAAAGCGGTTTGGGCGGTAGGTTTTGCCCTTTTGCTTAGTACACTTGTTATCGGTCTCTTCTATAAACAGTTCAAATTATGCTCGTTTGATCCGGCTCTTGCAGCCGCAGTTGGGATTCCAGTCATATTGTTCCACTATCTCTTAATGGGCTTAGTCTCGATAACGACGGTAGCTTCCTTTGAGAGTGTCGGAGCAATTCTTGTTGTAGGCATGTTAATTGTGCCTGCAGCCACAGCCTATCTGTTGACTGAGAAGTTAAGTCTTATGATCGGGCTTAGCATCGCGGTTGGAGTTATCAGTTCGGTGGCGGGGTATTACGTTGCCTACTTACTAGATGCTTCGATTGCCGGTTGTATGATAACCGTGGCAGGTGCTATGTTTGCCCTAGCTTTCCTTTTATCCCCAACCAATGGAGTTATCATTCGGAAAATCCGTCAAAAACGTGGATTATCTGGGGTAATTCCCGAATCCGCATAAAAAAATGGCTTGAACCTGCTTCTTTGTCTCTTTTACGGAGACGGAGGAGCATTTCTTTTGATTTACATTTCCTGTATGCTAAAAGGGGGCTAAAGACAGACAGAAAGAAGGTGTCACCATGGAAGGAATTGGACTCGTACTGGAAGGCGGGGGTATGCGAGGCGTATACACCGCGGGAGTCTTAGAATACTTTATGGAGCAAGATTGGTATTTACCGTATGTGGTTGGTGTATCAGCGGGGGCCTGCAACGCGGTTTCATATATTTCCAAACAACCTGGTCGCAATAAGAAAGTAACCATTGACTATATTGGAGATCACCGATATTTGAGTTATCGCAATTTATTGCGCCATAAGAGCATATTTGGTATGGATTTCATATTTAATGAACTGCCTAATAAATTAGTGCCTTTTGATTACGAGGCTTTCTATCGTTCACCTCAGCAATTCGCTATAGGAACTACCGATGCGCATACAGGAGAACCAGTCTATTATACGAAGCATCAGCTCGACCAGCAAACAATGCCGATCGTTCAAGCGTCTAGTTCGCTGCCTTTTGTAGCACAGCCTATTCAGTATGATGGCCGTACATTATTTGATGGCGGCTTGGTTGATCCTATCCCTGTGAAGAAATCGGTCGCAGATGGGAACAGAAAACATATCATCGTGTTAACCAAAGAAATGGGCTATCGCAAGACCCCTTTTAAACAACGCTGGTTAGCTAAAAGCTTCTACCCTAAGTATGATGGCCTCGTAGATGTGTTAGTTAATCGCAGTGAAATTTATAATGGCACGCTAGAGCTTGTAAGGCAGATGGAAGCCGATGGCAGCGCGATCGTGATTCGTCCTTCGTCCAAAGTACTTGTAAGCCGGATGGAGAAAAATCCAAAGAAACTAGAAGTTTTACATGAACTTGGTTATCAGGATGCGAAGCGGCTGGGTTCGCAGTTGAAAGACTGGCTTGTTAATTAAAAAAGTGATCTTGATATGCAAACAAAATCGTCCAAGTGAAACCACTTTCCAACCATGGAAAGTGGTTTTTGTGTTATTAAAGATAACATAAAAAGAATCTAACTAGTGTTTTTAACCAATGGAATCCAACTATTATTAGTTTTTCCTACTAACGACATCCCATAATCCGTGTAATATAATTAGAAACATCAGAGAAATAGAGAAAATATGTTATGAAAAATAACACGGATGAAGAGGTGTCGTATGGAGACCAACCAGGATTCAATTCCTCAAGTGCCTTTACTGGAAGCTACTCAATTGGTCAAACGCTTCGGGGAGTTACTCGCATGTAATAGGGTTGATCTCCAGGTAATAGCCGGAGAAGTGCATGCCATACTTGGCGAGAATGGAGCGGGCAAGAGCACGCTGATGAAAATGATTTCAGGCGTGTACAGCGTCGACGAGGGAACGATAAAGTGGCTCGGTGAGGAGGTCAAACTTCATCCACCTGTGAAAGCCAAAGATCAGGGCATTGGCATGGTTTACCAGGATTTCCGTCTCGTACCCGCACTAAGTGTACTCGAGAACATTGCTTTAGCTATCACGGAAAAGGGCATCTTCATGAATCATATGAAAATACGTCAACAAATCCTTGAGGTCTCGGCACGCTACGGGATTTCCATTAATCCTGACGCCTGGGTGTGGCAACTGGATCTTGGAGAGAGGCAGCGTGTTGAAATTCTTAAGGTGCTGCTGATGAAGGGGACACGGCTAATTATTTTTGATGAACCTACCAGTGTACTGACGCCAGTTGAGGTTGATGCGTTTTTACAAATGCTGGATCGTCTGCGAAAGGATCAATACGCGGTATTAATAATTACCCATAAAATTAATGAGGTTATGGCTGTTGCTGACCGTGTGACTGTGCTTCGCCATGGGGCTGTGATTTATACAGCAACCAAAGCGGCAAATTTTACAGGTGATCAGCTTGTGGCCAGTATGATGGGGACGAAACAGCTTGTGAAGCTGGAAGAACGAACGTCTTTCTCAGCCCAATCTCATTTGCCTGTGCATGCCTTGCAAGGACGCGAAATGACGATTCAAGATGATCATGGCCAGATGATCGTGGATAGGATGGATATATCGATTGAGAAAGGAAAGATTGTGGGTATTGCTGGCATCTCAGGTAATGGTCAAAAGGAGCTGATTGAGGCGCTTTTTGGTCTGAGAGCACTCTCATCAGGTTCCCTAATTATTAATGGTATTAATCTAACGCATGCCCCAGTCAAGGCTTATATTGATGCAGGTATGGCTTTAGTTTCAGAAGACCCTTTGACAGATTCGGTCATTGCTGGTTTTACCATTTTGGAGCATATGGTGCTTGCAGGACTTCCGATGAAAACCAAGGGCTTGGGCATGGATTGGTCGCATATCCGCGCTCAGCTTCAAGCGAGAAAAGAAGTGCAGGTGCTGGGACTTGCGGATCCTAGTAGACGGGTAGACCGCCTGTCAGGAGGGAATGTGCAGCGGATGATCTTATCGAGAGCACTTCTGAAGGAACCGAGTATCCTTCTTGTTAGCTATCCAAGCCGAGGGCTCGATATCGGAACGACGCGTTCGATTCAGAATATGCTCATAGATCTAGCTGATAAAGGCGCCGCCATACTCTTGATCTCAGAGGATCTAGGTGAATTGTTCGCACTATCGGATGAGCTGCTAGTATTAGCGAATGCCAAGCTGCATGGGCCGTTCATACCTTCGGAAACCGATGCCTATACGATAGGCCAAATCATGTTGAAGGGGGAAACGGCATGAGCGTGATTTTGCCACTAAACCAACGACCTGTCAAACCGAGAGGGGGAGTCATACTCACTCCTGCACTGGTTGTCATTGCACCGCTTCTCGCCTTTGCGCTATTTCTACTCGCTTCTGGGGTTAATCCCATATCACTGTATGGTACGATGCTTCGTTCAACCTTTGGGGATTTGTATGGATTTGGAGAAGTGGTCATTAAAGCCACGCCCTTCATTCTAACGGCTCTCGCGGCAGCACTGCCAGCGAAGGCAGGGATGATTAATGTAGGTGGTGAGGGGCAGCTGGCGATTGGTGCACTCGCCGTTACATCCGTTGGCGTATACCTGCTCCCATCCATTCCTGGCTGGCTCGGCGTACCCATTCTCGTCATTGTCGGCGCCTTCGGCGGCGCATTGTGGGCGGCGATTGCAGCTGTTGGGAAAGTGAAAGGTAAAATGAATGAAACCATTACAACATTGCTTTTAAATTATGTGGCATACTTCACGATTGGCTTCTTCGTACATAGTCTCCTCAAGGATCCTGCCTCATTTAATTGGCCTTTCTCCAAAGAACTCGCTGAACAACTTCGTTTACTCACGTTCTCTAATTCCAGTCGTGTACATATTGGCATCTGTCTTGCATTGATCCTAGCAGCAATCGTATGGTTCCTCATTAGCCATACTCGCTTAGGTTTCCGAATTCGAGTGGTTGGCGGTAATGTGCTTGCAGCTAAGCGTGCAGGTTTACAAGATACCCATATCCAGTTCTGGATCCTGATTGCAGCAGGCGCTTTGGCTGGGATCGCAGGCATGATTGAAATCTCAGGGATTGAAGGACGGCTTCGCCCGACAACCGGGATGAACTATGGCTATTTAGGCTTCTTGGCCTCATGGATGGCATGGAATCACCCTTTACGGTTGGTCGCAACTTCTTTTATCATCGGAATGATCAGTGTTGCTGGAAACTCACTTGAGATGAATAGTGGATTACCTGCGTCCTCTGTTCAAATTCTTATGGCCTTTGTTCTCTTCGCTATTCTTGCTGTAGGTAGGAGGAAGCAAGCATGAACGTCATTGATATTGGAACAGGTGCCATCCGAGCAGGTACATCTGTCCTCTATGCAAGTCTAGGGGAATTAATTGCCGAGAGGGCGGGTGTTGTCAACCTAGGGACGGAAGGCTCGATGTTAGGTGGTGCGCTAGGTGCATTTGCAGTGACCGTGTGGAGCGGGAATCCGTGGTTGGGAGCACTTGCAGGTGGGCTGTTTGGTGCCGCATTGGCTCTGATTCATGCCCTCTTGGTCATTTCTCGCAAAGCCAATGCATTAGCCAGCGGTTTAACCGTGATGTTCTTCGCCATAGGCTTAACCTCCTTTCTTGGCCGAGGTTTCGTGAATAAACAGATCAGTGGCTTTGAACCTATTTCCATTCCTTACTTATCCCAAATCCCGTTCATAGGACCGCTGCTATTCCAGCATGACGGGCTAACATATATCTCGATTCTCCTCGTTCCTACCCTTTGGTTCCTCCTCTTCAAAACAAGGATCGGCGTCATTGCACGGGCGACTGGTGAACGTGAGGAAGTCGTCTACACCTATGGATTCTCGCCGAAATTAATTCGGTATTGTGCAGTGATGGCAGGAGGCTTTCTTGCGGGAATAGGGGGTGCGCAGCTTTCTACTGCCTACACGCATACCTGAGTTGAAAATATGACGCAAGGTAAAGGTGTTGTAGCCGTTGCTCTTGTGATTTTCGCAGCCTGGAGGCCAGCCAAAGCTATGCTCGGAGCTTATTTATTTGGCGGATCGCAAGCCTTCCAGCTTGTTATCCAGCAACAAGGGTACGATATTTCTCCCTTTTTATTATTCATGACACCCTACGTGATCACATTGCTGGCGTTATACTTGGTAGCTCGCAAGCAGCGGAGTCAGATGCCGGAAGGTTTGTCCAAGGTTTTCACAGGAGCGGGAGGTGGTTGAGCAGCAGGTTGGGTCTGGAACAAGTCTAATATATAAAAAATAGGATAGTGGAGGTCTTTAACCATGCGACTCATTGGAAAAAAGTGGGGACTCATTGCTAGTTCAATTGTTTTAACATGGACCCTTGCGGCATGCAGTACGAATTCTACACCTGTTTCTACGGCTTCATTGAGTGGCGGGGCAGCTGGTACAGGCGGGAAAGCTGTAGGTTTTATCTTCGTTGGCGCGAAAGATGATTATGGCTATAATCAAGCGGCCTATATTGGCAGTCAAGCTGTAGAGAAAGCTTTTCCGGATTTAAAAGTGCTGCGTAGTGAAAATGTGCCCGAAACCGCAGAAGCCGAGCGGGTCATGGAAGAGATGATACGGAATGGAGCTAAAATTATTTTTCCAACCTCGTATGGTCATTTAGATCCTGCCTTGAATGTAGCGAAGCGTCATCCAGATGTGCTCTTCTATCATCAAGGTGGTTTGAAAACTGCAGCTAACTTAGGGACTTACTTTGGCACGATTTGGGAACCTGTCTATTTAGCGGGGATTGCTGCTGGTAAAATGTCGAAATCAGGCAAGTTGGGTTATATCGTTTCTGTGCTGATTCCTCAGGTATTGCTGAACGTCAATGCTTTTGAGTTAGGCGCCAAATCCGTTAACCCAAGTGCAACGACGACAGTTGTATTTACAGGCAGCTGGTGCGACCCTGCTCAGCAAGCGAATGCAGCGAACAGCATGATTGATCAAGGTATTGATGTGTTGTCGCAGCATCAGGATTGCACAAAAACTGTTATTGAAACTGCGGAAAGACGCGGTGCGCTATCTGTCGGTTATCATGCAGAAGCCTCCGTGCTAGCACCAAAAGGCTGGATTACGGGTTCGATTTGGAACTGGTCAGATTTGTATGTGGATATGGTGAAAACAGGTGTGGCAGGTACGTTTAAAGGCAGTAAATATGATGGGAAATATCGTGGTCAGCTCAAAGATCATGTCGTTCAGTTGACCTCATTCGGCAGTCAAGTCCCTGATGAGGTGAAGAAGCTTGTGGATAAAGGGAAAGTAGATTTGATCGCAGGTACATTAAATCCGTTCAATGGCCCCGTCAAAGATCAGAAGGGGACAGTCAAAATTGATGCGGGAGCGAAACTTGAACTCGATAAACTGGAAGCGACTGATTATTTCGTTGAAGGTGTTATCGGCAGTATTCCTAAATGAACATGAACCTAAGAGCAAGGAGTAGATTGCATGAACATTGAAGCAATACCGTATGCGTGGCCCTATGATAATGAACTGAATCCAGCGAAGATGGCACTTCTCATCATCGATATGCAGATTGACTTCTGCGGGAAAGGCGGGTACGTCGATCGTATGGGTTACGATCTTTCTTTGACAGCAAAGACCATTGAACCGATCAAACGGCTGCTAGCTGAAGTGCGTGCCATTCCTGAATTCACGGTCATTCATACGAGAGAAGGCCACCGGCCTGATCTCTCGGATTTACTGGCGAATAAGCGCTGGCGAAGTCAACAGATCGGTGCTGAGATCGGCTCTCCAGGACCCTCCGGCAGGATCCTTGTCCGTGGCGAGCCTGGATGGCAAATCATTGAAGAGCTTGCCCCACTAGAGGGGGAAATGATCATTGATAAACCGGGTAAAGGGAGTTTCTATGCCACGGATTTGGATTTGGTTCTACGAAACCATGGGATTACACACCTTCTTCTAACAGGGATCACCACCGATGTATGTGTACATACCACAATGCGAGATGCCAATGATAGGGGGTATGAATGTTTACTGATCTCGGATTGCACAGGTGCAACGGATGAAGGCAATCATCAAGCTGCTTTGAAAATGATTACGATGCAAGGCGGCGTGTTTGGCGCTGTTGCGCACTCGGAGCAGGTGATTGAGGCATTGAAGAGGCTTTGAGTGAAATAAATAATAAATAATAAATAATGCTAATCAAGAATGGAGGATGTCAATGCTAGCAAAGCAAACGACCGTTTTACAAGGAGAACCATTGCCATGGACACCGATTATCGCTCATCCTGAGCTCTACCATCGGGAAATCATGGATGCCGCCATGGCGGATGCCTTAGGGGTTAGAGTCAGCTCCATCTTGTGGGAGCGGATCGGCGTTGGCGGTCAGGTGCTGCCACATTACCATGATGTTGTGGAAGTGATTCATATCACAGTTGGCAAAGTGAAGCTGCTATGCAACGGGAAGTGGGTCAGCTATCAGGCTGGCGATACGTTCCATGTTCCCGCACAGACGATCCATTCTGTAGCAAATGATGATTCGCAGCCAACAGAACAAATCAGCATCTTCTTACCCGCAGATACGAATGTGCCGAGCAACAGCTTTTTTCAAACCTATCTTGTGGATGCCGCTGTTTATGGACATCCAACCGCTTCTGGAGCGAAACTAAATGTCTGAGCTTTTGGAGCTTCCAGCAAAGCCATTCCCCTTCCAATGCGACAAGCGCACTACTGCGCTTGTCGTTATTGACATGCAGAATGACTTTTGCTCACCGGGCGGGTTCGGTGAGCTGCTGGGCAATCATATTTCCCAGACGCGGGCCATTATTCCGAAGCTGCAGCAGGTGCTGGCAGCTTGTCGCGAACATGGCGTGCTGATCATTCACACCCGAGAGGGGCATCTGCCCGATCTCTCGGATTGTCCGCCGACGAAGCTGCGGCGCAGCCAGCTTCAAGGCGCAGGCATCGGCGACATGGGGCCGATGGGGCGCATTCTCGTGCGCGGCGAGCGTGGGCACGAGATTGTAGCTGAGCTCGCTCCTGCCGAGGGCGAGCTCATCATTGACAAGTCCGGTAAAGGGGCCTTTTACCGGACTCCGCTCGATGCGATGCTGCAGGCACGGGGCATCGCTTCATTGGTGTTGACGGGCGTGACCACGCACGTCTGTGTGCATACAACGCTTCGCGAAGCGAACGATCGCGGGTATGAGTGTCTCGTCCTGGAGGACGGGACGGCGGCTTTTGACCCCGCGGACCAGGAGGCTGCGATCCGCATGGTCTACCAGCAGGGAGGCATACTCGGCTGGGTCGGTTGGGCGGATGATTGGATGGCGGCGCTGCGCAACGCTAACGACATGTAAGGAGGCTAGTGCTGATGAGTGAGCAGCAAGCGGGACATGGTTTGATTTGCCGAGATTTGCTTGGAATGCCGCATCTGGCGGGCTCCAAGGTTCTTGCTGGTCATCTAGGTTTGGACACAGCGGTCATTCGCGTGAATGTGATGGAGGTTCCGGATGTAATTGACTGGGTCATGCCAGGCGAATTTCTCATCTCGACGGGCTATCCGTTTCGCGATGACCCAAGCGCTTTTGCAGAGTTGATACCCCAACTTGTGGAGAAAGGGGTCGCAGCCTTAGGTATCAAGACGAAACGATTCCTAGATGAAATTCCTCCTCGGGTCCTAGATGTAGCAGAACAATATCAGTTTCCTATTATTGAACTGCCGCCAGGAACGGTATTCTCGGAGGTTGTGCGTGAAGTCATGGAACGCGTTCTCGTGCATGAAGCCGCTCAATTGGCTTTGCTGCAGCAGCGATTTCAGAGATTTTCAGAGCTGCTATTGGAAGGAAAGGGATTAGAGGATTTACTAGGACATGTGGAAGATGAACTTGCGAATCCAATTTTGCTGCTTAGTTCCGCAGGTAAATTACATGTATCTAAGTCAACGGCTCAACTTGTACTGGAGATGGGTTTGAAGAAGCGATCAACGTTAGAACATTTGCAGAAAAATAGTCGATTAGGCATCCATCATCTCTCCATTGGAGATCGGGAAATAAAGATGACAGTAACTAAAATCAAAGAGCAGTATGGCGCGGAATCTTTTCTTTTATTGTTGGAGTGGCATCAGGATTTAACACCAACTGATACCCTTACTTTGGAGCGGCTCGGGGTATTGATTCATTTGGAAATGATGAACATCAACGCCAGACGAGAAGTGGAAGCAAAATATATTGATCAGTTTTTGCAAGATTGGCTCGTTGGACGAATCGGAACTCGAAGGGATTTGGATTTGCGTGCTGAAGCATGCGGTTGCCCTATTGATCATAATGGTCATTTCCGCGTGGTCCTCGTTCGATGGCTGTCAACTGTCCCAAGTGCGCTGCAGCTTAAACGAATTGTACAACAATTACGACAGCAGGAATCGCTGCGCAGCCGAGATTTATTATATTCAATTGTTGATGATCGATTAGTCGTATTGTTCAACTCAGAGGTGAGTCTGCAGGAGAAGGAGCTGAAACAGCGTTTAAGAGCTGCTCTGCAGGAAATTCACAGCACACAATCACCATTCGCCTTTTCTTTTTGTTTAGGGAAAATCGTGAATTCCGCCGAGGAAGTGAATGAAAGCTACTTGCAAGCATCCAATGTGTATACGATTAGTTATATTTGCGGCATGGGGCAAGAATGGATCACGTATGATGACTTAGGAATTTATAAAATCTTGTATTTACTACCGCAAGGTCGTGAGCTAACCAAATTTCGAGAGGAGTGGGTTGCCCCTCTAGAGGCTTACGATTGGAAACATCAAAGCTCGTTAATACATACGCTGCTCATTTATTTTGATCAACACGAGAACGTGCGTAAAACCGCACAGAAGCTGTACACACATCACAATACGGTTATTTATCGGTTGGAACGTGTGAAAGAGCTGCTCGGCGTGGATCTTCAAGAAGCGGATGATCGGTTGCAGCTGCAGATTGCTTTGAAGCTCTATACAATGGAAATGGGCTTTCATGAGAACGGTAAAGAAGTGGCAAGTGAGCATACCTTATTAGCTGGAATGGATTAGCATACATTCGGTATAGGATTGCAATTTGTCGAAACATGCGGTATGGTAATATCAAACCAATAAGAACCCACGGGAGCTTGAGTAGTCAGGCTGAGATTGTGACCGAAATGTCACTAACCGTTAATCTGATCTGGGTAATGCCAGCGTAGAGAATTCACACAAAATGCATGTCCATTTTATTAATTTTGTATGGGTTTATTATTTTTCTACCAATGGCGCTCCCGGATAACGGGAGCTTTTTCTTGTGGTTACATAGATAATAGGGAGAGGGAAACAAGAAAATGAACTGGAAAAAAATTGCACCACTCATGCTCGTGAGCTTGACTGTTCTGGCAGCAGGTTGCGGGAAACAAGAGGCTAAACCAGCCAATTCTGCAAGCCCGGCTAGCACTTCCAAGCCGCTTACTGATGTGAAGGTTGTCCTGGACTGGACGCCGAACACTAACCATACGGGTCTGTATGTGGCGAAAGACCAAGGATTTTTTGAACAAGAAGGACTGAATGTACAAATCATTGCGCCTGGCGAAGCCGGAGCGGATGCCATGATTGCTTCGGGGGCGGCTGAGTTCGGCGTCTCTTACCAAGAAAGCATTACGCAAGGACGCATCCAAGGCGTACCGCTCGTTTCCATTGCTGCTGTCATTCAGCACAATACATCAGGTTTTGCTTCACCGGTAGCGAAGAATATTAAGACGCCTAAGGATTTCGAAGGCAAAACATACGGTGGCTGGGGAGCACCGGCTGAAAGTGCAATGATCGACTCTCTGATGCAATCCGAAAAAGCCGATCCTAGCAAAGTGAAAATTGTGAATATCGGTGATGCCGATTACTTCACAGCTGTCAAAAGAGATATCGACTTCGCATGGATCTATTATGCTTGGACAGGTGTGGATGCCGAGCTTCGTGGGGAGCCGATGAATATGATTTATTTGAACAAATATTCGGATAAACTGGACTACTACACACCAGTATTGGCTACGAACGAAAAACTGATCAAAGAGAAGCCAGATCTAGTTAAAGCGTTCACGGCAGCAGCAGCCAAGGGTTATCAATTCGCAATCAGCAAGCCTGAGGATGCCGCCAATATTTTGATTAAAGCTGTTCCTGATTTGGATGCCAAACTCGTGATGGCAAGTCAAAAATGGCTTAGCCCTCGTTATCAGGATGATGCGCCGCGTTGGGGCGAACAAAAACGTCAAGTATGGGAAAATTATGCGAACTGGATGTTGGAGCATAAGCTTTTAGAGAAAAATCTCGAAGTCGACGCAGCATTTACGAACAATTTCTTGCCTGCTAGCACGAAATAACTTTACTATTCGGAAGGGGCATTTCCTATGGCTAATGCACTTGTAAGTATTCAAATTATTCCTAAAACAAAAAACGGTGAAGATGTTATCCCTTATGTGGATCGCGCGATTGAAGTGATCGCCAAGTCAGGCGTGAAATATTTCGTTTCCCCGCTCGAGACGACGATGGAAGGGGAGCTCGATCAGCTTATGCTCATCATTCAAGATATGAATGCAGCGATGATTGAGATGGGCAGCCCTAACGTTATCTCGCAAGTGAAAATATATTTTAACCCGTCTGGCGCTTCGATGGACAAGCTGACGGAGAAATACAGATAATGAAACTGAAGAACGGATTGAAAGCAGGGTGGCCACCGATTGTTGTGGTCATCCTTCTCTTGCTTATTTGGCAGCTTGCAGTGACGTGGGGAGGAACGGCAAGCTGGCTGCTTCCTAGTCCGCTGAAGATCTGGCAGGACGGCACTACGGACATGCCACGAGTATGGATGCATACATTTGCTACAGTACGTTTAATGTTAATAGGGTTTATTGTTGGTGTAACGGGAGGAGTTATCGTAGCAAGCTGCTTACATCGCGTGCCTTTTCTGAAGGCTGGATTCTATCCACTCCTCATTCTGTCACAAAATGTCCCGGTTATCGCGCTGGGACCGCTGCTGATTATTTTATTTGGTTTCGGCATTTTACCGAAAGTTATCTTAATTGCACTTGTTTGTTTCTTCCCTGTCACCATGTCGACACTGGACGGATTTATGCAGACAGACCGAAACATGTACAACTACATGCAAATGATTGGTGCTAGCAGACGTCAGATATTTTATAAATTAGAGCTGCCGCATGCACTCCCTTTTCTCTTCACCGGGCTCAAAATTTCCGCTACATATAGCGTAATGGGAGCTGTCATCGCAGAATGGCTGGGCGGTGGTGTAGGACTTGGGTATTATATGATTTTGCAAAAATCGGGCTTTCGCGCAGATCGCGAATTTGTCGCTATTATCATCATTGTTGTGCTTAGTTTGTTATTCTTTTGGCTTATTGCCGGGCTTGAAAAGCTCGTTGTTCGGTGGAACGCGAAACGGTCGTCTTAAGGAAGGGGAGAAAAGAGTTTGAGCAAATTAGAGCTAAAAGGGATACATCACACGTTCGCTGGCAAAAAACAGCGAGTCCCTGTGCTTACCGATGTCACGCTGCATGTCAAAGAGGGTGAGTTCGTGTCCATTATCGGGCCATCCGGAAGTGGGAAAAGCACACTGTTTCACATTATTGGCGGGCTCATCGCTCCTTCCGGAGGCGAGGTTTGGCTAGATGGATTGAACGTGACTGGAACCAAAGGGCTCATCAGCTACATGCCGCAGCAGTCGGCGTTATTCCCTTGGCGCTCTATTGAAGCGAACGTAGCGCTCTCGCAGGAGGTTGCAGGAGTATCACGTGCTGCCGCATTGGACAAAGCAAGGGAATGGCTGCCTAAGGTTGGTCTAGGGGGCTATGAGCACGAGCTGCCGCATGTATTGTCAGGAGGCATGCAGCAGCGCGTCTCATTCTTGAGGGCGCTGCTCAGCCCCCAAGAGGTCATGTGCCTTGATGAGCCTTTCGGCTCATTGGACGCATTAACAAGGCAAGCCATGCAGTCTTGGCTGCTGAATATATGGGAACAAAACAAACGGTCCATTCTGTTTGTGACTCACAGCATTGAAGAGGCGATATTCCTATCGGACCGCATCTATGTTCTCTCGAACAAACCTGCACATGTGATCGAGGAGTTTGTTGTACCTTTTGAGCGGCCACGTCATGAAAAAGTGATGATGGACCCGAAATTTCACGAGCTGCGCCAGCATATTCAGAGCTTACTGCGTCAGGAGATCCTATCATGAAAAATCATACAGCTATTGATGCACATATTCATCTTGATATGTATGAAGAAACGAAAGCTCAGAAGATCGTATCTGAGCTAGATCAGTTTCAAGTCGAGGCGCTCATTGCTGTTTCCAGAAATTTGACATCCTGTGAGGCGACTGAAAAGCTGAGCTTACAAGTGCCCAAGCAGGTTTATGCGGCTTATGGCTATCATCCCGAGCAAGACATTCCCCATGAAGCCGAGCTCCAGGAGCTGTTAGAATGGATAAGCGAGCGCGCGAATGCCATGGTCGCGGTTGGTGAGATTGGCTTGCCTTACTATCGGAGGCTCGAAGCGGAAGAGAGAGGGGAATGTCTTGACTATACCCCTTATGTTCAACTACTAGAGCGCTTCTTGAAACTCGCTGCGAAGTTAGCAAAGCCTGTCGTCCTGCATGCGGTATATGAAGATGCTGACATTGTATGCGATCTTCTACAGAAGCATGGTATACAGAAGGCGCACTTTCACTGGTTTAAAGGGTCGCCTGAGACCGTACAGCGTATGATTCGAGCTGGATATTATATTTCGATCACGCCGGATGTTCTCTATGAAGAAGAAATCCGCGAGCTCGTTCGAAACTATCCGCTTGAGCTGCTTATGGTCGAAACAGACGGACCATGGCCGTTCGAGGGAATCTTCGAGGGTCAGGAAACGCATCCGGGTATGATCCACAAAGTCCTTGAGCAAATTTCACTTCTTCATGAAGTAGAGACAGACATCGTGGCGGAAACGATCCTGCACAATACGAAACAATTTTACAACCTCCTTACCAGTGGTTAATCGAAGCTGGACATCTGTTCGCATTGGTTTTATAATAAAACAGAACAAATGTTCGATTTCTAGATGAGGTGAGTATATAAAATGACGGTCAGATGCTCTTGGGTCAATGAGGATCCGTTATATGTTAATTACCATGATCATGAATGGGGAGTTCCCGTCCATGATGATCGCAAATTATTCGAGATGCTGAATCTAGAAGGGGCGCAAGCTGGATTAAGCTGGTATACCATACTGAAGAAGCGCGAAGGTTACCGCGATGCATTTGACGGATTTGATCCGGAAATCATCATTCAATATGATGACAAGAAACTGGCTGAGCTTCTGTTGCATCCTGGGATCGTACGCAATCGATTGAAGATCGCATCTGTGGTCCAGAATGCAAAAGCTTTCCTGAAAGTGCAGCAAGAATTTGGGTCTTTCAATCAATATATTTGGGGGTTTGTTGGCGGTCAACCGATCAAGAATCACTGGACGGATATGAGCCATGTGCCAGCTACATCAGAGATTTCAGATGCTATGAGCAAGGATTTGAAGAAACGTGGTTTCAAGTTCGTAGGTTCGACGATTTGTTATGCGTATATGCAAGCTGTCGGCATGGTGAACGATCATAACCAAAAGTGTTTCCGGTATCACGGTGTGAACTAAAAAGGAGAAGGCCATCGGTTGAGGACGAATGTCCCAAGCAGATGGCCTTTTGTGTGCTTCACTCAGGCATATTGGAGTTGTTTCTCCATCAAATTATGTTTAATTAAATAGATCCGCTTGCGTACATAAAAATCATAAACGGCACCCGTTAATTCTCTTGGCTTGATGCGGTTATTCGTGTCATTGTCTATGATAATCACGGAGCCGTCGTCATAAAACTTGAACGTGTAATCGGCATAGTGAGAATGTGCTTCGTCCAGCATGGCGTCGATCTGTCCAGGGAGAAGATGGTCAGTGTCACACAATGTCTTATGGTACCAATAATCTCTCTCAATAAACCGGAAATTGTGACTGGCGTTCATCATGTAACTACCTCCTCATCTAAATGGAACATTTGTTCTTGTTTTCATTATAACAAACAAATGTTCGCATTGGAAGAGGAATCTCTGAAAAACAGGAAATATTTTCATAGAAAACACCCTTCAATCAGCTAGATTGAAGGGTGTTTGTGGACATGATATGTTTGGTGATTGCTAAGCCATGCATACGGCCTGTTTCAATGAAAATTTCGTTCGCAGCATATTTGGATGAAGCCACAACACCTGCAACATACAAGCCGGGGATACTTGTTTCCATTGTTTCGGGATTAATGATCGGAGCATTCGTTTCTTCGTGAAAACCGACGCCTAGCGAAGTTAGGAGCTCCCGATCAGGCCGGAAGCCTGTAAGGGCAAGCACGAAGTCATTGTCCAACGTGACATGTTCGGTTTCTTTTCGAACCTGAATCGAATGTTCTTCAATGCTCTCAACCTGGGAATTAAACCACATCTGGATTCGGCCTTTGTTCACCATACTTTCAAAAAGAGGGCGGACCCAGGGTTTAATATTCGCCGAGAAATCTTTCCCCCGATAAATAACCGTGACCTCAGCGCCTACTCGGATTAAATCCATGGCAGCATCGACAGCGGAGTTATTCCCGCCGATTATGGCCACTTTGGTACCCGAATAAGGATGTGCTTCTTTATAATAGTGTGTTGTTTTCGGCAGATCCTCGCCAGGAATTCCCAGCATATTAGGATGATCAAAATAGCCAGTAGCTACAATAACTTTCTTAGCCGTATAGACCTTCTTTTTGCCAAATTGATCAGCTGTATGGACGCTAAATCCTGTCTCTATTGGTTCAATAGAGACAACTTCTTCATAAGAATTAATGCGAAGCTGCTCTCTTCTGGCGACCTCTCTATAGTAAACCAATGCTTCTTGGCGATATGGCTTTTCATGAGGGGTGGAGAATGGGTAGCCGCCAATTTCGAGCAGCTCCGGTGTGCTGAAAAACTGTAAATACGTAGGATATAAATAGATAGCGTTCACGATGCAGCTTTTTTCTATCAATAAGGGGGAAAGCCCTTCACGCTGCAAAGCGACGGCGGCGGACAATCCGCAAGGTCCAGCCCCAATGACGATAACTTGTTCCAAAGTATGACAACCTCCTCTTAGCATTTCCCTCATCCTATAGTATCGCAAGCCGAAGGGGATGCCAAGTTCGGGCAAGCAAAAATAGAGCAGAGAGCTCCCCCGATTTAGTTTCGGAAAGCAATCTGCCCTTCATTTTAAAGGAAACTGAGTTACTTTTGGTTCAATTGGTGCCCCTCATCGCCTTCGCTAATATCGTCTTTGGCTAGATTGACGGGGGTAATACTAGGTGCATTTTCTAAGGTGTCATTCACGAACTCCATGTCCTGATTTTTTGCATTCATATTCGTTGTTCCTTTGTAGTTGCCTGTATGTTTTTTGTTTTCCATCGTTTGTCATCCTTTCTGCGTCAGATTAACGTTCAGCCTTAACGTGTACACTTGCGGGGTATTTTATTCCCCATATTAAGGAAGTGATGCGAAAATGCTCTCTGGAGCTGTGCATGAAAGCTGTCAAGCAGGGTTGTGTAGTTCGCTTCAGCAAAATCCGCTATAATAAGTGGAGTTGGATAAAAAAGGAGACATGAGACGATGAATTCAAAGCGCATTAAACATATGGTTATTTTTAATTTGCAAGTTGGCAAGGATACTTCGGAAGCGGAACAATTTCTCAGAGGAAGCGCGCAAGAACTTGCTGCAATACCTGGCGTCGAGCAATTTGAAGTATTTCGTCAAGTGAGTGCGAAAACGGATTATGATTTTGGATTTTCAATGGTTTTTGCGGATCAAGCGGCCTATGACGCGTATAATGTTCATCCCGTACATACGAAATATGTGGCAGAACGCTGGGTAAAAGAAGTTAGCCGTTTTCAGGAAATTGATTTAACTCTATACGAATAAGGAGCCTCCAATTGAAACCATTGAAATTACCGAAAGAAGAGAAAGATACGCTGATCAGTGACTTGCAGGAGCACATGGAAGCCGATCACGGCGTTGCCATGGGAAACTTAGCGGCAGAGCAACTGTTAGACTATATGCTTCAACAATTGTCGGCACCTATTTATAATCAGGCGATTGAAGATGCTAGCAAAACATTAATGGATAGAATGAGTGTATTGGAAGACGATTTGTACGCGATGAAAATATCGAAAAAAACGCGCAGATAACGCGGTGTCATGTAAGTCTGAGGAGGAACGGAGCACGTTGAATAAGTCAGAAGAAATGTTTGATATCTATGATGAGAAAATGAATTGGCTTGGACAAGCACCACGCTCCGAAGTTCATGCCAAAGGCTTATGGCATGCTACTTTTCAATGTTGGATTGTAAGTCTGGCAAACGAAGAGCCAGCGCTGCTGCTTCAGCTAAGACATCCAGATAAGGACTTGTTTCCTAATTTGCTCGACATCTCCTGTGCTGGACACCTGGCGGCGGGGGAAACCGTTGAAGATGGCGCTCGCGAGCTGAAGGAAGAGCTGGGCTTGAACGTGGATTTCAATGAGCTGATACCCTGCGGGTTGTTTGCGGAAGAAGATCTGATGTCCGATCATCTTATCGATCGTGAGTTTTGCCATGTTTTTATTTATCGCTGTGATCAATCTCTGGACAAGTATGTTTTACAAGCAGACGAGGTTACGGGTTTATTTAAAGTGAGTGCAGCGGGGTTAGAACGTTTGGTTCATGGTGAAATAGGAGAATTAGAAGCAGTGGGCTATCAAACAGGACGAAACGGACAGCTTGAAGAAACGAGTTTGCTTGTGACACCGAAAGATTTGGTCCCGCATCCTGCCGCTTATTACGATCTTGTTTTTCAAACGCTAAGGAAACATGCATTGTTCGTATGAAAAAGAGCCTATTTCGATGAAATAGCGCTCTGTAGTTCCCCTTGCCAGGGAAAAAGCGCTCAAGAGATAGCAACAAATTTCTTGGGGTATAGTGCTCAACACAAATAAATCTGGGGTAAGCTTCGCTTACCCCAGGACCCAAAACATACAAATTGCTTATATATTGAAAAAGAACCGGATCGGTTAAACCCGACCGGTTCTCCAAAGCGTTTTAGACGAAGTATTTATTCGCTATGTAGGAGTAAACGATATAACCTGCGATAGAGAGTCCGAAACAAACAATTCCTAACGCGATTTTACGTTTAAACAAAAGCAAGAATCCGGCACTAAAGGCCGATCCTATAACTAACATTGCTACAAATGTGAGAATTCCCATCGATCTTTATCTCCCTACCCTTTGTTTACGTAATCACGTACCATGTCCTCGGTTACATAAGAACGTAGAGGAGAAATACCTTCTTTGGCGTGGGCGATGATTTGAGCCGTAACCGCATTGATTGCATCAACGGTAAACGGAAGCCCGCTTTTGCACAGCTCTACAGCTGCATCAATTGCACTCTCGCGCTGCGCATCTAGTTCTGCAAATCGCACAAGGTGCAGATGCTGTGCAGTCGAATGTTTGGTTATTGCTTCGTGTACATTCATCTTCAAGTTCTCCCTTTCGTGACCAGATATTCCTTCAGTATACACGATTGAGTGGGTCAGGAACAGTTTTTACAGGTGGAATTCTGAATAATAATCGACAAATATCCAGACATTTCGGAGAAAAAGACTTGAAAACATATCAAAGTGTACAAAGTAAGCGATCTGAAGACTTATTGATAGCTCGGAGTGAAGGAAATGAAGACATTACCGATTGAGTCGGTTCTCCCGCAATTGAAAGAGGCATTGCGAAACCAGGTATGCGCAGTGCTGGTCGCTCAGCCGGGTGCAGGGAAGACAACGCAAGTGCCGCTTGCCCTTCTGCAAGAAACATGGCTGAATAACCAGAAGATCTTAATGCTGGAGCCTAGGAGATTGGCAGCCCGCGCTGCGGCGCGTTATATGTCGCGACTGCTGGATGAAGCGGTTGGACAGACTGTTGGATATCGCGTGAAAAATGATACCTGTGTAGGTCCGAGCACGCGGATTGAAGTCATTACGGAGGGAGTCCTTACCCGTATGCTTCAGACAGACCCTGCCCTGGAAGGGGTAGGGATTGTTATTTTTGATGAGTTCCATGAGCGCAGCCTGCATGCTGACTTGGGCTTGGCGCTAAGCCGGCAATCCCAAACGCTTCTGCGAGAAGATCTGCGAATTCTCATCATGTCTGCGACGATTGAAGCAGAGCCAGTAGCAGACATGCTGGATCGGGCTCCAATTATTCAAAGTGAAGGGCGCGCTTATCCCGTTACAACGCATTACTTGAATACGAAACAAGAGGAAAAGTTAGAAATTACAGTGGTTAAAAGCATTCGCCAAGCCTTACAAATGGATGCAGGCAGCTTACTTGTATTTCTTCCTGGCGCAGCAGAAATCCATCGCGTGGCTGGCAGCCTTGCGGCGCTGCAGCTGGGAAAAGAGGTGGAGATCGCACCTCTATACGGGAATTTGACGCAGGAGGCGCAGGATCGAGCCCTGGCGCCAAGTCTACCAGGGCACCGCAAGGTCGTGCTCGCGACCTCGATCGCCGAGACCTCCTTAACCGTCGAAGGTGTCACGGTTGTGATCGACAGCGGCCTCATGCGAGTACCGCGCTTTTCGCCGCGCACCGGCATGACTCGGCTAGCGACGGTGCCCGTGTCCGCGGCCTCTGCGGATCAGCGCAGGGGCCGGGCAGGCCGTCTCGGTCCAGGCGTGTGTTACCGCCTATGGACCGAGACCGAGCAGCGGCAGCTAGCGGCAAGCTCCACGCCAGAGATCCGCGAAGCGGATCTGGCGCCGCTTGCGCTCGAGCTGGCCGCCTGGGGCGTGACAGACCCAGCGGAGCTGGTCTGGCTGGACATGCCGCCTGCTGCTGCTTATCAGCAGGCGCGGGAACTGCTCGTGCAGCTAGGCGCGCTGCACGAGGACGGCGGCCTAACACCGCACGGGAAGCGTGTGGCGGCGTTAGGCCTGCACCCGCGGCTTGCGCACATGGTGCTGCAAGCCATGCCGCTTGAGCTCGGCGCGCTGGCGTGCGAGCTCGCCGTGATGCTGAGCGAGCGCGACATTCTGGCGGGCGCTCGGGGCCGTGATACGGATGTTCGCACCCGCATCGAAGTGCTTTGGAGCGCTGCGCAGGGCGAGCAGCGCGCGGACGTTGACTTTGGCTTATGCCGCCGGATTACGGCGGAGGCCAAAGGGTTGATGCAGTCGCTCGGCATACGGAGGGGCGAGCAGCGGGCATCGGCGAGCGGCTTGCTGCTCGCCTTCGCCTACCCTGATCGCGTCGCGCAGCGGCGATCGACCGGGCGGTTCTTGCTCAGCAGCGGACGTGGCGCCGTGCTGCCTGAGCTGCAGGAGCTCTCAAACGCGCGATATCTCGTCGCGGCCGAGCTGGATGACAATGGGGCGGAAAGCCGTATTTTTTTAGCCGCCATTGTCGAGGAAGAAGATCTGCTGGAAGCCTTCGGAGATCGCCTCCTGCAGGAACAGGAAGTGCTTTGGGATCCAGCGGCAGGAGGTGTTAAAGCCAGACAGCGGCTGCGATTAGGCGCAATTATACTCAAAGAGAAGCCGTTGCATGAGCCTAATCCTGATCTGCTCGTGCAAGCTTTGATTACGGGCATTCGTGCTGAGTCGCTCGAGCTGCTGCCGTGGAGTCGTAGTGCGCGCCAGCTGCAGGAGCGAGTTGTTTTTCTGCATCACAGTCATGCAGGCGAATGGCCGGATATGCGCGATGAGGCACTGCTCGAGGCACTGGAAGATTGGTTAGCGCCGCATCTCTACGGGATGACAAGTAAGGGAGCTCTCGGGCGGCTTAACTTGACAAATATATTAGAGGAAATGCTAACATGGGAGCAGCGGCGATGGTTGGAGGATTGGGCGCCAACTCACATTCAAGTACCCAGCGGTTCGCGCATTCCCGTTGACTATAGTGTGGCAGAGTCGCCGACTTTGTCTGTGCGTCTGCAAGAAATGTTCGGGTTGTCCGATACCCCGCGAATTGCCAAAGGGCGGGTGCCGCTTACCCTGCATTTATTATCGCCGGCACAACGTCCCGTCCAGGTGACGAAGGATTTGGCGAGCTTTTGGCGCGATGCTTATTTTGAAGTCAAAAAAGATCTTAAAGGTCGTTACCCCAAGCATTATTGGCCGGACGATCCGATGGCTGCTATGCCGACCAATCGGGCGAAACCGCGTGTTTGATTTATTTGGCAGAAGTTGTGCCGTGAAGGGAACTGAGTGATCCATGACCGTTCACTCCGAATCGGAGGAAATCGTCATCTACATAACGGCTGGCTTTGCTACGGCGCCTGATTTCTTGGACCGGTTTGGCGCGGCGCTTGCGGCTTGTTTTGAAAAGGCTGGTGCGAGGGTCCGCGTTGTTATCCATTTTCCGTATGGGGACTGGAGCCGGCAGCGCCAAAAGCAGCTTCGCGAAATTACGAGTGATCTGTGGAATAATGCCCACAAGAGGCCTTCGCGATATGGCGGCAAAAGCTTAACAAAGCTGATCACAGACCACTTGAGGCCAGGTCAGAAATTGCTTTTTGTCGGACACAGTGCAGGTGCTGTGGCGTCTGTTCAAGCGGCAGGAGCTTTGATGAGAGCGGGCATCCCCGTACTTGGTGTGATCCAGATCGGATCGCCGAAATGTGCGATTCCTCCCGAATTGAAGGATCGAGTGCTATATCTAAATGGGGTCAATCAAATGGACCAAAAGGTGGACCCGATTCCGCGGCTTGGCACCTGGGGAGGCTGGATCAAGTCTCGTTTTGGCGTATTACGCTGGCATCGATTGAAGCATGCACCTATTCACAGGAAAACCTTGCCAATGATTGGCGGACATGCTGATTATTTTAGAGATCACAACCCCTACATCTGGCAGGAAGCAACGAATCTGCAAACGACGATTGATTCAATTTGGTCGTGGTTGACGCAATTGCAAGAACATTTTATAGAAAAGAAAGAGGAAGATTAAGATGATTACCATCATAAAAGCAAACATGGAACACAGCAAAGCGGAGGGGTACCTTGGACATGTTCAGTTCAGCGTAGAAGGGCACGAGCATCCTTATGAAATTACGCTGCAAAGCATGCGCAACAAGGACGATTGGAGTTACGCGCTGAACTTTTTAAGTGAATCCGGTAAAGAAGAGGATATTGAAGCAGTTGAAGAGCTTTTGGAAGAAGACGAGTGGTTCGATCTGTTAGTGAGTGCGGGACTTCAGGTTTTAGAGAAATAGTTAGGACAATGGATGCAGATGTAAAGGGGGATGATGAGCTTGGATTCATCGAATGATTCCGAGGTCAAACAGGTGCTGAAGGCGAGTTATGACCAGCAGGCTAGACAACGAAATGGGGAGACGATGCAGTCTTGGAAGTTAGACGAGCTGAGTGGTTTCCTAGAGAGATTGGAAAAGTCTGGTGGCAGCAGCAAGCGTGTGTTAGATCTTGGCAGCGGTCCGGGTCATCAAGCTGATTATTTGCGGGAACACGGCTGCGAGGTGGTGTGCATCGATTTGTCTGAAGAGATGGTCGCCATTTGTCGTGAAAAAGGACTCGAAGCCTACGTCATGGATTTCTTCGCTTTGGATCTGCAGCCAGCGTCGTTTGATGCGGTTTGGTCAATGAATGCCTTGCTGCATGTGCCGAAAGATAACCTTCTGGAAGTGCTCAGAAACGTTGAGAGCGTGCTGAAGCCTGACGGCATCTTCTATTTGGGACTCTATGGCGGGTACGAAAGCGAAGGGATCTGGGAGAACGACTCGTACAGACCGCAAAGGTTTTTTGCTTTTTATGAGGATGCGCATATTCAGCAGAAGGTGGGAGAGGTGTTCGATGTTGAGCGCTTCAATGTGCTCCAGATGCCGGATATGCAGCCCGATTATCAATCGATCATTGCGAAGCGCAAGCAATTAAACCCGTGATTTCACGGGTTTTTTGTTGAGTCGATGGATTGCTTAACATTAACACCGATTACTCCTGTTATTTTCCACATATTATCCACTTTAACCCAATTAACTGTACTTCCTCCCGCTAATTTCAACTAATATAGGTAATTTCGTCCAATATCGATAATTTAAAGGTAGTTTCTCCGGCTATTTCATTCCCAGGAGCGATGTTGCCCCGATTAACGCCAGATTTTCCTTCTATTCACTTCTATTCAAGCTGAAGCATCGTCCAAGTCATAGCGTATTTGAGTTACAACTTTAGTTCGCTTACCCTCCAGCAGCTCCGTGATTTCCTCTTACCTCGTTAATCCGTCATACCAGTCGTTTTTGCACATCCCCCCAATATGTACATACAAGTTAAGCGAATGTTATAATACGTTCAATATTACGTTCAGAATCAAACGCCTGAGGTGAAACCGAAACATGAAAGAAAAGCAAATGCCGAAATACTTACAGCTTAAACAGGAAATTTTAACGTGGCTTCACACGGGGAGACTGAAACCGAACGATCAGATGCCATCGGAAAACGAAATTGCCGAACAATTTCAGATGAGTCGTCAAACAGTTCGCCAGACGTTTGGTGAACTTGAGCAAGAAGGTTGGTTGTACCGGATGCAGGGAAAAGGAACCTTCGTATCTACGCCACAAACGCAAAAAGGCCGTGATGTGCAGACGATCGGCATCCTGACCACGTATATATCCGATTATATTTTTCCTCATATCGTGAGAGGGGCGGAATCGGCTTTACGTGCAAGAGGCTACAGACTTGTCTTGTCGTCAACAGACAATGATAAGGACAAGGAAAAGGAAAGTTTGACGATGATGTTAAGCCAGCCCCTAAGCGGTTTGATTATAGAGCCTACGAAAAGTGCGGAAGGCAACCCGAATCTCAACTATTATCTTTCGCTCGACTACCAGCATATTCCGTATCTAATGATTAATGAACGCTATCCGGAGATGAACTGTCCATCTCTAGTAGTAGACGATGAAGAGGGCGGCTTCAAGGCGGCGCAGCATCTGATCGAGCTGGGGCATCGCAAGATTGCCGGGTTTTTCAAGACGGATGATTTGCAGGGAATTAATCGTCTGAAAGGATTTATTCGCGCCCATCACCATTACCAAGTTCCATTATTACCGGAGCTCGTCATCCACTACACAACAGAAGAAAAAAGGCAGAAGCCTTACGAGCACGCGCTCTCTTTGCTCAGCCATGAGGACGAACGTCCAACCGCTTTCATTTGCTATAACGATGAGCTGGCTGTCCATCTACTTGAAGCTGTACGTACGTTAGGGCTTCAAGTGCCTCAAGATGTCTCGTTAGTAGGTTTCGACGACTCTTCTTTAGCGATGGCAACTGAGGTGAAATTAACGACACTTTCGCATCCCAAAACGGAGTTAGGCACAGATGCTGCTGAGCTTTTGATCGATATGATCGAGAATAAGCGAGTAACAGGAAGAGAGACAGGCAAGGTCTATAAGCCAGAACTCATTGTCAGGGAGTCGACAATCCGCCTTTCTGGAGGAGAAATTTAATCTAGCCAACTTGTACGTACAAGTGTTATACTGGACATAGAGATTGGAAAATCGAAGGAGGTTCTCTATGTCTAAGAAGTATGCAATTGGCGTTGACTATGGTACGGAATCCGGACGCGCCGTTCTAGTTGATTTGAGTGATGGCACAGAGGTTGCAGATCATGTGACCCCGTACCCGCACAATGTTATTGACGAGAAACTGCCGATTTCTGGCATTAAACTTGAATATGACTGGGCGCTTCAGCACCCGCAAGATTATCTGGATGTACTTACGCGCTCAGTACCTGCTGTCGTGCAAGCTTCCGGCGTAGATCCAGCCGATATTATCGGACTTGGTATCGATTTCACAGCATGCACGATGCTTCCGGTGGATACGCAAGGTCAGCCGCTTTGTTTCAATCCTGAGCTGACGAATAATCCGCACAGCTGGGTGAAGCTGTGGAAACATCATGCTGCCCAAGACGAAGCGAACCTGATTAATGAAATCGCTGAGCGCAGAGGCGAAGATTTCCTTCCACGGTACGGCGGGAAAATTTCATCGGAATGGATGATTGCGAAAGTTTGGCAAATATTGAATGAAGCTCCTGACATTTATGAGCAAACAGATCGTTTCTTAGAAGCGACTGACTGGGTTGTCTCGCAAATGACAGGCGCAGCTGAGATTGTACGTAACAGCTGTACGGCTGGTTATAAAGCGATTTGGCATAAGAAGAAAGGCTTCCCGAGTAACGAGTTCTTCAAAGCGTTGGACCCTCGTTTGGAGAATGTAACTCAGACGAAGCTGCGCGGTGAGGTTGTAGCTCTTGGCACCAAAGCCGGTGAATTAACGGAATCGATGGCTAAATTGATGGGCTTACAGCCAGGCATCGCCATTGCTGTAGGGAATGTCGATGCCCACGCGGCTGTGCCGGGTGTAGGCGTTGTAACGCCTGGCAAATTAGTGATGGCGATGGGAACTTCGATTTGCCATATGCTTCTTGGGACAGAGGAGCGGGAAGTTGAAGGCATGTGCGGTGTTGTGGAAGACGGCATCATCCCGGGATATTTAGGCTACGAAGCTGGGCAGTCAGCTGTTGGTGATATTTTTGCTTGGTATGTGGAACAAGGAGTACCTGCTTATGTGCAAGCTGCGGCGGAGCAAGAAGGAACGAATGTACACGAATGGCTGGAACGTCATGCATCCGCTTACAAACCAGGCGAAACAGGTTTGCTCGCGTTGGACTGGTGGAATGGAAATCGATCCGTACTGGTAGATACAGAACTTAACGGCCTTATTCTTGGCTACTCGCTTTTGACGAAGCCGGAAGAGGTGTATCGATCGCTGCTGGAGGCTACGGCTTTTGGGACTCGTAAAATTGTCGATGCTTTTCACAATAATGGCGTTGAAGTACAGGAATTGTATGCATGCGGCGGACTTCCGCAAAAAAATCGCTTGCTGATGCAAATCTATGCGGATGTTACGAATCGTGAGATTAAAATCGCTGATTCCAAACAAACGCCGGCGCTAGGTGCAGCCATGTTCGGTGCCGTTGCCGCAGGCGCAGCCAAGGGCGGTTACGATAATATCGTAGATGCCGCACAGAAAATGGCGCGTGTACGCAAAGATACCTTTAAACCTATCCCAGAAAATGTTGCTGTTTACGAGAAGCTTTACCAAGAGTACAGCAAGCTGCACGATTATTTTGGTCGCGGAGAGAACGATGTCATGAAACGCCTTCGTGCAATCCGTGAGGAAGCGCGGCACTAATTCACATTCATCCATTCCCATAATCCAAGGAGGCAAAATTGCCATGAAAGCTTCAGCAGAAAAGGTATTTTGGTTTGTAACCGGAAGTCAACACTTATACGGACCTGAGACATTGCTCCAAGTAGAGGATCATTCGAAACAGATTACAGAAGGAATTGACCGTGATCCCTCGATACCTTGTAAGCTTGTGTTCAAACAAGTGTTGACGACGCCAGATGCTATTCGCAGACTATGTTTGGATGCTAATGCGGATGACAACTGTGCAGGTATAATTACTTGGATGCATACATTTTCTCCAGCGAAAATGTGGATAGCTGGCCTAGCCGAGTACCGCAAGCCGCTGCTCCACTTACATACCCAATTCAATCGCGATATCCCATGGGAAACGATTGATATGGATTTCATGAATCTCAATCAAGCGGCGCACGGTGATCGTGAGTATGGCTTTATTGGAGCGCGTATGGGCATTTCCCGTAAAGTGGTTGTTGGTTACTGGGAAGATCCTGTTGTCCTTTCCCGCATTGCAGGATGGATGAGCACAGCGGTAGCTTTTGTTGAAGGACGCAGCTTGAAAGTGGCTCGTTTTGGCGATAACATGCGCGAAGTGGCTGTAACTGAAGGGGACAAAGTAGAAGCGCAAATTAAATTCGGTTGGTCCATCAATGGGTATGGTGTAGGCGATCTTGTTCAGCGCGTAAGAGACATTTCCGAGTCGGAAGTGGATCAATTAATGGATGAATACAATGAAGTTTATGATATAACGCCAGAGGGACGTTCAGCAGGTCCGGTGCGTGAGGCGATTCGTGAGCAAGCCCGCATTGAACTTGGTATGAAGAGCTTTCTGCAGGAGGGCGGTTTCGGCGCATTCACGACGTCGTTCGAAGATCTTCATGGTCTCAAGCAGCTCCCAGGACTTGCCGTTCAGCGCTTGATGGGGCAAGGGTATGGCTTTGGCGGTGAAGGTGACTGGAAAACAGCAGCACTCACACGTGTCATGAAGATTATCGCAGGCAATAAAGGGACTTCCTTCATGGAGGATTACACATATCATATGGAGCCAGGAGCTGAGCTTGTACTTGGCGCTCATATGTTGGAGATTTGCCCGACAATTGCGGCGACACGTCCAAAAATTGAGGTTCATCCGCTTGGAATCGGCGGGAAAGCTGATCCAGCACGCCTTGTTTTTGATGGAGCTTCCGGCCCAGCACTGAATGCATCCCTTATCGATATGGGCAACCGTTTCCGCTTGTTAATTAACGAAGTGGATGCGGTAAAGCCTGTGAAAGAGATGCCTAAGCTGCCCGTGGCGCGCGTTTTATGGAAGCCGCAGCCGTCCCTGCGTGATTCAGCAGAAGCATGGATCTATGCAGGCGGGGCTCATCACACCGTCTTCTCCTACCAAGTAACTACAGAACAGTTGGTAGATTGGGCAGAATTAGCTGGTATTGAAGTTGTCATTATTAATAAAAACACATCTACGCTGCAGTTCCGGAACGAACTTCGTTGGGGCGAGGCGGCTTGGAAGCACTAGAATCGCAAGCCATTCAACTGTACGTACAACTGAGGACCGTTCTTCCCTTGAGGGAAGACGGTTTTCTTTTTCCGCCTGAATAAAAAAGTCACTTTTGTCGATATCCGTGCAATTTTCATCCATTGACTTCCTTGTTTCTCATGCTTTAAAGTAAAATCATATGAGCCTGTCCAAATTATGGGCATCGCATTAGGAGGATTACACAGATGACAACGAAAGCCTACGAAGGAACATTCCAAGGAGAGAAAGCGGTGTGGCTGCAAGCGGGCCGTTATGAAGCAGCTGTTTTACCGGAAATCGGCGCGAACTTGATTGCTTTTAGAGACAACGAAAAGGAATACCGCTTTCTGCGTGAGCCATCCCTTGATGAAATGGAAGCGTTTAAAGAACGTCCTATTATACATGGTATTCCTGTTTTATTTCCGCCGAACCGTTACGAAGACGGGAAATTTCCTTGGAAGGGCAAGGTTTTTCAATTTCCGGTTAATGAGCCAAAAACGGGCAATCATCTGCATGGTTTTGTCCATGATATCCCTTGGGAAGTAGAAAGATTTGGCACAAATGAAAGCGACAGCAGTGTCACTTTAGCGCTTAAAGTTAGAGAAGGGCATTCCGTGTATACGTATTTACCGTTCGAGTTCACGCTCCGCTTGACTTATGTGCTGAATCAATTCGGTTTGCAACAGCATATTTCTGTCCATAATGAAGGTCAAGAAGCGATGCCTTGCCTAATTGCCTACCATACAACGATCAATGCGCCTTTTGCGCCGAATTCACAAGCATCGGATTACAGTTTCAAAATGACCATCGGCGATCGTTGGGAAATGAGCGAGAGAATGCTGCCGACTGGCGAGTATCAACCGCTGTCAAGTGAGGAAGCGAAGATGAAAGTCGGAGGCTTATCCCCATTCTTCGAGTCAATGGACAATCATTATACGACGGCTCCACAAAATGGACGTAACTACATGGAATTGACAGACGCACGCGAAGGCGTCAAACTTGTGTATGATGTGGGTACATCCTATAAACAATGGATGATCTGGAACAATGGCGCTACAGAAGGCTTCTTCTGTCCAGAGCCACAAATGAATTTGGTTAACGCCCCTAATGTCGATATGCCAGCTGATCAAATCGGTCTAGTGAGTCTGGAGCCAGGCGAAGTGTGGAGCGAGTCAGCCCGTCTTTATACGATTGAATCAAAGAAATAAGGCAATAAGCAAGCCCCCTTTTGACGCATGGAGAGAATCCACCGTGATGCTCTGCAAGCGGAGAGGGGGCATTTTTATCGAAAGCTCAGGTGAACATCATGGATAAAGAACAATTAATCGCAGAGAATGAACGTTTGAAGTTGGAGAACGAGAAGCTTAAGCAGGAAATAGCCAAGCTTCGCGGAGTTAAGCGGTCCACAGCCGGTTCAATGGACAGCATGTCTACGAAGCTGAAGGAAGCGCTCAGAGAGTAGGGAATCCGCAGCGTTCGACAAATCGGATCTCATTGGTTATAATGAGTACTGGAAAAAGGAGGGAAACAACGATGAACGAAACATTACCACCAAAAACTTGCACCATTGACCGCCTTGTGACCAAAGAAGCTGAAGTTGGCAAAGTATTAGCTGGCCAAAAAACAGCTTGCAGACGTAACGGACGTTATGCAGACATCGGTGAAACGATGGATCTTCAGGGCAATACGTTTACTGTAACGAAAGTCTACCAGCAAGCGCTTGGTGAACTGACAGTGGATGATGCAAAAGCTGAAGGACATGAGACGATCGACGAATATCGCGACAGTATCTTATCCATTCATCCTGGCATGCCTTGGCTGCCACAAATGAAAGTATGGGTACACGAATTTCAAAAAGCCGAATAAGAGATGAAAAAAACAGTGTGGATCGTAGGATCTACACTGTTTTATTGAATTTTTCTACAGAATGGATGATGGAGTTGTCCTGGTACATATTGCTTTTATATATTCATATTTTTAGTGTTGTACTCAGCATTGGTCCTTATTTTGTGTTATTTCCTTTATTGGCGAAAATCAGAACAGCGCCGTTTGAGCTTCTGCCTGAGTATTTGGAGCCCTTCCGCATAACGGTACGGCTTACGAAACATGCTGGCCATGTGTTGGTAGCGACCGGAATTTTGCTAACTTGGCTAACGGCATGGACTTGGAAAACATCATGGATCGTTTTCACGGTGCTCATTATGGTAGCTTCCTTATATTTTATTGCGCGTGCGTTTTCACCGCTGCTGCGAAAGCTCCGTGCGCCACACGATGACCGCAGCGTATTAGTGAACCAACTGCGCAGCGCGTTAATCTGGTATGTGATCATTACGCTGACGATGATGTGGTTCATGGTGGCCAAACCTTCGTTTTGGTAAGGTTAAGCTTCTGGCTTCTGAGCGAACATGACGACAAAGTTGTAATATTTGTAGACACAGTCTACATCTGCGAAGCCGCAGGCTTTAAGCCAAGTAAGCTGCTGATCGAGAGGCGCCATTTTATCCAGTTTGGTTCTTTCATAGGCGGCTTGAAGCTCTTCGCGGGTTAAGTCAGTTGCTTCTATTTTCGCTTCCCAATCCGCGCGATACAAGCGATCAAGAAAAGGCGTACTACCTTGGACTTGTTCCGCATTTACGAAGATCCCTCCAGGCTTTAGCAGCTCAAAAATCCGCTCATATAGGTTCTGTTTGGCTTGATCCTCCAGATGATGAATGGACAAGGCCGATACCACACAATCAAAGGGTTCGTCTGATTCAAAAGCGGTGTAATCGCCTGCCTGAATTGTCAAATTTGAGCTCGACTCACTAAATCGCAGCTTAGCGATGTCTAGCATCCCTTGGGATAGGTCGATTAACGTTAGCTGTGCTTCTGGATATTGGCCCATGATATAGGAGGAGAGAAGTCCCGTTCCAGCACCGAGATCAAGAATGCGTGGTGAAGCAGCTTGCGGCCGAACAAGCGAAGTGGCCGTCCTGTAGAAATCATCAAAGCAGGGAATGAGCTTCCTTCGTTGACCATCGTACTTTTCAGCGATCTCATCGAATTTCGTTATCAGCTGATCATTATATTTCGCAGTCATGGGGATCATCTCCTTATCGTTGTTTGGCGGTATTTGCTTCTTGGGACTATTTTATAGGGAAAAGAAGGAAAAATCTAAGATATAAATCCGATCATATTTATAGGTTAAACCTATGAATGTTCTGCGACCTATTGTGATAGGTCAAAAATGGCTATTTGGCCCTCCGGCGAAAAAGCTGGTTCAACACTTCGGAGAAGACAAGTCCGATCGCGATTGCGCCAGAGAGCATGAAGGCTTTGGCAGCCAGCTGCACGGCAACATCGTAATGATTGAGGACGGCATTTTTCATCGCGTCATAAGCTAAACCGCCTGGTACTAAGGGAATAATTCCAGCGACACTGAACACAATGACCGGAGTCTTGTAAATTCTAGCAAAAAATTGGCTAATGACAGTTACCAAGAAAGACGCAATCAGAGTTGCCAGAATTGGATCTATGGGAATCAATTGTGAAGAAACGTACATCATCCAACCAACCATTCCAATGAATCCACATTGGATGATCGTGCTTCTAGGCACATTGAAAAGAATGGCAAAAGCTGCCGTTGAGATGAAGCTGGTGACGAGCTGCCCAAGCATATTCACGCCATGCCCTCCCCATTGTAAAAGGATAAGACGAAGGCAATCCCGGCCCCGATTGCAAAAGCCGTTAAAAAGGCCTCAGCGCCCTTAGAAACGCCTGACACAAAATGACCAGCCATTAAATCCCTCACCGCGTTCGTAATGAGGAGCCCTGGAACTAGCGGCATCACCGAACCGATAATGATCGTATCCAAATCATGACCAAATCCTATGTACACGAATAAAAAAGCTAACGCTCCTATGAATAATGAGGCCAGGAATTCAGCAAAGAACTTAATTCGAACTAAGCGATTAAAATAACCGAGGAAGGTTAAACCTGCCCCGCCAGTAACAAATGCCGGTAGGAAGTCATGCCACATCCCTTTGAACATGATTAAGAAACAACCGCTCGCTACCGCGGCGGCAAGTATTTTAACCCATGTCGGAAAGCTGGTATTGGCCGCATCGATCTCTGAAAGCAGGCGATAGGCCTCCTGAGGTGTTAAATCTCCTTTGCTGATGCGTCTGGAGATCGCATTCACGACGGTTACTTTATGCAGATCGGTTGATCGTTCCGAAATTCGAATCAGTCTTGTCGTCTGCTCAGGCCCATCGATCGAGAAAATAATGCCGGTGGGTGTGACGAAGCTATGTGAGTTAGGGACACCAAACCCTTCTGCTACGTGGGTCATGGTATCTTCGACACGATAGGTTTCACCGCCGTTTTCGAGCATAATTTTACCGGCTAACAGACAAACTTGAGCGATTTCATAATTGGTTGGCGGGAGAGGTTCCTTCATTGCTTTTCTCCTGTTTTCGTATTTGACCAAAGTATAATACATTTGGGTAGTAATTCCTAAGACAAGCCTAACGTATAGTGAACATCTCGTAAATAGCAGAAAAAATAGGGGTGTCTCCTAAGGTTATGAAAACCTGATGGACAACCCCTTTTGAATACGGTACATTCATATTATTGAGCTCGTTTGGCAGGATGAACAGCTGTTTTCTCCCAATCCAGCAGCAGTTTGATGGTCTCATCCAATTGCTGCTCCGCAGATATTTCTGCAGGCTGATCCCCTTTTTGAAAGCCATAACTGCCAAATTGCGAATGATTTCCGCCTCGGATCGTATGATATTCAGCTGTATTTGGTAAATCATTTTTTGCCTTGGTTAGTGCAGCCATATTGACGGCTCCATCATTTGAGCCTACGACGGAGAACACAGGCAAATTAGACGAAACTAAGCTTCCCTTTGGATCTGGATAGGAAGCAAGGAAAAACACGCCTTGCAGTTCGCTGGCATGCGCAGCAGCATAACGAGCTGCCATCACGCCGCCGAGGGAATGACCGCCAAGCAGAAAAGTCTCATCCGGATGCTTCGCGGCAATAATCGGCTGAGCGCGGTCTCCCCCGAAAATGGCCAGATTCAGAGGCATTTTCACAATATAAACACGATGACCTGCTTGCGCAAATGCTTGGGCATAGGTCGCATAGCTCTCTGGCTTCACGAGACCGCCAGGATAATAAATGATGCTGGGTTGTACAGGTGTTTTCGGTTCAAACCGTATAACCTGCTCCTCATCACTGACCATGATCTCGTCATTAGACTGCATGGCAGACAAGGCTGCTAGACTAGGTTGGTATGGTCTCAAGTACCAATAGATTAATCCCATCAGAATGATAAGAAGGGCTAGCCCTCCTTTCCACCAGTGGCGTTTGAAAGCTTTCACGATCCATCACCTCTCGCCAAGTAGGTTATCAATTCAAAGGGGGAAGTGTCAAGTGAATCCATGTGAGGAGGTTGTTTGATGAACAGAGGTTATTATTTGACTGATTTAGACGGAACCTTGCTTCGCTCAAATGCCACCTTATCTGATTACAGTGTGCGTGTAGTCACTGAAGCTTTAGAAGCTGGAACGGTTATCAGCTATGCAACAGCAAGGAGTTATCAAAGCTCTACGGCTGTTGTTTCTCAAATTCCATGGCGATACCCGCTTGTACTTTACAATGGGGCTTTACTATTTGACCCCGTGCATGAAAGCGTGTTAGACGGTTACTTTCTTGATCAGGAACGAACAGAAGCGATTTTAGCTATCGGCAAATCAAGAGGATTTGTTCCTCTCTTATTCGCGTTAGACCATGAAGATCAGGAAAAGGTCTTGCATGAAAAGCTTATTAGAACAGGAGATCTGCAATTTGCTGCAAGTCGACCGAATGATCCTAGATTCAGCGAAGTGAAAGAGCTAAGCTGTCCCCCCCATTTACGAACGCTGATCATCACTTATATTGGTTTACTGGAGGAGCTGGAGCCACTTAAACAGGCCGTCACTACAGCATTTGGCACAGAGGTTCACGTTCATTTGATGAAAGACAATTATATTGAGCATCATTATTTTCTGGAATTTAGCCATCCGCAAGCTAACAAACAGGAAGGGCTCCTTTTATGGGCAAAACACGTTGGCTGTGCGCCCGGCGATATCACGGTATTTGGCGATAACCTTAATGATGTCGGTATGTTCCTCGCTGCTGGCCGCAAAATTGCTGTGGAAAATGCGCATTCTGAGATTTTGAGCATGGCAGATGAAATTGTGCCTAACAATGATCAGGATGGCGTCGCCGCCTATGTGGAAGCTCGTTTGAAAATGGGTGTATAATGGAAATAAATAGGGGAAAGGAGTGAGTTAACCTATGCCTTATAACGATGAGCATATGAGTTATACGAATACGTTCATTCAGGTGGCAGCAGATTGTCCAGTTGAAATGGGCGTCGTTCCGCCGATGAAAAAAGAAAGCAAAACAGCTCATCGGATTCAATATGAGCTGTTGTCGCAGAACCCGTATAAATTCACGCAAGGCGAACTCATTTATGCCGTACATCTACAGCACAAGCAGATTCCAGATACGGACAGCGAGCTGCACGGTGCAGAAATTCGTGAGGCGTTGTTTGCTAAGAATCACCCCTGTCTGCGAGCTTCCATGCTTCCTAAGAAGCACGGTTGGGGCGTTCACTACGATGAAGAAGGCAAAATAGCGATCTATCCGATGGAGTCGGAAGCGTACCGGCAGTTTGTTGAAGCAGGGACACACCAGCCAGACGGGCCGACGCTTTTATTTGCAATGCGCAGTTCACGCGGATGAGATTTACATGTTTATGGGGTAACCGTGGGTTATCCTTTTTTTTGCGTTTCGTTGACATTTTAATAAACAAAATAATATAATGTCTATGAATTAATAAACAACTTGAGGAAGTGTTTGCTTTGGAAGTGTTTGATAAGTTTTGGCAGGCTTCAATCGATGACTGGAAACGCGGTTATGTGAAAGAGAATGATTTCTATACCTGTCTGCTTTGCGGCAAGCGGACGGAAGCGGGAATTATCTATCCGGAAAGCGGAATTCTATATGAAGCAGAGCGTTATATGAAATGGCACATCCAGCATGCGCATATTTCGGTTTTTCACTATTTAATCGGACTGGACAAAAAGCTCACTGGCTTAACTGATCATCAGAATAGTTTGCTGAAGCTTTTCTATGAAGGCAAGAACGATAGTGAGGTACAGCAGGAACTTGGGATTGGCAGCGCCTCAACCATTCGGAATCATCGCTTTGGACTGAAGGAAAAAGAGCGGCAGGCCAAGGTTTTTCTAACCATGATGGAGCTATTGAAAGAAAAAGATCAGCATGCGCCAACCTTTGTAGATATTCATAAAACGGCTACGATGGTGGATGAACGATACAATGTAACGCAGGATGAGTATGAACAGATTGTTCAAAAATATTTCCCAGAAGGCACTTCGGGAAAACTTACCTCCTTTTCGCAGCAAGAGAAACATAAGTTTGTTGTTCTGCGTGAGATCGCCAAACGATTCGAACTGGATCGCTTTTATGGAGAAAAGGAAGTCAATGAATTGTTAAAGCCGGTGTTTCACGACTATGTGAAAGTCCGCAGGTATCTTATTGAATATGGGTTTCTGGACCGCGAACCAGATGGCAGTCAATATTGGTTGAAAGGATGAAAATGAGAACATGACAAAAAGAGAATCAAATCAACGGAGACAAGAACTGCAACAAATGTACAAAGAGACAAAAAAGGAATCAGGTGTATTCCAAATCCGCAATACGGTGAATGATAAACGATGGATTTCGAGCACGAAAAATTTGCGTTCCTTGAATGGCAAGCGAATGGAGCTTGACATGGGTAAACACATGAATAGTGCTCTGCAATTGGAATTGAACGAATTTGGGAGCAGCGTATTTGAAGTAGAGGTATTGGAAGTGCTTGAAGTAAAGGAAACAGGGTACTTCGACGAGGACGACGCCTTGAGGAAGCTGGAAGACAAATGGTTGGAGCAGCTGCAGCCGTATGATGATCGCGGCTATAACAAACGAAAGCCTGTATAAGCCGGTAATTTCACCATTCATTATTAAGGTTTTGGTTTAGTAATGGATTTACTGAGATTTTTTAGTATAATCGTAGGTAGAGATTGAAAGCTCTTCCTACACTTTTACTAATAAGGAGTCGTATCATGTCAAAAACACTTATTTTCGGACATAAAAATCCGGACACTGATTCAATCACTTCAGCAATTTCTTATGCAGCACTGAAAACGAAGCTTGGCCAAGAGGTTGAAGCCGTTCGTCTAGGCAGCGTGAATGGTGAAACACAATTTGCATTAGATACATTTAAGGTCGCGGCGCCTCGTCAAGTTGAAACGGTTGCGAATGAAGCGGCGAATGTGATCTTGGTTGACCACGTTGAACGTCAGCAAAGCGCTACGGATATTGATCAAGTGCGTGTAGTGGAAGTTATCGACCATCATCGTATTGCAAATTTTGAAACTAGCCACCCGCTATACTACCGTGCGGAGCCAGTTGGCTGCACAGCAACAATTTTGAATAAATTGTACAAAGAAAACGGTGTTTCCATCGATAAGGACATCGCTGGTTTGATGCTTTCTGCTATCATTTCAGATTCCTTGTTGTTCAAATCCCCAACTTGCACAGAGCAAGACGTTGCCGCAGCTCGTGAACTTGCAGCCATTGCAGGCGTAGACGCTGAAGTATATGGTCTTGACATGCTGAAAGCCGGCGCGGATCTGAGCGACAAAACAGTTGCACAATTGATCTCCCTGGACGCAAAAGAGTTCCAAATGGGCAGCTACAAAGTTGAAATCGCACAAGTGAATGCAGTGGACGTGAATGATGTGCTTGCGAAGCAAGCTGAAATCGAAGCTGCTCTGAACACAATCATTGGCGAGAAAAACCTTGATTTGTTCCTATTCGTTGTTACAGACATTCTCAACAATGATTCCGTTGGTCTTGCACTTGGACGCAAAGCTGAAGCAGTTGAAAAAGCGTACAATGTAACACTTGCAGATAACAAAGCAATTCTTAAAGGTGTAGTTTCCCGTAAATCGCAAATCGTTCCAGTTCTTACGGACATTTTCAACAATCTGTAAGCTCGAAATGGCATAACGAAGGCATCGTTCACGCAAGTGGACGGTGTCTTTTTGGTTATCGCGCAAACTTTTGGTATGATAGAAGTGATTTCAATGAAAGAGGTGGAGAAAGAGATGGAAACTAACGTTCAACAAAGCAAGTATGACAAGGCAACATTTGCCGGGGGATGCTTCTGGTGCATGGTTACGCCGTTCGACCAGCTGCCAGGGATTGTGTCCGTCGTATCTGGTTATATAGGTGGACATACAAGTAATCCGACGTATGAAGAGGTATGCTCGGAAACAACTGGGCACGCTGAAGCCGTCCAAATTACATTTGATCCTGAACTTTTTTCGTACAATAAATTATTGGATACCTATTGGCGCCAAATCGACCCTACAGATGCTGGCGGTCAGTTCCATGACCGCGGCTCATCTTACCGTACAGCGATTTTCGCACATACGGATCAGCAGAAGGTGGAAGCAGAAGCCTCCAAGCAAGCGTTGCAGGACAGCGGCCGTTTTAACGCTCCAATCGCAACGGAAATCGTGCGTATTGATGCGGATGCTTTCTACCCTGGAGAGGACTATCACCAGGATTATCATCATAAAAATCCGCTGCGCTACAAAGCATATCGCAAGGGCTCCGGGCGTGATGCGTTTATCCAAAAACATTGGAACACAGCTAAAGATAAAGAGGAACGTAAGACAAAACTTACTCCGCTGCAGTTTGAAGTTACGCAAAATAATGCAACAGAACGCCCTTTTGAGAATGAATTCTGGGACTCCCATGAAAGAGGATTGTACGTAGACATCGTTTCAGGCGAACCGTTGTTCACATCCATTGATAAATTCGATTCTGGCTGCGGTTGGCCTAGCTTCACGAAGCCGGTATTCGAAGGCACCGTGAAAGAGAAAACGGACACCAGCCACTTCATGGTCCGGACAGAAGTTCGCAGTCAAGAAGCGGATTCACATTTGGGTCACGTGTTTAATGATGGTCCGGGACCAACTAAACTCAGATACTGCATCAATTCGGCGGCGCTTCGTTTCGTTCCGCTAGCTGATATGGAAAAAGAAGGATATGGCGCCTATCTTCGTTTCTTTGAAGGCAACTAAACTACGATATATGTGAAAAGACGCTAGTCAGGTTAAGTGCCTGATTAGCGTCTTTTCGCTGTTCAATCCTTTAATCTTCATACCAGGGATTCAAGTGGATGAGAACTTCATCTACATCCGCGTGCTGATCCATGATCGACTTTTTGATCACACGGGTAATGTCGTGCCCTTCTTGAACGGTTAGTTCACCAGGTATGGATATTCTAGCGTCTACAAGAATGTAGTGACCATGTTCGCGAGCACGAATACGGTCTATTCGTTTTACTTGGGGCACCGCCTCGATAAGTAAGATGTACTGGTGAAGTTTCTCTTGATCAACCGTTTTCTCCATCAAAATATCGAAGGATTCTTTGCCCATTTCCACGGCTAATCTTAGAACAAGCAAGGATACGATAATTCCCGCCGCGGCATCGCCAAAGGATAACCACCCAATGTCATAGGCTCCCCCGACAAAAGCCAAGCCAATACCTACAACTGCGGCAAGCGACGCATAGACATCCGCTAAGTGATCTTTCGCAGTCGCGATCAGCCCCTTGCTGTTCGTGCTAACACCAATTCGCATCGTGTATTTATATAGCACATATTTCCAAACGGTTGAAATAATAGATGCAGTAAAAGCGACCCAGCTCGGGGATTGAGGCTCATGAAATAAGGCAACAGTAGAATGATAGCCAATATAAAGAGCAGCAATAAGTAAGACAAAAGCGACAAATCCGGAACCAAGCACCTCGGCTTTGCCATGTCCATAAGGGTGGTCCTCATCGGCTGGAAGTTTGGATATACGCATGGCGCTAAGCGCTGCGATTGTGGCGATAATATCCCCGGCATTATGGAGCCCATCGGCAAGTAAAACTTCACTTTGGAACCATAACCCGATAATAATCTTCATGATGGTGAGAAAAATGTTGCTGATTAGCGATAACCAAATCGCGAACACGGATGATTTGTTGTCTCCAGTCATTAATGATGACCTCCTGCAGAAGTGTTTCCCGAAGGAAAAAAAATCCCTTGACCTAAGGTGCAGCTTAGGACAAGGGATTTATTGATTTATATAGGAATCTAGTAAATATTAATAGGCGCATAATCAACACTTCACTTTACACAAATATCTTTGTATAATACCACACATAGCAGAAATTAACAAACCACGAATCAGATGCTCTTGGAGAGGCATTTATTAGTGGGGGAAGGAAGTCTAAAGAAATAATGTTAAAGCCTTGGTTGCTCGAAATCGAACATCAATTATTACCACAATTAGAGATATACAGTAAACAACCCTACGAACCGATTGTCGTTCATTATATTCCGAAACCGTGGAAATTGCTTGGTTCAGGTAACTATGCTGCGGTACTTATGCACCCCAATTATTCGGATCTTGTTGTTAAAGTGTATGCGCCAGGCAGGCCAGGAATCGAGGAAGAAACAGAAGTCTATCGACGACTAGGCAAGCATCCTGCTTATTCCGAATGTTTACATGCCGGGGAAAATTACTTAGTTCTGCGCCGATTAACTGGCGTTACGCTATATAAATGTTTGCAGCGCGGGCTTCCTATCCCGAGGCAGGTGATTCAGGATATAGATGAAGCATTAGCATATGCGGTAAATAGAGGACTAAATCCACACGATGTTCATGGGAAAAATGTGATGATGAAAGATGGCCGAGGATTAGTCGTGGACGTTTCGGATTTCATGAAACAGGAATATTGTCCAATGTGGGATGATTTGAAGAACGCTTATGACCGATTTTATTATCCGTGGGTTCGTAAAATGCCTATTCCTAATTTCGCTTTAAATGTTGTGCGGAGAAGCTATCGGAAATGGAAGAAATTCCGCCGAACTCGTGGTACAATCTAAGTGGAAGAGATGAGATTTCCTAAATTTTAAACATAAGGAAGGCGCGTCTATGAGAGTACATGAATTCGAGCTTGGTGCTGATTTGCAGCGAAGTGATCTAACGGCGATTTCGGCTAAATCTTCTCATTTTATGTCTGACATTACCATTGATTTTGAGTATGATCATTCCAAGCACTGTGTCGATGTGAAAAGTTTACTAGGTATGTTATTGGTACCGATCAGAGCGGGAACTATGCTGCGCTTACTGACCAAGGGTAAGGACGAGGAAGAAGCGATGCACTTCATGTTCGATTTGTTTGAATCCTATCGGTAAAATAAGAATAAATGATCATAAAGACGTCCATTTTGACACTCCCGAATGTTTTGGTATTCGATGGTGCAGAAGGGACGTCTTTTTTCAGAACTGGATGTAAGCGGTTAAGTTAGGACAAGATGTGGCGATTATCCGTCAAGATTGGATAGAGCATGTGCCAGACAAAAGGGATAAAATAGGTTTATATAGACGCAATAGAGGAGCGTGACTACTTAAATGAGTAAGCATCAAATTGTGATCGTTGGTTGCGGAGGCATGGCAAAAGTCTGGGTTGACTACGTGTTAAAACGAGAAGATTGCTCGATTGTGGCACTCGTTGATATCAAGAAGGAATTCGCTCAGGCGATGGCGGATAGGCATGATCTTACATGCGGAATTTACACAGATCTGGAGCAAGCCATTGGGGAGACAGGCGCGAATCTGGTGCTGGACATCACCATACCGGCCAGCCATTTCCAGGTGGCGACGACGGCGCTTCGCCAAGGCTGCAACGTCTTCGGCGAGAAGCCGATGGCTGCCACCATGGCAGAAGCACGCGAGCTCGTGCGGCAGGTGGAGCAGGCGGGAGCATCGCTCTCCGTCATGCAAAACCGGCGCTATGACGCAAACATCCGCGCCCTGTGCGAGCTCATTCACGCGGGCACGATCGGCCGCGTGGGGTATGTGGGGGCCGATTTCTTCCTCGGCCCGCACTTCGGGGGCTTTCGCGATGCGATGGAAAGCCCGCTGATCCTGGACATGGCGATCCATACATTCGATCAGGCTCGCTTTATTACAGGGGCAGACCCGGTGTCGGTGTACTGCCAGGAATTTAACCCTCCCGGCTCCTGGTACGCCGGGAATGCTTCTGCGATCTGCATCTATGAGATGTCAGACGGCACGGTGTTTTGTTACCGCGGCTCCTGGTGCGCGGAAGGGGCGCCGACCTCCTGGGAGGCGTCATGGCGCGTGACGGGCGAGACCGGCAGTGCCATCTGGGACGGTGCTGGCGCACCGTACGCTGAGATTGTAGCCGGCGGCGACCAAACCGGCAAGTTCCTCCGCGAGCATACGCGTATAGACGCGGAAGTGAGCTGGCAGGGTCGCAGCGGGCACGCTGGCTGCTTGGACGAGATGTTCGCGGCGCTGGAGCAGGGACGTCCTGCGGAGACGGATTGCCGCGACAACATCAAGAGCATGGCGATGGTACTTGGCGCCATTGACAGCGCGAAGAGCGGCCAGAAGGTCGATCTGAGAAGCTACTGGAGATGAATAAAAGGGTTGAACAGGCAAGCTCCTGTTCAACCCTTTTATTGTGTTTAGTGAATGTCTTTCTTTTTGAAGCGGCCGCCTTTGACATCGTGAATGTTTCCGATGGCGAGAAAGGCTTTGGGATCCAGCTCATCGACGATGGATTTTAATTTGGCCTCTTCCAGCCGGGTAATGACACTGAAGATGACTTTCTTGTCATCTCCCGTGAACGCGCCTTCGCCTTTGAGATAAGTGACACCACGGCCTAAACGGGAGGTGATGGAATCACCGATTTTATTGAACTCATCGCTGATAATCCAAACGGATTTGGATTGATCCAATCCTTCGATGGTGATATCAATCATTTTGAATGCAATGTAATACGCAATCAGCGAGTACATGGCATGATCCCAGCCGAACACAAAACCTGCGCTGCCGAGAATGAAGAAGTTGAAAAACATCACGATTTCGCCAACAGAAAACGGTGATTTTTTGCTAAACAAGATCGCGACAATTTCAGTCCCATCCAGTGAACCGCCAGAACGGATAACGAGTCCGACACCGATACCCAGTATAATACCGCCGAAAACTGCGGCTAACAGAGGATCAATCGTGAATGCTTGAACGGGATGGAGCAGGGTCGTTCCGATAGACATTAAGATAACGGAAAATAGCGTAGATAGGGCAAAGGTTTTACCAATCTGCTTATAGCCGATCAATAGAAATGGCAGGTTTAACAACACCAGAAAAATGCCTAACGGGAAGTGGGTTAAATGCGACAAAATGATTGAAATACCCACAATACCGCCATCAATGATGTTATTCGGGACTAGAAAGATTTCTAAAGCGACAGATACTAGGGCTGATCCAATGATCATAAACATGACTCTGCGTAAAAATTTGAGACGGGTCAACTTTTGATGCTGGGAGCTTATTTGCACCGCTCCATTTGTAAGGTTAGACATTATAGGTTCCTCTTTTCCATCATTCATTTCTAACGTAGCGTTTATGAAATAGGAAGAATGAGGCCCGTATAACCCGAGGTGAATTTAAGGAATGACAGAAGAATGCTTTTTAATCTAAGCCAAATTTTCTTGACTAGATAAACAATGAATATGACAAAAATGGTAATTTCATATTGCGTAAAAATATCATACGGCCATAGGAGCTTATCGAAGCGTGTATAGATCGTTTTTTTTGTAGGAACATGCTCCTGAATCGAAAGAACTTGCGTGGTATTGGCGAGAACAAGTATTTCTGTATCTGATGAAAAATGATGGGAAATTGGTGGAGTCAAAGGGAAAATAAATAAACCGAGAATGATCCAGACCAATATTTTCCACTGATGTTGCCGCGTAAATCGATGCAAGAGTCATCCCCTCCTTGTGCAGCGTACAACCAAATTTGTTTGAATTGTAGCACTTCATCTTATCTGAGTCAAACCGCCAGGCGGTTGATTTATTATTTTCAATTCATGCAGGGGGTGATAAAATGGGTTAAGAAAACAAAAACCGACAAAGTAAAACAGCAGGGCGATTGACTTACATTATTTGTAAGCGCATACAGATTATTTGAGATTGAAAATTCGTCATTTTTTTTGAAGGAATTGAAGCAGGGCACAACCAATTCATATAAAAAGAAGAGCACATCCGTAGCCAACAGCATCAGAGGTTCAGCATCTGTGGGGGGAATTTGTTTGATTAAAGGGTTACTGCACAAAAATACTTGGTTGCGGTATGGGATTGCTGGCTTAGTGTCTTGTGGCCTATTTCTAGGGTTATATCACATGATGACGGTCGAAGGGGCCGATAACAATCCGCGGTTCATGATGTTCCGATTGGAAGACATTGGACCAGGCGGTTACTATAGCTCTCTTGAGGGACTCGGCAAGTTAAGGGCGGTCCTGGGTTATTTGGACGAGAAACACGTGCAGTTCGCCATGGCTGTCGTTCCGCGTTGGATAAATATGACAGAAGACGGTGCTCGATACGATAAATCCATCGATCAGTTGGATGATACTTATATCCAAGCGTTTAATAAGGTTATCAAAGAGGCTGCTGAACATCGAGGAACCATCGGCATGCACGGTTATACGCATCAAGCGGGAGAAGTGCACCGCGATGATGGCCAGCATGCTTCCGGAGTTGGCAATGAGTTTAATGTCAGCGATTTGCCGGAGACGAAGACCACAGCGTTTGCAGAGAGTCGGGTCAAAGAAGGTTGGGGGCGATTCCGTAAAGCTGGCATCACGCCTCATTTCTGGGAAGCACCGCATTACCATACAGCTCCCGAGCAGGATAAGGTGTTCCGTTCCTATTTTGGACTCCTGTATCAACCAGATGTTACAATCGATCCCAACCCGCCAGTGGCGAGATATGAAAATATCGTTAATAAAGGTTACGGAAGTACATCGCTTGGCAGCGTATATGTACCAACGACGCTTTCCTATATTCCAATGGGCAAAGATGAGAAGTTTATACTGAATCAATTAGGGGTAGCAGAACGCATTTATTCTTTCTTTTATCATCCTTTTTTGGAATTCAGCTATTTGGAGCCTGAGCTTGATGAGTTTGGCATTCCTGTCGTCCGCGACGGAATTCCAGCTTACCAATATACGGGTGAGAATAAAAGTGTACTTCAAAAATTGATCTCACAAATTCAGCTGAAGGGATATCCATTCTATTCGATTCATGATTATGTCCCTTTTACACCGGCGGAACGAGTAAAGGTTGGCAACACGAAAACAGCGTTAGTTGAGATTGGGAACGTCAGCGGCAGCGGACAGATGGACATTGTGACATGGGATAAGAAATCGGCTGCAATGTCAGTCATCCAAGGGCAATACACAGAGCTGCGCAATGACCGTCAGCCTGCTTCGCACGCTTGGGCGTCGATTCCGTATACCGATGGTTCGGCATTTACGTTAAACAGCAGAATCGATGCGAAGAAAAAAGGACTTTGGATCGTGCGTCCAAACGGCAAGCTTGAAGCTTACGCATCAACGGGAGATTCATTCAAGCGCAGCCAAGTCTGGCCGATTCCAGCTAATCGCTGGTACGATTTATATGAACTAAGGCAGCCTAATGGCGACTGTATTCTAGCTGGTCAATCGCAGGATCGAAGTAAGCTTCTCGGCGTATACCTGCACGGAAACGAAGTTAAAATCATTAAACCTTATACGTTCAGATCAAGTGCATCTCGTGATTTAATCGTGCGGAATTTACTTAACCAAAATCAGCAGAAACTGATGTTGTTTAAAGAAAATACATCGCAAGGCGTGGAATTTGAACTGGATCAGACGAGTATGCAGTGGAAACTGGACAAAGTAGAGCTCGATATTCCAGACGAGTTAGGCAGCATTCGATTCGGTGATTTTAATGGCGACGGGAGAGAAGATATTCTCCGCTGGGACTCCGGAAATTTAACCAATCGTGTGTATCAACAAACAGAGGATCATACGTATAAGCTGCTGTCTATTTTTGGACCATGGGGAAAAATGAACGGACGGTTATCTGTCGCTGATTTCGATGGAAACGGGAAAGCGGATATTGCGATGTATGGGAATGAAGATGGATTCTTAGATGTAGCTTTATCGTTTCAGAGCGATCATGTAAAATAAAATAGGTTCATTCGGAATGAAAAATTTGGAGGATCACCATGCGAACACCTATTTTATATGGATCGGTACACATTTTATTTTATCGAAATGATGAGGTTTTATTGTTAAAACGGCAAAATACCGGATTTCAAGACGGCAATTGGAGCGTAGTTGCCGGCAGGATGGATGGCAACGAAGAGGTCGTTGCTGCGGCGATCCGAGAAGCCAAAGAAGAAGCTGGGGTGGAGATTGAGCCCGAACAGCTGGAAATCATCGGAATGATGCATCGCAAAAATACGACTTCCGAATGGGTGGATTTCTTTTTGAAAGCACATGCTTGGAAAGGCGAGATCACAAATATGGAACCAGAGAAATGCGAGCAATTGAAATGGTTTCCTATAACCGAGCTTCCGAGCCAGATGGTTAGTTATATTCGGGTTGCCATTGAGCATAAACAAGATGGTCTTTGGTTCGAGAGTATAGGTTGGAAATGAAATCGATGGCGAAACTTGAGGAATTAGCAGGATAATTTCCATCTAATGTCCCGAGAGCAGCAGAAATGAACAAATTAACAGCACTATTTCCCGTTAAATTTGGGTGATGGGTGATGGTGACGGTGATGGGCCACTGACGGTAACCCCCGGATATCTCGATAACAAAAAAGCTTAGCCGGATCCCCAAGATGGATCTAACTAAGCTTTTTTGCTGTGACAAGCTACGATTACTTTTCGCAGCTTCCGTGTTGTGCTGCCTTAATGCCGTTCTTTCGGACCAGAAGGAAAGCAAATGCATACAGTGTTATTGATGATTTTTTGGTGGAGGTGTTCATATGCGCAATGTAGTGGGCATTCTTTTGGATCGAAAAACGTACTTAGGTATTCAGAGCAAACAGACCGGGTATGAACAAATTGAGCTGTATAATCAAGCGGCTGAGAAACTTGGTATAACGCTTTTTTATATTTGCCTGCAGGAAACAAGCGGGAAATCAGCCCTTGGTCTATGTTATGAGGACAAAAGGTACCGTCTTCTCCGTCTTCCATTCCCCAAAGTCATCCATAACCGGGCCTTATCGCTCTCGCCCCACATGCTTAAGAAATTGAAACATCTTGCTGCTTCAAGTCGGGTCTTCAATCGTCAAAATCGGTATGATAAGCTGCTTATTCATAAACTGTTACATACGAAGGAGTCGCTACGGGCGCACCTCCCAGCGACTTTAGCGTATTCTCGCGCGCATGTACTTGAGGCTATGGAACGATTCACAGATTTCTTCGTCAAACCAACCAACAGTTCATTAGGCAAAGGGATTATGAAGCTTTCGAAGTTAGAATATGACACTTGGGAATTGTTTTGGAGCAATAAAGAGCCCAGGGAGTTGAGCCGGGAACAAACGCTGGCTTTTATACAAACGAAGGTTGGAAAGCAATCCTATCTCATTCAACAAGCCATTTTATTAGCAACGCATCAAGGCAGGCCCTATGATTTAAGAGTGTCTGTGCAGCGCGGAGCAAAGGGCAAGTGGCAGGTAAGTGGGATTGCAGGAAAGGTTGCCGCCAAGGGCAGGCAGGTCACCAATCTGGGCAAAGGTGGAGAAGCTTGGGCATGTGAACTCTTATTTCAACGCAGCGGGTTTCAGCCTGAGCGGATGAAAGAAGCTGTTGAGCAGGTATCCCTAAGATTAGCTGAAACATTGGGCAACCGATTACCGCATATGGCGGATATAGGATTGGATATAGGGGTCGACTTGATGGGGCACATCTGGTTTATCGAAGCAAATGGGAGGGACCAGAGATACGAGTTCAAGCAACTGAAAATGGATGATACGTTCTATCAGACGTATGAGACACCGCTTTTGTATGCCAAATACCTATTAAATAAACGGGGATCATCTCCCTTCTAGAAATGGAGAATTCATCTAGTACACTAGCAGTATAATGTGAATAAACTATTAATATAGCGCTGTAAAGGTGGAGTTTGATAGTGAAAAATAGGGTGTTAGTCATTAAAATGAATTTATTGCCCTGGTACAACGAGCTAGATGATGATTTGGAAATCAACCATCCGGCATTCCCTGGGCCTGTAAAAACGAAAATTTTATTGTTCGGTGACTTTTCTATTGTAGCTATTAATCGGTTTGAGACAAGGTTAAGACAGATAAGCCAACAATCAGATGAAAAAAACCTCCAAAAACCGTGATATGACGATTTTGGAGGTTTCTTTTTATAAGTGAAATCTGGCGATTTGTTCCCATTGCTGTTCAAGCTCTAATATTTTCTTTTGGATGGGACCAAACAGGTCGTAATGCGGATAAGAGGGACTATGGTGAATGTATCGCGGATTGAGACCATGTGACACACACCAGTTGGTTAATCGTTCCAAATCTGAGCAGCCAACCTTCGTTACGGTCGTTACGCCGGCAAATCGATCATCAAGCCAATAGTGGGTTAAAAAGGCGATTTCACCGCGGCTGACGGCGTCTTTCCAGCGATAAAGCTCATCTCTTTTTATGCCAAATGCCATGTTGAACTCCGTCCTACTGTTTATTTTCAATGTTAAGGCTTAGAATATATAAAAGTGTGTTATAATTATACAATACATCAATGGTTCATGGAAAAGGGGCACAAAAATTGAAAGTTCATCTGAATTTTACGAACAAAGGTAAGCTGGTAATCGAGAATTTTAACAACGAGGAATTAATCGAAATTTTTAGTCGATATATGAATACATTGACGAAGAAATATGCCGTAGATGTTAACGTTCCGGAAGAGGCCAATCAAAACATTGTCCAGGACGGTTCATTTAAGGTTGTTCTTAGCAATGTACAATGTGATGTTGACACGTTTTTCAAAGAACTTGGTCGAGATATCAAAGTTCCTTTGAAAAAAAGATCTGAAGGCAAATTGGAGAACGTATTTAAAATTCAAGTGATGGAGTAATTGACGGATGCTCAGTTTAGAAGAAAAGTTAGCGATTGTAGAATCATTTCCCGAGTTACATCGCAAGGATGTTTCTCTGGGACGCATTAATTTTCATTATGAAGAAAGCAGCTATGATAAGAAGATTGTTGTATACCACTTGCACCCGAACGGCAACGGATTTGTTTACGCGGAGTATGTGAAGGGGTATGCAACCGACAGCAAAGGGTTAATTAATATTCGCGATTTTAGCGCGGAAGAGCTTCGTGACATTATTCAGAAGTCCATCCTGTCCTTGACGAATGCAGCGATAAAAGCGCAACCCAAGACGGAATTGTCAGCGGAAGAGCTGTGGACGGATGAAGATGGTCATGCTCTTGCCGTAACTTTTGTAGAAGATCTTTGGTATGTCTATGCCGGTAGTAACCTGGACTGCGCGTTTGAAACATACGAAGAAGTTGAAGAATACATGGCAGAAGAAGGATTTATTAAGCAATAAGATAAGTACATATAAGAGACAGGCCATCCCGGACATAAGGGAAGGTCTTTTCTATTTGGAGATATGACCTAGGTTCTTCACTAATAGAATGTGCTATAATAAATGGAAAATCGAGTTAGCTACAATTGCGGATAGTGGGGGTAAAGACATTGGAATTTCGGCCATGCATCGATCTACATAGCGGGAAAGTGAAACAAATTGTTGGTGAAACGTTAGGCACAGAGGGAAAAGCTATTATTGAAAATTTTGTATCTTCATATGACTCCAAGTATTATGCCGCAATGTTCAAAAAAGATCAATTAGTAGGCGGACATGTTATTATGCTCGGGGATGGGAACCAGGATGAAGCCGTTAGCGCGCTTCAGGAATATCCGGGCGGCTTACAAATCGGTGGCGGAATTCACTCAGAGAATGCCAAGTATTATCTGGACCGCGGCGCATCCCACGTCATTGTGACGTCCTACATTTTCCGGGATGGACAACTCAATCAAGAAAATTTGGATAAAATAGTAGCTGAGGTTGGGAAGAAACGATTAGTCATTGATTTAAGCTGCAAAGAGAAGGACGGCAAGTGGTTCGTTGCGACCAACCAGTGGAAACAATTAAGTGATTTTGAGCTGAATGAAGATAATATTCGGTTTCTGGAGCAATACTGTGATGAGTTTCTTATTCATGCCGTTGATGTAGAAGGCAAGCAAAGCGGTATTCAGCAAAGTCTCGTAAGCACGCTCGCGGAATGGGTTACGATCCCCACAACATATGCCGGTGGAGCCAGATCTTTCGAGGACATTGAGTTATTTAAACAATTATCTGCTGGAAAGCTGGATATTACGATTGGCAGCGCGCTGGATATATTCGGTGGCAACCTTTCGTATGATGAAGTTGTCGCCTACATGAAAGAGCAATGAAGTTGAGAAGAAAAGTAGCGAACTCTCCGTAAGAGAGCGTCAGCTACTTTTTTACATAGGAAAGGATGCATAGGATGGCTCTTTGGCAAAAGTTGTACTACTCGGCTATGGTTCTGACGCTGCTCTTAGTTGTAACAGGGGAGTTGATCTGGCTCCCGGACCCACTGCGTCTGGGCTCTACGATCTACTGGATTGATGTAATCGATGAACTCATCTATGTCCTGATCCTGATTCCATTGATTTGGATAGCTGGTTCACTCCTCCACCTAAGGTCGCATAGAAAGGGCTGGATGTGGGTCAGAGCTCTGTCCATAATCGCGGCAGGCTTGGCGTGCGTCATCATCTTATTGACCGTGCCGAAAAAGCTGGAGTATTCGGCTGGGGCATTTATTTTGACCTGGTTACTGGTTTTTGTAGATTTATTCGTTCATGAACTCAAGAGGCGTAAGCTGCCGGTTAAGAGTATAAGTCTTTTTGCCGTAACGGTGTGTTTGATGCTGGTGATGTTCTGGCCGACCAAGTATTTGGTCACCTATCCGGGTTTGACGCTGAATATGAACCGATATGCACACACGAGTGAAGGCAATGTCCATGGAGACATTTCAGGCGTGCTGGTGTTTGAGCGTCCTGCATTCCCCATCGACTGGGTTTATGCGAAGCTCTTTGCGAAGTATTCGTTTGAAGTCGAAAATCTAGGAATGACACTTGGTGAATACAATCAAGAAGTACGGCTAATGAAGGCCGATGCGAACGCCGCGGGAAGTGCCATTGCCTTTCAAAAGGTGGGAAAAGGCAAGGGAATCTCATCCAGTGGTGTTCGAATCACAGCCATCCTCAAGAACAGTCCAGCTAGCGGCCAGATACAGCTAGGGGATGTGATCCAACAAGTGAGTGGGCAAACCGTTACCACACTTCAAGAACTCGCTGAGCGTATGAAAACGGTCAAGCCTAGTGATCAAGTATCTATGACCGTGCTGCGCGGCGGCAAGCAAGTCAGTCTACAAGCTAAGACACTTCCAAATCCTGATGATCCGAGTCGTGCAGCATTCGGCATTCAAGTAGCGAACGAAGTGCAATATGATCTTCCAATCCTTGTGAATTATCATGATTATTTATTACATGAAGGCGGGCCTTCCCATGGTGCTATGCTGGCGCTAACCTTGATTGATCAGCTTACACCTTGCGGAATAACCTATGGCAATCATGTTGCAGGTACAGGAACTATGGAACCGGACGGTTCAATCGGCCCTGTAGGGGGATTAGAACAGAAGGCTTATACCATTAGCAGGACGAATGCTGATGTGTTCTTTGTTCCCGTTGCGAATGAGTCCGAAGCGAAGAAAGGGGCTCCTAGTCTTCAGATCGTGCCTGTACGCTCGCTAGACGATATGATGAAATGGCTAAAAGAACACCCGAAACAAACAGCTGGTCAGCTTTCTTGTCCTTAGTCTCTCGCGGCCTCGTACAGCTTACGAGCGATACGTTTGGGTTCAAATTGAATCGTTGTCATATGATCGCCTGGCGCTTGGATGAGTCTGAACAAGCCCAAACGGCTGGACATATGCGGATGCCATCCATATTCGGGATTCCCAATTGGCAGTACGGTATCATCTGTTAGGTACACATAACTTCTAGGCACGGTTAGGCTGTAAAATTTCTTTAGATCCAGCTTTTCATAGGAAGGTGCTGCAGGTTCTGGCGAAGTTTTATTATAGAGGGACTGGACTTGCGGAAGGCTTCCCAGATTCGCAAATTGTTCTCTATACACGGGAAACGGCAGCATGATTGTATCATCCTTCGAGTTTTTCCTAAGCTGCTCAAACATAGCTTGCACAGGAGGAGGAAACTCATCAACCAGCCTTTCGCCATCTTTTAATACAAAAGCATTAATAAATACAAGCCTTCTTAAGCGATCTGGGACTAGCTCTGCTACTTTTTGTACCAAGGTACCGCCGAAGCTATGGCCAACCAAAATGATATTGGTTAGATTATGTGTTTTGATATAATCCGCAATGGATTTTGACAGCATTGCATGAGTGACAGCCTTGTTAGGGTCAGCGCCATGTCCTGGGTATTCGGGGACGTAGACGGTATGGCCCTTTTTGCGAAGCTCAGCGGCAACACCCGCCCAGAAGCTAGCATCTGCCCAAGCGCCATGAATAAGTACGAAGGTGAGGGGCTGTTCCCTCTCACGGTATTCGGGTTCAGCATCTTGTTCCCAAGGAGACGGCGTCATGAACGGCCAGTTGTTGGAGGGAAACGGAATCTGCCCAGGATAGGGTAGCGGCCAATACGTCGGCGCATAGGGTGGAGTTTCGTAGTTGTGCATCAGGTTAGACTTCCTTTCAAAGAAGATGTAATACTATATGCCCACAATGGACTTTTGCCCATGAAATCTAGGTAAGATGTCCGGATAGGGGATTTATGGTAAGATGGGGATGGTTTTTCACTAACATTTAAGTAAAGTAGGTTCAATATATGGTAACGAACGATCAGAAATGGTATCGGTTTAGTGAATCTCCCATCTGGCAGCTGCAGCGAGCCTATTATGAAGAACAGGGCATAGACGCATGGCAAAATAACGAAGTTCCCGAGTACATCACAAGTAATCCGATGATTGCTACCTCCTATGCGGAGATGATATTTGGTTTTCTTCAAGATCGAGCACAACTAGGGTGCTTATCTGAGCCTGTTACGATTGTTGAGCTTGGTGCGGGCTCTGGCCGACTCGCTTTTCATGTGCTGAAGGAATTGTGCGCCATGAGGGATTATGCGGCACCAATGTCACTACCCGCTTTTCGATATGTCATGACGGATTTGGCGCTCAAAAACTTGGCTTACTGGAGGGAGCACCCAAGCTTGCGGCCTTATGTGGAGCAAGGGATCCTGGATTTTGCTCAGTTCGACGCAGTGAAAGATGCCGAACTAGACTTAACGGAGACTGGCATCCGTATACGAAGAGGAGACTTGCAGCAACCACTGCTAGTTGTCGCAAATTATTTTTTCGATAGTATCCCGCAAGAGCTGCTGTATGTGGATAATAAGCACGTCTATGATTGCATGGTATCGCTGCGTTTCTCTGAAGAAGTTCCTGGTCGTAGCGCGACTGAAATGCTGGAAGACGTAACGTTCGAGTATGAATATCGGCTTTGTGAAGAATACAAGCAAGAATCGTATGCCTACAGCAATGTTATCGCGCAATACACCGAAAAATTGGAAGATTCCCACGTTCTATTCCCAGTTATTGGATTGCAATGTCTTGAACGGTTGAATCTGCTTTCAAGGGAAGGATTTGTCCTGCTTACTGCTGACAAAGGAGACCATCACTTGGAAAGCTGGGAGTACAGTGAGCCGCCGCAGCTGATCCACCACGGCAGTTTTTCGTTAACAGCGAACTATCATGCCATGAACGATGTTTGGGAGCAGAAAGGGGCTCTGTGTCTATTTACACAGCATCCTTATCACCATCTCAACATTGGCTGTATGTTAATGCTGACTAATCCGGCTGGATATGGAAACACTCGTTTAGCGTATCGGCGATTTATTGAGCGTTATGGTCCAGATGATTTCATCACAATCAAAGAATGGCTCGATGGGTATTTAGATCAGCTGGAAGTGCCTCAATTCCTTTCTTTTTGGCGATTATCCGGGTATGATGCTCAGTTCTTGCTGCAATTTGCAAGCCGGCTTATGGAGCTGTTGCCCATGTGTGAGGAAGGAGTTTTCTCCGATCTACGTCTAGGAATTTATCAGATGTGGGAAGGGTACTATCCGATGAAGGAGCAGTATGAAATGGCTTTGGAGTGCGCAGCGCTTCTGTATCAGATGGAGATGTATCAGGATGCTAGTGTCTTTTTCGAAAAAACGGAAAAAGCGTATCATCACAACCCTGATGTACTCTATGATAGGGCGATCTGCTACTATGAGGTCGGGGATGTTGAAGCTGCTAAGCGTTACGCAGGGCTCGCATTGAAGTTTGCCCCAGAGCACGAAGGCGCTCTAGCTCTATTGGAGCTTGAAGATTAGCGGTAAATCAGTGCTGCAAGATGAGGAAAGGTAATTGTTAATTAAGTTCAGTTAAAGGACAAGAGATCGCTCAACCTTCGGGCTAAAAAAAAGCATAGATGAGATCATGCTGGTTGAGTTTTGAATTATTTTGAAAGTGGGAAGGATCTGCTTCTCAAGAAATTAAACCAACCCACAGCGCATATCAAGCACATTGCAATGATGCCTACCAAATCGAACCACTCCTCTTGAAGCAGCAGCAGGATACCTGGTTCTTTTTTTATTTGCAGAACAGCAAGCTGCGCTAACAAACCGGCTATGACGATTTCCAGCCAAGGCATTTTGAAGAAAAACTCTTCCATTTTGGAGGAAAAAAAGAAGAGAAGAAATAAGGCCGGGAGCACGCCCGTTGCTATAAAAACTACATTATCCGAGAGTCTGGCTGATAGCAGAATACTGTCAATACCCATGACTAAATCTAAAGATGCTATGCTGCTGAAAATCCATAATAAAGAGAAATGCTTTCTCATTTGATTTTTTGGCAATACCATTCGAATAGCAAAAAATAGCATGATGGCGGCAGTAGCTAGATTGATGTAAGGAATTCGATACCAGGACTGGACACAAGCGATATAGGTGATGCGGAGCAGGCATAAAAGACCAAGAAGGTACAATCTGAATTTACTTCTCAGGCTATATCTGTTCAGTGAATTTTGAATCATAATGGCATTATCGACGTTGGTAAATAAATTGTATATGAAAATAATAAACCAATTCTGCATCTATGCGCTTCCTTTCCAGAACATCGGCCTGTCCTTAGAAACTAAGATCAGTATATGATTGAGATTCCAAAATAAACCAAATACTACAGATAGAAAAGAGAATAAGAATGGAAATAAAAGATCTTGTACGGATAACAGATGAACTTAAGGAGTCTGGAATTTCCTGCGCGCTGGGTGGAAGTGGTTTATTGCATGCTTTAGGACTTGTAGAACAAGTTAATGATTGGGATCTTCTTGTGGAGTGTCCGAAAGAGAAGCTTCTCAAGGTCATTCAAGGATATTCATGGCAAGAGCAGTCAAGTGGTGATGGACTCTTTGCTAGCGAATATCGGATACAAGTTGTACCCTATTCCATCGATTTTATTGGCTATTTCGCACTTCGGAGCACCAAAGGGATCGTGAGGCTACCGCTTGAAAAAGGAGAAGCTGGGGGGGAAAGGAATGGGAATTGGAACACCTGGCATGGTATCCCATTGAGTGCACCAGAAACGTGGTATGTGGCCTATAAAATGATGGGCCGGGAGCCGAAGGCAGAGCTCTTGTTTAATTATTTGAAACATACAGCTCGGAACGAAGAATTCATTATGAAGCTTGTAAGAAACGACATGTTGGAGGAGTCGATCAAAGAGGACTTGCTTCAGTTGCTCGTATGAACTAAGAATAATGAGCTGGCCTGGTATATTTTGCAACATTTTTCGGGCAAGTAACGTTAAGAAGGTAACTACAATCGAGTCATCTCAAAATTTGCAAAGGAGAGAATGATGATGAAAAAATTAGCCGCTGTAACACTAACGTCCCTGTTAATTAGCTCACTTACTTTTAGTTCGGCATTTGCGTTTTCAGACCTGGAAGAGGGTCAATCAGAAGCTGTTTTGGCGCTGAAAAATCGTGGGATTGTAAGCGGTATCGACAGTGAGCACTATGTGCCGAAAGGTAAAATCAGTTATGCACAAAGCGTGCAAATGATTGTGAAAGGCTTGAACTTGAATATGGATACGATACGTTTCATCAAGCAGCCATTGGCATCGGACACATACTCTAATGTTCCTAATGATGCGTGGTATGCGGACGCTTTTATCATTGCTCATTATAATGGTCTGGAGATTCCTAAGGATGTAAATCCGAATGCAACCATTTCACGTGAGCAATTTGGGGATTTATTAGTGCGTGCGATTGAAACCAAAGGCAATTTCCCGCTTGTTAAAATGTTTATTGTGATCAAGGATGAGGATCAAATTAACATCAATTACCAAGGCACTTTGCAAAGATTGCTGTTGTACAAAATCACCCAGCTCGATCAAGACGGCAAGTTCAATCCGAAAGCTGAACTAACACGCGGCGAAGCAGCGAACTGGGTCTACCAAGCGATTCAATTTGTAGAATCTCATGCACAGAACCAAGCTCCGGTTGAAGAGGTCTCGGTGAAAGTTGAGAAAGTGAATGACGAAGTCAACAAAGTGACACTGTCCAAAGAACTGCCAAATCCCGGATATGGCATTGCCATACAGGCAATTGAGTTCCAATCTGACGGGCAAGCTGTGATTCGCTATACGATTCAGAAACCAAAGCCGGGTATGATGTATCCGCAAGTGATTACAGAAGCTAAGGCAGCAACCTACGTTTCTTCCAAATATACAGCGATCGCTAAACCTGCGGTCTCGAAATAGATTAATGAGATGCTGTTGCCTTGAATGAGGCAGCGGCTTTTTTTGTGCGTCTGCATCCCTGTCATTTGGACATGTCCGATGCTAAGTCTCTCTCATAGAATATAGCATCCTATGTTAATAGGAGGTGAGAGAGATGAAAGTAAACTACTATACGTTAACTTTAGGCTTAATTGGTGCTGCCAAATTGATTTTGGACGCGTACGGTATGGACCTTATTAAAGATGAAGATATGAATGCGATCGCCAATGGTGTTGCTGCGTTGCTATCTGTTGTAGGTATTTATACAAACCATCAGAAATCCTAATCAATTTCAATTTGGGAAAGGGATGGGAATGGACAAAGCGGGCTCGAGTGAAAACTCGGAGCTTCTTTGTTTTGGGGGAGGTGGGGGAAGGCTGAGGGGGAAGTATGGATGCTAGTCAGCAGAATTGCGGGAGTTGGCGGGATACGGCGGGAGAGTCGGAATACGAGTTACATAAGAATCAGGCATCGCCCGCAATTGTTATTTTTGCCGGGACAAGGGCTTCAACAGCAAATGTCGAAATCATTCTATCGACGATTAACAAGCTGGATTGGATAGGACGAAAATTTTGGTGAGGGGACGGATATGGACATGGACAAAAGAATTCTGCGAATAAGAGCCGAAGAAAGGAAATACCATGAGGCCTGCTATGACAATTATACGTTGTTCGAAGCTGGAACATGGCTGCATAAACCGGTAAAGTCGGTCATGGACACGTTAGATTTTTTTGATGATTATGAGAGTCTAAGCGTACTGGATCTTGGCTGCGGAGTGGGCAGAAACAGTATTCCTATTGCGGAGAAGCTGCAAGGAAGATCTGGTAACGTTATCTGTGTTGATCTGCTTGAATCGGCGCTTGATAAGCTTATGACATATTGTGAGCAACACAATGTGAGTTCACATATAAGTCCACACCTATCAGATATCGCCGACTATGTAATTCCAGTAGATCATTTTGATTACATAGTAGCGGTTTCTGTTATCGAGCATGTTGAATCTGAAAGTAAACTTGCTTCGTTGCTATCCAACATGGCGCTAGGTACGAAAAGAGGCGGTATTACCTGCATCATTATGAACTCGAACTTAGAAGAAGTAGATGCCGAAACCGGAGAACCACTGGAAGCCTTAATGGAAATTAATTTAACGACTGAGCAAGCAAGTGCGTATTTGAAAAAAGCGTTTGAAGAATGGACGGTTCTCAAGTCAACCATAAAGCCATTAGTTTTCAATATTGAACGCGAGATGAGAAACACTTTGCTGAAAACGGACTGCATCACATGGATCGTACGAAAATCATGAAACATAAAGCCTTGACCCACTAGATGTTTGTCATCTGGGTCATAGGCTTTTTTTATCTGAAAATATGTCCAAAGGTTCTTGAATATCGTCATGGTAACGCTTTCTGAAAGTTATTATAGTTAGGTTGTGGGCAAGAAGAGGAAGAAGGGGGATCGAATAAGAAAAAGCGATAAAAGGGTCCATTGGTGTGGGCACTCCTTATTATCGCTCGTCGGTAGTGAGACTGAATTTTTGGCGAAATTCAATCATCACTACAATTTTGACACAAGATGGTCATGAGATGCAACTACTATAATCTGTGTTTAAATGGAAGGGAGCTTGAAGATATGATGAAAATGAATAGCTTTAAAGTGATCAGTTTGACTTGCCTTTCTTTCGCTATGGTTTTGACGGGATGTTCGTCAACGAAAACAGCCGAACCAGCTGCGGGGACAACAGCACCGGCAGCTTCGACTGCAGCAGCAGCGACCAAAGCGCCAGAGCCAGCAAAAAGCGGCGAGAAAATCACCGTGAACTTCTGGAATCCTTTCTCGGGCAATGACGGCCCTTTTATGAAGAAAATTGTAGACAATTATAATAAATCACAAGACAAATACAACGTGAAAATGACGATTCAACCTAGCGGCGACTACTACAAGTTGCTGGATACGGCGATTGCAACGAAAAAAGGGGTTCCTGATGTGGCCATCATGCATCTTGATCAAACGCCTACGTATATTGCCAAAGATTTGCTGCTGCCGTTGGATGAAGTGGCTAAATCGGTTGGTGTGGAAAAGAGTAATTTCCCAGATGCTACTGTGGATTATTCGACCAAAGATGGCAAATGGTACAGCATTCCGCTTGATATTCACCCATTAGTTATGTACTACAATAAAGATTTGTTCGCTGCGGCAGGTATAACAGCGCCTCCTACGAATCGTCAAGAATTTGTTGATGCAGCGAAAAAGCTCACAGATCCGTCCAAAGGGATTTGGGGAGCGGCAATGCCAACGTTCTGGATTCAGAACTTCTTGTTCCCGACGGTCCTGTTCCAAAATGGCGGCAGTTTCCTTGATGAGAAAGGTAACATTGCTTACAACTCACCCGCAGGCGTTGAGGCCGTTACCTTCATGAGAAGCTTAACAACGATGAAAGTCTCCCCGCCAACGGTGGCGGCTGATGGCGATTTCAACTTGTTCCAGCAAGGTAAAAGCGCCATGCATTTCAACGGTCCATGGGCCAAAGACGCTTTCGATAAAGCGAAAGTGAACTACGGTGTTGCCCAAGTGCCGCAATTAGGCACAGTGAAACAAGCTGTTTTCGCCGGATCGCACAACTTTGTTATTCCTAAGTCAACGACAGATGCAGCGGTGCTGGCAGGTGTCGGCGATTTCTTGAAATACGTATCGAGTAATTCAATTGATTGGGCTGAGTCCGGTCAGGCGGTTGCTTCCAAAGTCGTTCGTGACAGCGCAGCGTTTAAAGCAATGACGCAACAACAAACAGAAGTTGCCAAAGAATTTGATTATGTGCAATTTGCTCCTAAAGTATTGAACTGGGGTCCAATCTCCGACAGTATCTGGAGTGAGCTAGCGAATGCGCTGCAAGGTAAAAAGGATCCGAAAGCTGCCCTTGACGATGCAGCTGCAAAATCCACGATTGCTATGAACAAAAAATAGGGACGAACCAAGGCAGGCGGGTACACGTTACCCGTCTTCCATTTTAAAAAAAGGAGGGTTAGCCCTTGCTTACAACATCCTCTTGGAAATCAAAGCTGACTTCTAGCTTATTCATACTTCCGTATTTTGTGGCATTTATGGCGTTCACGTTAATTCCAATTCTTTATGGTTTCCTGATTAGTTTCAAACAATATAATTTGCTTGATCCCGTACATCCTTTTGTTGGACTGGACAATTACAAGAGCATTTTCACAGCAGGTACGCAAGAAAATGATCTCTTTTTTATCGGCATGAAAGCGACTTTGAAATTCGTCATCTTTTCTGTTCCGTTTCTAGTTATCGTAGGCTTAGGCTTTGCACTATTGTTAAATGCGCTTCCCGCCAAACTGCGTTCCTTCTTCCGCTCCATCTATTTCATTCCGTATGCAGTTTCGGCAACTGTGATGGCTGTTATTTGGAAAAGGATGTTTGATGTTACAGGAGGATTTATCAATTTGCTCTTGGCTAAGATGGGGATTCATGAATTTGATCCGATTCCTTGGCTGCTGGATAAACCGTTTGTCTGGATTGCGTTGGTCGTGGCGACCCTCTGGTGGACGATTGGCTTCAATATGATTATCTTTGTTAATGCGCTTAATGGCGTTCCAGAGGATTTATATGAAGCGGCTAGAATGGATGGAGCCAATGGCTGGGAAAGACTGAGAAGCATTACTTTACCGTCGATCAGGCCTGTGGTCATTTTTGTACTGATTACTTCTACGATTGCTTCTTATAATGTTTTCGCTCAACCCAATCTCATGAGTAACGCCGGGGACGAGACCAAGGTTCTGCTCATGGGCATTCTGCAAACGGCTTATACAGCGAGGGAGATTGGCTCTGCATCGGCCATGGCCATTCTGATGGGATTAACGATCATGATCGTATCCGTCATTCAATTTAAAGTCACGAACAGAAAGGAGTAGAGGACGTTGAAATCTTTGAAGCTATTTTATGTCGTGTTGGCTAGTGTGTTAGGCATCATATTCATTTTGCCCATCCTATGGATGTTTTCCAATTCGTTCAAAACCGACGTTGAAGTAATGGCTCCTGTGTTTCATTTGCTGCCGCGGGAATTTACTTGGGATAATTTTCATACGATTTTTGTCGGCGGTGACGTCGAGGTTCCGATTTTTCGATGGATCTTCAATTCGTTTTTTGTAGGCTTTGCAGCGACTTTCTTGGTTATTTTGTTGGACACGATGGCGGCGTACGCGTTAACGAAGCTTGATTTGCCTTTTAAAAAGACGCTAATTGCCTTGTTCGTCGGCTCTTTGATGGTACCTGGTATTATTTCGTTCTTGCCGCAATACTTGAACTTCAGCAATATGAATTTAATCAATACGTATTATGTTCTTATTTTGCCCTATTCCGGTGGTGCGCTTGGCGTATTTCTCTTGATTCAATTTTTCCAATCGTTCCCGCATGAAATTATTGAAGCTGCCAAAATGGATGGAGCAAACAAGTGGCATGTGTTCACGTCCGTTCTGCTGCCGTCCTCTGTTTCGATTGTGACAACATTGGCGATTTTCACATTTATGGGTGTTTTCAATGATTACGTATGGCCATTTTTTACGGTTACAGATTTGGAAATGCGTACGCTCACAGCGGGAATTGCCGTTATGGCTACTGGAAGTTTTGTGCAATCCTATGGTAAATTAATGGCTCTTGCCACGCTATCCACACTTCCAACCCTGCTGATTTTTCTTATTGGGCAAAGACAATTTATTCAATCTATTACAGCCACGGGAGTTAAGCAGTAAAAAGGCTGTTTCTCGAAGGCGGTGTGTGCTATGCGCATGTTCTTTGCAATCTGTATCTGTTTCCTGCTGATAACAGGTTGCACGAAAGGAGCTGGGAATGAGGGAATGACAGAGTCAACGAATACAACGAAAACATTTACAAATCCGATTCTGGGTAATGGAGCCGATCCTTGGGTCACTTCGAAGGATGGCACTTATTATTATACGCATACGACAGGGAACTCCATTAGAGTTTGGAAGTCGCAAAAGCTGACGGGGCTTGCTGACGCTGAGTATAAGGATGTGTGGTTCCCGCCTGTGTCTGGCCCTAATACTTCAAATATCTGGGCGCCTGAACTGCATTATCTAGAGGGGAAATGGTATATCTATTATGCGGCAGATGATGGACAGAACGAGAACCATCGCATGTTCGTGCTTGAATCAGAAACGGATGATCCACAAGGTCGCTATATCAACAAGGGAATGATGGACACGGCAGGCAGGTGGGCAATTGACGGGACAACGCTGCAAAAAGAGGATGGTTCCTTGTACTTCATATGGTCAGGTTGGGAAGGGAATGTAAATGTTAGCCAGCACTTGTATATTGCTCCAATGAGCAATCCATACACGATTAGCGGCAAGCCGGTCGAAATTTCGAGACCTACGTATGATTGGGAAATGATCGGCACACCAACCATTAATGAAGGTCCGCAGGTATTGCTGCATAAGAAGCAAGTTTATATCATTTATTCAGCGAGCGGCAGTTGGACGGATGACTATTGTCTAGGAATGCTGAGCGCAACGATGCAAAGTGATTGGTTGAACCCGGCGTCATGGAAAAAGCACGAGCAGCCAGTTTTTTCTAAAACAGATCAGGTATTCGGTCCTGGTCACAGCTCATTTACGAAGTCGCCAGATGGCAAAGAGGATTGGATTCTGTATCACGGAGCGAAGACACAAGGCTCAGGCTGGAATCGCAATGTACGCATGCAGCCATTCAAATGGCATCCGGACGGCTCTTCTCCTGATTTCGGTATCCCGATTGCAGAGGGAGTTCCTATTCCTGTGCCGAGCGGTGAATAAGGACAGAAACATCTCCTTGTCTGGAGATGTTTTTTTTTGCGACTTTTTGGGGAATCCAAAAATATGTCCATGTCTGGTGGAAATAGGTCATTGGATTCAGCAGGGCCAATTTGTATAATGAAGACACACTATGTATGGAGTGAGGGATTTCTGTGAGAGGCAAGCTGCGAGCTAGAATTAGCGCCATTATCCTTCTGATTCCACTCAGTTTACTAACCATAAGCTGCAGCACTCAGCTGGATACCCAAGTTGATGAAGCGGCGTCCAATAAGCTCAGAATTACGTTCTGGTCACCGTTTAGCGGCGGAGATGGGCAATTTATGGCTGAATTAATTCAACAGTATAACAATGAGAACCAAGATCATGTGAAAATTGATCAAATTAATAATAATTCAGGTGATTATTATACGAAGCTGTCAACGGCCATTGTAACGGAAGAAGCGCCTGATATCGCGATTGTCCATTCGGCCAAATATTCGCAATATGCGCCGGCCGGATTTTTAACCGACTTGAATGCGCTTGCTTTAGAGGCTGGCGTGAACTGGCAAGATTTTAACCAGACGATATTGAAAAGTACAGTTGCCGATGAGAAACATTTGGGGATTCCACTCGATACGCATCTCGAGGTCATGTACTATAACAAAACTTGGCTCAAACAAGCAGGCCTGCTAGATGAGAAAGAGAAGCCTGTTCTGATGAATGGCGAGGACGGGTTTCTGCAATTTTTACAAAAAATAAGACAACATGTACCGTCAGGTATCACTCCGCTGGCTGAACCCAATGTACGAATCGACTCTTTCTGGTTATGGTATTCCTTTTATAATCAGATGAATGTCGACGGAGGCAGATTCTACACAGACGACGAGAAGGAAGCGGCCATTGATAATGCTTCTGCACTTCAATCCCTGAATTTTGTTAATTCCCTTTATACACAAGGGCTAATTGTTCCTAATATTAACGATTCCGTACAAAACTTCGCGAAGGGGAACGCGGCTGTGTTGATTACCGGTGTGTGGGCGACAGGCACGTTTGAAAAAATTCCAGACCTTAACTTTGGCGTTACGAAAATACCACAAATCTATGATCATCCGGCTGCATGGGGCGATTCCCATACCTTTTCCTTGCCGTATCATGAAAAACCAGATAAGAAAAAGCAAATCGCTGCGCTAAAATTTGCGAATTGGGTAGCGGCGCATGGCGCCAGCTGGGCGAAAGCCGGCCACATTCCAGCCGTGAAGCAAGCGGTTCAATCCCCAGAGTTTCAGAGCTTGAAATATCGTCCGGACTATGCGAGTGCCGCTGACGATGTGAAATATTTCCCGAATCACCCTAGGCAAGGGAAAATGAATGAAGAAATTGTACGTGAGTTCGAAAAGATGATGGTGGGGCAATCCACACCGCAAGAGGTGCTGCGTAATGCGCAAAGGATTATTAACACGAATATTCAAATACAGCAGAATACAGCTCCAGACTAAAAAGCAGTGGATCCAGAATCTTCCGATCGTCACGAAGCTGATCGTTATAAGCATTATCCTCATTGCCGTTCCGCTGGGGATCGCCAGCTATTTGACGTTTACGAGCTACTCGGCATCGATTCAGAAAAACACCGGCAAATATCAAATGGACGTCGTAAAAGAGTTAATGGCTAACATTGACACGTACATGAATGAACTTAATCTTTTGACCTTATTGCCTTATCAGTCACAGGATATTGTGAAATATTTGGAGTCAAATAAGGGAACAGAAACAACGATCACGTTCGATGATCGCGTAACGGTTGAAGATTTCGCAAAGCGTGTGTATGCCAATGGACGTGTAGATATATCGGGATTAACGCTTTATCGATTATCTGGCGGCACTTATACAGCGATGTTAGAGGAACAAGCGAATTATACCTTGAAGAAGGTTGAAAATGAACCTTGGTACAGAAAGGTGTCCATGACAGGGAAGGTTGTCTATATCGGCACGTATAACAAGAATGCGTATGATACTACGAATCAGGTATACTCTTTTGCGAGGAAAATACGCAGTGTAGACACCGGAAGAGTGCTGGGGTACCTCGTTCTGGATGTGGATAAACATATTATTCGCAACAAAATCGAAACGATATCCAATGACAAGAAGAACATTATGATCGTCGACGGCGAAGGGGCTCTTATTTATAAAAGTACGGACTCCTGGATAGATCTGGACAAAGTTCAGCAATATCAAGGGACAGGCACAGTCATCTACAAACAGGGACAAGATACGGAGCTATTATCCTACTATACTTCGCCGAATACCGGGTGGACGATGATCGAGATGGTGCCGCTCGCGTCTTTGCTGCAGGATACCGTGAATGTGAGGAATTACATCATTCTGATTGGCGGCGTTTGCTTGTTGCTGGCTGTCATTCTGTTTACAGCGTTAGCTTTTCGAATCACAAATCCGATTGGCGAGCTGCGAAATCTTATGAAAAAAGTGGTTCTTGGCGATCTTGACGTTTCTATTCCCATTCGAAGCCGTGATGAAATTGGTCAGCTAAGCCAATCCTTTAACCTCATGGTTTCGAAGCTCAGCGATCTGGGCTACCGGCTTTACGAATCGGAAATTAGAGAGAAAAATGCACAAATTTCAGCATTGCAGAGCCAGATTAATCCTCATTTTTTGTACAATACGCTTGGCTCCATCAGTATGTTTGCTGAGATTCAAGGTAACCGCGAAGTTGTCAAAATGACGAATAATTTAGGCAAGCTGCTGCGCTATAGCATCAATAGCTACAAAAGCCAAGTGCCTCTGAATATGGAGTTGGAGCACGTGATGGGTTATATGGCCATCCAGCAAATCCGATTCGAGGATAAAATACAATTTCGGGTCGATATTGAGCCTGAACTGCTTGGCTATTCGGTGATACGGTTTATTTTGCAGCCAATTGTTGAGAACAGTATTGTTCATGGTATTGAAAGAGGAAGCGGGTACGGGACTATCACGCTTAGCGGGAAGAAGCAAGAGGACACAATGGTCATTATTATTCAGGATGATGGCGCGGGGATGAGTGAAAGCCGCTTGCAGCAAGTACTTCAGAAACAATTTGATTTCGCCGCAAGCGAAGAGGGGACAGGCGGTCACGGATTAATGAACGTGCATCGGAGGATTGTGCTTCGTTATGGCAATCAATTTGGCATGAAGATTGAAAGCATTTTACACCGAGGAACGATGATTATCCTCACATTACCACTCATCGCAGATGAACTTGAAGGGGGCAAACTGGATGCCTAAGCTTCTTATCGTGGATGATGAAACCATCTTCCGTAAAGGTATTGGTTTAATGATTGCTGACATGCAGTCGGAATGGTCCGTTATTGACGAAGCCAAAGATGGCGTGGAAGCTTTAGAGAAAGTTGAGGCTTTACAGCCGGATTTAATCATTACGGATATTAAAATGCCGCGCATGGACGGTATTCAGCTGCAGTACATCGTAAAGGAACGATATCCGCATATTTCCTGTGTGGTGATGAGTGGATATAACGATTTTCAATACGTGCGTGAATCGCTAAAGTTAGGGGCAAAGGACTATTTGATGAAGCCATTCGAACGGGCAGAGTTGTACACTTTGCTTGACAGACTGCAGGCTGAAATCGCGGTAGAGAAGGAACAGTTGACTACAAATAAAAAAGATAAACAAGTTCAGAATCAAATGCGCCAGCATGTACTTGCCGGACTGTTGACAGGAAGCGTTCATCATGGAGAAACGGAGCTGCTCGACAACGTTGGGGTGCAGTTTCCACTTCCCTTCACAAGCTGTTTGGTTGCTAAGCTCGACCGTGATTCCGTAACGGATGAAAGGTATTACCAGTTAAATCCATCCTTGTTTTCTGTTTATATTCAGCAGTTTATTCAGGAGAGCATCGAGAAACCTCATCTTGGTTATGTGTTTATTTTAAATGAGAATGAAGTTGTTGCGCTAATTAATCACGAAGGTACGTCATCTTCCTTCGCTGACATCGAGAAATTAACGAATCGCATCCGCAAGGGAATTCGGGGGCAATCCAATTTTACAATCTCATTCGGGCTCGGAAGCCCTGTGAAAGATTTGGAGTCGATATCCAAGTCATACAAGGAAGCGGGTTTGGCTCTACTCTATCGGCTAGTTATAGGCGGGGATCGCCTTCTTTCCAGTGACACAATAGCTGAAATGACGATGGAGAAACTTGAGTGGCATACCGCCGATTGGAATTTGCTCAATCAGTATGTTCAGGAGGGCGATTTGGCGAATGTTCATCTGCAAGCCAATCAATTCGTCACCAAGCTGTGCCAGCAGTGGAGAGATCCAGAACTGATTCATGAACAAATTTGCAAAATGCTGCTGCATTTTTATGAATTGGCTGTAAATTTAACCGTGGTGAAGATGTGGCTGCAAGGCACGGATATGAAGCAGGTCTTGATGGAGATTTATTCGATTTCATCCAGCAAAGAATTGAGCGAGCGCTGTCAGAAGCTGTTAGGGGATTTAAGTGTGTGCATGGTGAACCGCAAGAGAAAGTTCGTGACTAGCCCTGTTGAGTTGGTGGTGAGGTATGTGGAGGAGCACTACGCTGAACCGATCACCCTGAATATGATGGCGGAAATCGCCTATCTCAACCCTTCTTATTTGAGTTCTTTGTTTAAAAGCAAGCAAGGCCAGTCCTTTATCGATTTCTTGACGGAAAAGCGGATTGAGAAAGCGAAGGCGATGCTGCTCCACTCCGATGAGAAAATTCAAGTGATATCGGATTCAACAGGTTTTACGAACATTCGCCACTTCAACCGCGTATTCAAGACGCTAACCAACCGAACACCAACGGAATACCGGGAGGGCAAACAAACGAGCTGACACCTGGCTGTTCATGTGTGAGGGAAATATGTTGCTGGGCATACTATTGGAAAATGTCTAGCAGGAGGGATTTCGCTTGCATAGGAAACGCGTTGTTGGGATAGCTTTGATGTTGACACTTACTTCTGGCTGCTTCTATACGGCGAACCCTTCTGCTGATAGGGAAGCAAGGCTTGAGAAAGATCGAGTTGATGCTAAGCAGGAGCAAGTGGACGAGAAACAAGTTCGTATAGATGGTAGTCATGAAGCTAAACAAGAAGCTAATCCAGGAACCAAACCAGAAGCCAAAGAAGTGCAGCCACCAGTAGCGACTATTCCGCCTATTATATCGAAGCCAAGAGTAAGTAAAGTCACACTGGCCGCCATTGGCGACGTACTCATCCACAGCGAAATATACCAAGATGCCAAGCAAAAGGACGGCACGTATAACTTTTCCAAAATGTTTGAGAACGTACAGAGCTATTTGCGAGTGCCTGACATTTTGGTAGCGAATCAGGAGACGATGATTGGAGGGAAAGAGCTGCGACTTTCTGGCTATCCGTCGTTCAATAGTCCGCAGGAAGTTGGGGATGCTCTCAAGACGGCTGGCGTGGACCTAGTTACAGTGGCTAATAATCATTCGTTGGATCGCGGGGAAAAAGTTATTCAAAGCGCTCTCTCGTACTGGGATCGACTTGGCATCCCTTATACAGGATCATTTAAATCTAAGGAAGACCAGAAGAATATTCGTACGTTGACTAAAAATAATATCACTTTTTCTTTTCTGAGCTACGCCTATGGCACGAATGGCATACCCCATCCCAAAGGGAAAGCGTATCTGGTTAATCGAATTGATACCACTCAGATCGCTCAAGAGGTTGAGGAAGCCAAGCATTTATCTGACGTTGTTGTGGTTGCCATGCACTGGGGGACGGAGTATGAAACTTTGCCCAATGAGAGTCAGATGCTGCTAGCCCAAAAGCTGGCGGACTATGGCGTTCATATCGTCATCGGTAATCACCCGCATGTATTGCAGCCACCTGCTTGGGTATCGGGGAATAATGGCCACAAAACGCTAGTGTTATACTCGTTAGGGAATTTCATATCCGCACAAGGTGGAGTTGCCAAGCGAGTAGGTGGAATGGCGACGATTGATATCGTCAAAACGACGGGGAAAGAGAAGACCATTACATTAAAACATCCGTCGTTTCTTCCCACTTTCACCTTCTATCGAAATATGACACAATTCAAGGTGCTCCCAGTAGATCAAGCTACCCCAGTAAAGATTAGCAACGGTACAATCCAGTTTGATCATATTAAGCAGCATATGAGAACCTACATGCAAGAACTGCACTTTATCAGCGCGGATAAGGTTCAATAAAACACCCCTCGAACGTGGTTCGAGGGGTGTTCGTTTTTGCGCAGCATTACGAAAGACTTTCGTCATCCTCGCTGCTTGCTGATGATTGCGTTGTGCGCGCTTCTGCTAATTGTGCATGCGCCGCGTCTAGTTGTTCCTGTGCAGCCTGAATCACCTGCCGACGATTATTATCGGCTGTCTGGGCCTCATTCAGATTGTGTAGGGTATCTGCCACAGCATTGTGAGCTTGGATTTCTGCGTTTTGTTGTTGATCGGATTGTTGATCTGACATGGAGCCGCCTCCTAATTGTTGAAATTTTGCTTCGTTAATATGCCCAAGCAGGCAGGAATCATTCACTTTGCGATAGAAAATGTCAGGTAGAAGGAGGTTGACGAGTTGAAAATAAAAAGTTTAAACCATTTTCTTTTTTCGGTTACTGATTTAGATACATCGATTTCATTTTATCAGGATGTGTTTGGGGCGAAGCTGCTCATCAAAGGGAGAAGCTTAGCTTACTTTGACTTATGCGGCATGTGGCTTGCGTTAAATGTTGAGAAGGAAATTCCGCGGAATGAAATTCAATATTCGTACACCCATCTTGCTTTTACCGTAGAAGAGGTAGATTTTGATGCGATGGTGGAAAAACTGGAGCAATTAGGAGTAAATATACTTCCAGGGCGCGTGAGAGACGAGCAGGATAAACGTTCAGTCTACTTCACTGATCCGGATGGGCATAAATTTGAATTTCATACAGGAAATTTGGAGGACCGGTTAGCTTATTACAGGAAAGAGAAACCTCATATGGTGTTTTATGAGGATGATGATGCGCAATAGTAAAAATAGTGTCCCCGATCATGCTTGGGTATGAGCAACTGAGTGAGTGGACGGGCTACTGGGTGGATTACTTGTAATTAACGCCGATTACTCCTGCTATCTTCCGCGATTATTCATTCCACTTTTACCCAACTAACGGGAGTTTCTCCCGCTAATTTCGCCAAATCGAGGGGTTTTCGCATTGCGACCATCAACAACAAAGAGGCTGCCCTCAAGGTTAATCAACCTTTTGGACAGCCTCTTTGTTGTCTAACATGATCCTTATTCTTGCGACTGACTATTGGAAGAAGTGGATGTATTGGATTGGAATACTTCTGCCGCTTCCTCTGCAGAGAATTCTGTATCCTCTTGACCAGGAACTGGTAATTTATTTAGTTCGGTAGTCTGTACTTGGGCTTTGGATGCTTGATTAGCTTGATCTTGATTCGGCATAGTGACACCTCCTTTGCTCAGTAAACAACAAAGTGTAGTATGCCAAAGTCTGGAACTTTTTATACGGATTGTGTGGACATAAAAGAATAAATCAAATCTTGGATGTTTACGAACCGGCGCTCTTTGGAGAGCATGTGGTGCACAAGCCGCTTCAGAGGGGTGCGTTCCTCGTAGTACGGTGGTGCATACTTTCGAATGTGAATATACGGAAATTCCAGAAATGGGTGATAAAAGAATGAAGCCAAATCATCCGCATCGTATTGATTCACTTGATCCATAATTCTTGTGACGTCTTGCTCGACGGCATCACCACTGACATACCCCAGAGGCGTAGGGACGTAATAGGTTCTTCCAACGATGGAAGAAGCAATTTGATAGGTCACTTGACGATTGGTTGGGTCATGGGGATTGTTTTCGTAAATTAACCATGAGCATGTTTCTAAAATCGTCCGCTGCACCTCTGATGCTGCATAGTGTGGAGTTTCAAACCAATCGGGCCGCAGGCCAGCGGCTTGAAAGGCAGATAAGGCCATATGAAATCTGCCATAAGCATAAGACCTCTGTATATGCAGGCTGTCAGAAAGGGAAGACTTCGGGTCATCCGGCGGGCAATCTTTAAGGCAATCGGGATACGCGAATTCATACCCTTCACCGCTGATGGACTGCCCATATTGATGAGAATACCCGTGAATACCCAGAGAAGCCCCACGAGTTCTTAAGGCTTGTAGGGTTTCAACGAATCTTACGGATATGGTATCAAACGGATTGCTGATCGTGCAGTCATATTGAAGACTCGGATTGATGTAACGGGGAATAACGGCAACATGAAAAGGGATTTTTTGCATATATAAATAATCCGCAACGGCACGTAACTTCATTTGGCTTTCCGCTCTTTCATAATATCCGCCAGGTCCGATATCTTCAAGCCGCAGTAATGCTTTCACGGTGTAATCCCTCCACAACGATTAAGTTGGATACTTCCAATATCATTGTATGTGTAAGACTTCTGTTTCATTTCGATGAATATAGAGGGTGAAATTTTTGTGGATTTATGTCGAAACATGTCCGAAAAAGAAGAATTCTTACTTTGAGGAAAGAAGGTTAAGGTAAGCGATTTCATTATTTGTTAAAATGGTGTAAACTCCTTATATACCATATGGTTAATCGCTTTCCTTCATTTTACTAATTATTAATAAAAAACGGGTTGTAATTTGATAATTTTCATCTATAATAGGGTTTATGAAGATCGTTAAACCGGTTTAATTAAACCGCTTTAATTAAATCGATTTTATGAATGGAAAGTGGATGCCATTTCAATTGCATAAAAGGGGGTGGAAGGATGGCTACCATTGATGATGTTGCCAAGCTAGCAGGTGTTTCCAAGGGAACCGTTTCGAGCGTTTTCAGCAAAAAGAGACCGATTTCTCAACCGGTAACGGATCGAGTACTTTCGGTAGCCAAAGAATTGGGATATTTCCCGAATCATATTGCCAGAAGCTTGGCAATTAAGAAGACGATGATTGTTGGACTCAAGATGCCAATTTCCAAAGAAGGTTCGACGACGCAATTTGAAATTCAGATGCTGAATGGAGTCATTAAGGAATGTACGAAGCATGGGTATCGCATTTTGCTAGATACGCTTCCTGAGCATGAGGATCTTACACAGTTTTCAAGCGATCCAGTCGACGGTGTCATTATGTTGAATCCGCGTAAGCACGATAAGCGCATTGAGCGATTTGAACAAATGAGAATTCCCATAGTGCTGGTAGGCAGACCTGATCCCTTAGAGAGTTCAATCAGCTATGTAGATAATGACAATGAGCAGCTGGCTTACGAGGTTGGCAGTTACTTATTGACGCAAGGCCACCGATCTATTTTATTCTTAAATGCTTCAGCGAACATGACGGTTTCGGCCGATCGTGTAAATGGGCTCAAGAAGGCTTATGAAGAGCAGGGAATTCCTTTTGATAACGTCCATGTGATGAACTTTGTCCGAAAGCAACATGCAACACCGATGGATTACGGTTACATGTCTATGACGGAAATGCACCAAAAAGGTCCTTTCACAGCGGTTGTGTCGGACACAGACAGAGTTGCACTTGGAATTCTGCGGGCCACCCGTGAGCTGGGTATAGATGTTCCAAGAGATCTTTCGATTGTGGCATTAAGCAATGATGTGAGACTGGCTGAAGAGATGACGCCGAAGTTGACTTCTGTCGAGCTTTCAGCAGAAACGCTTGGAGCGGAAGCGGGACGCATTTTAATTCAAAAGATGAAAGATGCATCTACCGTGGAACAACTAATCGTCGACGCACAACTCATTGTACGCGAATCTACCCGAAGTCTATAAGGATTAGATTCATTGAGTAAAGGTCCAACGTGTATTGTGAAAGCGCTTTATTAATATTTCGTAAAGGCTAGTCCCATAACAACGCATATAACGGAGGGGTAATATGAAAGCCAAGAAAGCGAAAGTCGTTAGTTCGATGATGGCGGCACTGCTCGTCGGAAGTTTAGCAGCGGGTTGTACATCTAACAGCAGTACAGGAACTGAAGCTCCAAAAGCATCCGATCAGTCGAAGACGGAAGGTAAAAAGGAAGAGCGCTCTTTGCGGATGATGTCCGCTGTCATTGGTGGTAAAACACCGGAAGAGAACGTCCTGTTTGAAAAGGAAATCGAACGCGTGACAGGCATCAAAGCTAAACTGGAAAAGCCTGCTTCCGATTACAATCAGAAGCTGATGGCGGCCGTTTCCTCTGGCGAGAAATATGACCTTCTTCAAGTGAGCAAAGAATTGATGAACACATTGACGGATCAAGGTATTCTAACACCTTTAACGGATCAAGTGAAAGGGTCAAAAACGCTTCAAGACCCTGAAGTTATACCAACGGCGGAGTGGGATCAAGTCAAAACGAAAGACGGCAAAATCTACGGCGTTTTCAGTAAATTCCAAGGCGGAACGATGCCGATCGTACGCGCTGACTGGCTCAAAAAGCTTAATCTGCCTGAGCCAAAAACGTTTGATGACTACTACAAGGTCATGAAAGCATTCACGGAGCAAGATCCAGATGGCAACGGGAAAAAAGATACATACGGCTTAAGCGTCGCTGGCATGTATGAACTGCAAGGTTTCTTCAGTGGAGCCGGCTTGAAACAACGTTATGTGGAGAAAGACGGGAAACTGGACGTTCCTTACTCAACAGATGCGGCCATTCCGGTCTATGAGTGGTTAAACAAGTTGTACAAAGAGGGCATTCTCGACCCTAACTTTGCAACAAACGATACGGGTAAAATGCGAAATCTATTCCTTGCTGACCGTGTCGGCATGATTACTTACTGGGATGCTTGGGTAGGCATGCTGAACAATACAAGAAAAATCGCCGATGCGAATACAACTTTTGAAGCTAAGGGCCTTCCAGGGGTAGCCGGAGCTGACGGGAAATATATGCTGCGCCGTGGAGATCCAGATGTTTGGGTAATTCCGGTTAATGCGCAAAATCCAAAAACAGCCTTTGAATTCATTGAGTGGTGGCACTCCAAAGAAGGCATTGTTCTGGGCAGCATGGGTATCAAAGATACGGATTACACAGAAAATGGCGGTAAATACGAGCTTACGCAAGCAGGGAAAGATCATGCCATGGATCACGGCGTACCTTTCTGGTATAACAAAAAGTTCCCGAATCCATTCGGTTTACTTCCAGGTGTGAAAGAAGCTCAGGACCTTGTTATTAAAAATGCAACACTTGAGCTAACCCCACCAAAATGGGCAGATGCCGAGAAAATTATTAATGAATATTCCTTCAAAGCTATTCTTGGCGAAATGCCAGCTGCCGATGCGGTGAAGAAAATGCGCGAACAATTAAAAGCTGCGAAATTGATCGACTAGTTCATAGGGACAGGGGAGTATGCACGACATACTCCCTTTACAATTAACGGCAAGGTGGTGACTTCGTTTGAAAGTTATATGGAGATTCAAAGCCCTGTACTTGATGATGCTTCCAATCATGGCTTATTTTCTTGTTTTCTCTTATTATCCGCTCGTTCGCGGCTTTATCATTTCCTTCCAAGAGTTCCGATTGATCGGGAACCGGCCGTTTATCGGATTTGATAACTATATTACGGTGCTTAAAGATCATGCTTTCTGGGAAATGCTGCAAAATACATTACTGCTAGGCGGAGGCATGCTGGTGATCGGCTTCATTATGCCAATCTTGCTTGCGCTGTCACTCAATGAGATCCTCCAAGCATGGTTTAAAAAAGTGGTTCAGATGATTGTTTACATCCCCCATTTGTTCTCATGGGTTGTCGTAGGTGGCATGTGGATTCTTATGCTTTCTCCAGACACAGGGATTGTGAATGGAATCCTCAAGCTGGTTGGCGCAGAGAAACCGATTGCTTTCATGTCCAGTTCGGAGTCAGCCCGCTGGGTCATGGTGCTTACCTCGGTGTGGAAAGAGATGGGCTTTATCTGCATCCTTTATCTGGCGACGATTGTAGCGATCAATCCAGCGTTATATGAGGCTGCTCGCATCGATGGGGCGAACCGCTGGCAGCAGGTTCGTTATGTTACATTGCCATCGCTGGTGTCGACGATGAAAGTTGTCATTATGCTGAATGTGCTTAGCATTCTGCGTATCTTTGATCAAATCATCGTGATGCGAAACGGTGCTATTGCCAAGAAGGTCGACGTCATCATGATGTATACGTACCAAAAAGGGATTCTGGAATTCAAAGTTGGTTTAGCAACATCAGCAGGATTTTTAGTGATTTTCGCGACATTGCTCATTACGCTTGTGACCAGAGCGATCATTCGCTATGACGAGGGGTGAAGGGATCTCCATGAAAACAAACAAACTGCCCACGAGCTGGGGAAGCCGGTTATTCGATGGGGTTAATCTATTATTTTTATTCATTCTACTGGCCACCATGCTCATTCCGTTATTGAATACATTCGCGCTGGCCTTCTCATCCAATTTTGCTTCCATGCAGCCAGGCATTATTTTATATCCGAAAGAATTCAGTGTTCAAGGCTTTACGACGGTTTGGAATCGCATGCAATTGTACACGCCGTTCTTGAATAATGTGATCGTCACGCTTGTTGGTACAGTTTGTCATGTACTGCTGTGCTCGATGGCTGGTTATGTATTGATCCAAAAAGGGTTGCCAGGGAAAAAGTTAATGGTTTCTGCTATCCTCCTTACGATGACGATTCCAGGCGAAGCGATTATGATCCCCGTTTATGTGGTGAACAAAGAACTTGGCTTGTTAAATTCTTTAACGGCATTAATTATGTCGGGGTTAGTATCTGGCTTCAGTATTTTACTTATGCGTAATTTCTTTCTATCTGTCCCTGTGGAAATGTCGGAGTCTGCGACGATGGACGGAGCGGGAGCATTCCGTATTTTCATTACCATGTACATCCCATTAGCTGCTGCTGGGCTTGCTACGGTGACGCTTTTCGAATTCGTTAGCCGTTGGAACCAATTTACGCCAGCGCTTTTATTTATTAGCGATCATGCGAAATATACGCTGCAAATCGCCTTGAAATCCTTAATCGTAGATACCGATTCCACATCCAGCAATTTTATTGTCACTACGAATGTGAGGATGGCAGGGATTGTAATTGCGCTTCTACCTCTCGTCATTATTTATCCCTATGTGCAGAAATATTTCGTCAAAGGCATCTTGGTTGGTGCGAACAAGGAGTAATTATATGAAAAAGGAGCGTGGAGTTCGTCATGCCGCAGACGAATCGAAGACAACAAGTCACGACTTACCGCAGAGAGATTCATCACTTTGAGCAAAGTACGTATGTGGAAGTTCCTTTCGAAATGCCTGAACAGGTGGAAGAGGTTCATGTGCAGTTTAGCGTTCAATCCCACGGCGAAGCAAAACCTGTCATTGATCTTGGCGTCAGAGACAGCCATAAGGTGCGAGGCTGGAGCGGAGGTGCGCGTTCCGAGTTTGTGATCGGACTCGAGAAGGCGACTCCCGGCTATTTGCCTGGCGAACTTCAAGCTGGCGATTGGGCCGTTCTTCATAATGCCTATAAGGTTCCTGCTGAAGGTTGTGAAGTTACGATCACCATCACGTTCTATTTTCATACAGCGCGCTGGCTCAAAGGGGATCTGCATACGCACAGTATAAACAGCGATGGCAGTTATACGTTAGAGGAAAATGCGGCGATCATGGAGCAGCTAGGCTGTGATTTCATTGCTATGACGGATCACAATGCGGTTAGTCAAAATTATTCGTATCCTCGCAATACGCCGGTAGTCATGATACCAGGCATGGAGTTTACGACGAATTTTGGGCATAGCAATTTTCTGGGTGTTTTAGAGCCAATTGATGATTTTCGGGTAAAAAATCAAGAGGATGTCAACCTTCGAATCGCAACTGCACGCGAGCGCGGGGCGAAAATCGTACTTAACCATCCCCATTGTGATTATTGCCCGTGGGAGTGGGATTTCAATACGGATCACGACTGGTGGGAAGTCTGGAATGGTCCTTGGACCGCTCGTAATGAACGAGCACTAGCTTGGTGGCAGGAGCAGCTCGCATCAGGCAGAAAGCTTGTCGCAACTGGCGGCAGCGATGTGCACCGTCCTGAACGTTATGTTAAACATGCGATGCCGTGTACGTGGGTTTTTGCCGAAACGAAGACGGTAAATGGCATTCTTCAAGGGATTGATAAAGGGCATGTTGCAATTAGCTACTCACCGGAAGGCCCCTTCGCACAATTAACTTGTGGAGGCTTTATGACGGGAGATACGGTATCAAACGGCGTGTCTGATAACGTACTTGTTACGATTGAACACATCCGTGAAGGTGATCAAATTAAGCTCATTAGTGAACACGGCGTAGAGTTAACGGAAGTTTGCTCATCGACAGGATCATGGGAATTTGCAGTTGAGCAAAAGGGGAGAGCGTTTTACCGCATTGAAGTATGGCGTCACTTTGAGGAAGTTGATATGACATTAATGGCGATGTTAACGAATCCAATCTATTTTCAGAGGTGAGTGCAGATGATATATACCGTAATGACTTTTAACCTAAGATACAACAATCCAGGAGATGGCCTTAACGCTTGGCCGAATCGCATAGACCGAGTTGCAGAAATGATTCATGCGCATGCGCCGCTTGTTGTCGGAACGCAAGAAGGCTATTATGACATGTTGAACGATCTGCAACCGAAATTATCCGAATATACGTGGATTGGCGAAGGACGTTTTGGCGCTCACGAGAATGAACATTGTGCGATTTTTTACAAGCAAGAGGAACTGAACCTTCAGCAGCATGGGCAGTTTTGGCTGTCAGAAACGCCGGAAGTGACCGCTTCCATTTCGTGGAACAGCAGCTTTCCTCGCGTCTGCACTTGGGCTATTTTCGAACATAAGGAAACTGGGGAGCGCTTTATTGTATATAATACGCATCTGGATCATCAAAGCCAACAAGCCAGAGATCTCGGCACCAAAGTAATCTGGGAGTACATTACGGCACATCACAAGGAACATGCTCTTCCCGTGATCTTAATGGGAGATTTCAATAGTCGTCCTGCTGATTTACCGATTCGTTTCCTTCGCGGGGAAATCGACCTGGAAGGCGAGCAATCTTGGCTAAAAGATGCTTATACAGAGCTCCCTGGCCCGATTGGATGGACGGCACATGACTTTCAAGGCGGCGAAGCAGGAGAGCCTATCGATTACATTTTTGTATCGCCAGATGTGGAAGTGGTGCGAGCTCTTGTAGATCGAAGAGAAATTGGCGGGCGGTATCCGTCCGATCATTATCCGGTCATTGCTCAGATTAACCTCTAAGAAGAACAACGAGATTGCAGTCAGAAGGAGATAGAGGCATGACACTTGAGAAGATTTATGTCGTCTTTAAGACGCATTTTGATATTGGTTTTACGGGATTAGTGTCAGATGTTGTGGGGCGCTATCGCACCGAGATGCTGAAAGATGTTATTGAGATTTGTGACCAAACGCATACGAATGATGAGCATGAGAAATACGTTTGGACCATGTCAGCTTGGCCACTGCTTCAATCCTTGAAGGGTAGTGGTGAGGAAGAGAAGCAGAAGGCATTAGCCTATCTGGAGAATCGACAGCTGATTTGGCATAAGCTTCCTTATACCACACATACGGAATTTTGCGGCTTAGAGGAATGGATTCGGGGGATGTATGTATCGGAAGGACTTACCAACCTCTACGGATACGATCCGAAGGACGCCAAAATGACGGATGTACCAGGTCATACCTGGATAGTGCCATCGCTGCTTAAAAAAGCGGGTGTAGAATTCCTGCATCTCGGCTGCAATCCGGCCACAACACCGCCTGACGTTCCGCCGGTCTTTTACTGGGAAGGTCCGGATGGCGAACGTTTATTGACGTTTTATTCAAAAGGGTCCTATGGGACAGGCATTTTGCCGCCGGAAGAATGGATGCATCCTGTGTGGCTCGCGATGATTCAGACCAGCGATAATCATGGCCCGCATGACGCGAGTATCATCGAAGAAATGAAAGCCTCGATTCGTGAAAGCGGTTCAACGGCTGAGCTGCACATCGGCAGCTTGGGCGACTTCGCGGCGGATTTCTTAGCGCGAAATCCGGAATTGCCGGTTATTCGGGGCGATATGGCCGATTCTTGGATTCATGGGGTTGGGACTGCGCCGCGTGAGGTGGCAAGGGTAAGAGCGCTAAGAAGCCAAGTCACAGCAGTGGAAAGCGCGGTAGCTGTGAATCATTTTACAGAGGCAAAGCAAGAGTCTGAACAGGAAGTAAAAGCCTTAATCGACGCAAGCTACGAGCACACGCTGCTGTTTGGCGAGCATACTTGGGGGATGGACTGCAAGACCTTCCTTTTTCCCAGAGTCGCTTACGATAAGAAGTCATTCCTGCAGTTAAAGCAGAGTGAACGCTATCAACGGATGGAACAATCCTGGGCTGAACAGGTTGACTACTTGAATAAAGCGGAGAGCTCCTTGCAAGAGGCAAAAGCTGTCTTGACGACCCAGCAGTCGGCAGGCAATCAGGCAGCTAAGGTGCTGCGAGTCCATTCTAATTTGGGTTGGAGCCGCACGGCCACAACATGGATTCAAGAGAGTGATCTGCCTGCTGGCGATGAAGTGCTGATCGATTCAGAAACAGGCGATGTGATTCCTTTGCAGCTATCCGAGGGTGGCGCAGAAGCACAGATTTCTGGCTTACCTGCACTCGGCTATAAGACGCTGTATTATGCAAAGAAAGATGCTCAATCGCTTATTGCTGAAAATAAAGGACAAGCGCGCGCTTATTTAACGGAGACGCAGGCGGTTATCGAGAATCCTTTTATCATCGTAAAAGTAGATCGACAAACAGGCTGGATTCAAAGCCTCTGGGATAAGAAGCTGCGTAAGGAATGGATTGATGATCGCGCGGAAACCGGTTTTGGTCAGTATAAATACGATATATACTCCAGTAAAGAGATCACGCGTTATTTGAAGAAATATGCGTATCGCTTTTACGATTGGGGCGTACATGACTTTGGCAAAACGGATTATCCAGAACAGCAGAAAAGGCTTTCGTTCACTACACAAGCGGCGGATATTCAAATTTGGGAAAATGGAGGTTCTGTTGGCCTTACTTGTATAGCAGTCACAGACGCTGTAACTACTGCTGAGTATGGCAATGCTGGCTCCATCGAATGGACATTCTCATTATCCGATAATGCACCGCATCTGGATGTTGCCTACAAGCTGCATGGTAAACAGGAAACACCGCTGGCAGAGTCGGGACATATCGTCTTCCCTCTGAAGCTGGAGCGCCCGCAGTTCAGCATCAACAAGCTGGGCTCAGTCGTGAATCCGCTCACGGATACGATTGGTTCCTCCAGCACGCTGCTTCACTGTTGTGAGAATTTTGTGGATATTTCCAACGGATTCGCTGGCATGGCGATTATTCCGCTCGACTCGCCGCTCTTTTTTATCGGGACAAATGGCATGTGGGATTTCGAGCATGACTATAAGCCGGAGAAGCCAGAGCTGCATTTTAATTTATTCAACAATTGGTGGGGGACGAATTTCCCGCAATGGAGCGGCGGCGATTTGAGCTATCGCTATCGACTGGTGCCGCATGCCGGTGATTGGCGAGAAGGCGAAGTTTGGAAAGTCGCTCAGGAAACGATGACTGGGACCGTGACGACTTCAGCACTTGCGGGTGAGCACTTGACCACCCAAGAAATACTTCCAGCGGGGCTGGATGGAATGGCCGTTAGCTGCTGGAAAGTAGCAGAAAATGGGGATGGCTGCATTCTGCGTATTCGCGAGTGCACAGGCGTTCTAAGAGAAGTGGAGATCGTTCTCCCGGAGCAGGTCAAAGAAGTTCGTGTTACGAATCTCCTGGAACGCGATCAAACGAATATACAATTGAGCAATAATCGTCTTCGAATAGTTACGAAACCTTTCGAAGTTCATACTTTTAGAATTATCAATTAATTGCTATTCTCACGTTTACAGCGCGGCAGTTCTTGTCGTATGATATAGCCAATATGGATTGTCAGTGATAGGAACGTATACGGAGAGGGGCAAGGAATGAAACCGACCATCTATGATGTTGCCCAAGCCGCCGGGGTGTCCATCGCAACCGTATCCAAAGTCATAAACGCTACGGGCCGAATTAGCGATAAGACGCGGAAGCATGTACATAGCGTTATGGAGCAGCTGAAATACCAGCCAAGTATGGTAGCGGCAGCGTTAACGGGCAAAAGCACTTACACAATCGGACTCACGCTCCCCGATTTGGCGAATCCTTTCTTCGCCGAGATTGCCCGATCTGTAGAGGATCGGGGTCATGAGCATGGGTTTAGCGTGTTTATATGCAACACCGATAACGATCCGGACAAAGAAGTGAAATATTTATCGCTGCTCTCTCAAAAGCGGGTAGACGGAATCATCTCCGCAACCCGGATTCAGAATGATCAGTTTCTAAAAAAACTGATCCAACAAAACATCCCGATTGCTTTAATTACGGGCGAAATGCCAACTCTTGCTGTGGATACGGTGATGGTTGATGACTACCTTGGAGGCTTCCAAGCGGGCAATCATCTCGTAGAGCTAGGCCATAAGCGAATTGCGATCCTCGTGGAGGATATGGATAATATGAGTAATCGGGAGCGGATTCGAGGCTGTAAGCAAGCTTTGATCCAGGCCGGTTTGCAGGTAGAGGAGCAGCTGATCGCGACTGGCGGATTTTCAGTAGAGTCCGGCCAACAGGCCATGTCCCAGCTGCTCCAGCTGGAAGACAGGCCTTCGGCCGTATTCGCTTGCAATGATCTGCTAGCTATCGGCGCCATTCGCGCGGCTAGAGTGGCGGGCATGCAGCTGCCGAGTGAGTTATCAGTCGTCGGCTTCGACAATACGATTCTAGCAACGTTAATTGATCCGCCGCTCACCACCATCGCGCAACCTATTCAAGAAATTGGGCGCAGGGCAGTTGATCTGCTTGTTCAGGAGATTAAAGGAGAGAAAGTACTTAAACAGCGGGTAGTTTTGCTGCCAGAGCTAGTTTTACGGAATTCATCTGCATCTTATCATTGAGAAATAATGAAGACCGTTCTACCAGATAGGTTAAAGGTTCGATAAGGTAGAGCGGTCTATGTTTTTTGACATTAGGTTAAGCGCTATCCCTATTGGTCGCATGAAGACCTATGCCAGTTGCTATTTCGTTGATCTCCGCGATGCTGCGAGGTTTGTGTACCGAACTAAGGGTAATGCTATGGAATGAGCACCTGTCCCTAAAAGGGGCTAGGTGCTATTTATTTAGAAGGAGGATATAAGATGAAAACTTTGTTGATTGCAGAAGGAACTGTGACACCAAGCTGTTCGAAAAGCCATATTACCTATACGCTTCATCTGCCGAAAGATTGTCATGAGCTTCATGTAGAGTTCGCTTATGATCCTAAAAAACTGGAAGATGAGGTACAAGCTGAGGCGCTTATTCGCGAAGGGCTTAACCAATATATATTAGAGGAGCACAGAGCCTCATACAACTGGCGTGAGTTTCTGCCATTGCAAAACTTATTGACACTTTCCTTCGATGATGAACATGGTTTTCGAGGCGCTGGCCACCGTCATGATCCTGTCCAGCACCTCACGGTTACTACCACAGAGGCATCTCCTGGATTTACAACGGGCGTCTTCCCAAGGGGGCAATTGAAAATCATGATTAATGTTCATTGTGTTGTAACCGAGGAATGCCGCTATCGCTTGAAGGTATGGGATGGAGGTGCTGACGCATGATGCAATGGCAGCCATTTGAACTTCACTGTCACACCTTTCATAGCGATGGCAAGCAGTCCCTAATCGAGCTGGCTGAAGCGGCCAAAGAATTAGGGCTGCGAGGAGTTGCCCTAACAGACCATAACACGATGACTGGTCTTGCGAATCGTGAAGAAGTCGTAACCGCAACAGGAGTCGAAGTGATCCCAGGTTTGGAATGGACCACTTTCTTCGGTCACATGCTCACACTCGGATTGTCCGAGTATGTCGATTGGCGAAACTTAAGCCCGTTTCACATCCATAGAGGCATAGATGGTGTCCATCGCCAAGGCGGGCTTGTCGGACTAGCGCATCCCTTTCGTGTCGGCAGTCCAATGTGCACGGGATGTTATTGGGAATTCGAGGTCTCGGACTGGAACGAGATCGATTATATCGAGGTATGGTCGGGATTATTTCCATCCATTCGCAGAAATAATGCACGCGCATTCGAGATGTGGACGGATCTGCTTAATCAAGGCAATAAGATAGCAGCAACCAGCGGCAGAGATTGGCATGTGTCCGACCCGGTTTCAGAGCCGATCTCGGCGACCTATTTAGGTCTTCGCGATTCCGTTGTGGCCAGCTCAGGCATTGTCGCAGCTGCGCTTGATGCGTTGAAACGCGGGGCGGTTGCTGTTTCGATGGGACCGCTGCCACTGCTCCGCATTGGCCAAATTGGCAGCGAATCGGCAGCTATCGGCGATAGCGTCCAAATAAAGCCGGGTGTGCCGATGGAAGTCACGGTTGGCGTCGATTTTACGGCAAGAGAAGGTCACTGGGAGCTTCCAGATCATCCGTTAGAGATGAAGCTGGTTAGTAATAAGGGGGAGCTAGCCTTATTCAAACTCACGCGAGACCAGTCCCAGCTGACTACGGAGCTTGATCTGGCGGGAGTAAAGTGGATGCGAGCCGAGATGTCTGGTGTTTTTTGCAGCGTTAATACGTTAATTGGATTTACAAATGCGATATATATGACAGAAGAAGCCAGTTCGCCTGACGGGGATTGAGGAGGAAAGGATATGAATTCATTTCCGCGAATGACTGCCCACACAGGCTGCATGGGCACGCCGGATAATACGCTGCAATCCATCGAAACAGGATTGAACTATGGAGCCGACATTCTAGAAGAAGATGTGCTCGTTACAGCCGACGGAATTCTGGTTCTTTCCCATGATGATCATGTTCATTTGGCAGACGGCACGGAGCGCTGGATCTCACAAATGAGCTATGAACAATTACGTATACTAGATATCAAAGCCCATAACGGGGCTCAGGGCGAAACTATACGTATTCTTCCGTTGGACGCTTTGCTTCCTTACCTGCAGGAGTCTGGTGTCCAAATGAATTTGGACCTTAAATCGGATGCCTGTGTAGAGCCCATAGCTGCATGGATAGAAAAGAATCAACTTCTAGAGCAAGTTTTCTTGTCAGGTTGCGAGACAGACCGTGCCGCACTTGTTCAACGTGTAAATCCGCATTTACGCAAGCTGCTCAACGTTGATCCTGCCGTATTTATGACGGATGCTCCTTACATAGAGGTTGCTCATCATATTTGTAGAGATGCCGCGGCATCCGCCTGTTTTGGACTTAATTTGAATTATCGCGTGGTGAAACCTGAGCTGCTTCCAATCGCAGATGGGTATGGGCTAGATGTCTGCATCTGGACGGTAAATGAGCTTGATGAGATGAAGCACTTTATTCAGATGGGGGTTCAGTCGATTACGACACGCAACATAGGAGTTTTGGTCCAAATAAAAACAGAACGGTGAAAGATCATCCTCCAGGACTTTACAAAGGAAAAAGACGGCGTTTTCTCCCATATTCCGGGGACCAAACGCCGTCTTTATCTATTGATTTAGAAGGGCACAAGTTTTTCAGTGCCTTTCCGTGGAAAAGGAGGTTTTTACTTTGTCTCATGACCTAAGTCAGGTCAAGGAGATTGGTTCTTCTAGAATAGACTTCAAGGGTTGTCCTTCTTTGTAGTACAAATGAGGGGACAGTAGAATAAAAAAGATATGAACATCGCCAAAGCCATGCGCGGCTAGCAGATTATTCATCTCTTGCGCAATGCGGTCGTGCATTTCCTGATCTCTTGGAAACATAAGAATTTCCAGCGATTGCGGAGAATTGCTTAGTTGTTCAACGAGCAGAAGCTCGATTTTGACCTTTTGCTGCAAAACGCCAGTTACTTTTGAAAACTCCTGAATGACACTAGTCGAGATCGATGAAACGAAGTCCTTTTGAAAACCTTTGAAACGGAGAAACGGCATGCTGATTCCTTCTTTGCATAGTTGTTAGCGAATTTAATCATTCTATTGAAAACTAAACATAAAAACAAAACCTATTTTAGATGAAATCATTCTCAGATCTCGATAGGTCGTGTGAACGATCTTGTACACTTAATCGTATTATAGATGTTCAGATAAGTTTAGGGAAGTAATTGCTGAATGGAAAAATAAGTTGAAAGCCGGAGGTAATCCTATGCCAAGAACTGTTGAATATATGAATGACCGCCTTATTCTACATCTATCAGGTTTAACAAGCGCGGCCGCGCTGAAACGTCAAGTCGATATCCCTTTCAAAAGCATAAAAAAAGTGTCGATTGAAGATTTTAAACTATCCATGTTTCAATTCAGGGTGGGTACTTCTGTTGCTGATATTCGAGAAGGACGATTTCTGATCGGGAATAGATGGTGCTTCATTTCTTATGAAAATCATAAGGATGTCGTGGTCCTTGAATTGGAGGGACATGAATTTGGCAAAGTCGTGTTTCAGATCGATCATCCGGAGGAAATTAAAGAGCGTATTATGGAGCAAACTGTGAAATCATAATATCGTGACTCATGGTAAAAAAGAGAGAGAGTTCAAAGGAATTGAAATTCCTTGAACTCTCTTTTTAGTAAGTAAGTCTTATATATGATATTAATAATGTCTAGCTGTTATGTAGCGAGTACTCCAGTAACCTGTTTTCAATGAGGTAATCGTAACCCCGGAGCTCTTCGTATTACTTATGAAATTACCATTTCCAACATAAATCCCTACATGATCGATTTGGCCAGGCTTGCTCACACTGAACATAACGAGATCACCGATAGCTAATTGGCTCTTGCTTGGAACGCGGGAACCGAAACTTGTTTGAGCTTTGGAGCCCCATGGGATATTGATACCATTTTTCTTGAATACAAACTGTGTAAATGAGGAGCAATCAAAGGTTAGATGCGCCGGATCTTTCGTACCAAAACGGTATGTGACTCTACCGATATAAGATTTTGCTGTATTTACAAATTTATGACCATTCGTGGCATAAATCTCTTGTGCCGACGCAGAAGCAGGCATTGACACCCCAACCGTCGAAAATAGTACGGAAAGCGCTACCGTGGTAGATATAACTAATTTTTTCATATGTGATGACACATCCTTATTCCAAATTTGGTAGTATAAAGTGTTTATGGGATAACTGTACCATAGAAAATCATGGTGGGCTCTAGTGGATTAATGGGTACGTAGGGTTTATTAACCATGGTAATTGTTGTGATCAGAGTTAAATTTGAGATAAAATGATGGATACGAATAGCGTACAAAAAAGGAAGTGCAACCCTATGATTCAATTTCAAAATGAAGCCGTAACCGTGTACCAAAGCGCACTATTTCGAACCACATCGACCGTTATTCAAACGAAAGAAATGATCATCCTTGTAGATCCGAATTGGCTGCCGAATGAAATAGAAACCATCCAAACTTATGTGCATTCGATCCAAAGAGAGCGGGATCTTTATCTGCTTTTTACACATGGAGATTTCGATCATATCATTGGCTATCAGGCGTTCCCGGGCGCGAAAACAATTGGAAGTTTGGGCCTCCACAATCACCCTAAGAAAAACGATAAGCTAAAGCTTATCAGGGATTTTGACAACGAGAATTATGTGATCAGGAACTATCCAATTCAATTTCCGGAGCTAGATATTGTGATCCAAGAGGATGGTCAGCAGTTTCAGCTAGGAGAAACGACATTGACTTTCTATTTAGCGCCGGGACACACGGCAGATGGATTAATGACCATAGTTGAACCCTTGGGCATTCTGATTGCGGGGGACTATTTATCAGATTTTGAATTGCCTTTCATATACGATAGCGCGAAGGCCTATAGTGAGACACTTGATAAAAGCAACAGGGTACTTAAGATGCATAATGTTAAGTTATTAATCCCTGGACATGGCTTAGCCACTTCTGATCAAGGTGAAATGAAGAGACGTGTGGATCTGGCTGCGGATTATCTGAAAAGACTTCGTCAGTCCGTTATCGCAAGCGATGAACCGGCACTAGAGGCGCTTAATCAAGAACATGCTTTTCCATCGACCTTTACGGAAGAATGCCACAAGGAAAACGTGAGTATTATGAAACGTGAATATTTGTAGGACAAGCGCAATAACTTTGATGATTCACATTCTGGAAGTGGAGGAATCGACATGAGAACTGAAAAAGAGATGCTTGCACTCATTCTAACGTTTGCAAAAGAAAGCGAATACATTCGAGCGGTCATCATGAATGGTTCACGCGTCAATCCGAGCGTTCCACGTGATATATTTCAGGATTATGACATTGTGTACGTGGTGACATCGCTGCAATCATTTATTGAAGATCGCAGTTGGATCGATCGCTTCGGGAAGTTAATCATCATGCAAACACCGGATGAAATGAGCTCGGAAGACCCAGAACCCTTACATAAATTCGCATTTCTCATGCAATTTAATGATGGCAATCGAATCGATTTAACATTTTATGAGTCTGACCAACTCTCATCTTGGCATAGAGATAGTCTGAGCGTACTCTTGCTGGACAAGGATGGACTTATCGCGCCATTTGATGAATCAAGCAACCGCGACTATTTGACCATTCCTCCTACCGCAGCAGAGTTTGCTGATTGCTGCAATGAGTTCTGGTGGGTGAGTACCTATATAGCCAAAGGGTTATGGCGGAGGGAGCTCGCTTATGCGAAATTTATGTATGAGCGCCCCGTTAGGGATATGTTGATAAGGATGCTTCAATGGCATATTGGCATTAAAACGAATTTCGCCATAGATTCAGGAAAATGCGGCAAATATTTTGAAAGTTATCTAGCACCTGACCAGTGGTCGGCATTTGTTCAAACTTATCCAGATGGCGATTATGATCATATGTGGCAAGGGCTTTTTACCATGTGTGAGCTCTTCAGGGAAACGGCAAAGGAAGTAGCTCATTATTTTGGTCATATCTATAACATAGAGGAAGATGAGAAAGTAACAGCCCATTTGGTACATGTGAGAAAGCTGCCTGCGAATGCGGAAGGTATCTACTGAGGATTAAAGTAGGACAGAGAGAAGGGTGGGAGGTCGTCTATGAAAAAAGTATGGTTAGACACCGATATCGGCGGAGATATCGATGATGCCTTATGTTTAGCGTATTTGCTTCGACAACCGGCGTGTGAATGGGTCGGCATATCGACCGTAGGCGGTGAAGTTGAGGAAAGAGCCATGATTGCAGATAGTATCTGCAAAGTGGCTGGCCGCCATATCCCCATATTCGCTGGCGCGGATAGGCAGCTCTTACCTAGCGAGCTGTATCCGACCCCTGGCGGGGCCGTGAACCTGTCTCTTTTTCCGCATGATACACATTTTCGCAAATACCAAGCCGTGGATCGGATGCGTGCAGCAATCAGAGAACATCCCTATGAAATCTCTCTGGTTGCCATCGGACATTTAACGAATATTGCGTTGCTTTTCTCACTTGATCCGGAAGTTCCCATGCTGCTTAAAGAGTTGTACATCATGAGCGGCGTGTTTTCGGAGGCGTTGGAACAAAGTTTGAGTATGTCTCAAGATAACTGGAACGCATGGGTAGATCCTCATGCTGCGGCCATTGTTTATCATGCAAACGTTCAGCACGTGAGGACGTTCGGGCTTAATGTGACGACCAAGCTTGTCTTGGAAAAGCAGGAAAAAGAGGATCTATTTCATTCGGATCTGATGAAGGCGGTGGAAAGTTTCGGATCCCCCTGGCTGGAGAATCACCCGATGACGTTCCATGATCCGCTGGTGGCCGCTTGCTTGTTTGAACCTGATCTTTGTGACTATCAAAGAGGACGCGTCGAGGTTGATTTTATGCAAGAGAGGAAGCTTGGGATGATGAGCTTTCGTGAAAGCGCTGAGGGCAGACACGAAATAGCTTCAACTGTCGACCGAACGCGCTTTTTTGAGCATTATTTCTCGGTTGTGTGCGGATAGTCTTATCGGGGGAGGACGCAGTATGCATGAACTTGTTGGTACGTGTTCAAAGTGCGGTAAACCGATTTATTGCCGGGAAGGGTTTCTGGACGGTGTTGTTTTGGAGGACAAAAGCCTCGTTTGTTTTGAGTGTTTGGAACTCTCGAAGCCGCGGGAGCAGACGAATGGGAGTGTGTACGATGCCGTGGCCAATGGTGCATTTTAGTATCGCGGAGCAATTATGGAATCAGAATCCTTCGCCAGAGTTTTTGCTTGGCAGCATTGCGCCAGATGCGATTCACATGAGAGAAGGGACAACTAGGCAAGACAAGGGTCATACGCATCTATGTGATGACGATGGTACTATGCCTGATCTAACGGATTTCGATAATTTCTATAGAAAGTATAGAAGTAGTGATGATCTTTCCTTTAATCAATTTTTGCTAGGCTATATTTCGCATATTTTTACTGACCTCAGATGGACGGAGACGGTATGGAAAGATTATGTAGAGAAAGCGAGTGGGGAGTTTGTTGAACAAAATGAAACATTAAAGGACAGATACAATATTGAGGTCTGTCAGATCGAATATCATTTGTGCAAAAGTGAAAATTGGACGGATCGCGTGCTCACTTCTTTACTGCAGGCCAAAGCGTACTCCGTTCCGACCCTTTTACAAGAGACTGAGGTCAAACGGTATGGCGAGCATGTTGTCAGAAATTTGCGAGATACCTCCAATGAACCACATATTGCATTATGCTACATAACGGACCAAATTGTAGCTGAGTTTATCGAGCGGAGCGTTCATGAACTTAGGGGACTTGTTCGTGTTTGGGAAAGAACACTTCACCTTGACGTAATTAAATAACTTTACTAAACTTAATTACGAATAGTAAGCAATTAAAGGGGGGCTTTTCCATGTCAGCGACGCTGCCTAAGGATATGAAGCTTGGCGTCATCAAATTGTTTGTCTCCGATTTAGAGCGTTCCGTTCGCTTTTATCAAGAGATTGTTGGCTTTCGCCTAGGAAAGTCAACGTCTACTTCAGCTGAATTGACGATTGATGGCAATGAACCCTTGGTTTTACTGGAAGAAATGCCGGATGCCCAGGTCACACCTCGCAGATCTGCTGCTGGGCTTTATCATTTTGCAATCTTGCTGCCGACACGTAAAGATCTTGGCATGAGTTTAAACAATTTGGTGCAATCCGGTATCCATATCGGTCAAGCGGATCATCTAGTAAGCGAAGCTCTATATATCACCGATCCTGATCATAACGGAATTGAGATATATTGTGATCGGCCTAGGAGCACATGGCGCCGCGATGCGGAAGGAAACTATATCATGGCCGCAGATCCGATAGACTGGGAAGGCTTGCTGCATGAAGCAGAAGGCGCGGTATGGGACGGTTTACCAGTCGGCACGGTGATGGGACATATTCATTTCCATGTTCAAAATTTGCAGAAATCTAAGGAATTCTACTGCGATATCCTGGGTTTCGATATAGCGGCTGATGCACGCTTGGCGATGAATGCCTTATTCATATCCGCTGGCGGATATCATCATCACATCGGATTGAATGTTTGGGCTGGTGAAGAGGCGCCATTACGGTCTGCCAATGGAACAGGACTCGATTATTACACGCTAGTGTTTCCTAACAAAGAGTCACGCAATGAGGCCGTCCAACGCTTGAAGCTGGCGAACGTGCTAGTGAGTGAGAGCAATGATATCCTGATGGTAAAAGATCCGTCCGGCATTCCACTGAGATTGGTTTACGAACAATAGGGTGAAATTCATAAGAAGCAGATGCTGGAGAAACCCAGCCTGCTTCTTTTTTGCTATATTCAGGGAACTACAGTGCTCTATTTCACTGAAAAGCCTATTTTAAACAGGCAGCGGGAACTAAGGGCCGCTATTTTGCTGATTTTCCAAAGGTACAGAAATTAGTTCCAGATTGTCCCTTTCGAATCGGACGAACCACGCATATTTTAGCATAAAGGAAGGCATGTATAGAGGAGGAATCTTTCATGCGTCGAGTTGCTAGTAAATGGTCGAAGTTTGCTGTTCTGCTGCAGCATTCCGGCGTCGCCAAGCATATTCCAGCTATGCGTCGCTACAGCGCAGAGAACCTTGCAGCAATGCTTCGTCAATTTCAATTTGTCGTGGCCAAACCGATCGTTGGAACCGGTGGGAGCCGTGTGATGAAAATCCAAAAAGCAGGCAGCGGCTTCCTGCTCCACAACGCGGGAACGAAAAAAGTGTATAATTGGCATGAGCTTCTGCAAGCCATTAACCGGATACGCCAGAACCGCCCGTTGATGCTTCAACAGGGCATTCACTTAGCCACTATCCATGGCAGGCCGGTGGATTACCGCGTCAAGCTTGCAAAAGTTGGACGCAGCTGGGAGATTCGGGCGGTTGTCGGCCGATTAGCGCGACCAGGTCTGTTCGTCACGAACCTGTGTCAAGGCGGTACGCAGCTGAAAGGCAGGGATGCCGTTCGTCGAACGTTCCCAGCTTCGCTGGTCAAATCCAAAATCGACACCATGGTAGGCGTTTCCCGGACATGCACCATGCTGCTAGAGGCTAAATATCCCGGAATTGGCATGTTAGGGTACGATTTTGGCATCGATAAGAGGGGAACGGTCTGGATTTTTGAAGTAAATACAAAACCTCACTAATATTGGCATGATGCCTGCAGCCCACACTTCTTATTCCTGAGCGCATACCTATATGGTAGGTGTATGACTACTTTTACAAGGTCGCAGGAGGCTCACATTCATGTATAAAATAATATGCCACTGGAGCCGTTTGGATTGGCACTTTCCCAACGCTGTGATGCAGGAAGAATTCGAAACGAACCAAAGTTGGAAAAAAGCGATGCCCGCTGGCGTGAAAGTCGATCATCAGGGGCAGTATTATGTTTCGGTTCCGCGTATGTCTCAGGGTATTCCTGCTACGATGAATCGCATCGTGGTCAAGGACGGGAAGCCGCTGCTTGAAGCTTTTCCGAGTTGGGACTTCAATAAAGTTGGAGATGTGAATGCCCTGCAATCCGTCCTCGGCTATGAAATTGATGAATATAATCGTATGTGGCTGCTGGACCAAGGGAAAATCGCCTACGAGCCTTCACCAGAAGGGTCTCAGAAGCTTGTAATTTGGGATTTGAACAGGAATTCGTTGATCGACTCCATCGTCATTCCGGATGAAATCGCACCCTATCGGACTTCCTTCCTTAATGACCTCGTTGTTGATAATAAAAATGGTTTTGTTTATCTAACGGATTCTGGTTGCGGCTATCCCGACCATCCGCTTCGCGGCGGCATTATTGTCTATAACATGAAGACCAAATCGTTCCGGCGCGTGCTCGACCGTCAGTTCAGTACGCAGGATTTCCCGGATTTTCATTTTCAAATTGACTATAAGCCTGTGTTTAAGAATCAGCCCCTGCGGATCGGAGCCGACGGCATTGCTTTATCAGCGGATCGCTCTACACTATTTTATTGCCAAGTAACTGGCCGCAATTTGTACGCGATTCATACGGGATTATTGCGCAATGAGCAGATACCCTTAGAACAAATAAATGGAGCCGTGCAGGTCCTTGGGAGCAAAGGAACAACAACAGACGGGATGCACGCGGATAATCGGGGCAATTTGTTTTACACGATGTTAGAGGGGAAAGGGATTGGATTTTTCGATGCAAGGGATCGAAGCTTCCACAAATTCGTCTCGGACGACCGGATGCTGTGGGTAGATGGGGTTGCTTTTGATCAGAAGGGCTCGATCATTTTCAACAACAACCGGCTTCACGAAATGTTCGGGGGTTATGAAATCGATTGGAACAATCCATACAATTTGATTATCTGGAAAGCTTACGTTGGAAAAGATGTGAAGTCCTATTTATATGGGTAGCTTTTTATATGGCTTGCCAAATAAAACTGTCAATTAGGTAGATGTGCTACTTAAGGGACAGTTTTATTTATTTTTAGCCGTTTTAGTTCAGCGACGATGACAAAGGATACGATCACAAGCAAAAACCACGCAACAATTTTGGTCGGATGCACAAAATGCCACACGTGATCTTGATTAGGATACCGCCATGCACCGAAATAAGTCGCGATATTTTCTGCGATCCAAATGAAAAAACCGATGCACAAAAAGGATAAAGGAAGTGGCATGGCATAATCGGACTGAGAAAGCTTAAATTTGACTTTTACGGGGTAGAAGAGTATGCAAAGCAATACAATGAGCCAGTATCTCACATCGTAAATGAAATGATGCGTAAAGAAATTGAGATAAATGCAAGCACCGAAAGGAATAGTTATCCATTTAGGCGGGTACGCGTGCAAGGAAAGCGATAATCTACGCCAGGATTGACAGATGAAACTTGCTACACTTGCATACATAAAGCCACTGTAGAGAGGTACGCCCCAAAACTTGCTAAACCCATCCTCAGGATAACTCCATGATCCCATATGAACTTTAAACAATTCTAGAACAATGCCAATCACATGAAAGACGCAGATAACTTTTAATTCGTCTTTTGTTTCAAGCTTGCTAAGGTACATAAATACTTGCAATAGCAGACAGCTTGCCAAAATAAAATCATACCTTGGAACCCCAGGTATCGTGATTAATTTGCTTAATGCAAGTGTTAGGAAGATGCCTAAGGGAAATATACAAGACATCGCTTCGTGGTAAGTAAAGAGACTTAATTGTTTAATAAACAGTCTCATGCCAGGTCACCCCTTCGAGTACGGTTCACAGTTAGTATATCGGCAACCATCCTACATATTGACTCGAATTTTAAATGCTTTGTTCAAAGCATTATTTTCCATTTTCAGCAAACGTTAAGTTAGCTTTCAACTTTCTTTCAGCCCTTGCTCAGTAGGGTTTCAGCCTAAGCCCTTAGACTCCTACTTGTGAGATAGATATGACGAAGACAATCGTGGTCTTGGTACATGGGAGAGGGGAAATCAACAATGAACTTGAATCGGAAGAAAAAATGGATCATTGTCGTTGTGGCTGCGATGTTATGCGGTGCTGGAACTTATTACTACATACACAGCAATTCGAAGCCTGTAGAAGCCGCTACGGGGCAGCAATCGGCAATGAAGGTAACCAAAGGAGCCATATCGTCATCCATATCGGGAACCTCTCAGCTGGATGCAAAAGATAAGCAAAATATCGTAATACCGGTAGACGCCATCATCAAGACAATGAATTTGACGCAAAATCAAGCGGTGAAGAAGGGCGACGTGCTTGTAGAATTATCCGTTCCTTCCACAGAAACAAACTTGAAAGAAGCGCAGGTGAGTCAGCAGCAGCTGGAAAAAGAGCTTACTGAGCTGCAGACCGAGCAAAACCATATGAGTTTGTCTGCCACGATGAGCGGAAAGCTCACATTAGCTGCCAATTTGGATGTGGGCAGTCAAGTGAATAAAACGACGAAGATCGGTACGATTTCGGATACTTCACAGTTTAAGGTCAAACTTCCTTTCCCGCTGCAAGATGCCGTTCAATTGCAGCAAGGGGAAAACGTCGAGCTTACGGTAGACGGCTATTTGTTGTCTAAGGTTGGTACGGTTTCAACCGTTTCGCATGAAATGAAAGCTGATACGAACGGCAATAAGATCGTTGACGTGGAGGTTCTGGTTACGAACGACGGAACGCTTTCTTCGGGCTTAAAAGTGAAAGGCGCTATCGGAAACGGCGATAGCAAAATTGAATCTACGGAACTTGCTGCGCTAGATTACGTGCGTGCAGCACCGATTTTTTCCGAAGCGAGCGGTACGGTCAAAAGCTTGAAGTTGAAAGACGGAGATACCGTGAAGCAAGGGGATCTCATCGCGACCTTATTTAACGATGATCTCCAGCAGAACATCATCAGCAAGCAAGCAGCTATTGACAGTCAGAAAATTAAAGTGGACGATGCGCAGCAAAAGGTGAATCAATTGACGATCACAGCGCCATTCGACGGTGTATTCTCAGCGGACTTTGCGAATAGCAAAAGCAATGTGCTTCGCAACTATCCTGTAGGTGCGCAAATCACGGCCAATACCACGTTAGGGGCGGTAGCGAGCTTAAGCACGATGCAGCTAGCCATTGCTGTGGATGAGCTGGATTTAACGAGTGTGAAAGTGGGACAGAAGGCTGTCGTGAAGGTGGATGCGATCTCGGGCAAATCTTTTGAAGGTGAAGTGACATCGGTGTCAAATGTCGGCACAACTACAAATGGGGTAACGACATACGATGCGGTTGTCACCATCCCGAATCCAGAGAGTGTGCTCAAGTACGCCATGACGGCAACCGCTGAAGTATTCATTCAGGATAAAAAGGACATTCTTGTGGTCCCGATTCAGGCCATTACGACGACGAAAGGCAAGTCTACCGTTTCTTTGAAGAAAGCTGACGGTACCGTCGAAGAACAGCATGAGATTAAGACCGGTATTCGCAGTAAAACACAGGTTGAGATCTTAAGTGGTTTGGTAGAGGGCGATGAAGTTGTCATGCCGACACGCCGAGCTACAACGACAACGAACCCAGCGAATATGCAAGGCGGATTTCCTGGCGGAGAAGGCGGGCCTGCCGCTGGATTCCAACGAGGAGAAGGTGGTGGCGGCTTCCAAGGTCAAGGCGGAGGAGGAGCGCGCCAGTGATGAGTAGCTTCGAGGAAAGGAGCCAGTCGTATGAATATCATTGAATTAACAGGAGTCACTAAGAGCTACGCACGCGGAGACGAGGAGTTGCAAATTCTTAAGGGGATAACCCTGCATATTGCAAAAGGTGACTTCGTTGCTATTATCGGTCCCAGCGGATCGGGGAAATCCACGCTGATGAATACAATCGGTCTGCTGGATATACCGACTTCAGGCACATATTCGCTCGATGGCGTTTCTACGGTGAAGATGTCCGACAACGGCTTAGCCGAGCTCAGAAACCGGAAAATTGGTTTTATTTTTCAACAATTTAACCTGCTGCCTCGATTATCTGCTATAGAAAATGTGGAGTTGCCGATGATTTATGCAGGCATTACGGCCAAACAACGCCGAGAGCAAGCCCAGCGTATGCTGGAGAAGTTAGGGATGGGTCAGCGTGGACATCACAAGCCTAGTGAACTTTCGGGCGGACAGCAGCAAAGGGTGGCGATTGCCAGAGCGTTAGCCATTTCACCTTCTTTAATTTTGGCTGACGAACCAACTGGAGCTCTGGACTCCAAAACGGGGATTGAGGTGCTGGAGCTAATTCAGGAGCTCAATCAGCAGGGCAACACGATCGTGCTGATTACACATGACAATCATATTGCCGATCATGCCAAGCGAGTCGTGACGCTTCGAGATGGCGAGATCATCAAGGATGTTCGTAATCAACTCATGCCTATTTCGAAGGTAGAAGAGGCGGTGACGATATGAGACCTTGGGAGCTCTTTCAAATGGCGATGGCCACGGTTCGCTCCAATCCGCTCAGAACTGTTTTGACCATGCTCGGCGTTATTATTGGGGTTAGTTCTGTTATTACGCTGGTTTCCATCGGGCAAGGGACATCCAAGTCGATTGAGAAGCAATATGAAGGACTAGGAACGAACCTGCTGACAGTTAATTTGCTTGGCAATGGCCGGGCAACCCAGCTGAAGTACGAGGAAATCATGGAGCTCGAAGGCTCAGCCGGAATTAGTGGTATTGCACCGACGATGACCAGAGGCAGTACGAGTATTAAATATGACCGCACCACGGAGACGTATAACGTGATAGGTACAAATGACCGTTATCTGAGTATGCAAAAGGGAGAAATGGGCAGCGGGCGATTCCTCGCCGAAGCAGATTTGGACTATCGCAATCACGTAGCGGTTATAGGGACTGAGGTTGCGACGAAATTTTTTGGCAAGGATGATCCTTTGAATGAGGAGATTAACGTCAACGGCTATATGTATACGATTATCGGTGTTTTGAAAAGCAAAGGCTCCAACACGAGTGGAACCTCGCTAGACAGCTCTGTTATTGTGCCGCTGCCGACAATGAGCAGAGATTTTAAATTAGGCTCTATTCGCTCAACGTATGTAGAAGCAGCAAGCGGGGATGATGTCAGCAAGGTACAGGCAGCTCTTGAGAGATATTTGTCGAACAAATTCAAGAGTACGTCAGGTTATAACATTTTCAACTCATCCGAATTGATCAGCGCCAAACAAACAGCGTCCAGTACGCTCACGAATCAGTTAGTTGCTGTAGCTGCGATATCCCTTTTGGTTGGCGGTATCGGGATTATGAATATCATGCTCGTAACCGTTAGTGAACGAACAAGAGAGATTGGCATCCGCAAATCCATTGGGGCCAAAAGGCGGAATATTCTCTTGCAGTTCCTGGTGGAGGCCACGTTAATCAGCGGGATGGGCGGTTTCATTGGCCTCGTCGTGGGGGTAGCGTTATCGCTTGCTTGGCCATATATCAATCCAAGTCAGGCTACTAGCCTTTCAATCAACGTAGGCCTTTACGCGTTCTTATTCTCTGCATTAGTAGGTGTCATTTTTGGATTATACCCAGCCAATAAAGCTTCCAAATTAAAGCCGATCGATGCTCTTCGTTACGATTAATTCGTGACCGCTGAATGATTTCTTGACACTAAAAAGCTACGGGAGGTAGACCTCATGATTCGCAAATTAACAACACTTTCTTTGAAACATACGACCTTAGCCTTGTTATTGACTGGCAGCCTAGCCGCTGCCTCCTTACCCTCAGGGATGGTTCAAGCTGCAGGAGAAGCCGTTTATATTTCTTCTGCATCTTATTTTACAATCAGCCAAGCTGCGCTCTCGTCCTCATCGCTACAGTTCGCTGTATCCTTACATAATGGGGACCAGAATGCGATTGACTTCAATCAATATGGTGTACGCGTCACAGATACGGCAGGGCATAGTTTTACAGCTAAATTGAGTGAAAAGAAAAGCGCTAGCGTACTTCCCGGGCAAGAAGCGAGCTTCCGTTTCTACGCCAATTTGGCTGAGGGTGAATCCGCAGATCAGCTGAAGATTGATGTCTTCCGTTGGGACGCAGGGCAGGCAGATTTCATGAAACATCTGGGTCAATTGCCTGTAAGCTCCGCACTAGGAGAGGGTCAAGTGACTGTACCGGAAGAGATTATTAATCTCCGCACACTAGACAGCACATTAGCTAATGATGCCTCACTTGCTTTCCAATTGGGGCAAAGTGTTCGCGTTTCTGAGAATGGGAAATGGTATCTATATACGCAGGTATCGACGAAAAACCTTGGTTCCAGCAGTGTTAAGCTGCCAACAGGGCTTCAGCTTAGACTCGTAGATGCCAGTGGCTTGAAATACACCTCATCTATTGCAAATGGATCAGGCACAGCTTTCCTTCCAAGTGAATCGGATACTTTAACATTAAAAACGCCTATCTCCAAACAAATGGCGTTGTCAGGCGCATCGCTGGAATTTTATTATTTGAATCAAAGTGAAGATGTGACACTAGGAAATATGAGCCTTAATGCTTCGCTCCAAACTACAACTCTTGATACGAAGCAGGTGTATAGCGGGCAGCAAGAAGGGGAGCAAATGACAGTCAAAGCGAATACGGTTCAGTACTCGACGCAAGCAGACGGCGTTCATGTGCAAACCGTTGTTACGTTAAGTAATGACGGAGAAGCATCAGCGGCTGTACCCTCCTTCATTGCGACCTACCAAGTCGGAGATTCTGGCACCGCTTTGTCAGCTGCAGATAATACGGCTCGCCCTGCTTTTTTGGCTGCTAAAGAAACGACAACCTATTACTTTAATGCGATTTTACCGTCTGGCACAGATCCGAATGCGGGGCAGCTTGTCCTCTGGGAGAAGACAGCTGCTGCGACGAGCTCAGGAAGTGGGGGCAGCACAGGTAGTAATGCAGCTAGTGCTAGCAGTGCAAGCGGCGGCACAACGTCAACTACGGCTGGAACGAACGAGACAACGGAATCAGCAACAGTTTCTGCGAGTGGCGGATCTACAGGGCAGATGCCTGTAGCGGTGTTCTTGCTGAAAGGCGCAAGCGAAGCCAATAACGGCTTTACGACAGCTGCAAGCTACTCGATTGGCGATAAGCTGACTCTTAATGATAACGCTATTGTTAATAAAAATGTGGATGTTTCGCTCGTCGAGCTGCATGCTCACGAAAACGATGATCTTGGCTACAAAACCGCCATCGCCAAATACAAAATCACAAATAACGGCTCGAGCACGATTGCCTTGCCTGAGCTTCAGAATGAGCTGCTGGATAGCAGCGGCAATTCGTATACGGGCACACGCCAAAGCTCTGTCACTACGCAACTCACGCCGGGCAGCTCTTATGTTGTTAGCTATTCCTACCTGCTCCCGAATCGCAAAACAGAGGACAATGAAGCCTTTGCACTGAATATCTTCGATGATAAGTCCGTGTCTGAAGGCAAAGTGTCACTCGGAACGTATCAGGTTGCTCTGCAGAAGGAGGACGACAGCGACACGATTGACCTATATCCATTCTCTCTGAAAGTGAACGATGATTCGATTAGTTGGCTTTACAATAGCGGTTCTTATTCCTATCAGCTAAATCTGGATCTTGATATCACACATGAGGATCAAGTTATCATTGACTCGAACTTCTCGACAATTGAATTCGATATGGTGGATTCGCTTGGCCGCATCGTGGGTACTCAAACATCCACACTTGTTGGCACTGGCAAACTGACGAGCGGCAAGCAAAAAATTGTTGTCACCGGACTTAAAAACGAACAAGTAGATTCGGGTGTTGTCGTCAACATGTATGAAGTCATTAATACCCCTAATGGGACAGCGAAACGTCTGATTAAGCAATTCCATTAATTTTTGGGAAAGAGTGGGACGTCTGTATGCTTTGTGCATATAGGCGTTCTTTTGCATGCATGTCTTAACAGTTTTAGCAGTAATATCAGGAAAAACTACCGTTAATCACCTGTGATTTTCATCGTTTTCGCGCAGCCATTGAATCTGTCAAAACTTTCGCTTACGATTACAGTAATCATAAACGAAAAGAGGTGTTTCCTTCTGCTCAATCTCAATACATTAGCCGGACAGTATACAGGGAGATTGATAACTGTCATCGGTATCTTCAAAGCTACTTTACCGATGAACAGTATCTTTCACCCTTACACAGCCGATCATCTGACACCTAGCTCGGGCTTTGTGTTCATAAGTAGAGGAAACGGCTCGTTTATATGCAATGGTACAACCTATGATCTGCATCCGGGCAAGGTCATGCACGGCGGGAACACATGACAATTAGCATGTCCACGCATAATTCGGAGCTAGAGTACACCCTTGTCCGCTATCGAATAGACGACTCAGAGATGAAACATGATGCCTCCAAAATCTTTGTGACGAATGAACATTTCACTCTAGAGCCAGGCACCAATCCGAAAATAGCTGAACTTCTGAATCAACTCTATGATTCCTTCTACACCCCGGGGAATATGGCTATGATTCGGACGGGCTTCTTGTTTCAGATGACGGTATATGAGCTCTTCTCCTCTTGTCTGAATAGATTAAACAGCAATAGCAAAGAGATGATCGAAGAGGCGAAAGCTTACATCCATAATCACTATATGGAACCTCTGAGTCTGCAGAAACTTGCAGAGCGTCATGGGACAAGCGCGAAGTCTTTTTCTTATTATTTTAAAAAGTATACCGGTGTATTTCCGATCGATTATGTGATTCAGCATCGGATGAAACGAGCACAGGAGCAGCTGAGTATCGGTTATCCGACCATTAAACAGGTTGCTGAAAGTGTGGGTTATGAAGATTCACTTTACTTCAGCCGATTGTATAAAAAGCACTTTGGATATGCCCCAAGCCAATCCCAACGCAGCAATTTTAGTCAATAATCCATGCCTTTTATTCATTTGTCCATTTTCATCTCAGCAGCTCCTTTGATATAGTTGACTGGTAATGAAAATCATTATCAAGGTGATTGAGTGTATGTTTCAACAGCTCCTCCTGCCAAGAAGGGACCAACCAAAATCGTAGTCACCTATTTTCCCTATGCGGATCACTTGTTTGCGCTTGGAAAAGCCGATGCGGTGGCAGGTGTTGTCAATCTAAAATCATTGGCCGATTTTACGGTCTATGATTCCTTTTTGAAAAGCGCAAAGGTAGAAGATCTGGGAGACAAAATTAACTTCGAAAAAATTATGGCGTTGAATCCCGATCTAATTATTGCTTCTGACGCTGATCAAAAGGATTTGGAGCAATTGTCGAAGATCGCAAAAACCGTCACGGTGAAGGCTACACTAAATTGGCAGGAAACAATCCGTGGCGTGGCAGCCGCAGTAGGTGATGATGCGACAGCCGACGCTTACATTAATCAATTTCTTGCAAAGCAAGATGCCGCAGCGAAAACCTTGGAACAAGCAGGGGTAAAAGGAAAAACCGCGTTGTTTATGATGCCGTGGAAGAAATCATTTACTTATTGGAGCGGTTCAAGGATGTCCATTTATTACGAGAAGCTAGGCTTCAAGCCTTTTGAGGGTCAGAAAAATGTAGGTGAAATTACACTTGAAGGTATAAGTGAATTAAATCCGGAGTACATTTTTATCGGCAAAGATTACACGCATGGCAGTGAAATGACCTTGGAGGAACTGAATAATAATGCCGTGTGGAACTCACTGTCTGCCGTCAAAAATAAGAAGATGTTTGTGGTGGATACGGAGATTCTCGGTCCGCTCGCTATGGGGCAGTTCAAAGGCTTAGCGTACATGTCCAGCTTATTTCAACCTAAGTAAATGGTAGATTGAAAGAGGTTGTCCTAGAAGTATCCACTCTAAGAACCAGTGGACAGACTCAGGTGGTAAGAGGGTGAATAATTGAATAGGGGGCTAAGCGGCTTGTACGTGCTTAGCTCCTTTATTTTTGTCGTCCACTGACGCTTTTTCAGTAAATACCTCTAAAGAAGCCCGCTCTGTCAGCTGTAACGATGAGAAACATCGTTACAGAGAGAGCAAGTGACTGTAAAGGCACCTATAACGATGTAAAACATCGTTGTAAGCCGGCGCAGAGCGGGTGAACTCATCTTTTTCAGCTGTATCGATGAGAAACATCGTTAAGAGAGAGCAAATGGCTGCAAAGGCACCTATAACGATGTAAAACATCGTTGTAAGCCGGCGCAGAGCGGCGGAGCTCATCCTTTTCAGCTGTAACGATGAGAAAAATCGTTACAGAGAGAGCAAATGTTCGAGGACAGCTTCTTTTCTGTTTTAGTGGCAGCTGTATTTTTTTATTCTAACTAAACTTGCATTAGGCTTTTGGATGAGGTGAATTGTAAAATAGAGATGAATTGAATAAATGAAAGCCGACAGGAGCCATGGAAATTTATGAAACAAAACAAATATGATGATCTTAGCTTTTTTGAAAAATACAGCCAAATGGCGCGCTCGACAGGCGGACTGGACGCAGCAGGGGAGTGGCCTGCACTTCGCGCGCTGCTGCCCGATTTATCGGGTAAAACGGTGCTTGATCTTGGCTGCGGATATGGCTGGCACTGCCGATATGCGCGTGAAAAGGGAGCTCACCTCGTTGTAGGAGTGGATCTTTCCGAGAAAATGCTGGACCGCGCAGCGGAATTAACCGATGATGAGGCCATCACCTATCGCAGACTCGCGATTGAGGACATCGATTTTCCTGCAGACCAATTTGATGTGGTGATTTCATCACTAGCCATTCATTATGTGGAGCATTTCGGCGACCTCTGTCAAAGGGTCCATCACTGCCTGACAGAAGGAGGAAACTTCATTCTTTCTGTCGAACATCCGATGTTCACTTCGCGTGCTGAACAAGATTGGTATTATGGTCCACAGGGGGAACGCTTGCATTGGCCTGTCGACAACTATCAGGATGAGGGACTAAGGCAAGCAAGATTCCTGGAAACAGACGTCGTCAAATATCATCGAACGGTTGCAACGTATATGAATGAGCTGATCGATGCTGGATTCAAAATAAATAAGCTATCTGAGCCTAAACCAACACAAGAAACGCTCGACAAGTATCCTGAAATGCGAGACGAGACCCGGCGTCCTATTTTCCTCTTAATCGCAGCAGCTAAAAATAGTAATTAGGCTCGGTACTGATAGTTTCATGGCCTGATGCATAATTTTCTTGCTTGTTAAGCTAAGTTGGTTATAATTAGTATTGTAAGTTTATACATTAAACAAACTAAGTTTAACGACGAGGAGAATTTGGACATGAACAAGCCTGCACACCCTAAAGAACCTTTAGTTACGCATATTTACACGGCTGATCCATCTGCCCACGTGTTTGAAGGTAAAATTTATATCTACCCTTCCCATGACCTTGACCATGATGGACCTTCTAATGATAATGGCGACCAATACGCGATGGAAGATTATCATATTCTCTCCATGGACGATTTCAATTCGCCTTGTGTGGATCATGGCGAGGCTTTGCATCTGAGAGATATTCCATGGGCGAAGCAGCAATTATGGGCACCAGACGCAGCGTATAAGAACAATACGTATTATCTCTTTTTCCCAGCTCGGGACAAAGAGGATATTTTCAGACTTGGCGTCGCTACAAGCTCAACTCCAGCAGGTCCTTTCACGGCTGAAGAAAATTATATGCCTGGCAGTTACAGCATTGATCCCGCAGTGTTCATCGACGAGGACAACAAAGCTTATATTTACTTCGGCGGACTTTGGGGCGGCCAGCTTGAGAAATGGCAAACAGGAACATTTCTTCCTGATGCTAAGGGGCCAGCGGAGAATGAACCAGCTTTGGGACCAAGAGTGGCTGTTTTAAGTGAGGATATGCTCACATTCACTGACGAGCCGCAAGAAATCAAGATTGTGGATGAAGAAGGCAATCCCATTCTTGCCGGTGATGAGGACAGACGATATTTCGAAGGTCCATGGGTTCATAAATACAACGGATATTATTATCTTTCTTATTCTACCGGAACAACACATTGTCTCGTCTATGCGATGAGCGAGCATCCTCAAGGGCCTTATGTCTTCAAAGGCACGATCCTTACGCCTGTTATCGGATGGACAACGCATCATTCCATTGTTCAATTCGAGGAGAAATGGTACTTATTTTATCATGATTGTTCCCTATCGGACGGAGTCAATCACAAACGCTGCGTCAAATATACGGAACTAACGTATAACGCGGATGGTACCATCCAAACGATTGACCCATATAAATAAACAATCCAATCCATAGAACTGCTCCCAAAGGTCTAGTAAGACCTGAGGGGGCAGTTTTTATTCATGCATAGAATCTCGATTTTGGATAAAAATACATGGAAGGCAATGAATGGGAAACTGGTACGAAGAAATCATCTAGAGAGAGGTACAGGGGGCGTATTCGGATGACGATTTGGCAATGGTATAGGCGTCGGAGAAGTTTAGGATCCCAAAGTCAACAGCCTCCAAAGATTTCACGATCTGAAACCCCAGCCCATCAGTTTTTAGAAAAAAACGAAGATGCGAAAATCAGTCATTGTCTCGATGATTCACTGGACTTCGTTCAAAGCATACTTGGCGACAATGACGATTTCATCATGCGCCGTTTTTGTATATGTGACGAGCATCCGGCAGCAGCCTTATATTTCGCGGACTTAATTGATAAACAGCATTTGAACGATCATATATTAAAACCTTTGATGTTAACGACCTCGAGGGATTATCCGAGGTCTGATGACCGTTCAATGAAAGACTACCTATTGAACGATACATTGTATTCATGTGAAGGGAGAACAGAAACCGAGCTGGATGAGATCATCCAAGCCATTGTAGAAGGGAAAACCGTCATTTTGGTCGACGGCATGGCGGATGCTTTTGTTTTCAGCACCCGCCAGGTTGATAAACGTTCGATTACACAGCCGGAAACGGAACAAGTAATCAGGGGAGCAAGAGAAGGCTTTATCGAAATATTAGGTACAAATTTAGCGCTTCTTCGTTATCGGCTCCCAACGCCGGATTTCCGGATAAAAACGATACGGATTGGACGAATTACGAAATCCAAAGTGGCTCTTTGTTACATTAATGGTGTTGTGAATCCAGCACTCGTAGAAGAAGTATTTAGGCGACTATCATTGATTGATATTGACGGTGTCCTTGATGCAGGCTATTTGGAGCAATTTATCGAGGATAACCATGTCTCGCCGTTTCCGCAGATTCAAAACACAGAACGGCCAGACAAGGCGGTCGCTAATTTGCTGGAAGGCAGGGTGATTCTGCTTGTAGACGGATCACCGTTTGCTCTTATTTTGCCTACCGTCTTCAGTCAATTTTACCAAACGGTGGAGGATTACTCGGAGCGGTATCTCCTCGTTAGTTTCATACGTCTTTCTCGCCTCGTTGCGCTCGTATTCTCGTTGATTTTTCCATCGTTGTATGTGGCTCTGATCTCATTTAATCCGGAGCTGATTCCAACGGAATTCGCCGTCGCGGTAGCGGGCGGGAGAGCTGGCGTACCGTTTCCTTCTGTCATTGAAGTACTGATCATGGAGGTATCCATGGAGGTGCTAAGAGAGGCGACACTGCGATTGCCACAGCAAGTTGGCGGAGCACTCTCCATTGTGGGTGTGCTTGTCGTTGGTCAGGCAGCGGTTGCGGCAGGGTTTATATCTCCTATTACGGTTGTAATCATTGCCTTAACGACGATCGGCTCCTTCGCAACACCAGCGTATAACGCGGCGCTAGCGCTTCGGCTGTTGCGTTTTCCACTAGTGATATTATCAGGTATCTTCGGTCTGTACGGGGTGATGATCGGATTAATCCTGATCGCCAACCATATGCTTTCCTTGCGTTCATTCGGTGTTCCGTACTTGAGCCCGATTGTGCCTGGAAATTTTCAAGGGATGAAAGACACGCTGGCCCGATTACCCCTTTGGTCGATGCCCAAAAGACCTGCGCTTTTACATACACCCAATGACACTCGTCTAAGCAAATTAACAAAAGAAATGAGTGACATACCGCCCAACAATACGTTAGACCCTTTGAAAGTTGGAGATAGGAGGAACGTAACTTATGGAGCATCCTCGCCAGATAACAGTGATTCAAGCCGCGATCATACTGATTAGTACGATTATTGGAGTGGGGGTGCTGGCTCTCTCACTCTTTGCTGTACGAGCAGCCGATTCTGGTGCACCGCTAGTTACTCTTCTCGGCTTCTTGGTAGGATTAGCAGGTCTTTGGCTTTTAACAAAGCTTGGAATGCGGTTTCCCGAACAAACGATTATTGAATATAGCAAGGAATTAATCGGCAAATGGACGGCAGGCGTATTCAGCGTATTGATCATTGCCTTCTTAGCTTTACTCACTGCGTTGGCAGCACGGGAATTTGGTGAAGTCGTCGTAACGTCCGTTTTGATGAAAACACCGCTTGAAGTGACCGTTATTGTCATGCTGCTTCTTGCAGCTGTTTCTTCTCGCGCGGATATTACCACGTTTACCTATTTCCATCATTTTTATTTCCCGGTCATTGTATTTCCTTTGATATTGATCGTTGTGCTCTCACTTAAGAATGCGCATTTAGTCAACTTGCTCCCTTTGTGGGGAAATGAACCAAGTGGCAGCGGCATGTCAGGGGGCATCCTCACGATGGCAGCCTTATTTCAAGGCTCTTTTGTCATGACCATTGTTATACCTGCAATGCGGAGACCGGAGAAGGCCATGATTGCCGGCTATGTCGGCATGGGCATTTCAGGGGCTTTATATGTACTCATCGTCATTGCGACGGTTGGCGTCTTTGGAGCAGAGGAAATTAAAAAATTAGTATGGCCAACCTTGGAATTAGCCAAAACAACTTCACTGCCTGCGAATATACTGGAGCGTTTAGATGGGGCTTTTCTTGCTGTATGGGTTACGGCGGTGTTTACGACATTATTGTCGACCTATTACTTAGCCATTTATTTTTCTAGCCAGCTCTTACGACTCAAGGATCACAAGATGTTCGCCTTCTTTCTAGTGCCTTTTATTTATGTGATGGCCATGTTTCCTCAAAATTTGCTGCAGATGTATGAAATCATTCAAGTTGTCGGCCGCTGGGGATTAATCTTCACGGTGGTGTATCCGCTTGTCTTATTTATTATGGCAGTGATTCGTAAGAAAAAAAGTCGGGGTGATCAACTTGTGGCAAAATCTGATTAAACAGATTCTTGTTTTCGTGTTGGTTGCCCCTTTACTTACAGGTTGCTGGGATCGCCTTGAAATCGAAGATCGTGCCGTTGTTCTAGCCATTGGCATTGATGATGCAAAGCCGGGAGATGAGAAAGAAACGAGCAATGCAACGCATATTCTAAAGCAGAATCCTAGCACAAATAAGGGTCTAATTCGTATCACCGTACAAATTGCTGTACCAGGACGCATTCCGCTAGGTACCGGGGGCGGCACGGCGGGGCCTTCCGGTCAAAAACCGGTCTGGGTCTTGACCAGCGTAGGATACACCGTTGAGGATTGTTTAATGAATTTACAGCAGCAGCTCGCAGATCGGTTGTTCTATGGCCATTTAAGGGTCATTGTACTGTCGGAATCTGTCGCCAAGAAAGGGATTCAAAACGAAAATGACTTCTTTCGCCGTCAGCCTCAAGTCCGTAGGACGGTCTGGATGGTTGTTTCCAAAGGAGACGCAGCAGACATTATGAATGCTACTCCGCAATTGGAACGCGTACCGACCTTATATTTGCTAGCCACCTTGGAGCATGCCAGAGAAATGGGCAAGCTGCCCAACATTTTCTTAGGGGTTTTTTTCAGCGCCAGCTCAGCGAAAGGTCAGGAGGGGACCGTTCCCTACTTGGAGTTAAAGAAGGAATCAAATATCGAAATTGCCGGAATGGCTTATTTTAAAGATGATAAAATGGTTGGCACCTCTACAGCTTTGCAAATTGGCCACTATATGGCGATAAAAGAATTAAACCCTGGCGGTTACAGTATCCTTCAGGAAATGCCGGATTCCAATACTTCCGTTATGTTCAAAACTACACATCGTAAATCGAAAATAACAACAACAATCAAAAATGGAAAAGTGTTTGCCACCATAAGATGCCAAGTCGAAGGGGACTTAACGGAAAAATCGAATGAGAAGGTGCTCGTGACGAGAAATAATCTGATCAAGCTGGAACAGAAGATTCAAAAAGATGCTTCGGAGGGATTTGAAAAATTCATTCAACAGACGCAGGAAGATGGCAGTGACATTTTCGGCTTTGGGGAATATGTACGTGCGACTCAGCCAGCGTATTGGAACAAGGAAATTAAAACCAAGGAAAAGTGGGAAAGCAAATATAAAGAGATGAACGTTAGTGTCTCGATGCACGTTAAGATAAGACGGATTGGGACGAAAACCAAGTAAGGAAGGATTCGGCCAATGATCACCTTTAATAATTACACGGTTTTGCTGCTGCTGATCTCCGGACTGCTCGTTTTAGTTTTCGATGTGAAAATTTATACCAAAGCAAACAACTTGAGGGAGAAAAAAGCGGCTATTTTTGCCGGATGGTTTAATATTTGTTTGGGGGTTCTGTCGTATCTCGGCTATCTGGTGTATGAGGAGTGGTTCTGGAAATAAGGGAAGTAAATCGCTATGATGTCTCGATCAAAGAAGGGAAACAGGCTGTAGATGGAGAATTATAATGCGTTGCGCTGATGTACGAAAGCCGCAATTACGAGGAGGGGGAGTCGGAATGAAATACCGTCAACTAGGTGATACGGAACTTAACATTAGTGAGGTTAGTTTTGGAACATGGGCCATCGGTGGGAGCTGGGGACATTCTAACGATGATGAAGCCATCAAAGGCTTGCACCTGGCTATGGAGGCAGGGGTTAACTTCTTTGATACAGCCGACGTTTATGGATCGGGGCATGCGGAAGAGCTGCTAGCTAAGGCAACTAAAGGAAAAGAAGATGACATTTACATAGCAACAAAGTTTTGCCGGGCTGGAGACATCTATGATGCTCAGACGTATTCAGAGGAAACGGTTCGCGCGTATTGCGAGGATAGCTTGAGAAGATTGAATCGCGAACGTATCGATCTCTATCAAATTCACTGTCCGCCGCTAGCCATCTTGCAGGATGGCCACGTGTTCGACGTACTGGACAAACTCAAAGCTGAAGGCAAAATTCGTCACTACGGGGTTAGTGTGGAGACGGTGGAGGAAGGTTTGTTCGCACTCAGTAAGCCAGGCGTCAAGGCGCTGCAAGTGATTTATAATCTTTTCCGGCAAAAACCAGCCGAAACCTTATTTCCGCAGGCGAAAGCTTCGGGAGCAGGAATTCTGGTCAGACTTCCACTAGCCAGTGGCCTGCTGACAGGGAAATTCACAGAAACAAGCACATTTGCAGCGGATGATCACCGGAATTTCAATGCCGATGGCGCGCAGTTCAACGTTGGCGAGACGTTTGCAGGGCTTCCATTTACAAAGGGAGTGGAGCTGGCAAGGGAACTGGCATGGATCGCGGAAGGCCGCGGCAACATGGCGCAAGCTTCCATGCGCTGGATTCTGGAAAACCCGAATATTACCTGTGTAATTCCAGGTTTCAAAAACGAACGGCAAGTTGAAGAAAACCTCGGAACGGCACAAACGCCATCCTTTAACGAGGAAGAACTTGCACGTCTTCAAAGCTTTTATGAGGATAGGGTGAAAGACTACATTCGGGGGCCTTATTAGAAGATGATGTTGCCATGATTGAATTTTTTAAAGACTTTTTATTAAATATCTTCTTGATTTTCTCTCCGCTTGTTGTTTATCCCTATTTGTATAAATCTCAAAGTCATAGCATGAAGTACCGGCTGTGGCTTTGCTTTTTTTTCACTTTAGCCATTGCGTTCGCGATGTCTATTCCAGTTAACTTGAATGGTTTGATCTATGATTTTCGTTCCATTCCGCTGATTGTCGGCTCCTTATATGGTGGAATTTATGTTTCGATGTCCCTGTATGCGGCAATTATTGTTGTCCGTTATCTTCTCGGAAATCCAAATAATCTGATTTATGCTGTTTCGCTCATTCCAACCTTTATTTTTATCGTCTTGCTGCTAAAAAGATATCGACAAATGAGTCTAATCAATAAAATGATTGCTGCCATAATTGTTTGTGTCGCGGTTAAAATCGTAAGTTTTCTTATTTATTTAACGAGCGTGGGCAAGCTGGATCTTTTTACAACCAATCTAATCTCCTCCTCCCAAACCTATATCCTGCAAAGTATTGTAATAGCCGTCTATATTTATTTGATCGAGTTTCAACAAAAGTACATTCATATGCAGGAAGAAGCCGTCCATGGTGAGAAAATGAGAATTGTCAGCGAGATGGCAGCTTCGGTCGCCCATGAAATCAGGAATCCGCTCACAGCGGTGAGAGGGTTTATTCAACTCATGGGAGTGCCTCATTTGGCCCCATCAAAGCTCCAATTTTATCAGGAAATCTCGCTGGAAGAATTAGATCGGGCGCAAGTCATCATTAGTGACTATTTAGCCATCGCTAAGCCTGAGCTGGAGAAAGACGAGCTAATTCTTATGAAAGATGAAGTGCAGTACGTTTCTCAGGTGCTTTTAACAATTGCGAATTATAATGATGTCAAAATTGAGGTAACCTTGCAGGATGGACAAATGTTTATCCATGGGGACCGGAATAAGCTCAGGCAATCGCTGATCAATATCGGCAAAAATGCCATTGAGGCGATGTCGAAAAGCGGTGGTATTTTAGAAATAGGGTTAAAGGAACAGGCCAATAAAATTATCATAACGATGCGTGATAACGGGATTGGCATGACGAAGGAACAAATTAGCCGGCTCGGTACGCCGTATTTTTCCACCAAAGAGAAAGGTACTGGCCTAGGTACAATGGTCTCATTCAGTCTTATTCGAGCAATGAAGGGGAAAATAAATATTAGTAGCGAAGTAGGCAAGGGGACAGAATTTGAAATCTCATTTTCAGCGGACCCGCGAGGCTTATTATAAATGATGATCAACCGCTTACTTGAGGGGCTTGCCATTGGCAGCTCTTTTTTTGTTTATATTCATTTAAAAATTGTCCCGTATAGTTGATCGAAGGATGACATAGGGGGGCAGACAGGATGGTAAAGGGAAGCATGCAAAGCCGGCTAGTAAAAGCGGGGTTACGGTTCATACAAGTGAATGCGATATGGAAAAAGTCAGGGGAAGCTTTGCGCGCAGAAGTAGAAAAAAGGCAGCGTAAAGAAAGTTATGAACCGCCTAAGAATATGTTTAAGAAGTATGATTGTCACAAATATGAGACGAAAGGTCATGCTTATTATGTCGTGAAACCGATGGGTCGACCTGCGGGGAACAAGCATATTTTCTACCTGCATGGCGGTGGTAATGTGCTGAGAATCACCTCGCTGCATTGGGAGTTTATTGCGTATTTAGTTGATGCGCTAGATTGTACGGTCACGGTTCCCATGTATCCTCTTGCGCCAGAACATACCCACAAAGACGTTTTTGAGATGATCGTCCCTTTGTATCGCGAAGTGAGCTCGGATGTGGAGGAACGAGATCTCGTCGTGATGGGAGATTCAGCCGGAGGCGGGATGAGCTTAGCCTTGGCTCAATTGCTGCGGGAGCTGGGGCTTAAACAGCCAGGAAACATCATTTTGATCTCTCCTTTGCTCGATATGACGTTCAGCCATCCGATGATCCGAATGATTGAGAAACAAGATCCGATCTCAGCTACGCCGGCACTGCACGATATTGCCAAGTGGTATGCAGGCGAAGAAAGTGTGAAGCACTATTTGGTAAGTCCAATCTTCGGGAATTTCCATGACTTGGGAAGGATCAGCGTGTATATCGGTACGCATGATATCTTATATCCTGATGCGAATAAGTTCAGCAAGTTCGCTGGGATGCAGGGGATTCCAATAAATTATTATGAATATCCGTTCATGCTTCACGTTTGGCCGTTATTTCCTTTTCCGGAAGCTAAGAAGGCACGTGAGCAGATGATCCATACAATACGATCGACTTCATAGTGGTTTTACAAAAGGCCTTGACAGTTGTCACGATTTGGAATGATAATAAAAACGACTAAGTAGTCATTTTAAAGAGAGAGAAAAGATCGGGAGGATTTCAATGACTAAACACCAGGACAATTTAATTAAATACGCGTCTTTGGCCATACAACTAGGAATTAATGTGCAGCCGGGACAAACACTAGTCATTTTCGCACCTCTAGTATCGGTGGATTTTGTACGTTTATTAGTAAAACGTGCTTATGAAATAGGGGCAAAGCTTGTGTATGTGGAATGGTTTGATAGTGAAATTACACGTTTGAAATATGAATTAGCGCCATTCGAAGCACTACTTGAACACCCCATGTGGCAAGCAAAGGGCTATGAAGAACTAGCGAGCCAAAATGCTGCTTTCCTATATGTCTCTGCGAATAACCCGGATCTTATGAATGGCATAGATCCCAAGCGTCTCCAAACCGCAAGTAAAACATCCAGCACGGCAACAAAAGGACTAACGATGGCAAGGTTAATGAACAAAGTCAGCTGGACTATCGTCGCTGTGCCGACACCAGCCTGGGCGGATAAAGTTTTCCCACTACTACCTAAAGAGGAGCGGGTTGATGCGTTATGGAGCGCTATCTTCCAAGCAACGCGGGCCCAGAAAGAGGATCCGATCGAGGAATGGAGAAATCATGCCAATACGTTACTAACCAAGTCTGATTTGCTGACTCAGAAGCAGTATAAGGCGCTGCATTACCGCGCGGAAGGTACGGACATTACGGTCGCACTGCCTCAGGACCATATGTGGGTATCGGCTGGCAGCAAAAATCAGCAGGGAGATAGCTTTATCGCGAATATGCCGACAGAAGAAGTGTTTACATCTCCCTTACGAACTGGTGTAAATGGTACCGTAAGAAGTACGAAGCCGCTGAGCTATAACGGTGTACTTATTGAAAATTTCTCTCTAACCTTTGAAGACGGGAAAATTATTGATTTTCAAGCGGAGAAAGGCGAAGAGATGCTGCGAAGTCTCGTTGAAATGGATGAAGGATCTCATTATTTGGGGGAGGTTGCGCTTGTTCCGCATCGCTCGCCGATCTCTGATATGAACCTAATTTTCTATAATACGTTGTATGACGAAAATGCCTCCTGCCATTTTGCGATTGGCCGGGCATTCCCGTTTTGCTTGAAAGATGGCGTGACGATGAGCGCCGAGGAACTACTGAAGCGTGGGTTAAACGAAAGTTTGACACATGTAGATTTTATGATGGGTTCGGCCGATATGGACATCGATGGCATTAAGATGAATGGTGAAGTAGAGCCGTTATTTCGCAATGGGGATTGGGTAATTTAAAAGAAAACGGAGGAGCAGCATGTCACCGAAGGTTACGCAGGCCTACAAAGAAGAGAAGAAGGCGGTCATTCTAGAGGGAGCGCTTCACTGCTTCACGGAAAAAGGCTTCCAGGCTACGACGATGGATGATATTGTTCGGCATTTGGGGATTAGCAAAGGCGCTATATACAGCTATTTTGCCAGTAAGGAAGAGATGTATATCCAAATGGCCGACGATAAAATGAATGCCATGCTGGAGAATACGACAGAGCTCTTCAAGAGCATGCCAAGTGCCGCGGATCAAATTCGCCACATGTACAGCCGGTTTCGCGGCCAATCGCTGACCGAACTTCGCAAATGGATGGCCTTTCATTTGGAGTTTATGCTGTATGCTGCGCGCCAGCCTCAGTTGACGCAGCGATGGAATGAGTACGCTGACAAAGCCTTAGTGTTTATTAAGGAAATCATGGATGGCGGCAAACAAACTGGCGAATTTCGTGCAGATCTGGATTGCGCGGCTGCTTCTCGTTTATTCTGGTCAATTCGGGATGGGCTCGCGCTGCAGTACATGTTAAGTGGCGAGGAAACCGACTATAAGCGCACAATTGACGATATGGAAAGTATGGTTTTCCGTTATATCATGGGGTAACTTTTTGAACGGGAGGAGGAAAGGCTATGATTTTCAAAAGGATGAGTGAAATGTCTGCGGAAGACATGGTGACGCTTTGGAATAAAGGGTTCGAAGGGTATTATCTCAATAGTACACTTGACCTGAGCAAATTTATGGCAAGAACCGTTAATGAAGGTCTCTCACTCGAACATTCGCTCGTGATGTTTGAAAATACGGTGCCGATTGGTTTCGTTATGAACGGATTTCGCACCATTGATGGGAGCAAGGTGGCATGGAACGGCGGTACCGGAATTGTTCCTGACTACAGAGGTAAAGGATTCGGAAAACACCTAATGACCAGAAACCTGCAATTATATCAAGAGCAGGATGTAGACATTGCGTTACTTGAAGCACTTGTACAAAACGATGCTGCGATTAAACTTTACCAGAAAGTCGGTTACGAGATCACGGAACAGCTTGACTGTTTACAGCATACGGGTGAGCTTAATGTTAAACAGCTGGAAACAAAATTCCCTGGACGATATGCTTTACATAGGGGACATCCCGTTGAAGTTATCACTGTATCATTCAATAGACCGATGACAGCATGGCAGACACAGTGGGCTAGTTTGAAAGGCGGAGAAAGCATACTTGTAACTGATGTTAAGGAAGTGGTTGGTTATGCGCTCTTCAAGCGAGTTTATGCGGAGAATGGCAGCTTATCATCGTTCGTGCTCTACCAATGTGAAGCACTTCCAGGGCGTGAGGATGAAACTGAGATTCTGAAAGCGGCTTTGCGGGAAGTATTCGCGCCGCTTAGCTCATCATGTACGCGTTTAACGATGAATATTAGACATTCCAATGAGGAGTTAAGTGGACTGCTTGCGGGATTAGGTTTCACATCTTTTGCCCAGCAAGTGCACATGCTGCGACATATTTGAATGTTTGCGAGCCTGGAACATTGAACCCGACGTATTAGTTTGGCATGGGGCGCATATGAATCGTATGAGATGAAAAACGATGAAGTGGAGGGGGTACCCCATGTCTTTTTTTGACAAAGTCAAACAAGGTGCAACGGATGCCGCGAAGAAAGCTCAGCAAACTGTTGAGCTGACGAAGCTGAAAGCGCAAGTCTCTTCCAAAGAGAAGGAGATAGAGAAATTTTATAATCTCATTGGAGAGTCCGTGTACGGAGCCTATATGTCGGGAGATATAGCCCGCGCTGGTGAGATTGTAGAGAGATTCAGTCTTGGTATCGACGCGGTCAAGCAAGAAATTGCTGTTTTGGATCAAAAAATCATTGAGTTACGCAATGAGAAAGAATGCGTTTGCGGTAAAGTCGTGGTGGCCGACACCAAATTTTGTTCGGCGTGTGGCCATCAGTTTTAAGAGAGTGGAGACAGGAGACAGTCTGTTGAGACTGTCTTTTTTTGTTGTCTGGCGGAGCGGGAGCTGCAACGATGTTTTACATCGTTGTGGTTGAGCTGGAGCTCGAGGCACCCGCGTTAGTGATGTTTTTCACCGTTACAGGTGAAAAGCACTGGCTCCGCTGGAATTCTCCACTAAAATGCAGGGATATTCTGGGGTTTATTGAATTTATGTAAAGGAGTTAACATGATGCCGCAGGAGGAAACCATGCCCGAACCAATCATCGTCGTTCCCTATAGGGAAGAATGGAAGCTGGAGTTTGCTACAATTGGCCAAAGAATCCGCGAGTCACTCGGTGACCTTGCGATTCGAATCGACCATATCGGCTCGACTGCCATCTCAGGGCTCGATGCAAAGCCGATCATTGATATTCAGGTGACCGTGGAAGCATTTGAGCCAATTGATTCGTACAAGGAAGCATTCAAACAAATTGGCTACATACACAGAGCTGACAACCTGGATAAAACCAAGAGATATTTTAGAGAAAAGCCAGGTGATCAAAGAACACACATCCATGTTAGGGAACATGGGAGTTGGTCCTCGCTTTTTCCCTTATTGTTCAGGGATTATTTGCGGTGCCATCTGGATGATTGTCGTAACTACGCTGAACTCAAATACCAGTTAACGGACAAGTATAAACACGAAAGAGAGACGTATGTGGCATCGAAGGAACCAATGATCTGGGAGATTATGCGAAGGGCAAGTCATTGGAGCCAGGCAATTGGATGGAAGCCAGAGGCAAGCGACAGATAAAAGAAGTTCAAAAAGGAGTCCTACAATGTCCGATTATTACTGGGATAACAAAATTGAATATTTAAGAAACACGAGAGATTTGTATTACAACGATGATTACTTGGAGTTTCTGGTAAAGACAGTTTGGAAAATCACTCAGCCAGTGAACATCATCGATTATGGTTGCGGCTACGGATATTTGGGGCTGAAGCTGTTACCGCTTTTACCTGAGGGATCAACGTATACGGGAATAGACAAAGGAACAGATTTAATCAACACAGCAAGGAAGATTTTCGAAACCCAACCTTATAAATGTGATTTTATCGTAGCCGATGTGGAAGAGATAGCGATCGATAGAAAGTATGATATAGCCGTTTGTCATGCGTTATTATTACATCTGTCAGATGCGAAGAATTTGCTCCAAAAGATGAGTGATAGCGTTGTGGATGGGGGGATGGTGATAGGCTTTGAGCCTCATTGGATTGCCAACATGTCTAACTACAGTTTAAACGGTTCCGATCAGAGCGAAGTGATTCGCTTGGGGATTTTGCAGAAACTATTTGAAAATGATTCCAAAAACAACGGCAAAGACGGAAATATCGGAATAAAAATACCCTTTTATTTAAGCCAACTAGGCTTAACGAACGTGCAGTGCAGAGTAAGCGATAAAGTTAATTTTCTAGATTCTAATGAGAATCTACAAAGAAGTCAGCGACTGTACAGTGCATTGAGAGAGGAAGGTATTGGCGAGTTTCCTGGAGATGAACGCAAATTTATAAACAAATTGATGAACCGAGGGCTGACAGAGAGCGAAGCACAGAGTCAATACGAGGCGGAGTTATTATTTTCAAAAGTGTTGAATGAGAATTCCGTGTTAACTTATGCTCCTAACATGAAGATTTCATTTGGTACGGTGAAAAGATGAACACAGAAAGTAAAAAACTGTTTAGGAAACCGCTCATAGTTGGGGCTACAGGCTGGGCCATCTTACTTTTTTCGGTTTCTACCTGTTACCTCACTTGGTTACTTTCCAACCCATATTCGACCTTGTATTTCTCCTTATTTTTCTTTCTTATCTTTCTCGTGGTTTGGACTGTTATCTCCATATTTGGTGTTCTACAGGGTTTAGTGGATTACAAAGAGTTGCAGTTTATGAAACCCTATCTACAAAATGTCGAGGTTAAGAAGCGGAAGACACTTTTTGTGATCGGACTGCTAGTAAATTTATTATTGATCTTGTGCAACAGTACGTTAATTTTCTGGCTATACAAACTATGGCAAAGGATCTTTCCATAAATTACTGTCTATTAAACCAGGACAAACATGTCAGAATTGTGCCGCAAAACAAATCGAAGAATTCTATTCGTGACCATATTGACACATTGTAAGGGTATACATTAATATTTAAGAAAGCTCAGGAAAACGTTTGGGCAAGAAATTGGATTATGGTTTTGGACAAAAAGGAGCTGTCACTATGCCTACACTTAAGGATATCGCTGATTTAGTGGGCGTCTCCATTTCAACAGCCTCGCGGGTGGTTAGGAACGATACAAGCAGGCATATTAATCCGGAGACGAGGGCCAAAGTATGGGAGGCCGTTCGTCAGCTCGATTACACGCCGAACGAGTCAGCACGCCATCTCGTGAATAAGCAGAAAACCGAGAAGAGACAGACCAAACAAATCGGCTGCATTATTCAAACGGCAAGACTCAATGACGATCATCCGTACTATTCGCCGATTATTACAGCTTTTACGAAAAAGATTTTGGAATCAGGCTATTCGTTAGCCTTCATACATACCTCTGGCGAGCTCGCGGACGATGCCTTGCTACATCGCTGTATCCATGACATTCAAGTGGATGGCATCATCATCGTAGGCGAAGTAGGGCCAGCTATCCTGGACTATTTGCAAAAGGTAGAAGATCTAGCCTTGATTGGCATCTGCACCAATGGGACTGAAATTACAATGGTGGATTATGATCGAATCCACGCCGCCAAATCGGCTGTTGATCACCTCATTGCACAGGGGCACCACTCCATCGGATTTGTCGGCGGGCCAGGACATACGGGAGAGCTCAACAGTGAAGAGAGGTTCCAAGGCTACAAGTTCGCGTTGTATGATGCGGGTATTCCCTTACACAAAGACTGGGTGATAGACACCCGCTGGGAGATTGACCGCAGTTATGAATATGTGAAAGAGCAATTGAAACGGTCAGATGTAGAGCGTCCAACGGCTATTTTTTCGGCAAGCGATCAATTGGCCATTCCAGCAATGCGCGCTATAATCGAGAGCCAGTTGCGAATTCCAGAGGATATCGCTTTCATCTCGATGGATAATATTGATTTCGCGCAATACACAACACCGCCGCTTTCTTCGGTGCATGTGCCAAAAGTCGAGATTGGCATGACGGCCGCCGCAACCTTGTTGGAAATGTTAAGAGGAGAGCAGCTAGCTTTATCCAAAGTATTGCTGCCACATAAAATTATTGTGAGAGAATCGTCCACATTTGATAGAAATTAATTTTTTTTGGAATTCAGGATAACGTTATCCTGAATTTGGTGCCAAAATATTTTTACTACTTCAAGGAGGTGAAATCAGCTTTTACGGGTTCCAATTTGAGCAGGGTCATGTTTCTATCACAAAAATTAAAAAAGGGTGATTGCGAAATGGTAAAGAATGCAAAAAAGGTCGTCTGCTTAGCAATGTTGTCTTCAATGGTTGTTGTAAGTGCCTGCGGTAGTTCAACTTCATCTGATCCCGTCTCATCCGGTACACCCGCAAGTGATGCCAAAGCAACAGCTGCCGCTAGTGGAGAAAAAGTAACCATTACCTACGGCGGTTGGGGGCTGGATACGATGACGGAGGTTATCAAAGCCTTCCAAGCCAGTCATCCCAACATTGAAGTAAAAGCAGAGAATACACCGTATAAGCAATATTTCACCAAATTGGAAACAGCGGCACAGGGCGGAACGATGCCTGATGTCCTATGGATGAACGGTCCGAATTTCATCAAGTATGCGGAAAATAAAATGTTACTGGATTTGTCCGAAAACATTAAAAAGGACCAAGTGGATCTCAAAAATTATCCGACTTCACTCGTTTCCCTTTACAGCCTTGGCGGTAAAAACTATGGGATTCCCAAGGATTATGACACGATTGGTTTATGGTACAACAAGAAGCTCTTCGATGAAAAAGGTGTAGCATATCCAGACAGCACATGGGATTGGACGAAATTAACAGAAGCTGCTAAAAAACTGACCGACCCTGGAAAAGGCATTTATGGTTTCGCAGCGCCAATGATGAATCAAGAGGATTACTATAATACGATTCTTCAAGCCGGAGGCAGCATTATTTCTGATGACCACAAAAAGTCGGGTTATGATCAGCCAGAAGCGATCGAGGGTTTGAAATTTTTAACGGATCTCATTCAAGTACATAAAGTATCGCCTACGTTGGCGCAAATGACAGAAACGGCTCCTTCGGATTTGTTTACTTCCGGAAAGCTGGCGATGTATTTCGACGGTTCATGGGCAGCCTTCACGATTAATCAGAATGCGGAAATGAAAAACATTGCTGACGTTGCTCCGCTGCCTAAAGGAAAGAAGCAAGGCGTTGTGATTCACGGATTAGGCCATGTCATCTCAGCTAATTCGAAGCATCCGAAGGAGGCATGGGAATTCGTGAAGTTCCTTGGCTCGAAGGAGGCAGCAGAGGTTGCAGCTAAACAAGGCGGTGCGATCCCGGCGTTCAAAGGTTCTGAAACAGCCTGGTTAGCGGCATTCCCGCAATACCACGCAAAAGCTTTCATCGATATGACAGAGTATGCTTCACCGTATCCAGTCTCCAAGAACACATCCGTTTGGACAACCTATGAAACCGAGATTTTGAAAAATGCATGGACAGGAGATAAACCGGTAGCTGATGCAGCCAAAGAGCTCGGCGCCAAAATGAATCAAGCGCTAGCTGCAGAAAAATAAGCTTTAGGTAAGGAGGTTCGCTGACTCGTTGAAGCGAATCTCCCTCCTCACTACACTCATGGGAGCGTGAGTACTCATGCGAATCAGCTCGAAACGCCGGTCCGATTGGATGTGGGCGTACATCATGATTACACCTTTAATGCTTGGTTTGCTCGTTTTCTACATTTGGCCCGTGTTTCAAACTTTTTATTTCTCTTTCACGGATTGGGGTTCATTCGGCAAGTATACTTGGTCAGGCATGGCGAATTATAAGCAGCTTTTTACGGATAAAGATCTGCTTTATGCCTTTCGGAATACGGGGATCTACATCATAACGGCTGTCCCTGTCGGCATTATTTTATCCATTATATTAGCTGTTTTGCTGAATCAAAAGGTAAAAGGGTTATCGGTTTATAGAACCCTATACTTTCTTCCTGTCGTCACGATGCCAGCAGCGGTTGCGATGGTGTGGAAGTGGTTGTACAATTCCGACTTTGGACTGATTAACTATGTGCTCAGCAAATTGTCTATTACTGGACCACACTGGCTGACGGATAATCGCACGGCTTTATTATCTATCATTATCGTAGCCATCTGGAGTTCAATTGGTTCTCATATGATTATCTTTTTGTCCGGTCTACAAGGCATTTCGGAGTCCTATTATGAGGCCGCATCAATCGATGGGGCAGATTCTTTCACCAAATTCACGCGAATTACATTGCCTCTGCTAACGCCAACGATTTTTTTCGTCATGGTCACTTCTCTCATTGGTGCATTCCAGGTATTTGATTACATTTATATGATGGTTGGCGAAATTGTCATGGAATCTACGCAGTCGATTGTTTTCTTGTACTACAAATACGGGTTTCTCAAAAATGCCAAGGGGTACGCCTCTTCCATTGCTGTCATGCTCTTCATCATTATCATGCTGATTACGTATATTCAAATGAAAATTCAGAAGAAATGGGTTCACTACGAATGAGAGGGGCGAGTGTATGAATACGAAACCAGTCAATCAGAAATCGCTTCGAATCGGAGGAATCCATCTTATCCTCATATTGGGTGCAATTATCATGGTTACGCCATTTATTTGGATGTTTCTTACATCGGTTAAAACATTAGGAGAGTCAACGGCGATTCCTCCCGTTATGCTGCCAAAAGCTTTTCAATGGAGCAATTATGCGAAGGTTTTTGTAAACTTGCCGTTCTTTACTTTCTATTGGAACACATTCATTACAACTTTGATTAAGGTGATTGGTCAGCTTATCATCTGTTCGTTAGCTGCGTATGCTTTTGCCAGAATTGCTTTCCCAGGGCGTCATTTCTTCTTCATCTTGATGTTGTCGGTGCTCATGGTTCCCGGGCAAGTATTTCTCATTCCGCAATATATGATAATGAAAGATCTGGGCTGGTTGAATTCTTTGACAGCATTAATTGTGCCTGGTTTATTCAGTGCTTTCGGGACGTTCTTGCTGCGCCAATTTTTTATGACCCTACCTAATGAATTGGAAGAAGCCGCGAAGCTAGACGGCTGCAATCAGTTCCGAATTTATTGGCAAATCATGATGCCGCTAGCGAAATCCGGGATGATCGCGTTGGCCATTTTTACGATGCTGTGGTCATGGAACGATTTGATGTGGCCGCTGATCGTCAACTCATCGCCAGATAAAATGGTGCTTTCCGCAGGTATCGCTTTCCTGGAAGGAGAGCACAAAACGAATTACACGATCATTATGGCAGGCTCCATGATGGCGATTTTGCCAATGATTATTATTTTCTTTGTTTTCCAACGTTCTTTTATTCAAGGGATTGCCTTCACTGGAAGCAAGTCTTAAAGTTTGGCATATAGTAACTTATCATTACACGTACATACGAAGTCACAGGAGATGAGTATTTGATGCAAAAAGTAACGGCGATCCTGCTTGGTGCAGGTGATCGAGGGGCGCAAGCATATGCGCCATATGCACGGAATTACCCGCATGAACTACAAATTGTAGCAGTTGCTGAGCCCAATGCGGAGCGTCGCGCTGCCTTTACTTCCGCACATCAAATTGCGCCGGAACATGCTTTTGAGAATTGGGAGCAGCTGCTTGCACAGCCGAAGCTGGCTGATATCGCCATCATTTGTACGCAGGATCAAATGCACTATCAACCAACGCTACAAGCGCTGGAGCTTGGGTATCACGTTCTGCTGGAGAAACCGATGTCTCCTAGTCCGGAAGAATGTGTGGAAATGGAGCTCATGGCAAAGAAGCATAACAGGCTGCTAACCATCTGCCATGTTCTGCGCTATACGGCATTCTGGACGGCAATGAAACGAGTCATTACAGAAGGCAAAATCGGGCAAATCGTCAATATTCAGCTGAATGAAAATGTCGGTAACATGCACATGGCGCACAGCTTTGTGCGCGGGAATTGGAATAATTCCGATAAGTCTTCTCCTATGATTTTGGCCAAATCCTGCCATGACATGGATATTCTCTCTTATATTATGGGTGAGCCATGCCAACGTATCAGCTCCTTCGGCTCATTGATGCATTTCAAAGAAGAGAATGCGCCTGCGGGTGCGCCTGCGCGCTGCTTGGATGGCTGCCCAGCTGAAACGAGCTGTCAGTACTACGCACCAAAATATTATTTGGGGGCAGGCCGCCGTTGGGCGCGTAAATTTACAACAGATACGAGCAATGAAGGCATCGTTGAGGCACTGAGAACGACGCCATATGGGAAGTGCGTGTATCGCAGCGATAATAATGTTGTTGACCATCAAGTCGTCAATATGGAGTTCGCCAGCGGTGCAACTGCGATGTTCAGCATGTGCGGGTTTACTCGAGATAACACGCGAATTCTACAAATCATGGGCACGAAAGGCGATCTTCGAGGCAATATGGAAGAGAATGAATTCACCATTCATGACTTTGTGACGAATGAGAAGACAACGGTGCGTGTGCATGCATCAGAAGAAGGACACAACGGGGGAGATGCGGGGATTGTGCGCAGCTTCTTGAGCGAAGTCAGAACGTATAACGGCGGGGAAAGCAGCTCTTCCGCAGCGGTTTCCGTGCGCAGCCATTTAATGTCGTTCGCAGCGGAAGAATCCCGCTTGAATGGCGGTAAGCCAATTGCGATTGAAGAGTTCTATAATCGACTTATTACGGTATAAACAAAAATGCAAGCGGCCAGAGGGACTGGCTGCTTGCATTTTTTTAGGAAGACGGATAGTAAATAAGCGTCTTATATACTGCCTTGTGATCTGACAAATTCGTATACGTGTGAGGACGATCTGCTGTGAAATGAATCGCGTCGCCAGGCTGAAGAATGTAGCTTTCCTGCGCGATAGAGATTTGCAGCTTACCTTCGACCATTAGAATGTACTCTTCGACACCCTCGTTATGCGGCTCTGAGGCATGGGTACAGCCTTGCTCCATTTCGACGGTGTAGATTTCGAAACTTTTTTGCGGATGAAATGGGAAAAGGGGATAGGCACGATATTGACCGTCCTCCTCATCGAAGGAAGAAAGATCTTCGGAACGGACAACGGTAATCTTCGGCTCATCATCCTCAATCAAGCTCGTGAAGGAGATTTGTAGTCCGCTCACAATTTTCCATAAAACAGAGATGGTTGGGTTAGAATCTCCCCGCTCAATCTGCCCTAACATCGCCTTGCTGACACCTGTCAATTCTGCAACTTGATCTAAGCTTAAACCTCTTGTTTTCCGTATGTTCAGCAGCTTTCTGCCTACCATTTTGTGGATCGGTTCCTGCATCAAAGTGACTCCTTTTATTCAACTTTTGTCCGTAAAAATCGCCTATTTACAATATAACATACATTCGTGTACTATGGTATATATAGACAGTAAAACGCACGTATGTGTATTATATTGCATATTTGTCCTAGGAGGAATAGAGATGGGCGCAACGATGATAGGGTTGGTCAAAGAACACCGAGGCCCCGGTGCCACACTGAAAGAAGTTCCCGTTCCCACGGTTGGTGAAGATGAAGTCCTCGTTCACATTAAGGCAACTTCCATCTGTGGAACGGATCTGCACATTTACAATTGGGATGCTTGGGCTGACAAAACGGTGGTGACTCCGAACGTGTTTGGGCATGAGTTTGCAGGTATTGTAGTCGATATCGGGGACCGCGTACGAGGCGTTAAGATCGGAGATCATGTTTCGGCAGAGGGACATATGATTTGCGGCACTTGTAAGGCTTGCCGGACCGGAAATGGGCATGTTTGCCCGAATACCAAAAGTTTTGGCATTACAGCTCCAGGTTGTTTTGCCGAATATGCGGTGGTGAAAGCAAGTAATATTATTCATAATGCGCCTGAATTGCCTTTTGAAATCGCTTGTTTGCAAGACCCGTTAGGCAATGCTGTTCAAACTGTTTTGTCAGGAGACATTGTGGGTAAAACAGTTGCTATTATCGGTGTAGGACCGATCGGCTTGCTAGCCATTAAGGTAGCAAAAGCTTGTGGGGCAGGAGCGATTTATGCGGTAGATATTAATCCAAACCGTCTAAAGATGGCTTTGCAGATGGGGGCAGATGTGACGATTAATGCAATGGAAGCGCGTACATCTGAAGAACTGCGCAGATTGACGGACGGCGAGGGTGTTGAGGTTGTGCTTGAAATGTCTGGAAATCCAATGGCGATTGCTGATGCATTTGAAGCTGCGGCCAATGCGGGCAGAGTGTCCTTGCTCGGTATTCCCACGAAAGAAGTAAGTTTGGACGTAACGAATCATATTATTTTTAAAGGCTTAAAGGTAGAAGGGATCACGGGTCGTAAAATGTACCAAACGTGGTACCAAATGAAAGGTTTATTGAACCAACATCGGGTTGACCTCGCATCCGTTATCACTCACAGATTCACGTTGGATCAATATGAGGAAGCGTTCCGATTGATGCATGAAGGGCAATGCGGGAAGATCGTATTTACTCACTAAACATAATCTCGGGAGGGCAAAGATGAATTACTTAAACGATTTGGCGGCAGATATTGAAGGTTGGAAGCGCGATGGGCGTTACCGTACGATAAAAGTATGGGAAAGCGGCTCTGATACATGGATGAATCTGAACGGGCGCAGAATTCTCCAGATGTCCTCCAATAATTATTTGGGATTGACCCATCATCCCAAGTTAAAGCAAGCAGCGATTGCTGCTATCGAGACATACGGTGTCGGCAGCGGGTCTGTGCGTACCATTACGGGAACGCTGGATATCCACGAGCAGCTAGAGCTGGAGCTGGCTGCCTTCAAAGGCACGGAAGCGGCACTTGTGTTTCAATCGGGTTTTACAACAAATCAAGGCGCGTTGTCTTCGATTCTTGGTGCAGACGACGTGGTGATTAGCGATGAATTGAATCATGCGAGTATCATTGATGGTATTCGATTGACGAAGGCGAGTCGTAAGATTTTCGCCCATAAAGATATGAATCAGCTCGAAGCCGTACTGAAAGAAACACAAAAGCACCGCAAGCGCGTTATTGTTACGGATGGTGTATTTAGTATGGACGGCGATATTGCGCCGCTGCCTGAGATTGTTCAATTGGCAGAAGTTTATGATGCCATTGTGTATGTCGATGACGCCCATGCGAGCGGCGTTTTAGGTAAAAACGGCAAAGGCTCAACCGATCATTTTGGGCTTCATGGACGCGTGCACATTCAGATCGGGACACTTTCCAAAGCTATTGGCGCTGTTGGCGGCTATGTAGCCGGTGCGCAATTGCTGAAGGAACATTTGATTCATACGGCACGGCCGTTCCTGTTCAGTACTTCGCAGCCGCCAGCCGTAGCAGCTACTTGCTTAGCGGCTATTCAGGTGCTGCGCGAGAGCGGGGACCTGGTAACCAAACTATGGGAGAACGCCAATGGATTCCGCAGTGAACTGCAGCGTTTAGGCTTCGACACAGGAGCAAGTGAAACACCGATCATTCCAATCATTATCGGCGATCCTGCACTAACGATGCGTTTCTCAGATCGCTTGCTGGAAGAAGGCGTATTCGCGCAAGGGATTGTCTACCCAACCGTAGCGATGGACAAAGGACGTGTACGCCTGATTGTGACGGCTCAGCATACGAAAGAAGATTTAGCGTTTGCTATGAACAGCTTGCAGAAGGTAGGCAGGGAGTTTGGTTTGGTGTAAGGATTTTCTGCGCAGAGGAAACAAGCCGCAGTTGGTCATTCCATGGCTGTCAATCAAAGTGCCGCGTTGATCGCGGCATTTTTCTTTTGATGGCGTCAATGGACAAGATGGTTAATTCATTTCGGTGCAGTAGAATAATTATCAAGACAATTAGAGGGAACAACGGATACCACGAAGAACTGTACTAGATAGATTACTTCCTTGGTAATCAATAATGGAGGATGCACCGATGGCCATTATAGAGCAGACAATCTTCAATTCAGTTGGAAACAAGATTATTACTAAGGATAAAGAGATTCTTATTGTCGGCAAAATGGTTGAACCGCTTATTTTAATATTGGACAATGTATTAAGCTTTACAGAATGTGACGCGTTGATTGACTTGGCTAGCAACAGAATGAAGCGAGCTAAAATCGGAGGATCTCACGTAGTCAGCGATATTAGAACAAGCAGCAACATGTTTTTTGAGGAAAGCGAAAATGAAATGATTGAAAAAATTGAGACCAGAGTTTCAGAACTGATGAATATACCGATTTCACATGCGGAACCGCTGCAAATTTTACACTATAAAACGGGGGAACAGTATCATCCTCATTTCGACTATTTTACATCCGAAAATGTAGTAAACAATCGCATCAGCACACTTGTGATGTATTTAAATGACATGGCAATAGGCGGTGAAACGTATTTCCCTTCGCTTCGTTTAGCCGTATCGCCCAAAAAAGGCAGTGCTGTTTATTTTGAATATTTTTATAACGATTCTCGTTTAAATGAACTAACCTTACATGCAGGAAATCCGGTAGAGGTCGGGGAAAAATGGGTAGCAACCCAGTGGATGAGAAGACAAAGACATCGCGATATGTAAAGAACGAGGGTGGAGTTTGCAGCGATGCAGCTCCTCTTTTTCATTAAAGGGCAGTAAGTTTCATGGTAATGGGAAAAATGGTAAGTGAGGACTGGGTTTGAGGAACTTCTCAGAATGACATCATTATATTGTAGGAGGGAACAACATGGAAGTCTTTCAAGAATATTTAGATCGTATGGATAACCCCGATCACCGTGACCGAACGGAGGAAATTTTGGCGTGGGTTGCTAATAAATTCCCGAATTTGGTCCCTCTATACAAGTGGAATACGCCAATGTTTTCCGATCACGGTACCTATATCATCGGCTTTTCCACAGCGAAGCAACATTTAAGCGTTTCACCCGAAGAAGTAGGCATAGCGCACTTTGCCGATGACATTGCACAAGCTGGCTACAGCGCTACCAAAGGCTTGTTTCGAATTCCGTGGAATGAGCCGGTAAATTACGAATTACTTGAGAAAATGATCGAGTTTAATATCTTGGATAAGGCACAATATTCAACTTTTTGGAGAAAGTAAATAACACTGTCGGTGCAACAGCTCCGCGTGCGGGAGGGGGTATTACAAAGCGTCGCTCACTCTTCAAGGCAACCAGGTCACTCTCACTAGAGCGACGCCTGGCCGAGTGTGAGCGTGACGACCCTTCGGATAAGGGTTAAAGCTCGTTCTTCTCGAAGAGTTTTCTTAGTTGTTCTGCCATATACTCAGGCTGGTAAGGCATTTGATGCTGGATCCACCACTCCACGGTTCCTACGAATGCGGAAGCCATGAACTGTGAGCTCAACTCACCGTCGATCTCCGAATTTTGGTTGCGACTATCCAGTTTTTCCTTGAGACTGCTCGCAATGAACTCCATCAAGTGTTTCCGGAATAAGACGGATCTTGTCGTGGACAACGTGGCGGAGAAGAACAAAAAGTGATCACGAATATACATGAATATCATGAGAAGCTCATTAGAGAGCGGAGTGTTCTCGCTAGAATCACAGAAGGAAATTAGTTTGTTCAAATGATATTCGATTAATTTATCGAGCAGATCGTATTTGTCACTGTAGTGTAAATAGACAGTGGCCCGATTGACGTTAGCTCGATCAGCGATATCATTAATCGTAATGTTCTCGATATCCTTTTTTGCAAAAAGATCCAGGAATGCACTAGTGATCGCTTCTTTTGTCCTAATGACACGCCGGTCGACTTTGGTAGTGCTCACTATGCTATCAATCCCCTCTGTTTATAGACATTTTCGAGTAATTGTTGTTTTTACTACGAATTAGCGTTCATTAACGATTGAATCCCATTCGGAGATAATTATAATATTAATCAACGCACGAATAATATGCAACACGCGTTGTTTAACTAATACCGTATTTCCGAAAAGGAGAGGATCACTTTGGAAAATTATTCATCGAAAGTCGTAATCATTACGGGGGCCTCTAGCGGCATAGGTGAAGCTACCGCCAGGTTGTTGGCCGAGCACGGAGCAAGTGTAGTATTGGCCGCGAGAAGAGAGGATCGATTAAGGCAAATAGTAAGCGATATACGCCAATCAGGTGGAAATGCAGTTTCTTTCCAAGCCGATGTGACCTCCTCCGAGGATATGAAGAGTCTTGCTCAGTTTGTGATTGACAAGTATGGCCGGGTGGATGTGCTGGTGAACAATGCCGGAATTATGCCAGTGTCGAGCCTTAGTGAATTAAGAGTTGATGAATGGGACAGAATGATCGATGTAAATATAAAAGGTGTACTTTATGCCATCGCAGCCGTGCTGCCAGCCATGCGTGAAAAAAAATCCGGTCACATCATCAACGTTTCGTCGATAGCGGGGCATGTTGTAAGCCCCAATTCGTCCGTTTACAGTGCGACAAAATTTGCCGTCCGGGCGATTGCAGAGGGGCTACGCCAGGAAGAATCACCAGTATCGGGGATCCGCTCCACCATCATTGCCCCAGGAATAGTCGATACGGAGTTACTAAACACAGTCACGAGTCCTGAAGTGAAACAAATGAGCGAGATTGTTCGTGGCATGAGTATTTCTCCTGATAGAATCGCCAATGCAATCGCATATGCTATCGATCAACCTCACGATACCTCGGTGAATGAGATCGTGATTAGACCCACTATACAAGCCATGTAAATAACAAGCGAAAACAACCGGTCCAGAGATTGGATCGGTTGTTTTGGTTATTTGCTTTTTTTTGTAATGACGCTAGGTTTACTTGTTATATACAATAGGTGGCCCTACGACGCTAACTTCATATTTTATCGCTAATTCAATAATTTCTTCCATGGTCTTTCCTGGAATTTCCTTGAAGATGAGTTCATCACCAGGAGGTGTGAACATAATAGACATGTGCAGATGCGATTCGCCGATATTTAAGAATGCATGAGGCGTACCTCTTGGAACGACAAGGACATCGCCTGCACCAGCATTGAATTCTTTGCCATCAATATGGAAACGCGCTTCGCCTTCAAGGATACGGAAAATTTCGTCGGCCTTGTGATAATGGCGATGGGGCCATTTCCTTTGTTGGGGGCCATGCGAAGATCGAACACAGAGTATTCGTTATTCACGTCTTTACCGTGAACGCGATAAGCAACTTGTTCCCCCGGTAGTACGTCGAACCATGCCATTTCTTGTTGGCTATGATGGATTCCTTGGCGATTTGATGCTTGATGACTTGTCATGTTGAATTCTCCTGTCGTAACACTAATTATATATATTCTATAATTAGATTATATGAAGACTAACATTGCATTCATGACTTGTCAAATATTCAATCGATAAAGATCTAAATCGTTCAAATAATTTTGCGGAATAGAAAATCAGTTTCTCCGATATAATTAGGTCGATAGTTACAATTTGTAACATAACCGACGAGGAGTGATGGGATTGAGCAAGTTCCGTAAGCAGGCATTTATCTTTTTTATTCTTAGTGCGTTGGTGCTTGCTTTCAGCGTAGTTCCAGCAGCTGCAGCTGAAAGTGATGACTATGACATTTATTTGAAACTAGATGGAATTAACGGGGATTCGACAACAAGAGGGTATGAGAAGTGGATTCAGCTTAATGATTTTTCGTTCGAAGTGGAAAATAAGGCGGCGGTTAGTTCTGGAAGCGGATCTGGAGCAGGCAAAGCTGCCGCTCAACCCATTTCTATTAACAAAAATTTTGATACAGCCTCCATTCCGCTATTTCTGAGTACAACGACGGGAAAATCGATTGAGAAAGGTCAAATTGTTTTTGTTAAACACAGTGGCAATGAAAAGCAAGCTAGCCTCACCATCGATTTGGAAAGAGTTCTCATCAGCAATTTCAGCTTGTACGATACCCATGAAAACATTGAGCTAACTTATGGAGCCATTACTTTTAAATACAATGCTGTTGGCCCTGATGGCAAAACAAGTACGTTTACGGGCGGCTGGGACTTTACGAAAAATCAGAAAAAATAAGCGAGTAATGTAGAGCTTTTTGGGAACGGAAAGGGCTGACTTGAGAGGACTGAAAGGGCCTTTTGAGCAGCCCTATTTTTAATAACAGCAGCTGGAGTATGTGAACTGTACTTCTCTTCTCCATGTCGATATAATTGGAATTATTTCTCAGATTGTGAGGAGGTAAGAGCGTTCATGTTTATGGAAGAGGAGGTAATCGTATACTTGAGAGCGGGTTTCTTGATCGTTATGCTGCCAGTTATGGCGGTCGTCTTTTTCTTAATGATGAAATTCAAGAGGATGGGGTATGGGTGGTTTTTGATTCATTTGGTTTTATTCTCGATTGGTGCTCTTTGGTGGATACGGCTGCTTGAAACCAGAGCTTTTACCAGTTCTATTTATAATTCACTAATGATCGCAATGATAGGGATGCTTTGGCTGATAAGTATGATCTTTTTCGTAAAAGGGTTATTGTCACTACGTAATAAGGGGGCGCGCGTGTGAATAAATCGATGAAAATAGGAATTGTCACAATGGCGGTAGTCTTGCTAAGCTCAGCTTGCTCGGAAAAGCTCAGCCCTGCGAATAAGTCGAAGACGGTAGATAGTCAGACTAATGCTGGCAATGCCTACACCATACTTGCCGAAAAGTTGCATACACCTTGGTCGATTCAGTTCGATGAGGAAACAATTTATGTAAGTGAGCGTGATGGGCATATTGTCAAAATAAGTAATGGTTCGGTCACACGTCAGAAGGTGAAGCTCAACAAAACGCTAAAAATTCAGGGAGAAGGCGGGTTTCTTGGTATTCAACTAGCTCCTGACTTTCATGAATCGCATCAAGCCTATGCTTATCATACGTATGAAGAAGGCGGCAAAATTCTCAATCGCGTCGTCGTTCTACAGGAGAAAAACGGTGGTTGGGAGGAACTCAAATCGTACCTCGAAGCCATCCCAGGCGGTCATATCCACAATGGGGGCAGACTTGCGATCGGTCCTGATCATATGTTATACATCACAACGGGTGACTCAGGGGTAGACAAGCTTGCTCAAGATGTGAAAAGTACCGCGGGCAAAATACTGCGCATGACACAGGATGGTAAGGTTCCATCTGATAATCCTTTTGCAAAGTCATATGTTTATTCTTATGGTCACCGGAACTCACAAGGTATTGCGTGGGACAAGCAGGGACGCATGTTTAGCTCTGAACATGGTCCTTCAGGAGACCCTGGCGGGCATGATGAGATCAATCTTATTGAAAAAGGCAAGAACTACGGATGGCCAGTCATTATCGGAGATGCGAAAAAGGAGGGTATGGTAACTCCGCTGTATCAAACGGGGGATACCGCCATTGCTCCATCGGGGATTGCAGTAGACCCAGAGGGGCAACTACTCATCGCAACCTTGATCGGCAAGAAGCTATACAGGTTCAATCCCGACACGAAGCAACTAGCTACCATGCTGGAAGGTGAAGGGAGACTGCGTGATGTTAAGCTTCATAATGGGGATATTTATGTTCTAACGAACAACACGGATGGTAGAGGAAATCCTTCAGCGAATGACGACCGCCTTTTGTTGCTAAAGAAATAAGAAAGAGCGAAAAACCTAATCCACGCAGCATCCGCTGCACAGATTAGGTTTTTTGGTGGGATCAATTAGGTGGTAGTTTTCTTGAAAACGAGTACGGCATTATGGCCGCCGAAGCCGAAGGAGCTGGATAAGCCGTAATTGAGCTCTGCCTTTCTAGCGACGAGCGGTACATAATCCAGATCACACTCTGGATCTGGATTTTCCAAGTTAATGGTAGGAGGGATCACTCCGTCTTGCAAGGTTTTAATCAGTGCGACAGCTTCTACACCGCCGGCAGCGCCGAGCATGTGTCCAATCATAGATTTGTTCGCGCTGATAGGGACGTCATATGCGCGGCTGCCAAGCAGCCTCTTGATGGCACGCGTCTCCGACAGATCACCAGCAGGCGTGCTGGTCGCGTGCGCGTTGATCGTGTCGAGCTCCTCTGGCGCTAGGCCGGCATCAGCGAGTGCATCGCGCATGGCTCGGTAGGCACCCGCGCCTTCAGGATCGGTCGCCACGATGTGGTAGGCGTCCGACGTTGAGCCATAGCCGACGATCTCGGCATGGATGCGGGCACCGCGGCGCTCGGCATGCTCGAGCGACTCCAGCACGAGCACGCCAGCGCCTTCGGCGGCGACGAAACCGTCGCGCTGCGCATCGAACGGGCGGCTCGCCTGCGTCGGCGCATCGTTACGCGTCGACAAGGCCGTCGCATTACCGAAGCCCGCCAGCGCAAGGTCGATGATCGTTGCTTCGGCGCCTCCGGCAATGACGGCGTCTGCGCCTCCGCGCTGGATCAGCTTAAAGGCCTCGCCTATGGCGTTGTTGCCAGTGGCGCAGGCCGTTACCGGCGCAAGGGAAGGGCCTTTGGCGCCGAACATAATGCTGACCTGCGCGGCTGCCATGTTGGCGATCATCATGGGCACGACTGTCGGACTGACACGACTGGGTCCGCGGGACAGCAAGGTCCGGTAGTTGTCCAAGATGGTATGAATCCCGCCAATACCGGAGCCAATATAGACACCAACACGTTCCTCATTCGTTGCGTCAATGGTTAGGTCAGCATCTTCCACAGCTTGCTTTGCTGCAGCAACGGCAAATTGTGTGTAACGATCCATACGGCGGACTTCCCGCTTGCCGACGGCTGCTTCCGCATCGAAATCACGCACGACGCCAGCGATACTCGTTTTATATTCGGATACATCCATATGATCTATTGTTGAAATACCAGACGTTCCAGCTACGAGATTATTCCAAAAATGGTCTACCTGATTGCCTATTGGCGTTATTACGCCCATCCCAGTTACAACTACACGTTTCATCTCCAACGCCTCCTTGAATATCATTACTAACTTCTTTTAAGTACTTGTTATAAATAGAATGTCATACTTGTTATCCTATTACAAGTTACCGTTTATACTGGTATAATGACTTCTATGATGAAATGTGAAGGGGGAAAATGAAGTGAATACGAAGGAACGGCTGCAAGCACTTTCCGCGTTTTTGACCACGCATCGAGCTAAGCTTAAGCCTAGCGATGCTGGACTTCTTGGCGGCAGCCGAAGACGCACGCCTGGCCTCCGCAGGGAAGAAGTGGCGGCGATTGCCGGTGTGAGCACGACCTGGTATACCTGGTTAGAACAGGGGAGAGAAATCAAAATGTCGGTGCAGGTTCTGGACCGAATCGCAATTGCCCTACAGCTGAACGAAGATGAGCGACAATATTTGTTCATGCTGGCTCTTGAGCAGCCGGCTCCAACGACAATTGTTGATCAGGCACCAACCGTTTCTCCTTCTTTGAGTCGAATTTTGGTGGAACTTCATGATTGCCCAACCATTATTTCGGATCGCAGATGTAATATCGTGGGTTGGAATCAAGCGGCGGCAGCGGTGTTCCTGGATTTTGCACTGATTCCGCTTGAAGAGCGTAACCTCATTTGGCTGCTTTTTACAAGGAAAGAATTAAAAGCTCTGGCTGTTAACTGGCGCGATTTTGCGATGGGCTTTTTGGCCATGTTTCGTTCTTATTATGGACAATACCTGGGTGACAATTGGTATAGTGAGTTTATTGAACGCATTAGTGGTGAAAATCAGGATTTTCGGACTTTTTGGAATCAAAGTGACGTGAGTAGTGCCCCGGAAGTGTTCATCGAATTTCGTCATGCAAAAGTAGGGAAGCTTCTATTTGATTTGACGACATTGCAGGTGCAAGGCCGAGCCGATTTAAGATGCAGTGTGTATACGGCTTCGCCTGGTTCGGATACCGATTCTAAAGTCAAGCTGTTGATGAGCAAAATTTAGAGCAGCTCCTAACGATGTTATACATCGCTACAGCGAGCGAAACCCCAAACATCCGCGCTGCCCGCAGCATCTAACGATGTTTTACATCGTTGCAGGGTATCCGCCGCCGCGCTGGCACTCTGTAGCGATGTTATACATCGCTACAGCGAGCGAAACCCCAAACATCCGCGCTGCCCGCAACTTCTAACGATGTTTTACATCGTTGCAGGGTATCCGCCGCCGCGCTGGCACTCTTTAGCGATGTTATACATCGCTAAAGCGAGCGAAACCCCAAACATCCGCGCTACCGCAGTATCTAACGATGTTTTACATCGTTGCAGGGTATCCGCCGCCGCGCTGGCGCTCTGTAGCGATGTTTTACATCGCTAAATGGGAGTAGAGTGCAGTAGGGGTGGAAGTTAGTGTAGTAAAGTAAGCTTAAGGTTGGAGAAAAGCTTGTACCCCCGAATTTGGTAGCCGAGCTGTTTTTCAACACAAGAAAAGGAACGCTTTTCAGCGTTCCTTTTAAGCAACTCTATCTACGAATGAGATAACTTTTTATCCTCGCGTTCCAGTGCTTTCTGCTGTTCTTTGGTGAAGGTGCAACGAAGTTTAGCTAATCCCGTATGTTCGTTGACGTAAATGATTCTAACAATACCATGGATTGATTTCAGTTGTTTAGTCCATTCTCTTGGATCGAACATGAACATCAACTCCTTTTGAAAACGCTTTATTCTATAATTCATCTTATGTGCGTGGGACAAGTTTCATGCCTGAGGTATGGAAATGCTAAAAAAGTGGCATTCTGGATAGTAATGACATGATTGTACGGTGGGTGAAAATGTTGAAAGTTGAAAAGAATCAATCAGCACTATGTTCGTATTGTGAGGAATCAGCAACATTTCGGATCGGTAACGACGAGTACGCGCTGCATGCTTGTGATCGTCACGAAGATTCTGCGTATAACGAGTTCGATTTCGTGAGCGGGGAGGACTCGTGGCGAATCATTTCAATGGCGTCGCACGGCTTTCCTGAACTGGCAATCATTTAAACAGGAGGGATTCCCATTCGTTTATATCACTTGAGCTACATTCTTTTTTTTAGCGCTGTGCTGCTTGCAGGTATTATCGGAATCGCTTGGTTTGTTTTTCATCGTAGAAAAAGAAAAGCGCGTTAATCATGGTTTGTAACCATAATTTAGTTTATGCCAAAGAACCTCCATATTCCACTAAATTAGTGGGATTGGAGGTTCTTTGGTGTCTAGCATGTACGAACTTAATCAATTTAGCGGACACCCTTCATAAGGCCTTGAATTTTTGGAGTCAGCAGAAAAAGGATCAAACTAAGGATCAAAGCAATCACACCGATGACACCGAAATAAAGCATTTCCGAGTCAGCTGAGTAAAATTTCACAATCTGCGCATTGATAGCCTGAGCCGCGGCATTCGATAAGAACCATAAACTCATGGTTTGGGCCAGAAAGGCTGCTGGAGCTAACTTGGTCGTAGCCGAGAGCCCAACAGGAGATAGGCATAGCTCTCCGAGCACGACAATGAAATAGCTGAGCACAAGCCATAACGGATTAACGAGCGATTCATTACCGCCAAAATAGGCGGGCAGCAGGATAACGAGAAAGGATAACCCTGCCAGCAGTAAACCCAATGAAAATTTGGTTGGGATAGAAGGCTGTCGATTTCCGAGCTTGACCCAAAGCCACGCAAAGATCGGCGCAAATACGATGATAAATAACGGATTCAAAGATTGGAACCAAGCTGGAGATATATGTATGCCTGCAAAATCAAGTTGTGTCCGCCGGTCCGCGTAATTGGCGAGAATGGTTGATCCCTGCTCCTCAATCGCCCAGAACATAACAGAAGCTATAAAAAGCGGAATATAGGCGATAATTCTGGAGCGCTCGATGCTTGTTGTCTTCGGGCTTTTGTACATGACTATGAAGTATAGAGTTGGAATTAATATGCCTAGCAAGCCAATGAGGGCGCTAAACGTCTGGAAAGTGAGATAACCCGTTGGGATTGTTATTGCAAGTAATAGGATGATGACTACGGCACCTACCCCGATCCATGTCATCACCTTTGTTTTTTCTGACGGGGATAGCGGGTTAACGACAAATGTTCCTGCGAGTCCCAAGTTTTTTTTCTTCGTAAACATAAAAACAGCTAATCCAAGGAACATACCGACGGCGGCTAATCCGAAACCCAAATGGAAATTGTAGTTCAACCCTACAGTGCCTACGATTAATGGGGCAAGAAAACCTCCTAGATTAATTCCCATATAGAAAATGCTGAATCCTGCGTCCCTACGGGCGTCTTCTTCGCTATATATTTCACCAACAATGCTGGATACGTTGGGTTTAAGCATGCCTGTCCCTAACACAATCAGGACCATAGAAACAAAAAAAAGCGCGACGCTTCCTGGTATTGCTAATACAATATGGCCAAGCATAATGAAAATACCGCCATATAGAACAGCTTTTGAATTTCCAAAGATCCGGTCAGATAACCAGCCGCCAATAATGCCGGACATGTAGACAAGTGAGCCGTAAATCGACATAATGGCAAGAGCAGTATTTTCGGCAATACCCAATCCGCCTTTGGAAACTTCATAATACATATAGTAAACAAGGATTGCGCGCATGCCATAATAGGAAAAACGCTCCCAAAATTCTGTGAAAAAGAGTGTGAATAACCCTTTTGGGTGACCCAGGAAGCCGCTTTGTGGAACACTTGAGACAACCTGCTGTTTTTTAGTTATATCGGACATGAAGTAATCTCCTTTGTATAGCCAAGTTATGAGTCACCTGCTGTTTCCCCACAAGGTAGATTTCCCATGTAGATAAAGTTATAAACTTTTTTGTGTTCATATTCGAATGAAGAGGGAAATCATGCTAAAATATGCAACAGCCATCGTTATTACGATCGTCTTAGGGTTAAGCTCAAGAAGGTTCCCAGACGTATTTCCTGATTTTATTGTCGTGCATGCCGGGGACATCCTTTGGGCAAGTATGATTTACTTTGGGATTCGATTTATTTGTCTGAAAAGATCGTTAGCTTGGGCAGTAGGCTGGAGTGTAATATTCTGCTTTGGCATTGAATTCAGTCAATTGTACCAAGCGGAATGGATCGTAGAGATAAGAAGGACACTCGTGGGATCGCTGATCCTTGGAAGAGGATTTTTGGCTATAGATTTATGTCGGTATGTGATAGGAATTGCTGTTGCTTTTGTCATTGACAAGTATGCCATCCAGCGCAGCAATCGTTAATTCGGCTTTGGAGATGATGATGTGGAAATCAAAAACATTCAAAAAGAGCAAGCTTGGCAGCTGCGGCACGAAGTGATGTGGCCAGAGCGTGACCTTTCATATGTTCAACTTTCGGATGACGATGAAGGTATTCACTACGGTCTTTTCGCAGATGAGGCGCTTATTTCAGTTCTTTCGTTATTTATCCATGGAGAGGAAGCACAGTTTCGAAAATTTGCCACGAAGGTGTCCAGTCAAGGCAAAGGCTACGGAAGTCAACTGCTCCGCCACATGCTTATGGAAGCTATGAAGTTAGGTGTGAAGCGCATTTATTGCAATGCGAGGAGCAACAAGGTTTCTTTTTATGAAAAATTCGGGTTGGCAGTAACAGATAAGAAGTTCACTAAAGGCGGAAAAGATTATGTTGTTATGGAACATCATTTCAATTCAGAAACTGATCTAGCTGAGAATAGAAAGGAAGATTCACATGTCTAAGAAGCTGTACTACGATTCTGCCTATATCAGAGAATGGCAAACAACGATCAGCCGTGTATTGGAGAGAGAAGACGGATATTATGTCATCCTGGAGGAGACAGCCTTTTATCCCCATGGAGGCGGACAACCTTGTGATGAAGGACGAATCAATGGTGTACCTGTTTTGGATGTCATCAGTGAAGAGGAGAACGTACTGCATAAAGTGGCGAGTCTACCGGGAGAGGGCATCGTATCTTGTGAAGTGGATTGGCAGCGAAGGTTCGATCATATGCAGCAGCATAGCGGTCAACATCTGTTATCAGCGGTATGTCGCGATCTCTATCAGGCAATGACCGTCTCTTTTCACTTGGGAGCGGATTATGCCACCATTGATGTTGAACAATCGGAGCTCTCACCCGTTCAATTGGCGGCGATCGAGAACGAAGTGAATCAGCAGATTTATAAGAATCGAAAAGTCTCCAGTTATTTCGTTACGGAAGAGGAATTGGCTAAGCTGCCGCTTGTGAAACAACCCAAAGTCACGGAGAATATCCGCATTGTTGAAATTCAAGATGTTGAGTATAATGCGTGCGGGGGCACTCATGTTTCGTCGACAGGCGAAATCGGAATGATTAAGCTGCTGAAAGCGGAGAAGCAGAAGGGGAATACGCGGATATATTTTAAATGCGGATATCGTGCGCTTCAGGAGTTTAATGACAGTCTGAAAATTCTGGGTGCGCTATCCATCAAGTTCAATACGGGAAAAGACGAAATTATCGATCGCGTGGAGAAGTGGGAGCTCGAGACGAAACAGCTTCAGGCTGAGCTAACCCAGTTAAAAGAGGAAAACGACGCTTATGTGGTAGATGAACTGCTCACCCATCGTGAAGGGAACTTGATTGCCCACGTGTTCGAGAACAAATCCATGAAAGATTTGCAAAACCTCGCTGGCAAGCTGGCGGTTCAGAGTGATTGCCCCGTGCTGCTTGCAACCATTGCGGAGAACAAAGTTGTCTTAGCGAATAATAGCGACGCGTTATCCTGCGGCGCTTTCTTCAAAGCCAATTTGGCTGCTTACCAAGGAAAAGGCGGTGGAAGCGACAAAATCTCCCAAGCGGGATTTCGTACATGGGACGACACCGCAGCTTTCCTGGAACACACGAAAGATCTGCTTCGTGTACGCTGAGCAAGAACCTTCTGATTCAAACTATTAGGCAGGTTGAAAATTCATGCAAAAAAAACCTCATCTAAGGAGATGGGGTTTTTGGGTTGAAGATTAGAAGGGACGGAAAGGGAAACAAGATCTAGAATCCAATAAGGCAATCGCTAATAGATCAAACAGGATGAGCGGCAGAATAAAGGGTAGAAAAGAGATTTGCGCTTTTTTCCCGTTCCGCGCTTGTTTCAGATATACCTTATTATTGTCCACTTTAACAATGGTACCTTTGTAAGTGCCGTGTGTTGTTTGGATCACCACTTCTCGATTGAGGTACTTTTTACAAGTTCGATAGGAATCCGCTTTTTTCATCGTGAATACCTCCTCTCTAGCTGTCTTCTTCTAGTATATGTTCGTCCAATAGAACTAGTGCGTGGGAATAGAATAGAATGGGAGAAAGATCCAATAAGTATTTTCTAGAATAAATGATATAATCAATTAGCAAATTACAACGCTGCCCCATAAAATTGCATGGTTAAGGAAGAGTAGATCGATATGCACAAGAAGTCAGTAGTAAGGGTAAAAAGCTCTTTGAAAGTGACCTTCCTTTATGTCTTGTTTGGAAGTTTGTGGGTCATTCTATCAGATCGTTTCATTGAGAGCGTGAGCTTGACCAATGCAGTCTCCGTAAATTCCTCAAAGGGACTTTTTTATGTTGTTATAACAGCATTTATTTTGTACTTTTGTTTAAATCGGTTAAAAAAGGCGTTGTTGGAAAGCGAAGAACGGTACCGAATTCTTGTGGAACATTCACCAGAGCCTATTGTGGTTCACAGCGACGGAATTATCATCTTCATTAACCCTGCCGGGGCCAGAGTATTAGGTGCGAGCTCGCCTGAGGAGCTTATCGGGCAATCCGTGATGACATTCGTGCACTCCGACTATACAAATATTACGCAGGAACGTATCCGTCAAATTATTGAAGACAAGCAGCCAACGGAACCGATGGATCAGAAGTTTTTGCGAGTAGATCAGCAAGTCATCGATGTTGATGTAAGGGAAGTACCGATCGTTTTTCTTGGCAAACCTGCGGTGCAGCTGTTATGCAGGGACATTACGGAGCATAAGCGGGCGCAATGCATGCTAGAGGAGCGGGAACAGAGCTATAAATCGCTTGTTGAGCATAATCCGGACGCTATTTTCACGATGGATTTAAAAGGGAAAGTGGTTTCTGTCAATGCGGCAACGGAGAAAATTACCGGCTATAGCGAAGAAGAGTGCACGCAGCAAACTTTTCTGCCCTTTCTCGCTTCCAGTGACCAAGAGAAGGCATGCGAGCTTTTTGTTAAGTCGATGAACGGTGAATCCAACAATACGGAAATTACCCTTTTGCATAAAGCAGGAAACAGTATCGAATTAAATTTGAAAATGGTTCCTATTTATATCAATGATAAGGTTGACGGCGTATATGGCATTGCCAAAGATATTACAGAGCGTAAACGAACGGAAGAGCTGCTGCTCAAATCAGAAAAGCTATCCATTGTAGGACAGCTCGCGGCTGGCGTTGCCCATGAGATTCGAAATCCATTGACGTCGCTAAGAGGTTTTGTGCAGCTTTTGCAATCGAAGGTAGAAAATTATCAGTACTATTTTCAAATTATGCTATCGGAATTAGACCGAATTAACGATATCGTGAGCGAGTTTATGGTGATTGCGAAACCACAGGTTATCAACTTTGAGATGAAGGATATCCGAAAAATCGTCCAAGATGTCATCTCTTTGCTTCAAACCCAAGCCATTCTTAATAATGTGGAAATTCATACAGAAATCATTACCGAAATTCCTTTCATCAAGTGTGAGGAAAATCAATTGAAACAGGTATTTATTAATATTCTTAAAAATGCGATTGAAGCGATGCCAGATGGAGGAAATGTTGTTATTTCGTTGAAAACGGACGACAACAAGGTGCATATTCGTTTCATTGACGAAGGCTGCGGCATCTCGGAGGAGAGACTGGCGATACTAGGCGAACCCTTCTACACAACGAAAGAGAAAGGGACGGGTTTAGGTTTAATGGTCTGTCATAAAATCATTGAAGCACACCGTGGATGTCTCAAAATCGAAAGTGAAGTTGATAAAGGAACGACGGTTCATTTATTTCTGCCGATTGTAGAGGATGGTTCGGTTAGCATCGCTTAAAACAAGAATGGACTGCTCCGCTAGTAGGTTACTACTAGGAGGCAGTCCTTTTTTTGTTTGCTGTCGCTTTATTTTTTCACGCGTTCCCGAACGACTTTTTCAATAATTAATTTGTGTCCGAGCATGCCGCTGAGACGAATAATACCGGTTGTTCTGCCGGTAATGACATGGCGATGGCCATCGGCAACATTCGTTTGGATGGAAAACCGGTGAAAATGGTTGGGACCATTGCCAATATTGAGTCCGGTTCGACCGGAGTAGGAGTGTCTATGTCCTTCCGCTGTCGTTGTAATGCCGCGGAAATTGTGACGGTGTCTGCCATCATCTGGGATGAACAAATCTGTCAAATTCCCAAAAGCATGTTGATGACCATCCACACGAGTCGTCAAACCCTCCATACGATGCTTGAATTGAACAGGTCCTTCGTCTCCTTGCTTGATTTTCGCCACGATGCCATCATCCTTTCGAAACAAGATGCTATTAAGGTATGTACCGCTTTCAAGGTTGGATTGGACAAACAACTATAGAAGGGCCTATTTTAAGGAGCGGAATAGGACGAGTTTAATCTTGATAAGATGATAGAAAACACCCAGCTTTGTGCTGCGGAGTGTAGGTCGTAATAGAGTAGGAGTGGGAAAACGTGAGCGTAATAGGAAAGGGTATCCAAAGACTTGAATCCCGTGACAAAGTATCCGGCTTCGCCCAATATACGAACGATACACAATCTCCAGGTATGCTGCATGGCTGGCTTGTTACAAGCCCTTATTCGCATGCGTTAATTTCATCCATTGATATTACGGATGCGCTGGCCGTGAGCGGTGTTCACGCTATAATTCGAGGAGAAGACTGTCCCGTCCTAACTGGCAGTCTGCTTGCAGATCGTCCGCCGCTTGCGTGGAAGAAAGTGCGATATTTCGGTGAGCCAATCGCAGTCGTTGTTGCGGAAACGGAGCAGATTGCCAAACGCGCAGCAGCGTGTATTCGAGTGAGATATGAGCAGCTTCCTGTTGTTCATTCCCCAAGCAGCGCTTTACAAACGAACGCGCCATTGATCCATAAGGAATTGGGCAGCTATCAGAAATTCGGGGATGTGTATCCCGTTCCAAATACAAACATCGGCAACTTTGTCAAAATCCGCAAAGGTGACATGACTGCAGGCTGGGCAGCAAGTGAAACGACGGTGGAAGGGACATATGCGTTCAACACATCCGACCATTGCGCGATGGAGCCGCGTTGTGCCATCGTTGAAGTAAAGCCGAGCGGATTAATCAACATTCAAACGTCAACGCAGGATCCTTTTATGATAAAACGTGCCTTCGAGCGCTTTTTTCAAGTTGAGCAATCCAAAGTGATTGTGCATGTGCCTTTTGTAGGTGGCGGATTTGGCGGGAAGGGCTCCATTCAACTGGAATACATGGCTTATCTGGCATCGAAAGCTTGTGGTGGTCGTCCTGTCAAAATCAACAATTCTCGCGAAACGGATATGATTAGTTCCCCTTGTCACATTGGTCTAGATGCAAAAGTGAAGCTTGGCGCGACCAGAGAAGGTAGACTAACAGCAGCTGAAATCACGTTTTTATTTGATACCGGTGGCTATACGGACGAGGGTGCAACGGTTACTCAAGCAGGAGCAATCGACTGCACAGGACCTTATCGCGTAGATAACGTTTGGTGTGATGCTCTATGCGTCTACACGAATCATCCTTATGCGACGGCATTTCGGGGATTTGGGCATACAGAAGCACTTTATTGCGTGGAACGTACGATGGATATGCTTGCAAAGAAGCTGGGGATGGATCCTTTAGATTTGCGGCTTCGCAATGCGATCCAACCTGGCGACACGACACCGACACAAACCCCACTTACCAGAAGTTCTGTGGGAGATGTATCTTTATGTATGAGTAAGTTGAAGGAGTTGATCCAGTGGGAACAAGGCCAGTGGGTTAAGGTTGGTCCTAACAAGGTCAGGACAAAAGGAATGGCCTGTGTGTGGAAAGCCTCGGGTTCTGGCATCGATACGGGTAGCGGAGCTACGATCACATTCAATCACGACGGCAGCGCTAACCTCAGCATTGGTTCGGTTGAAATCGGTCAAGGGAACCGTACAATCATGGCGCAGATCCTTGCTGAGCAGCTGAATATGGACGTAAGCGATATTCATGTCAAGATGGACGTGGATACCCAAATTACACCTGAACATTGGAAGACGGTGGCAAGCAGCAGTACGATGATGGTTGGTCGCGCGGTTCAGGATGCGGCTCAAGATGTCATTGCCCAGTTGAAAGCTAACGCCTCGATTGTCCTGCAAGTGTTGCCGCAAGACCTGGCGGTCGGCCGTGGCATGATTTATGTCAAAGACGATCCGATCATCAGTCTTAGAGTCTGTGAAGTTGTCAGCGGTTACCAATACCCGAATGGCAGTGCTTCGGGCAAACCGGTTATCGGCCGTGGCAGGTACCGAGTCCATGATGTTACGAGGCTTGATCCAGAGACGGGGAAGGGTATCCCAAGCCAGCAGTGGACGGTTGGCGCACAAGCCGTTGAAGTTGAATTTGATACTCGCGAATGTACGTATCGTGTTCTTCGGGCGGCCTCTGTATTTGACGCGGGCAAAGTCATTAATGAAGCCACTGCGCGCGGACAGGTGGTTGGAGGAATGAACATGGGATTAAGCTTTGCCACGCGGGAGGGATTTCTGTTCAATCAAGCAGGTCAAGTGCTTAATCCGCAGCTGCGGTCCTATAAATTGACCCGGTTCGGCGATAATCCGGATTATTTGGTGGCGTTTGTGGAGACACCGTTCATGGAAGGCCCTTATGGTGCTCGCGGCGTTGGGGAGCATGGAACAATCGGGATGGCTCCTGCTCTGGCAAATGCTTTGTCGCTTGCAGCCGGAATAGAGTTGAACGAACTGCCTTTGACACCAGAGATGATTTGGCAAACGATGGGGAGGAGCCAATGATCTCATTTGACTTTGAATATTTTAAACCGGCTACCTATGAAGAAGCAGTAACCTTATTTCAGCAAATGGATGCCAAGGGGAAAGCACCGCTGTATTATTCCGGAGGCACTGAAATCATCTCCATGGCACGATTGGAGCAGCTTCGTACTGGTGCGGTGATTGACATCAAGGACATTCCCGAATGCCGCGTATTTCAATTTCATCATCATCAACTTGTCATTGGCTCAGCAATTACACTCAATGCGCTTGCGGAATCCCCTCTGTTTCCACTACTTGGGGACACAGTTCGAGACATTGCCGATCATACGATTCGCAATAAAATTACAATTGGCGGCCTCCTATGTGGGAAGTTTATCTACCGGGAGGGGCTGCTGCCATTTCTTCTAGTGGATAGCGAGGTTGTATTGGCCAGCCCTAGTGGTGTTCGCCAAGTTCCCATACGCCAAATCTTCAATGGGGAGCCGCGTTTGGAAAAAGGTGAGCTTCTCGTTCAAATTATTAGCGATACTGCTTATTTTAAAATGCCTTTTATGACGATCAAAAAGACCAAATTGGAAAGAATCGATTATCCGATCGTCCGCATAGCAGGACTTCAAACCGGCGAAGGGGTTCGTATTGCATTCAGTGGAGTAAGCGCCATACCTTTTCGATCAAAGAAGATTGAAGAAATTTTGAATGATACATCGCGCACTTTGGAAGCTCGCGTTGATAACGCCATTGAGTGGTGGCCAGTACCGATATTGAATGACATTTTAAGTTCAGCTGGCTATCGGGCATTTGTGCTGCGCAACACCTTATTGGATGTTATGTCAGCTCTGGAACAGGGGAGGCGATGAGGGTGAGCGGGACGATCAAAAGTGAAATTGAATTGGTTGTCAATGACAAGCGCCACCATGCTGTCATTCGATCTGCGGATACGCTGCTCCGAGTACTGCGTGAGCAATTGGGCTTAACTGGAGCAAAAGAAGGCTGCGAAAATGGTGATTGCGGTGCATGTACAGTGAACGTGGATGGCGTCCCGATCAAATCGTGCCTGATGCTAGCTATTGAGGCTCCAGGGAGCAGCATCACAACCATTGAAGGATTAGGCGGAAATGCCCCAATTCAAAATGCTTTTGTAGAGCAGTTTGCTTTTCAGTGCGGATTTTGCACACCAGGTTATATTATGGTGGCACATGCGCTTACCCAGCAGTGTCCGAATGCGAGTGAAGACGTGATGCGTAGATGGCTTCAATCTAATATTTGCCGCTGCACAAGTTATGAAGAGATTGGGAAGGCTGTTAGATCTGTGTTATGTCAGCAGATAGAACCATTGGAAAAAGAAGTCTAGGCGCTGCTGCGTTTAGACTTCTTTTTTTGATGCTTAGCCGGAGGAAATAAATGGATGAAGATAGAATTAGTTTGTAAAGATGAATATAAGAGAAAGGAGCATGGGAGGATGGACCGATTACGTTATCCCATTGGGAGTTTTGAAGGGATTCTGAAAGCGACGGCCGCACAGCGCGCAGTATGGATGGAAGAAATTAAGTTATGCAGCCAAAAGCTGCGGCTTCATGTGCAAAATCTAACAATAGAACAGCTACAAACACCTTATCGGTCTGGCGGTTGGACCGCTCAACAGGTCATTCATCATATGGCTGATAACGATATGAATGCGTATATTCGCTTCAAAAGAGCGTTGACAGAGGATCAACCTGCAGCAAGTTCCTATAGGGAGGATTTGTGGGCAGATCTGAGTGATTATCAGGATACACCAATCGAAACATCGATTGCTATTCTTGAGTCGCTTCATACGCGCTTCGCCATACTACTCGATTCGTTGTCTCCGCTTGACTTTGAGCGTACATTCACGAGTCCCACCCATGGTTTAATGAGTCTTGATACGGCTTTACAAAGGTTTGCTTGGCACAATCGGCATCATATTGCGCAGATTATTTCACTTAAAGAGCGATTGGAGTGGTAAATAACGAACATGTCAACCATTATTTTATTTCGTGGAAAAGCTGGCACTGGTAAAACAACCCTATCCAATGAGCTTGGCAAAAGGTTGAAAGTGCCTGTCCTTCATAAAGATGATATTTATGATTCTGTAGCGAATGCTGTCTCCGAGCACGAGACTAGAAATCAAATCTGTTTTGATTTTCTGTATCGTTTTCTTCATACGGTTGTTGCGACGGATACTGACGTGATCCTTGATTATGGGTTTAATCATTCCGATGCTGTAGGTAAGTTTAAGATTTGGATAGAGGAAAGAGGCGGGAAATTAATGACGTTGCATTGTATATGCAGCGACGATTCTACTTGGGCGCAGCGACTTGCTGAAAGGAGCAAAGCGCCAACAGCTAATCAGTTAATAACCGATTTAGATAAGCTGAAAGAACATTATAAGCAGGTTAGATCGGAAGTTTTGGATGGCGAAATGGTGTTGGACACGTTACAGCCGATTGATTCATTAATGGATCAGGTTTCCAAATTTCATGAGATGATGTAACATATAAGTGTAAATGAAGTGATCACATTCCAATTTTAGGAGGCATTGTAATGAATAAAATCGAGCTTTTGCTTCATGGGTGGGATAGTTGCTACGAGAAAGAAGATTGGTATCCGCCTCTTACGGATGCACTCAAAGGTCTGACTGCCGAGCAAGCGAACTGGCGGCCAGAAGGTGAGCATGTGAATACAATTGCTGAGAATTTGAATCATTTGATTTTTTATAAAGAACGCTTGTTGTACCGAATGACTGGAGAAGAATCCGATTATCCGGATATGACCAATGATGATACGTTTGCTGTGGCATCTACTTCTGTCGAGGATTGGGAGGCAACTCTGACTCGCTTGCAAGCTGTTCATCAGGGCATTCGAGATCGGATTGCGCAGTGGGAGGAGAATGATTTTGAGCATGTTTATCCGAATCGTTCGCAATCCGTTGGGCGTTGGGTGAACAGTCTCATCATGCACGATGCCTATCACACAGGACAAATTATGTTCATCCGTAAGCTGCAAGGATCTTGGCCATCGCGTCGTTCATTTGAGTAAAATTGATAGCTCACTACGAGCAAGTAAACCCTAGCGGTCTTTCCGCTAGGGTTATATGAATTTCTTAGTGGCTGTTGAGGTGGCAGTTGGTGGTATGGTGAGTAACTTGCTGGAATGGTGGAGAGGTTTGCAAAGTAGCTAAAAGAAACGTTCATATAGAGGGATAAGCAAATTTATTTCGAATAAAAGAAAATAACTTATTGTAAGGAGGTCTCGTTGAGACATGAATTCGAACATGAATTTGCCACAAGCCGCTCCAGAACAACTGGGAATGAACGGCGATAAATTACAACGAGCATTGCGTCTGTTGGATCGAGAAGTGGAAGCTGGTGAAATACCTGGTGGCGTGGCACTTGTAGGCCGCAAAGGGGTAATAGTAGGAACCTATGCCGTGGGTCATTCGATTATCTCTAAGGATACGAAGCTGAAGGTAACGGAAGATACGATATATGATTGCGCTTCCTTAACCAAAGTGATGGCGACACTTCCGTTGATTATGCAGCTTATCGACCGTGGCGAGCTGCGCCTCAGGGACACCATCTCCCGGTACTTCCCTGAATTCTCAGGGAATGGGAAAGAAGATGTGACGGTGAAGCATCTACTGACTCACACATCTGGGCTGCAGGCATTCAAGGATCTGCATTCCCATGGCTGGACGCCAGAGCAGATTAAGGCTGCAGTGCTTGGTGAGAACATGAGCCATGCTTGCGGCAGTAGTTATGTGTACAGTGATTTTAACTATATCATTCTTGGTGAATTGGCTGCGAAGCTTTTTAGTATGCCGCTTGATGAGGCTGCTGACCGTTATGTATTTGAACCGCTGGGGATGTGTGATACGAGCTATCGTCCAGCCAACGATTTGCAGTCGCGAATAGCGGCTACAGAGTTCATGGACGGCGCCTATCGATGGGGCGAGGTGCACGACGAGAATGCATGGGCTATGGGCGGTGTCAGCGGGCATGCAGGAGTTTTCTCGACGGCGAAGGATGTCGCGAAATATGCAGCCATGTGGCTGAACAATGGGAAGCTTGCTGACGGAGGGCATCTGCTGTCAGGTGCATCCGTTGCAGCCGCCACGCGAAGTTATACGGCAGACAAAGTGAATGCAAACCGTGGCCTTGGTTGGGTACTGAAGGGGGACGTTTGGGACGCTTCCGGTGATTTGTTTTCCCCGTTAAGCTATGGGCACACGGGATTCACAGGGACGAGCGTATGGATGGATCCCGAGAGCAGCGTTTTCGCGGTGTTATTGACCAACCGTGTGCACTTCGGGCGTGAGAAGTCTGTCGTACGACTACGGGATTGCTTTCATAATGCCGTTGCCGCATCCATTGAAGGGTGAAGGTGGAAAAAGTACTAGATGAGGTGGAACCGCTTCATTGCTATGGGATTTGCTTGGCTTGATAATGAGGATAGGAACTAAATCTCATTGTTGAAGGAGCGAATCGCCTTGAGTAATGTCCACACAGGTCCGCAGGTCCATATCACATCCGAGCAGATGAAGCATTATCAGGAGCAAGGCTATATTATTTTTGAAAGGCTATTTTCAGAGGGAGAAATGGATCGTATTTGCGGCATCATTGACGGCTTCGACGAAGCCTCTGAGAAAGCCTTGCGCGCGAAAGGAAAGGAATTCATTAGCATCTCAGGTCAAATTAATTTTACAGCTAATTTGAATTTCCTAAGTGCAGAGCTACAGCAATTTATAGCTGATCAGCGTTTTGTTGACATTACGACAACGATTTTGGGACCTGATATTAAGCTTTACTGGGATCAGTCCGTATACAAACGTCCGGAAGCAAGCAAAGACTTTCCATGGCATCAGGATAACGGATATGTCCCAACAGAGCCGATCCACTATGTGACTTGCTGGTTAGCGCTCGAAGACGCTACAGTGGATAATGGCTGTATTTGGGTTCAGCCAGGTACGCATTTGGATGGATTTGTGGAGCATGTGAAAACGGATCTCGGCTGGGTTTGTTATTTTGGAGAAGAAAAAGGCATACCTGTCGAACTGAAAAAGGGCAGTATGGTTGTCTTCCATTCCTTGCTCTTTCACCGCAGTACACCCAATTTGAGTACATCGAAGACACGCAAAGCTTACGTGGTGCAATACTCGGTAGACGGATCATTTAATCCAAATACCGGACAATTATTCAAGAATGGACCACTGATTGCGAAAGATGGGAAGTCCGCGTACCAAGGTTTTGTGAATAGAGAGAATTGTTCTTAATGGATCTAGGCAATACCCAGGAAATCGGTTAAGTTGAACATATGAGGTGAATGTGGATGTCGACGAAACCGCCAGATTGGGTAGAAGGCCCTTGGTCCGTTCAACTGCATAGCGTGAATCGATCGGCGTATGCTAAGCTTCACATGGAAAACCGCAGTTTTCCGAATTGGATTATTAGTTATGTGAAGACGGGTCATGTCACTACAGGCACAGGAGGCGAAACGCATACGGTGAAAGCAGGCGAGGTTATGCTTCATCCGCCAGGGCTGTCATTTTCGGAACATGCAGATGTTGGCGGTGTTCACTTATGGATGCAGGTTAGCATTCTGTGTTCCCATCAATTCGACCTCCTGATGCTTTATCGTGTCTCTCCGGTCATTGCCATTCCTGATCCTGCCCGATATGAGGCTGTATTCGCGAAATTGCTAGCCGATTGGGGGAATCGGGAGCTTTCTTTTCGCGATTTGAAAATCACAACTTCGATGCTGCAGTTAACGGAGATGATTCTATCAGGTTGGGAGAAAGCTGGAAATCCAGAGCGCTCAAGCGCATACAGCTCATCTGGCGACCGCTTCGCCCGGTTAATTGGACAGATGTCCATGCGGCTGGAAGAGAAGCTGACAAGAGAGGTGCTGGCATCACTAGTTTGTCTTAGCGCCAACTATATGGACAGAGCGTTTCAGCAGCAGTTTGGTCTAACGCCCATGCAAATGCTTCGAAATATGCGTCTTAAGCGCTCCAAGCAGCTGCTCGAAATGAGTGATGAGACGCTTGAATCTATTGCTGCACGCTGTGGGTTCACAGATGCCTCCTATTTATGCAAGCAATTCAAGAAAGAATATGGCGTTCTTCCTGGGGAATACCGCGAGTCTGCCCAATATAAGCAATCCGACAATGTTTATGGATAGGGGAATGGCATGCAAGATCAACTAGATGAATTGGTTCTTAATTATTTTGAGGAAGCTGCTTATGAGATGGATTCCGTCCCGTTTGGACTGACCAATCTAACAAAGATAGTCAAGATCAACGGCCGAAAGTATGTCCTCCGTATCTACAACCGACATACGAAACAGGTAGAGGGCACCAAACTAGAATCAAGAATAACGTCATTTTTAGCGAAAAAAGAGCTGGCTTTTCAAGTGCCGGAATTTGTTCCAACGTTAACTGGACATGATTTTGTGCGATTGTCTGACGGAAGCTTGGGGGCTATTGTCATCTTTCTAGAGGGTACGAATCACGAGCTAACAAGTGTACAAGACGCCGCTGAATTTGGACGTGTTGTGGGTGAAATGAGTCAGGCACTTCAGCAATTCGAGATAAGTCAGCTCGACTATCACGGCCTATCATTTTCAGAAATTTATAAGCTTCATCCGCTGGCAGATTATAGTGCTGTTACTGCTTTTATGGAAAATCCCCCATTTGTCATACCAAAAGAAAGCGTGGATTTTTATAGAGACAGCGTCGTATTGATGGATAAAAACGTCAGCAGTTTAAGCAAATTGCCTGTTCAGCTTGTTCATCATGATTTGTTAATATTTAATTTGTTATCCCAAAACAATCATATTTCTGGCGTATTGGATTTTGATTTCCTATCCGTGGATACAAGCTTTATGGAGTTCGCCATTTGTTTGAATCATATTTTACAGATGACGAATGGCTCAATGGGGATGACGGAGGCTTTTGTTAAAAGTTATTCAAGTTATAGAAAACACACTTTGCAAGAAATGGAGCAACTACGGAATTTAACTCAGATGTATCATCTGGCTGTACTGCACATTTACATCGGTCAGCACTATGCTGGCAACGACATCGAACAAAACTTCAACTACATGCTGAATCAATTCATTCGGAGAGATTCAATGTTGAATGAGCATAGCGAAACAATAGAGCAGATGCTGATGACTTATTTGATGGAAGATGGTCAAACTACCGACTGAAAATAGAGGGAGGGAACTATGGTCCGCTATTTTGCGGATTTCAGCAGTAAAACGCGTTATGCTGGTAAAATAAGTCCCTGTAGTTCCGCTCAGAGTGGAAAAAGCTTGCTTTTCTCGATATAGAGGACTCCAGTTCCTTTAAAGTAATAGCCTAAGCCGGGTTCTTGCTTAGTCAAAAAAAAGACCGTCAAGGATCCCCTGACGGTCTTATTTGTTACCAGGCGTATGCGCGTGGAGCCTCTCCGCCAGGTCCCGGGAAGATTTCATCTAATTTGTTTAGTGTGGATTCATCGAGTTGGATATCAACCACACGTAGTGTATTTTCGAATTGTTCCAGCGTGCGAGGCCCAATAATTGGTGCCGTCATCGCAGGATGGGCGAGGGTCCAAGCGAGTGCAACATTCGCTTCACTTTCACCTAGCTCTTTGCATAGTGCAGAGAAAGCTTCCAGTTTAGCGCGATGTTTCTCTACCCGTTCAGGGTTGCTAGCACGTTTCGAACCAGCGATTGGATTCAATGCGTTGCCGCCGAGCAGACCGCCATCCAGCGGACTCCATGCGATGACGCCAATGCCCAACTCTTCAGCAGCTGGAAGGACTTCAAGCTCTGGCAATCTGCACAATAAGCTGTATTTATGCTGCTCCGACACTAGACCAAGGAGATGACGGGATTTGGCTTCATATTGTGCTTTCACCAGATCGCGCCCAGCGAAGTTGCTTGAGCCGACATAGCCGATTTTCCCTTGGTACACAGGAACTTGGAAAGCTTCCCAGAGTTCATCCCAGGATACGTTTCGATCCACGTGATGCATCTGGTACAGCTCGATATGATCGGTTTGAAGACGGCGTAAGGATGCTTCCAAGTGACGGCGCAGCTTATAAGCGGATAACCCGCTTTCACGATTCGGTCCATCATTTGCATCATGCATATCGCCATAGAATTTGGTAGCGATAACGGTTTTCTCACGGCGATTGCCACCTTGAGCGAACCATCGGCCGATAATCTCCTCGGTGCGACCTGAATTTTCGCCCCACCCGTAAATATTGGCTGTATCAAAAAAGTTGATTCCGGCATCTAAAGCAGCATCCATGATGCGAAAAGCTTCTTGTTCTTCGGTGTCTACCCCAAAGTTCATCGTTCCCAAGCACAATTGGCTCACTTTTAAGCCTGAACGTCCCAAATAACTGTATTTCATCGTAATCTCCTCCAAAAAAGTTAAGGTTGGGCAAAGCTTGTTCTTTTCCATCACTTCTCATCATACTAGATTCTCAGGCGGTGCAGAAGTACGCACTTTTCCGTTATTTAGTAGACAGAGCGATACCTACTCACTTGAAGGTAAGCGCTTCTTTGTAGCCGTAAATTAGCAATAATGCTATGATGGGGAAGTTACCTATTATAGAATGAAGGTGTAGAAATGAGTACATTAACAAAAGCGATTCTACTAGCAGCCAAAGCGCATGACGGTCAAACCGATAAGGGTGGAAACCCCTACATCTTACATCCAATTCGATTAGCCAGTAAAGCCGAAACGACAGAAGAATCCATTATAGCCGTCTTACATGATGTCGTTGAGGATTCAAATATGACCTTGTTTGATTTAAAAAATGAAGGGTTTAGCTCGAATGTCATAGCAGCTCTTGATTGCCTGACAAGGAGAGTGGATGAAAGCTACGAGGAATTTATTAAGCGAATTAAATTAAACCCGCTTGCCTCGAAAGTGAAGCTTCTGGATCTGGAAGATAATTGCGATATCAACCGAATTCCACAGCCTACAGAAGCAGACTATGCAAGAATTGATAGATACAAAAAAGCTATCGCTGAGCTCAAGTTTTAGACAACGCAGAGCGCTCCATTCCATGGCGGAATGCGAGTGCTTTTTTTTACACGAAAGAGAAATGTCTTATTTTGTCGTAAAAAGAAATAAAAATTCATACTGTTATTTGTGCAATAAAATAAAGTTTCAAAATCTATTGACCCTCTAAATCTTTTTCAATAGTATAAAACAATAGTCATTCTAAGAATTGGGAACAAGGATGACAACATAACAGGGGAGGGGCGATCGAGATGGCCATTTCTAAGGTGCATAAGTTCCGGTTAGCCCTTTTTTGGCGGCTTTTCACCAACTATTTCATTGTTATTTTGATTCCCGTTATTGTTGCCAGTATTCTTGCTCATGTGCTTGCCGTTCGTACGATTGAGAAGGATGCCGAAAAGCTCAATGATGTCGTTATCAGCCATTTCTCCAAGCAAACCGATACAGCTTTAGATTCACTCAAAACCAATATGATCAACATGCTCAGTTCCTCGAATTTAACAAGTCTTCTCAGGGTCATAGATGATTCGCGGGAAAATCAGCAGCGTTCGGATCAGTTTTATGCCCTTAGAGAACAATTAATGAAGCTCCAGTCGGATAAATTGGTATCGAAAGTGTTTTTATATTTTCCGAATCATGATCTGGTTGCGGATGTCGATATTTATACCGATAAATCTTACTATTTCAAAATGACTTATCCGCTCGATGAGCAGCAGCAAACCGAGTATCTTTCCCATTTTACAGGCAAAAAAATGATGGATATCATGGACTCGAGCACGCTCGGCATGTCAGCGATTATGAGTTATCCGTTTAATACAGAAAATCCAGAGGTTTATTTGGTCGTGCATTTTGATCAAGACAAGCTGAAAGAACAAATTTCAATCCCTGAGAAATGGGTGACTGGTACGGCGATTGCGACCAGCCAGGGTGAAATTCTGAATCAGCACGGCCTGACGGATAAAGAAGTTAAAGCGGTGCTGGAGCATACGCGGTCGAAGGTTATTGAATCCCAATTCCTTGTCACTGACGAAATTGCCATGTCTCTGGTGAAATCCCGGTTCAACGATTCTTGGTATTATGTGACGATCGCAGATCTACGGACCTTAATGAAACCGGCCTATATGACCAGATTGATTAGTTGGGGGTTCCTAGTCTTTTTTCTCGTCGTGGGCAGCGTTGTGTCGTATTATTTGAGCCGACGATTGTACCGTCCGATTCAAGAAATTACAGATGAAAATAAAGAACTGTCACAACGGATGAACGGTATGTTCCCCTTGATGCAGGAGCTTTTTATCACCAAAATTTTGCAAGGGGAATATCAAGACGAGTTGTCAATTGCTTATTATGCGAAGGAAATTGATTTTACTTATGACAAGCAGGCGATGCGCACTGTGTTGTGCATTGCGTTTCATTACAATGCGGAAGTGTATGACCGGCTGTCTGAGACGACGAAGTCATTCATGTTCGTGGAGATCAAAGAATTGATTCGTAAATCCACCCCTTCGATGGTCTGGCTATGTCAGACGAAACCGGATGTGTTAGCATGCGTCGTCACTCATGATACGTTCCTGCATTTAGGAGCGGAAGAGGCTGCGGATATCACGAAATTGGTACTGGAATCGTACAGCCAATATTTCAAAGCAACGATTGGCATCGGGAAAACCGTGAACGCAGCGGAAGAACTGCATGAATCGTATGAACAAGCCTTATCTGTTCTACAGAATCGCGGACTGGATGCCGATGTGGAAGTATGTCGTGGACCTCTGGTAGGTGAACGGACGCAGTGGGAAAGCTTTTTATCCGTACAAGAAGTGAACCGCATCTTCAATCAGCATAAAACTAAGGAATATGAGCGGTTGCTGGAGTCAGTGCGCGAGAAGCTGGAGGATGGGAAACACAAGAATGCGACCGCTATGCAGGTGAAATATTTAAGTACGGACGTTTTGAATACATGGATTCGCGCTGTAGAAACGGAGCACAACGATTTTAATGTGCCTTTTTTCTCTAGTTTGTATGATCGGCTTCATAGCTGCATGACGTGGGACGAATTAGAGCAATGTTTCTTTGACATCCATCGTATTTTATTCCGAACGGAAGAACCCCACCAACGCACACAGCAGTTTTCGGAGATCCTGACTTATATTCATGAGCATTATAACGAGGAGCTTTCGATTGAATATTTTGCAGGGTTGTTGAATATGTCGAACGGACATTTCAGCCGAACGTTTAAAGAAGCAGTGGGCGAGAAGTATGTGGAGTACATTGCCAAATATAGACTTATGAAAGCGAAGCAATTTTTGCTGGAGACAGATATGAAAATCGATGACATCGCGGAGAAAGTTGGCTATTGGGGCCGTAATTCGTTTATCCGAACTTTTCGCAAATATGAAGGCATAACGCCGGCCAAATATCGTACGATGCATCATTAAAGGATAGAGACTTCATTTTTTCCGAAGTCTCTATTTTTTCTTCCAGCACATTTAATCTGCTGATAAACCGCATGAAATCGGGCTTGCAAAAAAAGAGACACGAGGTAATTATGCGTGCTTTACGGTTAAGCCCCGCTCTTTGTATAGTAAGGCCATCAACTTCCGAAAGGAGGAGGGGGGAGGCAGTATGATTCAGCGAAATGGGATAGGGTACGTATTGAAGAAGCATAGAGCGCTATATTTGTTAATGCTGCCGGGGATTTTATATTACATCATTTTCAAATACGTGCCTATGTATGGAGTCATCATTGCCTTTCAAGATTATTCGATCGGCAGAGGCGTTTTGGACAGTAAATTTGTAGGCTTTAAACACTTTATTGAATTTTTTTATGTCAATCCGGATTCCTGGAAGCTGATTCGTAATACGGTCATGTTAAATGTCTATGATCTACTGTTTCATTTTCCAGCGCCAATCATTCTGGCTATTTTATTTCATGAGCTTAAGAACAAAATGTTTAAACGCATCGCGCAAAGCATCAGCTACATGCCGCACTTCCTATCAACAGTCGTTATTGCTGGAATTCTGGTCACGTTCCTATCGCCGCAAACCGGTATCATTAATTTCTTGCTGGTGAAGGTGTTCGGGATGGAACCGATTCTATTTCTTGGGCTGCCTGAATGGTTCAGAGCGATCTATGTCTCCTCAGAAATATGGCAAAAAATCGGGTGGGGAACGATTCTTTACTTGGCAGCTATCGCCGGGATTGATCCAACCCTGTATGAGGCGGCGAAAATGGATGGGGCGAACCGTTATCACCAAATGCGCCATATTACCTTCATCGGCATGGTACCCGTGATGATTATTCTATTCGTTCTGACACTTGGCCATTTTATGGAAACAGGCTTTCAGAAAATCTTGCTGTTATACAACTCCATGAACTACGAAACCTCAGATGTGATTAACACGTTCGTCTATCGGCGCGGGATCCTAGATGCGGATTTCAGCTTCGCAACAGCTGTCGGATTATTTCAGTCCGTTATTGGTCTTATTCTCGTCATCGGTGCAAATCGCATAGCTAGAAAACACTCAGAGACAAGTCTGTGGTAAAGGAGGAAACCTATTGAAAATCAAACAGTCCGCAGCCTCCAGAATTTTTGACACATTGAACTACACGGTTATGATCCTTCTTATGATTGTGATGATCTACCCGCTTGTCTATGTGTTCAGTGCCTCGATTAGTGACAATGCGCTGGTGTCAAGCGGTGATGTACTGCTTTTGCCCAAAAAAGTAACGCTGGTAGCCTATAAGCAGTTGGCGGCTAATTCTGATCTATGGATCAGCTACTGGAATACGATCCGTTATACGGTCGTTCATGTCATTCTAACATTGATCACTACGGCAGCTATGGCTTATCCCTTAGCGAAGAAATGGCTGCCCGGCCGCAAATTAATCCTAATGATGGCCGCGTTTACGCTGCTTTTCAGCGGAGGGATAATCCCAACGTTTCTCGTTGTGCAAAAGCTGGGCATGTTGAACTCAATATGGGCAATCGTTCTGCCTTCGATGATTAGCACATGGTATTTATTCATCATGCGGACGTTCTTCGAAGCTTTGCCGGAAGAGCTGGAGGATGCAGCAACGATTGACGGTTGTTCCTCCCTGCAGGTGCTATGGCGAGTCGTCATGCCACTCTCGATGCCAGTAATGGCAACGATCGGACTCTTCACCGCTGTGAACCAATGGAACGCTTTCTTCGATGCTCTCATTTACTTGAACGACCGCTCTATGTATCCGCTGCAAATTATGCTCCGGAACATCCTGGTAGCCGGTACAACGATTCAGGGTGAAGGCGATATGAGCCTGCTCCAAACGATGAAGTACGCCATCATTATGATGGCTACACTCCCGATCCTATGTGTGTACCCATTCATCCAGAAATATTTCGTTCAGGGAACCATGATCGGCGGTATAAAAGGGTAAGATCCGATTGCGATTTTAGCTAGAGCCTACGGTTTTAAAGCAGCCTTTTAAACACATTGGGGAGGTTTTTTCATGAAAAAAAGAACAGTTGCAGCAGCATTATCAGCCGTTATGCTTTCCAGCTTGGTCGCAGGTTGTACGAGTGAATCCAAGGATACACCTGCATCAGGGGATACCAAAAAGGGGGAAGAGGCGAAGAAGCCGATCACCTTTTCCTGGCTGGCTTATGACCGTCCGGAAGGGAAAGTGCGTCAAGACTGGGAAATTTTCAAGGAAATTGAAGCGAAAACCGGCGTGAAAGTGGAGTTTCAAGTGGTCAGTCAAGAAGGCCTGAAAGAGAAGAAACAGATCATGATTGCGACCAATGCAGTAACAGACTTCATTCAGGTTGATACCTTAGAAGGTAGACAGCATGGGCCAGACAAAGTCTTTCTGAATCTGAAGGATTATATGGATAAAGCTCCGAATATGAAGGCGTTTTTCGATAAATATCCGGAAGCCAAGGCCGTTGCCACAGGAGCTGACGGAGGAATTTACACCGTGCCAGTTATCGAGGGCGATGCCGAAGGCAAAGGGTTCAACTTTATCTGGTATACCCGTAAGGACATTATGGATAAATATGGCTTGAAAGCACCAACGACACTGGAAGAATTCTACCAGTATCTGAAAACTCTTAAAGAAAAACAGCCAGATACGTACCCATTGATCAATAATGCAATCGTAGGCGATACAGGGCTATTTACGACGTTCGGCAGAGCTTTCACAGGTATTCATGGCTTCTATAACGTTGATCCAGCTACGGATAAATATGCTTTTGCGCCCTATCACAAAGGGTATAAGGACTCTCTCATCTTCCTCAACAAATTGTTTACTGAGAAATTACTGGATCCTGAATTCTCGATGATCACGCAGGCGCAGTGGGAGGAGCGGATTCTTAAGGGTAAATCGTTGGTTACCTTCTTCTGGAAGGCTGATCTAGAGACTCTTATGGATAAAGGACGTAAAGCAGGAACTGCCGATTACACGCTGGATGCGATTCCGCAGTTTGCTGCTGACGGTATTAAGAACTACCAGTTCTCGCGTTCTGTTGTAGGTGCTACGGGTCGTGCGATTTCAGCCAAGGTAAAAGATAAAGACAGAGCGGTTCAATTCCTCGACTATTTGCTCAGCGAAGAAGGTTCGAATTACTTATCCCTCGGGATCGAAGGCAAAACGTATACGAAGGAAAACGGCGTACCTGTGTACAACAAGGATTTCGGTGCGTCGCCATTTACGACATTACGGAAAGATTGGGGAGTCTGGTATGACATGGTTACACTGGACAATGCCAAATCACGTGCTGTATGGGAAAGCGGCTTAAGCGATAAGAGCAAAGCGATCAACAAGCTCTATGAATCGGTTATTATCCCGGCACCGAAGCAGATTGTTAAAACAAGTGAAGAGCTGGAGCTGGAAAAATCAAAGCTGAACAATTTGAACAAATATTTGGAGCAAAAGCTGACTGAATTCGTGTCTGGTAAAACGCCGATTAACGATAAAACATGGCAAGAGTTTATTGATCAAACGAAAAAGCTAGGCGCAGATGAACTGCTGAATATGTACAATGCCGCTTACACTCGCACATACGGTAAAAAATAAACGCGTTGGCGCTATAAGGAGGTCCATTCACCCAGAACGGGCCTCCGAAATGGAGGGATGATTATGGCCGAAAAGATGAAGGTCATTGATGTGGATGTCCACAATGAGCAGAACGATTCTGATTTGCTGCCGTACTTGGCTGAACCTTGGCGCTCACGCGTGGCTGCTTCAGGAATCGGATATTCCGGTTCCGGTTACTACTCGCCGGTTGGCGTCATGAAGAAAGACGCCATTCCGCCAGGCGGAGGCAAAGCGGGCTCTGACCCGGATCTGATGATCAAACAGCTGCTAGAAGACTATAACGTCGAATACTGCGTATTAACCGGTGTCGTGTATAACATCTCAACGACGCATGATGCCGATTTTTCAGCAGTGATCTGTTCTGCTTACAACGATTTTTTAGCCGATAAATGGCTTGGCAAGCATAAGGCTTTCAAGGGCGCTCTGGCCGTCGCCACACAAGATCCGTATCTCGCTGCAAGAGAAATTGACCGTATGGGAGGGCACCCCGACTTCGTTGAGGTGATGATCTCCAGTGCGGCGCGTGCGCCTCTCGGTCAACGGCAGTTTCATCCGATTTATGAGGCAGCTGAACGCAATGGTCTGCCCGTTGCGCTCCACCCCGGAGCGGAAGGTGGCGGCGGTTCAACAGCCCCTACGGCGGCCGGATATCCGTCCCGTTACATTGAGTGGCACACGTGTTTATCCCAAATGTTCATGGCTCATCTCGTGTCGATGGTATGTGAAGGGGTGTTCGAGAAATTCCCGCGTCTGAAGGTGGTGCTAACCGAGGGGGGGATTGCTTGGCTGCCGCATCTGATGTGGAGGCTGGATAAAAACTACAAAGCGCTGCGCTCCACAGTCCCTTGGCTCAAGAAGATGCCTAGCCAATACATCCGCGAGCATTGCTATTTGACTACGCAGCCCATTGAAGAGCCGGACAATCCGCAGCATTTGATTGATTTATTCAATATGATCGATGCAGAGAATATGATTCTATATTCAAGCGATTATCCGCATTGGGATTTTGATTCTCCAGATATGATTCTGCGAAGATTAAAGCCCGAAGCCAAGAGGAAAATCTTTTATGAAAACGCCAAAAGCTTATATAACCTTTAATTGATGGAGGAGCTTATGACGGTACACTATGTGTTAGATGCAGACGCAGTTCCCGAAGGCGGGCACGCAGTCGTCACAATCGAGGGGAGAAGTATCGGTATCTACCGGATCAACGGTGCCTTTTACGCGATCAACAATTATTGTCCGCATCAAGGAGCTCCGATGTGTGCTGGACTCGTCTCAGGAACGACGCTCCCATCGGACGTATATGCGTATGAATATGGGAAAAAAGGGGAGATCTTGCGCTGCCCGTGGCATGGCTGGGAATTCGATATTCGAACCGGCAAGTCGCTGTTCAGTGAGAAAATCTGGTTGAAAACGTTTGAAGTTAGCGTCCTTGATGGCAAGATCGGCGTTCAATTGGAAAGAAAGTGAAGATGGTATTGATTTTTGGTGTATGTATGGGGCTGTCCGGAGAGTAGAAAATCTACTTGAGGATAGCCCTCTTTTCTTTTATTTAGATCTCACAAAAAAATACGCAACAAAGTACAGAAGAAAGTATTCGTTTTCCTCTAGGAAGATTTTCATCCATGTGTTATTTTTACCACATGTTAGTTCCATACAAATCGTATCCATGAAGGAGTTCATTCGATGAATTTATTAATTGTGGAAGACGAAGTCCGCCTCAGAAACGCACTCGCCAACAACATTCCGTGGGACAAATATGGCATTGAAGTCGTCGGACAGGCAGGAAACGGCTTGGAAGCACTGCAGCTCATCAACCGCAAAAAGCCGGAAATCATTTTACTCGATTTACAGATGCCTGAGATGGATGGATTAACATTGGCCAAGCAGCTTCGCCAGAGCGATCCTTTGCTCAAAATCATCGTGCTGAGTGGTCATGATGATTTCGCTTACGCTCAAGAGGCACTTTCTATCGGAGTCATGAAATATTTGCTGAAGCCGGCTGGCGACGAGGAGATTCTAGAGACAGTGCTCGAAGCAGCGAAGAAACTGAGATCCGAACTGGAACAGCGCCATAATGAGGAAGAGCTGAAACAGAGATGGGAGCAGCATCTGCCCTATTTGGTGAACGATTTTCTGCAAGGATGGCTGAAGGGTAAATTCGAGCTCTGGGAGATCGAGCAGCGAAGTAAGTACCTTCAGATGAATATTCCGAATGACGCACAATTTGCAGTTGCGGTCGTCGATATGGACCCACTGCCGGATACGGAAACCCGCTTCAGCAGGAAAGATATGTCCTTGCTCCAGTTCTCGCTGGGAAGCATCGTGCAGGAATACTTGCAGTCCACTCCCTGTTGGGTGGTTTCGGATTATGCTGGTTATACGGTTGTTGTCTATCAGCTTTCTGGGGATGAAGTCCCTAAGGAAGCCCTGCAAAAAATCAATGTGTTGACGGAGAGGCTGCTTTTTACTGTCCTAAGCTGCCTAAGACTCACAGCTAGCGCGGGAATTAGTGGGACAATTGGCGGATGTGAGGATTTGAACAAGTTGTACGTACAGGCTGTTCGGGCGTTGCAGAACCGGATTATGCTTGGTCACGATCTCGCCATTCCTTATCAGGAAGAACAAGGGAGAGGGCCAGAGCTTTTGCTGCAGCCGAATTTGGAGAAAGCTCTGGAGATCGCTCTTGAAACTGGAGAAGACGATAAGGCAGCTGACATCCTTTCCGCACTCTGGGAGGGAGGTATGGCCAAAGCTGAAACGATCGAAGAAATTCATGAGCATATTTTATATTTCGAAAGCCTTTTTGTCCGCATGATCCAAAAGCAGGGATGGCCCGTACGGGAAGTCGCAGGAGAAGACTATGTCTATTTCCACAATCACCGGGAGCTGATGGTCAAAGATCAAATTTTGTTTTGGCTGCAAAGGATGATCAAAGCCTATTTAACCTATGCCAGAGAACGTAGGAAATCAACAAGCCATGAAATGATCAAAACGATCTTAAGTCTCGTGGAAAATGAAATTGATCAAGAGATGACGCTGCATGCGGTTGCTGACCGGTTATATGTCAATTCCTCTTACTTGAGCCGGTTGTTTAAGCAGGAAACGGGGAAGGCGTTCTCGACCTATGTAATGGAAAGGAAAATGGAACGGGCCAAGGCTACGCTGCAAGAAGGCGTTCGCGTTTATGATGCCGCAGCGGCAGTCGGGTACCGGGATGTGAGTTATTTTACAAGAGTATTTCGTAAATATTGGGGAGTAACCCCTGGGGAAGTTCGTTCATGATTTCCTGCACATTCCTTTAAATAGAACCTTCTTCCCTTATGGGAGGAGGTTTTTTTGTTTTGTTTGTGAGGTTATGACGCGAGAAGTACTGAAAGTACCAAAACAAGTAATATTACTCTAATTCGCAATAAATCGGTGGATGATACACTAAATCTATAACTGACAGACTACCGCAACGGAGGAAACCGTCATGCTTACACCAAATCATGCAAAAAAAAGCTATGCACGGCGATTGTGGATCGACATCCGGAAGGATTGGGACTTATATCTAGCCCTAATTCCCGGCATCGCATTTCTGCTGATTTTTAAATACACGCCGATGTACGGGATTATCATTGCTTTCAAGGATTTCAATATATTTGAAGGCATGGCCGCCAGCCCTTGGGTGGGGTGGAAGCATTTTGAGAAATTGTTGTCCTCCGATAGTTTTTTACAGGTGTTTCAGAATACGTTAGCCATCTCGATTTATAAAATCGTATTTCTTTTTCCTCTTCCAATCATCATCGCCATCCTGCTCAACGAATTGAAAAATATGGCGTTCAAACGAAGTGTCCAAACGGTTATCTATTTGCCGCATTTCCTATCGTGGGTTATTGTCAGCAGTTTATTCATCGATTTGCTATCCACCAACGGCGGTATAGTCAATAAAATGATTGTCGCTATGGGCGGCGAACCCGTTCGCTTTTTTCTGGACAGCCACATATTCCGCTCGGTTCTGGTGTCCTCTGCAGGTTGGAAGGAGACAGGCTGGAATACAATCATCTACTTGGCTGCACTTGCCAGCATCGATCCGGGGTTATATGAATCAGCCAAAATCGATGGCGCCAACAGATGGAAGCAAATCCTCCATATCACCCTGCCAGGCTTGCTGCCTATCATCCTGCTGATGTTTATCCTTCGCCTTGGTTATGTCTTGGAAGCGGGTACGGAACAAGTACTCGTTATGTACAATCCGAGTGTTTACAATGTCGCTGACGTGATTGGTACCTTTGTATACCGAGTCGGTTTAGGCGAGCAAGATTACAGTTTTTCTACTGCTGTCGGCGTGTTTGAATCGGTTGTTGCTTTTATTTTGATACTTACCGGAAATCATTTGGCGCGAAAGTTTTTCGGGCGCGGTATATGGTAACTGGGAGAAAGGAGGCACGTCATGCAAGTTAACCATTATTTGAAATCACCAGCAGTTAAAGCTTCTAGCGCAATTCGCACATCTTCAGCCGAAAAAGTGTTCACAGTATTCAATTATGTGTTCTTCATCCTATTAGGGCTTTCAACGATATTTCCATTCGTCAATCTCATTGCCAAATCGCTCAGCAGTGAGGCAGCCGTCGTTTCGGGCATGGTATCCCTGTATCCCATCGATTTTCAAATAGGGACTTACAAATATGTTGCCAGTAACGCGATGTTTCTGAATGCATTCACCATTTCGATCACAGTGACATTCATCGGATCGCTGCTTTCCTTATTCATGACAACGCTGGCTGCTTATCCGCTCTCGAAACCGAGGCTTCGCGGCCGCAAGTTTTTTATCATCCTCTATTTATTCACGATGCTGTTCAGTGGCGGCTTGATACCAACCTATTTGCTTATGCATACGCTTCATTTGATTGATAAACTGCCGGTGCTCTTCCTGCCTTATATGATTAACGTGTATAACATGCTGATTATCAAAAATTATTTCGAAGGGCTGCCCGACAGCTTAGAGGAATCCGCGAAAATTGACGGTGCCAGCAATATGACCATTCTATGGCGTATTATTTTGCCACTATCGCTGCCCGTGCTTGCGACTATTGGTTTGTTCTATGCGGTTACCTACTGGAACGATTATTTTACTTCCTTGATTTATATCAATTCAGCCGATATGAAACCACTCCAGCTTTATTTAAAAGAACTTTTCGTCTCATCCACGGATGCGTTTCTGCGTACAAATGTGGACGCTTCGCTGAATGTTTCACCGCAATCGATTCAGGCAGCATCTATCATCCTGGCTACGCTTCCGATTGTCATCGTTTACCCCTTTCTACAGAAATATTTTGTGAAAGGCGTGCTGGTTGGTTCCGTAAAAGGTTAAATGCTGCAACACTTGCTGGAACAACTTGAAGGGTGGTGATGGCAAGTCGAGGGGAACATGTCGTTTCGCAGGGGAGAAGGCTTTGTTTGAGACACGAATAAAAGGGAGGCACATGCATGTTAAAAAAATGTTTAGCTGTTCTGTCGATCACAACCTTGGCGGCGTCTTTGGCCGCATGTGGAGGAGGCTCTCCTTCGGGTACGACGGCACCATCTCCGTCTGCGGCTCCTGCCACAACCGCAAATGCCAATGCACCAAAGCCGGAATTCAAGGCGCTTCTGCAATATGCACGATTTGATCCAAATGCTGAAGTGGTGGCGAAGTTCCTGAATGAGAAAACTGGCTACAAAGTAACCTATGACATGCTGCCGGTTGAAAATCCAGATGATAAACTGAATCTGCTCATGGCGAATAAGGAGCAATATGCCTTCATGCTGCTTACGGGCCCGCAGTATTCGAAACTAGCTTCTTCCGGGGCTTTGGAGCCCATCGATGAGCTAGTCAACAAATACGGGACCAATATGAAAAACGTTATTTCTCAAAACTCCTGGAATGGGGCTAAGCTAAACGGTAAAATTTACGGTATTCCACAAACCGGTTCAGGAACGATCGTTAACTCGGCGTTGATTATTCGTCAAGATTGGATGGATGAGCTGGGGTTGAAGCCGCCAACTACGCGTGACGAACTGTACAATGTAATGAAAACGATGAAAGAGAAGAAAAACGTCATGGCCATGTCAGGCGGTAAAAGTCCGCTGCTTCCTGAAGTACTACCGACCTTCGGTCTAAGCATGATACAATCAACGTTAACGACGGGTTGGCAGGATGTAAATGGGAAGCTCGTGAATACCGTGGAAAATCCGAATATGAAAAAATATTTGGAGTTCATGAAAAAACTTTACTCCGAGAAATTGATCGACCAAGAATGGTCGCTTAACCAAGCGAATAAAGTCATCGAAAACTTTACAAGCGGTAAAACGGCAATCATTTCTAACGGCTATTTCAATGCGCCAACGGTTCAAAATGCACTGCTCAAAAATTCGCCGAATGCCAAAATTGCCAGCCTGCCTTACCTCAAGGGGGATGACGGCAAGGTTCAAGTCATGGCAACCGCAGGGATCAGTTATTACGTGGGCATTCCGAAATGGGCTGAGAAGAAAGAAGAGATCGTCAAATACTTGGATTTGAAGCTGGACAAAGATATTCATAAAGAAGCAACAATTGGTAAAGAAGGCGTTCATCATAAAGTGGAAAACGGAAATTATTTCCCAATCCTGCCTATTTTCAATGATCAATACAACAACGCTTCTTCGTTCCTGACAGGTGTGGATGAGAAAAACTATCCGATCTACTGGCAAGCCCGCGTGCGCAAAGATCCGATTTTGACCGATGCATTTAATAAAAATCAGGAGGCAGCAAAAGGGAACATGGTCGTTGATCCTCTTGCTTTTGCACCGCCGCTTGAGGCTATTGGGAAGAACAGCCAGAAGCTGCAGAAACTAATGGAAGATACGTTCTTGAAATACATCACTGGTGCTGAGCCGCTCGAAAACTATGATAAATTCCTAGCCCAGTGGAAAGCGGACGGCGGCGACGATATGACGAAAGCAGCCAATGAATGGTACGCAGCGAACAAGAAGTAAGAAGCAGCATCCCCTGTGGTTCTTCCACGGGGGTTTTATTTCTGGAGGGAGCGGTGGGAAGATGAAAACAATTGGATTTATTGATTATTACTTGGATGAGTGGCATGCGGAGAAATATCCGGAGTGGATAGAAACCGCATCAGAAGGCAGAATGAAAGTTGCTTATGCCTATGGCAAGACAAATATTGGAGGTAAATTGAGCAATGCGGCTTGGTGCGAGAAAAAAGGGATTCAGCTGCTGGATTCCATTGAAGCAGTCGTAGAGCAGAGTGATTATTTGATCGTGTTGTCACCGGATCATGCTGAGTTCCATGAGGAGCTTGCGCAGCTTCCCTTGCGGTCCGGCAAGCCGACCTATGTCGATAAAACCTTTGCACCGAACCGTGATACTGCAGTCCGCATGTTTGAGCTTGCAGAGCAGCATGGGACGCCGATGTATTCTAGTTCAGCCTTGCGTTTTGCTGCGGAATATACAGGGCTGAACATGGAGGGGATCGAGTCCATTTGCGCGTTGGGACCGGGAAGCTTTGAAACGTATGCCATTCACCAGATTGAGCCGATCGTATCCCTGATGGGAACGGATGTGAAACGCGTGATGTGGACGGGGACTTCGAACACACCATCACTAGTCATCGGGTTCGCAAACGGACGCCAGGCTACAATCAACCATTATGGTCCTAACTGTCCGTTCAGCATGGCTTTGCGCTCCGGGCAGGGGGAATCGCAATTTCTGAAAATTGAATCCAACTTTTTCGGGGCATTTATTGAAAATCTTGTGCGATTTTTTGATTCGGGTGTTCCTGCCGTTCCCTGGCAGGAAACGATTGCGATTGCTGCCATTTTGGAATATGGCAAGAAGGCTGCGGAAACACCGTTTCAGTGGGTGGATTTGCCGTAGTGCGCGGACTTGCTTGATTTGTCGCCGAGCGAAGGCGCTGTAACGATGTTTATCATCGTTACAGGAGAGGAAAGAGCAGCCCGGCGTGCGCTGCATGTCATGCAGCGATGTTTTACATCGTTGCGTCAGTCGCCGCCGAGTAAAAGCAAGCTGTAACGATGTTTATCATCGTTACAGGAGAGGAAAGAGCAGCCCGGCGCGCGCTGCATGTCACGCAACGATGTTTATCATCGTAGCGAGAACCGCTGCCGAGTAAAAGCAAGCTGTAACGATGTTTATCATCGTTACAGGGGAGGAAAGAGCAGCCCGGCGTGCGCTGCATGTCACGCAACGATGTTTATCATCGTTGCGAGAACCGCTGCCGAGTAAAAGCAAGCTGTAACGATGTTTATCATCGTTACAGGAGAGGAAAGATCAGCCCGGCGCGCGCTGCATGTCACGCAACGATGTTTATCATCGTTGCGACAGCCGCTGCGGAGTAAAAGCGAGCTGTAACGATGTTTATCATCGTTACAGGAGAGGAAAGAGCAGCCCGGCGTGCGCTGCATGTCACGCAGCGATGTTTTACATCGTTGCGACAGCCGCTGCCGTGTAAAAGCAAGCTGTAACGATGTTTATCATCGTTACAGGGAGGAAAGAGCAGCCCAGCGCACGTTGCGACAACCGCTACTGTGTAAAAGACTCGTCCAGTGGGAACTTATAGGTCGCTATTTCACTGAAAAGGCATATGTTTCACCTGTAGGGAGATCTATGGTCTGCTATTATGGTGGGTTCCCACTAGGGTCTTATGTAATTTGTTATTGGCAGGTTGGAAGGTTGAAGTTGGCTGTAATGTGATAAGTTAGATGAGAAGGATGGAGCAGGATTAGTAAAGTAGCTAACACTGAACATGACGGAGTTTGATTCGTCAAGTACTTAAGTTTGTTTTATGGCGATTTCACCGGAAAAACATGCCATGGAGGCCTGATAAGGACCCCAAGCAAAACCTTAGCGGTCTTCCCCGTCAAAAAAAGCATCCATTTCCCTCCTATACAGGAGGAAACGGATGCTTTTTCACGTCTATTCTTACGTCTATTCTTACGTCTATTCTTACGTCTATTCAACCCTTATTCAAGTTCTCCGGATGGTATTTCATCCAATTCTCTCTCTAATTCAAGGTTGACCTTCTCATCATTCTTTTCTTTTCCGTCGTTGAAGACTTTGATTTTAACTTCTGCCGTCTCGCCTCGATAAGAGGCTTTGATCTTAGCTGCCCCTTTTTTCAACGCCGAGATGGTGCCATCATCAGCAACGGAGGCGATTTTGTCATGGGACGAACGATACTTCGGCTGGGTGGTGATGATCTCCGTTGTGCCATCTGAATAAGTCGCAATTAATGGCGTCACAATAGATTCGCCTTTTAACAACGAGATTTTCTTTTGTTCAAAAGAAAGCTTCGTCAATTCGACGACCGTAACGATCGAGGTGGTCGTCTTACCCTCGAATTGGGCGGTAATTTCGGTTGTGCCGACCTTCAGCGCCGTAATGGACCCGTCTGCGGCAACCGTTGCCACTTTCGGATTGCTGGAGGTGAAAGTTGCTCCCGTAAACACAGCATGCGTTTCATCCGAATAGACGGCTGTGGTGACAGCTGTTTGTTTATCATTTTTCACAAGTCGATAAACAGGGGCATCCAGTGTGATGCCTGTAAGAACAGGAGCCGATCTTGTAATGGTGACGGATTTCTCGTTTGTTTTGCGGCCATCCACATAAACGGAGATGCTAACGGTATTGGCTCCGACATTCAATGGAACAAGACCGCTAAAATCACCACTGCTTGCAACAGCAGCTGGCACCCCATTGAGTCGCGCTTCCGCAGTGCCCGGCCCCAGCACTTCCACATTGCCTTTGATCTCAAAGTTCGCTTGAGGTGTGCTTACGTTCGTATAGGCCAAATGACCACGGAGAATAGCTGCTCTTACGTCATCACCAACTTTGTAAGTGCGGGCGAGGAGCTGACGTCTGGTTCTCACGCCAGAAGCATCGAGCGCAGAGATGACAAAGCCACCTTGAGGAATCACACTGTTGTTAGGTGATAGATTCGTCCAGTTCCACGTTAGCGCTTGCTGCTGATTAACGACTTTGCTAACTTTACCGCTGCTCTCGACTATAGCTTCGACTCCGAAGGTAGATGTGGCTGTTGATTGTCCAAATGAATCGGAGTACATGTTCAGGTTGTTTTCATTGCGGCTCACATTGTATAAATCTCCTTCAAGGAAGGCGTTGTTATTGCCCGGAATGCTGGAGCCTACCTGATAATCCTTGACATATTCCACATTCTGGATGGATGCTTTTACAACCGGCCAATTGACTTGCGAGTAATCAAAAAGCATGAGTCCATTCGATTGCGATAAGCCGGCTTGGAACACCGAGCGCTGAAGCGGAGGGTCCTGAATATTCGCTAGTGCAATACTGGCGTACATCGGAACTTCACCATTGGTAACGATGTTACCGAGTGTAATGTGATGCTCGATCTCTTTTTGCGTAGTCTGATAGGTTCCTATCATAAGAAAATCGATGTTGTTCGTGTAGCCTGTTGCGTAATACGAATCTGTGTATAAGCTGTCTTCAGGGAATTGGAGACGGCTGTCATAGCGGAAGTTCGGGCTGCCCCAGTGAACACCATTCAGATAGTAAGATTCAAACCAAGAGCCCACATAGGCGGAGGATTGAATCTTTTTGCCTTTTAAAGCCGTATAGCGATCGGTAAGTGCGCGTACATCGTCGGTAAACGTTTTAATCGTGAGTGAGCGGAACTCCCACCAATCGTCGATGAGCGGTCCGTTTTGACGGACATTATTTACATAGGAAAACACATCGGCGGGCCAGTTCGTCAACTGCTTGCCCCGAGAGGCAAGGAAAGCTTCAAATTTCGTGCGTGTTAATGGGCTGAAATCAGCTGTTTCGTTATCATAGCGAGTGCGGTCAAGTACGACACCATCGACATCATAATTTTTGATGACTTCTTCCATATTTTTCAATTCAAAAGCTCTTACGTCATCATTCGCAGGGTTTACGAAGGCAACGAGCGATTTTCCCGACTTAAAATAATTGCTCTCACGAAGCCTTAGAATTTGACCGCCATCCTCAGGACGGAAAACATGCTCTTCCCAGTCCAAATGTTGATTCAGCAATCCATATTCGTTATGAGCCGGAGATCCTTCAGCAAAAACGTTGAATGCTGCGTGTATTTTAATACCCATCTGATGCCCATACGTAATGAATTCTTCCAGCATGTCGAGGTTCGGATTCGCTCCCGCGCGGGTAGGCGCCGTCATCTGAGAGATGTGCGGTCGGCCGGTCAAGTCGTTTTTCTTGTAGTTGGCGAAACCTTCCACACCTTTGACATCAAGTGCAATTGCCGTAACGCCGGCATCTTTCGCTTTTGTCAGCATATCCCGCACATTGTCAGGTGTCTGAAGTTTGAAAATATTCGTTCCTTGATCCACCCAGAGGACGACTTCCTTCGCAGTTCCTGTTTGTTTTTTATAAAACACAATTAAAGACTTGCGATCATTTTCGACCCCATTCTTGGCGGCAATAACGTCGAGGTAATTCACGCCTTCAGCTAGGGCCATGTCGACTTGGAACGTATGATCCGTTTTCAGCGTCACATTCGTTTGATTGACTTGGATGGAGTAGGGGATACCGGGCTCTACGTTTTCCAACTTGCCAGAAATGGTCAACTTTGGCACGGTGACTGTAGACCAGTCATCATTATTCAGTTTCAGCTGTGCTTTCAAACCTTGACCGGTCATTAATGCGGTTACGGGGATGACTTCACCGTTTTTGCGCAGCTTGATGGCATCTCCGACCTTGAAATTTTTAGCTAAATATTGCTTATACGTTTTGTTGGCCCAGCTATCATCGTTTGCAACGAGAACATAACCTCCTTGCGGGATGAGAAGGTCCGTTGGACCTGTCCAGACTGGCACGCCGCCATTCACAGAAGGATTAACAACACGTGTCACATGATTGGCAGCATCAACGACAACGCCAACAGAAGTAGTACCCACTGTAATTTGTGTGGCATATTCCGGTGTGAAGAGCGCTACATAATCCGTAATGCCGTCTACGCTCTTGTCGACATAGTTAATCTGTTTGCGCGGACCTTCGATATCAATCGTGATATCTATAGGTGCGGCTTCAACTTCAATGTAGTCTGCTTCGCTAGGAGCGGCAGAAACGCCCGCTCCTGCCGCAGAGGCTCCGATTGGCCAAGAAGTAGCGATCATCGTTAACAAAAGTGAACAAATGAGCCATTTGGACGTCTTCAATGGTTTCACGATCTTTCACGATCCTTTCAATTAGAAGCTTATTTCTTTTCCTAATTTGCTGGATTCATAGATGCCGCAAAGAATTTTCATCATCTCAACACCGTCCTGCACAGGGGAGAGGGTCTCCTTTTTGCCTTGGCACACTTCAACGAAGTAATTAATCTCTTGCTGAAAACCGGCCACAAAATCGAAGGAGAGGTTATTAATCTGCGGTGTTAGGTTCAGAATGGTGTCGTATTTCTCAGTCACGATGGATAGCTCTGGCTCCAATTCTGCGCCTCCTTTATCGCCATACAGCTTGACCGTAAGTTCATCTTCCTTGGCATGAAGCGTGAAGCTGACATCAACGAGAATGGAAGCCCCATTTTCAAAACGAATCAACGCATTCGCCATATCCTCCACGGTATTGTGAGTGGCATCGTAATCTGCCGCTTTGTAGAAAGCGAGGTTTTTCACGTTGGCACGATTACCAAGCTTGTTGTAGGTGTTGCCGGAGACGGATTTGACCTTCGGTCTTCCCATAAGGTACCAGCAGAGATCAATCACATGTACGCCTACATCGATCAGCGGGCCGCCGCCTGAACGTTCCACATCGGAGAACCAACCGCCTGGATTGCCCAGACGGCGAATACAGGATGCTTTGGCATAATAAATCTCGCCTAGTTCGCCATTATCCAGAAAGGACTTGACGATGCCGGTATTAGAGGCATACCTGCGGACAAAGCCAACCTGCAGTGTTTTGCCAGATCGATGAACGGCTTTTTCAACAGCTAAAGCTTCTTCCACTGTTTTGCAGAGCGGCTTTTCAGTAAGCACATTCTTGCCCGCCTCTAGCGCAGCGATGGAAATGGGCGCATGGCTGTTGTTCCACGTACAAATGCTTACCGCATCTATAGCTGGATCTGCAAGAAGCTTCTTATAATCCGTGAATACACGGCTAATGCCATATTTCTCAGCTTTCGCTTTTGCGCGTTCCTCATTTAAATCGCAGATAGCGTATAGCTCTACATCTGGATTGCTTTGATAGGATCTTAAATGCATCTCAGAAATCGAGCCAGCTCCGATTACGGCTACTTGTACCTTGCTCATCGTAAAAAGCACCTCGTTTGTAGTTTATTTTGGTCGTGTCATACAGAACGACTAAACAGCATGGATTGTCGGCCATTCCAGTTCGATTCCGAAACTCACCAGCATGCGTTGAAACTCTCGAAGCTCTGATTCTTGGTTCCGAATGTCGCGGGGCTTCAGTTTGCGATCGATGCAGCGGCTAGCCAAGAAACCTGCGGCTTCCCCGATATTCCATTCGACGGGATGGAGGCGATAGCAGCCGTTAGTAATGTGTGTAACGCCAAGGTTTTTGCAGGCCGGCAGCAGATTGTTCATCCGAATTGGAATCAGACTACCCAGCGGAATCTGGAACGGAAGCGAGGAGATATCGATATAATGCCGATTGCCTGTACTCGGATGCAGGTCGATGCGATAGCAGCCAATTCCGACGGAGTCATGGAACTGCTCAGCTTTGCCATCTGCACGGCAATCAGTACTCACATGCTGCTCCAGCACAGTAAACTCTGCTTTAATTCGGCGGGATTCTCGCATATAAGGATACATGGCTAGCCCGTCGTCCGTGCCGACGACGTCTTTGCGCAGTCGTAGTCCCGGGTAGCCTGTGCCGCCGTCTGGGCGCGGGGCTTCCGTTTGAAGCCAGTAGAGCAAAGAGAGACTTAGCTGCTTGGCATCCCACAGGTTCCGTTCACGTTCGCTTTCACTTACGTCAATGACGGAACCCAGCCAGTAATCGTTTTGCGGCCAATTCACCAGCGTGATGCTCGAGGGATATAGGCCTTCCTCAAATTGTGCAGCATCGATAATTCGGCGGTAATAGAACAGAGAATATCGCTCTGTACCCTCGAATAGTTCATATTCGACGGCTTCAAGCGTATGCGGTCGGACACCTGTCCAGCTGAGCAGCCGATCAGGCCAGAAGTCGGCTTTGTACGCTCGCCAAAAATCGTAGCGCTCAGGGCGCTCAATCGTATGGTCTTCGCCTTCGATATAGTCCATGGCAAAGCAGTAAGTAAAGCCCTGCATGTCCTGAGGAAGCGTATCGCCCTTAACCGCATGGGGCTCGCCAGTTTGGCTGAACGATTCCGCTCCAGTTACATACTCCGCTCCGGCAAGCGGCAGAACGTCCCCGCATTCAGTTGCATCCAGATAGTAGGCAGCTTTGAGTTCAGTAAGCTCATCTGTCTGCAAATTCTTCATCGTAACCGATTGAATGTCGTCGCCATCAACCGATACGTCATGTATGCGAATGCGGTGAAGGATCTGCAATCTGCCGCTATGAACATAAGGAGACAACATTGCCTGTAGTACGGCTAATGCAGCTCGCGGCTCATGGCACAGCCGGGAAACACCGCCGTTACCCGGGTTCAGATGAATGCGGGAGCGTGCTTCCTCGGTAAGCGGGAAATGGCGTCGATAGTACTCACGCACTTCATCCCGAAACTCGCGATATGTACGCGTACAGCCAAATTGCTCAATCCATCGATGTTCATCAGGCGGGACGGCTTGGCTTGTCAATTGCCCCCCGATCCAATCGGTCTCCTCGGTTAAAATAACCGACTTCCCGGATTTGGCTGCGGCAAGCGCAGCGGCACATCCGCCAGTACCGCCTCCGATAATGACAATATCGGCGGTGTATGATTTACAGATCTTGTTTGCCAACAAAGATCCCTCCTTTTCTCCTGTTTGCGCAGCGGCTGCACAGGCTATTCCCATTGTATTACAGCAGGAAAATAGCCACAGCAGAGGACGATGACTTCTTTTGGTACTTTAATAACCTTTGATGAAGAGAAAAAAGGGATTCATCGTCCGTATGACGAAAATTTTTACAGAAGCATAATCAAGTGAACGAAAAGGGGTCGTTAACCGTATGAGCGATATGAAAAACGTTAACGCTGTACAGCTAGATGCGAATATGCAAATCGAGTCAAGTGAAAATAATCTTCATTGGTACTCTCCGCTGGAGATTCCTTTTCAAGTAGCTGGCTTCGGCTGGTTGGAGGAAGAGAGGCGGTATCGCAGGCTTCCAGGAGAACCAGCGTGGGAGCTGCCGCTAGCCGTTGATAGGCTAGCCAACTGCACGACTGGCGGCCAAATTCGATTTACAACAGACACCGCGTCGCTTTCTGTCAAAGTCAAGCTGACCGGAGCTGCGGACATGTATCATATGCCGGCTACTGGGCAGTGCGGATTCGATTGCTACATCGGTGTTCCTGGTGAACAGGTTTATTACGGAACGACAAAATATGATCAACAGTTAACCAATTATGAAAGCGTGTTATTTACAGATATGAGTCGGGAACATCGTGTTATTACGCTGAATTTCCCGTTGTACCAAGGGATAGATGAGGTTTGGATCGGTTTGGACCCGGAAGCACAAATCACACCGCCTCCAGCGTACGTCAGCAATAAAAAAATCCTTGTGTACGGGACTTCCATCACCCAAGGAGCCTGCGCATCCCGTCCAGGAATGTCCTATACGAACATTTTATCGCGCCGTTTCAATCTAGAATTCCTTAATTTAGGGTTTTCTGGAAATGGAAAAGGCGAGCCTGAGTTGGCGCATCTCCTTGCTGAAATCCAGGATCCAGCCTGCCTAATCCTGGATTATGAGGCCAACTGTGTTTCGACTGAGCTTTTGCAGCAGACGCTGCCAAATTTCATTGCGATTTATAGAGAAACGCATCCATTAACACCAATCTTGGTGATATCCCGGGTCACACATGCGAGAGAGCATTTTGAAGCTCAGATGGCGAAGGACCGGGCAGACCGCAAACAAATTTCCAGGCAAGCCGTAGAGGAGCGACGTGCAAGGAATGACGCGAATATTTATTTCTGCGACGGTTCTCTGCTATTAGGAGAGAATGCGCAGGAATGTACAGTAGATGGTTCACATCCGACTGATCTGGGGTTTCTTCGGATGGCCGACGGACTGACGCCGATTTTGCAGCAAATTTTGGGATAATGCTTGCTCGAAGGGGTGGTTGAATGAAACTAAGATCGAAATCGTCCGGTCTCGTTGCTCTCGTTATAGTCACTTGTTTCACCGCCTCTGGCTGCAGCATGCAAGCGGATAATAGGAACGATTCTGATACTGGCCAAAAGGGTGGAATTTCATCCATCCGAATTGTGGTAAACAGTCTGGGCATGATTTTCCCCGAAGGAATGGACGAGAATAACAACCCTTATCTAGCTTACATAGAGAAAAATACAGGAGTTCAAGTTGGTGTCACACTGCCCCCACTGAATGGGTACGATGAGAAATTGAACGTCATAATGACCTCTGGGGAGCCGCCGGATTTACTGAATACAAGCAGTCCTTCTTGGTTTATTAATTTTGTCAATCAAAAAGCACTGACACCATTAAACGACTATATCGATAAGTACGGAGCGAATCTGAAAGCCAAGATTCCCAAGGAAGCTTGGGATAACGTCACCGTGGATGGCAAAATTTATGCCATTCCCAGCTTGAATGAGGTGAAAGGGACTGAGCTCATATATGCCAGAAAAGATTGGCTGGACAAGCTCGGTCTTCGTCCCCCGCGGACTCTGCAGGAGTACACGGCGGTGATGAAAGCTTTTGCTGAAGGGGACCCGGACGAAAACGGAAAGAAAGATACATTTGGGCTTTCGATCTTGGAGCGACTTGGGAGAACTTCACCTTTTCTGGGCGCCTTTGGGGTACAAATGAACGCTTGGTACGAAAGAGATGGCAGACTGGTTTACTCAGGTGTTTTGCCCGAAATGAAAGAAGCGCTTGCTTACCTGCACAGCTTGTACGAACAGGATATTTTAGACCCGGAATTTCCTCTGAACAAAATCGATGTGCTTGGCGAAAAAATAGCATCTGGGAGAGTCGGCCTTTATTCAGCCGCTTGGTCCGACACCCGCTCGCATATTGCCGAGAGCCGTAAAAATGATCCCAAAGCGGATTGGATTCCGCTTGATTTTCCAATTGGGCCTAGTGGTAAGCATGGGGTATACAGCACTTCCAACGTCCGTTCGTATAATGTTGTGCCACTTAAGAGCCAGCAAGCGGAATCCGTGGTCAAATTTCTTGATTTCATCGCTGGGCCAGGTCAACAGAATTTGAAGCTCGGTTTTGAAAATGAAGTTTGGACCAGGGTCGGCGACAAGCTTTCCATTCGTTTCGATGAGCATATCAAGCAAGGTTATAGGGGGATCTATGGGGCTTTGGCAGATACGGTGGAGCCAGATATGACCCGGGATCGGTTGAAAGCGCTGGGCGAGCCGTTCAAGCTGTATGAAAATTTACAGCAGATCGATGGCAATCTCATGGAAAATCGATTTAACGGACCGCCAACGCCCGCTATGGGCAAGCACCAAATGAAGCTTTCAAAGCTTCAAGAAGAAACATTTACGCGCATTATTGCGGGGATGAGTCCGATTGAGGAATTCGATGCTTTTGTGAAAAAGTGGAAGGAAGCCGGCGGTGATGAGATTACCGGGGAAGTGAATGAATGGTGGCGGGATACCGGGAAGCAGCCAGCGAAGCCGGGGAATTGACCCGGTACAAATGGAGGGACCACCAACATGGCCATTGACATCGTGCCAAAATTGCGAAAAGTGCTAACTGGCTTCATTCAGGTTAGATTAACGTGGTATTTTTTACTGATCCTACTCCCGCTTTCCGGATTCAGTCTTTTTGCCATAGCCAAATCACAGATGATTGTGGAAGTGCAGACGGGCGAGAGGACCCAAGGGGCCTTGCACACAATGGCTGATTATATTGATCTCTCGCTTCAAAACATCGAGCAGCTATCCTCACTAATTGCTTTTGATATGAATATGAATGCGACCTTACAATCCGTCGGTCAGGAGCCGAAGAAGCAATCGTTCGTTCAATTCGCTCAGGTGATGGATCAGATCACGAATATGACGAATGTTAATCTCATGGTAGATCAAATTACGATCATTCATATGCCGTCGCGGACCGTGATTTCTACCAAGCTTGGGGGCAGTAAGCTGCCGGAGGGCGCGGAGAAGCAGGAGTGGTATGTGCGATTAATGGAAGCGGGAGGCGGGACGTATTTCTATACCCCCCAAGATGGCGAATCGTATTTCGATGCGGACAGTGTTCATTTGATTCGCACAATGGACCCTTATAATCGAACGTTGATTAATCCTAACTTGCTAGTCATTTCGATTAAAAAGAGTGCATTGATTGAGCAGGCTAAACCGCTCCTACCATCTAAGAATGCGAACATTTACTTATTTGGCAGCAATGGGAAGCCGATAACGGGAACAGGTGCAAGCCTCAATCCGCAGGTTTGGGACAAGAAGGAAGAGGTCAGGTCGATCCGTAAATCCCCTCAGACCGGACAAGAAATGGTCACGATTAGCGTGAAGTCGAAGTTGTCGGGGTGGTCACTCATGATGGAGCAGCCGCTGTGGGAAATTCGAAGCCATACAGATTCGCTAAAAGTGTTTACCTATGGCATCGTTGTGGTCAGTCTGGTGCTTGCAATTGTGATTTCTTGGATCGTTTATCGAGGCATATCAGCTCCGCTGCGGAAGCTTGCCTATGGGATGAAACAGCTGCGGACCGGAAATTTTACCATTCAATTAGAAGATAAACGTGTGGACGAACTAGGGTACGTGATTGAGTCTTTCAACCGAATGGCCGAAAATCAGAAGACGTTGATCCGCGACCATTATGAGAAGCAATTATTATTGTCCAAAATGGAACTGAAATTTTTGCAGTCGCAGATTAATCCGCATTTTCTTTACAATACACTCGACTCCATTTATTGGACCGCCAAAAATTATGAAGCAGATGAAATCAGCGAGATGGTGCTGAATTTGTCGAAGTTTTTCAGGTTAAGCCTGAATAAAGGAAATGAGACTTTTTCAGTTGCAGAGACAATCATTCATTTGACATATTATATTAAAGTGCAGCAGCTGCGGTTTTTGGACCATTTTACCGTTAGATACGAAATTGCCGAGGAAAGCAAGCCCTACCATGTGCTGAAGCTGCTGCTGCAGCCGTTAGTAGAAAACGCCGTTTTGCACGGACTGGAGAAACAGAGTGATGGCGGAGAACTCGTCATTTCTTCCTATTTGCAGGGACCCATGCTCGTGTTGGAGGTTAGTGATAATGGGGTTGGCGTGAATCAGGAGAGACTTACCTACATTTGTGCTAAACTAGAGGAAGCGGCTAAGCAAGCGGCCGAAGGCATGTCTACGGATCGTAAAAAAGAGAAAGATCTGTTCGGTCTGCGTAATGTAGTCGCCCGTATGAAAATGTACTATGGCGCTGAGGCTTATTTTCGTTTCGAAAGCCGTGCAGGACATGGTACCCGAATGACGTTATGCCTTCCGCTTGATAAGTGCATAACGGCTTTGGAAGATCAAGTGGGCTGAAAAAGTTTTCATTATAAGTAGGGAGGGTGAGCTATGATTTATGTAATTGTTCTAATCCCCGTGCTCGCACTTATCATTTATGGTTTGGTTAAAATGAGGCAAAAAGTCAGGGATAAGGTCGAGACTGCCAAAGTCGTTCAAATGTCGTCGTATCAATCAAAAAAGAAGACGCCTACGAATACACAGGCCTGTTCCTTCTGCCGGAAGAAGCAAAAGAAGTTGGCGTTCTATTCGGATGAGAACGGTAAAGTCGTTGGGGTTTGCTCCGTTTGCAGGCCGCAGGCGGAACGCCGGGCGTTGATGCGGCTGTGAGCGAGGGTGTTACATAGAGCCTTAGTGGGATTCCCACTAAGGCTCTGATTCGTCAAGCTGAACCCAATAATAGGCCTGACGAGTTAAGCTTCGTCAACTTTCGTGTAGCTACTTCACTAACCTTCCACCATTTCATCATACATCCTCTATACAGCCAACTTCCATCTCACCTGTCAAAACAAATTACATAAAACCTAGCGGGAACCCCGCTAAGGCTTTACTAAGAGAACTAGAGTCCTCTATTTTGAGGAAAACGAGCTTTTTACTCTCGGAGCGGAACTCCAGGACCTTATCCAGCCTCCATGGCATGTTTTTACTGTGAAACTGGCAAATTAGCGGACCGTAGTTCCCCTTACAGGTTGAATATGTGCTTTTTCACCGAAATAGCGGCCTGTAGTTCCTATTGGACGAGTCTTAGTAAACAAAAGAACCTGACGGATCAAAATCCGTCAGGTTAAGTGTTAAATGAAAGGGTTATCAGGCTAAAAATGCGCCATATCAGTTTATCTGATAGAACTTATAAATTCATTATAATTGACCTGCAACTAAACCTATGATAGCTTCAAGAGAGTGATATTTTTTGTGACAAATTAATTGGGGAATTTCTTATTACTGCAAGATATGAGAGGTGGATTTTGTTGGAACTTCAAGTAACAAACAGTCCTTTTAACCAGGAACAAGTAGAACTGCTTAATCGTCTACTGCCTTCATTAACAGAATCACAAAGAGTTTGGTTGAGCGGTTACTTCACAGCAATGAATGGTGCAGCAGGATCAGTTAGTGTTGGCACAGTTCCTGTAGCTCCTGCAGCAGCAAATGCTGCGCCAAGCGTGGCACCAATTTCCAAAGAATTGACAGTGCTTTTCGGATCTCAGTCCGGTAAAGCGCAAGGTTTGGCCAAAAAGTTCTCCAAGAAACTTGAAGAACAAGGATTTCAGGTAACGCTTTCTTCCATGTCCGATTTCAAGCCGAATGCTTTGAAAAAGGTACAAACTTTGTTGGTTATTGTCAGCACCCATGGTGAAGGGGTTCCGCCGGATAATGCGATTTCCTTCCACGATTTCCTTCACAGTAAAAGAGCACCTCAATTAGAGGGTTTACAGTATTCCGTGCTTTCGCTCGGCGATACGTCCTATGAGTTTTACTGTCAGACGGGCAAAGATTTCGACAAGCGTCTGGGCGAACTCGGCGGTAAGCAGCTTGCTCCGCGCGTAGATTGTGATGTCGATTTCGACGAACCAGCAGCAGAGTGGATGAGCAGCGTACTAAGCTCTCTGAGCGCATCTTCAGCATCGTCATCCGCCCTGGTGGCAGGTAGTGCTGTTAGCTCTACGAGTGGTGCTGAGTCCGAATTTTCCAGAACAAATCCATTCCAGGCTGAAGTCCTTGAGAACTTGAATCTGAATGGACGCGGGTCAGACCGCGAAACGCGACATGTGGAGATTTCTCTGGAAGGATCGAACCTTCAATATGAACCAGGCGACTGCTTAGGCATCTATCCGGAAAATCATCCGCAACTTGTCGAAGAATTGATTGAAGCAATGAGCTGGCATGCAGATGAACTTGTTACTATTAATAAAAATGGCGACAAACGGTCCGTACGTGAAGCTTTAACACATAATTTTGAAATTACAGTTCTTACGAAGCCGCTAGTTGAACAAGTTGCTAAACTGACTGTGAATACGGACCTGAATGGGCTAGTAGCTGCAGGAAATGAGCAAGAACTCAAATCCTACATCAACGGCAAAGACCTGCTTGATTTGGTTCAGGATTATTCGCTACAAGGTATCGCAGCAGCCGAATTTATCGCTGTTCTGCGCAAAATGCCAGCACGCTTATATTCCATCGCTAGCAGCTCCAAAGCATTCCCGGATGAAGTGCATGTAACGGTTCGTACGGTACGCTATGAAACGCGTGGTCGTGAACGTTATGGTGTGTGCTCGGTTCAATTGGCTGAAAGAATAAAAGCAGGCGATTCGCTGCCGGTTTACATTCAGAACAATCCAAATTTCAAATTGCCTGAAAGTTCAGATACCCCAATCATTATGATCGGGCCTGGAACCGGGGTTGCTCCTTTCCGTGCATTCCTTGGCGAGCGTGAAGAAACAGGTGCTGAAGGAAAATCATGGTTGTTCTATGGCGATCAGCATTTCTCAACAGACTTCTTGTATCAGATTGAATGGCAGCGTTGGTTGAAAGATGGCGTTCTAACGCGCATGGATGTTGCTTTCTCGCGTGATACTGATCAGAAGGTCTATGTACAGCATCGCATGCTTGAGAAGAGCAAGGAACTGTATCAATGGCTGCAAGAAGGAGCTAGCGTATATGTCTGCGGGGACGAAAAACGCATGGCTCATGATGTTCATGAAACATTGGCAAAAATTATTGAACAAGAGGGCGGTTTCAGCTCAGAAGAAGCTGCTGAATACTTGTCCCGGATGCAACAGCAGAAACGCTATCAGCGGGACGTTTACTAAGACGAAACCGTTGATTGCTAGAGGAGAGAGCCGATATGTCAGAAAACAATTTATTGTCGAAGAACAGCGCACCGCATAGCGACGTTGAACACATTAAACTAAGAACGAATTATTTGCGGGGGAGCCTCGCAGAGACCCTTCTAGGTACTATCACGGGATCGATTCCTGAAGATGATAACCGCTTGATGAAGTTTCACGGCAGCTACATGCAAGATGACAGAGATCTGCGCAATGAGCGCCAAAAGCAAAAGCTAGAGCCAGCTTATCAGTTCATGCTGCGCGTACGTGCAGCCGGCGGTGTCGTGACAGCGGACCAATGGCTAATGATGGACCGCGTTGCACAGAAATATGCGAATGGCACCATTCGCTTAACGACTCGACAATCTTTCCAGCTTCATGGCGTTCTGAAATGGAACATGAAGAAAACGATTCAGGAAGTTAATGCCTCGCTGCTCAGCACACTGGCAGCCTGCGGTGACGTTAACCGTAACGTCATGTGCAACCCTAATCCTTACCTTTCGGATGTGCATGGTGAAGTTTACGAGTGGGCTTGCCGCATTAGTAACCATCTAGATCCACAAACTCGCGCCTACCATGAAATTTGGTTGGACGGAGAGAAAGTCATCGACAGTCAAGACGCTGAGCAAGAACCCATTTACGGCAAAGTGTACTTGCCGCGTAAATTCAAAATCGGTATTGCCGTTCCACCATCTAACGATGTAGACGTGTTCTCACAAGATCTTGGTTTCATTGCGATTGTGGAAGATGGAAAGCTGAAAGGCTTTAACGTATCCGTTGGCGGCGGCATGGGCATGACGCATGGCGATACGCTGACGTACCCACAGGTTGCCCAAGTGATTGGATTCGTTACACCGGATCAAGTCGTGGATTTGGCAGAGAAAACCGTCACGATTCAGCGTGATTATGGTGATCGTTCCGTGCGTAAACACGCACGTTTCAAATATACAATTGATGACCGCGGCATCGAGTGGTTCGTTGAAGAACTAACTGCTCGCCTAGGCTGGAAGCTTGAAGCTGCGCGTCCTTATCAGTTTGACGATAACGGAGATCGTTACGGCTGGGTAAAAGGAAGCAATGGCAAATGGCATTTCACCCTGTTTATCCAGAATGGACGCGTCAAAGATGAAGATAATTATCAGCTGTTAACTGGACTTCGTGAAATTGCCAAAGTACATTCCGGTGACTTCCGACTGACAGCAAACCAGAATCTAATTATCGGAAATGTTAGCGCTCAGAAGAAGAAGAAGATCGAAGAGTTAATCAAGGAATACGGTCTTACAGATGGTCTGCACTACTCCGCACTACGCAGAAGCTCCATGGCTTGCGTGTCACTTCCGACATGCGGCATGGCGATGGCGGAAGCCGAACGTTACCTGCCTGATTTGATGGGTAAAATCGAGCCGATGCTGGAAGAAGCAGGTCTTAGCGAGAAAGAAATTACCATCCGTATGACCGGATGCCCGAACGGTTGTGCACGCCCGATGCTGGCTGAGCTTGCGTTTATTGGTAAAGCACCTGGCAAATACAATATGTATTTGGGTGGCGGTCACGCGGGTAACCGACTCAACAAGCTGTATAAAGAAAATATCGGCGAAACAGAGATTCTACAATCGCTTGGGCCGATTATTACCCAATATGCCAAAGAACGCTGGGATGGCGAGCACTTCGGTGACTTCGTTATTCGCGCTGGTTATGTGAAAGAAGTTCGTTCCGGTCAAGAATTTCACGCATAAGATTTAATCTCATAGGGGCTGTCCTGAAGATCGGAATGGATCTGAATGGATAGCCCTTTTTTGAATGTTAAAAGGGATGTTGTGGTAAAATATGGCCAGGATTGACTTAAAAGGAGCACAACGATGAGTGACGCTGCTGTCTCAGCTATGACCAAAGCACAAAATAGAAAAAGCTTATTCCATTTTACACGCGCGAAAAATTTGCCGGCTATTGCGCATTTCGATACGCTATATTCAAGTTATCAAATCGATCCTTCCCAGATCGGCGAACGCCGGTTAGCGCCAAAGCATTTGCAATATCAAGATCGACAGGTAACGATCAATTCTCACTTGAGAATCGCGGATAGCATGATCGATGCTTCTACGACACAAGAGCAGTTTCGGGCGTTCTTGGACCGGCATGTTTTTCTATGGCCAACTTTAAAAGATTGTCAAAAAATGATGGCAACGTATGCTAGAAGGGAGCCGGAGGAGGCTTTTGCCGTTCTAGAATTTGATGCGTTTGCTTTGCTGATGAAACACTGCGCCCAAGTTACACTTTCGAAATACGACTCTGGGAGTTCACCGCGATTCCCCAATCATTGTTCGTATAAGAAAAGTTTGGCCATGTTTTTGCCATTAGACCAGTTTGGCCTTATAAAGAATGACTTAGTGCCAAGCACGCCATCGCAGATAAAAGAGATTCTTATCGATGGCCAGATGAAGGGTGTGTTAGAGCTTTTAACAGCTGTTTATGTCAGCAATAGGGGAGAAGTTCCTGCTAATTGGCGTGATTTGGCGCGTCCATGGACGAATTTAATCGACTAATTTCGAGCAAACAAGCATCTACCTGACACTATCCCTCATACACTGTTACAACAAGGAATTCATGTGTTTAACAGCGGTCTGACGAGGAGGGGTACAGGTGAGATATACCGTACAGTATATATCTCTGAGTAAAATTATGCCGGAAAGTACCACAACCAAAACCTCACAGCGGAAGAAAGAGTTGAAAAAAGTAGCGCAAGATCTCATGCATTTATTGGTTGTGCAAAAAAGCAAAAAAGACAAAGGTTACGTCGTCATAGACGGGCATCAACATTTCAATTTCCTCAAAAAACATACCCATAAACAAACAGCCGTGTGCCTTGTCGATGAGAGTAAATTAACGGCAAGTGTAGGCAAATTTGTTGATCGTTTTCGCAAGCAGCCGCTTCCATTCGACATTCCAGCTATCAAATCGGATCGGGTAACTGTCAGCAGTTGGTCGATCATACGGACATTTCTGAAACGTGAACCGCGGTTTCGTAAACTTTCGCGCAGACAGCAATTGAAGGTGCTTCGGCTAGGTATGCAATATAAGAAAACAACGGTTCGGAGCATGCAGGATAAGGTCGATGAATTAGTTAAAAAAATGGTCACGCATTAAAATAGTTTGAACGTTAATGGGCTGCTAAGGCAGTTCTTTTTGTTTTTTCGGAATGAGGTATAATTAGAGGTGTAGATGAATGAAGGAGTGATTGTACCTATGATAGAGAACGTACGCACTAGTAATGTACAGCGTTTTGTCGGATTCGGCGCGTTGTACGATCAGAATCGTCCTACGGCACCGCAGGAAGTCGTTAAGCTGATAACAACCTACTTGCAGCATAAACCGCAAACTGTTGTTGACGTAGGATGCGGCACGGGGCTTTCAACTTTTATATGGCTGAATGAAGCAGAGCAAATCATTGGCGTAGAGCCAAATGATGATATGCGCGCTGTAGCCATAAGTAAGTGGGAGACGATACATAAACCGGACACTATGCAGTTTGTAAAAAGACTTTCACACGAGTTGGAGCTGCCGTCTGGCTCTGCTGACGTTATCACCTGCTCGCAGTCGTTCCATTGGATGGAGCCGCAAAGCACACTGCGTGAGTTCGCTCGCGTACTCCGTCCTGGCGGGATTTTTGCCGCTTACGACTGCGACTGGCCGCCAGCGCTTGATTGGAAGATTGAGGAGCAGTATAAGCGTCTTCTGGCATTAGGCGACGCTAGGGCGCTAGAACTGGCCCCGACAGAGCAGCAAGCTCACAAATGGGATAAAGAAGGACATTTGCAGCAAATTCGCGACTCCGGTTTTTTCCGATATGCGAGAGAAATCGTTTTTCATAATTGGGAAACGTGCGATGCTGAGCGCTATGCGAATCTAGCGTTTAGCCAGGGAGGCTTGCAAACGGCGTTGAAGTTGGGTGCGGATGAGCTGCACGCGGAATTTTCGGCATTCCGCGAGCAAGTAGCTGAGGCTTTCGGTGGTAAGGAACGGGAGATTATGTTCGGTTACCGGTTGCGCATGGGTGTGGTTTAGGTTTCAAACGGTCGGCTATGATGGATTTCTCATCATAGCCGTTTTTTGTTTTCATCGTTGGAGCGTGCACCAGCGCGCTAGTGGCAACTGCAACGATGTAAAACATCGCTGCAAGCCACACGGACCGCGCTAGCGGAAGCTCCTTGCACCTCCAACGATGTAAAACATCGCTGCAAGCCACACGGACCGCGCTAGCGGAAGCTCCTTGCACCTCCAACGATGTAAAACATCGTTGGAGCGTGCATCAGCGCGCTAGTGGCAACTGCAACGATGAAAAACATCGCTGCAAGCCACACGGACCGCGCTAGCGGAAGCTCCTTGCACCTCCAACGATGTAAAACATCGTTGGAGCGTGCATCAGCGCGCTAGTGGCAACTGCAACGATGAAAAACATCGCTGCAAGCCACACGGACCGCGCTAGCGGAAGCT